>NZ_JBICSY010000024.1:0-1239 GCF_043197345.1 Micromonospora sp. NPDC049175 | reverse complement strand
ACCAGCACGCCCAAGATCCCTACCGAGTGACACATGTATCGGGACTTCAACACTGACAGATGTCATGGGACTGAATAGTTCCGCGCGAACGGAAACTGTCCAAGATCTATGTATGCGTCGGATGGCGTTGGGATTGGTCGGGGGGCCAGCCGGCTGCGACGAGGGCCCGCCGGACGGTGTCGGCGACCTCGGCGGGGCGGGCGCGTACCAGCCAGGCAGGAAAGCGCAGGATCCGGTCGCCGCTGGTCCAGACGGCGTTCTGCCGACGCATGTCGTCCGCCCATTGCCGAGCGTCCATGTGGTGCGCGCCGTCGATCTCGACCTGCACCCGCCACTGTCGCCAGTACGCGTCCAGCCAGCGGTTGCGGCCCGCCGCGTCGACCCGATGTTCCTGAAGATCAGGTACGGGCAGCCGATGCCGGCGGCAGAGGCGCAGGAAGTCGATCTCGGAGAGTGCCTGCGCGCCGCCGGCGATGTCACCGATCGTCTGTTGGATCAGGTGCCGGCGGGGCGCTCGGGGGAGGACGTCGAGCACGGTCTGCAACTCCTCGGGCAGCACCCGCCGCTGTTGACAACCGGACGCCAGCACCCCTTGCGCCTCCTGCACACCGACCGCCCATCCCGCCGCGTCGACGAGCGCTCTGGCCGTCGTGGTACGCGGCGGACGGGCGAGTTGCCGGTGCGAGTCCGGCAGCACCGACGTGCGATGCACAAGCACCGCGGGCATGTCGATGGGGAGGCGACGCAGAGAGGCCCGTGCGGCACGGCGAGCGGCCGGCACCAGCACGTGCAGTGGCTCACGGCGCAGCCCGCGTACCCCGGCCTCGGTGGCGGCGGTTACCCCGGCCAGCATCGCATCTGGTCCTGCGGCCAGCACCGCGACCCAGAGCTGCTGGTCGCGGCTCAGGCGCCCGTTGCCGGTCAGCAGGATCCCGCGACAGATCGACCGCCACCGGCCGGAACGGATTCGACCACGGACCATCCCCTCGCTGAGCAGACTGGAGACCTGCGCGGTCGTCAGCACGCCCGCCTGCTCGAAGGCGAGCCAGTCGAGTGCATCGGCGTCATCGGCAGGCAGCATCCGAACAGCTTTCACCGCGGCGAGGCCACCACACCACCAGATCTTGGACAGTTTCCGTTAGCGCGGCGGGCTCAACTGGTGGTTGCAACACCCTTCCGTGATCTTCGTTGGGGTGGTTATGGCGTCGAGGTTGAGCCCGCTGGAGCGGGAGCAGATCG
>NZ_JBICSY010000023.1:0-3298 GCF_043197345.1 Micromonospora sp. NPDC049175 | reverse complement strand
CAACGTCGTACCCGTACCATGCGCCTCCACCACATCCACATCCACCACCGACAAACGCGCATTAGCCAACGCCTGCCGAATAACACGCTCCTGCGCGGGCCCATTCGGCGCGGTCAGACGGCTACTTGCTCCGTCCTGATTCACCGCACTACCGCGCACCACCGCCAGCACCGGATGACCATTCCGCTGCGCATCCGACAACCGCTCCACCAGAAGCAGGCCGACACCCTCACCCCAACCCGTTCCATCCGCCGTACCGGCAAATGATTTGCATCGACCATCGGCCGCCAAGCCGCCCTGCCGCAGGAAGTCGACGAAGACCCGGGGCGATGACATGGTGGTGACGCCCCCCGCCAGGGCGAGGTCGCACTCGCCCTGGCGCAGTGCCTGCGCCGCCAGGTGTAGTGCGACCAGCGACGAGGAGCAGGCGGTGTCCACGGTCACCGCGGGGCCTTCGAGACCGAAGGTGTAGGCGACTCGACCGGAGGCGACGCTGCCGATGTTTCCGTTGCCGAGGTAGCCCTCGATCGCCTCGGGCACCTTGTGCAGCCGGGCGCCGTAGTCGGCGTACATCAGCCCGGTGAAGACGCCGGTGCGGCTGCCGCGGACCGACGTGGGATCGATGCCAGCCCGCTCGAACGCCTCCCACGACGTCTCCAACAGCAGGCGCTGCTGCGGGTCCATCGCCAGCGCCTCACGCGGACTGATCCCGAAGAAGGCGGCGTCGAAATCGGCCGCGTCGTAGAGGAATCCGCCCTGCGGGTCGGGGCCGAACTCGCCGGTCTCCCAGCCGCGGTCGTCGGGGAAGGCGGTGATGCCGTCGGTGCCGGTGCTGACGAGTTCCCACAGCTGTTCCGGCGTCCGGACTCCACCGGGATAGCGGCAGGCCATTCCGACGATCGCGATCGGCTCGCGGGTCCTGGCCCGCACCTCACCCAGTTGCCGGCGGGTCTCCTGCAGTTCGGTGGTGGCCCGTCGCAGATATTCGCGGAGCTGGTCCTCGGTCGCCATGTTCACCCTCGCGGTCGTTTGGACGGGTCAGTTGGCCAGATCGGTGCGGCTCAAGGAGTTGTCGATGAACGCGAACATCTCCTCGTCCGTGGTGAGCCGCGCCTCGGCGGCGCCGTCACCGCCGCCGGCCAGCCGGTCGAGGCACGCCTGCAGCCGGCCGGTGAGCTCGGTTCGCGCCCGACTGCTCGCGCTCTGCCCGGCCAGCGCGACGGTCAACCTGTCGAGTTCGGCGACGACAGGGGTGACCAGGGCGAGCTGCGCCGCCTCCGGGTCGGGTCGTAGCCGCCCAGCCAGCGCCTGCGGTGTCGGGAAGTCGAAGATCAGTGTTGCGGGCAGCCGGGTGCCGGTGCGTGCGCCGAGCAGGTTGCGCAGTTCCAGCGCGGTCAGTGAGTCGAAGCCCATGTCCAGGAAGCCCTGGCCGGGTTCGACGGCGTCCGGCGAGGCGTGGCCGAGGATCTGGGCCACCGAGGAGCGCACCAGGTCCAGGACAAGGCGATCCTGCTCCGTCTCGGGCAGGGCGGCGATCCGGGCGGTCCAGCTTGGACCGTTCTCCGCTGCCGGGCTCCGCCTGCCGGTGGGGCGCAGGTTGCGCAGCAGAACTGGTACGGCAGCGGGTTCCGCGTCGCGCCACGCGACCAGGTCGAGGTCGGCGGCCGTGATCGCGGGCCGGTCGCCGCCGACGGCGGTGTCCAGCAGCGCCAGGGCCGCCTCGGTGCGCAGTGGCCGCAGCCCCGCAGTGCTCATCCTCCGGCCGCCGTCGCCGAGTTCGCGGGTCATGTCGCTGAGCTGCGCCCACATTCCCCAGGCAATCGACGTGGCGGGCAGCCCATCCGCGTGCCGGGCCTCGGCGAGCGCGTCGAGGTAGGCGTTCGCGGCAGCGTAGTTGGCCTGGCCCGGGCTGCCGAGGACGCCCGCGATCGACGAGAAGAGCACGAACGCCCGCAGCTCGCGGTCGCGGGTGGCCTCGTGCAGGTGGTGGGCGGCCGTCGCCTTCGCTTGTAGGACCGCCGTGAGCCGCTCCGGCGTGAGCTGTTCGACAGTGGCATCGTCGAGCACACCTGCCGCGTGGATCACGGCAGTCAGCGGCTGCTCCTCCGGCACCTGGGCGAGCAGGGCGTCGACGGCGGCGCGATCGGTAACATCGCAGGCAACGACCCGGATCGTGGCGTCCAGGTCGTCCAGTCCGGCCACCGTTCCGCTACGGCTTGCCAGGATCAGGCTGCGCACACCATGCCGCTGCACGAGATGCCGGGCCACAAGTTTGCCGAGGGTGCCGGTGCCGCCGGTGATGAGCACGGTGCCATCCCAGACAGGCGCGGTCACCGGGTCGCGCAATTGCCTCAACCGCGGCACCAGAACCTTGCCGCCGCGTACCGCGACCTGCGGCTCACCGCTGCCGCGACCGGCGTCCGGGTCACCGTCCACGATGACGATCCGGCCGGGGTGCTCGGACTGCGCGGAACGAGCCAGTCCCCAGACCGCCGCGTGGATGGGATCGATAACCGGCTCACCGGCGACGGCCGCCACCGCGCCCCGGGTCACCAGCACGAGCCGGCCCGGGTCACCACCGGTGAGGAAGTCCTGGATCGCCGTCAGCGCGCCGGTGACCACGTCGATCAGCTCACCGGACGGCACCTCGACGACGACGTCACCACTGACGTCCGGCGCACTACCGGGCACTGCGGGTACCCACTCGACGGCGTACCGCGGACCGGTCTGCGGCACCACCGCCGCGTCGAACGGCCGCATCGTCAACGAGCCGATCGAGGCAACCGGCACACCCGCCGAGTCAGCCGCCGTCACCCGAACCCGGTCCTCCCCGAGCCGCCGCAGACTTATCCGCAGCGCCCCGACTCCGGTGCGATGCAGCCGAACCTGCTCGAAGGCGAACGGCAGCCGGGGAAGGCCGTTGTCCGCGGCAGCACCGAACAGCAAACCCTGCAGCGCTGCGTCCAGCAGTGCGGGATGAATGCCGTAGCCGGTGGTGTCGGTGCCATCGGGCAGGACGACGTCGGCGTAGACGTCGTCACCGCCGATCCACGCGGCCTGCAGGCCTTGGAAGAGCGGGCCGTACGCGAAGCCGACATCGGCCAGCCGATCGTAGAGATCGTCGACATCGACTGGCTCGGCTCCCGGTGGTGGCCAGGCGGTGAGGTCGGGGTCTGTTTCTGGTCGGCTGTCGGTGGTGAGGGTGCCGGTGGCGTGTAGGCCGGTGGGAGAGGTGATGGTCAGGTCGTGGTGGCCGTCGGTGCCGGTCGGGGTGATCTGGACCTGGACGTCGGAGGGG
>NZ_JBICSY010000022.1:1700-4200 GCF_043197345.1 Micromonospora sp. NPDC049175 | reverse complement strand
TCGATGCAACGCGAAGAACCTTACCTGGGTTTGACATGGCCGCAAAACCTCCAGAGATGGGGGGTCCTTCGGGGGCGGTCACAGGTGGTGCATGGCTGTCGTCAGCTCGTGTCGTGAGATGTTGGGTTAAGTCCCGCAACGAGCGCAACCCTCGTTCGATGTTGCCAGCGCGTTATGGCGGGGACTCATCGAAGACTGCCGGGGTCAACTCGGAGGAAGGTGGGGATGACGTCAAGTCATCATGCCCCTTATGTCCAGGGCTTCACGCATGCTACAATGGCCGGTACAATGGGCTGCGATACCGTGAGGTGGAGCGAATCCCAAAAAGCCGGTCTCAGTTCGGATCGGGGTCTGCAACTCGACCCCGTGAAGTCGGAGTCGCTAGTAATCGCAGATCAGCAACGCTGCGGTGAATACGTTCCCGGGCCTTGTACACACCGCCCGTCACGTCACGAAAGTCGGCAACACCCGAAGCCGGTGGCCCAACCCTTGTGGAGGGAGCCGTCGAAGGTGGGGCTGGCGATTGGGACGAAGTCGTAACAAGGTAGCCGTACCGGAAGGTGCGGCTGGATCACCTCCTTTCTAAGGAGCACCTTCACCTGAAAGGGTGCAAGGAGCCCGCGGCCCACGAATGTTGGGTCGGGGTGCTCAGATGGCGGAGACACTGGCAAGTTTTCCCTCGGCAACGGCCGGGTTCCTTCTAGTACAGCCTCCTTCGGGTGGTGGGAACGAAGTCCCTGGTGCGGCTGAGGAAGAATGTAGGCACCCTGTTGGGTCCTGAAGGAACAACCATTGGTTGTTGTTTCAGAGACTTGGCCAGCCCCCTTTGTGGGGCTGGAAGTCTGCCAGGCATGGCCTGGCCTCACATACCGCCAACGTTGGTTGGGTTTGGTGTGGGGCGGATCGGGTTGTGGGTTGGTCGTTTGTTGAGAATTGCACAGTGGACGCGAGCATCTTTGTGGTCAAGTTGTCAAGGGCGAACGGTGAATGCCTTGGCACCAGGAGCCGATGAAGGACGTGGGAGGCCGCGATAGGCCTGGGGGAGCTGTCAACCAAGCTGTGATCCCAGGGTGTCCGAATGGGGAAACCTGGCACCAGTCATGTGGTGTCACCCACACCTGAACACATAGGGTGTGTGGAGGGAACGCGGGGAAGTGAAACATCTCAGTACCCGCAGGAAGAGAAAACAATTTAGTGATTCCGTGAGTAGTGGCGAGCGAAAGCGGATCGAGGCTAAACCGGCTGCGTGTGATACCTGTCAGGGGTTGCGTGGTCGGGGTTGTGGGACCCTGCTGAACAAGCTGACACTTGTTCGAGAAGTTACAAAGTTAGTGGCTAGTCGAACAGTCTGGAATGGCTGACCGTAGACGGTGAGAGTCCGGTAGGTGAAAGTTGCTGACCTTCTGTGGGTGTTCCCGAGTAGCGGCGGACCCCTGAAATCTGCCGTGAATCTGCCAGGACCACCTGGTAAGCCTAAATACTTCCTGGTGACCGATAGCGGACAAGTACCGTGAGGGAATGGTGAAAAGTACCCCGGGAGGGGAGTGAAATAGTACCTGAAACCGTTCGCCTACAATCCGTCGGAGCCTTGCGGGGTGACGGCGTGCCTTTTGAAGAATGAGCCTGCGAGTTAGTGGCATGTGGCGAGGTTAACCCGTGTGGGGGAGCCGTAGCGAAAGCGAGTCTGAATAGGGCGATTCAGTCGCGTGTCCTAGACCCGAAGCGGAGTGATCTAGCCATGGGCAGGCTGAAGCGCGGGTAAGACCGCGTGGAGGGCCGAACCCACCAATGTTGAAAAATTGGGGGATGACCTGTGGTTAGGGGTGAAAGGCCAATCAAACTCCGTGATAGCTGGTTCTCCCCGAAATGCATTTAGGTGCAGCGTCGCGTGTTTCTTGCCGGAGGTAGAGCACTGGATGGTCTAGGGGGCCCACAAGCTTACCGAAATCAGCCAAACTCCGAATGCCGGTAAGTGAGAGCGCGGCAGTGAGACTGCGGGGGATAAGCTTCGTAGTCGAGAGGGAAACAGCCCAGATCACCAGCTAAGGCCCCTAAGCGTGTGCTAAGTGGAAAAGGATGTGGGGTCGCATAGACAACCAGGAGGTTGGCTTAGAAGCAGCCACCCTTTAAAGAGTGCGTAATAGCTCACTGGTCAAGTGGTTCCGCGCCGACAATGTAGCGGGGCTCAAGCACACCGCCGAAGCTGTGGCATTCACATTTTATCCTCGCTTGGACTTGATTCCTTGTGCAGGTGTGTGGATGGGTAGGGGAGCGTCGTGCCGCGAGTGAAGCAGCGGGGTGACCCAGTTGTGGACGCGGCACGAGTGAGAATGCAGGCATGAGTAGCGAAAGAAGGGTGAGAAACCCTTCCGCCGGATGACCAAGGGTTCCAGGGCCAGGCTAATCCGCCCTGGGTGAGTCGGGACCTAAGGCGAGGCCGAGAGGCGTAGTCGATGGACAACGGGTTGATATTCCCGTACCCGCGAAAGAGCGTCCCTGA
>NZ_JBICSY010000022.1:0-1603 GCF_043197345.1 Micromonospora sp. NPDC049175 | reverse complement strand
CATATAGGCTGAGACGTGATGCCGAGCCGATTCAGGTGAAGTCAGTGATCCTATGCTGCCGAGAAAAGCCTCTAGCGAGTTCTTAGCGGCCCGTACCCCAAACCGACACAGGTGGTCAGGTAGAGAATACCGAGGCGATCGGGCGAACTGTGGTTAAGGAACTCGGCAAATTGCCCCCGTAACTTAGGGAGAAGGGGGGCCGGAGACGTGAAGCCCCGCGCGGGTGGAGCGTTGTATGGCCGCAGAGAGCAGGGGGAAGCGACTGTTTACTAAAAACACAGGTCCATGCGAAGAAGTAATTCGATGTATATGGACTGACGCCTGCCCGGTGCTGGAACGTTAAGGGGACCTGTTAGCTCTTTCGGGGGCGAAGCGGAGAACTTAAGCGCCAGTAAACGGCGGTGGTAACTATAACCATCCTAAGGTAGCGAAATTCCTTGTCGGGTAAGTTCCGACCTGCACGAATGGCGTAACGACTTCCCCACTGTCTCAACCACAGGCCCGGCGAAATTGCAGTACGAGTAAAGATGCTCGTTACGCGCGGCAGGACGGAAAGACCCCGGGACCTTTACTATAGCTTGACATTGGTACTCGAATTAGCTTGTGTAGGATAGGTGGGAGCCGGTGAAGTCCATACGCCAGTATGGGTGGAGGCAATCTTGAAATACCACTCTGGTTGATTTGGGTATCTAACTTCGGACCGTTATCCGGTTCAGGGACAGTGTCTGGTGGGTAGTTTAACTGGGGCGGTTGCCTCCTAAAAGGTAACGGAGGCGCCCAAAGGTTCCCTCAGCCTGGTTGGCAATCAGGTGTTGAGTGCAAGTACACAAGGGAGCTTGACTGTGAGACTGACAGGTCGAGCAGGGACGAAAGTCGGGACTAGTGATCCGGCACTTGCGAGTGGAAGCGGTGTCGCTCAACGGATAAAAGGTACCCCGGGGATAACAGGCTGATCTTCCCCAAGAGTCCATATCGACGGGATGGTTTGGCACCTCGATGTCGGCTCGTCGCATCCTGGGGCTGTAGCAGGTCCCAAGGGTTGGGCTGTTCGCCCATTAAAGCGGTACGCGAGCTGGGTTTAGAACGTCGTGAGACAGTTCGGTCCCTATCCGCCGTGCGCGTAGGATACTTGAGAAGGGCTGTCCCTAGTACGAGAGGACCGGGACGGACGAACCTCTGGTGTGCCAGTTGTCCTGCCAAGGGCACGGCTGGTTAGCTACGTTCGGAAGGGATAACCGCTGAAAGCATCTAAGCGGGAAGCCTGCTTCAAGATGAGGTATCCCACCCCACTTTGTGGGGGTAAGGCCCCCAGCTAGACGACTGGGTTGATAGGCCGGAAATGTAAGCCCGGTAACGGGTTCAGTTGACCGGTACTAATAGGCCGAGGACTTGACTACTAAGCTGCTACGCGTCCACTGTGCAACTCTGAACGAGCGAACACCCGTGATGTGTGTCCGGTGTTGTTTGATATGTTCATAGAGTTACGGCGGTCATGGCGGAGGGGAAACGCCCGGTTACATTCCGAACCCGGAAGCTAAGCCCTCCAGCGCCGATGGTACTGCACTCGTGAGGGTGTGGGAGAGTAGGACGCCGCCGGACAATC
>NZ_JBICSY010000021.1:0-6382 GCF_043197345.1 Micromonospora sp. NPDC049175 | reverse complement strand
GAACCGCCGACGGATCACCATCCATCTTGAACAGATGCGCCGGAAACTCAGCCATCGCGCCCGGACCTCCCCCGTGTCCACGCCAACAAGCTCGTATCCCTCGCGGCACCCGACACGGGACCACCACCCGCTCGGCACCACAGACCAGAACGAACTCCCGTAAAGTCGCCCTGCCGTCATTCGAACATAGGCGCGCAACGAACTTTGACCATCACCTCAGTCGCATTTGGCGTCATCTGAGGCGGGCCGCCAGGAGATCGGTCGACACCGGGAGGAACGGATCCGGCCGGAGCCTGCCGAGCACGCGTGGTAGTTCCGCACCACCCGCTACGTTCGAGGCCGGGGGCCAACTCGCGTGAATTGGGTAAGCCTCGGCGGCTTCGGCACCCACGCCGTCGAACGCGCCGCGCAGGACGCCGTGCTCGGCCAACTCGACACGGCGGCAGCACCTGGCACACCACGCGGATCGAACCGAGGCGCCCACCCTGCCATTATCTCCCGTAGCAAGAGCCCACCGTTTCGCCCCTGAAACGGTCGCTATGGAACAGTCGCATGTTTCGCACAATCTGCGCCGCAGCACCAATCACTGGCTGAAGGGCTGAAAATCGCCGCCGGCTTCCGCGCCCGATGCACGTTCATACTCCCGCCGGCGGGTAAACACGCGCCCACGCTCCACTCGCACATATTTATCCGCGCACGGAAAGGCGATCACCGTTTTGTTTCGCCCACGACTCACCTTGAGACTCCCGTCCCCCAGGGCATCCAGGAAGAAGGCCATGTCGCGCTGGATCTCGTCCGCGAAACATTGCTGATCAGGATCGGATACGTCGTACAGGTCCGTATCGATGCCATATCGGAGCTCGGGCGACTCCCCGTCCCGATTGACGACGAATTCGAGCAAAATCCCCTTCGGACCTATGCCCACTCGCAGGCGAAAGCCCTTCCCCGAGACACGGTACACACGCAGCTCATCCTCGGTCTCGATGTTGACGGCGAAGCCTCGCTCACCGAGCCGTGCCATCACGTGGTCGATCTCGCTGCCCATTTGAGGGGCCATCAGTTACCAACTTTTCTAATATGACCTATTCCCACCCGGCCAACCGGGGTGAACCGATCCCGCTATTTCGCGCCGGCTGACGGCTTGTCTCGGGGCTCAATCTCAAGTGCTCCACGACGTGGGTAGGACGAATTTCGGCATATCGAGCTATGGTCAACGGAACGCGCGTCAACTACCAGTCAAGATCAGCAAGCCACGACCGAAAGTCTTCCTGACCATGCAGATAAACCCCCCGGACCCTGCTGAAGGTCAGCGCCAGCCAACCGGTCCAGCGTCACCCAAAGGGCCGCGTGGGATGAATAGCCGGCCGATTCGTCCTTGACACGCTCAATGGCCCAATCGGCCACTTCTGCACGGCTAACTGATTCATGGATCAAGCCAGTCATATGGCCCGTTACCTGCTCGAAGATATCAGCCACCGCCACCAGCTTCCTGTGAAGTGAGAGCCCTCCCCTGACGCGACCCTCAGTCATTCGAACATAGAAGCGCAACAACCTGCGAGCACTGAACCAGTCGCATATCTCGCAGAATCTGGGCCGCAGCCTGCCTGCACCGGGGCGAGGTGCGCGGTGACTGGGCTTATCGGCAGGCGAGGTGGAGACGACCACTCGCACGATCGGGGACGGTCGGCGAACAGGACGTCGATCGACGCTCCCGCGCCCAGCGGCGGTACGGCCCGGTGGTGGTCGTCTACCGGAGGCAACGGCAGCCGCGAACGACCGCGGCTGGCGAACCCGATGGCCGCGCGGGGTCGACAGCGCGGACAGGGGTGGGGCGAGCGACTGCCGGCAGGCTGCGCAGCGACCCTGGATCACACGTAGGGGTCGGGGCTGAACCGGGGATTGCTACTGGGAAAATCCGGAGGAAAGAACGGGATTTGCAGGGACTTCGTCAGCAGCTCGAAGACCACACTTGGGGTTTCGAGGTGAACGATCGAAAATCTCAGCTGCCGGGCCTCCAACACGAGAGTCGGCCAATCGTCCACCGGCCCCGTCGGAATCCACATCAGGACATCGGCGTTATCGGTCCCACCCCACCGCACGAGCTGACCCGGAGCGATGCGAAGGCTCGACAGGTACTCCTCAAGGGGCTCTGGAAGACCGTTACTCAAGAATGATCGAGCCTCCTGGGTGCCCTTCTCGATATTCAGTGCTTCTCGCTCGACACCCTCGCCGTAGATCCACAAGAACTCGTCGAAACAGCCCGCCCCATAGGTCGCAACCATCTGCCGGTGGCTGAGGGGCAGCTCGACGCCCTCATCCACCGTCGCACGATGGGATGGCTCCACGGCAGGCGGAGGAGGACACAGGGCGAGAAGGTCCGGCAGCCTACTCACCAGATATCCTATATATTGCGCACCTTTTCATACAGCGACCACCCGAAATCGTCGACGGCTTCGATGATTACATGACTAGGCACGACCCCACCATTTTCGTACACCGGAGTAACGCTCATAACAACGTTATTCTGGCTACTGGTTACGTGCTCGGCTATCCTCTTTTCCACCTCATTAATCGGCCCATTGTTCAGAGCCTCACTCTGTGTGACTACGTTTCGAATGTCCGTGCCGTCTCCGCCAAACCGCCTACCGATCAAGTGGCCGCGAGAATGACCGCCCGCACCTCCAAGGAAGCCTGCCGGGCGCAACCTTCGTGGCGCTTCGCTGCCGATCCTGCCGGCCGCCGCATCAATCAGCGTCTGGGGAGAAACCTGTGCATAGGCAGGGCCCGCCCTACCATTGACGACATTGCTGTAGACGGGGCAGGGCGCAAGACCCAAGGGATCGGTCCACTGCACCGGGTTGGAGACATAACTCTGCGGGTTGAGGCCTCCGCTGATCCCCAGTTTGTCGGTCGAGAGGTATTGAGCCGCCTCGGGGTCGTAGTAGCGGTGGTGGTTGTACGAAGCACCGGTTTCCGGGTCATGGATCTGCCCGGGGAACCGCAACGGGCAGTCGACGCCGGTGGCGCTGACGTGGGTCGGGATGCCCCAGATAGTGGTCCGCTGCTGCCAGGCGACGTCGCCATCCGGGCTGACCAACTCCATGGGCGTGCCAACCAGGTCGGTCACGATCGCATAGAAGCGGCGGTCGACCTCGTCCTGGTCGGCGTGCGCGTCGGTCTGGGTGATGGGCGTGAACGTGCCCGGGGCGTACTCCCAGGTGCTGGTCCGTTCCTCGCCCGCGCCGCGGTGGGTCTGCTCGATCAGACGCGGGCCGTCCCAGGCGAAGTCGACCTCCTCGACCACGCCGCCGTCGGAGTCGAGGCGTTGCTTGGCGACCCGGCGACCGAGCGCGTCGTACCGGTAGCGCCAGCGGGTGCCATCCGGCGTCGTCACTCCGGTCAGCCGGTCTTCGCTGTCCCAGGTGTAGCGCCAGGTCAAGGGCTTGGTGGAACGCTGCTTGACCTGCCGCAGCGTCACGCGGCCAGCGTCGTCATGCTCGTACCGCACGTCCCCGGCCCGACGAATCAGGGTGCCGGCGTACTCCCGCTCGCCTCCGGCGCTGCCACGTCCGCCGGCGGCGCCGGGCCACTCGGCATCGGCGACGTTTCCGGCCTCGTCGTAGGCGTACCGCTCGGTCCAGTCGGCGGCCTGGACGGCGGTGATCCGGCCGGACCGGTCCACCTCCAGCCGGCGCTCGCCGGTGAGCTGGTCGGCGATGTCGGTCAGGTAGCCGTCGGCACGGTACCGGTAGGCCCGGTGCGCGAGGAGCTCTGGCACGCCCGTCGGACTCTCCGGGCTGGTGACGAGGATTTGGGAGAGCAGCCTGTGGTTGGCGTCCCAACTCTGGGTCAGGGCAAGACCGCCGACTGCCCTGCGGGTCTCCCGGCCGGCGGCATCGTGGGTGAAGCTGACCGTCGCGCCGCCGGTGCGCAGAGCCGCGGGCTGGTGGCCGGCGTCGTACTCCCAGGCACTCTCGACCCCTGATGGGGTACGCCGGAGCGTCCGGCGGCCGAGTGCATCGTAGGACGACCTGACCTCTTGGCCGTTTCGGATCTCGGCGAGCACCCGACCCAGCGGATCCCGCTCAAAGCGAAGATCAACCTCGGGTGAGGTGGCGTGCAGCAACCGGCCGACCGGGTCGTACTCGAAGGTGGTGATGCCCTCGGCGGTGCGCTTCTCGACGATGTTGCCCAGCGGATCGCGGATCAACTCGATGCTTCGCCCGGCACCGCTGCTCCGGGTGACGAGTTGGCCGGCGGCATCGTAGGAGTACGTCTGTACGCGGCCGTTGAAGTCGGTCTCGGCCACCAGGCGCCCGGCCGGGTCGTAGTCGTAGCTCCAGGTGAGCCCCTGCGGGTTCGTGACCGTGGTCAGGCGCAACTCGGTGTCGTAGTCGAAGGTCAACCGGCCGCCGTCCGGCCCGATACGCGCGACCGGCAGGTCGAAGTGGCCGATCTCGAACTCGGTGGTCGCCCCGGTCTGGTCGGTGTAGGTGACCAGGTTGCCTTCCGGGTCGTACGTCCACTCCTCGCTCGCCCCGTCCGGGCTCCGCCGCCAGGCGAGCTGCCCCTCGACGGTCCAGCCGAGGTGGGTGACGCCACCGACCGGGTCGATCACCTGGGTAATCTGGCCCGCCAAGTCACGGCGATAGGTGGTCACCGCGCCGTTGGGTTCGCTGAGCTGGCTGATCAGCCCGGTCGGATCGGTGGTCACTGCCAGGGTGTTGCCGAGCGCATCGGTCACCTCGGCGAGGTGGCCCGCCTCGTCGTGGTGGTAGAGGGTGGAAGCGCCGCTCGGGTCGGTGACCATGGTCAGGTTGCCGCGCTCGTCGTACTCACGTCGCGAGACCGCACCGTCGACACCTGTGATGACCACCGGCTGACGCAGTTCGTCGTAGATGGCGGTCGCCCGCGCGCCGTCCGGGCGGGTGACCTCGACCAGGTTGCCATCGTCATCGTAGGAATAACGAGTCGTCCGCTCCAGGGCATCGGTCTCGGTCAGCTTCCGATCGAACCGATCCCAGGTGAAGGCCGTGACGTTGCCCAGCGGGTCGCTGATCCGTCGGGTCTGGCCGCGATCGGTCAGCTCGTAGATGGTCGTGTGACCCAGTGAGTCGCTCACAGCGGTCTGCCGACCAACCGGGTCGTACTGCAGCCGCGCGGAGAGGAAACCACCCGAGCCGGTCGCGGCCACGCAGCGTCCCTGCTCGTCGTAGGTGTAGTGGTACTCCTGCCCGTTGCGGTCCTGCCAGTGGGTCAACCGACCGTCGTCGTCGTAGCCGAACCGCAGCGGGATGCCCGATGCGTTGATGACCTCGGCGAGATGACCGGCCTCGTCGTAGCCGAACCGCACCAGAGTCCGGGCCTCACCGGAAGGCCCCGCGTCGAGCAGGCTCAGCGCCGCGACCTGACCGTGCAGGGTGTCCACGGCGATCCGATACCCACCACTGTGTCGAACGTCGGTGACCGCACCGTCGCGCCAGTCCAGGTCGATCCGATGACCGTTGCGGTCGCTGACGGCAACCAGCGGCAACACCCGAACGGGACGATCCTCGCCCTCGCCTTCCGACTCTGGGTGGTCCGGCACCGCCTGGACGTCCGGCACCGCGTGGAAATGCAGCGCTCGGCCGATCTCCGGCTGGTCGACGCGGTAGCCGTCCGCGGTCGGGGTGAGCGGCCAGCGGGGTCCGGCCGCCGGCATGCTCTGCGCCCCGACACCGGCGGGAGTCGGGTAGGTGAGGACCATGCCGTCTTCGGTGACGAAGCAGACCCCCTCGTCGTCGACCTCGACCCGCTGATCAAGCGTCGACGCCCAGGACGGCCCAAAACACCGACCGATCCGGTACGACGACAGATGACTCCGCCTCAGGACGAGCGCGAGCAGGCCGGGCAGCTCGACGTCGGTCTGGGCCAGCACGACCTCGCCGCTGGCCACGTCGATCGGGTCAGCCGCGCACTTACGCAAGCCCATCGGAATGCTCGGACGAGGCATGCTCGGCAACGCCGCCCGCGCCTTGGTCAGACCCTTGGCGAGCGTCGGCAGTCCTTTCTTGGCCAGAGCCAGGACCGGTCTGCCGAGCATCGCGAGCCGACCGATGGGCACGACCGTGAGCACCGTATCGATCAACAAACTGGTGAGACTGCCCTTACCCGTCGCCGCGTAGATCGAGGCGTCGATCAACAGGGCCGCCGCACCCGCGGCGATCGCGATCGGACCCATGATCGGCGCGAGGATGGGGATGAAGGCGAGCAGACCCGCGACCAGCGACACGATCTTCAGCGCACCCGACAGCTGCGCCAACAACTCCTGATTGTCCCGCACGAAGTTGGTGAACTGACCCTTCAGATCCCACCACTTCGGGTTCTCCTTGAACCGCAAACC
>NZ_JBICSY010000020.1:0-9463 GCF_043197345.1 Micromonospora sp. NPDC049175 | reverse complement strand
CATTTTCTGGATGCGGTGCGGGCGGGTGAGCGTGCGGGTGTGGATCGGTGGTTGGAGGTTGGCCCGGACGCGGTGTTAGCCGCGCTGCTACCGGGTTGTTTGACTGCTGATCCGGTGGTGATCGCCGCCACCGGTCGCCGCCCCCGGCCCACCACCACTGACCAGCGCGACGCCACCGGAAACACCGCCCACACGGCGGTCGCCAACCAGCGCGACGCCACCGAGGTCACCGCCCAGGCGGCGGTCGGTGCTCAGACGGCAGCCGCCGACCAGCACGAGCGCGATGAGGTGGTCACTCTTCTCACCGCGGTTGCCCGGTTGTTCGTGACCGGGACCCCGATCGCGTGGGACGCGATCGTTCCGGCACCGGATGTGGAGTCGATTCCGGTGGCGCCGACGTACCCGTTCCAACGGGAACGGTTCTGGTTGGCTCCTAGTCCGGCCGTTGGGGACGCGTCGGCGTTCGGGTTGCGGCCGGTCACTCATCCGTTGTTGTCCGCCGCCGTCACCGTCGGCGAGCATCTGGTCCTGACCGGGCGGTTGACGGCGGCGAGAACAGCGTGGTTGGGCGAGCACGTCATCGCCGGCACCCCGATCCTGCCGGGTACCGGGTTCGTTGATCTGGCTATCCACGCCGGTGACCAGATCGGCGCCACCACCGTCGGGGAACTCACCCTGCACGCCCCGCTGACCATCCCCTCCGACGTCCAGGTCCAGATCACCCCGACCGGCACCGACGGCCACCACGACCTGACCATCACCTCTCCCACCGGCCTACACGCCACCGGCATCCTCACCACCGACGTCCTCACCACCGACAGTCGACCAGAAACCCACCCGGGCCTCACCGCTTGGCCGCCACCGGGCGCCGAACCCGCGGACATCAGTGACCTGTATCCGGCTCTCACCGCAGCCGGTTACGACTACGGACCCACCTTCCACGGACTCCAGACCGCCTGGACCGACGGCGATCACGTCTACGCCGACGTCGCGCTGCCCGAGGGCACCGACACCACCGGCTACGGCATCCACCCCGCACTCCTGGACGCCGCCCTGCACGCCATGTCCCTGACCCACCAGACCACCGAAACCCTGCTGCCCTTCGCCTTCACCGACGTCCGCCTACACGCCTCTAACGCCACACACCTCCGGGTCCACCTCACCCGCACCGGAGAACGCGAGGTGCGCGTCGATCTGAGTGACGCGGCGGGCGCGCCGGTGGCCACCATTGGGCAGCTGGGGTTGCGCGCCGTCGATCTGGAGCGGGTGACGCCGACGCCCAGCACCGACGGGCTTCTCGAAGTCCGCTGGGGCGCTGTGTCGATGCCGGCGGACGTCGATGTGGAGGGTTTCGCCCAGCTGGACGGGACCGGGCTACCGGGCTTGGCATCCTTTACCGGCGTGGCCGGCGTGCTGGCCGCCGCGGACCCGCCGACCGTGCTGATCGCTCGTGTGCCCGGCGGGACGGTCCGTGAGACCACCACCGGGACGTTGACGCTGGTTCAGGATTTCCTGGCAGCGCCGGAGCTGGCGGACACGCGGCTGATGCTGCTCACCGACGGCGGCGTGGTGACGGAGCCGGGCGAGCGGCTTCGCGATCCAGCGCAGGCCGCGGCGGGTGGGCTGATTCGGGCTGTGCAGGCCGAGCACCCGGGCCGCTTGCTGCTGCTCGACGGCGTAGACGCTGGTCCGGCCGAACTGGCGGCCGCCGTACGTCTGCAGGAGCCGGAACTGGCGTACCGCGACGGCCGACTCCTCGCTCCCCGGCTGGCATCGTTGCCGGTACCGCCGGTGCTGCCGCCGGATCCGTCGTGGCGGCTGGAGGCCGGCGACGGCACGCTCGAGGGTCTCGCCGTGCTCGAGCACGCACAGGCGCGAGCGCCGCTCGCGCCCAGCGAGGTCAGGATCGCGATCAGGGCGGCCGGCATCAACTTCCGGGACGCGATGATCGCCCTCGGCATGTATCCGGATCAGGCGCTGCTGGGCAGCGAGGGCGCCGGTGTGGTCGTGGAGACGGGCGCGGCGGTCACCGACTTCGCGCCCGGCGACCGAGTGATGGGTCTGCTGCCGGGCTCCTTCGGCCCGATGACTGTCGCGGATCACCGGATGCTCGCCCGAGTCCCGGACGGCTGGTCGTTCGCGCAGGCCGCGGCGGTCCCGGTGGTCTACACCACCGCCTACTACGCACTTGTCGACCTGGGCGGTCTGCGGTCCGGTGAACGGGTTCTGGTGCACTCCGCGGCCGGTGGTGTCGGCATGGCCGCCACCCAGCTGGCTCGTCATTTCGGCGCCGAGGTCTTCGGTACGGCCAGCCAGGGGAAGTGGGAGGTTTTGCGGCGTAACGGGTTCGACGACGCGCACCTGGCGTCGTCGCGTACGACGGACTTCGAGGCGGAGTTCTCGGCCGCGACCGACGGGCGTGGCGTGGACGTGGTCCTGAACTCGCTGGCCGGCGACTTCGTCGACGCGTCGCTGAGGTTGCTGCCGCGCGGCGGCCGGTTCCTGGAGATGGGCAAGACCGACATCCGGGCCGCCGACCGCGTCTCGGACGACCACGCCGGGGTCCACTATCGAGCGTTCGACGCGATCGAGGCGGGGCCGGACCGGATCCGGGAAATCCTGCGCGAGGTCCTCGACTTGTTCGCCCGTGGCGTGTTGACGTTGCCGCCGATCGGTGTCTGGGACGTACGCGCCGCCGGTGACGCGCTGCGCTTCGTCAGCCAGGCCCGGCACGTCGGCAAGGTGGTGCTGACCGTGCCGGCCCCGCTCGACCCCGATGGCACGGTTCTCATCAGCGGCGGCACCGGCGCGCTGGGCGGTCTGCTCGCGCGGCACCTGGTGGACCGGCACGGCGCCCGCAACCTGCTGCTGGTCAGCCGATCCGGCGACCGCGCCGAGGGCGCGACCGCGCTGGCAGAGGACCTGCGCGGGCTGGGCGCGGCGGTCACCCTCGCGGCGTGCGACCTCGGCGACCGTACGTCCGTCGAGAAGCTCCTCGCCGACGTGCCCGCCGAACATCCCCTGACCGCGGTCGTCCACGCCGCCGGCGTGGTGGACGACGCACTGGTCGAACGGCAGAGCCCGGAGCGCCTCGACACGGTGTTCCGGCCCAAGACCGACGCCGCCCGGCACCTGCACGAGCTCACGGCCACCTCCGACCTCGCAGCGTTTGTGCTGTTCTCCTCGGTGGCCGGCGTGTTCGGCAGTCCCGGCCAGAGCAACTACGCGGCCGCCAACGCCTATCTCGACGCGCTCGCCCGGCAGCGACGCGGCGACGGTCTGCCCGCGCTCTCCATCGCCTGGGGCTTCTGGGCACAGCGCAGCGCCATGACCGGACACCTGAGCGACGCGGACCGGCGTCGGATCGCCCGCTCCGGCATGCGCACGCTCTCCGCCGACGAAGGTCTCGCGCTGTTCGACGAAGCGCTGGCACGGCCCGCGGCCGCACCGGTGGCCGGTGGCATCGACCTCACACCGCTGCGCGGCGCCGAACCGGCCGCCGTTCCGGCCCTGCTGCGCGACCTGGTGGGCGCCACACCCCGGCGGACCGCGGCAGCCGCCGTCGAGGGCGGTGGCACCGATCTCACCGTACGCCTGGCCGCCCTGCCGCCCGGCGAACGGGACCGCTACCTGCTGGACCTGGTACGCGCGCACACCGCCACCGTCCTCGGCCATGCCGGCACCGCCGACGTCCCGGCCACGGCCGCGTTCAAAGAGCTCGGCTTCGACTCGCTCGCCGCGGTCGAGCTGCGCAACCGGCTGGCCACCGCCACCGGACTGCGGCTGCCGGCCACGCTCGCGTTCGACCATCCGTCCCCGGCCGCGGTCGGCGAATTCCTGCTCGGCGAGCTGGCCGGCACCGGCGCGCCCTCGGTGCTCGCCGAACTCGACCGCTTGGAAGCCCTGCTGCTGGGCGTGGACGAGGACGCCGAGCTGCACGCGGAGGTCGCGGTCCGACTACAGAACCTCTCCAAGCGCTGGACGGCCACCGCCGTACCGGAAGAGCGGGTTTCGGTGGCCGACGACCTGGACGCCGCCACCGACGACGAGGTGTTCGACTTCATCGGCAAGGAACTGGGGATCTCGTGACCGCGCAGCCCGTACCGAACCGCCCGGACAAGGAGACGGCCGTGGCCGACGAGGACAAGCTCCGCTATTTTCTCCGCCGCGTCACTGCCGACCTGCACGACACCCGGCGCAAGCTTGAGGAGTTCGAGGCGCGGGAGCAGGAACCGATCGTGGTGGTGGGCATGGGTTGCCGCTACCCGGGCGGCGTGCGCTCGCCCGAGGACCTTTGGCGTACGGCCGCCGAGGGCCGGGACGCGATGACCGAGTTCCCTGTCGATCGCGGCTGGGATCTCGACGCGCTGTACGACCCGGATCCGGACCGGCAGGGCACCTCCTACTCGCGGCACGGCGGATTCCTGCTGGACGTCGCGGACTTCGACGCCGGGTTCTTCGGTATCAGCCCGCGCGAGGCGGTCGCCATGGACCCGCAGCAGCGCCTGCTGCTGGAGGTGTCCTGGGAGACGATCGAGCGCGCCGGCATCGATCCCACGACGCTGCGCGGCAGCCGCACCGGCGTCTTCGTCGGCAGCAGCGGCCAGGACTACACAGCGCTGGTGCAGACCTCCGGCGGCAACGGCGGCTACCTGATCACGGGCAATGCGGCGAGCGTGGCGTCCGGTCGGCTCGCCTACACGTTCGGGTTCGAAGGCCCCGCCGTGTCGGTCGACACCGCATGCTCGTCCTCTCTGGTCGCCCTCCACATGGCCGGGCAGGCGCTGCGCTCCGGCGACTGCCGCCTCGCCCTGGCCGGCGGGGTCACCATCATGTCGACGCCCACACTGTTCGTCGAGTTCAGCCGGCAACGAGGGCTGGCCCCGGACGGGCGGGTGAAGGCGTTCGCGGCGGCTGCCGACGGTACGGCGTGGGGTGAGGGCGTCGGCATGCTGCTGCTGGAACGGCTCTCGGACGCCGAGCGCAACGGACACCCGATCCTCGGGGTGATCCGGGGCAGCGCGGTCAACCAGGACGGCGCGAGCAACGGGATCAGCGCGCCGAACGGGCCCTCGCAGCGGCGGGTGATCCGGCAGGCGCTGGCGAACGCACGGCTGTCGACGGCGGACGTGGACGTCGTGGAGGCGCACGGCACCGGTACCACGCTGGGTGACCCGATCGAGGCGCAGGCGCTGCTGGCGACGTACGGGCAGGGACGGGGGGCCGGCGAACCGCTGCTGCTGGGGTCGATCAAGTCGAACATCGGTCACACCCAGGCGGCGGCCGGTGTCGCGGGCGTCATCAAGATGGTGGTAGCGCTGCAGCGAGGGGAACTGCCCGCAACGCTGCACGTGGACGAGCCGACACCGCATGTCGACTGGTCGGCGGGCGCGGTCTCGCTGCTCACCGAGGCGCGGGAGTGGCCAGAAGTGGATCGGCCGCGCAGGGCGGCCGTGTCGTCGTTCGGTATCTCGGGGACGAATGCGCACGTGATCGTGGAGCAGGCTCCGGCGCCTGAGGCCGCGGATGTGGTGTCGCGGGAGTTGCCCGCCGTGCCGTTGGTGTTCTCCGCCCGTGGCCAGGCGGCTTTGTCGGCGTTGCGGGAGCGGGTTACGGATGACTCGGCCGCTACCGGTGCTGCGTTGGTGCGGCGGTCGGTGTTCGAGGATCGGGCGGTGCGGGTCGGTGACGAGCTGATCGAGGGCACCGCTGTGGCGTCGCGGGATCGTGTGGTGTTGGTGTTCCCCGGTCAAGGGGCGCAGTGGGTCGGCATGGGCGGCCAGTTGCTTGATGAGTCGCCGGTGTTCGCCGCCTGGGTGGCGGAGTGTGAGCCGCTGGTGGATTTCTCGCTGACTTCGGTGTTGCGTGGTGGTGATTTGGACCGGGTGGATGTGGTGCAGCCGGTCTCGTTCGTGGTGATGGCCGGGTTGGCGCGGGTGTGGCAGTCCCTGGGCCTGCCGGTGGCGGCGGTGGTGGGGCATTCGCAGGGTGAGATCGCCGCCGCGTACGTCGCGGGTCGGCTGTCGTTGGAAGACGCGTTGCGGGTGGTGGTGCAACGGTCCCGGATCGTTGGTCAGCGGTTGGCCGGTGCGGGGGCGATGGCGTCGGTCGGCCTGCCCGCGGATGAGGTGGAGGTGTTGTTGACCGATGGGCTGAGTGTGGCTGCGGTCAACGGTCCGTCGCAGGTGGTTGTTGGTGGTGATCCTGCCGAGGTGCAGGCGTTGGTTGCCGGGTGTGAGCAGCGGGGGGTGCGGGCTCGGTTGGTGCCGGTGGACTACGCGTCGCACACCGCCCAGGTCGACGTCATCCGCGAGGAACTCCTCACCGCCCTGGCCGGGATCACGTCACCGCCGGGTGCGCTCCCGATGTACTCCACCCTCACCGGCGGGTTGCTCGACGAGAGCGTGCAGCTCGACGCCGAGTACTGGTTCGCGAACCTCCGCTCGACGGTGCGGTTCGCCGACGCGGTTCAGGCGTTGACCGGTGACGGGTTCGACGTGTTCATCGAGTCCAGCGCCCACCCCGTGTTGACGTACAACATTGACGCCCCGGTGGTGGTCGGGACGTTGCGCCGTACCGAAGGCGGTTGGGATCGGGTTCTGCTCTCGGCGGCGGAGGCGTGGGTGCAGGGCGTCGCGATCGACTGGGCCACCCAGTTCGCCGGCGTCGCTCCCGCTGACCTGCCCACCTACCCCTTCCAACGCCAGCGCTACTGGGTGCCGGAACCGGAGACGAAGGCCGCGTCCGCCGACCCCGCCGAGGCGAAGTTCTGGGCCGCGGTCAGTGAAGGCGACCTCGCCGGCCTGACCGCCGCGCTCGACGCCGGAGGCGACGCGGAGCCGCTGCTGGCGCCGGCGCTGCCCGTGCTCGCCGACTGGCGCCGCAATCGGCAACGGCGGAACCGGATCGACGGCTGGCGCTACCGGCTGGCCTGGCAGCCACTCACCGGCGACCCGGCCACGCCCGTGCCCGGCACGTGGCTCGTCGTCACCCGGCCCGGCCTCGCCGCAGGCCTCCCGGTGGCACTCACGGCGGAGGTGACCCGTGCCGGCCTGACGGCCGCGCTCACCACCGCGGCCGCCCGGCACGGTGCAACAGTCGTCGAGACCGCCGTCGACTGGGACACGCCGGTGGCGGAGGCGGTCGCCGCGGCGCTCGCCGAGACCGGCGTCCCGGACCGCATCGTGTCGCTGCTCGGGCTCGACGACGCCACGGGCCTGCCCGACACCGTCGAGCTCGTCCAGGCCCTCGACGGGGTCGCCGCACCGCTGTGGTGCCTCACCTCGGGCGCCGTCAGCATCGGCCGGTCCGATCCGCTGCGCGAACCCGCCCAGGCGCGACTGTGGGGCCTGGGCCGGGTCGTCGCCCTGGAACACCCCGACCGTTGGGGCGGCCTCCTCGACCTGCCGCCGGAGATCGACGACCGGGTCGCCGACCGGGTGCTGACGGCAGTCGGCGGCACCTCGGGGGAGGACCAGATCGCCGTACGGTCGTCCGGCCTCTTCGCCCCACGCATGCGGCACCTGCCGGCCGGCGTCACGAACGGCCCGTGGCGTCCGCCCGCCGGCACCATCCTCATCACCGGCGGCACCGGCGCGCTCGGCGGACGGCTTGCCCGGTGGCTCGCCGAGCAGGGCGCCGACCATCTGCTGCTGCTCAGCCGTAGCGGGCCGACCGCCCCCGGAGTCGAGGAACTCACTGCCGAACTTCGAGCGGGTGGCACCGACGTCACAGTTGCCACCTGCGACGTCGCGGACCGGGCCGCGCTGGTGGCCGTACTGGAAACCATCCCTGCCGACCGTCCACTCTCCGGTGTCGTGCACGCCGCCGGCACGCTCGAACCCGGCCTCGTCGCCGACCTCACCCCGGAGACGGTCGCCGCGGTGCTGCGGTCCAAGGCGGATGCCGCGCGCCACCTCGACGAGCTGACCGCCGATGCCGACCTCGGCCTGTTCCTGCTCTTCTCCTCCGGCGCCGGCATCTGGGGCAGCGGCGGACAGGCGGCCTACGCGGCGGCGAACGCCTACCTGGACGCGCTCGCGCTGCACCGCCGGGCATCCGGCCGGCCCGCGACCGCGGTGTCCTGGGGCCCGTGGGCCGGCGACGGCATGGCCGGCGGCGACGCGGCCGACCAGCTGCGGCGGCGCGGCCTGCGGCCGATGCCGGCGGACGGCGCGCTCACGGCGCTGGCCACCGCGCTCGCCGAGGACGTGGCAACCATAACCGTCGCAGACATCGACTGGGCCACCTTCGCGCCCTCGTACACCGTGCACCGCGCCCGGCCCCTCATCGCCGACCTGCCCGAGGTGCAAGCCCTCGCCGATGATGACGATGCCAAAGCCGCCACCGGCGCGACCGGATCACCACTGGCCCGGAAACTCGCAGGCCTCTCCCGCGCCGCTCAAAAAGAAACCTTGCTTGATCTGGTACGCGTCGAAGCCGCGAAAGTCCTCCGCCACGACACACCCGGACAGGTCGAACCGGACCGCGCGTTCCGCGAACTCGGCTTCGACTCGTTGACGGCTGTGGACGTACGCAACCGGCTCGGCACCGCGACCGGGCTACGACTGCCCGCCACCGTCGTCTTCGACCACCCGACCGCCCGGCGCCTGGCCGAATACCTGGCGACGCGCCTCGTGCCGCACACCGAACAGGCCGCGGTCGCCGGGCCTGCCCCGGCGGCACCCGGCACCGACGAGCCGATCGCCATCGTCGCCATGGCCTGCCGCTACCCGGGCGGCGTCCGCTCGGCCGAGCAGCTGTGGCACTTGGTCGCCGACGGCACCGACGCGGTCGGCGACTTCCCCCGCGACCGCGGTTGGGACCTGGACGGACTCTTCGACCCCAACGGCGAGCAGCCCGGCACGTCCTACGCGTCGCAGGGCGCTTTCGTGCACGACGCCGCCGAGTTCGATCCGGCGTTCTTCGGGATCAGTCCGCGTGAGGCGCTGGCGATGGACCCGCAGCAGCGCCTGCTGTTGGAGACGTCGTGGGAGGCGTTCGAACGCGCTGGCATCGATCCCACCGCCGTACAGGGCAGCCAAACCGGCGTCTTCATCGGCGCCTCCCCACTCGGCTACGGATCCCAGCAGGCCGCCGCGACCGACGGCTACCTCCTGACCGCGAACACCGCATCCGTCATCTCCGGCCGCATCTCGTACCTCTTCGGCCTGGAAGGGCCGGCGGTCACCGTGGACACGGCCTGCTCCTCGTCACTTGTCGCGCTGCACTTCGCCATGCAGGCGCTGCGCCAAGGGGAGTGCGACCTCGCGCTGGCGGGCGGAGCGGCGGTGATGGCCACCCCGGCGGCCTTCGTTGAGTTCAGTCGGCAGCGGGGTCTTGCGGTTGATGGTCGTTGTAAGTCGTTTGCGGGTGCGGCGGATGGGACGGGTTGGGGTGAGGGTGTGGGGTTGTTGTTGGTGGAGCGGTTGTCGGATGCGCGGCGTAATGGTCATCCGGTGTT
>NZ_JBICSY010000019.1:0-15489 GCF_043197345.1 Micromonospora sp. NPDC049175 | reverse complement strand
ATGCCAGCCCGCTCGAACGCCTCCCACGACGTCTCCAACAGCAGGCGCTGCTGCGGGTCCATCGCCAGCGCCTCACGCGGACTGATCCCGAAGAACGACGGGTCGAACTCGGCGGCGTCGTGCAGGAAGGATCCGACGGCGACGTAGGACCGGCCGGTCTTGCCGGGGTCGGGGTCGAAGAGCTCGGCGAGGTTCCAGCCACGGTCGGCGGGCAGGTCGGAGAGCGTCTCGGCCTCGTCGGCGACGAGGCGCCAGAGATCCTCGGGCGACGCGATCGCGCCCGGGAAGCGGCAGGTCATCGCGACGATCGCGATCGGGTCGCCGGAATCGGCGGCGGTCGTCGGCGCCACCGCGACGGGCTGCGGCCTACGGCCGAGCAGCTCCTGGCCGAGGTAGGCGGCGAGAGCGAGCGGCGTGGGATGGTCGAATACCAGGGTGGCGGGCAGCCGCAGCCGGGTCGCGGTGGTGAGCCGGTTGCGAAGCTCCACCGAGGTGAGTGAGTCGAAGCCGATGTCCTTGAACGCCTGTCCGGGTACGACCGCGTCGGTCGTGGCGTGGCCGAGGACGGCGGCGGTCTGGCCCTGCACGAGTTCGAGCAGCGTACGGTCGCGTTCGGTGTCGTTCATCGCGGCCAGCCGGTCGGCGAGCGTGTCCGCGCCCGCAGCGGCGGCCTGAGCGGCCCGGCCCCGGCGGTTGGTGGTCGGCGCCAAGCCGCGCATCAGGACCGGCAGTGAGTCGGCGGAGGCGCCGCGCAGGGCGGTCCGGTCCAGGCCGGTGGCGGCGACCACCGGGTACGGCGTGGTCAGGGCTTCGTCGAACAGGGCGAGCCCTTCGGCGGTGCTCACCGGCCGGGTTCCGGAGCGGGCCATGCGGCGCACGTCGTCGTCGCCGAGGTGCCCGGTGAGGCCGCTGCGTTCCTGCCAGAAGCCCCAGGCGACGGAGACCGCGGGCAGGCCCTCGGCCCGGCGGCGCTGGGCCAGGCCGTCCAGGAACGTGTTCGCCGCGGCGTAGTTGGCCTGGCCGGGACCGCCAAACAGGCCGGCGATCGAGGAGAAGAGCACGAACGCCGCGAGGTCATGTCCGCGGGTCAGCTCGTCCAGATGCACGGCCGCGTCGGCCTTCGGGCGCAGAACGCCGCTGAGCCGCGACGCGTTCTGCTGTTCCAGGATGCCGTCGTCGAGCGCACCGGCGGTGTGCACCACCGCCGTCAGCGGGCGGTCGGTCGGTTGGGCGGCAAGCAGTGCGGCGAGCTGGTCGCGGTCGGCTGTGTCGCAGGCGACGATGACCGGCTCGGCGCCCAGGGCGCGCAATTCGGTGGCCAGGTCCGCGGCACCTTCCGCCTGGAGGCCACTGCGGCTTGCCAAGACCAGATTGCGTACGCCGTGAGCCTCCACCAGATGACGAGCGACCTGCCGCCCGAGCACCCCCGTGCCTCCCGTGATGAGGACGGTGCCGGCCGGGTCGAGGGCGTGTGGCACGGTGAGCACGAGTTTGCCGATGTGCCGGGCCTGACTGAGGTGGCGCAGCGCGTCCCGGGCGTCGCGGACGTCCCATGCGGTGCGCGGCAGGAACCGCAGCACTCCCGCCTCGAGCAGCGCGACGACCTCGCGCAGGATCTCGCCGATCCGCTCTGGCCCGGCCTCGCCGGTGTCGAAGGCGCGGTAGTGCACCCCGTCGTGGTCGGCGGCGACTCGCTGCGGATCCCGGATGTCGGTCTTGCCCATCTCGATGAACCGGCCGCCGGGCGCGACCAGCCGCAGTGACGCGTCCACGAACTCGCGGGCGAGCGAGTCCAGGACGACCTGGATGCCGCGGTCGCCGGCGACGGTCCGCACCCGGTCCTCGAAGTCGAGGCTGCGCGAGGACGCGATGTGGTCCTCCGCGAAACCCTGAGCGCGCAGGATGTCCCACTTGCCGGGGCTCGCGGTGGCGAAGACCTCGGCGCCGAAGTGGCGGGCCAGCTGGACCGCTGCCATGCCGACACCGCCGGTGGCGGCGTGGATGAGTACCCGGTCGCCGGTGTCCAGCCGGCCCAGGTCGCGCAGCCCGTACCAGGCGGTGGTGAAGACCACGGGGACAGTGGCGGCCTCGGCGAACGACCAGCCGGCCGGCATCGGCACGACGGTTCGCGCGTCGGCGACGCTGAGCGGCCCGAACGAGCCGGGCAGGAAGCCGAGGACGCGGTCGCCGACGGTCAGGTCGGTCACGCCGGGACCGACCTCGACGACGACACCGGCGCCCTCGGTGCCGAGCAGTGCGTGCTCGGGATACATGCCCAGTGAGATCAGCACGTCGCGGAAGTTCACCCCGGCGGCGCGTACGGCGACCCGCACCTGCCCCGGCTCCAGCGTCGCGGCGGCGTCGGGGCAGGGCACGAAGTCGAGATCGTCGATGGTTCCGCCGTCACCGGCCGGTTCCAGCCGCCACGCCTCGTCGGGCTGGAACCGGGGCACGGCCGGCGTCCGCGGCGCGGTGGTGGACAGCCGCGGCACCTGGGCCGTGCCGGCGCGAAGGGCCAGCTGGGGCTCACCGGAGGCGACGGCGGCGGCGAGCGCGCGATGCGACTCCGGCCGCTCGTCGACGTCGGCCAGCACGAAGCGGCCGGGATATTCGGACTGGGCGGAGCGCAGCAGGCCCCAGACCGCCGCCTGCGCGGGCTGCGCAACCGTGTCACCGGGTGCGGCCGCGACCGCCCGCTCGGTCATCAGCACCAGCCGGCTCTCCGCGAGGGCCGGCTCGGCGAGGAACTCCTGCACCTGCCCGAGCACCACCGAGCCGAGTCGGTGCGTCCAGTCGGTGCCGGCCGATGCGTCGCCGCGCGGGCAGGTGACCACCACGACGTCGGGTACCGCACCGCCGGCGGACGCCTCGGCGACGACCGTGGCCAGGTCGGCGCGCGCCTCGACGTCCACGCCGGCCGAGGCGAGCGGCCCCACCAGGTCCAGGCCGTGCCCGTCGACGACGGTCCAGCGGCCGGCCGGTGTCTCCTCCGGTACGGGCACGGCGGGCCAGTCCAGCCGCAGCAGCGCGCCCGATCCGGTACGCGTCTCGGTCGGGGTCGCCGCACGCAGCACGAGCGAGTCCACGGTGGCCACCGGTGCGCCGGTGACGTCGGCGACGCGGATACGGATCTCCCGGTCGCCGAGGCGGGTCAGGTGGACGCGCAGCCGGTCCGCGCCGGCGGCGTGCAGCCGTACGCCGGTGAACGCGAACGGGAGCAGCACCGCCGGAGGCGCGTTCCGGTCCCGTTCGGTGAGCAGCATGCCGTGCAGCGCGGCGTCGAGCAGTGCGGGGTGCAGGCCGTACGCGGCCGCGCCGTCGCGTGCGTCGTCCGGTAGGTCGACCTCCGTGTACACGTCGGCGCCGGACAGCCAGGCGGCCCGCAGGCCCTGGAACGTGGGTCCGTAGCCGTAGCCGGCGCCGGTGAGGCGCTCGTACAGGTCACCGGTCTCCGCCGCGATGGCACCGGGCGGCGGCCACGCGGTGAGGCCGGGTTCGGCCGGTGCGGGGGCGATGGCGAGGGTGCCTTCCGCGTGGCGGGTCCACTCGCCGTCGTCGCCGGAGATCCGGCCCGAGACCGTTAGCCCGCGGTCGCCGTTCTCGTCCGGTTCGCCGACGCCGACCTGCACGTCGACACCGCCGGTGCGCGGGATCGCCAGGGGCGCGTGCAGCGTGAGTTCGCGCAGGAGCGTGGCGCCGACCTCGTCGCCGGCGCGGACGGCCAACTCCACGAAGCCGGTGCCGGGCAGGATGACGGTGTCTTCGACGGTGTGGTCGGCGAGCCACGGCTGCGCGGCCAGCGAGAGGCGGCCGGTGAGCAGGGTCCGGTCGCCTTCCGCCATGCGGACGACGGCGGTGAGGAGTGGGTGGTCGGCGGCCTGGAGTCCGGCGGCGGTGACGTCGCCGCGCGCTCCGGTGGGAGTGATCCAGTAGCGCTCGTGTTGGAAGGGGTAGGTGGGCAGGTCAGCGGGAGTGACGCCGGCGAACTGGGTAGCCCAGTCGATCGGGACGCCCTGCACCCACGCCTCCGCCGCCGACCGCACCACCCGATCCCAACCACCCTCGCCACGACGCAACGTCCCCACCACCACCGGGGCATCAATGTTGAACGTCAACACCGGATGAGCACTGGACTCCACGAACACGTCGAACCCGTCACCGGCCAACGCCTGAACCGCGTCAGCGAACCGCACCGTCGACCGCACATTCGCGAACCAGTACTCGGCGTCGAGCTGCACGCTCTCATCCAGCACAGCCCCGGTGAGGGTGGAGTACATCGGCAGCGCACCCGGCTGTGACGTGATCCCGGCCAGGGCGGTGAGGAGTTCCTCGCGGATGACGTCGACCTGGGCGGTGTGCGAGGCATAGTCCACCGGCACCAACCGAGCCCGCACCCCCCGCTGCTCGCAGGCGGCGACGAGTGCCTGCACCTCGGCAGGATCACCACCGACGACGACCTGGGACGGGCCGTTGACCGCGGCCACACTCAGCCCGTCGGTCAACAACACCTGCACCTCAGCGGCGGGCAGCCCGACCGACGCCATCGCCCCCGCACCCGCCAACCGCTGACCAACGATCCGGGACCGCAGCACCACCACCCGCAACGCGTCTGCCAACGACAACCGACCCGCGACATACGCGGCGGCGATCTCACCCTGCGAATGCCCGACAACGGCCGCGATCGGCAGGCCGAGGGACTGCCACACCCGTGCCAGACCGGCCATCACCACGAACGAGACCGGCTGCACCACATCCACCCGATCCAAATCACCACCACGCAACACCGAAGTCAGCGAGAAATCCACCAACGGCTCACACTCCGCCACCCAGGCGGCGAACACCGGCGACTCATCAAGCAACTGGCCGCCCATGCCGACCCACTGCGCCCCCTGACCGGGGAACACCAACACCACACGATCCCGCGACGCCACAGCGGTGCCCTCGATCAGCTCGTCACCGACCCGCACCGCCCGATCCTCGAACACCGACCGCCGCACCAACCCAGCACCGGTAGCGGCCGAGTCATCGGTGACCCGCTCCTGCAGCGCGGCCAAAGCCGCCTGGCCACGGGCGGAGAACACCAACGGCACAACAGGCAACTCCCGCGACACCACATCCGCGGCCTCAGGCGCCGGAGCCTGCTCCACGATCACATGCGCATTCGTCCCCGAAACACCGAACGACGACACCGCCGCCCGCCGCGGCCGACCGACCTCCGGCCACTCCCGCGCCGACGTCAAGAGCGAGACCGCCCCTGCCGACCAGTCGACGTGCGGTGACGGCTCATCCACGTGCAACGTCGCCGGCAACACCCCGTGCCGCATCGCCTCGACCATCTTGATCACGCCCGCGACACCGGCCGCGGCAGCCGTGTGACCGATGTTCGACTTGATCGACCCCAGCCACAGCGGCTCGGACCGATCCTGGCCGTACGTGGCCAACAACGCCTGCGCCTCGATCGGGTCACCCAGCGTGGTACCGGTGCCATGCGCCTCCACGACGTCCACATCCGCCGTCGACAGTCGGGCATTGGCGAGGGCTTGACGGATGACGCGTTCCTGCGACGGCCCGTTCGGCGCGGTCAGGCCGTTCGACGCGCCGTCCTGGTTGACCGCGCTGCCCCGGATCACCCCGAGCACCCGGTGTCCGTTGCGCTCGGCGTCGGAGAGCCGTTCCAGCAGCAGCACGCCGACGCCCTCACCCCACGCCGTACCGTCAGCGGCCGCCGCGAACGCCTTCACCCGCCCGTCCGGGGCCAGCCCGCGCTGCCGGCTGAAATCGACGAAGGACGTCGGTGTGACCAGGATCGAGGCGGCGCCGGCCAGTGCCAGCGAGCACTCACCCTGGCGCAGCGACTGGAGGGCCAGGTGAATCGCGACAAGCGAGGACGAGCACGCGGTGTCGACCGAGACCGCCGGGCCTTCCAGGCCGAGGGCGTACGCCACCCGGCCGGAGACGACGGCGGCCATGCTGCCGGTCAGCAGGTAGCCGTCGAAGTTCTCGCCGGCCTCGGCCACCAGCGTGCCGTACTCCTGACCGCTGGTGCCCACGAAGACGCCGGTGTCGCTGCCGCGCGCGGACTGCGGGTCGATCCCACCGTGCTCGAACGCCTCCCAGCACGTCTCCAGCAGCAGCCGCTGCTGCGGGTCCATGGAGAGCGCCTCGCGCGGGCTGATGCCGAAGAACCCGGCGTCGAAGTCGCCGATCCCGGCCATGAAGCCGGCCTTGTTGACGTAGCTCTTGCCGGGCTGCTCCGGGTCGGGGTGGTAGATGCCGTCGATGTCCCAGCCGCGGTCGGTCGGCATCTCACTGATGGCGTCCATCTCGTCGGCGACAAGTCGCCACAGGTCGGCCGGTGAGCCGACACCACCGGGATACCGGCAGCTCATACCCACGATGGCGATCGGTTCGTCGGAGGCGGTGGCGGCCGCCGCGACCCGGGTGGCGGCGACCCGGCCGCCGGGCAGGAGCCCGTCCAGGTGGCGGGCCAACGCCTGCGGGGTGGGATGGTCGAAGACCGCCGTTGCCGGCAGGCGCAGGCCGATGGCACCGCTGAGACGATTGCGGACGTCCACCGCCGTCAGCGAGTCGAAGCCGAGGTCCTTGAACGGCCGGTCGGCGACGACCGCGTCGCCGGAGGAATGACCGAGCGCGGCGGCCGCGTGCGTACGCACGAGATCCAGCAGGTAGCGGGCGCGCTCGTCCTCGGTCATCCCGTCGAGAGGCGTACCCGTCGCGTCGCCCGTCGTCCGCGCCGCGGCCCGCCGGCGCGGCCCGGTGGCCAGCGCCTCGAGCAGCACGGGCAGGTCGGCGTCCCGGCGCAGTGCCGCGGTCCGCAGCACGAACGGTGCGACGACGGGCTCGTCCTGGGCGACGCCCGCGTCGAACAGCCGCAGTGCGTCGTCGGCGTCGAGTCGCCCGAGGCCGTTCCGCAGCATCCGCTGGGCGTCTCCCCCGCTGCTCTGCCACGGGCCCCAGGCCAGTGAGGTCGCGGGCAGCCCCTGGTCCCGGCGGTGCTGGGCGAGCGCGTCGAGGTAGGCGTTGGCCGCGGCGAAGTTCGCCTGACCGGGAGCGCCCAGCAGGCCCGCGACGGAGGAGAAGAGGACGAATGCCTTCAGATCCTTGGTCAACTCATGCAGATGCCACGCACCATCCACCTTCGCCGCCAACACACTGTCCAACCGCTGCGGAGACAACTGCTCCACCACACCGTCATCCAACACACCCGCCGCATGCACCACCGCCGACAACCCCGGCAAACTCTCCACCAACGCCGCCACCTGCGCCCGATCCGACACATCACACGCCACCACCCGAACACCCACACCCAACCCCACATCCACCACACCCCGACGACCCACCAACACCACCTGCGACACACCATGACGCGCCACCAAATGCCCCGCCACCAACCGACCCAACGCCCCCGTACCACCAGTCACCAACACCACATCACCAAACACACCCCCACCCCCACCCGGAGCCGCAGCCGCAGCCGCAGCCGGAACCGCAGCCGGAACCGCAGCCGGAGCCGGAGCCGCAGCCGAAGCCGCAGCCGCAGCCGAAGCCGCACCATCAACCCGCACCAACCGCGGCTCCAACACCACACCACCACGCACCCACACCTGCGAACGCCCACACCCCGCCCCCACCCCCGCATCACCCTCCACCAACACCAACCGACCCGGATGCTCCGACTGCGCCGACCGCACCAACCCCCACACCGCCGCATGCGCCAACGAGCCACCCGACACCGCACCCTCAGTCACCACCACCAACCGACCCGCATCCGACGCCACGAACCCCTGCACCGCCGCCAACACCTCACCCAACACCACCCGCACATCACCACCACCAACCCGCAACACCACATCACCCGACGTATCCACACCCCCCGACTCCACCGGAACCCACCGCACCGCGTGCAGGGCCCCGTCAGCGGGCACGGTGGACTGCTCGGAGGCGAGCAGGCGCAGGTCGACCGAGTCGGCCGTGAGGACCGGGGCGCCGGTGGCGTCCGCCGCGTCGAGCCGGAACCGGCGCTCGCCGAGGCGGCGGAGGCGGGCCCGCAGGTGGGTGGCGCCGGTGGCGTGCAGACGGACGCCTGTCCACGCCGGCGCCGCGAAAGTCTCGGCACCAGCGTCCAGCGCCGCGGAGGCTTCCCCGGCGGCCCGCAGGACCGCGTCCAGCAGGCGCGGATGCAGACCGAACGGCGTCTCGTCGTCGCCGCTCTCCAGTTCGACGTACGTGTCGTCGCCGCTCGTCCACATCGTCCGCACATCGGCCGGCAGCGTGTCGTCCGGGACCGGGCTGGCATCGGTGGGCGGCCACGTGGTCAGGCTCTCGCCGGACATCGCCGGTTCGACGGCGAGCGTGCCCTCCGCGTTGACTGTCCACGCCGCGTCGGTGGCGCCCGCTGGGTGCGACGAGACGGTGATCCGGCGGCTGCCGTCCTCGGCGGGTGCGTCGACCCAGACCTGAACGTCGGCCGGAAGCGTGAGCGGTTTCTGGGTCTTCAGGTCGCGTACCGCACCGGCACCCACCTCGTCGCCGGCGCGGATCGCCAGCTCGACGAGTCCGGCGGGCGGAAATTCCGAGCCCCCGTACCAGGGCTGTGTCGTCAGCCGTCCGGTGAGGATGAGCTGGCCGGTTTCGGCGACCGGCAGCACGGCGGAGAGGAAGGGGTGCGTGATGGGTTGGAGGCCGGCGGCGCGCACGTCGCCGGTCGGCTCGACGTCGTCGATCCAGTAGCGCTCGTGTTGGAAGGGGTAGGTGGGCAGGTCAGCGGGAGCGATGCCGGCGAACTGGGCGGCCCAGTCGATCGGGACGCCCTGCACCCACGCCTCCGCCACCGACCGCACCACCCGATCCCAACCACCCTCGCCACGACGCAACGTCCCCACCACCACCGGGGCATCAATGTTGAACGTCAACACCGGATGAGCGCTGGACTCCACGAACACATCGAACCCGTCACCGGTCAACGCCCGCACCGCATCAGCGAACCGCACCGTCGAGCGCACATTCGCGAACCAATACTCGGCATCGAGCTGCACGCTCTCATCCAGCAACCCGCCGGTGAGAGTCGAATACATCGGCAGCACACCCGGCTGTGACGTGACCCCCGCCAAAGCGATAAGCAACTCCTCGCGGATGACGTCGACCTGGGCGGTGTGCGACGCGTAATCCACCGGCACCAACCGGGCCCGCACCCCCCGCTGCTCACACCCGGCAACCAACGCCTGCACCTCGGCAGGATCACCACCCACCACCACCTGCGACGGACCGTTGACCGCAGCCACACTCAACCCATCGGTCAACAACACCTCCACCTCAGCGGCAGGCAGCCCGACCGACGCCATCGCCCCCGCACCGGCCAACCGCTGACCAACGATCCGGGAACGCAGCACCACCACCCGCAACGCGTCTTCCAACGACAACCGACCCGCGACATACGCGGCGGCGATCTCACCCTGTGAATGCCCCACGACGGCCGCGATCGGCAGGCCGAGGGACTGCCACACCCGTGCCAGACCGGCCATCACCACGAACGAGACCGGCTGCACCACATCCACCCGATCCAAATCACCACCACGCAACACCGAAGTCAGCGAAAAGTCCACCAGCGGCTCACACTCCGCCACCCACGCGGCGAACACCGACGACTCATCAAGCAACTGGCCGCCCATGCCGACCCACTGCGCCCCCTGGCCCGGGAACACCAACACCACACGATCCCGCGACACCACAGCGGTGCCCTCGATCAGCTCGTCACCGACCCGCACCGCCCGATCCTCGAACACCGACCGCCGCACCAACGCAGCACCAACCGCAGCCGAATCACCAGAAACCCGCTCCCGCAACGCCGACAAAGCCGCCTGACCACGCGCGGAGAACACCAACGGCACAACAGGCAACTCCCGCGACACCACATCCGCGGCCTCAGCCGCAGGCGCCTGCTCCACGATCACATGCGCATTCGTCCCCGACATGCCGAAAGCCGAGACACCGGCCCGCCAGGGTCGATCCACCTGAGGCCACTCCCGCGCCTCGGTAAGCAGCGATACGGCACCGGCCGACCAGTCCACGTGGGGCGTCGGCTCGTCCGCGTGCAGGCTGGCGGGCAGCTTCCCCCGCTGCAACGCCATCACCATCTTGATGACACCGGCGACGCCAGCCGCGGCGGCCGTGTGACCGATGTTCGACTTGATCGACCCCAGCCACAGCGGCTCGGACCGGTCCTGGCCGTACGTGGCCAACAACGCCTGCGCCTCGATCGGGTCCCCGAGCCGGGTACCGGTGCCATGCGCCTCGACCGCGTCGACGTCCGCCGCGGAGAGTTCGGCGGCGGCGAGCGCCTGCCGGATGACCCGTTCCTGGGATGGCCCGTTCGGCGCGGTCAAACCGTTCGACGCGCCGTCCTGGTTCACCGCGCTACCACGAATCACGGCCAGCACCCGATGACCGTTGCGCTCCGCGTCCGAAAGCCGCTCCAGCACGATCACACCGACGCCCTCACCCCAACCGGTGCCGTCCGCCTCCGCCGAGAACGCCTTGCACCGACCATCCGGCGACAAACCCCGCTGCCGACTGAACTCGACGAACAGCTTGGGCGTCGACATCACTGTGACGCCGCCGGCCAGGGCGAGACCGCATTCGCCGCGCCGCAGCGACTCGGCGGCCAGGTGAATGGCGACAAGCGACGACGAGCAGGCGGTGTCGACCGCGACCGCGGGACCTTCCAGGCCGAGCGTGTACGAGATTCGCCCGGCGACCACGCTGCCGGAGCCGCCGGTGAGCAGGTATCCCTCGTTGCCGCCCGCGCCCGAGCGCACCAGCGGCGTGTAGTCCTCGCCGCCGTAGCCCATGAAGACGCCGGTGTCGCTGCCGCGCAGCTCGCCGCCGGAGAGACCGAGACGTTCGAACGCCTCCCAGGACACCTCGAGCAGCAGCCGCTGCTGCGGGTCCATGGCGAGCGCCTCGCGTGGGTTGACGCCGAAGAACGCGGCGTCGAAGTCGGCGGCACCGGTGAGGAAGCCGCCCTCGCGGACGTAGCTCTTGCCGGGCCGGTCGGGGTCCGGGTCGTAGAGGGAGTCGTTGTCCCAACCGCGGTCGGTGGGGAACCCGGAAATGGCATCGGTGCCACCGGCGAGCAACTCCCACAGCTGTTCGGGGCTGCTCACCCCGCCGGGGAAACGGCAGCTCATCGCAACGACGGCGATCGGTTCCCTGGCCCGTTCCTCGACCTCTTCGAGCCGCCGCCGGGTCCGCATCAGATCGGCGGTGACCAGCTTGAGGTAGTCGCGGTACTTGTCCTCGTTCGCCATGTGTACGTTCAGCTCCTTGCGCGGCTCAGGCGCGCCCGAGTTCCCGGTCGATGAGGTCGAACATGTCGTCGTCGGTTGCGGTGTCGAGTACGTCGTCGTCGATCTCCGGCGCGGCGGTGCCGTACGTGTCGGTCCACCGGCGCAGCAGCGTCTGCAGGCGGTTGGTGACCCGGTCACGCACGTCGTCCTCCGGTTCGGCGCCGGCCAGGGCCGCTTCGAGCCGGTCCAGCTCGGTGAGGACGGCCGGGTGATCCTCGACCGGAGGGGCGAGGCGGCCGTCGATGGCGGCGGCGAGGGCCTCCGGGGACGGGTGATCGAAGACCACGGTCGCCGGTAGCCGCAGCCCGGTGACGCCGTGCAGGTGGTTACGCAGCTCGACTGCTGTCAGCGAGTCGAAGCCCAGGTTCTTGAAGGACTCGGCGGGGGCGACCGCGCCGGTGTCGGCGTGGCCCAGGACGAGCGCGGCGCTCCGGCGTACCAGATCGAGCAGTTCTCTGTGCCGTTCCTTGCCGGACATCGCCGCGAAGCGCTCGGCGAACGACGCCTCGGCGTCGTCCGTGGCGGCGGAACGCCGGCGGACGGCGGGCTGGACCAGACCTCGCAGCAGCACCGGGATGTTCTCCGGCGGCATCGATCGCAGCGCGCCTCGGTCGAGAGGGGTGAGTGCGACCGCAGGCTCCGTGCCGGCGAGCGCCGCGTCCAGCAGGGCGAGGCCGGCCTCGGTGCTCAACGGCGCCATTCCGGTACGCGCCACCCGGCGCACGTCCGTGTCGGCGAGACTCCCGGTGATGGCGCTGCGGTCGCTCCAGAAGCCCCAGGCCAGGGAGCGGGCCGGCAGGCCGTGCGCGGCCCGTTGCCGGGCGAACGCGTCGAGGAAGGCGTTCGCGGCGGCGTAGTTGCTCTGCCCGGCGCTGCCGAACAGGCCGGCGACCGAGGAGAAGAGCACGAAGGCCGCGAGATCGTCGCCATCGGTCAGTTCGCCCAGATGCATGGCGGCGTCCACCTTGGACCGCATCACGGCGTCGATCCGGTCAGGGGTCTGCTGTTCGACGGTGCCGTCGTCGACCACCCCGGCGGTGTGCACGACCGCGGTCAGCGGCCGGTCCGATGGGATCGTTGCCAGCAGCGCCGCGACGGCATCCCGGTCGGCGACGTCGCAGGCCGCCACGGTCACCTCGGCGCCGAGCGTGCGCAGCTCGTGGACGAGGTCCCCGGCACCGGCGGAGTCCGATCCCCGCCTGCTGGTCAGCAGCAGGTTCCGCATGCCGTGCGCGGTCACCAGGTGCCGGGCCACGTGCGCGCCCAAGGTACCGGTGCCACCGGTGACCAGCACGGTGCCGGCAGGGTTCAGCGGTGCCGGAACGGTCAGTACGATCTTGCCGATGTGCCGGGCCTGGCTCATGTGGCGCAGCGCCTCCCGGGCGTCGCGCACGTCCCACGCGGTCACCGGCAAGGGGCTGAGGTCACCGCGCTCGAAGAGGGCGAGCACCTCCCGCAGCATCTCCCCGATCCGCTCCGGGCCGGCCTGCGAGGTGTCGAAGGCCTGATAGCGAACGCCGGGGTGGGCTGCGGCGACCTGCTCCGGGTCCCGGATGTCGGTCTTGCCCATCGACACGAACCGGCCGCCGCGCGGCAGCAGCCGCAGCGACGCGTCGACGAACTCGCGGGCGAGCGAGTCCAAGACCAGGTCCATCCCGGCGCCGCCGGTCGCCGCCCGGAACTGCTCCTCGAAGTCGAGTGTGCGCGACGATGCCAGGTGATCATCGTCCAGGCCGAGCCGCCGCAGCGCGGGCCACTTGCCGGGGCTGGCCGTGGCGAAGACCTCGGCGCCGAGGTGCCGGGCGAGCTGGACTGCGGCCATGCCCACGCCACCCGCGGCGGCGTGCACCAGGACCCGCTGGCCGGCGGTCACGCCGCCGAGGTCGCGCAGGCCGTACCAGGCGGTCGCGAACACCACCGGCACCGCCGCGGCTTGCGCGAACGACCAGCCCGCCGGCATACGCACCACGGTCCGCGCGTCGGCGACCGCCAGCGGGCCGAACGCGGCGTCCACGAAGCCCATCACCCGGTCGCCGACACTCACATTTGCCACTGCGGAACCGGTCTCCGTGACGACGCCGGCGCCCTCGGTGCCCAGGAACGCCCGCTCCGGATACATGCCCAGGGCGATCAGCACGTCGCGGAAGTTCACGCCGGCCGCACGCACCGCCACCCGGATCTGCCACGGCTCCAACGGGGCCGCCGCGTCCCCATCCGGTGTGAAGGCGAGTTCGTCCAAGGTGCTGCCGGTCGCGGTGAGCCGCCAAGCACCGTCCGGCACCGGCAGTGGCGCATTCGGCGCGACCAGCCGTGGCACCAGGAACTGGCCGCCCCGGATCGCCAGTTGCGATTCGCCGGTCGCGGCCGCCGCACGCACCACGGACTCATCCACGCCGCCCGGAGTGTCATCGTCGATCAGCACGAACCGGCCCGGATGCTCCGACTGCGCCGAACGAACCAGGCCCCACGCCGCGGCCGCGGCCGGATCGACGACCTCACCGGCCACCGCGGCAACGGCGCCCCGGGTGAGCAGCACGAGTCGCCCGCCGCCGAGCTCCTCCTCGGCCAGCAGCCTCTGCACGGCAGCGAGCGCGCTGCCCGCGGCCGCACGGGCGGCTACAACCGGGTCGGCATCGCTGACGTCCACCGGCACCACGTCGATGTCTGGCTGCGCGCCGTCCGCTTCCCCCGCCTCGACCACGGACCAGTTCAGCGTGAACAGCGCGTCACCGCCCGCGTCCGTACGTACCTCCGCGGCCGGACGCGTCGCCACCTCTCCGACGTTGACGACCAGATCACCCTTCTGATCCACCGCCGTCAGCGCGAACCGGCTGTCACTCAGCGGCCGCAGCCGAACAGCCAGCCGGTTGGCACCGACGGCATGCAACCGCACATCGCTGAAACTGAACGGCAGCAACGACCGGACCGCGCCACCCTCGTCGGCGAGCAGCGTCGCCTGGAACGCCGCGTCGAGCAGCGCCGGATGGATGCCGTACCCCGTGGTATCGGTGCCATCGGGCAGTTCCACGGCGGCGTAGACGTCGTCGCCGTCCGTCCAGACGGCACGCAGGGATTGGAAGACCGGGCCGTAGCGGTAACCAGCGGCAGCCAAACGGTCGTAGAGACCATCCATCGCAACCGCCTCGGCTCCCGGTGGTGGCCAGGCGGTGAGGTCGGGGTCTGTTTCTGGTCGGGTGTCGGCGGTGAGGACGCCGGTGGCGTGTAGGCCGGTGGGAGAGGTGATGGTCAGGTCGTGGTGGCCGTCGGTGCCGGTCGGGGTGATCTGCACCTGAATGTCGGAGGGGATGGTCAGCGGGGCGTGCAGGGTGAGTTCGCCGACGGTGGTGGCGCCGATCTGGTCGCCGGCGTGGATGGCCAGATCAACGAACCCGGTCCCGGGCAGGATCGGGGTCCCGGCGATGACGTGCTCGCCCAACCACGCTGTTCTCGCCGCCGTCAACCGCCCGGTCAGGACCAGATGCTCGCCGACGGTCACGGCGGCGGACAACAACGGATGAGTGACCGGCCGCAACCCGAACGCCGACGCGTCCCCAACCGCCGGACTAGGAGCCAACCAGAACCGTTCCCGCTGGAACGGGTACGTCGGCGCCACCGGAATCGACTCCACATCCGGTGCCGGAACGATCGCATCCCACGCGACCGGGGTCCCGGTCACGAACAACCGGGCAACCGCAGTGAGAAGGGTGACCACCTCATCGCGATCCCGCTGATCGGTGACCGCCGTGGAGGTGGTGACCTCGGTGGCGTCGCGCGGGTCGGTGCTCGCCGTGCGGGGGGCGGCCTCGGTGGTGTCCTGCTGGTCGGCGAACGCCGTGGGGGCGGTGTTGTCGGTGGCGTCGCGCTGGTCAGTGGTGGCGGGTTCGGTGGTGGCGGGTTCGGTGGTGGCGGGTTCGGTGGTGGCGGGTTCGGTGGTGGCGGGTTCGGTGGTGGCGGGTTCGGTGGTGGTGGGTTCGGTGGTGGTGGGTCGGGGGCGGGGGCGGCGGCCGGTCGCGGCAATAACCACCGGATCAGCAGTCAAACAGCCCGGTAGCAACGCGGCTAACACCGCGTCCGGGCCAACCTCCAACCACCGATCCACACCCGCACGCTCACCCGCCCGCAC
>NZ_JBICSY010000018.1:0-20783 GCF_043197345.1 Micromonospora sp. NPDC049175 | reverse complement strand
CCCACACCCTCACCCCAACCCGTCCCATCCGCCGCACCCGCAAACGACTTACAACGACCATCAACCGCAAGACCCCGCTGCCGACTGAACTCAACAAAAAGATTGGGAGTCGACATCACCGTCACACCACCAGCCAACGCCAGGTCACACTCCCCCTGCCGCAACGCCTGCGCCGCCAAATGCAAAGCGACCAACGACGACGAACACGCCGTGTCCACCGTCACCGCCGGCCCCTCGAGGCCGAGGGAGTAGGCCACGCGGCCGGAGGCCACGCTGCCGGCGTTGCCGTTGTTGAGGTAGGCGCCGACGTCTTCGGAGATTTCGCCGAGTCGGATGGCGTAGTCGCTGTACATGACTCCGGAGAAGACGCCGGTACGGGTACCGCGGACCGACGTGGGGTCGATGCCAGCCCGCTCGAAGAGTTCCCACGACGTCTCCAACAGCAGGCGCTGCTGCGGGTCCATCGCCAGCGCCTCACGCGGACTGATCCCGAAGAAGGCGGCATCGAAGTCGGCCGCGTCGTGCACGAACGCGCCCTGGTCGGCGTAGAACTTGCCGGGCTGGCCGGGTTCGGGATCGTAGAGGCGCTCGATGTCCCAGTCGCGGTCCAGGGGCAGGCCCGCGACGGTGTCGACCTGGTCGGAGACGACACGCCACAGATCTTCCGGCGAGCGCACGCCGCCCGGGTAGCGGCAGGCCATCGCCACGATGGCGATCGGCTCGTCGGCGGCTATCGGCGCGCCGGTGGTGGGTCCCGTCGAGGGGTCGGCGCCGAAGATTTCGCGCTGGAGGTGGGCGGCAAGGGCCGCCGGGTTGGGGTGGTCGAAGATGAGCGTGGCGGGCAGCCGGAGACCGGTCGCCGCGTTGAGCCGGTTGCGCAGTTCGAGCGCGGTGAGTGAGTCGAAGCCCAGGTCTTTGAACGCTTGCGCGGCCGGTACCGCGGCGGCCGACTGGTATTTGAGGACCGCTGCCACCTGCTCGCCGACGAGGGCGAGCAGGGCCGCTCCGCGCTCGGTCGGGGCGAGCCTGTGCAGTTCCGGCAGGGGTTCGGCGGTGCCGGACGCCGCCCGTGCCCTGATGGGCTGGGGAAGGATGGCGTGCAGCAGCGGCGGAACCAGGTCACGCGGGATGCGGCGCAACGCGCGAAGGTCCAGGCGGATCGGCACTGTCAGCGCTTCGGGTGCCGTGACCGCCAGGTCGAAGAGGCGGAGCGCCTCGTCGGTGGCGAGCGGCAGGACGCCGGCGCCGGCCATCCGTGCGACGTCGGCTTCGGTGAGGTGGCCGGTCATGCCGCTGCGCTGTGCCCAGAATCCCCAGGCGAGCGAGGTCGCCGGCAGGCCCTGATCGCGGCGGTGCTGGGCGAGCGCGTCGAGGTAGGCGTTCGCCGCGGCGTAGTTGCCCTGCCCGGGGCTGCCGAGCAGGCCGGCCGCCGCGGAGAAGAGGACGAAGGCTTTGAGGTCTCTGGTCAGCTCGTGCAGGTGCCGGGCACCGTCGGCCTTGGCCGCCAGGACGGTGTCCAATCGCTGCGGCGACAGCTGCTCCACCACGCCGTCGTCCAGGGTCCCGGCCGCGTGCACCACCGCGGACAAGCCCGGCAGACTCTCCACCAGAGCGGCGACCTGCGCCCGGTCGGACACGTCACAGGCCACCGTCCGGATCCGCGGGCCGAAGTCCGCACCCGTATCTCCTCGCCTTCCGGCGAGCACCACCTCGGCCACGCCGTGGCGCTCCACGAGATGCCTGGCGAGCAGGCCACCCAGCGCGCCGGTGCCGCCGGTCACCAGCACCACGTCACCCAGGGCGCCGGCAGCCGGCTCCTCGGCGTCGATTCTCACCAGCCGGGGCTCGAACACCGCGCCGTCCCGAACCGCCGTCTGTGGGCGCCCAGGAGCCGCGGCCGGGTCACCGTCGACCAGCTCGATGCGGCCGGGATGTTCCGACTGCGCCGACCGCACCAGGCCCCACACGGCCGCGTGCGGCAACGATCGCACGGGCTCACCGGCCACCGAGACCGCGCCGTCGGTCACCACGACCAACCGGTCGGCGTCCGAGGACACGAACTCCTGCAGCCGCGCCAGAACCTCGCCCAGCACCGCGCGGACATCACCGTCGCCGACCCGCAGCACATCGCCGGAGGTGTCGGCAGCGCCCGCTTCGGCCGGAACCCACCGCACCGCGTAGAGCGGCTCGGTGGGGGCCGCGAGCCGGGACATGTCGACCGGGCGGAGCGTGAGGGAGGCGACGGACGCCACGGGCGACCCGGCAGGGTCGGCGACCTCGACCGAGACCCGCTCGGGGCTGTGGCGGCGCAGGTGGACGCGGAGGGCGGTGGCGCCGGTCGCGTGCAGGCGGACGCCTTGGAAGGCGAACGGCAGCCGCGCGGTGTCCGCTTCCTCGCCGCCGTTGAGCAGTAGGCCGTGCAGGGCGGCGTCGAGGAGCGCCGGGTGCAGGCCGTACAGCGCCGCGTCGTCGGTGACGGTGTCGGTCTCGGGGAGTACGGCCTCGGCGTAGACGTCATCGCCGCTGATCCAGGCGGCCCGCAGCCCGCGGAAGGTGGGACCGTAGTGATAGCCGGCGTCGGCCAAGCGGTCGTAGAGGTCGTCGAGCGCCACCGAGCGCGCCTGAGGCGGAGGCCAGGCGCCGGACAGGTCCTCGCCGCCCGTTCCTTCGGCGGTCGCGGAGAGCAGGCCGGCGGCGTGCCGGACCGGTTGTCCCGCCTCGTCGAGGGAGGAGACGGTCAGCTCCCGGTCTCCGTCCTCGTCGGGTTCGCCCACCCAGACCTGCACCTGCGCGGGCACCGGCAGCGGGGCGTGCAGGGTGAGTTCGCGGAGGTAGGGCGTGCCCACCTCGTCACCGGCGCGGACGGCCAGCTCCACGAAGCCGGTGCCGGGCAGGATCGCGGTCTCGCCGGCTATGTGGTCGGCAAGCCAGGGCAGGGTGTCGGTGGAGAGCGAGCCGCTGAGCAGGCGTCGGCCGCCGTCACCGGCGGCGGTCGCGGTGAGCATGGGGTGGCTCAGGGCCTGTAGTCCGAATGCCTGTGCGTCGCCGGCGGTCGAGCCGCCTCCGATCCAGTAGCGCTGGTGTTGGAAGGGGTAGGTGGGCAGGTCAGCCGGAGCGATGCCGGCGAACTGGGCGGCCCAGTCGATCGCGACGCCCTGCACCCACGCCTCCGCCGCCGACCGCACCACCCGATCCCAACCACCCTCGCCACGACGCAACGTCCCCACCACCACCGGGGCATCAATGTTGAACGTCAACACCGGATGAGCACTGGACTCCACGAACACATCGAACCCGTCACCGGCCAACGCCCGAACCGCATCAGCGAACCGCACCGTCGAGCGCAGGTTCGCGAACCAATACTCGGCATCGAGCTGCACGCTCTCATCCAGCACAGCCCCGGTGAGGGTCGAATACATCGGCAGCACACCCGGCCGGGACGTGACCCCCGCCAGGGCGGTGAGCAACTCCTCGCGGATGACGTCGACCTGAGCGGTGTGCGAGGCATAGTCCACCGGCACCAACCGAGCCCGCACCCCCCGCTGCTCACACCCGGCGACGAGTGCCTGCACCTCGGCAGGATCACCACCGACGACGACCTGGGACGGGCCGTTGACCGCGGCCACACTCAGCCCGTCGGTCAACAACGCCTGCACCTCATCCGCGGGCAGGCCGACCGACGCCATCGCCCCCGCACCCGCCAACCGCTGACCAACGATCCGGGACCGCAGCACCACCACCCGCAACGCGTCTTCCAACGACAACCGACCCGCGACGTACGCGGCGGCGATCTCACCCTGTGAATGCCCGACGACGGCCGCGATCGGCAGGCCGAGGGACTGCCACACCCGTGCCAGACCGGCCATCACCACGAACGAGACCGGCTGCACCACATCCACCCGGTCCAAATCACCACCACGCAACACCGAAGTCAGCGAGAAATCCACCAACGGCTCACACTCCGCGACCCAGGCGGCGAACACCGACGACTCATCGAGCAACTGGCCGCCCATGCCGACCCACTGCGCCCCTTGGCCGGGGAACACCAACACCACACGATCCCGCGACGCCACGGCGGTGCCCTCGATCAGCTCGTCACCGACCCGCACCGCCCGATCCTCGAACACCGACCGCCGCACCAACGCAGCACCGGTAGCGGCCGAATCACCGGAAACCCGCTCCCGCAGCGCGGCCAAAGCCGCCTGACCACGCGCGGAGAACACCAACGGCACAACAGGCAACTCAGGCGACACCACATCCGCGGCCTCAGCCGCCTGCTCCACGATCACATGCGCATTCGTCCCCGACATGCCGAAAGCCGAGACACCGGCCCGCCGCGGCCGATCCACCTCCGGCCACTCCCGGGACGACGTCAAGAGCGAGACCGCCCCCGCCGACCAGTCGACATGCGGCGTCGGCTCGTCCGCGTGCAGAGTGGCCGGAAGCGCGCCGTACCGCATCGCCTGGACCATCTTGATCACGCCCGCGACGCCGGCCGCCGCCTGGGTGTGACCGATGTTCGACTTGATCGATCCGAGCCACAGCGGCTCGGTCCGGTTCTGGCCGTAGGTGGCCAGCAGGGCGCGCGCCTCGATCGGGTCACCCAGTGTGGTACCGGTGCCGTGCGCCTCCACCACGTCCACATCGGCCGGGGACAGACGCGCGTTCGCCAGGGCCTGCAGGATGACGCGTTCCTGGGACGGCCCGTTCGGCGCGGTCAAACCGTTCGACGCACCGTCCTGATTGACCGCGCTACCACGAATCACGGCCAGCACCCGATGACCGTTGCGCTCCGCGTCCGAAAGCCGCTCCAGCACGATCACACCGACACCCTCACCCCAACCGGTGCCGTCCGCCGCCGCCGAGAACGCCTTGCACCGACCATCCGGCGACAAACCCCGCTGCCGACTGAACTCGACGAAGACGGCGGGCGACGACAGGACCGCGACACCGCCGGCCAGCGCGAGCGAGCACTCCCCCGACCGCAGCGACTGCGCGGCCAGGTGGATCGCGACAAGCGACGACGAACAGGCGGTGTCCACGGTCATCGCGGGACCTTCAAGCCCGAGCGTGTACGCCACCCGCCCCGAAAGCACACTCCCGGCGTTGCCGGTCATCACGTGACCCTCGAAGCCCTCGACACCAGCCAGTCCGGTGAGATAGTCCTGGCCGCCCGCGCCGACGAACACACCGGTGCGACTGCCACGCAGGGCGGTGGGGCTGAGTCCGGTGCGCTCGACCGCCTCGTAGGCCACCTCCAGCAGCAGCCGCTGCTGCGGATCCATGGCGAGCGCCTCGCGGGGGCTGATCCCGAAGACGGTGGGGTCGAAGTCGTACGCGTCATAGAGGAAGCCCCCGGACCGCGTGATCGACGTGCCGGGCCGGTCGGGGTCCGGGTCGTAGAGCCGTTCCACGTCCCAGCCGCGGTCGGCCGGGAAGTCCCCGACCGCGTCGACTCCGTCGGCGGCGATCCGCCACAGCGACTCGGGCGAGTTGGCACCGGGGTAGCGGCAGCTCATACCCACGATCGCGATCGGGGCGGTCAGTCCGCCTTCCAGCTCACGCAGGCGCTGCCGGGCCTGGTGCAGCTCGGTCGCGGTCCACTTGAGGTAATCACGAAGGCTTTCCTCGCTGGCCATGCATCGCCACCCTCTTGAACATGGGGCTTTCCGGACGCCGTTGCGGGCGGCCGGGGGTCAGGGGAGCTCCGCTCCGTGATCGGACGCTATGGCCGGCGGGAGGGGCGCCGACACCCCTAACCGCCCCGATGTGCCCTTATGCACGTGCGTTGACCTGCACTGATGCACCGGGCGCGGCCCTCGCACGAGCAGGGCCAGGGCCGCGCGAGCTGGGTGAGAGCGCGGCAGAACAAGTCGGGCCGCGCGGGAGACCGACCGGGCTGGAGCGGGGTTCGGTAGGGCGGCAGGCGGCGAGGTAGAGGGGACCTCAGCAGAAACTCAGTGAGCGCCCCGAACCCGTCGGACAGCGGCCAGGAGCATCGTCCCCGCCGCCCCGCCCGCCGCGCCCCCGAGCAGCCCGCCGAGGATCGCCTGCCACCACCCGCCGTCGACCTGGAAGGTGACCGCGGGCACGGAGAATCCCAGGACGCTGAGCACGATCCCCCCGGTGGCACCGGCGACCAGCACCAGGATCAGCAGGGCCAGGGACAGTACGCCGCCCAGCGCCCCCGCGTTCCACAAGGCCCGCCGCGGCAGGGTGGTGGGCGCGCCGGGTGGTGTGCTGCGTGCCGCGGTGAGCATTCCGCAGGCGAGTGTCAGCAGGATCGCCACGATCACCATGGTGAGAGCGGCGGTGTCGGAGTCGATTAGGGGTCGAGGCCACTCGTCGGAGCCGCCCAAGAGGCCGCTCCCGCTCGAATGGCCCCTCCCGCCGGGAAGGCCCCGGAACCCGGGACCGTCCGAGGACCCACCCCCCGTGGGCAGTTTGCCACCGAACACGCCCGTGGCATTTATCGTCCACGGGACGCCCAGGCCCGAACTCCAGCCGATGACCACCGCGTTGGGCGCGGCGAGCAGCACCGCCGCCAGGCCTTTGCCGCCTTGCCCGAACGCGGTTGCGGCGACCAGCCCGGCCAGGATGACCAGTGTGGCGCCGGCGAGCAGAACTGTGGTGACGGCGGAGAGCGCGGGACGCAGCAGGTCGCGCACCAGGCCGGGCGTAGCGTGGCTGAGCAGCCAGCACACCAGCAGGACGCCGAGGACCAGCAGGCAGCCACGCAGGGCGGTGCCGCCGACGGCTGTGGTGTATTCGAGGGTACGCCCGTCGGCCAGCAGCGTGGCGAGGCTGTGGTCGCCGGCGAGCAGGCCGCCGGGGCCGGATGGTGTGGCGGGCGGCGGGGTGGCCGAGGTTGCCGGCCGGGCGATGGTGCCGTGGCCGAGGCTGGCGGCGGTGACGAGCAGGGCGAGGTAGCTCGTCACCGCGCCGACGGCCCGCGCGGCGAGACCGGGCGCAGTCTCGCGGCGGTGATCGTGCAGCAGGAGAGCGGCGAGGACGACAACCCCGGTGAGGGTGATGCCGAGCGGCATCGCTTGGAGCGAGCCGCCCAGGCCGCCGAGGCCACCCAGGCCGCTCAAGCCGCCGCCTTTACCGCTGATCGACAGGGTGACGTCGGTACGGCCGCCGGCCGCCAGCGCGACGAGCGCGGCGACGAGGGGCCGCAATTCGCCGAACTGGCGGGCGCCGGCGAGGGCCAACGCGGCGGCGGTCAGCGCCGTCATCGCCAGGATCGCGGCGGCACCGGCGGCGAGGCCGCGGACGAACGGCACGGCGATGCGCCTGGCTTCGCCCGCGCGCGTGTCCGCGAGGGTTGCCACGTCAGGCGTCTCGGCGCTGGAAGACCACGAACGCGGCGACGAACACCGCCGCCACGGTGCCGAGCAGCAGGGCGAATCCGCTCCACGGTGGCAGCAGGGCGGGGTCGTGGTGCACGAGCATCAGCTCCCGCGCGGCCATCGACGGCCAGTACGTGCCCATGAATTTGGCCAGGCTCTCGGGCAGGGCCGGGGTGAACGCCGGGATGAGGAAGGTGAGCGCGGTGACGATGGCGATCGCGCCGGCGGTGGCGCGTACCAGGACGCCGATTGCGACGCCGAGCAGTCCGACGGTGGCCAGGTAGAGGCCGCAGCCGACGACCGCGCGCAGTACGTGCGGGTCGCCGAGTGCGGCGTGCGGCACGTGCTGGCCGCGGAGGATGGCCTGGCCGGTGAAGAAGGAGACGAAGCCGATGAGCTCGCCGGCGATCAGTGCGACGCCGGTGAAGACGACGGTCTTCGCCGCGAGCAGGCGGCCGCGCCGGGGTACGACGGTCATGCTGGTACGGATCATCTTGGTGGCGTACTCGGAGGTCAGCACGAGCGCGCCGAGCAGGCCGACGGCGAGCTGCGCCATGATGGCGCCGGAGAGGCTGCGACCGGTCGGGTCCCAGGCCGCCTGGTCCTGCGCGGAGAGGTCGGTGTACGCCTTGGCGTCCGCGAACGTGATGATGCAGCCCAGCCCGATACCGAGCACCACGGCGGCGACAAGCGTGTACCAGGCGGAGCGCAGCGTGCGGATCTTGACCCATTCGGATCGCATGGCATGCCCCAGCGTGCTGGGCCGGTGTGTCGTCTCGGTCGCGCTCATCGCACCAGGTCCTGCCGTTGGATGGGTCCGGCGGCGGCGGAGTATTCGACGCTGTCGCGGGTGAGGTCCATGAACGCGGCTTCCAGCGAGCTGCGTTGCGGTGTCAGTTCGGCGAGTGCGATCCCGGCGTCGCGGGCGAGTTCGCCGATGGCGAGGCTGTCCATTCCGGTCACTTCGAGCGTGCCGTCGCCCGGGTCGGTGACGTGGGCGCCCGCCTCGGTCAGCCGGTGGGCGAGGTCGTCTGCTTCGGGCGTACGAACGACAACGCTGTGAATGCCCTGTGACCGCATGAACGTTTCGGTCGGCTTGTCCACGATGAGCCGGCCCCGGCCGATGATGACCAGGTGGTCCGCGGTGAGTGCCATCTCGCTCATCAGGTGGCTGGAGACCAGGACGGTGCGCCCGTCGGCGGCGAGGCCGCGCATGAGGTTGCGGATCCAGAGCACGCCTTCGGGGTCGAGGCCGTTGACGGGCTCGTCGAACATCAGGACCGCGGGGTCGCCGAGCAGGGCGGCGGCGATGCCCAGCCGCTGGCTCATGCCGAGCGAGAAGGTACCGACCCGCTTCTTGGCGACACCGGCGAGGCCGACCTGTTCGAGTACCTCGGTGACCCGCCTGCGGGGTATGCCGTTGCTGTACGCCAGGCAGAGCAGGTGATCGGCCGCCGTGCGGGACCCGTGTACGGCCCGCGCGTCGAGCAGCGCGCCCACCTCGCGCATCGGGGCGGTCAGCCGGTCGTAGCGCCTGCCGTTGGTGGTGACGGTGCCACTGGTGGGCGCGGCCAGTCCGAGGATCATCCGCATGGTGGTGGTCTTGCCGGCGCCGTTGGGGCCGAGGAAGCCGGTGACGACGCCGGGTTGTACGGAGAAGCTGAGGTCGTCCACCACGGTCTGGTCGCCGTAGCGCTTCGTCAGCCGCGAAAGCTCGATCATCGCCGGTCTCCGGTCTCCGCGGAGGCCACGGCCTGCTGCTTCGTGAGCCCGTCGTCGGCGGCGTCGCCCGCGTCGGCGGGGGCCGGGTCGGCGGGGGCCGGGTCGGCCTCCGGTCCGGCGGTCGTCGCGGCGATCCGGGAGGGCCACCAGAAGGCGCGGCCCATCAGCACGGTCAGCGCCGGGACGAGCAGCGACGAGACCAGGACGGCGGAGATGAGGATGCCGACCGCGACCGCGAAGCCCATCTCGGCGAGCAGGGAGACGCCGGCGAGCATCAGTGAGGAGAACGTGCCGGCGAGGATGACGGCCGCGGCGACCGCCGTGGGCCCGGTGCGGCGGATGGCGAGGCGGGCGGCCTCGCGGGGGCTGCGGCCTTCGCGTGTCTCGTCGCGCAGCCGGTCGACTATCAGGATGTTGTAGTCGGTGCCGATCGCGACGACGAACAGGTACATGAAGATGGGGACGTTGAAGATGATGCCGTCCTTTCCCAGCCCCTCCTGCATGACAAGCACCGACGCGCCGAGCGTGGCGAGGTAGCTGAGGCCGACCAGCACCATCAGCAGCACGGCGGCGACGACGCTGCGCAGCAGGGCGAGCAGGACCAGCGCGGTCAGGACGGCGGCGAGCGGGAAGACGACTGAGTAGTCGCGGTTGACCGCGCTGCGGATGTCGGCGAACGTCGCGGTCGGGCCGCCGAGCAGGGCGTGCGTGCCGGCCGGGGCCGCCCGGTCCGCGGCCGGTCGGAGCACGTCGGCGACGGTGTCGACCGCCTGCGGGCTGCCGGAGTCGTGGTCGAGCAGCAGGCTGATCTTGGCGACGGTGCGGTCCGCGCCGTACTCGGCGGGTCCGGCCTGCCCGACACCGGCGACCTCGGCGAGCTTGGACCGGAATCCGTCGACGGCGGCCTGGTCCAGCGGCTGCTTGTCGTCGCTGACCAGCAGGGCGGAGGTCGGGTTGAGCGCGCCGACCGGGAAGCCGCGCTGCAGGTCTTTCAGGGCGATCGCGGATTCGGTGTTCTGCGGGAGGCCGGCGTTGTAGTCGTAGCTGGCCTGGAAGCGCAGCCCGCCGAGCGAGAGCAGGGCGAGGACGACGAACGCGGCGGCGCTGAGCAGGCCGGCCCGGCCGACGATCAGGTTGCTGAGCTTGGCCGACGTGCGGGCGGCGGGCTCCCGCTGCCAACTCTTGGAGGGCCAGAACACCTTGGGCCCGAGCAGCGAGACGACGGCCGGGAGCAGGGTGAGCGCCGTGATCACCGTGGCGGCCACCGCGATGGCGAGGGCCGGTCCCTGCGCCTTGAACGAGCCGAACGAGGAGAAGGCGAGCGTGCTGAAGGCGATCACGATCGCCGCGCCGGCCGAGGTGATCACCTTGGCCACCCGGGCGGTCGCGTGGATCAGGGCGGTGCGGGGCTCCTCGCCGGCGCGCAGGCGCTCGCGGTAGCGGAAGAGCAGGAAGAGCAGGTAGTCGGTGCCGACGCCGAAGAGTACGACGGTCACCCAGACGGTGACCGACTGCTCGGCGGTCAGGTTGAAGATCCGCTGGGCGATGCCGATCAGCTTGATCGAGACGAAGACCAGCGCGCCGATCGTCACCATGGGCAGCAGGGCCGCGATCGGGCTCCGGAAGATCAACAGCTGCAGGACGATGATCAGCACGATCGTCGCCAGCGCGATGACCTGCTCGGCGGAGGCGAAGGCGTCCTCCGCGTCGATGACGATGCCGACGTCGCCGGTCATGCCGGCCTTCAGGGCGGTGCCGTCGAACAGCGGGGCGGCGGCGGCCCGCAGCGCCCGGCCGGCCTCCTGGGTGCCGGGGTCGCTCTGCTGCCCGTCGACCGTGGCCTGGAGGAGCTGGACGAGCCCGTTCTGCGAGACCGTCTCCTTGCCCGCCTGCACGTCGGTGACGTGCGGGATCGCCTTGTCGCGCAGCTGGCCGGCGATCCGCTCCACGAGCTGCTGGTCGTCGCTGGTCAGCGCCGCACCGTCGCGACGCTGCACCACGAACGTGCCCGCGCTGCCGCCGCCGCTCTCGGCGAACGCGGCGTCCTGCACCTTGCCGGCCTGGACGGACCCGTAGTGGGCGGGCAGGAACTCGGACTGGTCGTTGCTGGACGACAGACCGGGCCCGAAGACCCCGACGAGGACCGCGACGATCAGCCAGGCGCCGATCGTCCACCACGGGTGGCGGACCACCCCTCGTGCCAACGTTGCGAACATCAGGCTCGTCCTCCAACCGCGCCGCCGGCCACGGCACCGCCTGCCGCTACGTGGCCCAGCCGATCATGTGGAGTTGAAGTGGCCGTGTGGTGGCCTTTCGAGTTCTGTGAGAGTTCGCGACCGGGGCGGGCGGTGCGTTACTCGGCGACCCGGGTACGCGTCGTCCAGCGGTACACGACCTGCCGCTCGCCGTGGCGGTCGACCACCTCGTCGGTGCGCTCGAACTGCTCGTACCCACCCATGAATTGGATCTTGACTTTGTCCTGCCCGCCGTCGACCAGGCACTGCCGGGACGAGGAAGGGAGATCGGACGGACCGCCTTGCAGAAGCGCGGCGACAGCGGGGCCGATGACGTCAGCCATTGTCAACACCTCCGTGCTAGGACCTTGACGACGAGGATGCGGGCAGCGCGGGGGCCGGGGACACCCGTAGCGCACCCCTAGGGCTTCACAAGGTTTTCGCAGAGAACACTCAACGGCTCCCGATCGCGGGCGCGCCCGGAGCGGGCAGAATGGGTCACGCCAGCACTGCGACCGATGATCCAGAGGGGGGCGACGAGTTGTGATAGCGCCGGATCAGCCGACCGACGGCGCCCTGACGACCGACCCGCCACGGATCCTCGTCGTCGACGACGAGTTCTTCCTCGCCGACCTGGTCGCGTCCGCCCTGCGCTACGCGGGTTTCGCGTCGACGAGCGCGGGCGACTGCGCCGAGGCCGAGGCCGCCGTGGCCCGCGACCGGCCCGATCTCATCATTCTCGACGTGCTGCTGCCCGACGGCTCCGGCATCGACCTGTGCCGGCGACTGCGCGAGCAGGGCGTCCTCGCCCCGGTGATCTTCCTGACCGCCCGACGCACGGTCGCCGACAAGATCGAGGGCTTGAGCGTCGGCGGCGACGACTACCTGACCAAGCCGTTCAGCCTCGACGAGCTCATCGCCCGGGCCCGGGCCATCCTGCGCCGGTTGCAGCAGGCCCCGCCGGCGCCGGCGTCGCGGGAGGGCGGCAGCCTGAGCTACGCCGACCTGGTGATCGACGAGGAGGCGCACGTGGTGCGTCGGCGCGACGTCGTGATCGAGCTGAGCCCCACGGAGTTCAACCTGCTGCGCTTCCTGGTGCAGAATGCCGGGCGCGTGGTTTCCAAGCAGCAGATCGTCGACAATGTGTGGGAGTACGACTTCGGCGGCAACCACGGCGTGGTGTCGACGTACATCAGCTACCTGCGCCGCAAGGTCGACCAGTTCGATCCGCCGCTGATCCAGACGATCCCCCGGGTCGGCTACACGCTGCGGCTGCCCGCCGAGTGAGCGGCCGGTTGGGCGGCATGAGCCTGCGGGGACGGCTCATCGCTCTGGTGGCGGTACTACTGGCGGCCGGGATGAGCGTCGCCGCGCTGGCCACCCTCGCGGCGCTGCGATACTTCCTGGTCACCCGCACCGACAACCAGCTCGACCAGCTGAACACGGCTCTCGTGTCCCAGATGAACGACGGCGGCGGGGCAATTCCGTCCAATTCGCTGGGCGGGCGGCTGCCCAATGCCGGCGGGCAGCCGTTCGTGCTGCTGCGGGTGCTCACGCCGGACGGCAGCCCGATGCTGGACCTACAGAATCCGGGCGCCGCCGCGTCGGCGATACCGCTGCGGCCGGCGGCATCCAGCCCCGACAGCGGGGACGGCGCGGTGTACGCGACGGTCACGCTTACCGATCAGCAGCCGCAGGAGTGGCGGGTGCGGTCCGGCTGGCTGCCCGGCCGCAAGGCGATCCTGCAGGTGGGGCTGCCGCTGACCGAGTACCAGGAGGTGAACCGGCGGCTCATCGACACGGTGGTGGCCACGACGGCCGTCATCCTCGCCGCCATGCTGGTGATCGCCTGGTGGGTGATCGGGCGCGGCACCCGCCCGCTGGACCGGATCGCCGAGGTGGCCGCGGACATCGGCGCCGGTCACCTGGATCGGCGGGTGCAGCCCGGCCGTCCCAACACGGAGATCGGGCGGCTCAGCACCGCGCTCAACGCCATGCTGATGCAGATCCAGACCGCGTTCCAGGAGCGGCAGACCTCCGAGGAACGGCTACGCCGGTTCGTCGCCGACGCCTCACACGAGCTCAACACGCCGGTGGCGACCATCCGCGGCTACGCCGAGCTGTTCCGGCACGGCGCGGGCGCCCGGCAGGCCGACCTCGAGGTCACCATGCGGCGCATCGAGTCCGAGGCGACCCGGATGGGTCAGCTGGTCAACGAGCTGCTGGTGCTGGTGAAGCTGGACGAGGGGCGCCCGCTCGACCGCGATCAGGTGGACCTGACCCACCTGGCGACCGAGGCGGTGGCGGACGCGCGTGCCATCGAGCCCGGCCGCCCGCTGAGCGTGCGGGCACCGGGCTCGCTCGTGATCTCGGCTGACGAGCTGCGCCTGCGGCAACTGCTGGCCAACCTGCTCTCCAACGTACGCCGCCACACCCCGCCCGGCACCGCCGCCGAGGTGCGGGTCTCGGCCGACGACGACCTCGCGGTGATCGAGGTCGCCGACGACGGACCGGGTCTGTCCGAAGAGGACCAGAGCCGGGTGTTCGAACGCTTCTACCGCAGCGCGGCCTCGCGCGGACGCCAGCGGGAGGGTTCCGGTATCGGCCTGGCCATCGTCGCGGCGATCGCCGAGGCGCACGGCGGTACGGCGCGGGTGAGCTCCGCGCCTGGCGAGGGCACCACGTTCACCGTGCGCCTCCCCCGCCAGGAGCCGGACTGACTCAGCCGATCATGTTGTAGCCCTGGAAACCGGTGGCGACGACGACGGGCTCGGCGTAGGTGTCCAGCGGCCGGGCCGGGTCGAATCCGCCCCGGTGCGCGAAGGCGTAGAGGGTGCCGTCCGGCGCGAGCCCGAGCAGGTCGGGGTGACCGTCGCCGGTGAGGTCGGTGAGCGTGATGGTCAGCATCCCGGCCCAGCCGCGCGACAGCACGTGACGGCGCGGCGGACCGACCGGCTCGCCGTCGTCGTCGGCGCCCTCGGCGAACAGGTGGTAGAGGACCAGTTCGTCGTCGGAGGCCTCGGCGAGCAGGTCGGGGTGGCCGTCACCGGTCACGTCGGCGATGCCGAACGGCACCTCGCCGTCGCCGATGGTGGCGATGTGCTTGGGCGGTGCGAACGTGTTCATCCCGTCCAGCCCTTGGTTGATCATGGAGTGCACCTCGTTCGTGCCCTGCAGGCGGCCGAAGCAGTCGGTGCGGCCGTCGCCGAAGATGTCGGCGAGCGCGATGGTGTCGTAGGAGATGTCCGGCGACAGCTTGCCGCCGATGTGGATGCCCTCCTCGGCGAGCGTCTGCAGGCCGTTCAGGCCGCCCTGGTTGAGGTAGACGCGGACCTGGTCGTCGCCCGTGTTGACGAGCACGTCGGCGAAGCCGTTGCCGGTGAAGTCGCCGGCGCCGATCCACCGGCTGTACATGTCCATGCCGGTGCGGATCAGTACCGGGGCACCGAAGGTGTCGGTCCCGGCGAGCTCCCCGCTGTGCGGGTAGACCAGGAGCTCTCCCGTGGCCGGGTTGCGCGCCAGCACGTCGCGCCGCCCGTCACCGTTGAACGATCCGCAGTTGCCCGCGTAGATCCTCATGCAGCTTCTCCCTGCTGTGCAGCCCAGTCGTCATGACCCTCCATGAATAAGGCACAGTGCCGTCGATCACCCACCCCTATCGACCCCGGAACACCGCGGCGCCCGCGGCCACGGCTTTCCCGCCGACGTTGTGAGTTCCATTAGAGCGGCGCGAGAGTGTGCTTAGAATTTGATGATCAATATTGCTTCGCGGCACCGGAAATACCAGAATGCGGCACAACGAATCTCGCTTCGGTGATCAACAAGACTCGTCGTCGATATGGGTGTTTCACAGGCATCTGACCCGACTTCTCCGACCGTTGCTTCGCCAGTACGCCCGTGGCAGAATGGCGAAGCGCTACCGTCTACCGCCCCTCCGGTGACCGAGAGTAATGTCGTCCGTCAATCACTCCAGAGTGACACTCGACACATTAGAGCCGCGTGATCCGACGCAGTGAAACGGCGAGGAGTAAGCGGAAAGGAAGTCTCGAGCCGTCCGAAATCGTGCCAGGAAATATTCGGGGGAATATCCTTAATGGCGATTGTCGAACGTGAAGAACACATTGACATCCTACTGCGCGCGCTCACCGAGGCCACCCACGGCGCCGGGCAGATCATCACCATCGGTGGCGACCCCGGGACGGGGAAGACGGAATTGCTGCAACGCCTGGCCGCGGACGCGGAACGGGCCGGCGCGCTGGTGCTGACCGCGGCCGGCTCGCGCGCCGAAGTCACCCTCCACATGGGAATCGTCCGGCAGTTGTTCCAGCAGGCCGCCAAAGCCTCCTCGGCCACCGGCGAGCTGGCCCGGCTGCTCGAGGACGGCGCCCTCACCTCCGCGCTCACCGCCGGAAGCGACCACGCCACCGACCAGCCGGCCGGCCCGGTCGTCGACGTCCTCTGCGCCGCGCTGCTCGATCCGGCCCGCGACCGCACCGTGGTGATCTGCGTCGACGACGTCCAGTACGCGGACGACGCCTCGATTCACTGTCTGTTGTCGCTCGCCGCGCAGCTGCGACAGGTGCGGATGCTCATCCTCCTCGCCGAGGGCCCGGCGTGGACCCGCCCCATCGCGGCGACGCTCTCCACACCGCCGTCCGGCCGCCGCATCGAACTCGCACCCCTCACGCACGGTGGCGTCGCGGCGATCCTCGCCGTCCGGCTCGGCTGCGTGCCCGGCCCCGCCGCGATCGCCCAGGCGCACCGCCTGACCGGTGGCAACCCGCTGCTGGTGCACGCCCTGGCCGACGACACCCTGGACATCCGGGCCACCGGCGACGACACGCCGCACGCCGGCGCCGCGTACGGCCGAGGTGTGCTGCGCTGCCTGCACCGCACCACACCCGCGATGCTCTCCGCCGCCCACCTCATCGCCGTGCTCGACGACGTGGCCGGCACCCACACCCCGACCCAGCCGGCGCTGCTCGGGCACCTGCTCAAGCTGGATCCGACGGCGGTGGCCCGCTCGCTGGCGGCGTTGACGGCGGCAGGCCTGCTGGAACGCGGCGGCTTCCGCCACGCTGCCGCCCACGCCGCCGTCCGCGCCGACATCCTCCCGGCCGTCCGCGCCGACATCCACCGCCGGGCCGCGCTCTGGCTGCACCACGCGGACGCTCCCGCTGACGCCGTCGCCCGCCACCTGGTCGCGGCCGGGCACCACGACGAGCCGTGGACCGGTGCGCTGCTCGAACAGGCGGCCGCGCAGACCGTGCTGGACGGACGGCCAGAGTTCGCGATCAGCTGCCTGCGGCTGGCTGTCCGCGCCAGCACGGACGAGCGCGACCGGGCCCGTCTGTCGGTGCTGCACGCCCAGGCGGAGTGGCGCATGGACCCGGGCAGCGTCCGGGCCCGGCTGCCCGAGCTCATCGCCATCGTGCGGACCGGCTGGCTGACCCCCCGATACTCGATCATCGCGGCCAAGCTGCTGCTCTGGTTCGGCCACGCCGACGACGCCCGGACGGCGCTGCGCTCGGCGCGGGACGCGAGCGCCGAACTCGGCCGCTCCCGGGCCTGGTTGATCACCTGGCATCCGGCCCTCGCGCCCATGCTGCCCGCACCACCCGACACCGGTGTCGCGGCCGCCGAACGGGCCCTGGAGCGCCTCCGCCGCGACGACGAGGCGATGGAGGCAGCCGCCACGGCGCTGCTGCACCTCGTCTGGGCCGACCGGTCCGACCGCGTCCTGGCCTGGTACGCCGAAGTCGGCGACGCCGACCTGAACCGGCTGGTGCCGACCTGGCGTGCCATCCTGACCGCGATCCGCGCCGAGGCCGCGCTCCGGCTCGGCGACCTGCGCGAGGCGCAGCGGCTCGCCCGGGCGGCGCTGCAGGGCGTCGCGGCGCACGACTGGGGCATCGCGGCCGGGCTGCCCCGCTCGATCCTGCTGCGCGCCGCGACCGAGATGGGCGCCTACGAGCAGGCTTCGGTGGAACTCGACCACGCCCTGCCCGAACCCGGACCACAGAGCCTCTTCGACCTGCACTACCTGCACGCCCGCGGCCGGTACGCGCTCGCCGTCGACCTGCCCCACGCCGCGCTCGGTGATTTCCAGGCCTGCGGCGAGCTGATGGCCCGCTGGAACATCACCGCACCGGCTCTGGTCGCCTGGTGCGAGGGCGCCGCCTGGGCCCTGCTGGCGCTCGGCAAGTCGGGCAAGGCCGCCGAGCTCCCCCAGCGGCAGTTGCGCGACCTCGGCACCGAATACCGGCGCACCCGTGGCGCCGCGCTACGCGTGCTGGCCATGACCTGCGAGTTGTGGGCGCGGCAGCGGCTGCTCAGCGAGGCGGCGCGGGTGTTGCAGGCCTCCGGCGACCAGTTGGAACTCGCCCACACCCTCGCCGACCTCAGCAAGGTGCAGTACGCGCTCGGCGACGGCAGCCGCGGCCGGCTGGCCATGCGCCGGGCGCTGCACCTGGCCGACCAGTGCAGCGCCCGGGCGCTCAGCGAGTCGCTGCAGCCGACCCTCGTCGCCCCCGCGGTCACCGGCCGGCCCGCGGGCCAGATCGACGGCGACGAAGCCACGCCCGCGTTGAGCGACGCGGAACGGAGGGTCGCCGCGCTCGCGGTGCAGGGGCACACCAACCGGCAGATCGCACGCAAGCTACACATCACCATCAGCACGGTCGAGCAACACCTGACCCGCAGCTACCGCAAGCTCAAGGTGAGCCGGCGCAGCGATCTGCCGCTCGGTCTGCAGCCCGGTTTCTCGGCTGACTGAAAAACCATAAGAGCAAAGGCCGTTTCCCGTACGTACGGGGGACGGCCTTTCGCCGTCAGCCGCGTGGGAGCTTCCACGGGCTGGCTCGGCGGAGCCTCTCGCCGCCCAGCCTGTCGCCTTCCTCGCTTTCCTTGCCCTCCTTGCCGCGCGGCGCTCCGTCCCTTCGCCGCGCGGCTTGTCGTCTCGGTTGCCGACCTTTGGTCGGTCAGGAGCGGCCGAGCTCGTTGTTGATGAAGTCGAAGATGTCCTGGTCGGTACCACGGTCCAGGTCCGCGGCCGGCGCGGCGACCGGTGCCGCGACCGTCTCCGTCAACGAGGCGAGCATCGCCTGAAGCCGCATGGTGATCCGGGCCCTGGTCACGTTGTCCGGTGTGGAGTCCGCCAGCAGCTCGGCCGCCCGCTCCAGGTCGGCGTACGCCCGTTCCCCCGCACTCTGCGCGCCCGGCAGCAGGCCGCGCAGGAAGCCGGCGAGGTCACGCGGCGTTGGATGGTCGAACACCACGGTCGCCGGCAGCGACGTACCGAACGCCGCCCCTAGCCGGTTGCGCAGCTCGACCGCGGTCAGCGAGTCGAAGCCCGCGTCCCGGAACGCCTGTGCCTCGTCGACAGTGTCCGCCGAGGCGTGCCCCAGCACCGTCGCCACCTCGGCGCGCACCACCCGCAGCAGTTCCCGCTCCTGTTCGGCGGGGTTACGGGCGGCCAGTTCGTCCAGCAGTGACGCCGCGCCGGCCTCCGGCTCGGTGTCCCCGCCGTCCCGCGCCCCCACCTCCGGCAGATCACCGAGCAGCGCGCTCGGACGCCGGAACGTGAACGTCGGCGCGAAACGCTCCCAGTCCACGTCGGCCACCGCCAGGGCCGGAACACCCTCCGCGACGGCACGCCGCATCGCGGCCACCGCCGGATCCACCGCCATCGGCCGCAGGCCCTGCCGCAGCAGTTGCTCGCCGGTGGAGCCGTCGGCCATGCCGCCGCCGTCCCACGGGCCCCAGCCGACCGAGACCGCCGGCCGTCCGTCGGCGCGCCACTGCTCGGCCAGCGCGTCCAGGTAGGCGTTCGCGGCCGCGTAGGCGCCCTGGCCGCCGCTGCCCCACACCCCGGCGACGGAGGAGAACAGCACCAGCGCCTCAAGGCCAGGCGCGGTAAGGAGCGCGTCGAGGTTCGCCGCGCCCCGCACCTTCCCGGCGGTCACCGCGGCGAAGTCGTCAAGCGTGGTCTCGTCGAGCGCCGTGTACCGGCCGACACCCGCCGTGTGCACCACCGCCGTCGGCGCGTGCCGCTCGACGACGGCGGCGAGCGCCGTACGGTCCGCGACGTCGCAGGCCTCGATCGTGACCGCCACACCGGTCGCGGCCAGTTCCACCGCCAGTTCCGGCGCACCGGGTGCGGCGGTGCCCTGGCGGCTGGTCAACACCAGCCGCTCGACACCCTCGGTGGCGAGCTTGCGGGCCACCGCACTGCCGAGCGCACCGGTCCCGCCGGTGATGAGCACCGTGCCACGCGGCTGCCACGGGGCGACCGGAACCCCGCCCACGGCCCGGGCGAGCCGGCGGACGTACGTGCCGGACTCCCGCACCGCGAGCTGATCCTCGCCGCTCTCGCGGATCGCCGCCCGCACCCGCTCCGCCGTACGCGCTCCGGGCTCGGCCGGTAGGTCCACCAGGCCGCCCCAGCGCTCCGGATGCTCCAAGGCAACCACCCGGCCGAGACCCCAGAGCTGGGCCTGGACGGGGTTATTCAGGCGGTCGGCCGAGCCTGTCGACACGGCCGAACGGGTCAGGCACCACAGCGGCGCGGCCACACCCGCGTCACCGAGCGCCTGCACGAGCGCGAGCGTGGCGGCCAGTCCTGTGGTCAGCGCGGGCTGTCCCGGGTGCGGCAGGTCGTCCAGCCCGAGATACGAGATCACGCCGGTGAGGTCGTCCGTGATCGCCGCCAGCCGCTCCGCGATCGCCGCCCGGCCGTCCGTCGCGACGTCCAGGGTCAGTTCGACCGTACGCTCCGCGAGATCCGGCAGCACCTCGACCGGGGTCGTCGGGCGGACCACCAGCCAGGTGCCGGGCAGCGGTGCGTCGCTCGGCCGGTCGCGCGTCGGAGTCCAGGTGATGCGGTAGCGCCACGAGTCGGTGCGTGACTGCTCCAGCGTCCGCTGCCGCCACCGAGACAGCGCGGGAAGGGCCGCTTCCAGTGCGGACGTTGGCTCGTCACCGACCACCGCGGCCAACTCGCCAAGGTCGCCGCGCTCGACGGCGGCCCAGAACTCGGCGTCGACAGCGTCGCTGCGGGTCTGGGCGGGCAGTTCGATCCAGAAGCGTTCCCGTTGGAACGGGTACGTCGGCGCCACCGGAATCGTCTCCACATCCGGCGCCGGAACGATCGCATCCCACGCGATCGGGGTCCCAGTCACGAACAACCGGGCAACCGCAGTGAGAAGAGTGACCACCTCATCGCGATCGTGCTGGTCGGTGGTGGCCGCGGGGGCGGTTGCCGTGGGGGTGGTGTTTTCGGTGGCGTCGTGCTGGCCGGTGGCCGTGGGGGTGGTGGGCCGGGGGCGGCGGCCGGTGGCGGCGATCACCGTCGGGTCAGCAGTCAAACAGCCCGGTAGCAACGCGGCTAACACCGCGTCCGGGCCAACCTCCAACCACCGATCCACACCCGCACGCTCACCCGCCCGCACCGCATCCAGAAAATGCACCGCCTCAC
>NZ_JBICSY010000017.1:0-49370 GCF_043197345.1 Micromonospora sp. NPDC049175 | reverse complement strand
ACCCGGCACCATGAACCAGCACGCCCAAGATCCCTACCGAGTGACACATGTATCGGGACTTCAACACTGACAGATGTCATGGGACTGAATAGTTAGGCGCTAACGGAAACTGTCCAAGATCTAGCCGGTCAGCCCGCACCGGGGGGCCGTCGTGCCGGTTGGTCGGCTGGTCGGGGACACCGCCGGCACTAACCTCAGCAGCGACGCGTTCATCGAGCATCGAACACCAGGGAGCCGTATGGCGTACGTGCTGCTGGGGATCGCCATCCTCGCCGAGGTTCTGGCGACCAGCCTGATCAAGAGCACCGCCGGGTTCAGCCGTCTCTGGCCGACGCTTGGTTGCCTCACCGGCTACGCGCTGGCGTTCCTCCTGCTGGCCCAGGCCGTGAAGGAGATTCCGGTCGGTGTCGCGTACGCCCTCTGGTCGGGTCTGGGCACCGCGGCGATCGTGGCGATCGGCGCGGTGTTCCTGGGCGAGTCGGTCGGGCTGGTCAAGCTCGCCGGGATCGCTCTGATCATCGCGGGGGTGGTCATCGTGAACCTGACCGGGGAGCACTGACCGCAGCCCGACGCGATAGCCGGACGCGATGCAGGCCGGACGCGGTGGCCGGGCCCGGTGCGGGCCCGGCCACCTGGCGTCGGTCAGCCTGCCGTGCAGCTCACCTCCGGCGTGGGGTTGCTGCCGGTCCAGCCGCCGAGGAAGCCGAAGCTGACGCTGGCACCGGCCGCCAGTCGGCCGTTGTAGTCCACGTTGCGCGCGGTCACCGTGGATCCGCTGCTGGTCACCGTCGCGTTCCAGGACTGGGTGACGCTCTGGCCGTTGGCGAGGGTCCACCGGGCGGTCCAGCCGGCGATCGCCGTCGCGCCGGCCGTCACGCGGATCTCGCCCTGGAAGCCGCCCTGCCACTGGTTCGTCACCGTGTACGACGCCGTGCAACCGCCTGCGGGCGGCGGGGTGGTCGGCGGGGGCGTCGTGGGCGGAGGCGTGGTCGGCGGGGGCGTGGTCGGCGGGGGCGTCGTGGGCGGGGGCGTCGTGGGCGGGGGCGTCGTGGGCGGGGGCGTCGTGGGCTGGGTACCACCGAAGACGCTGGCCTCCCGCGCGGTCTGCCGGATGCCGTTGGCGCCGTTGAAGAGCCGCTGACCCCAGGTGGTCAGGCTGGCCGGGTTGAAGTTGGTGGCGAGGTCGAGGTATTCCACCCCTCCGCCATTACCGCTCCACGACCAGCCCAACCAGCCGATCCCGTTGGCCTGGCTGTAGGCGAGGATGGTTTCCTCGTCCGGGTTCCCGTCGGAGTGGTTGAAGCCGAACTCACCGACCACGATCGGCAGCCCGGCGGAACGGAACCGACCCAGATAGTCGCTGATCTCGGCGGCGGTGTCGAAGACCCCGTACATGTGGACGGAGAAGACGGTGTTGCGGGCCGGGTCGGCGGCGAATACCGACGCGGCGTTGTCCCGCATGGTGAAGGACCAGTCCTGACCCCAGTTCGGCGCGTCCACCATGATCGTGTGGGTCAGCCCGCCGTTGCGCAGGCGTGCGATCGCGTGGGCGTTGTCGGTGGCCCACGAGCCGTAGTTCTGGTTGCCGTACGGCTCGTTGCCGATGTTGACGATGACGTATCTTTCCTGCCCGACGAGGACGTCGGCGAGGCTGAGCCAGTAGTCGACGGCCCGGTCGAGGGTGATGGCCCCGCTCTGCTCGCCGTACCCGGTGGTGTCGTGCACCTCGAGTACGCAGATCAGCCGGTTGGCCTTGCACGTCGAGATGACGTTGGCGACGTCGGCGTTCGTGTTGCGGGTCCACCGGTCTCCGCTGGAGAGCACCACTCGCACGGTGTTCGCGCCGAGCGCCTTGACGTCGGCGAAGGAGTTGGTCTGCTGCGGGTACCAGGTGTGCGCGTGGTTCACCCCGCGCAGAACGAATTCGGTGCCGTTGGCGTCGTACAGCTTGCCGCCCGCAACGGAGAAACCAGCCGCGGCCCGCGCCGGCTGACCGAACGCCAGCACGGCGACGAGCAACGCGAGCAGAGCCGCGCCGGCGGCGGTGAGTCGAGTCTTCATGGCCTTCCTCAGGGAGGACCCCCGATGCCCGACAGGGGTGGGACGTGACAGGGGAAGGCGGCTGCAGCCCGGCAGCCGCGCCCGACTCCGGAGCGCACGCATCAGCGTAGGGCGATGGATTGGCCCTCGCAACCGGTTCAGTTGGCAGACGCACACCCCGGACAGCCGCAACGGCCCACGCGAACGCGGGCCGTCACGGGGCGATCATCCCCACCACAGGATGTGCGCCGCCTCCGGGTCTTAACCGGTTAAGACCGACGGTAGGCAGGTCACCGGCCATCCGTCAAGCACTGCCATCTGAGAACCGGACGAGAGGGTTGACGGCGGCCGACCGGGGTATCCGGGGAACGATCGGTCAGTGAGAGGGGATACCAGGATGGTCAGCGTCGGCTACACCCTGATGGGCGAACAGGCAGGTCCCAAGCAGTTGGTCGACCACGCGGTCCGGGCCGAGGCGGCCGGCTTCGACCAACTGGTGATGTCCGACCACTACTACCCCTGGCTGGACTCCCAGGGCCACTCGCCGTACGCCTGGTCGGTGCTCGGCGCGGTCGCCCACGCGACCTCCCGCGCGGAGCTGATGTCGTTCGTGACCTGCCCGATCCGCCGCTACCACCCGGCCGTGGTCGCGCAGAAGGCCAGCACCATCGGAGCGCTCTCGGACGGCCGGTTCACCCTCGGTCTGGGCGCCGGGGAGAACCTGAACGAGCACGTGGTCGGTGGCTGGCCACACGTGCAGCAGCGGCACGAGATGTTCGAGGAGGCGCTGCAGATCATCCGGCCGCTGCTCAACGGGGAGACGCTCACCTTCTCCGGCAACCACTTCGACGTGCCCGACGCCTATGTCTGGGACCGCCCGGAACGGCCGGTGCCGATGGCCGTCGCCGCGTCCGGCCGGCAGTCCGCGACGTTGGCCGCCGAGTACGGCAACGGCATCATCTCCACCGAACCCGACCGGCACATCATCGAGATGTACGACGACGCCGGCGGCGCCGGCCAGCCCCGGTACGGGCAGGTGGCCATCTGCTACGGCCCCGACGAGGCCGAGTGCCGCAAGATCGTGCACGACCAGTTCCGCTGGTTCGGCATGGGTTGGAAGGTGAACGCCGACCTTCCCGGCCCGGAGTCCTTCGCCGCCGCCACCCAGTTCGTGCGGGAGGAGGACGTCGCCGAGGGCGTCCCCTGCGGCCCGGACATCGACGCGCACGTCGAGGCGTTCCGGCAGTTCGTCGACGCCGGCTTCACCCACGTGGCGATCATCCAGGTCGGTGGGGAGACCCAGCCGATGTTCCTGGACTGGGCGCAGGAGCAGCTGCTGCCCCGGCTGCGGGCGTTGTGAGGCTACTGCCCGGCGGCCACTTCGGTCCGGCCGAGCTACGGCTCGCCATGGCCGCGCCCCGGCCGGCCGCAGGGCTGACGAGCGAGTGGCGGCTCGTCGACGGGCTGCGCACCCACACCCGGCGCAGTACGACCCCGGGGACCGGGGCGCCGCCCGTGGTGCTGGTGCACGGCCTGGCCGTCTCCCACCGCTACCTCACCCCGCTGGCCGTCGCGCTCGCCACCACCCACCCGGTGTACGTGCCGGACCTGCCCGGCTTCGGACTGACCGAACACCCCGACGGCGCGTACGACGTCCACCGGCACGCCGCGCACCTGGCCGCCTGGCTGGCCGCGTACCGGCTGCCGCCGGTCTGCCTGCTCGGACACTCGTTCGGCGCGGAGGTGGCCGCCGCGCTCGCCGCGAACCACCCGGACGCGGTACGCGCGCTGGTGCTGGCCGGGCCGACAAGTGACCCGTCCGCCCGGTCGCGCCGGGGCCTGTTCGGCAGGTGGCTCGTGGACTGCCTGCGCGAAGCGCCGTTGCAGGCCCCGATCCTGGTCCGCGACGTCTGGAACGCCCGGCCCTGGCGGGTCTTCGCGACGGTGTCGCACTCGGTGCGCAACCCGATCGAGCGGGACCTCGTCCGCGTCAGCGCGCCAACCCTCGTCGTGACAGGTGGTCGTGACCCGGTCGTACCGGCGCCCTGGCGCGACGAGGCGACCCGGCTCGTGCCGGACGCGAGCCTGGTGGTCGTCCCCGGCGTCGCGCACAACGTGGTCACGACCGCCCCGACGCAGGTCGCGGACGCCTGCCGCCGCCTGCTCGCCCCGCAACCCGCGCTCTCGGACAGGTGACGCCATGCGCTTCGGCAACACGGAGATCCGCCCGCTCGGCGGTGGCCTCGGCTGCCTCCTGATGATCCTCTTCTCGGTCCTCGCCTCGGTGGTGCTCACCGTCCTGCTCAACCTGGTGCTGTGACGGCAGCGTCATCCGCCTTCGGCGGCGACCACTACCGCGATCCGCCCGCTCCGGTCAGCGGCGTAGGCCCAGGACGCTGAGCACCTCACGGGAGGCCAGCCGGGCCGGGTCGAGCACCGACCGGCGGGTCCACCGGGCCGCGGGCGTGACGGTGGTCCGCCAGGCCGCCCGGACGCCGTGCGCGACCGGCACGACAGTCACCGACCAGACCCACCGGGCTCCCCGGAGCAGCGGGCGCACGGCGTGCCGCCACACCCAGCGCAGCCCGTGCCCGAGCGGGCGCAGCAGCAGGCGGTAGAGCAGTCGCAGCACCCATCCGGCCGCCCACCACGCGCCGACCACCACGGCGACGAGCAGCCGGACGAACCCCACGACGACCCACCAGATCCCCCGGGCCGACCCGACGATCGCGGCACCCACCGCCCCGGCGAGCGCGCCGACGCCACGCCACAGCAGCCGCCCCGCGGGGGTGACCGCCGCGCCCAGCCAGCGCAGCGGCCGCACGACCAGGTGCTCGGCGAGCCACACCAGCGCGCGTCCCAGCGCGACGAGAGGTGGACGCAGCCCGTGGCGGGCCAGCCAGACAAGCGGTGCCCAGAGCAGCCGCCGAGCCGCCCGCCCCACTGCCGATCCCATCGCGGCCAGCACGCCACCGCACCAGACCAGCGGCGTCCAGAGCACCGTGCGGACAACCCAGACGATGGCGTACGCCAGCCAGATCAGCGGGCGTCGGATCAGCGTGCGGCCCACCCACCCGAGGCCCCTCCCCAGCCACACCAGCGGCACCCAGAGCAGGTTGCGGGCGCACCACACAAGCGGAAGCCAGAGGAGTCGGTGCAGCGCCCAGGACAGCGGGGACAGCACCCAGCGACGCAGGAACCGGCCGGCGGGGCTGAGCAGGCTTCGGTACGCCATCCGGCCGGCAGCCGCGATCAGCTCCCAGAGCAGGCGTACCGGCAGCACCACGACCAACGCCACACCGCGCGCGACGGCCGCGACGAGCGGGAGCGCGACGGCGGCCGGCTCTGCCGGGTCCGCGGTCGACGGTGCCGGACGCGCCGCCGACGCTGGGCCGGGGTGCCCGGTCGGCGGGCCGGGCAGCGGCGAGCGGGCAGGCCGACGGTCGGTCACGGTGGGCACGGTAACCGGCCCGCGCCAGGCCTCAGCCGCCGGTCGCGACCGGGCCGAGGTCGAGTGTGGTGAGCAGCGGATAGTGATCCGAGGCCCGATCGGCCGCTCCGCCCCGCAGCACGCGGCACTCCCGCGTCCGCCGCGCCACGTCGCGCGTGCCGAGCAGGTAGTCGAGCCGCATTCCGGCGAACTCGGCTCCGCCGAAGCCTGTGGGCACGGTGTGGCCGTCGGCCTCGGGCGCCCCGACGTTGCACGACGGCCAGAGATCGACCAGGTCGGCGGCGAGCAGCCGGGCGATCGCCCGGGTGTCCACGTCGCCACCGAAACGGCGCAGATGCCGCCGCCGGTAGAGAGCGGGCATTCCGGCCAGCCGCTCGGTGTGGTCGACGCTCGGGTCGAGCGAGTTGAGGTCGCCGGTGACGACTGTCATCGGTCCCCGGGCCCGTCGCACCGCCCGGGCCAGCCAGTCGGCCTCCATCCGCCGCCGCCCACCGGAGTACGGGTAGAGGTGGGTGCCGAGCACGGTGAGCGGGCCGGCGGTGGTCGCCACCACGACGCGAGCGGCGGCGTGGTGGAACGGCCGACGCAGCGTCCCCGCCTCGACGACCTGGTACGGCGGCCGGACCAGCACCGCCACCGGCTGCCCGACGCAGGAGCGGGCCAGGTGCGGCGTCATGCCCACCCGACCCGCCACGGTTGCCATCAGCCCGTCGCGGTCGAAGCCGCGCAACTCCTGGAGGGCCAGCACGTCCGGCGTCTGCTCGTCGATGACCCGGACCACCTGGTCCAGCCGGTCGGCGCCGCCGCGATCCCGACCGCCGGTACGGATGTTCCAGGTCATCAACCGCAGCACGTGGCGCTCAGTCGGCTCGGCCGGCGCGCGCCAGCTCGTCGTCGAGGGTGTCCACGTCCTCCGACTCGATGGCCGGCTGGTTGCCCTCCTTCAGGTCGGCGTTCGGGCGGATGACGAGGTAGAGCAGCCCGATCCAGAGCGCGGAGAGCACGATCGCGCCCATGAAGTCGGTCGGGTGGTGCATGCCCCGGTACATCCGGGAGGTGGCGACCCCGACCGGCATGATCACGGCCAGCGCCACGAAGATCCAACGCCACCACCTGTCGGTACGCGGGAACACGATGACCGTGATGGCCAGCCAGACGCAGATGGTGGCCGCGATGTGCCCCGACGGGAACGACGAGGTGGGCATCTGCCCGTCGAGGTTCTCCACCGCCGGGCGCGGTCGGTCGACGGCGCGGGCCGAGGCGAGGAACAGGGTCAGCTCACCCACCATCGCCAACGCCAGGAAGAGCACCGGACGCCAACGCCGCCAGACCGCCAGGACCAGTGGGCAGAACACCAGCGAGATGATCAAGATGGCGTGGGTGTCACCGAACTTGCTCCACCACCAGCTCACGTCGGTCAACACGTCGGTGTGCCGGGCGGCGAACCACCGCGGCACATCGGTGTCGAGAGTGTCGAAGACGGTGCCCTTGGCGTGATAGCTGACGTACGTGCCGAAGCCGTAGAGCGCCCCGAACACGAGCACCCACCCGACCAACAGCTCGGCCACCGCCGAGCGGGGGTGCGCCAGCACGTGCTCCTCGGCCGGGGCGGCGGCGATGTCGTGCCCGGCCTCCGGCTCCAGGCCCTCGCTCAGCGACGGCACCGGCCGCCCGCGCTCACGACGCCACAGCCGGAAGGCGTACGCGGTGACGCCCAACCAGGCCGCGCCGAGCAGCCAGCCGGCCAGCACGTCGGAGATGTAGTGCACGCCCAACGCGATCCGGGTCAGGCCGATCACCGCCACCAGCAGGCTGAAGCCGACGATCGCCGGCTTGCGCCAGCGCGGTGCCATGGCCGGCAGGAACACCAGCAGCAGAGCCCCGTACGCGACGATCGAGCCCAGCGCGTGCCCGCTCGGGAAGCTGTTGCCCGGTGCGCTGGCGATCGGCACGTCCACCACCGGGCGGAGCCGACCGACGAGCGTCTTCAGCGACGGGTCGAGGATCAGGCCACCGACCCCGGTGACGATCAGGTAGACGGCCAGCCGTGGCTGTTTGCGGATCAGCAGCCCGATCACGGCGACGCTCACCAGCCAGATGTAGATCGGTCGGCCGCCCAGGTCGGTCACCGCCTCCAGGACGGTGACGAGGGCGTGGTGCGGGGCGACGAGCCCGTTGAACCACTCGGCGGCGGCGTGGTCGGCGTCCTGCAACGGGCTCCACCGCACCCGGACGAGCAGCAACAGCAGCCCGAAGGCCACCCCGGCGCCGGTGACGGCCGCCAGACCCGCGATGCTCCGCTCGGCGAAGTGGCCGATCGGACGTCGCGCCATCTCCTTGACCGCGGTCACCCCGCACCTCCTTGTTCGGCTCTGGCGGGGCCGCATTACCCGATCCGCGTTCGCCGTACACGCCGGTGCTGCTAGAGCGCGCTCATGTCCCCGGTGTCGAGCAGCTCGGCACGGTCGGTGTCGGGCTCCCACAGGTCGGGTTGGGCCGGCTCCCGGGCGCCGATGCGCAGCGCCTCCAACTGGGCGGCGAAGGCCAGCCCGCCGAAGAGCGCCATGCCGGTCAGGTTGGCCCAGAGCAGCAGCGCCATCATGCCGGTCAACGCGCCGTAGGTCTGCCCGAAGCCGTCGCTGAACCGCACGTACGCGGCGAGCAGCAGGCTGGCCATCCACCAGAGGACGGTGGCGATGCCGGCGCCGAAGAACAGCCAGGACAGGCCGGGCTGGTTGCGTCGTGGCGCGTGCCGGAACAGCACGGCGACGGCGAGGACGGTCAGGCCGAGGCTCAGGGGGAAGCGGACCACGTCCCAGATGCCGTTGGCGAGCGCACCCCACTCGTAGTGCTTGCGTACCGAGTCGCCCATCGCGCCGCCACCGACCAGGATCAGGAAACCGGCGAGCGCGGGCAGGCCGGCGGTGACGGCCAGCACCGCGGCGCGGAGGTACTTCCGCAGCGCGGGCCGGTCCCGTTCGACGCCGTAGATGCGGTTGGCGCCCCGTTCGATCTGGGCCATGGTGGTGGTCAGCGCGAACAGGCCGGTGAGCAGGCCGAGGGCGAGCGCGAGTTCGCCCGCGTCCTCGACGCGCTCACCCTCGCCCAGCAGCTCGCCGACCATCTGCGCGCTCTGGCCGGGGGTGAGCGCCAGGACGGTGTCGGCGACGACCTGACCGCCCTCCTCGACGCCCAGCTCGCTGATCAGGCCGGTGAGGGCGATCAGGAACGGCACCACGGCGAGGCAGAGTTGCAGGGCGAACGCACGGGAGTGGCTGAACCCGTCGCCGTAGCGGAACCGGATGAAGGCGTCCCGCAGCAGGTGCCAGGTGTTCTGCCGGCGCAGCGTGTGCCAGGCGTCGTCGGCGGACAACTCCTCGTCGGCCATCAGCCGGGTCTCCGGCACGATCCGGGTGCTACTCACGGCGTGCGTCCTCGATCAGCTGCTCGCCCCGCTCCCCGGCGCCCTGCGCGTCGACGGCCAGGTCGGGGGCGTCCTCGGGTTGGGGGACGCAGAGCCACAGCGCCTGGGTGCGGATGTCCGCCCGTAGCTGGCGGCCCGGGGCGATGAGGTCGCCGTCCAGTTCCCTGGGCTGGGCCCGGTTGCTGCTGACCACCACGCGTCGGCCCCGGAAGACCTCCATCCGCGGCACCTGGCCGCTGCGGCGGACCACCGCCCAGCCGAGCGCCAGCCAGTGCCGCAGGTTGCGGGGGGTGAGAACGGCGACGTCGAGCCAGCCGTCGTCCGGCTCGGCCTCGGTGAGCAGGGTCACCCCGCCCTGGAGCCGGCCGACGTTGGCGATCAGGACCGAGCGGGCCCGGCGGCGTACCGGCGGGCGGTCGTCGATGCGGATCTTCACCCGCATCGGCCGGTCCCGCAGGTGGCGGGCGGCGCCCATGACGTACGCCGGCCAGCCGATGCGGGCCTTGGTGGTCTCGGAGGTGGCGTCGAGCATCTGGGCGTCGAAGCCCATGCCGGCCATCACGGTGAAGTACCGGTCTTCCACGGCGCCGACGTCCAGCAGCCGCCGACCCCGTTCGATGGCGACCTGCAGCCCGGCGGCCAGGTCGGTGGAGAGACCGAGGTTGGCGGCGAGCAGGTTGCCGGTGCCCTGCGGCAGCACGGCGAGGGCCACGTCGGTGCCGACAAGCGCGCTGACGCAGGACATCACGGTGCCGTCGCCACCGCAGGCGAAGACCAGGTCGACGCCGGACTTGACGGCTTGCTCGGCCTGACCGCGGCCCGGGTCGTCGACTGTCGTTTCGTACCATTGCGGCTCGGGCCAGCCCGCCGCGCTGAGTGCGTCGTTCACGGTACGGCGCAGCTCGTCGAGATCGTCGACCTTCACCGGGTTGACGACCACGGCGGAGCGCAGCCCACCGTCGCCGCCCGAGGGTCGCCTGTCCTGTCCAGCATCCACGGGCGCCAGTGTGCAGCACCGGGGCACCTTCAGCGACCCAGCGGGGGTCTCGCGTCGAAAGTGCCACAGACACGTTTCAACGCGAGTGCCCCTGTCAGGCCGCCGCCCGTAGCGCGCTCTCCACCCGTCGGCGCAGATCGTCGAGGTCGATGCCGGCCTCGGTGAGCACCAGCGCGCCCAGACCGTGCCCCTCCCGGAGCACCCCGAGCAGGATGTGCTCGGTGCCGATGTGTTTGTGACGCAGGCGCAGCGCCTCGCGTAGGGACAACTCCAGCGCCTTCTTGGACCGGGGTGAGAACGGCCCGCCGAGGTAGCGCCTGCGCCTCCACCGGCGACGCGGCGCCGGCACGGCCTCGCGCAGCGCGTCCGGGCCGAAGGACTGCTCGATGCGGGCGACGATCGCGGCCAGGTCGATGCCGATCTCCCGCAGGGCCGCCGCGTCCGCGTCGCCGAGGCCGGCGCCACCGCTGGCGGTGTGCCGGCGGACGCGCTCGCGCAGGTCGTCGGCGCGGACGCCGGCGTCGGCGAGCACCCGGCTGGCCAGGCCGGCGTCGTCGTCGAGCAGGGCGAGCAGCAGGTGCTCGGTGCCGACCGGCCGCTGACCCTCGACCCGCGCCTCCTCCAGCGCCCGGCGCACCACGCCGCGCGCCCGGTCGGTGAACCGTTCGAACATCACGCCTCCCAGGATGAGTTGACCGCCGGTCGCCCGGCGTGCTTCTTGTGCACCGCCTGCCGGCTGACCTCGAGCGCGTCGGCGATGTCCTGCCAGGACCAGCCCTGTCGACGGGCGTTGTCGACCTGGACCACCTCGAGCCGCTCGAGCAGCCGGCGCAGTGCGCGGACGGCGCGCAGCCCGACCCGGGGGTCGGTGCTGCCGGCTGCCGCCGCGAGTTCTGTCGCCTGACTCATGCCGTCAACATACGTTGACAACACCGCTGTTGTCAACCCCAGTTGACGAGCGGGTGGTGCCCGAACCGGCCCGCCGCAGCGAGCACCCGACTACCCTCGGTCAGGGACAGTGTGGTCGTGCCGGGCGCGACGCCCGGGAGGTGATACCGATGGCCGCAGCCACCGACGCGGCGGTGCTCGTCGGCCTCGGCTCGGATCTCGACCTTCCGGTCGTCGAACAGGCCGCGCAGGAAGCCGCCGGGCACGGCCGTGCGCTGCACCTGCTGCACACCTTCGACTGGCACGCGGCGTTCGCCGCCGACAGCGTCGCCGCGCCCCGCGACCGGGCCGAGGAACTGCTCATCCGGGCCGCGCAACTCGCCCACCAGGCCGAACCCGGCCTGACCGTGGGCAGCGAGATCGTCGAGAGCGCCACGCTGGCCACCCTCATCCGACGCTCGGAGACGGCCTTCCTGCTGGCGGTCGGCGACAGCGGGATGGCCGGCAGCGGCCAGTGCGTCCCGGCCGAGACGCTCGCCGTGCAGTTGGCCGCGCGGGCCGGTTGCCCGCTGCTGGTGGTCCGTCGCGAGCCGCCACCGCAGGGCCCGGTGCTGGTCGGGGTGGACGGCTCGCCCAGCTCGCACCTCGCGCTGCAGTGGGCGGTGGAGTGCGCGGCACGGCGGGACGCCCGACTGCTCGCGCTGCGGGTGGTCGAGCAGGACGAGGACACCGACGCGGTCGCCGAGCAGCTCAGCGAGGCGCTGGCCCGGCATGCCGGCCACAACGGTTCGGTGCCCACCGAGTGCCGCGTCGTGCGCGGCGATCCCGGTGAGGTGCTTGTCGACACGTCCCGCACGTCGCAGCTGGCGCTCGTCGCCGCCCGGGGCGACGAACCGGGGCGAGCGATGCTGGGCGCGGTCGCCCAGTCCCTGCTCTACCACTCCCCCGCACCGGTGGTCGTCGTCCGTGGCCTGACCGAGGCGCCGCTGACCGGCCCGGACCCCCGGCGCCAACGGCCCTGACCCCGGCGTTGCGCGGCGGCGCAGCCGAACGCCCCACTCCTACCCGCGAGAGGCAGCCTGATGGACACCGCTCTCGACGTGCGACACGCCCTCACCGACGACGAGCTACGCCGGCTGGACGCCTACTGGCGCGCCGCGAACTACCTCACCGTCGGGCAGATCTACCTGCTGGGCAACCCGCTGCTGCGGGAGCCGCTGACCACCGACGACATCAAGCCCCGGCTGCTCGGGCACTGGGGCACCAGCCCCGGGCTCAACCTCGTCTACGCCCACCTCAACCGGGTGATCGTGGCGCGTGACCTCGACGCCATGCTGGTCACCGGCCCCGGGCACGGCGGCCCGGCCATCGTGGCCAACACCTGGTTGGAGGGCACCTGGTCCGAGCGCTACCACGACGTGGCGCGCGACGAGGTCGGGATGGCCAAGCTGTTCCGCCAGTTCTCCTTCCCGGGCGGCATCCCCAGCCACGTGGCGGCGGACGTGCCGGGCTCGATCCACGAGGGCGGCGAGCTGGGGTACGCGCTGAGCCACGCCTACGGCGCCGCGTTCGACCACCCGGATCTCGTGGTGGCCTGCGTGGTCGGCGACGGCGAGGCGGAAACCGGGCCACTTGCCGGCAGCTGGCTCTCCAACGTGTTCCTCAACCCGGCGCGCGACGGCGCGGTGCTGCCCATCCTGCACCTCAACGGCTACAAGATCGCCAACCCGACCGTGCTGGCCCGGATCCCCGAGGCCGACCTGCTCGACCTGATGCGCGGGTCGGGCTACCAGCCGTACGTGGTGGCCGGCGACGACCCGGCCGTGGTGCACCGTACGCTCGCCGCGACGATGGACCGGGCGCTCGACGAGATCGCCGAGATCCAGCGGCGGGCCCGTTCCGGCGGCGCCGCCGAACGTCCCCGCTGGCCAATGATCATCCTGCGGACACCGAAGGGTTGGACCGGCCCGAACGAGGTGGACGGCGTCCAGGTGGAGGGCACGTACCGCGCCCACCAGGTGCCGCTGTCGGGGGTCCGCGACAACCCGGCCCACCTGGCCGAGTTGGAGCGCTGGCTGCGCAGCTACCGGCCCGAGGAGCTGTTCGACGCCACCGGCGCCCCGGTGGACGAGTTGCGGACGCTGCCGCCGCGCGGAGACCGGCGGATGAGCGCCAACCCGGTCACCAACGGTGGCGTGGTGCTGCGCGACCTGGCCCTGCCCGACTTCCGCGACTACGGCGTGGTCGTCGAAGAACCGGGCCAGCCGATGGCCGGTGCGACGGGGGTGCTCGGCCCGTGGATCCGTGACGTCATCAGCGCCAACCCGGAGACGTTCCGACTGTTCGGCCCGGACGAGGTCGCCTCCAACCGGTTGGGCGCGGCGTTCGAGGTGACCGGCCGGGCCTGGGTCGCCGCCACCGTGCCCGGCGACGACCACCTCTCCCCCGACGGCCGGGTCATGGAGGTGCTCTCCGAGCACCTGTGCCAGGGCTGGCTGGAGGGTTACCTCCTGACCGGCCGGCACGGTGTCTTCACCAGCTACGAGGCGTTCATCCACATCGTCGACTCGATGCTCAACCAGCACGCCAAGTGGCTGAAGGTGACCAGGGCCATCCCCTGGCGGCAGCCGATCGCCTCGTTGAACTACCTGCTGTCCAGCCACGTCTGGCGGCAGGACCACAACGGCTTCTCCCACCAGGATCCCGGCTTCATCGACCACGTGGTCAACAAGAAGGCCGAGGTGGTCCGGGTCTACCTGCCGCCGGACGCCAACACCCTGCTCGCCACGATGGACCACTGCCTGCGCAGCCGGCACTACATAAACGTGGTGGTGGCCGGCAAGCAGCCAGCGCCGAACTGGTTGACGATGACCGAGGCGATCCAGCACACCCGACGCGGCCTGGGGATCTGGGAGTGGGCCAGCAACGACGGGGGCATCGAACCGGACGTGGTGCTGGCCTGCTGCGGGGACGTGCCCACCCTGGAGACGTTGGCCGCCGTCGAGCTGCTCCGCCAGCACCTCCCAAACCTGCGGGTGAGACTGGTGAACGTGGTCGACCTGATGCGCCTGCAGACGGACACCGAGCACCCGCACGGTCTGACCGACAACGAGTTCGACACCATCTTCACCCAGGACCGGCCCGTCATCTTCGCGTACCACGGTTATCCCTGGTTGATCCACCGGCTGACCTACCGCCGCAACAACCACGAGAACCTGCACGTCCGCGGTTACAAGGAGGAGGGCACCACCACCACCCCGTTCGACATGGTGATGCTCAACGACCTGGACCGCTTCCACCTGGTCATCGACGTCATCGACCGGGTACCCGGGCTGGCCGCCCGCGCCGCGCACCTGCGGCAGCGGATGGTCGACGCCCGGCAGGCGGCCCGCGACTACACCCGCCGCTACGGCGAGGACGACCCCGAGGTCGCCGAGTGGCGCTGGGTCCGCGAAACCGACCCGACGAACCCCTGAGGAGGACGACGTGCGCGACGCGGAGATCCTGGTCGGCTACGACGGCTCCACCGACGCCTCGACGGCGCTGGAGTGGGCGCTGGAGGAGGCTCGGCACAGCGGCCAACCGGTGCGGCTGGCGTACGTCTTCGAATGGCTCACCGTGGCCGGTTGGGTCGGTCCGGGCGTAGCGCCCGGGGTCTGGCCGGACGAGACCGCCCGCCGGCAGGTCGAGGACCTGGTCCGCAAGGCCGCGGCGGAGGCCGCCGCCGCCCACCCCGGGCTGACGATCACCGGCGAGGTGTACGACGGACCACCCGCCCTGGTGTTGCAGGAACGCTCGGCCGAGGCCGGCATGCTGGTGCTCGGCAGCCGGGGTCACGGCGGGTTCGGTGGCCTGCTGGCCGGGTCCACGGCCGTGTCGGTGGCCGCCCACGCACACTGCCCGGTGGTCGTGGTCCGGGACGGGACGGCCGGCGGACCGGACGACCCGGTGGCGGTCGGGGTGGACGGTTCGGCGCCGTCGCTCGTGGCGCTCGGCTTCGCGGTCGAACGGGCGGCGCGACGGCAGGTGCCGTTGCGCGTGCTGCACGCCTGGACCCCGGGCCCCGGCGGGGCGGCCGGGGTGCCCGACGAGCGGGCCGCGGTGGAGCAGGCACTGGAGCCGTGGCGGCGTACCTATCCCCAGCTGAACGTGACGGTCGACCTGATCTCGGGCAGCCCGGCGGCGATGCTGATCGAGGCGAGCCGGTCCGCGCAGGCGGTGGTGGTCGGCAGCCGGGGTCGGGGCGGGCTGGCCGGGATGCTGCTCGGCTCGGTCAGCCAGCAGGTGATCCAGCACGCCGGCTGCCCGGTCGCGGTGGTCCGGGAACGCTGACCGCGCGGAGTCAGCCGAGCAGCCGATCCAGTGGTCGTGGGATGGCGTCCGGATCGAGGGCGCGGACGAGCGCGCGGGCGTAGCGCGCCTTGCGGCCGCTCATCGTGCCCATGAAGCGGCGCAGTTGCCGCTCGATCGTCCGCCCGCGCTGCGCGGGCTGGTTCTGGAAGACCCGGAACCGGGCCAGATCCCCCTCGGCGTCGATGACCCGCTCGACAACGGCACTACCGAGCGCGCGGATCAGCTCGTCCTCCAGGTCGGTCACGCACACCTGGAAGCCGAGCGCCTCCATGGCCGAGCGGGTCAGGCCGCCGCCGAAGCCGGCCTGCTCCAACCCCCGCCGGAAGAAACCCTCCTCGGCCTCGTCGCAGAGCCCCCGTACGGTCACCGCCAACCCCTGCGCGCCGAAGAGCCGCAGGTAGCGGGCGACACTCATCGCGCCGCCGATCGGCAGGACGAGCACGCCCTCGCCGGCCAGGTCGCGGCCCCGCCGCTCGGCCAGCGTCTCCACCGCGCACCGATCGCTGAAGCCCTCGACGAGCACGACGGTGCTCAGGTCGCCGGCCACCGCACGGGCCACTGTGGCGGCTGCCGCGGCGTCCGCACCGCCGGCCGCCCACACCTGCACGGCACCTCGGAAACGGTCCGCCTCTCGCACACGCCAGAGTCTCGCAACCTGCGCTGGCGACCGCCACCGGATTGGGCGCGGGACCGGCTCGTCACCGACCCCTACGCCGGACGTGCACCGGCGGATCCTCGTCCCGCACCCGGGAAAACGGGCCCCGGGCATGGTCGGCGAAGCCGCCTACCGCGAATCTGCTTCAATCTGCGTCAGCACGGGCAATCGAGGCGCGCGACGCCTGCGTGACCGTGCGTGCCGACCGGGTGACAGCACGCGCCCGACCGGTGGGCCCGACCGCTACCCGAGGCTGGCTCGACGTCGGCACGAACCGGACGGAGAAGGGGATGCCCCGCACACCGCTGTCCCTGCCGCAGCCAACCGCGCGGGCGCCCGAGTTCGGCCGGGACGCGCTCATCGTCTGCGAGAACCTGGTACGGATCTACCAGACCGGTTCGATCGAGGTGCAGGCGCTACAGGGGCTGGACCTGACCGTGGAGAGCGGTGAGCTGGTCGCCATCGTCGGCGCCTCCGGGTCCGGCAAGTCGACACTGCTCTCCATCCTGGCCGGCATCGACGCCCCCACCGCCGGGCGGGTCCGGGTCGACAGGTGGAACCTGCTGACGATGTCCCGCGCGGACCGGGTGGACTACCGGCGGCGCACCGTCGGGTTCGTACGGCAGCAGACGGCGAGCAACCTGATCCCCTACCTGACCGCACGGGAGATGGTGGACCTGCCGATGACGGCGGCCCGTACCCCGAAGGAGGAGCGCCGGGAGCGCGCGGCCGAGCTGCTGGACAGCCTCGGTGTCGCCGACTGCGCCGACCGCCGCCCCGGGCAACTCTCCGGAGGGCAACAGATGCGTGTCGCGATCGCGGTGGCGCTTGCCAACCAGCCGCGGGTCCTGTTCGCCGACGAGCCGACCGGCGAGCTGGACGCCGCCACGTCCGCGGAGGTCTTCGGCGTGCTGCGGGACGTCAACCGGCGCTACGGCGTCACGGTTGTCGTGGTGACCCACGATCCGGAGGTCAGCGGCCAGGTCGAACGGACCGTCGCGATCCGGGACGGGCGTACCAGCAGCGAGGTGCTGCGCCGCGCCACCACCGACGCGGAGGGTGACACCCACGTGACCGCCGAGGAGTACGCCGTGATGGACCGGGCCGGGCGGGTCCAGGTGCCCCGCGAGTTCCGCGAGGCGCTGGCGCTGACCCGACGGGTCCGGCTGGCCCTGGAACCCGACCACATCACGATCCACCCCGACTCGGGGAGCGACGAATGAGCGGCGAGCCGCTGCTGCGCGTGCGCGGCGTCGAGCGGCGCTTCCGCACCGGGCCGACCGTCGTACACGCCCTGCGCGGCGTGTCGTTCGACGTGGCCGCCGGTTCGATGGTGGCGCTCGTCGGCCGCTCCGGCTCGGGCAAGACCACCCTGCTCAACGTCATCGGCGGCTTGGACCGCCCGGACGCCGGCACCGTCCACGTCGACGGCACCGACGTCACCGCGCTCGACGAGGACGGCCTGTCCCTGCTGCGGCGCGAGAAGGTGTCGTACGTCTTCCAGAGCTTCGGGTTGATCCCGGTGCTGTCGGCCGCGGAAAACGTCGCGGCCCCGCTGCGGATGGCCCGCGTCGCCCCCGCCGAACGCGAGCGACGGGTCGAATTGCTGCTGGACCTGATCGGCCTGTCCGACCACGCCCGGCAGCGGCCGGCCGAGCTGTCCGGCGGCCAGCAGCAGCGGGTGGCGATCGCCCGCGCGCTGGCCGCCTCGCCCCAGCTTCTGCTCGCCGACGAGCCCACCGGGCAACTGGACGCCGAGACAGGCCTCTCGGTGATGGCCCTGCTGCGCGGGATAGTGGAATCCGAGGGCGTCACCGTGCTGGTGTCGACGCACGACGCGGTGATGATGGCCCTCGCCGACCGGGTGATCCGCATCCACGACGGGCACCTCGACGACCAGGCCGCCGGGCGGCCGTACGCGCCCGCGCCGGACGCCGGGTGACGCAACGATGCTGAGGCTGGTCAGCCGGCGCGCCCGCGCGCAGTGGCCGCTACTGGCAGCCCTCCTCGGGGTCGTCACGATCGGTGCCACCCTGCTGGGCACCTGCACCCTGCTGATCACCCGCACCGCCGAGCGGGCGCTGGAGGTCGCCGTGACCCGCGCCGCCCCCGCCGCCGTCGACGTGACCGTCTACACCGGCGCCATCGAAGGCCCGGACACGTCGTCCGTCGCCACCGACACCCGTACCGTGGTGGCCTCCGCACTGGCGCCGTTCCCGGTGACGACAACCGCGCGGGCGTCGACGGTGCTGCGGGCGCTGCCGCCCACGCTCGCCAAGGGCACAAGCGTCGGAGCCCAGGCGTACCTGTCGGGGCTGGACGACCTGCCGACCCGAGCCGAACTGCTCACCGGGCGCTGGCCACAGCACCCTGGCGACGCGGTGCTGCTGGAGTCCACCGCCCACCTGCTCGGCCTCACCCCCGGTAGCCGGGTGCGCCTCGGCACCGAGCTGGCCCACGCGCCCGTCCCGGCCATCGACGTGATCGTCGTCGGTGTGGTCCGCCCGCTGCCGGGACGCGGCTGGGACCGCGACCCGCTGGCCGCGGCCGGCTCCGCCACCGGCTACCTGGACGGCCGCTTCCTGCAGCCGGTCAACGCCTACGGCCCGTTCCTCGTCGACCTCGCCGACCTGGTCACCACCGGCGCCACCGTCGACCGGATGGAGGTCACCGCCCACCCGGACCTGTCCCACCCCAACCGCCACGACCTGGAGACCGCGGCCGGGGCCGTCCGCGATGCCGACGACCGGCTGGCGGGCACCCTCGGCGACCGCGTCCGGCTCGCACGTGTCTCCTCCGAACTCCCGCTGACCCTGCGGTCCGCCGACGACCAACAGCACGTCACCGCCGCCGTCGTACTCGCCATCGCCGTCCTCGGCGGTGTCCTGGCCGCGACGGCGCTCGTCCTCGCCGGCCGGCTCACCACGGGCATCCGCGCCGACGAGACCGCCCTGCGGTCCGCCCTGGGCACCAGCCGCCGCCAACTCGCCGCCACCGCGACACTCGAGGCCGGGCTCGTCGCCGCCGTCGCCGCCGCGCTCGCGATACCGGCCTCGTCGGCCCTGCACGCCGGCCTGACCCACCTGCCGCCGCTGGACGGCGCCGGCCTGACCGTCCGGCCGGCCATCGCCGGCGCCCAGGTCCTCGCGGTCACCGGCGGCGCGCTGGTGCTCGCCGCTGTCCTCACCGTCCTGGCGATCCGGCCCGTCCCGGCGGCCGGCGGCCAGCGCACCCGCCGCGAACTGCTGGCCCGATCCGGCGCCGACCTGATGCTCGCGGTATTCGCCGCCGCCGGCTGGTGGCAGCTGTACGCGCAGCCCACCGCCGCCAGCGCACGCGCCGACGTGGTCCGGGTGCTCGCACCGGCGCTGCTGCTCACCGCGGGCGCCGCCCTGGCCCTCCGGGTGGTACTGCCCGCCCTCCGCGGCGCCGACCGGCTGGCGTACCGCGCCCGCGGGCTGGCGCTTCCGCTCGCGGTCGCCGAGGCCGCCCGCCGGCCACAGGCGGTCGCCGCCGGGCTGCTCGTCGGACTGGCCTGCGCGGCCGGAACCTTCGGCCTCGCCTTCGACAGCACCTGGCACCAGTCGCAGCGCGACCAGGCCGCGCTCTCCGTCGGCACCGACCTGGCTCTCACCCTCGGCACGGCGCCGGTGGCCGGTGAGGGCGCGGTCGTCGGCGCGGCCACCGCGGGGGCCGTGAGTCCGGTCCTCGACCGTGGCACCACGGTCGGTCAGTGGCTCGGCACCGCGGGCGTCGCGCCGCGCCTGGTCGCCGTCGACACCACCCGCGCCGACGCGCTGCTGCGCGGGCGGCTGGACGGCGACCGCGGTTGGGCGGACGTCGGCGCCACGCTGGCACCACGCACCCGGGTCACCGGCCTCGCCATCCCGACCGGCGCCCCGCTGGTCCTGAGCGGGACCACCACCGGCGGCACCCCGCTCACCGTGACGCCCCGGCTGCTGCTGCAGGACGCCAGCGGCCTGCGCACGTCCTGCACCGGACCCGCCGTAGCGCTCGACGGCCGGGAGGTTCGGCTGCCCGCCTGCGCGACGGCCGACGGGCAGCGCCTCGTCGCCGTCGCCCTGCCGGTCACCACCGACGGGGTCGGCGGACCCGTCGCCGTCGCCGTCACGCTCACCGTGCCGCCCACCGGGTCGGTGGAGAGGGCCACGGACGGATCGGACTGGACCGCCACCTCCGCGCCGCCGATCCCGAGCAAGCTGAGCGACCTGACCGTCGGGGTGTCCGCCACGCCAGCGGGAACCGCGCTGCGGATGGCCGCGACCGTCGACCTCGGCGCCGCCGAGGACGCGGCCCGGACCCTCGTCGCCACCGCCTTCCCGGACCCCGGCCCGGTGCCCGTCGCCGTCTCCGCCCGCTTCGCCAGCGAGGTCGGCGCCGAGAACGGCAGCAAGCTCAGCGTCACGGTCGGCATCACGCCCGTCCCGATCGTCGTCGCCGAGGTCGTGCCGACCGTACCGTCCGCCCCCGGCGCCGTCGCCGTCCTGGCGGACGTGGACACGCTGTCGCGCGCACGCGCCGTCACCGGCGACCTGACGTTCCCGGTCGACGCCTGGTGGGTCGGCCACCCAGCCGACCCCGGTGCCGCCGAGCGGGCCACCGCCCTGCACCTGGGCACCGTCGCGTCCCGCGAGGCGGAGACCGCCCGACTCACCAGCGGCCCGCTGCGCGCCGGGCTGCCGGCCGCGCTGCGGCTCCTCGTCCCGGCCGCGGCCCTGCTGCTGCTCGCCGGCGTCGTCCTGCACGTCACCTGTGACCTACAGGTCCGCGCCGTCGAGGTGACGCGGCTGCGCGGCCTGGGGATGTCCCGGCGCGGCATCCGGGCCGTGCTGCTCGGCCAGCACGCCGGCGTTCTGCTGCCCCTGCTCGCGGCGGGCGCGGCCGTCGGCGCGCTCGCCACCCGCGTCGTCGCTCCCCTGCTCGTCCGCTCCGACACCGGCGCCGCACCCGTCCCGGCCACCCAGCCCCACTGGCCGTGGCCAGCCGAGGCCGCGCTGCTCGCCGTGCTGCTGGCCGGATGCCTGCTGGCGGTCACCGTCGTGGTCACCGTCCAGGTCCGCCGGGCCGACGCCGCGCACCTGCGGGTGGCGCCGTGAACCGGTGGCTGACCCGCCGGTGGCCGGCGCCGCACTGGCCCAGCGTCCGCGGCCGTGGCCGTACCGACGCCGGACCGCTGCTGCTCACCGCCGCCGTCATCGCGGCCGTCGCGCTCCTCGCCGGGGCCGTGCCGGCGCTGCTCGGAGCCGCCGCCGACGACGCCGTCCAGGACACCGTCCGCCGCGCCGGACCCGACGCGAACGTCCTCGTGCACGCCAACTGGGAACGCGACGACGGGCCGACCGGCGGGCGGGTCCGGATGCCCCGCCTCGCCAAGGAGATCGACAGCTTCCGGACCCGGGCGGAGAACGCGCTCGGACCCGAACTGGACGCCGCGCTGCTCCCGCCCGTCGCCGTCGTCAACGGCCCGATCCTCACCATCACCGACGGCAGCGTGCCGCGTACCTTCCAGTTCACCTACCTGGCCGGTGACCTCGGCGGCCCGGCCGTGACCTGGATCGCCGGCAACCCGCCCGGCGCCGCCGTCGCCGACGACTACGTCGAGACCCCGTACGACGGACCGCCCTGGCCGGTGCAGGTCGGCCTCTCCGAGGTGGACTCCGCCGCACTCCACCTCGGGCCCGGCGACCGCATCCCGGTCACGGACGGTCAGGGTCGCAGCCCGAACGTCCGGATCAGCGGGATCTACCGACCCGCGGACAGCGCCGACCCCGCCTGGCGACTCGCCCCGTCACTACTGCGCCCCGTGCCCGGCGCAGACGGCGTGGGGACCACCCGGTTCGGCGGCCTGCTGTCGCGCGAGTCGTTACCGGACGCCCGGCTCGCCGTCGACGAGGACCAACTGCGGCGCACCGTCCACTTCGCACCCGTTCCCGACGCGCTCACCTGGGACGACACCGCCGCGCTCGCCGGCAAGGTGGTCAAGCTCAAGGCAGCCTCCGGCTCGTCGATCGCCCGCGACGAGTCGCTGAAGTGGGAATCGCAGCTGGACACGGCGCTGCGCGACGCCCGCGCCCGCAACAGCGCGGTTGCCGCACAGGCCTCCGTCCTGCTCACCGGGGTCCTGACCGCCACGGTGCTGGTCCTGCTCCTCGCCGCCGACCTGCTGGTCCGCCGCCGTACCCCGGCGCTGAGCGCCGCCCGGCACCGCGGGGCTGCGCTACCCGGCCTCGGTGCGGAACTGGTCCTCGAGTCCACGGTCGTGTCCCTGTCGGCCGCCGCCGTCGGGCTCGCGCTCGCCCGCGCGGCCGCCCCGGGCGTCTCCTGGACCTGGGCCGTGCCCGTGGTGCTGGCCGGTGCCGTCGCCGGGCCGGCGTTCGGCACCCTCGCCGCCGCCCGCGCCAGCCGCGACCGACGCCAACCCGCCAACCGGGCCGCCCGACGCTGGATCCGGGCCACCGGCCAGCTGCGCCGCGCCGCCGTGGAGGCCGCCGTCCTGATCGCCGCGGTCGCCGCCTTCGTCACACTGCACCAGCGCGGGCTGCTGTCCGTCGCCTCCGACGGCGACACCGGTGAGCTGACCGGCGACCTGGTCCTGCCGATCAGCGCGCTCGCTCTGGGCGCGCTCGTCGGCGCGCTCGTCCTGCTGCGGCTCCTGCCCCTCGGGGCGCGGTTCGCGCTCCGAGGGGCCCTGCGCTCGCGCCGCCCGCTGGCCGTGTTCGGCGCCTCCCAGGCGGCCACAACCGCCGGCCGCGCGCTGCCGCTGCTGGTGCTGGTCAGCACCACGGCGCTCGCGTCGTTCGCGCTCATCCTCGGCGCGACCGTCACCCGGGGTCTGGCCGACGGCGCGTGGAGCACCGTCGGGGCGGACGCCCGCCTCGACGTCGGCGCCGAGGCCGCCACACCCGCACTCGCCGAGCGCATCGCCGCCGCACCCGGGGTGGGGCAGGTCGTCGTCGCGCAGGTGACCGACTCGGCACGCCTCTCCACCGAGTCGGGGCTGCTCACCCCACGCCTGGTCATCGTGGACGCCGCCGCGTTCCAACGCCTGCTGGCCACCACTCCGCTGCCCGACGCGCCGGCGCTGGCCCGGCTCACGGCGCCCGGTCCCGGGGGCGTCCCCGCGCTGGTCCGATCGGGCGACGGCAAGCTACCGACCGGCACGCGGCTGCAGCTACCCCGGGAACGCGCCCCGGCGATCGGTCTCACCGTGGTCGGTACCGCTCCCTCCGTCGGCGGCGCCGACGACGTCGTCATCGTGGACGCCGCGGCCCTCGCCGACGCCGGGCTGCCCGCCGTTCCGAACACCGTCTGGGTGACCGGCCCCGGCGCGGCGCGGGCCGTGGCGAACACCGGCGTCCCCGCCGACGTCGTGCTGCGCACGGACGTCCTGCGGGCGCAGCGGGCGGCTCCGTTGACCACGGGCCTGCTCCGGCTGGCGTGGACGGCCGCCGCGGTGCTGCTGGCGCTGGGGTTGCTCGGCCTCGCGCTCGCCGCCGCCTCCGGTGCGGCCCAGCGGTGGCAGACCCTGACCCGGCTACGGACCCTCGGTCTGCGGCCACGCGACGCCCGCTGGGTCGCCGCCGGTGAGCTGCTGCCGCCGGTCGTGGTCGTCGCGGTGTGCGGCCCACTGCTCGGGGCCCTGCTCGCGCGCCTGACGCTCGGCCCGCTCGACCTGCGGCTGCTCACCGGCCAGGCCGTCGATCCGGCGGCGGTCCTGCCGTGGTGGCTGCTGGGTCTGCTGGGCGTGGCGCTGATCGCGGCGGCCGCCACTGTCGTACCCGTGGAGTCGGCGCTGCGGCGACGCGACCGGCTGAGCGAGGTGCTCCGCGCCGGCGAGTAGTCGACCGACTCCCCTGCGGGGAGCAGAAACGCCGAGACCCGTCACCGGATTTCCGGTAACGGGTCATCGAACCGCTTGTATAGCTGGTGGGCGATACTGGGTTTGAACCAGTGACCTCTTCCGTGTCAAGGAAGCGCGCTCCCACTGCGCCAATCGCCCGTGGCGGCCCCGTGGGGCGCATCGCGAGCGGACGACGGGATTCGAACCCGCGACCCTCACCTTGGCAAGGTGATGCGCTACCAGCTGCGCTACGTCCGCACGTCCCCGGCAAGCGCCGGCGACAGGTGAACTCTACCCGATGCCAAGATCGCTTGGCACGGCACCCTGCCCGGTCGCGGTTGCGCTGGTCCCCGCCGGGGTACTGAGGGGCTCGACAGCGCACCACACCCCCTTAAGGAGGCTGTCGTGGGTATCGGCACCAGCATCTTCCTGATCGCGCTCGGCGCGATCCTCACCTTCGCACTTGACGCGAGCGTCGGCGGCATCAACCTCGACGTGGTCGGCTGGATCCTGATGGGGGCCGGCGTCCTCGGCCTGATCATGACCACGCTGATCTGGGGCCGCCGCCGCGAGGTCGTCACCACCACCGAACAGCCGGTGGAATACCAGCGGGTCGAGGAGCGGCGGGACATCGCCCCGCCGCTGTGACCCGACCCCACTCCACCGCCGGCACAGTCGACGGACCAGATGTTGCCCGGGCCGGCCGCCTCGACGAGGGCAGCCGGCCCGGCACACCGGGCCGCCCACCTCGTCCGGTGGTCAGTCCAGGCAGGTGAGCGCGACCTCGGCGTACCGTGTCAACGCCGCCCGGTCCGGGCTGATGGCGCCCATCACCCGTAGACCCTGCAGGCTGGTCACCAGGAACCCGGCCAGGTCGCTGGCGCTGCGGTCGGACGTGATCTGGCCCCGCAACTGCGCCTCGGCGAGCAGGTCGAAGAGCGCCAACTCCAGGGACTGGGTGGTGGAGCGGAGCCGCTCGGCGACCCGCATGTCCTGGTGTGCCCGTTCCATCGACGCCCCGACGATCAGGCAGGACAGGTGCCGGCCGTCGCCGGTGATGTCGTCCACCGCGCTGACGAACACCTCGCGGATGACCGCCCGCGCGTCGTTGCCGGAGCGCAGCAGCTCGACCATCGGCGCGGCGTAACGCTGCCGGTAGAGGTCGAGCACCGCCAGGTAGAGGCCGTCCTTGCTGCCGAAGGCGGCGTAGATCGAGCCACTGCCCAAGCCGGTCGCCTCGGCGAGGTCGCGTATGGAGGCGCCCTCGTAACCCTTGCGCCGGAACACGTCCATGGCGGCGTCGACCGCGGCGTCGAGGTCGAATTCGCGAGTACGGGCCATGGGCGAACGCTACCCGCAATCTGGAACGATCGACAAAGTTTCGTCTGTCACAGTCGTCGAATCGACCTCTTTGCGCAGGTGAGCGCGGTCAGGGGGCCGCCGGCGAGCGCGGCGCCCACACCGCCGCCCTCACCTCGTCACCGATCGGTGAGCCGGTCTACCGCGGCCTCGGCTTCCGGCAGGTGGCCGAGTTCCGCATCCTCACCTTCTAGGGCGACGGGCGACGGCGCCGCCGCCATCGGGTTCTTCCGGGCCGGGGCGGCGGCGCGGTAGGCCGGGTGGGTTCGGTGCAGCGCCCGGAACGGCAGGTAGAAGAGCATGATCAGCCGGCTGGTCAACCAGGCCCGCCAGTAGCTGGCGCTACCGGCCCGTCCCCGCGAGTGGCTGGCGTAGGAGGCGTCGATCATCCGCAGGTACGCCCAGAAGTCGGCCGGGTCGTTCCGGAAACGGCGCGCCGAGGTGCTGGCCCGGAGCCCGGCGGCGAAGACCACCCGGTGGCCGGCCCGCCGCAGGTGGATGCCGAGGTCGAGATCCTCGTGGTAGCGGCGATCGTCGCAGAGGTCGGTCCGGATGGCGTGCCAGGCCCGGGCCCGGACCGCCATGTTCGCACCGAACAGCCAGTCGAGCCGCCGCCGGCTCGGCAGCGTCCACGCCCGGCGCAGCGTCAGGTCCACCGCGTTGAGGGCCAACGGAAAGCGGATGTCGTAGTAGGTCACCGGACCGGTCACCGCCGCGACCGTGCCGTCCGCGAAGACCCGGCGGACCTCCTCCACCCAGTACGGCGGCAGCCTGGTGTCCGCGTCGATCCGGCCGATGACGTCACCGGTGGCCGCCATCAGGCCCCGGTTGCGGGCGGCCAACACGCCCAGCCGCGGTTCGGTGAGCAGCACGACCCGGTCGGCGTACCCGGCCAGCCGGGCCCGCGTCGCGTCCGTGGAGGCGTTGTCCACCACGATGATCTCGTCTGCCGGCGTCGTCTGCCGGAGAGCCGCGTCGAGGCACGGCCCGATGGCCTCCTCCTCGTTGTGCACCGGCACGACGATCGACACCGTCGGCGCGCGGGCCGGACCCGCTCCGGCGCTGTCGGATGGTGCAGCCGCCCCGGCCATGGTCCGCCCCCGCCCCAGGGTCGATGGATCGTCGCGCGGGAAGCGTGCCATGCGAGGCCGCATCGGCGCTGTCCCGCGTCGTGCGTTCGTCGAGCGCCTCGGCCGGCAGGGCTGGTGCCGGCTGATGAGGCCTGGACGGCAGAAAGCCCGTTACCGGCTTTCCGGTAACGGGCGCTCAACTGCCTGAATATCCTGTGGGCGATACTGGGTTTGAACCAGTGACCTCTTCCGTGTCAAGGAAGCGCGCTCCCACTGCGCCAATCGCCCGTGCTTGTTGCCGAGGTGGGGACGGGATTTGAACCCGCGTGGACGGCTTTGCAGGCCGTTGCCTCGCCTCTCGGCCACCCCACCGAGGTTGCCCCCGTCACGCGTGGCGGCAGCTCCGAGCGGACGACGGGATTCGAACCCGCGACCCTCACCTTGGCAAGGTGATGCGCTACCAGCTGCGCTACGTCCGCACGCCCCCGGACGTTCCCGGGTGACGGATGAGAACTTTAGCCGAGCCGGCGAGAGACTGCCAACTCGGGGTCACCCCGGCGCGTCCCCTCCCTTCCGGGTCGCGTCGAAGACCCCCCGGGCTGCGTCGGAGAACACCGCGGGCGGGAGAGGGGTCCGCCACCCGCAGGGCTTCCTAGGGGGCTGGCCTGATACTGCCGGCCGCCACCGACCGTCACACTCGGGTGCCCGGGGACGATGATGGCCATCAGTGCGCCGCACGCCGGCGACCAGGCACTTCGCGCGTCATCCACTCGCGGCGGACCTCGGTGAACGCTCGCACAGGAACGACTGACGGCACCCCAGGGAAGTGTCCGGCTTCCGACTGTCGCATCGCGGATCCGGCCGCAGCGGTAACTGTTCGTGTTCAGTCGGATGGGCTACGGTAACGGTCGTGACGAGACGTGCGGCCGAGATCCGCCTGGATGCCCTGCTGCGCACCGCCTGTGACGTGATCGTGGAGCGCGGTCTGGCCAACACCCGGACGGCCGACGTGGCGCAGGCCGCCGGCGTGAGTCAGGCACTTGTTTTCTACCACTTCGCCACGAAGGATCGCCTGCTCGCACAGGCCTTCGCGTACGCGGTCGAGCAGGATCTGGCCCGACTGGACGCGGTGACCCGCTCCTCGGCCCCCCCGCTGACCAAGCTCCGCCGGATCCTCAAGCTCTACACGCCGGCCGGCCGGGCGACCTCCTGGTCGATGTGGATCGACGGCTGGTCCGAGTCGCTGCGCACCCCCGAGTTGGAGAAGGTGTCCCGCCGGCTCGACCTGCGCTGGCGGCAGGACCTGGCCGCGGTGATCTCCGCCGGGGTGGCCGACGGCACGTTCCAGTGCGCCGACCCGGACGGGGCCGCCTGGCGGATCAGCGCGGTGATGGACGGCCTGGCCGTCCAACTCGCGGTGCACGACCGGGTGATCTCCCGTCGGCAGTTCGGCGAGTGGGTCCGACTGGTCACCGCCCGGGAGCTCGGCCTGGACCTCACCGACCTGGACTGAGCCGGGCGGCCGACGCGGTCGCCGTCACCAGGGCGGGCAAAACGGCTCGGCCCGCCCCGCCGACCGGAACAATCGGCAGCATGGATCTGCTGGAGGCGTACCGCCGGAGCCTGGCCGAATTCGTCGACCGGGTGGACCAGGTCGAGCCCGGCCAGTGGTCCGACCCGACGCCCTGCTCCGACTGGGACGTCCGCACGCTCGTCAACCACGTGGTGAGTGAGGGCCGCTGGAGCGTCCCGCTGCTCGCCGGCCGGACCGTCGACGAGGTCGGCGACCGACTCGACGGCGACCAGCTCGGCGACGACCCGATCGCGGCGGCGCGGGAGACGGCCGCGCAGGCCGAGATCGCCGCCACCCATCCGGGCACGCTCGACCGCGCCGTGCACCTCTCCGCCGGCGAGACCCCGGCCACGGAATACCTCCAGCAACTCCTCGCCGAGCACCTCGTCCACGGCTGGGACGTGGCCGTGGCGATCGGCGCGCAGCCTCGGCTCGACCCGGACGCGGTGCACGTGGCCGCCCGGTGGTTCGCCGGCCAGATCGACGACTACCGCCGCGACAACCTGGTCCAGACCGGCGTACGGGTGCCCGACGACGCCGACGAGCAGGACCGCCTGCTGGCCGCCTTCGGCCGCGACCCCGACTGGACGCCTGGCGACTGACCCGGCGCGGTGGCACCTCCGGCGGTGCGAGTGGGCGTGCGCCCGCTCGCCGCCGGTCGCCGCATGTCGACTGATTTCGATCAATAGGCGGGTCGGGCGGCCCCGGGCCTTGCCGCCGCCACAACCGACTGATATTCACAAATGCACATGCGTCATCGCGCATCGACGGCCGGTGACAACCGGCCCTCCGCTCCCACGAGGAGGTCCTGTGCCACTACCCGAATGGTCACCCCCGATGAGCCGGCGGCGACGCCGGCTCATCGCCGTCCTGGCGACGACGGCCACGGTCGCCGCGTTGCTCCCCACCGGCGTGAGCACCGCGGCCCCCACCGGCAGCGCGGCGTCCGCCGAACGCCGGTCCGGACCGTTCAGCGAGGGGCACGAGCCCGCCGACGCCGACAACCGCACCGGTACGGCGGCACCCGACGCCCGCCAGCGCGGCCTGGCCCGCGCCGCCGACCCCGACGTCAGGTGGAACCGCCTCGGCACCCCGCAGGCCCTCGGCCCCGGCCGCACCCCGCTCGCCACCGGGCTCCCCGCCGACCCGGAGGCCGCCGCCCGCGCCTACCTGCGGGCCAACCGCGACCTGTTCGGCCTGGACGCCGACGCGGTGGCCAGCATGGAACGGGTGCTGGTCCGGCCGATCGGCAGCGGCGCCGTGGTCACCCTCCGGCAACGCTTCGGCGACCTGCCCGCCGGCCCGGACGGTCTCGTCACCCTCGCGGTCGCCAACGGCACGGTGCTCTCGGTCAGCTCCTCGCTGGCCCGCGACACCGGCACGCCCGCGCCGGCCACCCGCACCGCCGAGCAGGCGTACGCCGCCGCGCTCGCCGACGCCGGGCTGACCGCCGCCGCGGTGGCCAGCCACACCATCCGGCAGGTGGCCGTACCGACCCCGCTGGACGGGCCACGGGCCGCCTATGAGATCACCATGATCGGCGCGGACACCGACGAGCCGGCCGCGTTCACCAGCTACGTGGACGGCGGCACCGGGCAGGTCCTGGTCCGTGAGGACCTCGTCGACTTCGACTCCGACAACCCGAGCTGGGCGGTCTTCCCGGCCACCCCGCCCCGCGACCTCGACCCCGGGCAGGACCCCCGGGTGCGCTGGTGCGCCGACCCCGCACCCGGTTGCCAGGCCGCCCTCCGCGACCCGGCCACCGGCCAACCCTGGGACGTCGACGCGGCCACCGGCACACCCACCTTCACCTCGCGCGGCAACTCGGCCAACACGGTGCTCTCCTGGGGTGCGGGCACCCCGATCGTCCCGGCCACCGCCAGCCCGGAGCGCCGCTACGAGTACCCGTTCACCGACCAGTGGCACCAGGCGAAGTGCAACCCGGAGGTGTTCACCTCCGCCCAGCGCAACGACGCGGACGCGTCGATCGCCAACCTCTTCGCCATGCACAACCGGATGCACGACTGGTCGTACCGGTTGGGCTTCACCGAGTCGGCGTGGAACCTCCAGGCGGTCAACCTCAGCCCGGCCGGGCTGGGCGGTGACGCCGAGCAGGGCCGCGCCCAGCAGGGGGCGCTGACCGGCAACCGGAACAACGCCAACCAGGGCACCGGGCGCGACGGGCAGCCGCCGACCACCAACATGTACCTGTGGCAGCCGCAGGCAGGTGGCCCGTACCCACCGTGTGTGGACGGCGACTACGACATGACGGTGATCGGCCACGAGTACACCCACGCGATCACCAACCGGATGATCGCCGGCCCGGACAGCGGGATCGGCGGCCACCAGGGCGGCGCGATGGGCGAGTCGTGGGGCGACCTGCTCGCCGCCGAGTACCTCTTCCAGAACGGGCTGCGCGCGCCCGGGGAGACGCCCTTCGTCACCGGCGGCTACGTCACCGGCAACCTGGTCAGCGGCATCCGCAACTACGACCTCAGCCGCAGCCCGCTCAACTACTCCGACATCGGCTACAACACCGGCGGTCCCGCCGTGCACGCCGACGGGGAGATCTGGGGCGCCACCAACTTCCGGGTCCGCGCCGCGCTGGTCAAGCGGTACGGCCTCGGCACTCCGCAGCGGCAGCTCGACTGCGCACAGGGGAAGGTCGCCGCCGACACGTGTCCCGGCAACCGGCGCTGGTCGCAGTTGGTCTTCGACTCGTTCCTGCTCCAGGCCGCCAGCCAGGTCAGCATGCTCGACATGCGGGACAACATGCTCACCGCCGACCTGCTCCGCTTCGGCGGCGCCAACCAGGACCTGATCTGGGCGGAGTTCGCCCGCTCCGGGATGGGTCGCGACGCCGCCACCAACGGCGCCGGCGACACCGACCCGACGCCCAGCTTCGCCTCGCCGCGCGGCGGCAACGCGACGCTCACCCTGCGCCCGCGCGGGGACAGCGCCGACGCGCCGATCCGGGTGTACGTCGGGGCGTACGAGGCGCGGGCCACGCCGATCGCGGACACCGACCCGGCGACGCCGATCCCGGACACCGTGGAGCTGGTGGCCGGCTCGTACGACCTGCTCGCCGTGGCCCCCGGCTTCGGCCACCAACGGCTCGGTGTGGTCGCCAAGGCCGACCAGGACGGGTTCGTGGACCTGCGGATGAGCCGCAACCTGGCGTCCACCGCGTCCGGGGCGACGATCACCGGCGACGGGGTCAACCTGGACCGGGTCGCCGACGACACCGAGGCGACGAACTGGGCCTCCCTGGACGGGGTCGCCGGCCGGCAGCTCACCGTGGCGTTGCCCGGGGACGCCCCGCAGACCGTCAAGCGGGTGAACGTCAGCGCGATGCTGCGCCCGGCGATCACCGGCGACGCCGACACCGGCAGTCAGAACGCGCTCAGCGCGCTGCGCTCGTTCGCGGTGTCCGCCTGCAACGCGACGACCACCGACTGCGCGGACCCGGCGCGCTGGCAGCGGATCTACACCAGCGCGGGCGACGCGTTCCCCGGCGGGGCGTACCGGGCGTACAGCCGGGACATCAACCTCCGGACGTTCGCGGTGCCCAGCACCCTCGCCACCCACCTCCGCCTCGAGGTGCTGGCGAGCCAGTGCACAGGCGGCCCGCGGTACGCGGGCGAGCAGGACGACGACCCGGTCACGACGACGGACTGCGCCACCGCCAGCCCGGCTCGGACGCAGGTCAGGATCGCCGAGTTCCAGGCGTTCTCGGGGTGACGCCGTGGGGGCCGGCGGACTGCCCGCCGGCCCCCACGTCCCCCGATCAGCGGCGGGCCGGCCGCCAGCGGTCGGCCGGGGCCGGCCGCTCCCAGGTCCGGTCCACCTGCGGGTCCTCGGCCTCGTCGGCCGGGGCCCGGGTCAGGTGTCGCAGCCGCAGCAGCAGGCCCATCCCGAGGAAGAGCAGCAACCCGCCGAGCACGAAGGCGGCCTGCACCACACCGAACCCGCCGGTCCGCGAGACCGGGCGGCCGGCCGGTGGTGCGGCGTCGGCCGGATAGTCCCCCGCCGGCTCCACCCCGGACGTGTCCTCCTCGGCCGGCGCGCTCGCCGGCTCGCTGGGCCGCGCCGGGGTGGCGCTCGGCGTCGGCGTACCGGTCGGGGTGGCGCCCGCACCCCGCACCGAGCGGGTGGCCGTCTGCCGGGCCAGCAGGCGCGCGTTGGCGTCGTACGCCTCGGCGGCGAGGGTGACCCGCCCCTGGGTGACGTCCTCGGCGAAGGCCACCCGGTAGCGCGCCGTGACCGTGCGGCCCGGGCAGAGCGTGCCCGGGTCGAGCTGCCGGTCGGTCAGCCGGGCCACGTCACCCTCGGTCTGGATCTGCAGGGGAAAGTCCCCGGTCTCCTCCACCCGGTCCATCTTCACCTGGTCGAGTCGGATGCCCTGCACGCTGAGCACCATCGACCAGCGCACCTTCACGCAACCGCCGCGCCGATCCGTCTGGGACACCACCGCGGAGATCGTCCGCACCTGATCCCCGGCGGTGAACCGGGCCGGCAGGCCGCTCATCTCGGTGGCGAAGGCCGCCTGCGCCGGCGCGGCCAGGGTCAGCACCGCCCCGGTCACGCCGGCAACCAACGCCCCGAACCGCAGCACGTACCGCCACACGATCACCACCACCTCGCCTCTTCTCGTCACTCCCGGGAAACGCTAGGAGGAAACGGGCGGGTCGGGCAGAGGGGTGTCTTCGCACCGGACGCCAAGGACGGGTGGTGATTTCACCGACAGTGGTGAACCCCTCACCCGTACCGGTCCACCTCCCCGCGTCGCCGGGGATCGCCGGTACGCGAGAATCGGCGGGTGTCCGAGCTCTCCAGCACGTTCGTCCGGCTGCACGCCCGGCTGGCCCCGGTCCCCTTCGTCCCCGAGGTGCGGCTGCACCAGGCCGACGAGCCGATCGGGCTGTGGGAGCTGACCGAGGGCGAGTTCTCCACCGACCGGCCGCCGCCGTTCTGGGCGTTCGCCTGGGCCGGCGGTCAGGCCCTCGCCCGCTACGTGACCGACCACCCGGAGCTGGTCGCCGGCCGCCGGGTGCTCGACCTCGCCTCCGGCTCCGGCCTGGTGGCCATCGCCGCCGCCCATGCCGGCGCCGCGTCGGTACGGGCCGTCGAGGTGGACGAGCTGGCGGTGGCGGCCGTCGCGCTCAACGCCGAGGCCAACGGGGTACGCGTCGACGCCGAGTTCGGCGACATCCTCGACTCCGACGCGGGCGACGCCGAGGTGGTGCTCGCCGGCGACGTCTTCTACAGCGACGCGATGGCCCGCCGGGTGCTGCGGTTCCTGCTCCGCGCCGCCCGGGCCGGCGCGCCGGCGCTCGTCGGTGACCCCGGCCGGGCGTTCCTGCCCCGCGACCGCTTCGACGAGCTGGCCGCGTACGACGTGCCGGTGCCGGAGGCGCTGGAGAGCGTACGGGTGAAGCGCACCACCGTCTGGCAGTTGCGCGCCGGGCTGCCGGGAGCCGCCCGCTAGCGTGTCGACGTGCTGTTCTCCAGCTGGGGGTCCGCGGTCCAGGCACCCTGGCCGGACGTCGCCGAGGTGAGCGACCACGTCGGCGTACGCCACCTGGTCGTCACCCGGCACGCGCTGGTCCGTCAGGTCCTGGCCGACCCGGTCACCTATCCACCGGACAACGCCCTGGACGCGGTGACACCGATGCCGGTGACCGCCCTGCGGGTGCTCGCCGGGCACCGGTTCCGGCTGCCGCCGACCCTGGCCAACAACTCGGGCGCCAGCCATCCGGAGATCCGGGCGATCGTCGCGGCGGCGTTGCGCCCCGAGCGGGTCGCCGCGCAGCGGCCCTGGCTCACCGCGCTGGTCCGGGACCGGGTCGCCCGGCTCGGCGCCCGCCTCGACACCGGCGAGCCGGTCGACCTGTACGCGGACCTCGCCGCCGACCTCCCGCTGCTGGTGCTGGCCCGGCTGGTCGAGCTGCCGGACACGCCCGTCGGCGCGGTGAAGGAGTTCGCCCGCGCCGCGCTGGAGTTGTTCTGGGCGCCGCTGGACACCGATCGGCAACTGGCGCTCGCCGCCGAGGTGGGCCGGTTCCACCGCGTCCTGCGCGACTTCGCGGCCACCGGCGGCGGGTTGGCCGGCGAGTTGCGCGCGGCCGGTCACTCGTCGGACGTGGTGGTCGGCGCGCTCTTCTTCCTGCTGGTCGCCGGCCAGGAGACCACCTCGCAGTTCCTCACCCTGCTGCTGCACCGGCTGGCCGGCGAGCCGGCGGTGCGGGCCGGCCTGCGCACCGGCGAGGTCGCGGTGGCCGACGTGGTGGAGGAGGGGTTGCGGCTGGAGCCGCCGATCGTCACCTGGCGGCGGGTGGCGGCGGCGGACAGCACCCTCGGCGGTACGGCGGTGCCGGCGGGCAGCAGCCTCGTGCTCTGGCTGGGTCGCGCCGGCCGCGACCCGGCGGTCGTCGAGACGCCCGACGAGTTCCGGCCGGGCCAGCGTGGATCCCGCCGCCACCTGTCGTTCGGGGCGGGCGCCCACCGCTGTGTCGGTGACGTGCTGGCCCGGATGGAGGCGGCAGTGGTCGTCGCGGAGGCAGCGCCGCTGCTGGACGGGGTGACTGTCGTCCGCCCGCCCTGGTGCCCGGACAATCTCACCTTCCGGATGCCGGACGCCTTCGTGGTCCGGGGCACCGGCCTGACGAAATCCTGATCTCGCTTCGGTAGGTTTCCGGGCGTGTCAGCGACCCCCGCACGTCGGATCCTCGCCGTCGTACCAGTTGTGGCCCTGCTGGTGCTGAGCGCCTGCACAGCCGGGCGCACGCCGCACGCACGGCAGATCACCGTGGCCCACCAGCCGGTCCCGTCCGCCTCGCCGTCGGCCGCACCGTCGGTCTCGCCGTCGGTGACGGTGCGGCCCAGACCGGGAAGTCTGGACTGGTACGTGTCCCAGGTGCCGACCTTCCCCGAGGCGCCGCCCCCGCAACCGGTGCCGCTGCCCGCGACCGGCGCGGCCCAGTTCTGGCACCGCCTGCCGACCGACCAGAAGGTCGCCTTCATCACCATCGACGACGGTGGGTTGGCCCGACCGCCCGAGGTCGCCGACTTCGTCTGGCGGGCGCACATCCCGGTCACCATGTTCCTCAACTCACCGGCGGCGGAGGAGCACACCGACTACTTCCGGCAGATCATGGTGGCGGGCGGGGTCGTCGAGAACCACACCATCACGCACACCTCGCTGGCCGGCCGGTCGTACGACCGACAGAAGCACGAGATCTGCGGGGCGGCGGACACGCTTGAGGCGCTGTACGGCAAGCGACCGACCCTGTTCCGGCCACCGTTCGGCGAACATGACAGCACCACGTTGAAGGCGGCGCACGACTGCGGCGCGAAGGCGGTCCTGCACTGGACCGAGACCGTGCACGAGGGGAAGGTGCGCTACCAGACCCCGGAGAAGGTGGTGCGGCCCGGCGACGTGCTGCTGATGCACTTCCGGCCGGCGCTGATGGACGACCTGCTCGCCGCGCTCAAGGCGATCCACCGGGCCGGGCTCACGCCGGCGCTGCTGGAGGACTACGTCCGCTGACCGACCTGACGAAAGTCAGGGCCCGGTGCTGCCCTTCGGGCGCGGTGGAGCAGCGGGCTGCGCGCCTAGCGTCAGCGCATGATCACATTACGTGGGTTGACGAAACGGTTCGGGGCGACCGTCGCGGTCGACGCGCTGACCGTCGACGTCGCGCCCGGCCGGGTCACCGGCTTCCTCGGCCCCAACGGCGCCGGCAAGTCCACCACCATGCGGATGATCCTCGGGCTGGACCGCCCCACCGCCGGACAGGCCCTCATCGGCGGGCGCGCGTACCGGGACCTGCGCCGCCCGCTGCACGAGGTGGGCGCGCTGCTCGACGCCCGCGCCATCCACCCGGCCCGGTCCGGCCGGGCACACCTGCTGGCCATGGCCCGCAGCAACGGCATTCCCGCCCGCCGCGTCGACGAGGTGCTGGACACCGTCGGGCTGGACGCGCGGGCCGCCGGCAAACCGGGTCGGACCCTCTCCCTGGGCATGGGCCAGCGGCTCGGCATCGCCGGCGCGCTGCTCGGCGACCCGCCGGTGCTGATGTTCGACGAGCCGGTGAACGGCCTCGACCCGGACGGGGTGCGCTGGGTACGACACCTGACGCGCTCGCTCGCCGACCAGGGGCGGACCGTCTTCGTCTCCAGCCACCTGATGAGCGAGATGCAGCTCACCGCCGACCAACTCGTGGTGATCGGGCGGGGCCGACTGCTCGCCGACGCGCCGATCGGCGACGTGATCGCCGGCAGCACTGTCGCCGTCCGGGTGCGCAGCCCGCACTCCGACGGGCTGGCCGCCCTGGCCGAGCGCCTCACGGCCACCGGGGCGAGCGTGGTGGCGGCCGACCGCGACGAGCTGACCGTCACCGGCGTCACCGCGGACCGGGTCGGTGACCTGGCCTACGAGCTGGGGGTACGGCTGCACGAGCTGACCGCGCAGGCCGCGACCCTGGAACAGGCGTTCATGGAGCTGACCGCCGACAGCGTCGAGTACGCCGGCGGCCCGACCGAAGGTGGGCAACGATGAGCATCCGGACCGACGCGGGCACCCGCCCCGCCAGCACGCCGGCCGCCGGTGCGCCGGCCACCCTCCGAGGGGCGGTGGCCGCCGAGTGGACCAAGCTCTCCTCGGTGCGCAGCACCTGGTGGACGGCGCTGGCCGGGCTGCTGGTGATGGCCGCGAGCGCCGGCCAACTCGCCATCTACGCGGCGAACGCCAACACCAACGACGACCCCGCCGACGACCCGGGGATCGTCACCGTCGGCAGCGTGCTGATCGACTCGGTCGAGCTGACCCAGTTCGTGGTGCTCGCCCTCGGCCTGCTGGCGATCACCGCCGAGTTCACGAGCGGCACCATCCGGACCACGTTGCAGTGCACCCCGTCCCGTGGTCGCGTGCTGCTGGCCAAGGCCGTGGTCACCGGCGCGGTCACCTTCGCCCTCGGGTTGCTGCTCGGCGGCGTCGGCGCCCTGGTCGCCCGGCCGGTGCTCGGCGAGTGGGGCAGCGCCCCGGCCGCCGAGACGATCGGCGACATCGTGGCGGTGGCGGTCTACCTGGCGCTGATCGGCGTGTTCGCCCTGGGTCTCGGCGCGGCACTGCGCAGTGCGGTGCTCACGATCACCGCGCTCCTCGCCACCCTGATGATCGTGCCGCTGTCCCTGCAGAACCCGGACATCGACGTGTTGAACCGGATCGCCGACGCGCTCCCCGGCGTGGCCGGCGGGCACTTCCTGGCCGGCGACACCGAGCCGTACCCGAGTCTGGTCGGGCTGCTCCTGCTCGCCGGCTGGGCCGGCGCCGCACTGCTGCTGGGCCGGGGCGCACTGCGCCGACGCGACGCCTGACGAGCTGAGCGGGGGCTTCCCGGCCCCCGCTCAGCCGTCGACGAGCCCCGCCTCGTACGCGAGGATCGCCGCCTGCACCCGGTTCCGCACGTCCAGGCGGGTGAAGATGCTCGTCAGGTAACTCTTCACGGTGCCCTCCACCAGGTGCAGTCGGCGGGCGATCTCGGCGTTGGACAGCCCCGCCCCGACCAGGGCCAGCACCTCCCGTTCCCGCTCGGTCAGCCCGGCCGTACGGTCCCGCGCGGCGGGCCGGCGGGCCAACCGCCCCGCACCCAGCTCGAGCACCCGACGGGCCACCCGCGGCGACAGGTACGCGCCGCCCTCGGCGACGGCGTGCACACCGGCGATCAACTCCCGCGGGTCGCCGGCCTTGAGCAGGAACCCGTTGGCGCCGTGCCCGAGCGCGCGGGCCACATGGTCGTCCTCGCCGAACGTGGTCAGCATGATCGTCGCGGTCTCCGGCACGATCCGGCGGATCTCGGCGGCGGCGGCCAACCCGTCCAGCCGCGGCATCCGGATGTCCAGCAGCGCGACCCGAGGTCGGTGCGCGCGTACCAACTCCACCGCCGCGTGCCCGTCGCCGGCCTCGCCGACCACCTCGATGCCGGGGTCGCTGGCGAGGATGGCCCGGACACCGGCCCGGATCATCGCCTCGTCGTCGGCCAGCACCACCCGCACCGGAGCTGCCCCGGCCCTGTCGGCGTCCACTACGCGATCCACTCCTTGCTGGCCAACCGGCCGTCGGTGAAGCAGAGCCGCCACGTCGGCTCGGCCAGGGGAAAGTTGCCGTCGGTGTAGTACTCGCAACCGGCCCGGTCGACGCCGACGGGGCTTTCCAACTGCCGCCGGGGCAGACCCTCCAGCTCCGACCTGGCCACGCCGACGCGCATCTTGTCGAAGGTGGCCCGGTCCAGCACCGTCCCGGCGGTCGCCACCGGGTAGTAGACGAGGGAGAGCACCAGGGCGAAACCGGCAGGCGCCAGGAGTGCCACCAGCAGACTGCGCCGGACTCGGCGGCGGGCGTCGTGCAGCCGCCGCGCCGCGTCCACCGGCCGCTCCACCGGGCCGGGCCGGCCGCCGGACGGCGCCGGGTCGCTCTCGATCGCCTCCACCGGCGGCGCGGTCGCCGGCAACACCGCCCGGACGACGAACCCGCCCCCGGTACGGGGTCCGGCATCGAGCGTCCCGCCGGCGAGGCGGACCCGCTCGGCGAGCGCGAGCAACCCGCTGCCCTGCGACGGCGGCGCGGGGAGCGGCTCCACCGGCGGAGCACCGTTGACCACGCACACCTCGACCCGTTCACCGTCGCGGGTAAGACGCACGTCGACCGGGGCCCCCGGCGCGTACCGGGCCGCGTTCGTCAGCGCCTCACGGACCACCCGGTGGGCCGCGTGGCCGGTCATCGCCGGCAGCTCCGCCACCACCGAGGAGGCGTCCAGCCGGACCGCCATCCCCGCCTCCCGGGCGTTGTCGACCAGGTCGGCGACCGTCTCCCCACTCGGACGCACCGACGCGCCACCCTCTTCGCGGAGCACCCCGATGATCTCGTGCAGTCGCTCGGTGGCGGCGGAGACGCTCGCCCGCAGCTCCCCCGCCGCGACCCGATGCCTGTGGTCGAGGTCGGCGGCGACCTCGAGCGCGGCGGCGCGCAACGCGATGAGGCTGAGGTCGTGACCCAGCGAGTCGTGCATCTCCCCCGCGATCCGGGCCCGTTCCCGCAGCCGGATGCGCTCGGCGGCACCCCGCTCCTCGCGGATCAGCGCCTCCACGTGACGATGACCCGCGGCGGCCAACTCCTGCTGCTGACGCCGGTACCGGCCCACCAGCCAGGGGAACACCGCGGCGAAGAGCAACACCGAGGCCAGCAGGAACCAGGTGGCCTCGCCGGTGCCGAGCAGACCCAGGTTGAGCGCCGTCCCGCCGGCCACGATCAGCACGAACACCCCGGCCACCGGGCCCGCCGAGACGCTGCGCCGCCCGGTGAGATAGCTGAAGACCGGAATGGCGAAGACGAAATTGCCATCGACGACCGACCCGAGCACCACAAGCACCAGGGCGACCAACGGTCGGCGTCGACTCGCCACCGCGGCCGCGCCGAGCAGCGACAACTTGCCGACCAGCAGCGGCACCGCGTACCGCGGGTAGGGCGGGCTGACCCCGGCGTAGCCGACCGGGGCCGCGACCACAGCCCAGAGCAGCGCGTCCAGCAGCAGGCGACGCCGCCGATCCAGCGGACCTGGCAGCGCGAAGTCGAGGATCCGCACGGCGGCCAGGCTACCTACGCTCGACCTGCGCGAACACCGACGAAAGTCAGGTGGTCAGCCGCTCTCCTCGGCCCAGACCCGCCAGTCGTCGAGCACACCGTGCAGGGCCGGGGTGAGCCAGCCCGGCGCGGAACGCCGGAACACGCCCGGGTCCATCGCCCCGGCGCCGTCGGGCAGCGCGCCGAGCAGATTCGGCACCAGATCGGTGAGATTGGTCCAGTGCACCAGCTCCGGCCGGCTCGGCCAGGCCCCGATCACCACGCCGGCCGGCACCGCCCGCCGGTCGAGCGCCTCCAGGGTCAGCGCGGTGTGGTTGAGCGTGCCCAACCCGGCGCGGGCCACCACCACCGCCGGCGCGCCGAGCGACACCGCCAGGTCCGCCATCGTCCACGGCTCCCCCGACGGACGCAGCCCCATCGGAACCAGCAACCCACCCGCGCCCTCGATCAACACCAGGTCGTGTGTGTCCGCCTCCGCACGGACCGCGTCCACCGCCTCGTACAGCTCCAACGGCGGCAGGTCGGCCACCCGGGCGGCCGCCAGCGGGGCGAGCGGATCGGGATAACTGGCCAGGGTGCGGCCGGTCAACGGGGCGGCCAGCCGGTTCACCGCGTCCACGTCGCCCGGCTCACCGCCGGCCGTACCCGTCTGGGCCGGCTTGACCACCGCCACCCGCAGCCCGGCGGCCTGCGCCGCCGCCGCGATCGCCGCCGTCGCCACCGTCTTACCGACCTCGGTGTCGGTCCCGGTGACCAGGACCGACCCCTCCCACCCGCTCACGGCGTCACCTCTGCTCGCGACTGCGGGGCTCGCAAACCCGGCTCACTCCTCGCGCTCACGGCGTCACCTCTGCTCGCGACTGCGGGGCTCGCAAACCCGGCTCACTCCTCGCGCTCACGGCGCCACCTCTGCTCGCGACTGCGGGGCACACTCCACGATGACCTCCAGGGCCCGCTCGAAATCCGCCCGGGGCACCCCAGCACTGACCGTGAGGCGCAGACGGGAACGGCTGTCCGGGGTGGACGGTGGCCGGAAGCACCCCACCGCGACACCCCGATCCCGGCAGTCGGCGGCCCAGGCGGTCGCCGCCTCCGGCCCGGGGGCGGTCACCGAGATCACCGCCGCGTCCGGCGCGGAGACGGTCAGCCCGGCCGCGCGCAGTCGACCGACCGCCACCCGCACCCGGTCGGACAGCTCCGCGCGCCCGTCGTCACCGGCCCGAGCCAGCCGCAGCGCGGCGTGCACGCCGGCGGCGACCGCCGGTGGCAGCGCCGTGTCGAAGATGAACGTACGCCCGGTCTCGACCAGATGCCTGACGAACTCGGCCGGGCCCGCGACCACACCGCCGGCGCCACCGAGCGCCTTGGACAGGGTGGCGGTGATCACCACGTCCGGCTCGCCGGCGAGCCCTGCGGCGGCCACCGCACCCGCGCCGGCCGGACCTGTCACGCCGAGTGCGTGCGCGTCGTCGATCAGCAGGAGCGCGCCGTGCCGGCGGGCCACCGCGTGCAACCGGGCCAGCGGCGCGAGGTCACCGTCGACCGAGAAGATCGACTCGGTCACCACCACCGCCGGGCGGCCCGGAGCGGCCGCGAGCGCGGCGGCCACGGCGTCCACGTCAGCGTGCGGGGTGACCACCGTCTCAGCACCGGAGATCCGGCAGCCGTCGATCAGGGACGCGTGGTTGTGCGCGTCGGAGACGAGCAGCGTCCGAGGTTGGACGAGCGCCCGCAGCGCGCCGAGGTTGGCCAGGTAGCCGGAGGAGAAGACCAGTGCGCGATCGGTGCCCAGCCACTGCGCCAGCTCGTCCTCCAGCGCCTGGTGCGCGTCGGTGGAACCCCGCACGAGGCGCGACCCGGTGGCCCCCAGCCCGTACGCCGACAGCGCCGCCACGGCCGCGGCGGTGACCTCCGGGTGGGTGGCCAGGCCGAGGTAGTCGTTGCCGGCCAGATCGGTCACCCCGTCGCCGGCGGGTCGCGGGTGCAGTCGCCGGGTCAGCCCGGCCTTCGCCCGCAACTGCGCGCGCCGGTCGAGTGCCGCCAGCCAGTCCGCCACCGTCACCCCTTCGCCGCCGTCCGCGCCGGTCAGCCCGACACCCGCCGGGCGAAATTACCACCCGCCACCGTCAGCCCGACGGATCCACTCGACGCGAGCGCCCACCGGGCTGCCAGGCCATTCCGGCTGACGGGGGGCCTTGTAGGGTACGAGCCATGCCAGAGATCCTCGACCAGGCCCGGACCCAGGTGCTGGGTGACGGTGTCGGCCTCGACCAGGCCGGCATCCTCGCGGTGCTGAACCTGCCCGACGAGCACCTGCCCGCCGCCCTGCAACTCGCCCACGACGTGCGGATGCGCTGGTGCGGTCCCGAGGTCGAGGTCGAGGGCATCGTCTCGCTGAAGACCGGCGGCTGCCCGGAGGACTGCCACTTCTGCTCCCAGTCGGGCCTGTTCACCTCCCCGGTGCGGTCGGTCTGGCTGGACATCCCGTCGCTTGTCGAGGCGGCGAAGCAGACCGCCAAGACCGGGGCGACGGAGTTCTGCATCGTCGCCGCCGTGCGCGGCCCGGACGCCCGCCTGATGAAGCAGATGCGCGAGGGCGTCGCCGCGATCAAGGCCGAGGTCGAGATCCAGGTCGCCGCGTCGCTGGGCATGCTCACCCAGGAGCAGGTCGACGACCTCGTCGACATGGGTGTGCACCGCTACAACCACAACCTGGAGACCTGCCGGTCGTACTTCCCCAACGTGGTCACCACGCACTCCTGGGAGGAACGCTGGGAGACGCTGCGGATGGTGCGCGACTCCGGCATGGAGGTGTGCTGCGGTGGCATCCTCGGCCTCGGCGAGACCGTCGAGCAGCGGGCCGAGTTCGCCGCGCAGCTCGCCGAGCTGAACCCGCACGAGGTGCCGCTCAACTTCCTCAACCCCCGACCGGGCACGCCGCTGGGCGACCGTCCGGTGGTGGAGGGCAAGGACGCGCTGCGGGCCATCGCCGCGTTCCGGCTGGCCATGCCCCGCACCATCCTCCGGTACGCGGGTGGTCGGGAGATCACCCTCGGTGACCTGGGCACCCGGGACGGTCTGCTCGGTGGCATCAACGCGGTGATCGTCGGCAACTACCTGACCACGCTGGGTCGCCCGGCGACCGCGGACCTCGACCTGCTGGACGAGCTGAAGATGCCGGTCAAGGCCCTCTCCGCCACGCTGTGACGACGATGACGACGACCGAGGTGTGGTGCGACAGGTGCGGTGAGTCGGCGACCGCCGCCCATCCGGGCTGCGCCTCGGCCCGCCAGTTGGAGCCGCCCCGGTTCTGCCACAGGTGCCGCCGCCGGATGAAGGTGCAGGTGCTGCCGGTCGGCTGGTCGGCGGTCTGCGTCGAGCACGGCGAGATCCGGGGCTGATCCACTCCACCTGACCCACCGGCGGCGTCGGCGGGGACCCCGCCGACGCCGGGTGCGGTGGTAGGTTCCGACCCACGGCTGGGGCGACAACCCGCGGGGGGACCAAGGTGGACGCTGACCGCGCCGCCCGGGAGCGGCGAATCCTGAGCACGGCGGCCGAGCTGCGCGTCGCGGTCGGGGAGACCACGGCGACCGTCGAGTCGCCGGACGGTGCGGTGGTGGTGACGGCCGGGCCGCGCAACGCCCTGCTCGACCTCACGCTGACCCGCCGGATCCGACACCACGACGGCCGAGCCCTCGGCGCGCTGCTGGTCGCCACCGTGCGCGCTGCCACCGAGCGGGCCGACGAGTTGCTCACCGAACGGGCCCGCGAGTTGGTGCCCGGCCGCGCCGACCTGCCCGACCCCCTCGCCACCGCGCTGCCCGAGCCGCCCCCACCCCCGGCCGACGATACCGCCGACGACGAGACCGACCCGCTCGTACGCCGTCTGCGCGACGAGGCGCGACGGCAACTTGACGCCTGGGCGACGACGCGGGCCGACGTGGCCGACCTGACCGCCACCGCCCACGCGACCCAGGGCGGGGTCGTCGCCGAGGTGGGCGCCACGGGCGAGCTGCGGCGGGTCGAGCTGGCGGACGCCGCGCCCCGCCTGGACCCGACCCACCTGGCGGCGCTGGTGCTCGACACCGTCCGCCGGGCCACCGCGGACGCCGCCGCGCTGCTCGCCGAGCGGGTCCAGCGTGTTGCCGGCCCCCGCCTGGACCTGGTGTCGTTGGTGGCCGCCTATCGACCGTCCGACACCGACGACGAGGAGGGCCGAGGTGGCTGACTTCGAAGCGAACGTGGACGAGATCCTGACCTGCCGGACGCGCCTGGCGGACATCCAGCAGCGGGCGGCGGCGATCGCCGACCTGGCCGAGGACGCCAACCCCGAGTGGCACATCTGGGGTGCCCTGGGGGCGCCGTTCGCCGCGCTGTACTGGCGCTTCGCCGGTGAGTTCTACGAGCACCTGGGTCTGATGGGGGAGGCGCTCACCGACCGGGTCGAGGCGTTGGACTGCACCGCCGAGGCGTACCGGCGCACCGAGCAGGACATCGACGAGCGGATGCGCAGGTTGCATCAGCGGCTGGCCGAGGGCCACCCCGAATGAGCGACGAGCGCGACCTCACCGACAGCGACGTCACGAACGACGTCACCCGGCAGGAGTGGGCGACCGGCCCGGTCGGCGCGGACACCACCTGGGACGGGTACGGCGGGGCCGGGTCGGTGGACGTCGGCGGTTACGACGTGCTCCGTTTCGACCCGGTCAAGGACGTGCCGGGGCTCTCCGGAATCCCGCAGGCCGTCTCGGCGGGCGCCAAGTGGGCCGGCGGCGACGGCGACTGGTCGGAGCTGTTCAACATCGCCGGCAGCGTCGGCGACCTGGGTGTCAACGTCTTCGCCTACGCGGTGGACCCGCTCAACTTCCTGATCTCCGCCGGGCTCACGTTTCTGGTGGACGTGGTGCAGCCGCTGGAGGACCTGCTCGGGCTGGTCACCGGCAATGCCGAGCGGATGGAGGGGGAGATCGCCAAGTGGGAGCGGGTCGGCAACGCGCTCGACCCGCTGGCCGCGGAGATCCGTGCGGCGGTCCAGGAGGGGCTGGTGGGCTGGCAGGGGCTGGCCGCCGACGCCGCGCGCCAGCGGATGGACGAGTTCGCCCAGGGGGTGGCCGGTCTCGGCAACGACGCCCGAAAACTGGTGATGACGCTGAACGCGGCGAAGCTGCTGATGGAGGTGGCGCAGGGTTTCGTGCTCGGTCTGATCGCCACCTTCGTGGAGTGGATGGTCTTCACCTGGACGGCGGCGTTGGCCAGCGCGGTGCCGACGATGGGTGCGTCCACCGCCGCGGCGGGAGCGGCCACGACCGTGCAGGGCGCGGTGGTCACCACCCGGGCGACCACGTTCATCAGCAAGGTCGTCGCGTTGCTCCAGCGGCTGCGCACCGTCCTCACCAGGATGCACCCGAGGACGATGGCCTCGGTCAAGGCGTCGTTCCAGCTTCGGGGGGCCAACGGCACGTTCGCGTCGGGTTGGCGCGGTTCGTCGGCGGTGCTCGTCGACTCGGCGAAGGACTTCCGGACCTGGCTGGGCCCGGCCGACAAGCTCGCGGCGACGGCCGCCAACGAGGGCAAACGGGCGACCGACTACTTCGGCGACGACGCCGAGCTCTCCGACTCCCGGACGGAGCAATACCTTGACCCAGGTCGATGACCCCTCGGGCGGTGACCTCACCCACCCGCAGGGCGCGTACCAGATCGAGCGGTACGACCCGACCGGCCCGCCACCACAGCTGCCGCCGGGGCACGGCGGGATCGCCGTGCACACCTGGTGCCCCCCGCAGTCGGCGCGGTTCACGCTCGCCCCGATGGTGGGTGTGGACGGCCGGCCGGCGACCTACGGCTTCGGCCGCGCCCTCATCGTGGTGCCGGTCGGCGAGCGACTGGTCGAGGTGCAGTACGTGTCACCGCAGCGCAGCGCACTTGTCACCGTGGGCGAGGGAGAGGTCGTGCCACTGGAGTACGCCGCCTCCTACGAGGCGTTCGGCGCCGGTGCGTTGGGGCGCGGCGAGCAGCGACCCGGCGGGCGGATGCCGATCGCCGCCGCGTTGACGTTCAGCCTGGTCCTCGGCCTGGGTGCCGCGTACCTGGGGTTCCTGCCGTTCCTGCTGGTGGACGACGCCCCGACCGCGCTGCTGCTGGTCCCGCCGGTGCTGGGCATCGTCGTCGGCATCCTGGTGTTCCGGCGCCGCACGAGGCGGCGTCGGTGAGCGCGGCGGCGCTCTTCGTCGGAGCGGACACCGATCCGCCGACGCCTCCGGGCGGGCAGGCCGGAGTGCTGCTCACCTTCTTCTTCACCAGCCAGGTCCAGCTGTACCGTGGCGACGTGCTCGTCGACGACCGTCCCAACTGGGACATCTGGATCCCCCCGCCGGTGCTGCTGATCGACGGTGCGCCCGCGCGGGCCAGTTGGTCGAGCTGGTTCTATCCGCTGCCGGTCGGCGCACACCAGGTGGAGGTCCGCGAACCGGCGGCGGCACGGCAGCAGCTCGACGTGGTCGTCGACGGTGTGGCGCGGTTGCGGTACGAGGCCGCGATCACGATCCGCAAGGACCACACCGACACGCACGTCCTGCGCTGGGACACCAGCGCGACGCTGGGGAGCGGCTCGTGAGCACGTTGTCGGGCCGGGTGGTGACGCTGCGCCCCGCCGAGGAGACGGACGTCGCCGCGTTGGCCGACATCCGGGCCACGCCCGAGGTGCGCCGCTGGTGGCGTGGCGACGACGACCTGGCCGACTCCGTCCGCGCCGACCTCGGCGACGGCGACCTGCACCTGTACGCCATCGAGCACGACGGCCGGGTGATCGGCGCGATCCAGTGGCACGCCGAACCGGACCCGGACTACCGGCACGCCAGCATGGACGTCTTCCTCGACCCGGCGGTGCGCGGCGCCGGGCTGGGCGTCGACGCGATCCGCACCCTGGCCCGGCACCTGATCGACGAGTACGGCCACCACCGGTTCACCATCGACCCGGCGGCGGCGAACAGCGCCGCGATCCGGGCGTACGCGAAGGTCGGTTTCCGTCCCGTGGGCATCATGCGCCGCTACGAGCGGGGCGAGGACGGCCGCTGGCACGACGCCCTGCTGATGGACCTGCTCGCCGAGGACCTACCCGGCTGAATCGGACAAGCGTGCCCGGCACCGCACGGTGCCGGGCACGCCCCGGTTCTCCGCGAACTAGCGCTGGAGGGTCAGCACACCCGGCCGCCACGGCAGCCGGTTGTAGTCGCCGCTCGCGTTGGGGTCCTTGCCCTGGTACAGCAACTGCAGGTTGCAGGCGTCGACGGTCTTGGTCTGGTCGGGGTTGGTGCGGACCAGGTCACCGTGGCTGATGTCGTTGGTCCACGTCGCGCCGCTGTTGGCCCTGCCGGCGAAGGGGTTGCTCTCGCTGGCGGCCTGCGGGGCCCACGAGCCGCCCAGGCTGCTGGACGTGAACGACCGGAAGTAGCGTTGCCCCTGGCTTCCGATCGCCTCGACGATCATGAGGTACTGGTTCTGGCCCTGCACCTTGTAGACCTCGACGCCCTCGAACAGGTTGTTCGTCGAGTCGGTCATGACCGTCGTGTAGCTCGAGCCGAAGCTGCCCGGGAAGTTCCCGAGCGGCATGCTCGACCGGTAGATCTTGCCGTTGTCCCCCGCGAAGAACAGGTACATGTTCTGGTCGTCGCCGATGAGGGTCTGGTCGATCACGCCGTACGGGGCGTCGGGGAGGCTGGCGGTGGAGAGCGTCTGTGCCGAGGACCAGCCGTTGGCGTTGGTCGGGTCGCTCGACGTCTTGTAACTGAACGAGGTCGGTCCCCACTGGTACGCCAGCACCCAGATGTTCTTCGGGGCGAAGTACAGCAGCGTCGGCGCCACCGTGCCCTGACTCATTCCGGTCTGGCCGGCCGAGGCCATGTCGGACCAGTTGGTGAACAGGCTGAAGTTCATCGAGCCGTACGAGCCGCTGCTGTTGACGTTCGACGCGTAGACCAGGTGCTTGCCGTTGTAGACCACGTTTGTGAAGTCCTTGAGCGAGAGCCAGCCGTTCTGCGGGCTCGTCAGCGCGCCGGTCGAGGACCACCGGTAGGTCGACGGGAGCGCGCAGCCGCCCGGCGGCGGGGTGGTCGGCGGCGGCGTGGTCGGCGGCGGCGTGGTGGTCGGCGGCGGCGTGGTGGTGCCGCCACCGAAGTCGGTCCGCCACTGCTGGTTGGTCTGCCCGTGGCAGTCGTACAGCTGGACCTGCTGGCCGTTGCCGGTGCCCCAGACGTCCAGGCACCGACCCGACTGGACGCCGCTGATGGTGCCGTTGGAGTTGAGGTTCCACTGCTGGTTCGACTGACCGTTGCAGTCCCAGATGATGACTCCGGTGCCGTTCGCGGTGCCCGCGCCGTTCGCGTCCAGGCACTTGCTGCCGTAGACCCGCAACTGCTTGCCGGTGGTGTACGTCCACTGCTGGTTCGACTGACCGTTGCAGTCGTAGAGCTGGACCCGGGTGCCGTTGGTCTGCGTGGAGTTGGGCACGTCGATGCAACGGCCCGACTGCACCCCGGTGATCCGGCCGGAGCCGCCACTCGGCGGCGGGCTCGTGGTCGGGGTCACGGTCGGGGTCACGGTCGGGCTCACGGTCGGGGTCACGGTCGGCCCCGAGGTCGGAGGGGCCGCGTTGAGCGCGTTGAGGACGGAGTTGTAGGCGGCCTTCTTGTTACCGCCGCCGTCGAAGAGCAGCGGGCTCTCGTTGGAGCGCCAGGAGTCGCTGTCGCGTACGCCCCAGACGGTGATGCCGATGCAGCGCGGCACGTTCAGGCAGGCCTGGGTCAGCCCGGCGTACTGGGTGGTGGAGGAGTTGGTGACGTCGACCTCGGTCAGTGCCACGTCCACGCCGAGCGCGGCGAAGCTGGACAGCGTGGTCTGGAAGTTGCTCGGCAGCGAGCTGCCGCCGGTGAAGTGGGTCTGCAACCCGACGCAGTCGATCGGCACGCCACGGGACTTGAAGTCCTGGATCATGCGGTAGACGCCCTGCGTCTTGCCGTACGACCAGTTCTCGATGTTGTAGTCGTTGTAGCAGAGCTTGACCGACGGGTCGGCCGCCCGCGCGGTGCGGAACGCCACCTCGATCCAGTCGTTGCCGGTGCCCTGGAGGTTCGACGAACGACGGCTGCCGTCCTCGTTGAACGCCTCGTTCACCACGTCCCACGCGGCGAGCTTGCCCCGGTAGTGGCCCATCACGCCGTTGATGTGGTCGATCATCGCCTGCCGCAGGCTGCTGCCGTTCAGGCTCTGCATCCACCCCGGCTGTTGCCCGTGCCAGGCCAGGGTGTGCCCACGGACCTTCAGGCCGCGCTGGGTCGCCCAGTTGTAGATCTGGTCACCGGAGTTGAAGTTGAACTGGCCCCGCTGGGGCTCCGTCGCGTCCGGCTTCATCTCGTTCTCGGCCGTGATCATGTTGAACTCGCGCCCGGCGATCGTGCTGTACGTCGAGTCGCCGAGCCGGCCAGCCGCGATGGCGGTGCCGAAGTACCGGCCCGACTGCGCGGCGGCCGCGCCGAGCGTGGTCGCGGCGGCGTTCGCCGAGGGCATCATCACCGCTACGGCGGCTACGGTCACGACGCTGAACGCGCCGGCGAGCAGCGCTCGGACGGCGGGCGATCGCCGTCGCCGAGTCCCGCCGCGACAAACGGTTGGGCTCATTGCCATCTCGGCCTCCTTATTGGCCAACACCCAGGCCGTCGAGGCGGGACGACCGGAGGTCTCGGTGGGGGGGAAATCTAACTCAGTCGATGCTTGCACACGCGCGGGTCCGGACACTGATGTTTCGAAAAAGTTTCGGAACCACGCTCGGCGGACCGGCGACCGCCGACCTGGACCTGCTCGACGAGCTGAAGATGCCGGTGAAGGCAATGTCCGCCGCCTTCTGAGCTGACCGGTATGGCGATCCGCGTACTCCGGTCACAGATCTTGGACAGTTTCCGTTCAGCAGGCGGGCTCAACTGGTGGTTGCAACACCCTTCCGTGATCTTCGTTGGGGTGGTTATGGCGTCGAGGTTGAGCCCGCTGGAGCGGGAGCAGATCGG
>NZ_JBICSY010000016.1:333-79110 GCF_043197345.1 Micromonospora sp. NPDC049175 | reverse complement strand
ATGTCGCCGACGAACTCAACGACCGCCCCCGCATGACCCTGGGCTGGGCCACCCCAGGTGAGAAGATGACCCAGCTCCTCGGTGTTGCAACCACCGGTTGAGCCCGCCCGCGTAACGGAAACTGTCCAAGATCTCCCCGTCGGCGAGGCCCGGACGATGACGGGTGGCGACGGCCGTCTGCCGGCAGCGGCACATCCGTCGCAGTGCGGGGTGTGGGTGCGTCGCGGGGTGGTCGAGTAGTTCACCCACCGCGTCGCCAGCCGGGAACGACCGCACGTCAGCCCGCATATCGTCCCGGCCCAAACCGGGCTGCACGTCGGGCCTTTCCGGTCCGTTCGATCTGGACCGAGACGCCGACGGTGGTTGGGTGGGGCACATGGAACATCAGATTGACGGTCTCGTGGTCGATGGCGACCATGAGGTGGCTACGCTGCTGGCGCGCTGGGAGATGATCAGAAACGGTGCGTCGTCCCGCCGCCAGTCGATCGAGCTGATGAAGGAAGTTGTGACCTCATGGACCTGACCGGTGCACGCTGGCGCACGTCCAGCCGTAGCGGCAACGGAGAGTGTGTCGAGGTGGCGGACAACCTGCCCGGAGTGGTGGGGGTGCGAGACAGCCTGGTGGGGGTGCGAGACAGCAAGGACTCGACCGGCCCGGTGTTGGTCTTCGCGCCGGCCGCGTGGCGGGCGTACGTGGCCACCGCTCCTCGTCCCACCGCCTGAGCCGGGAGGTCTCTGTGCCACAGCACGACAGGTCCGGCGACGACCCGGACGTGACCCCCGATCCCCTGCCAGCGAAGACGCCACCGCCGGCAGACGCGTCACCGCCGGCAGACGCGCCACCGCCGGTGCCGGTCCCCGCTCCGGGAATCGACCCGGACGCGCCGCCGGCGGTCCCGTCCGGGAAGTTCGGCACACCGGGGCGTCCGCTGCGCCGCAGCAGTTTCCTGATCGGGTTCACCGGGGCGCTGGGCGTGCTGCTGGCGTACACCCTCTATCTGGGGATTCGCAATGCCGGCGGCATCCTGGTGCTGGTGGTGATCGCACTGTTCCTGGCGGTCGGCCTCAACCCGGCGGTGGTCCGGCTACGCCGCTGGGGTGTGCCGCACGGCCTTGCGGTGGCGGCGGTCGCGTTGGTCGTGGTGCTGCTGCTCTGCGGTGGCGTGGTGGCGCTGGTCCCGCCGATCGTGACGCAGTCGGGGCAGTTCATCGACCAGATCCCGAACCTGCTCGACGAGTTGCGGCGCAATCCGACTGTCAATGACCTGGTGGAGCGGTACGACGTGGTGGAGCGCGTGCAGGGCGCGGCCAACGCGGAGACCGTCGGCCGGGCGCTCGGCGGGGTGCTCGGCGGCGCACAACTGATCTTCGGCACGGTGTTCCGGACGCTAACCGTGCTGGTGCTGACGATCTATTTCCTGGCCTACTTCAACAAGCTTCGCGCCCTGGGCTACTCGTTGGTGCCCCGGTCGCGGCGGGAGCGGGTGCAGCTGATCGGTGACGAGATCCTGGCCAAGGTCGGGGCCTACATGGTCGGCGCGCTCAGCATCGCGGTGCTGGCCGGCGCGACCACCTTCGTCTTCGCGCTGATCGTCGGGCTGCCGTACCCGTTCGCGCTGGCCGTGGTGGTGGCGGTGACCGACCTGATCCCGCAGATCGGCGCCACCCTGGGCGCGGTGATCGTGAGCCTGGTCGGCTTTGCCACCGACCTGCCCACCGGCATCGCCTGCGCGATCTTCTTCCTGGTCTACCAGCAGGTGGAGAACTACCTGATCTACCCGAAGGTGATGCGGCGCTCGGTGGAGGTCAACGAGGTGGCCGCCCTGCTGGCCGCGCTGCTGGGCGTAGCGCTGCTGGGCGTGGTGGGAGCGCTGATCGCCATCCCCACGGTGGCCGCGCTGCAACTGATCCTGCGCGAGGTGGTGCTACCTCGCCAGGAGACCCGCTGAGCGCCAGCCAGCCGACCGGCGGCCGGCGCGCAGACGGGCGGGTCAGCCGACCAGGCCGCGGGCGAACGGGTCAGCCGACCAGGCCGCGGGCGAACGGGTCAGCCGGCCTGCCCGGCGGCCGGGCCGGGGACGGGCGTGTCGGCGAACGAGGCCACCGTCCGGTCGGCGTACGCGCTGACGTCGCCGGCCTCCATCGGGCCGTCCCAGGTCGTGGGCAGCGGCACGTCGACGGCCGGGTTGACCCGCCGGACGATCTCGTCGAGCACCGTCTCCGCGTCGCCCACCCAGAGGTGCTTGGCGCCGGGCACCCCGACCACCTCGGCCTGCGGCACGGCGGCGAACCGTTCCCGCGCCTCGGTCGGGCGCAGGTAGTCGTCGAACTCGGGCACCAGCGCCGTCAGCGGCCGACCCGAGGTGGCCCAGGTGGCCAGGTCCGCAGGTGTCGAGAAGCGCAGCGGCGGGGAGAGCAGGATCGCTCCGGCGATCGCCGGGTCGCAGCCGTACTTCAGGGCCAGGTCCGTGCCGAACGACCAGCCGACGAGCCAGATGTTGGGCAGCTCGGCGAACTCCGCGTACTCGATGGCGGCGGCCACGTCGTACCGCTCCCCCACCGCGCCGTCGAACGCTCCCTCGCTGGTGCCACGCAGGCTGCTGGTGCCCCGGGTGTTGAACCGCAGCACGGCCAGGTCGGCCAGGGCGGGCAACCGCCAGGCCGCCTTACGGAAGACGTGGCTGTCCATCATTCCGCCGTGGGTGGGCAGCGGATGCAGGCAGACCAGGGTGGCCACCGGCGGCCGGTCGGCCGGCAGGGCCAGCTCACCGACCAGGCGCAGACCGTCGGCGGTGTGCAGCTCGATGTCCTCCCGGCTGCCGGGCAGGATGGACGACGCGCGAATCGCTGTGCTCACCGCCCAAGTCTGTCGCGAAGTCACCGCCGCCGCCCGCCCAGGCACAAACAGCGTGATCCAGGTCGCTGAGCCGCGCCAGGACACACCCGGTCGGGTCGGTCAGTAGCGCGGGGCGCCCCGGCCGCGTTGCACCGCCGGCCCGCGCCGGTCCCGGGCTCGCCAGCAGCCGCTGTGCCAGTGCCGTCGGTCGGTCAGGTCACCCAGGCCGTCGGACGGCCAGGCCACCAGGTGGGCCACTCCGGGTGGGATCTCCTGGTTACAGCCGGGGCAGCGGTACGTCTTGACGGACGCCCCGGCGCCGATCCCGCGTACCTGCCAGGCGCCGTCGGCCCACTGCTGCACCGAGGCGACACCCTGCCGGACCCGGTCGGCGTCCAGGTTGGCGTTCTCGTCCCGGCGAGGGCGATTGCGACGGGGGCTCACAGTCACCAAGCGTACGGTCCGTCTGGTGGGGCGGCCCGGTCGGTCACCAGGACGCGGGCTCGTCCAGCGGCTCGGCGACCTGCGCACCGCCCAGCACCGTTGCCGCGTCCTCCTCGTCGTACCCCTGTGCCGGCCAACCGAAGTTGGCGGTCAGGTGTGCCTTGGGAAAGCCGAGCAGCTCAAGTTCGCCAACCTGGGGATCGATATGCGCTGGTTTGCCATTGACAGTCCGATTCCCTTCGGTGCGGGTGCCGGCGATGCCCGTCGCGTACTGCAACTCGACCTGGATCGCGCCCGGGGTGCTCCCGGAGACCATCATCTGCACGCCGAACGCCGCCGGGAACGGCGCCACCGTCACCGCGCACCTCGTGAGCCGCGTGCCCGCCGGCAGCGTGGTGAGCCGCAGTGGGCCACCGCACCGGTGTGCCTGGTCGAGGCGCAGCGCGGCGGCCACGTCGAACAGGTCCCGCTCGTCGGGGCCGCTGCTGCTGGCCCTGGCGTACACCCCGGGGGCGGGTTGCCAGTGCCGCAGCCAGGCCAGGACGCCGTAGGGCCCCTCGGCGTGCGACACCGACCCGTCGTAGACGCCGTCCTTGATCAGCTCCGGTACCAGGGCCGGCAGGCCCTGGGCGCGCATGGGCAGGGCGTCCGCGGAGGCGGCCAGCTCCACGGTGACGGCGCGCCCGTCGATGTCGAGCCGCGCCATCTCCACGCCGTTCTGCACGGACCAGGAGAGGTACCGGGGGCCGTCCGGGGCGAGCCCGAAGTGCAGCACGTTCGGGTCCGCGCCGACCAGGTCGGGTCGGGCGGCCGCACCCGGTACGCCGTCGAGCCGGGGCGGCGTCACGGCCTCCACGGCGTCGCTCGGCAGGCCCAGACCTGGAATGACGACGCGCGGGCCGGAGTCGGTGAGGTCCACCGGGCCGAGGGCCACGCCCGCGCCGATGACGGCCACCACCCCGAGCACCGCGCCGGTGGTGGTGCGTCGGCGGCGGATTCGTCCCCGGCCCCGGGCCACGGCGACGGCCAGCAGCCGGTCGGTGTCCACAGTGCCCTCGGCGTGCTCGCGCAGCGTCTGGTCGATCCGCTGGTCGAGGTCTGTCACGGTCGGCTCCCGTTCGTGGCCGGGGCGCCGCAGCGCTCCCGGAGGTTGGCGAGCGCCCGCATCGCGTGGGTACGGACGGTGACCGGCGCGCAGTCCAGGATCTGGGCGATCGTCGCGTCGTCGAGGTCCTCGTAGTAGCGCAGCACCAGCACCGCCCGCTGACGGTCGGGCAGGCCGAGGATGAGCCGCCACATCTCGTCCCGGTCGGCCGCTTCGCCGCCGAGGTCGCCGCGGTGGGCCCGCTCGGCGAAGGAGTCGACGACGAGCTCGCGGCTGGACCGGCGACGCCACCAGGAGTGGTTGGCGTTGACAAGCATCCGGCGCACGTACACGTCGGGCCGGTCGGCGCGGGCGATCCTGCGCCACTGCACGTACGCCTGGGACAGCACCTCCTGGGTGAGGTCCTCGGCCCGGTGTTCGTCACCGGTCAGCAGCCGGGCGAGCCGGACCAGCGCCGGTCCCCGGCTGCTGACGTACTCCTCGAAGGTCACACCCTGCAGACGCCCTGGGCACCCTGCGGCGTTGACCCGGTCAGCGGTGCGAGTGGTCGCGGAAGCCGCGGCGGGTCTTACGACCCAGGTAGCCGGCCGTGACCAGGTGCTCCAACAGTGGCGCGGGTGCGAAGCCCGGCTCGCGCAACTCCAGGTACAGCTCGCGCTGGATCGCCAACGCGACATCCAGCCCGACCACGTCGAGCAGCTCGAAGGGGCCCATCGGGTAGCCACAGCCCAGCTTCATGGCGTGGTCGATGTCGTCGGCGGTCGAGTAGCTGGCCTCGAGCATCTTCACCGCGTCGTTCAGGTAGGGGAAGAGCAGCGCGTTGACGATGAACCCGGACCGGTCACCGCAGACCACACCGGTCTTGCCCAGAGCGGCGCAGACGGCGCGGACGGTGGCGGTGGCCTCCGGGGAGGTGCGGATCGTGCGGACCACCTCGACGAGCGGCATGACCGGCGCCGGGTTGAAGAAGTGCAGCCCCACCACGTCGGCCGGCCGGTGGGTGGCCATCGCCACGTCGATCACCGGCAGGGACGAGGTGGTGGTGGCCAGCACCACGCCGGGCTTGCAGATCTCGTCGAGGCTCGCGAAGAGCGCCTTCTTCACGCTCAACTCCTCGACCACCGCCTCGACCACCAGGTCGACGTCGGCGAGGTGGTCGAGGGTGGCCGACCAGCTGATCCGGCCGAGTGCGGCGTCCCGGTCGGCCTCGGTGAGCCGGCCGCGCACCACGCCCTTGTTCAGCGAGGTCTTCACCGCCTCGCAGACCGTCGCGGACTTCTCCGCGCCGCGGGTCACCGACACGACCTCGTAGCCGGCCTTCGCGAAGACCTCGATGATCCCGGTGGCCATCGTCCCGGAGCCCACGATGCCGACTTTGGTCACGACTGCGGGGCTCGCAAGCTCACTCCTCGCGCTCCCGATGCCGACCTCCGCGTAGATGGCCCGCGCGCCGTCGGCGACCCCGGCCTCCGTCGTCAGGGGCGTCGCCTCATCCGGTACGACCACCGGCGAGCCGGGCCGCTCGTAGGTGTAGAAGCCCCGACCGGACTTCCGGCCGAGCAGCCCCGCCGTCACCATCTGCTTGAGCAGCGGCACCGGTGCGTGCCGGCGGTCCCGCCCGCCGCGCCGGTACATGGTGTCCAGAATCTCGTACGCGGTGTCCAGGCCGATCAGGTCCATCAGCGCCAGCGGGCCCATCGGCAGGCCGCAGCCGAGCTTCATCGCGGCGTCGATGTCCTCCCGGGCGGCGTAGTGCGACTCGACCATGGCGACCGCGTGGTTGAGGTAGCCGAAGAGCAGCGCGTTGGCGATGAAGCCGGCCCGGTCGTTGATGGTGACGTCGACCTTGCCGAGCCGGGCGCAGAGGGCCTCGACGTCGGCGACCACCTCGGGCGAGGTGACAACGGTGCGGACCACCTCGACAAGCTTCATCACCGGGGCCGGGTTGAAGAAGTGGATGCCGATCACCTGGTTGGGCCGGGTGGTGGCCACCGAGATCTCGGTGACGCTCAGCGACGAGGTGTTGGTGGCGAGGATGGCCTCCGGCCGGCAGACCCGGTCCAGCTCCGCGAAGATCCGCTGCTTGAGGTCGAGGTGCTCGGGCACCGCCTCGATGACCAGGTCGACGGAGTGCAGCGCGGGCAGTCCGACCGCGAAGTGCACCCGCTCGTGCAGGGCGTCGCGGTCCGCCGCGGCGAGCTTGCCCTTGGCGACCGCCCGGTCGGTGGAGGCGGTGAGGGTGGCCCGGCCGCGTTCCAGCGCCGGCTCGGAGATCTCGACCGCGACCACGTCGATGCCGTTTCGGGCGAAGACCTCGACGATGCCGGCACCCATGGTGCCCAGCCCCACCACACCCACGGTGCTGAACTCGCGCGCCACGACCGGCCTCCCCAGACACTTCGCACGGCTCCTGAACGGCCGCTAAGGCTATGCGCGCGAGTCTGCCATGTGACGCTTGGTTGTCGAGACGCCGTGGCATATTTCACCGCCGACGGCGTCGGGCCGCTAGGCGGCGGGTCCGGTGGTCAGTGCCAGCAGTTCCGCCACGAACTCCGCCGGCCGCTCCAGGTGCGGGCTGTGTCCGCAACCGGGCAACACCACCTCCTGGTACGTGCCGCCGGCCGCCGCGTACCGCTCCAGCACCGACCGGGTCTGGCCGACCATCGGCTGCGGCGGGCAGGCCTCCGCGCCGGGCCAGCCCGGCACGAGACCCAGCGAGCCCAGGTACGCCAGGTCGAACAGCGAGGTGTCCGAGACGATGGCGTCGGCGTCGCCGCGTACCCAGGTGACCGGGGGCTTGTCGGCGACGGCCACCAGCTCGTCGGCGAGCCGGAACCAGGTCGGCGCGAGGGCGTTGAGCACGCCGCGCTTCCCCGGCGCGGTGCCCGGCCAGTTCTCCGACGGCGCCGCCGTGCCCGGGTAGTTGTCGTCCCCCGTGGCGGTGGAGAGCACCGTGTCCAGGAGCAGGTCCTCGTCCGCGCCGAGCGCCGCCGGATCGGCCACGTAGGTGGCGCGCAGGACGGCGCGTGGGCTGGCCGGGTTGTCCGTGCTCCGATCGCCGGCGGCGAGCCGGGCGACGAAGTCCGGGTTCGCCGTGCCCGCGCCGGTGCCGGCGAAGTCGGGAGTGGTGGGTGTGCCGGTCAGGTCGCGGGTGCCGCCGAAGCCGTACGGGGAGACCGGTGCCGCGAGCAGCAACGCGCCCACCCGGTGTGGGTGGTCGACGAGCAGTGCCATCGCCACTCCGCCGCCGAGGGAGTGCCCGACCACCACCGGGCGGGTGTCGGTGGCGCCGAAGAGCGTCGGGTCGTCCAGCAGGGCGGCCACGTCGTCGGCGAAGTCCCGCAGGCCCCGGGTGGCGTCCACGGGGGCCGTCGCGGAGTCGCCGTAGCCGCGCAGGTCGGGGGCGACCACCCGCAGCGTCGGCGGCAGCCGCCGGACCAGCGGCTCCCAGAACAGGGCGGACGAGCAGTTGCCGTGGATCAGCAGCACCGGGATGCCGTCCGGTGGTCCGGCCACCCGGACCGCCTGGGTGATGCCGTTCGCCGTGACGCTCCGCTGCTCGGTTTCCATCCGCGGGATGGTGCCACGCCCCCCGGTGCCGGTCCAGGTGGCTGACAGCCATCCCGGGCGCGGCCCAGGTGTGGGCCGCGCCCGGGTCGGCGTGCGTCGGTCAGCGGCGGGCGCCGGGCGGCGCGGCCAGCGGCAGCGGCAGCGTCGGTCGGACGTCCCGCCGGGACGGGCCGAAGCTGAGCCCCACCGGATCGGTGTGTGCCACCCCCGGATCGAACAGGCGCAGTTCGGTACGGCCGAGTCGGATCACGTCGCCGTCGGAGAGACGCTCGACGTCGGTGATCCGGCGGTCGTTGAGCCAGGTGCCGTTTGTCGAGCCGAGGTCCCGCAGCGACGGGCCCTCCGGGGCCAGCCACACCTCCGCGTGGCGGCGGCTCAGGTGCGGGTCGCTGATGACGACGTGGCCGGTCGGTGCCCGACCGACCACCTGCGGTTCGACCCGAAGTCGAAAACTCGCTCCGCGCATCGGCCCACCCGCCACCGTCAACAGCGGCATAAGTTCCGGATGTTCCTCCATGGACAGTCAGCCCTCCACCCCACACCGTTACTCCGCGCGTCAGCCTGCCATCAGACGGTAATCATCGACACCGACCGGCCGGTCAGCTCCTCGCCACCTCCCGGCTACCTGCCGTTCGACGATTCGGGCGGGTCCCGTTCGCCATCAACAGCTTGACCTGCACTGACAAACGATCAGGCGAAGCGGTACGACTACGGGCCGCGAGGTTGCGATCCGGACCTACCGGCGAGTAATCCTCGGGTCTAGACTTCCGCCATGACGGCTGTGCAGGTCCCGGGTCTTCCGGTCATCGAGGCGGGTCGGCTGGTCTCCACCAGCCCGGCCACCGGCGCTGAGGCCGGCCGCTTCCCGGTCGCGACCGACGCCGACGTGCGGCGGGCCGTCGAGGACGCCCGCGTCGCCGGGGGGTGGTGGGCCGGGCTCGGCTTCACCGCCCGCCGCGAACGGATGCTGCGGTGGCGGGCCCTGCTCGCCAAACGCATCGAGGAGTTGGCCGAGCTGGTCCACGTCGAGGGTGGCAAGCCGACCGCCGACGCGATCGTCGAGATCGTCACCGCGATCGAGCACATCGACTGGGCCGCCCGCAACGCCAGCCGCGTGCTGGGCCCGCGTCGGGTGCGGTCCCGGCTCATCCTCGCCGAGTTCTCCGGTCACCTCGAATACCAGCCGCACGGCGTGGTCGGCGTGATCGGGCCGTGGAATTATCCGGTCTTCACGCCGATCGGTTCCGCCGCGTACGCGTTGGCCGCCGGCAACGCCGTGGTGCTCAAGCCGAGCGAATACACCCCGGCCGCCGGCCAGTGGCTTGTGGACAGCTTCGCGGAGGTGGTGCCCGAGCATCAGGTCTTCGCCACCGTGCACGGGCTGGGCGACGTGGGTGCCGCGCTGTGCCGCTCCGGGGTCGACAAGCTGGCCTTCACCGGTTCGACCGCCACCGCCCGGAAGGTGATGGCCGCCTGCGCCGAGACGCTGACCCCGGTGCTGATCGAGGGCGGCGGCAAGGACGCCATGATCGTGGACAGCGACGCCGATCTAGACGCCGCGGCCGAGGCGTGTGTCTGGGGCGGCATGACGAACGCCGGACAGACCTGCATCGGCATCGAGCGGGTGTACGCGGTCGACGCCGTCTTCGACGCCTTCGTCGACAAGGTGGTGGCCCGCGCCGGTCGGTTGACCGTCGGGCCGGAGGGCACCGACATCGGCCCGATCACCATGCCCACGCAGATCGACGTGATCCGCCGGCACATCGACGCCGCGATCACGTCCGGCGGGCGCGCGGTGCTCGGCGGCCCGAGCGCGGTGCAGCCGCCGTACGTGCACCCGACCGTGCTCGTGGACGTCCCGGAGGAGTCGGCCGCCGTCCGCGAGGAGACCTTCGGCCCGACGCTGACCATCAGCCGGGTCCGCGACGCCGACGAGGCCGTGACCCGCGCCAACGCCCTGCCGTACGGGCTGGGGGGTTCGGTCTTCGGCCGGCGGCGGGCGGTGTCCATCGCGCGGCGGCTGCGCTCCGGAATGGCCTCGATCAATTCCGCGCTGACCTTCGCCGGCATGTCCACCCTGCCGTTCGGTGGGGTCGGCGACTCCGGCTTCGGGCGGATCCACGGCGAGGACGGGCTGCGTGAGTTCGGCCGGGCCAAGGCGGTCACCCGCCGTCGGGCCCGGTCGCTGTTGCCGTCGATGACCTTCGAACGGACTCCGACCGACGTGGCGCGACTCGTCAAGGCCATCAAGATCATGTACGGAAGGTGAGTGTCGGATAACCGATCTTCAACAAAGATCAGCGTATCCACATGTTTATACGCGGTGTCGGCGGCGGTACATTGCGTTAAATGGGCCCCAATCGATTGCGCTACCGCCTTGTCGACAGCGACCAGTCGTGGAGTGCGCGGCGGCGCCAGCATCGCTCGGACTGGTTGGCGCGCACTTTTCCCGACATCGGCGACATGCACGTGGTCGATCTCGGCGGCCGGCTCGGCACCTGGCACCGCGCGACGGTCCGCCCGGCCCGGGTGACAGTCATCAACCTGGAGCAGCCGCCCGCCGTCGTGCCGGACTGGGCCCACGTCGAACAGGCCGACGCCTGCGATCTGCCCCCGCGCCTCGCGAAGACCGAATACGACCTGGTCTTCTCCAACTCGGTCCTGGAGCATGTGGGCGGGCACGAACGCCGGCTGCGCTTCGCCGCGGCCGCCCGCGCGATGGCCGACCGGCACTGGGTGCAGACGCCCTACCGCTACTTCCCCATCGAGCCGCACTGGATCGCGCCCGGGATGCAGTTCCTGCCGGTGCGACTACGCACCGCGCTCGCCCGCCGCTGGCCGCTGGGCCACAAGCCGACCCGCAGTCACGACGCCGCCATCCACCAGGTGCTCTGGACCGAGTTGCTGGACCGCTCGCAGATGCGCCACTACTTCCCCGACTCGACAATGCTCGTCGAGCGGGCGTTCGGCCTGCCCAAGTCGCTGATCGCGGTGCGTGCCGGCGGGTGAGCCGATGAGAGCCGGCGGGTGAGCCGATCAGAAGAGCGTCAGTTCGTCCTTCTCGATGCCCCGCAGCCGGTCGTAGTTGACGACCACGCACCGGATGCCCCGGTCGGCGGCGAGCACCCGGGCCTGCGGCTTGATCTCCTGCGCCGCGAAGACCCCGGCCACCGGGCTGAGCAGCGGGTCACGGTTCATCAACTCGAGGTATCGGGTGAGCTGCTCCACACCGTCGATGTCGCCGCGCCGCTTGACCTCGACGGCCACGGCGCCGGAGTTGGCATCCCGGCAGAGCAGGTCGACCGGGCCGATCGCCGTCATGTACTCGCGACGGACCAGCGTGAACCCCTCGCCCAACGCACCGGGGTTGGCGGCCAACAACTCCTGCAGGTGCGCCTCCACCCCGTCCTTGCGCAGGCCCGGGTCCACACCCAGCTCGTACGAGGTGTCCTGGAAGATCTCCTCCAGGGTGATCCGCAGCTCCTCGCCGGCCTTGTTGACCACCCGCCACACGCCGGGGGCCTCCTCCAGCCGGCAGGGCGGGCTCATCCAGTTCAACGGCTTGTACGCCCGGTCGTCGGCATGGATCGACACCGACCCGTCCGCCTTCACCATCAGCAACCGAGTGGCCGGCGGCAGGTGAGCCGAGAGCCGTCCGACATAGTCCACCGAGCACTTCGCAATGACCAACCGCACCCGACGAGGGTAGCCGAGGACCCACCGGTCACCGCCGAGCGGCACTGGCGCGTCGGTGCGATGCTGAGACAGTGTTCGAAGTCCTCACCGGCACCGGCCTCGCCGCCTCAGCGGGGCTGAACGCCTACATACCCCTGCTCGCCCTCGGCCTCCTCGGCCGCTACACCGACCTGATCGACCTGCCCAGCGGCTGGACCTGGCTCGGCAACGGCTGGGTCATCGTCATCCTGGCCGTGCTGCTCGCCGTAGAGATGGTCGCGGACAAGGTGCCCGTCGTCGACCACATCAACGACGTGGTGCAGACAGTGGTCCGACCCACCGCCGGTGGTCTGGCCTTCGGCGCCGGATCCTCGTCGGAGACGGTGACGGTCAGCGACCCGGGGAGCTTCTTCTCGTCGCACCAGTGGGTGCCGGTCGTCACCGGCGTGCTGCTGGCGTTGGGCGTACACCTGCTCAAGTCCGCGGCCCGCCCCATCATCAACGCGAGCACGGCCGGGTTCGGCGCACCGGTGGCCAGCACCGCCGAGGACGCCACGAGCGTGGTGGTCTCCCTGGTGGCGATCATCCTGCCGGTGCTGGTGCTGGCTTTCCTGCTCGGTCTGGTGGCCTTCGTCTACTGGTTCCTCCGGCGACGCTCCGCGCGCCGCCGGGAACGCGAGGCGGCCCGCGCCGCCGGCTTCCGCGTCTGACGCTTGATCGACGCGGGTTCCTGGAAACCGGGCCATCCCCGCAGCGGGACACCCCGCCTTCCGGAAGCCCGAGTCGATCACGCTGGGCGCCGGATCGGCGGCCCGCCATATTCGGGTTGGGTGGGTCGGCAAAAGCCTAGGATCAGGGCAAAGGCCTAGAGGAGGTTGGCATGACTGCAGCGTTGGAGATGCCCCGAGTCCAGGAATGTGTCGTTGCCGCTTGCGCCTACAACCAGTCGGGCGACTGCCACGCCTTCGCGATCACGATCGGCAGCATGGATCACGCGCACTGCCACACCTTCGTCGAGTCGCCGATCCGGGGCGGCGTGGACGGCATGACCGCCCAGGTCGGCGCCTGCCAGCGTTCCGACTGTCGGCACAACGAGCAGTTGGAGTGCCACGCGTCGTCGATCAAGGTCGGCCCGGACAACGACCTGGCCGACTGCATGACCTACGCCGGCCGCTGACCCGCCCACAGCGGGGTCAGGGCAGGTCGTTGGCGTGCCGAATGACCGTCACCAGGTCGTCGATGATGTCGGTGAGGGCGAAGTCCCTCGGGGTGAAGACCCGGGCCACCCCGGCCGCCCGCAGCGTGTCGGCGTCATTGGCGGGGATGATGCCGCCCACGACCACCGGCAGGTCCGCCCGTCCGGCGGCGCGCAGCCCGTCCAGCACCGCGGGCACGGCGGCCAGGTGGGACCCGGAGAGCACGGACAGCCCGACCAGGTCGACGTCCTCCTCGACGGCGGCGGCGACGATCTGCCCCGCGGTCAGCCGGATGCCCTGGTAGACGACCTCGAAGCCGGCGTCGCGGGCGCGTACCGCGATCTGCTCCGCGCCGTTCGAGTGCCCGTCCAGGCCGGGTTTGCCGACCAGCAGCCGCAGCCGGCCGCTGCCCAACTCGCGGGCGGTGGCGACGACCCGCTCGCGGACGGCGGCGAGGCCCGCGTCTCCGCCGCTGGCGGTGGCGCCGGCCAGGCCGGTCGGCGCCCGGTACTCGCCGAAGACCTCCCGCAGCGCACCGGCCCACTCGCCGGTGGTCACCCCCACCCGGGCGCACTCCAGGGTGGCGGGCATCAGGTTGGCGGTGGTCGCGGCGTCCGCGCGCAGCCGGGCCAGTGCCGCGTCGACCGCGTCCGCGTCCCGATCGGCCCGCCACCGCCGTACGCCCTCCGCGGCGGCCGCCTCGACCGCCGGGTCGACCTGCTCGACGGCCTCCGCACCGGCTGCGGTCAGCGGGGAGGGTTCGGTCTCGGCGTACCTGTTGACCCCGACCACCACGTCCGCGCCGGACTCCATCCGGCGGCGGCGTTCGGCGAGCGAGGCGACAAGCGCGCTCTTGAGGTAGCCGGTCTCCACGGCGGCGACCACACCGCCCAGCTCCAGCACCTTGTCCAGCTCGACCCGCGCCCCGGTGACGACCTCGTCGACGAGCGCGGTCATCACGTACGAGCCGGCGAAGAGATCGGGATATTCGAGCAGATCCGACTCGTACGCCAGGACCTGCTGCATCCGCAGCGACCACTGTTGGTCCCAGGGGCGGGGCAGGCCGAGCGCCTCGTTCCAGGCGGGTAGCTGCACGGCGCGGGCCCGCGCGTCGCGGGACATCGTCACGCCGAGCATCTCCAGCACGATGCGCTGGATGTTGTTCTCCGGCTGCGCCTCGCTGAGGCCGAGCGAGTTGACCTGCACGCCGTAGCGGAAGCGCCGCTGCCGGGCCTCGGTGATCCCGTACCGGTCCCGGGTGATCTCGTCCCAGAGCACGCCGAACGCGCGCATCTTGGCGACCTCCTCGACGAAACGCACACCGGCGTTGACGAAGAACGAGATCCGCTGTACCACGTCGCCCATCCGCTCGGCCGGCACCTGACCCGCGTCCCGGACCGCGTCGAGCACGGCGACCGCGGTGGCCAGCGCGAAGCCGACCTCCTGCACGGGCGTGGCCCCGGCCTCCTGGAGGTGGTACGAGCAGATGTTGACCGGGTTCCACCGGGGCATCGTCTCGAGGGTGTGGGCGATGACGTCGGCGGTGAGCCGCAGCGACGCGGCCGGCGGGAAGATGTAGGTCCCTCGGGACAGGTACTCCTTGATGATGTCGTTCTGGGTGGTCCCGGAGAGCATGGCGGCGGTCGAGCCCTGCTCCTGGGCGACGATGCCGTAGAGGGAGAGCAGCCACATGGCCGGGGCGTTGATGGTCATCGAGGTGTTCATCTCGGCGAGCGGGATGCCGTCGAAGAGGGCCCGCATGTCGCCGAGGTGGGCCACCGGCACCCCCACCCGGCCGACCTCACCGACGGCCAACTCGTGGTCCGGGTCGTACCCGGTCTGGGTGGGCAGGTCGAAGGCGACCGAGAGGCCGGTCTGCCCCTTTGCCAGGTTGCGACGGAAGAGGGCGTTCGTCGCAGTGGCCGACGAGTGGCCGGCGTAGGTGCGCATCAACCACGGGCGGTCCCGCTCGGGCAGACGCAGCGCAGATGCCGTCTCATCCATGGCTGGAGCTTAAGTTACCGTCCGGTAAAACGGGCTGTGGAAAACCACACAGGTCCATGTCGGGGACGTCCGGGGGCGAAGCGCCCGTGGTGGCGCGCACCGCTACACCCCGGGGCACCGCGGCGACCGGGTCAGGGCGCACACTTGACGGCATGGATGACGAGCTGGCCATCTCCGTCCGCGGGCTGCGCAAGGCGTACGGCGACAACGTCGCGGTGGCGGGCGTGGACCTCGACGTACGCCGGGGCGAGGTGTTCGCGTTGCTCGGCCCGAACGGCGCCGGCAAGACCACCACCGTGGAGATCCTGGAGGGTTACCGACGCCGGGATGCCGGCGAGGTCTCGGTGCTCGGCACGGACCCGGCGCACCCGGACGCCGACTGGCGCTCCCGCGTCGGCATCGTGCTCCAGGGCACCGGGGAGTTCGACGAGTTGACGGTGGCCGAGGTGATCCGGCACTTCTCCGGTTTCTATCCCGACGCCGACGACCCGGACAAGGTGATCGCGCGGGTCGGGCTGGCCGACAAGGCGAAGGCCCGTACGCACACCCTCTCCGGCGGGCAGAAGCGCCGCCTGGACGTGGCGCTGGGCATCGTCGGTCGCCCCGAGCTGCTCTTCCTCGACGAGCCGACCACCGGCTTCGACCCCGAGGCGCGCCGCGAGTTCTGGGAGCTGATCCGCGACCTCGCCGCGGCGGGCACCACAATCGTGCTGACCACTCACTACCTGGACGAGGCGGAGGCGCTCGCCGACCGGGTCGGGGTGATCGCCGGCGGCCGACTTGTCGAGGTGGCCGCCCCGAACCAACTGGGCAACCGGCAGGAGGCCCTCGCGACGGTCTCCTGGCGTACCCCGGACGGGACGCCGGAGAGTGCGCAGAGCGCGACGCCGACGGCCCTGGTGGCCGAGCTGGCCGCGCGTTACGGCGGCGAGGTTCCCGGCCTCACGGTGACCCGGCCGACCCTGGAGGACGTCTACCTCACCATGATCGGACACGCGCGATGACCACCACGACGAAGCCGGCGACGCCTGTCGCCGCGACCCCGGGCCGTCGGCCGTCGGCCGGCGCGCTCGCCCTGCGTCAGGGCCGACTGGAGATCACCCAGTTCCTGCGCAGCCGGGAGTCCGTGGTCTTCACCATGGGCTTCCCCATCATCATGATCCTGATCTTCGCGTCGATCTTCAGCGGGGAGATCGGGGGCGGGGTCAAGTTCACCCAGTACTTCATCACCGGCATGATCGCGACCGGCCTGATGACGGTGAGCTTCCAGAACCTCGGCATCTGGATCCCGATCGAGCGGGACCGGGGTGTGCTCAAGCGCTACCGGGGCACGCCGATGCCGAAGTGGGTCTGGTTCGCCGGCAAGGTGATCATGGTGGTGGCGATCGGCATCGCCGAGACCGTGCTGCTGCTGGCCGTCGCGGTGGCGTTGTTCGACCTCGACCTGCCGGGCACCGCCGCGAAGTGGTTCACCTTCGGCTGGGTCGCCGCGCTCGGGGTGACCGCCTGCACCCTGTGCGGCATCGCCATCTCGTCGCTGGCGCGCACCGCCCGCAGCGGCTCGGCCGTGGTCACCCCGGTCGCCCTGGTCCTCCAGTTCATCTCCGGGGTGTTCTTCGTCTTCACCGACCTGCCCACCTGGATGCAGCAGGTGGCGGCGCTGTTCCCGCTCAAGTGGATGTGTCAGGGGCTGCGGTCGGTGTTCCTGCCGGAGAGCTTCGGCACCCAGGAGCCGGGCGGCTCGTTCGAGCTGGGCCGGGTCGCCCTGGTGCTGGCCCTGTGGTGCGTGATCGGCGTGGTGCTCTGCCTGACCACCTTCCGCTGGACCACCAAGCGCGACGGCTGAGTGGTCGACCGGGGCGGGCGGCCCGCCCCGGTCGCCGTGCCTCAGTACGTGTAGAAGCCCTTGCCGGTCTTGCGGCCCAGGTCGCCGGCGGTGACCATCCGCTGGAGCAGCTCCGGCGGAAAGAACTTCTCGTCGGCCGTGTCGGTGTAGATGTTCTTCGAGGCGTGCAGCAGCACGTCCACGCCGGTCAGGTCGGTGGTGGCCAGCGGGCCCATCGCGTGCCCGAAGCCCAGGCGGCAGGCCGTGTCCAGGTCCTCGGCGGACACCACGCCGGACTCCACGAGCTTGACCGCCTCCATCACCAGGGCGGAGATCAGCCGGGTGGTGACGAAGCCGGCGATGTCCCGGTTGACGACCACCACCGTCTTGCCGATCTCCTCGGCGAAGGACCGCGCGGTGTCCAGCGTCGCGTCGCTGGTCTTGTAGCCGCGCACCAGCTCGCAGAGCTGCATCATCGGCACCGGGGAGAAGAAGTGGGTGCCGACGACCGCCTCGGGCCGCTCGGTCACCGCGGCGATCTGGGTGACCGGAATGGCCGAGGTGTTGGTGGCGAGCACAGCGTCCGCCTTGCAGATCTTGTCCAGGGCGCGGAACACCTCGTGCTTGATCTCCAGCCGCTCGAAGACCGCCTCGACCACGATGTCCGCGTCCGCCGCCGCCTCCAGCTCGGTGGTCGGGGTGATCCGCGCGAGCGTCGCCTCGACCTCGGACGCCTCGATCTTGCCCTTCTCGGCGAACTTCTCCAGTGACTTCCGGATGCCGCCGAGCCCACGGGTGGTGGCCGCGTCGTCCAGGTCGCGCAGCGTCACCTGCCAGCCGGCCTGCGCCGCCACCTGAGCGATGCCGGAGCCCATCAAACCCGCCCCGACGACCGCGAGTCGACCCGCCATCTGCTTCTCCCTCGCTGCGATTGAGTGCCTCACTGCACCCTAGTCGGCGAGCCTGAACGATGACTAAGCGAGTTGCCGGGCGGTCGACGTCGGCCGTGACATGATGCCCCGCGCCGGCGTGACAAATTAACGACTCCGCGCGGCGAACAAAACCGCCTGCGGGCGCATCGAACCCTACGACAGCAACCCAGTGCAATGAGCCAGGAGTCAACGATGCGTGCAATGCCTGTGGTCGGAACCCTCACCTGCCTCCTGTTCGTGGGAGCGTGCGCGTCACCCACGCACCGGAGCGGTGGCGCGGCGCCGGCCGGTTCCCCGGAGCAGACGGCCAGCGCGCCCACCACCGGGACGCCGGCGTCGTCCGCGCCGTCCTCACCGTCCGCGCCGCCCGTGCCGTCCGGCGACGCCGCCAGCACCGCCCTCGTCCTGGGACCGAACGGGCTCGGCCCACTGAAGCTCGGCATGCCCCGCCAGCAGGCCACCGCGACGGGACTGCTGCGCCCGCTCACCGACTTCGTGGGCGATTGCACGACTACACAACTGAAGTCCGCCCCGACCGACGAGGGGTATGTCAACCTCTCCCGGGCGCTGGGGATCGCCACCATCGACGCGTACGGCAGCATCAAGACGCCCGAGGGAGCGGGAGTCGGCATGTCCAGCGCCGACATGCTTCGCGTCTACCCGGGGTGGTCGGCGGCCGACGGGGACGCGACAAACGGTCGCGGCGTCGTCAAGGCCCCCGGCAACAACAAGGCCGTCTACCGCATCGAGACGGTCAAGGGCACCGTGGCCCAACTGACCCTGCAGTACGCGAACCAGGACTGCTACGAGTAGACGGACCCGAACCGGCCGGCCTGCGGCGCCAGCGAGCTGGACATCCGCAGGCTGGCCAGGATCTCGTCGGTCAGGTCCGCGTCGCCGACCTGTTTGATCTGCAGGTAGACGCCATAGCCGCGCTGCGGCACGGAGAGCACCACCTCGCTGAACGAGACCGAGGCGCCACACGACGTCCACCGCCGTACCCGCGCCGGGTTGCCTCCCACGTCCACGGTCCGGTCGGGCTGCTGGACGCAGGCGGTGTGGCCGGGCAACGCGGGTGCCGCGCCGTCGGCGAGCAGGCCCTTGCTCGCACCGACGAACACACCGGGTATCCCGCTCGCCGGATCGGGCCAGACGTCAAGATCCGGGGCGACCACGAGACCCGGCGCCTCGCCAGCGGGAAGTCGCAGCACCGAGGGATCCCAGCCGGCATCCCTCACCTGGCCGGCCCAGCTCGACGGCACCGCGACCGACAGGGCGCCAGAGTCATCGTGGACGCGTACCCAGCCCGACCCTGGCGCCGACGTGGAGCTGGAACCCGCCGTCGCCAAGAGCGCGACAAGTGCGACAGCGACGCCGCCGACCCGTGCCAACCGCCGCGCGACCCGACCACGGCCCGTGTCCCGGTCCATCGCCGCGATGAGCCGGTGCAACTCCTTCAGCAGCACCGCGGCGGACGACCAGCGTTGCCGGGGGTCCGGATGCAGCGCACGTCGCACCAGATCGTCCACCGTGGACGGGATACCTGGCCGCCCCTGGGACGGCCTGGGCAACGACCGCCCTCCCCGGCCGGCGCGGCCGGCCTGGTCGGGAGGGCTCCCGGTGAGCATGTGGTACATGGTCGCGCCGATGGCGTACACGTCGGCGCGGATGTCCAGGCCCCCGCCGGGGGTGGCCTGCTCGGGTGGCATGTAGCCGGGCGTGCCGGCCGCGATGGTGAAGCCGGACGCGTTCGCGAGCGCCTTGGCCAGGCCGAGGTCCGCGACGAGTACCCGATCCCGACCCGCGGCCGGCTGGAACAACACATTCGACGGTTTGAGGTCCCGGTGCAGCACACCGGCCTCGTGCAGCACCGTGACCGCACGTGTGATGTCGGCCGCGACAAGCAGGGCCTCCCGTACCGGCATCGGCCCCGAGACGAGCCGATCCGCGAGGGTGCCGCCGGCCGCGTACGGCATCACCAGGTACGGCCGCCCGTCCGGCAGCTCACCGACGTCGAGCACACGCACGAGCAGGCTGGAATCCGTCCGCCGCATGATCCGCGCTTCCTGCTCGAAGCGTTCCCGCAGATCGGCGTGGTACGACCAGTTGTCCGCCAGCACCTTGATCGCCACCGACGCGTCCAGGGCATCGTCCGCGCCGAGCCACACGGTGGCGAACGCGCCGGAACCGATACGCCGCAGCACGCGATATCGGCCGATCTTGTCGGGTACTGACACGCCCGTATTATGACCTCCAATACGGGGAGGAACGGGGCCTGGGCATGGCAGATGATCTTGAAATCGAAACGCTCGCCGGCCGGGCCGCCACCGGCGACGCCGCCGCTCTCGACGCGCTGCTGATCAGGATCGGTCCGCAGGTCCTTCGGCAGTGTCTGCGCCTGCTCCCGTGCCGGCAGGACGCCGAAGAAGCGTGCCAGGATGCCCTTCTGCAGGTCGCTCGCAAGATAGACGGCTTCGCGGGACGGTCGAAGTTCTCCACCTGGCTCTACATCGTCACGGCCAACTGCGCCCGGCAGACGTACCGAAGCCTCAAGCGCCGGGCCGACGAGCAGGCCGTGCCACTGCTTCCGCTCGATGCCGCCGACCCGCGCACGACGAGCGTGATCGCGGGTTCCCGCCTCGACCTGCTGGATGCGCTGGAACGGCTGGAGGCGCACCGACCCGAACTTGTCGCCCCGCTGGTGATGCGTGACCTGTGCCAGTTGACCTACGACGAGATCGCCGACCACCTCGCCATTCCGATCGGCACCCTGAAGTCACGCATCCACGACGCACGACAGCACGTACGCGCCTCGCTGCGGCCCGCCTGACCTCGCTGCGGCCCGCCTGACCTCGCGAGAAAGCACGACAGCACGCGGTGCGACCGCCTCAGATCTCCAGCGACGGTTCGTCCGGGGTGGTGCCCCGGTCGACCGCCACGCCGAGGGCGCGGAGGTCGGCCACGAAGTCCGGGTAACCCCTGTCGACGTGGTGCACGTGGGACACCGCGGTGACCCCCTGCGCGCACAGCCCGGCGATGATCAGCCCGGCACCGGCGCGGATGTCGGTCGCCTGCACCGGTGCGCCGGAGAGCCGACCCCGCCCACGGACCACCGCGTGGTGCCCGTCGGTCTTGATGTCCGCGCCGAGTCGCATCATCTCGTTGGCGAACATGAACCGGCCGTCGAAGATGTTCTCGGTGATCAGCGAGGCGCCATCGCTGACCGCGGCCAGCCCGATCGCCATCGGCAGCAGGTCGGTGGCGAAGCCGGGGTACGGCAACGTCACCACGTCCACCGCCCGGGGCCGGTCGTCCATCCGTACGCGGAAGCCGTCCCCCCGGGTCTCCACCAGGCCACCGGCAGCCACCACCTTGTCCAGCGCGACCTCCAGGTACGCCGGGTCCAGCCCGGTCACCGTCACGTCGCCCCTGGTCATCGCCGCCCCGAACGCCCAGGTCCCGGCGACGATCCGGTCCCCCACCGTGGCGTGCCGGACCGGGTGCAGACCCGGCACCCCGGTGATCCGCAACGTGGACGTGCCCGCGCCGGAGATCCGCGCGCCCATCTGGTTGAGCATCGTGCAGATGTCGACGATCTCCGGCTCCCGGGCGGCGTTGTCGATCATCGTGACGCCCTGGGCCAGCACCGCCGCCATCACCAGGTTCTCGGTCGCGCCCACGCTGGGAAAGTCCAGCACGATGTCCGCGCCGCGCAGCCCGTGCGGGGCGGAGGCGATGACGAAGCCGTGCTCACCGGAGATCTCCGCGCCCATCCGGGTCAGCCCCGAGACGTGCATGTCCAGCCCTCGTGACCCGATGGCGTCGCCGCCGGGGTGGGCCACCCGCACGTACCCCCGGCGGGCCAACAGCGGGCCGAGCACACAGATCGACGCGCGCAACCGTCGGACCAGGTCGTAGTCGGCCTCCGCGCCCGGCTGCTCCGGCACGTCGATGGTCACCGAACGGGACCGGGCCACCCCGCCGCGGGCGACCATCGGGTCGACCGGGTCGTCCGCGTCGAACCGGACGCCGCAGCCCAGCCGGCGCAGCACCTCGCCCATGATCGCGATGTCGGTGATCCGCGGGACGTTCGTGATCACGCTGCGGCCCGGGGCGAGCAACGCGGCGGCCATCAGCTTCAACGCCGAGTTCTTGGCCCCCACCACGTGCACGGTGCCGGCGAGCCGGGCGTCACCGTGCACCCGGATGACGTCGACGTCGTTGACCGCCGGGTCGCCCGCGTCGCCGGGGCCCACCACCACCGGCCAACTCGTCGCGCTGTCCGGCCGCGCCGGGATCGTCAGGTCGGGAATCCGTAGGCTGTGCGTCATGGCCGTCCACCTCACGCGCATCTACACCAAGGCCGGCGACGCCGGCATGACCAGGCTGAGCAACAACGAGCAGGTGCCGAAGACCGATCCACGGATCGCCGCGTACGCGGATGTCGACGAGTGCAACGCCGCGATCGGCGTCGCGCTCGCCCTGGGTGGGCTCGACGAGGAACTGCGGGGCGTGCTGGGGTCGGTGCAGAACGACCTGTTCGACGTCGGCGCCGACCTGTCCACCCCCGTCGAGCCGGAGCCGAAGTACCCGCCGCTGCGGGTGACCGAGGAGTACGTCGAACGCCTCGAGGGCTGGTGCGACGAGTACAACGCACGCCTGAGCAAGCTCGACTCCTTCATCCTCCCCGGTGGCACCCCCGGTGCGGCGCTGCTCCACGTGGCGCGGACCACCGCCCGGCGCGCCGAACGCGCGGCGTGGGCGCTGGTCAGCCACGATCCGGAACGCACCAGCACCCTCCCGGCAAAGTATCTCAACAGGCTCTCCGATCTGCTCTTTATCCTGTCAAGAACGGCAAATCCGGCGGGAGATGTGCTATGGGTCCCGGGCGGCAAGCGCTGACCGACGGGTCACCGCACCACGTCCAGCTAGGGATTCCCACTCTGCCCGCCACCACGCGTAGCCGGGACCGCTTCTCGGCGCACGTGGCGAGTCGCCCTGCGTGGCGAGTCGCCCTGCGTGGCGAGTGCGGCGGACGGGTTGATCGACTCGGTTTCCTCGATGTCGGGGTGTTGTCGTGGCCGGGATGGCCCGACATCCAGGAAACCGAGTCGATCTAGGCGCTGCTCAGGCCTGGCTTGCCGAGGCAGGACTCACTGGCGTGCCGAGGCAGGACTCACTGGCTTGCCGAGGCAGGACTCACTGGCTTGCCGAGGCAGGACTCAACCAAACCGGTAACGGCAGGTGATGAAACCGCGCCAAACCGGCGCACCGCAACAACCACGGGTTTCCGGGGGAGCCCGCCCGGCGCAGGGATCAAGCCTGACCGCCCGGAGCCGGGTGGGCTCCCCCGGAAACCCCAAGCGCAACCACCGAGCACCCCAAGCAGCCCGAGCACCCCAAGCACCCCGAGCACCCCAAGCACCCCGAGCAGCCCAAGCACCCTCAGGCAGCAGGCCAATCCTGGGAGGCCATACGCGGCGAGACCGCCCCCGGAGGAGCGGCCTCGAGCCAAGAGAGGAAACCGGTAACCGTGGACCGCGCCATGGCGATCTCCACCGGTGCGTGGTGACTGGTACAGCGGAGGATCACCCAGTCGGCCGGCATGGAGAGCCGTTCCTGACCTTCCGGCAACCGGCGGCGCTCCACGGCCAATCCCTTGCGGGAGAGCACCCGCTTGGGTCGGATCGCGAAGCTGAACATTCGGTACCACCGCAGCTCGTCACCGGCGAACCGGCCGAAGCCGGGCGACCAGCCACGGCCGTCGAGCATTGTGGTGACTCGGACGCTGAGCCGGATGATGCCACCGCTGCGGGTGACCAGGGCTCGCCGGACGAAGAGGGTCAGCAGCGCGCCGAGGATGACGACAACGCCGATCCCGATTCCTTCGACGATGTCCATCCCCGGTGTGGCTCAGCGGCTCTGCGCGGAGACCGGGGTTGCGCTCTCGGCCAGCACGGTGACGCCGTCGGCGCTCACCGAGAGGAAGCCGCCGGCGACCTCGTAGGAGACCTGCTCACCGCCGGCGAGCTTGATGCGGACCTGACCGGGCTCCGCGAGCTGGCCGAGCAGCGGCGCGTGCCCCGGCAGGACACCGAGCTCGCCTTCGGTCGTCCGGGCGACGACCATCTCGGCGTCACCGGACCAGACCTTCTCCTCGACGGCGACGAGCTCGACGTGAAGCTGCTTTGCCACGCTGTCTCCTTGCTGCGGCGACGGATTGCCGAAAGTCTAGCCTGACGCGCACGCGCTCCCCACGCGGGTGGGAGAACCCGTGCCACGACTACTTGGTCTTGTTCAGGAAGTCCGGATGCTCCAGCAGGAAGGGGTCGAGCTGCTCGCTGTGCAGGGCGGTGAAGAAGTCCCGGACATCCGGCTGGAACTGCTCACCGAGGTAGGCACCCCTGCTGCTCTTCAGCTCACCACCGGCAAGCTTGATCATCTGGATGGTGTTGGGGCGGATGTCCTTCAGGGCGAGCCCGAAGTCGACAACGCTGCTGCCCCGGCCGTTGAAGATCAGCGACTGGCCGGCGGCGCGGAGCACCTTGTCCAGCTTGATCGGGTTGGCGACCACGTCGGCGCTGAACGCCTGGCCGACCATGGCCTTGACGAACTGCTGCTGGTGGCGCTGCCGGCCGTAGTCGGAGTCCGGGACACCGTTCTTCGGGTAGCGCTGCCGGACGTAGTCCAGCGCCTGCCACCCGCTGAGGTGTTGGTTGCCCTTCTTGTAGACCGCCTGCGGGCCCACGTAACCCTCGCCCCACGTCTTGCCCGGCCGCGCCTTGCCGTCCGGCTGCTTGTGCTCGGACTTGACCTCGCGCTCGATGTACATGTCGACGCCGCCCATCGCGTCGACGATCTTCTGGAAGCCGGTGAAGTTGATGATGGCACCCGCGTCGAAACGCTTGATGCCTGTCACGTTCTGCACGGTGGTGGCCAGCAACTCGAAGCCCCGCGCCGCGTCGGGGTTGGCCCCCGGCACCTTGCTGCCGAACGACATGGCAGCGTTGATCTTCGTGGTCTCGCCGGGGAAGTCGGCCTTCTTGAACTCGGGGATCTGCACGTAGAGGTCGCGCGGCAGGGAGAAGAGGTAGGCCCGGTCCATCGACGCCGGCACGTGCAGCACCATGATCGAGTCGGCGAGCGGCGCGGCCGTCGGCGTACGCGGGTCGATGCCGACGAGCAGGATGTTGAGGGGGCCCTTGATGTCGCTCTTCTTCGGCTGGGCGCCCGCCGCCTGGTCACCGAACAGGTCTGCCTTGCCGACCGCGCCCTCGTAGCGGGCCATCAGGGCCTCCGTGCCGACCAGCACCGCTCCGCTGAGCACGACCAGCACGGTGCCGAACACCGTGCAGATCCTCGCCCAGCGCGGCACGCCGCGCCAGACGGATGACTTGCGGCCACGCTTGCCGGCCTTACCCACGAGCAGCTCCGTTCGTTACGCCCACGCGAGGGAAGACGGGCGCACGTCGTCGAAAGGTTGCGAAGATCAACGCTCGTTCGGGTGAGCGTGCGGATAGAACGTATCTCGGGTTTTGGGTACGGACGACCCCGAGTAACGGACCGCGACGATGGTAAGACGCGAAGATGAACAAAAGACTGCCCCGGCGTGGCCGGGGCAGTCTTTTTGGTTGCGGGACGAATCGGGCTTGTCAGCCCTTCATCAGCTCCTCAGCCTTGCGCTCCAGGTCCTCAAGACCGCCGCACATGAAGAACGCCTGCTCGGGGAAGTGATCGTACTCACCCTCGCTGATCTTCCGGAACGCCTCGATGGTCTCCTTGATCGGGACCGTCGAGCCCGGTACGCCGGTGAACTGCTCCGCCGCGTAGGTGTTCTGCGAGAGGAAGCGCTCGATCCGCCGGGCCCGGGCCACGGTGATCTTGTCTTCCTCGGAGAGCTCCTCGATACCGAGGATGGCGATGATGTCCTGCAGGTCGCGGTAGCGCTGCAGGATCCGCTTCACCTCGGTGGCCACCTGGAAGTGCTCGGCGCCGACGAACTCCGGGGCGAGGATCCGGGACGAGGACGCCAGCGGGTCCACGGCCGGGTAGATGCCCTTGTCGGAGATCGACCGCTCCAGGTTGGTGGTCGCGTCCAGGTGGGCGAACGTGGTGGCCGGGGCGGGGTCGGTGTAGTCGTCCGCCGGCACGTAGATCGCCTGCATCGAGGTGATGGCCTGGCCCCGGACGGAGGTGATCCGCTCCTGGAGCTCGCCCATCTCGTCGGCCAGGGTCGGCTGGTAACCCACGGCGCTCGGCATACGGCCGAGCAGGGTGGACACCTCCGAACCGGCCTGCGTGAAGCGGAAGATGTTGTCGATGAAGAGCAGCACCTCCTGCTTCTTCACGTCCCGGAAGTACTCCGCCATGGTCAGCGCGGAGAGCGCCACCCGCAGCCGGGTGCCCGGCGGCTCGTCCATCTGGCCGTAGACCAGCGCGGTCTTGTCGATGACGCCGGACTCGGTCATCTCGGCGATGAGGTCGTTGCCCTCACGGGTGCGCTCACCCACGCCGGCGAACACCGACGTACCACCGAAGTTACGGGCCACTCGGGTGATCATCTCCTGGATGAGCACCGTCTTGCCCACGCCCGCGCCGCCGAACAGGCCGATCTTGCCGCCCTTGACGTACGGGGCGAGCAGGTCGATGACCTTGATGCCGGTCTCCAGCATCTCGGTCTTCGGCTCCAGGTCCGCGAAGGCCGGGGCCTTGCGGTGGATACCCCAGTGGTCGTCCGGGGTCAGGGTCTCGCCCTCTTTGAGGTTGAGCACCTCGCCGATCGCGTTGAACACGTGGCCCTTGACGGCGTCGCCCACCGGCACGGTGATCGGCTCGCCGCGGTCACGCACCTCAGCGCCACGAACCAGGCCGTCCGTCGGCTGCATCGAGATGGCACGGACCAGGTTGTCACCCAGGTGCTGGGCGACCTCCAGGGTCAGCGTCTTCTCACCGCCGGACAGGTTCACCGTCACGTTGAGCGCGTTGAACAGGGGCGGCATGGCGTCGCGCGGGAACTCGGCGTCGACGACCGGGCCGATGACCCGGACCACGCGACCCGTGGCCGTCTTGGTCTCTACTGGTGCAGTCATCACACTTCACTTCCCGACGCGGCCAGCGCGTTCGCGCCGCCGACGATCTCGCTGATCTCCTGGGTGATCCCGGCCTGGCGAGCCGAGTTCATCTCGCGCGTGTACTTCTCGATCATGTCTTCGGCGTTGTCGGTGGCGCTCTTCATCGCCCGCCGCCGTGCCGCCGACTCACTCGCCGCCGACTCGATCAACGCCGCGTAGATCCGCGTGTTGATGTACCTCGGCAGGAGCGCGTCGAGCAGCGCCTCCGCCTCCGGCTCGAACTCGTACGCCGGCAGCAGCCCCTCGGAGCGCGGCCGGTCCTCCACCTGCATCGGACCGATGACCTTGGTGACCGGGTTCTGCGTCATCAGCGAGTGGAACTCGGTGTAGACGATGTGCAACTCGTCGACGCCGAGCACCCCGTCCGCCCCGGCATTGCCGTCGGTGTCGTCCGCACCGGCCGTGAACGCCTTGATCAGCGTCTCACCGACGGTACGGGCGTCCTCGAACGACGGCTGCTCGCTGAACCCGGTCCAGTTCGCCTCGATCGGCCGGTTGCGGAACCGGTAGAACCCGACACCCTTACGCCCGATGACGTAGAGCACCGGCTCCTTGCCGTCCGCCTTGAGCCGCGCGACGAGCGACTCGGCCATCCTGATCGCGTTGGAGCTGTAGCCGCCGGCCAGACCACGGTCGCTGGTGACCAACAGGACGCCGGCCCGCCGCACCCGCTCGCGCGGGGTGAGCAGCGGGTGGTCGATCCGCGCGTTGGACGCCAGCGCCGTGAGCACACCGGTGATGGCCTGGGCGTACGGCAGGGACGCCTGCACCCGGGCCTGAGCCTTGGCGATCCGGCTCGTCGCCACGAGCTCCATCGCCTTGGTGATCTTCTTCATCGACTTCGCCGAGCGGATTCGTTGACGAAGAACGCGTACCTGGGCCGCCACGGGATCAGCTCTCGGCCGGGCGGTCGGTCGCGCCGTCGCGGAAGCGGGTCACCGTCTCGCGGTTCTCGTCGCCCTCAAGCGGTGCGGCCGGCGCGTCGTTGACCTTGCGCTCGTCGTCCTTGTTGAGGAAGACCTGCTTGAACTCGGTGATCGCCGCGTCCAGGGAGCCGACGATGTCGTCGCCCCACTGGTTGTCGGCGATACCGGCCAGCACACCCTCGTGCTTGTGCCGCAGGTACTGGAGGAACTCCGCCTCGAAGCGACGAACCTCGCCCACCGGGATGTCGTCGAGCTTGCCCTCGACACCGGCCCAGACCGAGACGACCTCCTGCTCGACCGGGAACGGCGAGTAGTTCGGCTGCTTGAGCAGCTCGACGAGGCGTACACCGCGGTCGAGCTGGGCCCGGGAGGCCCGGTCCAGGTCGGAGGCGAAGGCGGCGAACGCCTCCAGCTCGCGGTACTGCGCGAGGTTGAGTCGCAGCGAACCGGCGACCTTGCGCATCGGCTTAACCTGCGCGGCGCCACCGACCCGGGAGACCGAGGTGCCGACGTTGATCGCCGGGCGGACGCCCTGGTTGAACAGGTCCGTCTCCAGGAAGATCTGGCCGTCGGTGATCGAGATGACGTTCGTCGGGATGAAGGCCGAGATGTCGTTGGCCTTCGTCTCGATGATCGGCAGACCGGTCATCGAGCCGCCACCCAGCTCGTCGGAGAGCTTCGCGCAGCGCTCCAGCAGACGGGAGTGCAGGTAGAAGACGTCACCCGGGTACGCCTCACGGCCCGGCGGGCGACGCAGCAGCAGCGACACGGCCCGGTACGCCTCGGCCTGCTTGCTCAGGTCGTCGAAGACGATCAGGACGTGCTTGCCGCCGTACATCCAGTGCTGCCCGATGGACGAGCCGGTGTACGGGGCCAGGTACTTGAAGCCGGCCGGGTCGGACGCCGGGGAGGCCACGATCGTCGTGTACTCCATCGCGCCGGCCTCTTCGAGCTGGCCCTTGATCGAGGCGATCGTGGAGGCCTTCTGACCGATGGCGACGTAGATGCAGCGGACCTGCTTCTTCGGGTCGCCGGTGCGCCAGTTGTCCCGCTGGTTGAGGATCGCGTCCAGGGCGACGGTGGTCTTACCGGTCTTGCGGTCACCGATGATCAGCTGTCGCTGGCCCCGACCGATCGGGGTCATCGCGTCGATGGCCTTGATGCCGGTCTGCAGCGGCTCGAACACCGACTGGCGGGACATCACGTTCGGAGCCTGCAGCTCCAGCTCGCGGAAGCCCTCGTTGGCGATGTCACCGAGTCCGTCGATCGGCTGGCCGAGCGCGTCGACCACGCGGCCGAGGAAGGCGTCGCCGACCGGAACGGAGAGAACCCGCTCGGTGCGCTTGACGCGCTGCCCCTCCTCCAACTTGGCGGAGTCACCGAGAACGACGACACCGATCTCCCGGACGTCGAGGTTCAACGCCACGCCGAGCGTGCCGTCCTCGAACTCCAGGAGCTCGTTGGTCATGGTCGAGGGCAGGCCCTCGACGTGGGCGATACCGTCGCCGGTGTCGGCGACGGTGCCGACCTCCTCGCGGGAGACGTCGGACGAGTAGGAGGAGACGTAGCGCTCCAGGGCGCCGCGGATCTCCTCCGTCGAGATGGTCAGCTCGGCCATCCTCTGCTTCCTTAAAATTCAGGGGCCCGGGATACCAAGTACCAACCGGTCCGAATGGCGTCTGTCAATCCGGGCGCTGCGGCGGCGAAGCCCGCCCCAAACGCTGAGGCGGCGGAGCCACCGCATTGCTTGGGCGGCGAAGCCACCGCATTGCTGGACGGCGAAGCCGCTCAGCGCTTCGCGAGCGCGTTGCGGGTCTCGTTGAGGCGGCGCAGGATGGTGCCGTCGTACAGGTCGGAACCGACCCGCACGCTCACGCCACCCAGGACCTGCGGGTCGACCGTCTGCTTGACGGAGACCTCTCGACCGTATATCGCGGTGAGGCTCGCACCCAGTCGGCGCTCGTCCTCGTCACTCAACGGGGCCGCCACGATCACGTACGCCACCTGCCGGTCGCGTCGCTCGGCGGCGAGTTCGACAAGCCGGGTCAGCGCGCCGGTGAAGGAGCGCCCCCCGAACCCGCCGAGGGCCACCTCGACGAGGCGGACGGTGACCGGACGGGCCTTGTCGGCGAGCAGCTCGCGGGCCAGGGTGGCCCGCTGCTCGACCGGGGCGACCGGGTCGGCCAGCGTGTTGCTCAGTGCCGACTGACCCGAGACGACCTGGCCGAAGCGGAACAGCTCGTCCTCGACCTCACCCAGCTCGCCGGCTTTGTCGGCGCTGGCCAGCAGCGCTTCCACACCGAGGCGCTCGGCGCCCTCGAGCAACTCCGACGGTGCCGACCAGCGGCCGGACACCAACGCCACGAGCAGGTCGAGCGCGTCGGCGCCGATCCGGCCACCCAGCATGTCGCCGAGCAGGGCACCGCGGTCCTCGCCGGAACGAGCCGGCTCGGACAGGGCCCGGCGCAGCCGCGGCTCACGCCGCAGCAGGGTCGCCACGGAGAGGATGGCGTCGGCGGTGGAGGTCACCGCCGACGGCTCCGCGCCGCGGACGTACGCGTCGAGGCGCTCGGCCGCGACCTTGTACGACTCCCGGCTGGCGGCCTGCATCAGCGGGCCCCCGTGCTCTCGAGGCCGCTCAGGAACCGGTCGACGGTGCCCTTGCGTCGCGCCTCGTCGGCCAGCGACTCGCCAACGATCTTGCTGGCCAGGTCCACCGCGATGGTGCCGACCTCGGCACGCAGCTCACGCACGATGGTGGCCCGCTCGGCGGCGAGCGCGTCCTTACCGGCCTGGATGACCCGGTCGGACTCTTCCCGCGCCTTGGCGAGGATGTCCTGTCGGATCCCCTCGGCGTCGGCCCGCGCGTCGTCACGGATCTTGGCGGCGTCGGTGCGGGCCTCAGCGAGCTGGGCACGGTACTGCTCGAGCAGCTGGTTCGCCTCGGCCTGAGCGGCCTCGGCGCGCTTGATGCCGCCCTCGATCGCGTCGACCCGGGCCTGGAACGTCTGCTCCATGCGGGGGAAGACGAACTTGATCAGTACGAAGCAGAGCACGGCGAAGGCGACAACGCCGACCACGATCTCCTCGGGAATGGGGATGATCGGGTTGTGGTCTGACTCACCACCCTCAGCGGCGAGGAAGTACATGGGTGACCTCCCGGTCGACGAGCGGATTAGAGCTCTCCCTGCCAGATGAAGCCGAAGGCGATGCCGAACAGCGCGAGCGCCTCGATGACGGCGAAGCCGATCCAGACGTACGGCAGGGTCATCCGCGACGACTCGGGCTGGCGGGCGGTCGACTGGATGTAGGCGGCGAACACCAGACCAACGCCGATGCCCGGGCCGATGGCCGCGAGGCCGTAGCCGATGGCGGCGGTGCTGCCAACGACACCTTCTGCGGCGGCGACGTAATCCATTAGTGGTTCCTCCTGGTTATCACGCGTGTCTCTCACGCGGGACGACAACGGATGGTGCGTGGATCAGTGCTCTTCGGCGAGCGCGCCCTGGATGTAGCTGGCGCTCAGCACCGTGAAGACGTAGGCCTGCAGGACGATGACAAGCGCTTCGAGAAGGGTCAGCGCCACGGTCATCACCCAGGACACCACCGAGATCGGTGCCAGCCAGGCGTTGGAGCTGAGCATCGCGAAGCCGCCGAGCGTGAAGACCAGCAGGAGCATGTGGCCGGCGAACATGTTCGCGAAGAGACGAACGGCCAGCGAGAACGGCCGGATGATGAAGGTCGAGAACGCCTCGATCGGGATCAGCAGCGGCAGGATGTACCACGGTGCCGGTGGGATCAGGGCGTGCTTGAAGTATTTGACGAAGCCGTGGTGCCGGATGCCGATGTAGTTGAACAGCACGTAGCTGATCACCGCGAGGATCGCCGGGAAGGCGATGTGCGAGTTCGGCGAGATCTGGAAGAACGGGATGATCGCGAACGCGTTGGTCACCAGCACGAAGCAGAACAGCGTCGTGAAGTACGGAGCGAACCGCACGCCCTGGTGACCGATCATGTCGACCGAGATGTTGTTGCGCACGAAGCCGTAGATCGACTCGGCGAACCACTGCTTCTTGGTCGGCACCAGCTTCGGGTTCCGATAGGTCGCCAGGAAGAAGATGATCAGAACGCCGACCGCGATCCAGACCATCAACGTGAACTTGGTGAACCAGTAGGAGTCGTGCGCACCCCAGGGCAGGATGCTGGGCAGGTAGAAGTCCTCCTTGCTAGGTGGGAATTCTGCCTGGCCCGCTGCCAGGACGTTCGCCTGTCCGAACACCGCGTCCCTTCCTAAGTAGGCGTGCCGAGTCGGCGGATGACCAGGATGACTCCCCCGGCCATGCCGAGCACGAAGCCGATCCCGGTGGCGACGCCACCGGTGTCGAGCCACTGGTCGACCAGCCAGCCGATGAAACCCCACACGAGCATGCCTCCGATGAGGTAGCTGAGTGCGGTCCAGCCCTGACCGGCACCGGACGGATAATCGTCCGGTTGACCGGGGGGACGGGGGGTTTGGTCATCAGCCATGACGGGGCGAACGATATCAGCCGGGAAGACGAGGCTGTGCCTCACCCCCCGCACAACCATCGTTGTGTGGGCTTCTCGTGGGCGCCGTCGTCTGTGGGCACGCTACTCCCCTTCCGCCCGTCGGAAAATGACCGGAGGCCGACACATTGCGGCGAGTCCGCTGGTTGGGACGACCGCCGGGTCAGCCGCGCGGTCGGCGAGCGTGCACCGTGGTCAGCCACCAGAGGTGCACTGCTGTCCACACTGCCACCCCGACGACGATGCCAAGGCAAAGAGGGATCAAACCGGGCCACCCGGTCGACGCCACCGCCACCAGCACCGCACCCAACAGGCTGAACTTCAACACGTACAGGCCCAGGCCGAGCGGCAGCACCAACTGCGGGTTGATCTGGTCGGCCCGGGCCAGCACCACGGTGGTGAGCGTGTAGCTGAACACCGTGACGCCCACGCCGGCCGCCGCGCCGAGCGCGGCCGTCACACCGCCGGTCAACCCGCCCACCACCGCGGCGACCGCGGCGAGCGCCGCCGACGCGGCCAACAGCACCGGCAGGTGCCGCAGCCGCCACCGCCGGTCGGTGTCCGGCTCGACCACCCCGGGCTCAGCCACGGGGGTACGCCGGAAACGCCGCGACCAGCTCGGCCACCTCGGCACCGAGTCGGGTCAGCTCGTCGGCGCCGCCCGGCGCCCCGGGATCGGTGCGCACCGCGCGGGCGATCAGGGTGGCCACCTGCCGAAGCTCCCCCTCCCGCATGCCCTGGGTGGTGACGCTCGGGGTGCCCACCCGCAGACCGGAGGCCACCATCGGGGGCTGCGGGTCGTACGGGATGGCGTTCTTGTTGAGGGTGATCGACGCGGCGTCGCAGCGTCGCTCGGCCTCCGCGCCGGTCACCCCCACCTCGCGCAGGTCGATCAGGGCGAGGTGGGTGTCGGTGCCGCCGGACACCTGACGCATCCCCTCGTCGGCGAGCCCGGCCGCGAGCGCCTGGGCGTTGCTGACCACCTGCCGGGCGTACGTCTGGAACTCCGGTTGGGCGGCCTCGCGCAGGGCGACCGCCTTGGCCGCGACCGCGTGCATCAGCGGACCGCCCTGGGTGAACGGGAAGACGGCCTTGTCGATCCGCTGCGCGAGCGACTCCCGGCAGAGGATCATGCCGCCGCGTGGGCCGCGCAGCACCTTGTGGGTGGTGGCGCAGACGACGTCCGCGTACGGCACCGGGGACGGGATCGCCCGGCCGGCCACCAGGCCGATGAAGTGCGCGGCGTCCACCATCAGGTACGCCCCGACCTCGTCGGCGATCTCCCGGAACCGGGCGAAGTCGATCAGCCGGGGGTACGCGGTGGCGCCACAGATGATCAGCTTGGGTCGGTGCGTCCGCGCCAGATCGCGTACCTCGTCGTAGTCGATCAACTCGGTGTCCGGCCGGACCGGGTAACCGACCGCATGGAACCACTTGCCGGAGAAGTTCACCCGGCTGCCGTGGGTGAGGTGCCCACCGTGCGGCAGGTCCATCGCCAGCACCGTGTCCCCCGGCTGCACCAACGCGGCGTACGCGGCCAGGTTGGCGCTCGCCCCGGAGTGCGGTTGGAGGTTGGCGTGCTCGGCACCGAAGAGCTCCTTGGCCCGGGCGATGCCGATCTCCTCCGCCCGGTCCACCTCGGCGCAACCGCCGTAGTAGCGCCGGCCCGGGTAGCCCTCGGCGTACTTGTTGGTGAGCGTCGAACCGAGCGCGGCAAGCACCGCCGGCGAGGTCAGGTTTTCGCTGGCGATGAGCTGCAGGCCACCCCGCAACCGGTCCAGCTCGCCGAGGACCACCCCGGCGATCTCCGGGTCGGTGGCCCTGAGCTGGGCGAAATCCGGCCCCCAGAAGGTGCTCGTCTCGGTCTCCACAGCGAACGAGTCTAAGGGGCCGCAGACTGGACCTCGTGAGATGCCTCGTGACCGGAGCCACCGGATACATCGGCGGGCGGCTGACGCCGCTGCTGCTCGCCGAGGGTTACACCGTGCGGTGCCTGGCCCGGAAGGCGGTCCGGCTGCGCGACGTGCCCTGGGCCTCGGCGGCCGAGATCGTCGAGGGGGACCTGAGCCGACCGGACACGTTGCCCGCCGCCTTCGCCGACGTGGACGTCGCCTACTTCCTTGTGCACTCCCTCGGCCGGCCCGACTTCGAGGCGGCCGACCGGACGGCGGCGACGAACTTCGCGGCGGCGGCGCGCGCGGCCGGCGTACGCCGGATCGTCTACCTGGGCGGGCCGGAGCCGGCGTCCGAGGCCGAGGTCCCCTCCCCGCACCTGCGGTCCCGAGCCGAGGTGGGCCGGATCCTGCTGGGCAGCGGGGTGCCCACCGCCGTGCTGCGGGCCGCGGTGATCATCGGGTCCGGCTCGGCGTCGTTCGAGATGCTGCGATACCTGACCGAGCGGCTGCCCGCCATGATCACCCCGCGCTGGGTCCGCAACCGGATCCAACCCATCGCGGTCCGCGACGTGCTGCGCTACCTGGCCGGCTGCGTCGCGCTGCCGCCGGAGGTCAACCGGGGCTTCGACATCGGCGGACCGGACGTGCTCACCTTCCGCGAGATGATGCAGCGCTACGCCCTGGTGGCCGGGCTGCGCCGGCGGATCATCGTGCCGGTCCGCCCGCTCACCCCGTCGCTCTCCTCGCACTGGGTCGGCCTGATCACCCCGGTGCCGAACGCGATCGCCCGCCCCCTGGTGGAGAGCCTGATCCACGAGGCGGTCGCGCACGAGCACGACATCGCCAGGTACCTACCCGACCCGCCCGGCGGGCTGACCGGCTTCGACGACGCGGTGGCGCTCGCGCTCGCCAAGGTCCGGGACGCCCAGGTGGAGACCCGCTGGTCGACCGCGAGCGGCCCGGACGCGCCCGCCGAGCCGCTGCCCAGCGACCCGGAGTGGTCCGGCGGCAGCGTCTACACCGACGTGCGCGAACGGGCGGTGGACGCCCCACCGGCGGCGCTCTGGCGGGTCATCGAGGGGGTCGGCGGCGAGCACGGCTGGTACTCGTTCCCGCTCGCCTGGTCGGTCCGCGGCTGGCTGGACCGTCTGGTCGGCGGGGTCGGGCTCCGTCGGGGCCGACGCGACCCGCACCGCCTCCAGGTCGGTGAGGCGCTGGACTTCTGGCGGGTCGAGGAGATCGTCCCCGGTGAGCTCCTGCGACTGCGCGCCGAGATGCGGCTTCCCGGCCGGGCCTGGCTGGAGATGCGGGTGCTGCCCACCGACGGCGGGCGCAGCCGCTACCAGCAACGCGCGGTCTTCCTGCCCCGCGGGCTGAGTGGCCACGCCTACTGGGGGTCGGTCGCCCCCTTCCACGCGGTGGTCTTCGGCGGCATGGCCCGCAACATAGCCCGCAACGCCGAACAAGCCCCCTAACGCGCCACCTCCCCGCGCCACCTCCCCGCCCCACCTCCCCGCCCCGGCTCCCCGCCCCTGCTCGCCGCCCCCACCCTCCCGCGCCCCGAAAGCCCGTCCCCGCACCCCGCGCCCCGGCACGCCCGGCGCCCCGCACCCCGCACCCCGGCACGCCCGGCGCCCCGCACCCCGCACCCCGGCACGCCCGGCGCCCCACACCCCGCACCCCGGCACCCCCACACCCCGCGCCCCCGCGCCCCCGCGATCTTGCACTTTCTGTCGCGACAAAAGCTGCATATGCGAACCAATCAGCAACACAAAGTGCAAGATCGGCGCGGGGCGGGCCGGGCCGGGCGGGGCGGGCCGGGGTGGGGCGGGGTGGGGTGGGGTGGGGTGGGTGGGGTGGGGTGGGGTGGGGTGGGGTGGATGGTTAGTTGCCGGTGCGGGCTCCGGTCAGTTGGAGGGCGGTTCGTTCGCTCGGCGGGACGAAGTCGCGCACCGGTTGGCCGCGCAGGGCTGTGGAGAGCACCTCGCCGACCGCGTCCACCATCCGGGCCTGCACGGCCTGACCGACCGCGTCGCGGGGGTCGTCCGGGTTCGCCGCCATCGAGGCGATCGCGAGCTGCGGCGTGAACGCGACGACAGTCTCCGTCTCGTACCGTTCCGAACTGCCGGTCTTGCCCGCCACCGGCCGGCCGAGCCGCGCCCGCAGCCCGGGTGCGGTGGCACCGTCGCAGCGCCCGTACATCGACTGGTCGCCGACCGGGCAGCGAGCCGCGTCGGTGGCCGCCCGAGCGACGTCGACGTCGAGCACCTGGCGGCAGTCCGGTTTGGCGGCGTCGACCGGCCGGCCGCCCGCGTCGGTGATCGACACCACCGGCAGCGGCGCGCACCAGGTCCCCTCGGCCGCCACCGTGGCGTACGCGGTGGCCAGGTCCAGCGGCGTGGTCGCGGCGACGCCCAGGGTGAACGCGCCCCAGTCCTTCGCGCCGTACCGGGCCAGTCGGGCGTCGGCGTCGGCCCGCAGCACGATGCCGAGTCGCTCGGCCATCTCCACCACCCGGTCGGCGCCGACCTTCTCGGTCAACCAGGCGAAGTACGTGTTCACCGACCGGCCGAACGCGCTCCACATGGTGCGCGGGCCATCCATCGAGGACGGGCTGGCGTTCGAGGGGCACCAGTGGCCGTCACAGCTCGCCTCCCCGGTCACCGGGAAGCGGGTGAGCAACTGGGTGGGCGCCACGAAGTCGGTCGACAGCGGCAGGCCCGCCTCGAGCGCGGCCAGCATCGTGAAGAGCTTGAACGTCGAACCGCCCTGGTATCCCTCGATCGCACCGCCGCCGCCGATCAACTGGTTGACCGTGTTCGGGCGGTTCTTCTGCCCGACGGGGTTGTCCCGCACGCTGTAGGTGCGGTTCACCGACATCGCGAGCACCCGCCCGGTGCCCGGTTGCACCACAGCGGTCGGCACCGCCTCGGCCGCCGACGGCTGGTAGATCTTGCGTACCTGCTCGGTGGTGGCCCGCTGCACACCCGGGTCCAGCGACGACACGATCGAGAACCCGCCCCGACGCAGCGCGCGCTGCCGCTCGTCGGCGGTCGCCCCGAACGCGGACTGGCTGCTCCACCAACGGGTGAACCAGTCGCAGAAGAATCCCCAGTCGTTGAGCGCCTCGGGCACCGCCGTGCAGTCGTTCGGGGTCGCGCTCGGCCGTAGCTGCAGTGGCTCGGCCCGCGCCGCCGCCGCCGCGTCCGCCGACACCTGCCCCGACTCCACAAGCCGCTCCAGCACGTACGACCGCCGCGCCAACGCGCTGTCGGCGTCGCCGTTGATCGGGTCGTCGCTGTCCGGCGACTGGACCAGACCGGCCAGCAGCGCCGCCTGGGCCAGGGTCAGCTTGGCCGGTGACCGGGAGAAGTAGCGCTTGCTGGCCGCCGCGATGCCGTACGCCCCGGCGCCGAAGTAGGCGATGTTGAGGTAGCGGGTGAGGATCTCCTCCTTGTCGAGTTCGCGTTCCAGCGCGAGCGCGTACCGCATCTCCTGGAGCTTTCGGGCGGTGGTGACCTCGGTGGCGGCCACCCGCTGCGCCTCGGTCAGCCGGGGATCGCTGCTGAGCACGTTGCGGACGTACTGCATGGTCAGCGTGGAGGCGCCCTGCCGGGTCTGCCCGTCCCGCTTGTTGACGGTGAACGCGCGCACCACGCCCCGCAGGTCGACGCCGCTGTGCTTGTAGAACCGGACGTCCTCGGCGGCCACGATGGCCTGGCGCATCACCTGGGCCACCTCGCGCAGCGGCACGTCCACCCGGTCCTCCTGGTAGAAGGAGGTGATCAGGGTGGTGCCGTCGTTGGCGTAGAGGTTGGAGCGCTGCGCGGTGGGCGGCGTCCGCAGTGTGTTCGGCAGCTCCGCGTACGGCGTCGACAGGGCGCTGAAGCCGATCCCGAACACCAGGGCCACCGGTAGGGCGGCTGCGGCCAGCACGAGCCCGGCCAGCACTCCGGCGATCACCACGGTCAGCAGTTTGTCGAGATGGGCCCGGATCATCAGCTCTCCCCGCAGGAGCCGGTCACGCTAGGACCCGTTCAGAATGACCCGGAACGCCGCTTTCGCCCCGGGTTTTCCCCAAACCCGGAGGAAACTCGCACCGCGCTCAGGGCAGCAGTGCCCCGGCCAGCGGGTGAACCGCCTCCTCGATCTCGTCGGCGACCCGGCTGAAGCACTGGTCCCCACGGCCCCACGGGTCGTCCAGATCGTCCGTGGCCAGCGCCGACGCGCCCAACCGGGCGTCGTGGGCCGCCGCCACCAGGGCCACCCCCCGGGCGTACACGGCCTCCGGGGTCGCGTCACCCGGCGGCAACGCGGCCGCGTCCACCGCGGCCAGCAGCCGACCGAACTCGCCGAGCACGAACGTGCGGGCCGCCGCGTCCGGCCGCAACGCCACCACGTAGTCCTGCTGGTCGGCGGTGGCGGTCAGCACCAGGTCGGCGGCGTCGATGTGATCCGACCGCAGCTTGCGCGCCGTGAACCCCTCGACCTCCCCACCACGGGCGGCGACCTGCCGGGCCGCCGGCGGATTCATCTCCTCGCCCGCGTGCCAGCCACCCGTGCCGGCGCTGTGGCTGTGCACCAACCCGTCGGCCTGGGCCGGGTCCTGCGCGCGCCGCGTCAGCCGCTCCCGCACCGCGAGAGCGAGCAGCCGCTCGGCCATCGGGGAACGGCAGATGTTGCCCATGCAGACGTGCAGGACCGTGAACGGGGGCACTCAGACCGCCCGGCCGTCGATGAGGTCCGGCACCACGTCGCGCAGCTTCTCCAACGGGATCGCCCCGGCCCGCAGCAGTTGCGGCACCTCGCCGGTCAGATCCACGATCGTGCTGGGCACCGGGTCCGGGCAGGGCCCGGCCTCCAGGTAGGCCCGCACCGAGTAACTGAGCTGGTCGCGTGCCTCCTCGGCGGTCACCGCGGCGGGCTGGCCCGTCTTGTTGGCCGACGAGACCGCCATCGGGCCGGTCTCCCGCAGCACCTCCAGGGCCACCGGGTGCAGCGGCATCCGCACCGCCACCGTGCCCGTCTTGTCGCCCAGGTCCCACTGGAGGCTCGGCGAGTGCTCGACCACGATCGTCAGCGCACCCGGCCAGAACGCCTCCACCAGGTCCCGGGCGGCAGTGGGCAGCGAGAAGACCAACCCGTCCAGGGTGTGCCGCGAGCCGATCAGCACCGGCGGCGGCATCTGCCGACCCCGGCCCTTGGCATCCAGCAGTGCCTTGACCGCGTACGGGGTGAACGCGTCCGCGCCGATCCCGTAGACGGTGTCCGTGGGTAGGACGACAAGCTCGCCGTTCTTGACCGCCTCGATGGCCGCAGCGATGCCGCGGTCCCGATCGGCGGGCGACCGGCAGTCGTAGAGCATCACGAGGAGTCAGTCTGCCACGCCACCCCGATCGGGGCGTGCTGGCCGTCCGCCCGTCGGGACGCGGTGGCGTAACGGGGACGTCCGGTGAGGTCCAGATGCGCCGTGACAGCCGTGAACCCGCCGTCCTCGGCCAGCAGCGCGGGGACCGCCGCGCCGTGGGTGTCGTCGTGCTCCACCCCGAGAACACCGCCCGCGCGCAGCAGCACCGCCGCCCGGCTGACGACGGGACGGATCACCGCCAGACCGTCTGCGCCGCCGAAGACCGCCTCCGCCGGATCGTGCCCGGCCACCTCCGGCGGCACCACCACGTCGTCCGGCACGTACGGCGGGTTGCAGAGCAACACGTCCACCGAGCCGACCAGCTCCGCCAGCAGGTCCGGCGCGGTCACGTCCGCCTCGACCACCTCGATCGGCCGGTCCCCCGCCCCGGCCCGCTCCGCCGCGTTGCGCCGCAACCAGGCCAGCGCCTCCGGGGACCGCTCCACCGCGATCACCCGCGCCCCGGGCAGCTCCTGAGCCACCGCGAGGGCGACCGCGCCCGAGCCGCTGCAGAGGTCGACCACCACCGGGTCGGTCCGGCCCCGGGCCTGCTCGACACCCCAGCCGGCCAGCAGCTCCGTCTCCGGCCGAGGCACGAAGACACCCGGGCCGACCGACAGGTCGAGGTGCCGGAACCCGGCCCGGCCGGTCAGGTGCTGCAACGGCTCCCGCGCGGCACGCCGACGCGTCAGACCGTCCAGCCGCGCCACCTGCTCGCCGCTGAGGTCGTCGGCGAGCGCCAGCCGACCACGGGGCACCCCCAGCACGTACGCGGCCAGCACCTCGGCCTCCACCCGGGCCGAGCCGACCCCGGCGGCGGCGAGTGCGCGGGCCACCCGAGCCACCGCTGCGGACGGGCGGACGGGGCCTGTCCCTTCGGGGGGGTGTTGCGGCAGAGTGGTCACGCGATAATCATGATGCGTCGCGGGCGGCGCGACCAACGGGTGCGCGGACGGCGCACACGACAGGAGGTTGGCGGGTGGGCTGGCTCGACCGGGTCGATGACCAGGTTGACGCCCTCATGCGCGCCCGGGCACTGCAGGAGGCCAGCCGCTCCGCGGAGTCGTACGTCCTGCTGGAACGTGTGATCCGCACCACCACCGACCCGGCGGCGCGGGCGGACGCGATGGTGCAGCGCCTCTCCGCACTGATCAATCTCGGTCGGACGGCGGAGTTCACCCGGGCCATCGAGGAGGCGTCGGCGGCCGTCCGCGATCTCGCCGAGCCGTACCTGCACGGCCACCTCAACGCGCTCGCCGCCCTCGCCGCACACCACCAGGGCGCACTTGACCGCTGCGTCACGCACCTCGTCCGAGCCGCCCGCGCGCTGGGCGCCGTCGAGGACCCGGACCGGGACACCGCCTGGGGCTGGCACGACCTCGCCATGGCGTACAGCTACCTCAGCTTCCACGGGTACGCCCTGGGCGCCATCGAACGGGCCCGGCAGCTCGGGCTCGTCGCCGGGATCCCCGAGGAGACGTTCGCCGCGCCGGGCATCCGGCTGCGCAACGCCGTCGCCCTGGACCACAACGGCGACAGTGACGGCTGCCTGCGGGTGCTCCGGGACGTGGCCGCCGACCTGGCCCGCTTCGTACGCTCCGGGCGGGCCGGCCGGCTGCGCCCGAGCAGCCTCGCCGCGTACGGCTACGCGGCGGCCCGCCAAGCCGCGCTCGGTGACGAGGTGGAGACGGGCGGGAAGTCCGAGCCGGCCCGCCTGATGAGCCACGGTGGGGACAGCTCCCGTGCCCGCGACATGCGTCAGCTCGGGCAGGTGTGCCTCGCCGTCGCGGCCGGACGGCCGATCGAGGCGGTCACCCGGTTGGACACCATCCACGTGTCCAACGAGACACTCGGGGCGGCCGAGCCGGCCCGACTGCGCAGCATCGCGCTGGCCCGTGCCGGCGACCACGCGGCGGCGCACCGGGCCGACCGACTGGCGTTCCGGCTCGCCGCCCAGCGCAACGATCGGCTGCGCGACGTCTACATCGACGGCATCGCCGCACGGATCGACCACGAGGAGATGCGTCGCGAAGCGGCGCGGTTCGAGGGCGAGGCGTTGACCGACCCACTCACCGGGCTGCCCAACCGACGCCGGTTGGAGCGCTACATCACGGCGGTGGTCACCCGAGGCGACCGGGTGGTGATCGGTGTCTGCGACCTGGACGGCTTCAAGGCGGTCAACACCCGCCACGGGCACCACTCCGGCGACCTGGTGCTCCAACGCGTCGCCGGAGTCATCAACCGGGTGATGCGCCGGGGTGACTTCGTGGCCCGCTACGGCGGCGACGAGTTCGTGGTGGTGCTGCCGGACACCGGCATGCACGAGGCCACCGAGGTGGCCCGCCGGATCGAGGCCGCCGTCCGACTCGAAGACTGGGAGTCACTGGTGCCGGGGACCCCGGTCGGGGTGAGCATCGGCTTCGCGGAGGTCTCCGGCGGCGGCGGGTTGCGAGACGCGCTCAGCGTCGCCTTCGAGCAGGCCGACCGGGAAATGCTCCGCGCCAAGTCCCGCCCCCGCGCAAGCTGACCGCCCGCGCACCCGCGGCGGCGCGTCCGGCCGGACGGCCGCCGGGTGCGGTCAGCGGCGGGTCAGTTCGGTGTCGCCGGCCAGTCGGGCTGCGCGGTCGGCCTCGGCGAGCGCGTCCAGCACCCCGTCCAGGTCGCCGGCGAGCGCCAGGTCCAGGTTGTACGCCGTGTAGCCGATCCGGTGGTCGCTGATCCGGTTCTGCGGGTAGTTGTAGGTGCGGATCCGCTCCGAGCGGTCCACCGTACGCACCTGCGCCTTGCGGGCGTCCGAGGCGGCGGCGTCGGCCTGCTCCTGGGCGGCGGCGAGCAGCCGGGCCCGCAGGATCCGCAGGGCCTGCTCCCGGTTCTGCAACTGGGACTTCTCGTTCTGGCAGGAGACGACGATGCCCGTCGGCAGGTGGGTGATCCGCACCGCCGAGTCGGTGGTGTTCACCGACTGGCCACCCGGGCCGGACGAACGGAACACGTCGATGCGCAGATCGTTCTGGTCGATGGTGACGTCGACGTCCTCGGCCTCGGGCAGCACCAGCACCCCGGCGGCGCTGGTGTGGATGCGGCCCTGCGACTCGGTGACGGGAACCCGCTGCACCCGGTGCACGCCGCCCTCCCACTTGAGTCGCGACCAGACGCCGTTGCCGCCCTCCGGCACACCCTTGGTCTTGATCGACAGGGAGACGTCCTTGACCCCGCCGAGGTCGGAATCCTGCGCGTCGATCACCTCGGTGATCCAGCCGTGCCGCTCGGCGTAGCGGGTGTACATCCGCAGCAGGTCAGCGGCGAAGAGCGCCGACTCCTCGCCCCCCTCACCGGCCTTGATCTCGACGATCACGTCCTTGGCGTCGTGCGGGTCGCGTGGGATGAGCAGCTCGGCGAGGCGCTCCTCGAGCGCGGGCACGGACCCGGCGATCGACTCCGCCTCGCCCGCGAACGACGGGTCCTCGGCAGCCAACTCACGAGCCGCGGCCAGGTCGGCGCGGGCCTGCTCCAGCTCACCGGCGGCCTTGTGCAGCGGCACCAGCTCCGCGTAGCGGCGACCCACCCTGCGCGCGGTGGCCTGGTCGGCGTGGATGGCCGGATCGGCCAACCGCTTCTCCAGCTCCGCGTACTCGTCGAGGAGGCCGGCCAGACGCTCGCTGCTCATGCTGCGGATGCTCCTTCGACGGTGCGACGCCGGCCGGGCCGGGCCGAAGGCCGGCCGCCGGGTGCGTAACAGGGCACAACGCGTACGGCGCCCGCGTCCGGTGGGAAACCGGACGCGGGCGCCGAACGAGGAGTTACTTGGCCTTCTTGGCCTGAACCTTGGCGTACTTCTGCTGGAACTTCGCGACCCGGCCGGCGGTGTCGAGAACGCGCTGCTTACCGGTGTAGAACGGGTGGCAGGCGCTGCAGGTCTCGACGTGGATCGCCCCGCCCTTGGCGGTGCTGCGGGTCGTGAACGTGTTGCCACAGGAGCAGCTGACCTCGGTGGTCACGTACTCCGGGTGGATGTTTGCCTTCATCTCGCCTCGGTCCTCTCGTTGGTGGTCGCCGGGTCGCCGTCATCACTCGTCGCGCCGTACACGACGGGCTCGGGCGTGAACCGGAACCGGTGGCCGATTGACAAGTGTGCCATGGGCCGGAGCCGACCCGGTAATCGGGCCGCACACCTCGTCCGGCATCGTCAACACGTGCTCCCCCATCCGCATTCCCGCTGCCCGACGGGGCATTCGCCCACCCGGCGGGCCGCCGCCGCGTACCCCGCCGGGGGTACGTCCACGACGCCGCGGGGACGCCGATGACCCGCCTGATCGCCACCCGGGGACTGCCCGCCTCGGGCAAGACGACATTCGCCCGTACGCTCCAGCCGTCCGTGGTCCGGGTCAACCGGGACGACCTGCGCCGGATGCTGCACGGCGAGCGGCTCTTCACCCAGTGGGCCGAGGCCCAGGTGACGGTCGTCCAGCGGGCCCAGGTCGAGGCGTTGCTGCGGGCCCGGGCGGACGTCTGCGTGGACGACACGAACCTGCGCTCGCGGACCCTGCGCGACTGGGCTGAGCTGGCCGCCCGGCACGGCGCGGAGTTCGAGGTGCACGACTTCACCGACGTGCCGCTCGACGAGTGCCTGCGCCGCGACGCCGCGCGCCCGCCCGCCGACCAGGTCGGCGCGGAGGCGATCCGTCGGCTGCACGAGCGGTACCTCGAGGGGCGGACACTGCCGTTGCCGGTGCCACAGGCCCGCACCGGACGCCCCGCCGCCGTGCACGCACCGTCGGCCGCGCCACCCGAGATCGTCCTGGTGGACATCGACGGCACCGTCGCGTTGGCCGTGTCCCGCAGCCCGTACGACATGACCAGGGTGGGTGAGGACCAGCCGAACACGGCGGTGATCGCGGCGGTCCGGGCGATGCACGCCGCCGGGTACGGGGTGGTCTTCTGCTCCGGCCGGGACGCCTCCGCCCGCGCGGCCACCGAGGAATGGCTGGCCCGGCACGTCCGGGTCCCGTACCTCGGTCTGCACCTGCGTGCGGTCGGCGACTCCCGGAAGGACTCGATCGTGAAGCGGGAGATCTACGACCGGGAGATCCGGGACCGTTACCGGGTGGCCGGCGTCTTCGACGACCGCGTCCAGGTGGTGCGGATGTGGCGAGCGCTCGGCCTCACCGTCTTCCAGGTGGCCGACGGCGACTTCTGAGCCGGGCCACGGCGAGGGCGGGCGACCGGCGGGACACGACGAAGGGGCACGGCCATCGCGGCCGTGCCCCTTCGTCGTCGGTCAACCGGGACCTGTTACTCCCCCGGCGTCGACTTCGCGATCTGCATCAGGAACTCGATGTTGGTACGGGACTGCTTGAGCCGGTCCAGCAGGAGATCCATCGCCGCCTGCGAGTCCAGCGAGTGCAGCACCTTCCGGAGCTTGTGGATGATGGCCAGCTCCTCGGGTGCGAGCAGGACCTCTTCCTTACGCGTACCGGACGGGTTGATGTCGATGGCCGGGAAGGTCCGCTTGTCGGCGATCTTCCGGTCCAGCTTCAGCTCCGCGTTGCCGGTGCCCTTGAACTCCTCGAAGATGACCGTGTCCGCCATGGACCCGGTCTCCACGAGCGCGGTGGCGATGATGGTCAACGACCCGCCGTTCTCGATGTTGCGGGCCGCGCCGAGGAAGCGCTTCGGCGGGTAGAGCGCCGTGGAGTCGATACCACCCGACATGATCCGGCCGCTGGCCGGAGCCGCCAGGTTGTACGACCGACCGAGCCGGGTCACCGAGTCGAGCAGCACGACCACGTCGTGTCCAAGCTCGACCAGACGCTTGGCCCGCTCGATGGCCAGCTCGGCCACGGTGGTGTGGTCCTGCGGCGGACGGTCGAACGTGGCCGCGATGACCTCGCCCTTGATCGACCGCTGCATGTCGGTGACCTCTTCGGGCCGCTCGTCCACAAGCACCACCATCAGGTGGCACTCCGGGTTGTTGCGGGTGATCGCGTTCGCGATCGCCTGCAGCACCATCGTCTTACCCGCCTTCGGCGGCGACTGGATGAGTGCCCGCTGGCCCTTGCCGATCGGCATGACCAGGTCGATGACCCGGGTGGTCAGGATGTGCGGCTCGGTCTCCAGGCGCAGGCGCTCCTGCGGGTAGAGCGGGGTGAGCTTGTAGAACTCCGGACGACGCCGGGCCTCCTCCGGCTCCATCCCGTTGATCGTGTCCAGCCGCATCAGCGGGTTGTACTTGTCGCGCCGCTGGTCACCGCTGTTGCCGCCCTCGCGGGCCGCCCGCACCGCGCCGGTGATCGCGTCACCGCGGCGCAGGCCGTACTTCTTGATCTGGGACATCGAGACGTACACGTCGTTCGGGCCGGCCAGGTAACCGGTGGTCCGCACGAAGGCGTAGTTGTCGAGCACGTCGATGATGCCGGCCACCGGGACGAGCACGTCGTCCTCGCTGACCTGCGGCTCACGCCCACCGGTGTCGGTGCCGGTCTCGGTGCGCTCGCCGCGCCCGCGGCGACGGTCCCGGAAGCGGCTGCGCCGGCCACGCCGGCCGCCGCCCTCACCGTCATCGTCGTCGTTGTCCCGCTCGGCGCGCTGACCACGATCGTTGCGATCGCCCCGGTCGTTGCGGTCGTTGCGGTCGTTGCGCTCGCCCCGGTCGGAGCGCTCCGTGCGCTCCGTGCGCTCGTTGCGCTCGCCGCGCTCGGCACGATCGCCCCGGTCGTTACGCTCGCCCCGGTCGGTGCGGTCGGTGCGGTCGGTGCGCTCGGTGCGCTCGGCACGCTCGCCCCGGTCCGCACGCTCGGTGCGCTCCGGACGGTCGGTCCGCTCGGTCCGCTCGGTCCGCTCCGGACGCTCGGTGCGCTCGGCACGTTCCGGACGTTCGGCCCGCTCGGCCCGCTCGGCCCGCTCGGCCCGCTCCGGACGCTCGGCCCGCTCGGCACGTTCCGGACGTTCGGCCCGCTCGCGGCGGTTCTCGCCACGGTCGGCCCGCTCGCCGGCTTCCGCCTCGTCGGTACGCGTCTCGGTCGGACGTGCCGTCTCGGTCGAACGCGCCTCGGACGGACGCGTCTCCGCCGCTGCGGCCCGGCTCCGCCGGGTGCGACCACGGCCCTCGGTCTCGGTGGCTGGCTCGGCCGACGCCGGCTCGGCGCCACGCCCTTCGGCGGCCGGCCGCTCGGCGGTCTCCCGCACCTCGGCGCGCACCCCCTCCCGGGTCGGGGCGGCCGCGGCGGCGACCTCGGCCCGCGGTCGAGGGGTCCCGGCGGCGTTGCCGCCCTGCCGCTCGGAGATCGCGGCGATCAGCTCGCCCTTGCGCATGCGAGCCGTGCCGGAGATGCCGAGCGACGCAGCCAGGCTCTGCAGCTCTGGCAGCAGCATCGCCGACAGACCGGTGCCGCTACGCCGACGACGGGCGGGAGCGGCGGCGGTGGCATCGCCAGCGACGTTGGAAACATCCGACGTCACGTCGGTGGTGTCGCTCAATGGAATCCTTCCCTCGATAAAGGCCGGGACTGCCCGGAGTCGGAACTCAGGTGGCCGGGCGGCCTCGGTGCACCCGCCTCGCAAGGACGCGTCGCGGGAGTCTGTGACACAGCAGCCGGTCGGTATCCCGACTCACCAACGTCGGTGAGCAGGTCTCGCCGTCTGCGGCGACCTGTGGAATCTGCGGTGCGGCGTAGGCCTTTGGCAGGGGTGTGACGGGCTGACCGCCGAGAGCTTCGGGGGTGCGCCGCCTCGCAGGAGATCGCGTGCTTCGCGGCTGTGCTAGGTCTAGAGCGTAATCAACTCTTCCGACCTGCGGCAACAGGGTCCCGCTCGGCGTGTCCAAGTCTACCCCGAGCAACCCGCGCGCCGCTGACGTCTATCGGTAACTGCCAGATCTCCCAGTCTGTTCCCGTTCCGAAGCCTGCCGGAGGCTCGCCGAACGCCAGCACGGTCGGGCCGGCCCCACTGACCACGGCCGCCACACCAGCCGCTCGCAACGCTCTGACCAGGGCCGATGTGCCTGGCATCCCGGCTGCCCGATAGTCCTGGTGGAGACGGTCGACGGTCGCCGGCAGCAGCAGACCCGGGTCGGCGGTGAGCGCGTGCACCAGCAGGGCCGCCCGTCCTGCGGTCAACGCAGCGTCGCCGTGCGGCACGGTGGCCGGCAACGCGGCCCGTGCGGCAGCCGTCAATCCGCGCTCCGCCGGGACGAAAACCGTGGGCCGTACCCCGTCCGCGACCGGCAGGGACACCGCCCGTGCACCCGTCGACTCGGTCCAGGCCACCGTGAAGCCGCCGAGCAGACACGGCGCGACGTTGTCGGGATGGCCCTCGATCTCGGCGGCCAGCCGGAGCGCTGCCGAGTCGTCCAGCAGGTGCTCCCCGTCGGTGACCAGGGCGCGGGCCAGCAGCACCCCGGCGACGATGGCGGCGGACGAGGAGCCCAGCCCGCGCGCCTGCGGGATCCGGTTGACGCACTCCACGCCCAGGCCCTCGGGGTGGGCGCCGAGCACGTCGAACGCTGCCCGCATGGCCCGCACCACCAGGTGCCGGTCGTCGTCCGGCAGCTCACCGGCACCCTGGCCGCTCACCGTCACGCGGACCCCGCCCGGCGCGACCTCGGCGGACACGTCGTCGTAGAGCCCGAGGGCGAGACCCAGCGCGTCGAAGCCCGGGCCCAGGTTGGCGCTGGTCGCGGGGACCCGGACACGGACCGGCCCGGCGGTGAAGTTCGTCGCCACGCGCTCATGCTAGGGCGTGTGTCAAAGTCCTCGGCCAGGGGCGTTGACACACACCCTGGGGCTCGGTGCCGACGATCCCGCCCGCTGCCCGCTGCCCCGGATCGACAGACTCAGCCGGCCGGGTTCGGCACCGGCTCCGGGACCGGGTCGCTGAGCGTGAGCCGGCGGGTGGCGATCCGCCAGCCGACCGCGTACACGAGGGTGATCAGCCCGCAGCCGGCGAGCACGACCCGTTCGTCCACCACGTCCACGACCAGGGCGACCGCCAGCTGACTCACCGAGATCGCCAGCGTCGCGAGCATCATGTCGGTGGCGAAGACACGCCCCCGCAACCGGTCCGGCACTTCGCCCTGCAGGGCGAAGTTCGACATCACCCAGTTGCTGCCGCCGGCGAAGTGCGCGACGAAGACCAGCAGCAGCACCAGCGGGAACCAGCGCACCACCGACGCGCCCAGATAGGACAGCCCGTAGAGCGACATCGACAGCGCGAGCCCGGGCAGCAGCCAGGCCCGATTCGTGAGCACCCGGCGCATCAGGATCGGCCCCACCAACGCGCCGGCCCCGCGCACCGCGAAGAGCAGGCCGGCGCCGAGCGGGCCGACGCCGTACACGCTGGCCAGCAACGGGAACACGGTCAGCACTCCGTTGCCCAGGCCCACCGCCGACTTCACCGTGACGAGCGCGAGCACCCGGGGGCGGTGCCCGATGTAGCCGAGCGCCTCGCGGACGGCGGCCCAGGTCCGCTGGGCCGGCCGGTCGGTGTCCCGTGGCGCCTGCAACGGGCGGCGGATGCGGGTGGCGAGGCCCGCGGCCAGCGCCAGGGCCACCGCCGCCACCCAGAAGCAGGCGTACGGGCCGGCAGCGGTGCTGAGCACGCCACCGAGCGAGGCGCCGACAACCGTCATGGTGCCCCAGGCCGAGCCGGCGACCGCGTTGCCGGCGGCCAGCTCGTGTGGCTCCAGCACGTTCGGCAGCGCGGCCTGCGCGGCCGGCGAGTAGAACGCCTTGGCCACCGCGACCACCCCGATCGCGACGAGCGCCAGCCACGCCGTTCCGGCGCCCCGCACGCCGAGCAGCAGCAACACGCCGGCCAGCGCGGCCACGTTGGCCGCGATCATGATCTTCCGGCGGTCGAAGCGGTCGGCGATCGTGCCGGTGTACGGCAGCAGCAGCGCCACGATGCCGGTGTCCACCGCCAGGACCAGCGCGCCCCAGACCCCGCTGCCGGTCAGGTGCGGCAACAGCACAAGTAGCGGCACCATGACGAACCAGTCGGCGCCAAAGACCACCAGTTCGGCCAGGAAGAGGTTGCGGAAGCTCCGATTGCCGGTCAGGACCGAGAGGGTGGACGCCACGGAGCGGCACCTTACCTGGTCGGTGTCGGGGCCACACTCGCTCTCAGCAGCGCCGAAACCGTGACGAAGGTGTAACCCCGCGACCGTAGCCCGCTGATCATGTCGGTCAGGCCGCGCAGCGCGACGAGCCGCCGATGCGCCCCCACGTCGTGGCCGAGAACGATCGTTCCCGGTCGGACCTCGGTCACGATCCGCCGGGCGTGGCCGGCCGGATCATCGGGAAAGTCCCGCTCGACCATCTGCAGCGACCAGAGCACCAGCCGGTAGTCCAGCCGGGCCGCCGCGTGCAGCACCGACCCACCCAGGTGACCGTACGGCGGGCGAAGCAGCGTGGGCTGCGTCCCGGTCAGGTCGGCGATCGCGTCGTGGCTACGGCGCAGGTCGTCGTACGCCTCGGTGGCGTCCAACTCGGCCAGGTCCCGGTGCTCCCAGCTGTGGTTGCCCACCTCGTGCTCGGCGAGCCGGTCGCGGACGACGTCGGCGTGCCGGCGTACCTGCGTTCCGACCATGAAGAAGGTGGCCGGAACCTGGTGCCGGGCCAGGGTGTCGAGCACCATCGGAGTCCACTGTGGTGCGGGGCCGTCGTCGAAGGTGAGGGCCACCAGACGTTGACTGGTCCTTCCCGACCAGACGACCTCCAGCGCGCCGACTCCGACCTCCTGCTGGCCGTTTCCGACGGTGGCGCTGGCGGCGCCGCCGGCGATCGGCAGCCGGTGGTGGGTGCGCCGCCACCCCTCGGACGCCCCGGCGCCGATGGCCACCCCGCCGACGACCAGCAGGCCACGGCGCAACAGATCACGCCGCACCCACCCTCGCGTGCCCTCGGCCATCCGCCCACCCTCGCGTCACCCGCACCCCATCTACCTACGAGGAGTATGCAAGAAGTTACACAAAGCGTGAGTCCGGTCGGATCGGAGTGTTTCGGCAGGTAGATGCGGGAACGCCCCCGGCAGGACCCTGCCGGGGGCGTTCCGAGGTGCGGTCCGACCTACTCGGTCGGCTCGGACGGGGGCAGCGGCGAGGTACGGCTCCGAGGCAGACGCAGCACCTCGAACTGGTCCGTACCCTCCACCAGCGCGGCCGACGGCGCGGACCGCCCGGCCGGCTGCGCGCCCTCGGCGGGAGCCGGGGCGGGCGCGCCACTGGGCACCGACACCTGGTTCGGAGCGGACACCTCGTCGGTGTCCGCCGTCTCCGCCGACCTGCCGGCGCGCCGCCGGTCACGTCGACCCCGCAGGGACTCCTTGGTGTGCTCCACCATCGCGTAGAGCGTCGGCACCAGGATCAGGGTGAGCAGCGTGGAGCTGAGCAGACCGCCGATCACCACCACCGCCAGCGGCTGCGAGATGAAGCCGCCCTCACCGGTCAGCCCGAACGCCATCGGCAGCAGCGCGAAGATGGTCGCCACCGCGGTCATCAGGATCGGACGCAGCCGGCGCCGGCCGCCCTCGACCACCGCCTCCCGAACGCCCATGCCCTTCGCCCGGTACTGGTTGATCAGGTCGAGCAACACGATCGCGTTCGTCACCACGATGCCGACGAGCATCAGCACACCGATCAGCGCCGGCACGCCGAGCGGCGTCCCGGTGATCAGCAGCAGACCGATCGCACCCGTCGACGCGAACGGGATGGAGATCAGCAGGATCAGCGCCTGGGTGAGGCTGCGGAACGTGGCCACCATGATCAGGAAGACGATCGCGATCGCCACCAGCACCGCCAGGCCCAGATCACCGAAGGCGTCCGCCTGGTCCGCGCTGACGCCACCGATCGTGAAGCTCGCGCCCGGCACGTTGATGGCGTCCAGCCGCTTCTGCAGCTCCTTGCTCGTCGCGCCCAGGTTCGAGCCGGTCGCCGTGCCGGTCACCGACACGCTGCGCTCACCGTCGATCCGAGCGACCTGCTGCGGCCCCTCGCCCTGCGTGACGTCCGCGATGTCGTCGAGCTTGGCCGACCCCACCGGCAGCGCCCGCAGCTCCTCCGCCGTCGCCGGCGGCCGCGTGCCCAGCCGCAACACCACGTTCTGCTGCTGACCGTCGAGGGCGACCTGACCCAGCGGCGCCCCCCGGAACGCCTGCGACACCAACTGCCCCACGGCGGCCTCGGTGAGCCCGGCCCGACCGGCGGCGACCCGGTCGACTGTCACGTCGACCCGCGGCACCCGCTCGGCCAGGCTCGTGGAGACGTCCTCGACGTCCGGGACGCCGGCCATCGCCGCCCGCGCCTCCTCGGCGGCCCGGGTCAGCACCTCCTGGTCGCTGGCCTGGACGACCACCTCAAGCTGGCTGGTGGACGCCTCCTGCCCGCCACCGAAGCTGATCTCACCCACGCCGCTGCCGAGCTTGTCGAACTCCTTGCGCAACACCTCACGCATCTGCTTCGCGTCGGTGTCACCATCGAGCGCCAACGACCAGCTGGCGACGTTGTTGCCGCCTCCACCCGCCCACGGGTTGTCCCCCGCGCCGGCGGTCACCTGGTACGTCTCGACGCCCTTGGTGGCCGACAGCACCGACTCGACCTGCTTGGCCGCCGCGTCGGTGGCCGCCAGGCCACTCCCGGCCGGCAGCTCCTGGCTCATGTTGAGGGTGTCCTGGCCGGAGTCGTCCAGGAAGTTGGTCTCCAACTTCTGGGCCAGACCGAAGGTGCCGAAGAGCACCAGCAGGCCGAGGCCCACGGTGATCCACCGGGTCGACCGCTTGCGGGTGGCGAACCCGACCACCGGCAGGTACGCCCGCTGCAACGGGCTGCGCAGCTCCTTCTCCTCCGCGGCGCGCCGTACCGCCTCGTCGTCCGCGGTGCCGCCACGCGGCTTCAGGAACCAGTACGCGAGCACCGGGATCACGGTCAGCGACACCAGCAGCGAGGCGAGCAGCGCCACCGTCACAGTGATCGCGAACGGTGCGAAGAGCTGGCCCACGAACCCGCCGACCAACGCGATCGGCGCGAACACCGCCACCGTGGTGAGGGTGGACGCGGTCACCGCACCGGCCACCTCGCGGACGCCGGTGACGATGGCGTGCCGCTTCTCCTCGCCGTACTCCAGATGTCGTTTGATGTTCTCCAACACCACGATCGAGTCGTCCACCACCCGGCCGACCGCGATTGTCAACGCGCCGAGGGTGAGCAGGTTGAGCGAGTAGTCACCGATCCACAGGGCGATCAACGCCACCAGCACGGAGAGCGGGATGGAGACCGCGGTGACCACCGTCGAGCGCACCGACAGCAGGAAGACGAGGATGACGATGACGGCCATCACCAGGCCGAGCAGGCCTTCGGTGGTCAACGACTCGATCGACTTCTCGACGAACGGCGCCTGGTCGAAGACGACTGTCAGCTCCGCACCGGAGGCGTCCTTCAGGTCGGCGAGCCGGTCACGGATCTCGTGCGAGATCTGCACGGCGTTGCCGTCCGGCGCGGCGGTGACCGCGATGCCGAGACTGTCCTTGCCGTTGGTCCGGGTGATCGCGGTGGCCGGCGCGAGCTGCTGCTCGACAGTTGCCACGTCACCGAGGCGGACCGGCGTCGCGCCCGGGCTGATCACGATGCCGCGCAGGTCCTCCAGGCTGGCGATCGGCGTACCGACCTGCACCGGGAGGGCCAGTCCGCCGTCGGTGACGGTGCCGGCCGGAACGGCCACGCCGTTCGTCTTCAGCGCCGCGCCGATCGCCGTCGGTTGCACCTGGGCAGCGGCCAGCTTCGCCGGGTCCGGGGTGACCACCACGACGTCGTCGCGGGTGCCGGTCACCTCGACCGTGCGGACGCCCTCGATGCCCTCCAGCTCCGGCACCACCGTCGCCCGGAGCTTCTCGGCGAGCGCCCGCTCGTCCGCCGCACCGGCCGCGGCCAGCACGACCGCCGGCAGGTCATCGGTGCTGCCCGCGATGACCTGGGGGTCGACGCTGTCCGGCAACTGGGCGTCGATCCGGCTCAGCGCGGTCTGCATCTTGTTGACCACGTCGTCCAGGTCGGTGCCGAACTCGTACGTCACCTGGACGGTGGCCGAGCCCTCACGGGACGTGGAGGTGACCTTGTCCAGCCCCGGGATGCCCTGGAGGGCGTTCTCGATCGGCTCGGTGACCTGCGACTCGACGATCTCGGGGCCGGCACCGGGGAAGGGAGCCACGATGAACGCGGCCGGGAACTCGAGCGACGGCAGCAGTTGCTGCTTCAGCGACGGCACGGCGAACACTCCGAACACCGTGGTCACCACCGCGATGAGGGCGATCAGCCCTCGGTTGGCGAGGCTGAATCTGGCGAGCAGCGACATCGGCCTGGTTCACTCCTGAACGAGTCTGCGGGCGGGGGGATACGTGAAAGTGTGCCGGATTCGATCACCGCAACCCCCGCCGCCCCCGGCGCAGTCCCACCGTCCGACCGCCGTCGCGTCCGCGTGGACGCCGGCGGCCCGCCTCAGGCGAGGTCGAGGGCGCGGGCAGCGGCCATCGGATCGTTGCCGATGGTCAGCGGCGCCGGCGCGGTGGAGATCGCCCACTCCGGGTCTTTCAGACCGTGGCCGGTCACCGTGCAGACCACTGTCGACCCGGGCGGCACCGCGCCCGCCGCGGCCTGCTGGAGCAGGCCGGCCACGCTTGCCGCGCTGCCCAACTCGACGAAGACCCCCACCTCGCGGGCGAGGAGCCGGTATGCGGAGAGGATCTCCCGGTCGGTCACCGCGGCGATCAGGCCACCGGAGGCGTCCCGGGCGTCCATCGCCTTGGTCCAGCTCGCCGGGTTGCCGATCCGGATCGCCGTGGCGATCGTCGACGGCTCCGGCACCACCCGGCCGGTCACGATCGGGGCGGCGCCGGAGGCCTGGAAGCCGTACATCTTCGGCGTGCGGGTGGTGGTGCCGGCGTCCCGCTCCTCCGCGTAGCCCATCCAGTACGCGGAGATGTTGCCAGCGTTGCCGACCGGCAGGCAGTGGATGTCGGGCGCGTCACCGAGCGCCTCGACGATCTCGAAGGCGGCGGTCTTCTGGCCGTGCAACCGGTCGATGTTCACCGAGTTGACCAACGCGACCGGGTGGTCCTGGGCCAGCTTCGCGGCGAGCGACAGGCAGTCGTCGAAGTTGCCACTGACCTGGAGCAGCTTCGCGCCGTGCACAAGCGCCTGGGCCAGCTTGCCCAACGCGATCTTGCCCTGCGGCACCAGCACCGCGCAGGTGAGCCCGGCCCGCGCCGCGTACGCCGCCGCGGAGGCGCTGGTATTGCCGGTGGAGGCGCAGATGATGGCCTTGTTGCCGGCCTCGACCGCCTTCGACACCGCGAGGGTCATCCCCCGGTCCTTGAACGAGCCGGTCGGGTTGGCACCCTCCACCTTGAGGTGCACGTCGCAACCGAGCCGGGCGGACAGCACCGGCGCCGGCAACAGCGGGGTGTTCCCCTCGTGCAGCGTGACGACCGGCGTGGCCGCGGTGACCGGCAGCCGATCCCGGTACGCCTCGATCAGACCCCGCCACATGTCGTTCTCCTCGCTTCTACCGTCGCGCTGACCCGAGCATCAGGGTCACCTTGGACCAGCCTGCCGGAGCTGTCGATGGCACACCCCGGCTTACCCACCTGACGGGACGCGCGAGCCGCCCCGTCGAAGGTGACAACGAGTCAGGCGCCGCCCTCGACCCGCAGCACACTGGTCACGGACCGGACAATGTCCAGACCGCGCAGCTCGCCGACGGTGGCGGCGAGCGCGGCGTCCGGTGCCACATGGGTGACGATGACCAACTCGGCGTCGCCGTCGCGGCCGGGCGACCCACTCGCCGAGCCCTGCCGCACCGTCGCGATCGACACGTCGTGCCGGGCGAACACACCCGCCACGGCGGCCAGCACACCCGGGCGGTCGGCCACGTCGAGGCTGACGTGGTAGCGGGTCAGCGCCTCGCCCATCGGCCGGACCGCCAGGTCCGCGTACGCGCTCTCGCTGGCCGCGCGCACCCCGGCGAGCCGGTTGCGGGACACCGCGACCACGTCACCGAGCACGGCGCTGGCGGTCGGCGCGCCCCCGGCGCCCCGACCGTAGAACATCAGCTGACCGGCCGCGTCCGCCTCCACGAAGACCGCGTTGAACGCGTCGCCGACGCTGGCCAGCGGGTGGCTGCGCGGGATCATCGCCGGGTGCACCCGGACACTTACCGTCTCCCGGCCGCTCGCGTCGACGCCCCGGGCCGCGATGCAGAGCAGCTTGATCGTGCAGCCCATCGCCTGGGCGCTGGCCATGTCCGCGGCGGTCACCTCGGTGATGCCCTCCCGGTGCACGTCGGCCGCGCCGACCCGGGTGTGGAACGCCAGCGAGGCGAGGATCGCCGCCTTCGCCGCCGCGTCGAAGCCCTCGACGTCGGCGGTCGGGTCGGCCTCCGCGTAGCCCAGGGCGGTGGCCTCCTCCAGGGCCTCGGCGAACCCGGCACCGGTCGCGTCCATCGCGGAGAGGATGAAGTTCGTGGTGCCGTTGACGATGCCGGTGACCCGGTTGATCCGGTCGCCGTGCAGCGACTCGCGCAGCGGGCGCAGCAGCGGGATCGCCCCGGCCACGGACGCCTCGTAGTAGAGGTCGCCACCGCCCTCGGCCGCCGCCTCGTGCAGGGCCACCCCGTCCTCGGCGAGCAGCGCCTTGTTGGCGGTGACCACGCTCTTGCCGGCCCGCAGCGCCTCGACCAACCAGCCCCGGGCCGGTTCGATGCCGCCGACGACCTCGATCACGACGTCCACGTCGTCGCGCTTGATCAGGCCGAGCGCGTCGGTGGTGAACAGCGCCTCGTCGACAGGCAGGTCTCCCCGGTCGCGGCCGAGCCGACGGACGGCGATGCCGGCGATCTCCAGCGGAGCGCCGATCCGCGCGGCCAGGTCGGCCGACTGCTCGTGCAGCAGCCGGACCACCTCCTGGCCGACCGTGCCGCAGCCGAGCAGTGCCAAGCGCACAGGTGACGTCATCCCACATCCAAAGCGAGCAGGTCCTCTTCGGTTTCCCGCCGGACGATCAGGCGCGCCTGGCCGTCGCGCACCGCCACCACAGGTGGCCGCGGCACGTGGTTGTAGTTGCTGGCCATGCTCCGGCAGTACGCACCGGTGCCGGGCACCGCGACAAGATCTCCGGGCTGCACGTCGGCGGGCAGGAATTCATCCTTCACCACGATGTCCCCGGACTCACAGTGCTTTCCCACCACGCGGGCGAGCAACGGCTGCGCGGTCGAGGCCCGCGAGGCCAGCGTCGCCGAGTAGGACGCGTCGTAGAGGGCGGTGCGGATGTTGTCGCTCATCCCGCCGTCGACGCTGACGTACGTCCGCAGGCCGTCGAGCGCCTTGACGGTGCCGACCTCGTAGAGGGTGAACACGGCCGGCCCGACGATGGCCCGGCCCGGCTCGATCGACAGGTGCGGCACGGCCAGGTTCTCCGCCGCGCACTCCGAGTCGACGATCTTGCGCAGCCGCTTGGCCAGGTCCTGGGGGGTGGCCGGGTCGTCCTGGGTGGTGTACGCGATGCCGAAGCCGCCACCCAGGTCCAGCTCGGGCAACTCCACCCCGCGCGCGTCGCGGATCTGCGCCTGGAGGGCGAGCACCCGGCGGGCCGAGACCTCGAAGCCGCTGGCGTCGAAGATCTGCGAGCCGATGTGCGAGTGCAGCCCGCGCAGCTCCAGCACGCCCTCGTCGAGGATCTTGAAGGCGGCGTTCGCGGCGGCGCCGCCGGCCAGCGAGAAGCCGAACTTCTGGTCCTCGTGGGCGGTGGCGATGAACTCGTGGGTGTGCGCCTCCACGCCGACGGTCACCCGGACCAGCACCCGGGGCCGGACCCCGCGCTCGCGGGCCAGCGCGGTGAGCCGGTCGATCTCGGTGAACGAGTCGACGATGATCCGGCCGATCCCGGCGTCCAGCGCCCGGCCCAGCTCGGCCACCGACTTGTTGTTGCCGTGGAAGCCGATCCGCTCCGGCGGCATCCCGGCCGACAACGCGGTGGCCAGCTCACCCCCGGTGCAGACGTCCAGGTGCAGCCCCTCCTCGGCGATCATCCGGACCACCGCCCGGCAGAGGAACGCCTTGCCCGCGTAGAACACGTCCTCGGTGGGGAAGGCCGCCCGGAAGTCGCGGCAGCGCGAGCGCAGGTCGGCCTCGTCCAGGACGTACACCGGGGTGCCGAACTCGGCCGCGATGTCGCGGACGCTCAGGCCCGCGACGGCGACCGCGCCGTCCGCGCCACGCGTCACGCTGCGCGGCCACAGCGCCGGCACGAGGGCGTTGACGTCGGCCGGGGCACGCAGCCAGGCCGGCCCCCGGTCGCTGATGTCCGCGTGCAGCGCACCAGCCTCATGAGCCCTCATGTCACATCCTCTCGGGTGCGGAGACGCCAAGCAGGTACAGGCCGTTGGCGACCACCGTGCGGGTGGCGTCGTTGAGCCAGAGCCGGGCCCGGTGCAGGTCGGTGATCTCCTCGTCGCCGCGCGGCAGGATCCGGCAGTTGTCGTAGAACCGGTGGTAGGACTGCGCGACGTCCTCCTCCAGGTAGTGGGCCAACCGGTGCGGCTCGCGCCGCTCGGCGGCGGTGGCGACCACCGCCGGGAACTCGGCGAGCGCCTTGAGCAGCTCGTTCTCCTTCTCGTGATCGAGCAGTTCGGGGCGGAACGCGTCGGCGGCACCCGCGACCAGCCCCACCTCGGCGGCGTTGCGGCCCACGCCCGCCGTCCGGGCCGCCACGTACTGCACCTTGTAGACCGGGTTGTCGTTCTTGGCCCGGGTCCACAGCTCGATGTCGATGTCGATCGGGGAGTCGCTGGAGTAGCGGGCCAGCGCGTACCGGGAGGCGTCCACGCCGATCGCCTCGACCAGGTCCTCCAGGGTGATCACGGTGCCGGCCCGCTTGCTCATCCGCATCGGGGCACCGTCGCGCAGCAGGTTTACCAGCTGCCCGATGAGGATCTCCAGGTTGCGCTCCGGGTCGTCGCCGAAGCAGGCAGCCATCGCCTTCATCCGGCCGATGTAGCCGTGGTGGTCGGCACCCAACATGATCACGACCCGCTCGAAGCCGCGCTCGCGCTTGTCCAGGTAGTAGGCGCAGTCCGCGGCGAAGTACGTCCACTCGCCGTTGGACTTGCGCAGCACCCGGTCCTTGTCGTCACCGAAGTCGGTGGTGCGCAACCAGGTCGCGCCCTCGGACTCGTAGAGGTGCCCCTGCTCACGCAGCCGGTTCAACGCGAGGTCCAACTCGCCCCGGTCGTGCAGGTCCTTCTCGTTGAAGTAGGTGTCGAACTCCACCCCGAAGTCGCGCAGCGAGGAGCGGATCTCGTCGAACATCAGCGCGACGCCCTCGACCCGGAAGACCTCCTGGGCGGCGTCGTCGTCGAGCGAGCGCACCTCCGGCCGGCGGGACTGCACCTCGGCGGCGATCTCGGCGATGTACGCCCCGCCGTAGCCGTCCTCCGGGGCCGGCTCGCCCTTGGCGGCGGCCAGCAGCGAACGGGCGAACCTGTCGATCTGCGAACCCGCGTCGTTGAAGTAGTACTCCGTGCCGACGTCGGCGCCGGTGGCCCGCAGCAGCCGGCTCAACGCGTCGCCGACGGCCGCCCAGCGGACCCCACCGATGTGCACCGGCCCGGTCGGGTTGGCCGAGACGAACTCCAGGTTGATCCGCTCACCGGCGAGCCGGTCGCTGCGGCCGTACTCCGCGCCGGCCTCGACGATCACCCGGGCGAGCTGACCCGCGGCGGCCGCGTCGAGCCGGATGTTCAGGAAGCCCGGACCGGCGATCTCGACCGATTTGATGCCGGCTGACCGGCCCAGCGCGTCGGCCAGGGCAGCGGCCAACTCCCGGGGCGGAACACCCACCTTCTTGCTCAACTGCAGGGCCAGGGTCGAGGCGTAGTCGCCGTGCTCGGGATTGCGCGGTCGCTCCACCACCGTGTGCTCCGGCAGGGCGGCGCGGTCCAGCCCACGCTCGACGAAGACGGCGTGGGCGGCGGCAAGGACGACCGAGGCGAGTTCTGCAGGAGTCACCCAGCCATGTTATCGGGGGTAGACTCGGGCACTCGGCGGCTACCCTGCGCGTCATCCGGCCCGCCACTCCCCTGCCCGACCGACTTGACGAGGCACGATGAGCATCAGCACCCCCGGTGGCCCTGAGCGCCGCCCGACCGTGGTCAGCACCGGCAAGAAGCCGGCGGCCGGCCGGCCGGCGTCCGGCGCCAAGGCCGGTTCCGGTAAGCCGGCGGGCACCCCGCGGGCCGGCGGCAAGGGCCCGCGCAAGCCGGTCACGCCGGTCAAGGTGAGCCAGGGTCGCGCCTGGGGCCCGATCGCGCTCTTCGTGGCCGTGGGCGTGCTCGCCGTCGGCATCATCGGTTGGGGCGCCTACGCCTCGTTCCAGGGCTCCAAGCCGTGGGACAAGCGGGCCAACGCCATCGACGGCATCGCCAACATCCGCAAGAGCGACGGCGAGAGCCTGAAGTACGAGTCGCACAAGTCGGGCCCGCTGACCTGGAAATACTCGCCGCCGGTGGGTGGCGTGCACAACGCCGCCTGGCAGAACTGCATGGGCGACGTCTACGACGCCCCGATCGCCAACGAGCACGCGGTGCACAGCCTGGAGCACGGCGCGGTGTGGATCACCTACCGCCCCGACCTGCCCAAGGACCAGGTCGACAAGCTCGCCGGCAAGGTGCGCGGCAAGGAGAAGATGCTGATGAGCCCCTACGAGGGCCTGGACAAGCCGATCTCGCTGCAGGCCTGGGGCTACCAGCTCAAGCTCGACAACGCCGACGACTCGCGGATCGACGAGTTCATCAAGGACCTGCGGGTGAACGCCTCCGCCGAGGGCCCGACGGCGCTCTGCAACACCGGCATCACCGCCACCGGCACCACGCCGCGTGAGCTTCCGCAGCAGCAGCAGCCCCAGCAGTAAGGACGCCGATGACCGCCCCCACCACCACCGACAGCGAGTACGACGACACCCCGGCCGCCCCGGACGAGGACGGCCGGGCTCCGGCGTCGCGTTACGGCGTGCTGGCGCTCGCCGTCATGGTGGTGGTGGGGTTGCTCCTCGGCTATGCGGGCGGCCTGCTCACCCCGCGGCTCACCCGACCCGGTGACGCCTCCGTCGAGGCGGGCTTCGCCCGGGACATGACGACCCACCACGCGCAGGCGGTGGAGATGAGCCTGATCGCGTACCGGTCGGCGACCCTCCCCGAGGTGCGGCAGATCGCCGTCGACATCGCCACCGGGCAGCAGGGTGAGATCGGCGCCATGCAGACCTGGCTGCGCGAGTGGGACCTCAGCCCCACCGGGTCGAAGCCACCGATGTCGTGGATGTCCGACGGGGCCACCGTCAAGGACGGCCTGATGCCGGGCATGGCCACGCCGCAGCAGATGACCGCCCTGCGCGACGCCAAGGGCATCGAGGTCGACAGGCAGTTCCTGACCTTGATGTACGACCACCACCTGGGCGGCATCCACATGATCGACGCGGCGCTCGACGAGACCGACAACGCCGAGGTCGTGCGGGTGGCACAGACCATGAAGAACACCCAGCAGACCGAACTCAACAACCTCCGGCAGCTCCAGGCGCAGGCGGCCAAGGGCTGACCGACCCGCCGGGCACATCGGGCCCGCGTCCCGCCGCACACCGGCGGAACGCGGGCCTGCCCGCTTTCATCGACTTGGGTTCAAGGAAGTCGGGCTGTTGCGCGACCAGGACACCCCCCGCCGCACGGAATCCGAGTCGATCAACGCTGCGACCTGCCCGCTTGCGCCGCCTGTGTACCGGTTTGGGGCCTATGCCCGGTTAGCGAGGCACAGGCGATTACGTAGCTTCGAGACTTTTCTCCCCACATATCGTGACCAGTTGCGATTCGTGCTCGTTGCCCAAGACGTGGGGGTTGCACTCAGAGACGCACGGCGTTCGGTCACCAGTTGGTGCCGACGCCACACCATCGGCGGTGACGGGGCGGTGGCAGCCGTCCGTCGCGGACAGCGGCAGGGCGAGCCGGGAATGCTCAGCCGCGAACAGGAACTCGAACTGATCGACACACTGCGGGGCGTCCACCCGGACGAGTTCGGCCTGGACGAGGAGCTGTGGACGCGGCAGAGCCTCACCACGCTCATCCAGCGCCGATTCGACATGCCGTTGGACGTCGGGGCGGTCGGGGCGTACCTGCGGGCCTGGGGGTTGGGTCCGCGCGAGCCGCGCGAGCGGGCCTGCGGGCTCTGCGTCAGCGCGGTCGAGCGCTGGGTCCGCAGCGACTACCCGACGATCACCAGGGCCGCCCAGGAGCACCTGGCGGAGGTCTACTGGATCGGTCGGATCCGACTGCGCGGCACCATGCCGGCAGCGGACGTGATCTCCGCCGTCTCGTCCCGAGGCCGGGTGCGCTTCATGATCACCACGCCGACGGTCGACCCGCCGCTCCCCCGAGACTTCGTGCTGCGACTCAGCGGCGAGGAGCAGCGCACCGTGCACCTGATCGTGGACGGCTCCTGGCCGCGCAACGAGTGGCCACGCCGGCTCCCCCGGCGAATCGTCCTGCACCCGCTGCCGAGCTGCGGGCGGGCCGTCGCGGCCGCCTGAGCACCGGGCGGGTCGGTCGCCGACACGATCGGCTCGCCCGATACCGATTCGGCGTACGCGGAGGAGGTTTGCTAGTCTTCTCCAGTCGCTGAGCCCCCGTAGCTCAGGGGATAGAGCACCGCCCTCCGGAGGCGGGGGCGCAGGTTCGAATCCTGCCGGGGGCACACTTGCCAAGAAATCTCTGATTGCACCAAAAGGCCTCTGACCAGGTAAATCCCGGTCAGAGGCCTTAGCTATGTGTCCGGCCCGTGGCGACCGCGGCTGCCGAGCACCGGTTGTCGTTGGCGCCTACGCGCCGGGCGGGCCGGCCACCATGCTCGCGCGCAGGAGTTGGTCGCGGACCGGTATCGCGTACCGCAGGTGGGTCATCCGTGCGGCCAGGCCAGCCATGCGGGCCAGCCTCTGGGTGGCCGGCCGACGCCGGCGATCGTATTCGTGCAGGGCCTGCTCGACAGTGGGCGTCTCGCGCAGGTGGGAGGCCAGCGCCACCGCGTCGATCATCGCCTCGCACGCGCCGCGCCCCAGGTCGGGTGTCATGGCGTGGGCGGCGTCGCCGAGGAAAGCCACCGTGCCGCGCGTGAAGGACGGCAGCGGCGGCGTCACGTACACGTCGTGGCGCAGCACCGCGGGTTCGTCGATCGCGTCCAGGACGGTACGGACCGGCGGCGCCCAACGGCCGAACATGCCCCGCAGTTCGGCGAGCTCCTCGCCCGGGCGGAACCGGCCCTCCGGTGCCGCCGCGGACGCGTACCAGTTGGTGCGACCGCCCTCCTGCGGGGTCACGCCGAACTTGAGGCCCCGGCCCCACACTTCCACGAACATGTCGGTGGGCATGTCCTCCACCACGCCGCGCCACGCCGTGCTGCCGGAAAACCGTGCTCGGTACGCCGGGCCGAACACCTTCTCGCGGGCCTGGCTGAACACGCCGTCGGCCACCACGACCAGCTCGACATCGCCCACCTCGGTGACGTCGTCCACCGGATCGCCGGTCCGCAGCTCCACCCCCGCTTCCATCGCCGTGTCGTGCAGGATGGCGAGCAGTCCCGGCCGGGACAACAGGTAGACATGGTCGCCGGTGCGCCGGTGCAGCCGTTCGACGTCGATCGTCGCGATGCGGGAGCCGTCCGGACGCAGGAAGACGCCGGCCTGCTGTCGTCGCCCGGCCTGGCGGACCGGGTCGCCGACGCCGATCGCGTCCAGCGCGCGCAGCGCCACGGGCCACATGCCGAGCGCCGTGCCCGTGCTCGGCAACTCCCTGTCCCGCTCCCGGACGGTGATCGTCCAGCCCGCGCGTCGCAGCGCGATCGCCGCCGTCAGCCCACCGATGCCCCCGCCGATGATCACCGCACGTCTCTCCATTCTCACCACGCTACAACACCTGTTGTTTTCAGACTACGGATGTTGTGGATCGAATAGGGTGAGGGCGTGCCATCCCGCGAAGAAACCCTGCTCGATGCCGCCATCGGCATCCTCGGACGCCACGGCGTACGGGCGTTGACACATCGCGCGGTCGACGCGGCCGCCGCGGTGCCCACCGGTTCCACGGCGAACTACTTCAAGACCCGCGACATGCTGATCAGCGCCGTGGCCGATCGATTCGCCGACCGTGACCGCGCCACCTGGCAGGCGATCGCGGGCTTCGTCCGCCCCACCACCGCGGTCGAGTTGGCGGCTGCGCTCGCCGCGTACGTGCACCGTGCGCTCGGCCCGGAGCGCGCCCTGACCATCGCCCGATATGGCCTGTTCGTCGAGGCGGCGCTGCGCCCGGAACTACAGGGGCGACTTGCCGAGGCGGCCCTCTCCATCCGGACGTGGGGCACGGAGTGGCTGCGCGCGATTGGCTCCGCCGACCCGGAGAGCGAATGCGCGGCGATCCTCGACTACCTGGACGGTCTCATCTTCCACCAGCTCACGTTTCCGGGCTCGGCCGACATGGTGGAGGCGGCGATCACGCAGACGGTGTGCCGTCTGTGCACCACTGCGACGTGACCGGCGAACGGCCGGACAACGACCTACCGCTGATCGGGAAGGCCGGGCGCCGGCGTGGGACCGGCGGCCGAGGTGGGGCGCAGCCCGCGGTCGACGAAGGCGATGAGCCACTCGAAGCTTTCGTCGATGTCCGTGGACCACTGGAATCCGTTGGTGGCCTGCAGGGTGGCGAAGCCGTGGAAGATGCTGCGCAACGCCCGCAGGGCGTGGGTCATGTCCTGCGGGGCGATGTCGTATCCCCGTAGGACCGCCTCGAAGGGTCCGAGCCCTCGCCTTTCCGCGATCACGATGGGGTCGTCCGGACCGGTGGGGGCGATGCCGATGGTGGCCGCGTACCGGCCTGGGTGTGCGACCACGAAGTCGCGGAGCGCACGGGCGGCGGCGGCCAGCGCGTCCCGCCCGGAGCGGCCCTGGGTGGCCGCGCCGATCGCGTCGGCGGCCTCGGCGATGGCGAGGGCGGCGATGCGTCGGTTGAGGTCGTCCTGGCTGGCGATGTGCTTGTACAGCGACGGGGTGCGCACCCCGACCCGTTCGGCCAGCCGGGCCATGGTCAGCTCGGCGAAACCGACCTCGTCGGCGAGCGCGGCGCCGGCCGCGACGACCGTGGCCGGGTCCAGGCCCGCCCTAGGCACGGACGCCGGCCAGGAAGGGCAGGACCACGGCGAGGGTCTGCTCGGGGTACTGGACGTGCGGGTAGTGACCGGCGCCGTCGATCATCGCCAACCGACCCAGTCCGCTCGGCAGGTCGGCGACGATCGCCTCGCCCTCGGCCCGCGGTGAGACCCAGTCGGGGTCGAGGGCGCCCTGCACGATCAGCGTCGGGCAGGTGACGTTGCCGAGCTGCTCGCCGGCGTCGACGGGAGAGATGGTGCCCATCTTCTGCAGGACCTTCATCCGGCCCGGCTCCCGCAGCATCGAGATGATCTGCCCCAGGCGGGAGTCCCAGTCCACGGGCTTGGTGCCGGGGTAGGCGAGGTCGAGGTACCTGGACCACTGCTTGGTGCTGCCGAGGATCGTCGTTCCCATCAGGGCGGTCGCGCCGCGACGGTAGGCCGCCACGCGCATGTCGCCGAGCTTGACCTGCTGCTTGCGGGTGAAGGGCGCGAGTTCGACAAGCGCGGTGATCAGCTCCGGGGCCAACGCCCCGGCGATCGTGGCCGCGCCGCCGGCGATGGAGTGCCCGATGAGCACGGCCGGCCCGCCGAGGTGCTTGACCAGGGCGATCAGGTCACCGGCGAGGGCGGTGCGGGTGTAGGAGGCCCACCCGACGCTGGACTCCCCGTGGCCGCGCAGGTCCATCGCGGCGACCCGGTAGCCGGCCTGCACCAGGGCGGGGGCGAGGAACCGGTAGGCCTCGCGGCTGTCACCCATGCCGTGGGCAAGCACCACCAGCGGGCCGGTGGCGCCGGTCACCTCGTAGGCGATGGTCCCGCCGTCGACGTTCAAGAACTCAGTCATGACTACCTCCAGGTGGCCCGTTAGCGCGTTGGCTAACCGCGTTAGCCAAAAGCTATCAGCATTAGCTTACGGAGGTCAAGCCCGGGTGCGCCGCCGCCACCCGCACCCAGCGACGCCCTGCGGACGTAAATGATCAACAATGGCGTCATGCTGTTTCTCGGGTTGCTGCTCGCCGCGCTGGCCGGGGCCGCCATCGCGACGGTCCTCACCGTTCGCGGGCTCCGCGCGGTGTTCCGGAACAACGAACGGCTCCGGGCGGCGGCGCTCCTCGCCGGTGCGGCCACGGTCGGCGTGTACGCCTGGGGCCTGCTCCACCTCGGCTACGCGGTGCTGCAGGCAGAGGACGGTGGAGCCGGCTCGTTCCCGATCGCACCCTGCCGCGAGGCCGGGCCGCAGCGGGCAAGCCAGGTCGACGGGTACGACGTCAGCTACCTACCGCTGCGCTTCGAGTGCCACCTGAGCGGTGGGGGCGCCTATGTCACCTCGACCGTGCCCGGGTACGTCAACCCGGGCACGGTCGTCCTCGGCCTGCTCACCGCCACCTGCGGAATCCTCGCCAGCACGACGGCACAGCGGGTCCGACCGCCGGTGGCGTAACGATCGACAGGCAGGCCTCGGTCAGCCGGCGACGTACGCCGCCAGGTGCTCACCGGTGAGGGTGGCGCGACCGGCGACGAGGTCGGCGGGGGTGCCCTCGAAGACGATCCGACCACCGTCGTGGCCGGCCCCGGGACCGAGGTCGATGATCCAGTCGGCGTGCGCCATGACCGCCTGGTGGTGCTCGATGACGATCACCGACTTGCCGGCGTCGACGAGGCGGTCGAGCAGGCCGAGCAGTTGCTCGACGTCGGCCAGGTGCAGGCCGGTGGTCGGCTCGTCGAGGACGTAGACACCGCCCTTCTCAGCCATGTGGGTGGCCAGCTTGAGGCGCTGCCGCTCGCCGCCGGACAGCGTGGTGAGCGGCTGGCCCAGGCTGAGGTAGCCGAGCCCGACGTCGGCGAGCCGGTCGAGGATGGCGTGCGCGGCAGGCGTACGTGCCTCGCCGGTGCCGAAGAACTTCTCGGCCTCGGTCACCGACATCGCGAGCACCTCGCTGATGTCGCGTCCGCCGAAGCGGTATTCCAGCACCGAGGCCTGGAACCGCTTGCCCTCGCAGTCCTCGCAGGGTGCGGCGACACCGGCCATCATCCCCAGGTCGGTGTAGATGACGCCGGCGCCGTTGCAGCTCGGGCAGGCGCCCTCGGAGTTGGCGCTGAACAGCGCCGGCTTCACGCCGTTGGCCTTCGCGAACGCCTTGCGGATCGGGTCGAGCAACCCGGTGTACGTGGCCGGGTTGCTGCGCCGCGAGCCACGGATCGCGCCCTGGTCGATCGAGACCACGCCGGCGCCGGCGGGGATCGAGGAACGCACGAGCGAACTCTTGCCGGAGCCGGCGACGCCGGTGACGACGACGAGCACCCCGAGCGGCACGTCGACGTCGACGTCCTGGAGGTTGTTGGCCGTCGCGCCGCGGATCTCCAGTGTGCCGGTGGGCGTGCGTACCGTCTCCTTGACGGCGGCCCGGTCGTCGAGGTGGCGGCCGGTGCTGGTGCCGCTGGCGCGCAGGCCGTCCAGGGTGCCCTCGTAGCAGACGGTGCCGCCGTCCGTGCCGGCGCCGGGACCGAGGTCGACGACGTGGTCGGCGATGGCGATGGCCTCCGGCTTGTGCTCCACGACCAGGACGGTGTTGCCCTTGTCGCGCAGTTGGAGCAGCAGCTTGTTCATCCGCTGGATGTCGTGCGGGTGCAGCCCGATCGTCGGCTCGTCGAAGACGTACGTGACGTCGGTGAGCGACGAGCCGAGGTGGCGGATCATCTTGGTGCGCTGGGCCTCGCCGCCGGAGAGGGTGCCCGACGGCCGGTCGAGCGAGAGGTAACCCAGGCCGATCTCCTCGAACGAGTCGAGGAGGTGTTGCAGCCCCGCCAGCAACGGGGCCACCGACGGCTCCTCGATCCCCCGGACCCAGGCGGCGAGGTCACTGATCTGCATCGCGCAGGCGTCGGCGATGTTCTTTCCCCTGATCTTCGACGACCGGGCCTCCTTGCTGAGGCGGGTGCCGGCGCACTCGGGACAGGTCGTGAAGGTCACCGCCCGCTCCACGAAGGCGCGGATGTGCGGCTGCAAGGCGTCGATGTCCTTGGCCAGGAAGGACTTCTGGATCGACGGGATCAGACCCGAGTACGTCAGGTTGATCCCGTCGATCTTGATCTTGGTGGGCTCCCGGTGGAGCAGGTCGTGCTGCTCCCGCTTGGTGAACTTGCCGATCGGCTTGTCCGGGTCGAAGTAGCCGCAGCCGCGGAAGATCCGGCCGTACCAGCCCTCCATGCTGTAGCCCGGGATCGTGATCGCGCCCTCGTTGAGCGAGAGGGTGTCGTCGTACAGCGCCGACAGGTCGATGTCGTTGATCGACCCCATGCCCTCGCAGCGCGGGCACATCCCGCCGAGCCGGGTGAAGGTCGCCTTCTCGGTCTTCGTCTTGCCCACGCCACGGTCGACGGTGATCGCACCGCTGGCCTTCACCGAGGGGACGTTGAAGGAGTACGCGTTTGGCGAGCCGATGTGCGGCTGCCCGAGGCGGCTGAACAGGATGCGCAGCATCGCGTTGGCGTCGGTGGCGGTGCCGACGGTGGACCGGGAGTTGGCGCCCATCCGCTCCTGGTCCACGATGATCGCCGTGGTCAGGCCGTCCAGCAGGTCGACCTCGGGCCGCGCCAGCGTCGGCATGAAGCCCTGCAGGAACGCGCTGTAGGTCTCGTTGATCATCCGCTGCGACTCGGCGGCGATGGTGCCGAACACCAACGAGCTCTTGCCGGAGCCGGAGACACCTGTGAACACGGTCAGCCGGCGCTTCGGGATCTCGACGCTGACGTCCCGGAGATTGTTGACGCGCGCGCCCTGCACACGGATCAGATCGTGGCTGTCCGCGACGTGCGGCGTGGACGGCGGGGTGGCCGTGCTCATCAGGTCTCCATCTGTCCGAGGTCGGACGGGTCAGCGCGCTTCCTGGATGCGGATCAGATTGCCGGCGGGATCGCGGAAGGCGCAGTCCCGCACGCCGTACGGCTGCTCGGTGGGCTCCTGGACGACCTCGGCGTCGGTGGCCTCCAACTTGGCGAAGGTGGCGTCGAGGTCGGTGGTGGCCAGGTTGACGCCGAAGTAGCTGCCCTTCGCCACAAGTTCGAGGATGGTCTGCCGCTCGTCGTCGGTGATGCCCGGGTTGGCGGCCGGCGGGTGCAGGACGATGGCCGTGCTGGGCTGGCCGGGGGGGCCGACGGTGATCCAGCGCATCCCCTCGTAGCCGACGTCGAGGCGGACCTCGAAACCGAGGATGTCGCGGTAGAAGGCCAGGGAGGCGTCCGGGTCGGTGTGCGGCAGGAAGCTCGAGTGAATGGTGATGTCCATGCTGGTCACGCTAGTTGCGGCACGGTGACCCGCGCTTCTCGATTCCTGACCGGTCTGGTCACCTGCTTCACCACGCACGACGGCAGCCCCGCCGTCGCCTGTGCCGCCTGCCGCCGGTAGACGCTCGGCGGCACACCGACCAGCTCGGTGAAGCGGGTGCTGAAGGTGCCCAACGACGAACAGCCGACCGCGAAACAGACATCGGTGACGCTGAGGTCGCCACGACGCAGCAACGCCATCGCGCGCTCGATGCGCCGCGTCATGAGATAGCTGTACGGAGATTCGCCGTAGGCGAGCCGGAACTCGCGGCTGAGGTGCCCCGCCGACATGTGCGCCCCACGGGCGAGCGCCTCGACGTCGAGGGGCTGCGCGTACTCCCTGTCGATCCGGTCGCGGACCCGGCGCAGCCGCGCGAGGTCGCCCAGTCGCTGGGTCGCGTCGGGTTTGCTGCTCACCTGGGAAATCGTGCCACAACCCACCGACAACGGGCCGTCCGCCGGGCGCGGGTGGGGGCCGGCGATCCTGGTCAGCCGGCCTCGCGGCGGACGCGAGCCCGACGCTTTCCCTCGTGCATGGCCTGCACCCGGGCCACCGGGATCATCCGGCCCTCGGCGACCAGGTCGGCGGGGAGCGCCTGCGGGGCCGGCATCAGCGCGGCCCACGGATCACCGTCGCCGAGCAGTGCCGGCGCGGTCCGGATGGTGAAGTCGGCGGGGGTCACCTCGGTCAGGTCGGCCCAGTCGACCGGGAAGGAGACCGGCATCCCGGGGCGCAGTCGGGGGCTGTACGTGGCCACCACCGTCGCGCCGCCCGCGCGGGTCGCGTCCACGAAGACCCGACCGCCCCGGTCCTCCTTGATGTACGCGGTGGTGGCCAGCGCCGGGTCGAGCCGCTCGGCGCGGACGGCGAGCGCCCGGGTGGCCGCGGCCAACTCCTCCGCCGTGGGGTCGCCGGCCACCGGGACGAACACGTGCACGCCCTTGGCGCCGCTGGTCTTGACCGCACCGGCCAGGCCGGCGTCGGCGAGCGCCTGCCGGACCAGCAGGGCCGCGGCGACGGCCGCCCGGAAGCCGTCGCCCTCCGGCGGGTCGAGGTCGAGCACCAGGTGCGTCGGGCGGTGCGGATCCGCCGTGGTGGCAAGTGTCGGGTGGTACTCCACCGCCCGCTGGTTGGCGAACCAGAGCAGGGTGCGGCGGTCGTCGCAGAGGGCGTACGAGATCTCCCGGTGTGACGCCTCCGCCCAGACCGGTACCCGGCGGACCCAGTCCGGGGTGTAGCGGGGCAGGTTCTTCTGCATGAAGGGCGGCTGGCCGGGGCGGACCCGGATCACTGACAGCGGGCGGTCCCGGAGCTGCGGAAGGATCCGCCCACTGACGGCGTCGAGGTAGTCGACCAGGTCTCGCTTTGTCGCGTCGTCGCGGTCGGACAGCGGCTGGTCCAGGTTTGTCAGGGCCACGCCGTCCCGGGTCTCGTCAGCCTCGCTCACCCGACCACCTTCGCGGCCCGGGTGCCGTCGGTCAACCGGACGCGGCGCTCGGGAACGGATCGGTTCCGGCCCCCAGCGTGGCCGGCCCCGACGGATCGGCGTCCGGTCCGAGCCCGGCGGGGCGTCGGGGCAGTGTCGTCACCGCTACCAGCAGCGCGGCGACCACCAGGGCGGCGGCCACGGCGAACGCGGTCCGGTAGCCGGCGGCCAACGCGGCCGTCTCGGCCCAGCCGGCGGCCCGTAGTCCGTCGGCGCGGGCGGCGGCCAGGGTGGCAAGCGCGGCCAGGCCGACCGCCCCACCGACCTGCTGGGTGGTGTTGGCCAGGCCGGACGCGAGCCCGGCGTCCGCGTCGGTCGCGCCGGCCATGGCCAGGGTCGTGACGGCCGGCAGGGTCAGACCGCCGGCCACTCCGAAGATCAGCATCGCCGGGAGTGCGTCGACGACGTAGGCCCCGTCGGCGGGCAGCCGGGCGAGCAGCAGGAAGCCGACGGTGGCCAGGCCGAGCCCGGCCACCAGCACGGTCCGTGCGCCCCAGCGGGCGATCAACCGACCGGCCAGCCCGAGTGACACCACCGCGATCACCACCGGGGTGGGCAGGAAGGCCCAACCGGTCGCGGCGGCGTCCAGTCCGAGCACCAGTTGCAGCTCCACGGCGAGCAGGAACTGGAAGCCGAAGTACGCGCAGACCATGAGGAACTGCACGGCGTTCGCCGCCACCAGACCCGGAACGCGCAGCACCCGGCCCGGCACCAGCGGGGTCGCCGCCGCCCGTTGGCGGAGCACGAACGCGCCGAGCAGCAGCGCCGCGAGGGCGACCGCGCCGAGGGTCCGCGGGCTGGTCCAGCCGTGTTCGCCGGTCCCCACGATGCCCAGCACGGCGGCCATCAGCCCGGCGGTGACGAGCAGCGCGCCGGGCAGGTCCAGGCCAGCCCGCAGGCCGATGCCCCGTTCGGCGGGGAGCCGGCGGACGGCCGTGAGCAGGATGGCCGCCCCGATCGGCAGGTTGACCAGGAAGATCGCCCGCCACCCGGCCACCTCGGTGAGCACGCCACCGGCGACGGTGCCGACCGACGCGCCGGCCGCGCCGGTGAAGCTGAACACGGCGATCGCGCGGGCCCGTTCGGCGGGTTCGGGATAGAGCCGGACGATCATGCCGAGGCTGACCGCCATGGCCAACGCCCCGCCGACGCCCTGGCCGAAGCGCGCGGCGACCAGCAGCGTCGGGCCGGTGGCGACCGCGCAGGCCAGCGAGGCCAGGGTGAACAGCGCGACACCGGCCAGGAAGATCCCCCGCCGGCCGAGCAGGTCGCCGAGTCGGCCGGCGAGCAGCAGCAGCCCGCCGAACGCGACCAGGTACGCGTTGACCACCCACGCCAGGCCTGCGGCGGTGAAGCCCAGATCGCGTTGTACGGCGGGCAACGCCACCGCCACGACCGTGCCGTCCAGGATGATCATCAGGCTGCCGGCGCAGAGCACGAGCAGCGCCGGCCAGCGCGACGGAACGACGCGGTCCATGAAAACTCCTCCTTGGTGCACGGTTTGTTACCGAGGTCATCGTCTGTGACCATGAACCGGAGCGGAAGGAGGCACTCTGATGTCCCAGAGGAACAGCGATGTGTCCGCGCTGGTCACCGAGCTGACCTGCACGGCCGAGAACGTGCCGTTCGCACCGGGGCAGGCTCGGGCGTGCACCGTCCGCCAGGTGCTCGACCGGGTCGGCGGCAAGTGGAGCATCGGCATCCTGGTGGCCGCCTCGAACGGGCCGGTGCGCTTCACCGAGCTGGAGCGGCACATCGAGGGGATCAGCCGCCGGATGCTCACCCTGACGCTGCGCAACCTGGAACGTGACGGCCTGCTGCGCCGCACGGTCTATCCGACAGTTCCGCCAAAGGTCGAGTACACCGCCACCCCGATGGCCCTGGAGCTGTACGAGTCGCTCGTGGCACTGACCGCCTGGGCCGAACGGCACCGCCGCGCCATCGCCGAGGCGCGGACCAGGTACGACGCCGAACACGCCTGATGAAACCCGGCCGAGGTGTGGTGAACGCCACCGCCTTCCTCTGACCGATCGGTCAGGGTCTGACCGATCGGTCAGGCATGCTGGTTTGCGGGAGGTGGACCGACCATGATCAGAGCGGTGTCCGACACGCACGGCGAGATCCTCGCCGCGGCGGCTCGGCAGTTCACGGTGAGCGGCTACCGGGGCACTTCCCTGCAGGACATCGCCCGCGAGGTCGGCTGCTCCAAGGCCACTGTGCTCTATCACTTCGCCAACAAGGAAGCCCTGCTCGCCGAGCTGATGGCCCCGGCGATCGGCGTGCTGCGCGACCTCGACGACCGACTCACCGGCCAGACCGGTTCGGCCGCGCAGGAGGTCGCCGCGAAGGGCTTCGTCGACCTCGCGGTCCGGTTCCGGCGGGAGATCGCGGTGCTGCGCGGCGAGTTCCCGGAACTGCTGTGCCAGCCCGCCTTCGCGCACATCCAGCAGATCTCCGACCGGCTGCGTGACGCGTTGGCCGGCCACTCCGACAAGCCGGGCGCCCGGATCGCCGCGCTGGTGCTGCTCGCCGGCATCTCCGAGGCGTGCGGCGAGTTCAGCGACATCCCCGACGACGACCTGCGCTCCGCCCTGCTCACCCTCGTCCGGCGGGCCGTCGAACCCGTCGACGCACCCCTGCCCCAACCACCCACGACCGAGGACAAGGACTCCTGATGGCCACCCTGCTCTACCGGCTCGGCCGGGGCGCGTTGCGCCGGCGACGGCTCGTCGTCGCGCTCTGGCTCGTCGTACTCGTCGTCGCCGGCCTGGCCGCGGCGACCCTGCGCGGCCCGACGGCGAGCAACTTCACGATGCCCGGCACCGAGAGCCAGCGCGCGCTCGACCTGCTCGCGGAGCAGTTCCCCGCGGCCAGTGGCGCGACCGGCGCCATCGCGGTCAAGGCGCCCGCCGACGGCCAACTGGCCACCCCCGAGGGCCAGGCCGTGGTGCAGGAACTGGTCCAGGAGGCCTCGGCCCTGCCCGGCGTGGTCGGCGCGGTCAACCCGCTCCAGGTCGGCGCGGTCTCGCCCAACGGCCGGTACGCGCTGGTCCAGGTCCAGTTCGCCAGCGGCGGCGACGACGTGACCGACGAGCAGCGCACCGCGTACGAGGAGGTCGGCGCCGCCGCCGAGGCAAAGGGTTGGCAGGTGGCCCCGGGCGGCGAGGTGCTGGGTGGTGAGCCGGAGATCGGCTCCACCGAGGCGCTCGGCGTCCTGGTCGCCGCGATCGTCCTGATCATCACGTTCGGCTCCCTGGTCGCCGCCGGAATGACGATGCTCAACGCGCTGATCGGCGTGGGCGTCGGCATGGCCGGCCTGTTCGCGCTCAGCGGCGTCATCGAGTTGACGAGCACCGCGCCGATCCTGGCGCTGATGCTCGGCCTCGCCGTCGGCATCGACTACTCGCTGTTCATCACCTCGCGGCACCGGCAGAACCTGCTCGACGGCCTGTCCCCGGAGGAGGCGGTCGGCCGAGCGGTCGGCACCGCCGGGTCCGCGGTGGTCTTCGCGGGCGCGACGGTGGTCATCGCGCTGGCCGGACTGGCCGTGGTGAACATCCCCTTCCTCACCGTGATGGGTCTCGCCGCCGCCGGCACGGTCACCGTCGCGGTGCTCGTCGCGATCACCCTCCAGCCGGCGCTGCTCGGCTTCGCCGGTCGCCGGGTACTCCCCCGCCGGCTGCGGGCAGCGGTCACCGACGACACGACCGCTGACCCCGGCGCGGCCGTCGACCACTCGGGCCACCTCGACCGGCCGGCCGCCCAGACCGCCCCCGCCGAGGACGAGTCCCGGTTCGGGTTCCGCTGGGCGCGACTGATCACGCGGTTCCGCGTACCTGTCATCCTGGTCGGTCTGCTCGGCCTGGGGCTGCTCGCGCTGCCCACGCCGGACATGCGGCTGGCCCTGCCGGGCGCCGCGACGGCCGCCGTCGGCTCACCCGCCCGGGTGGCGAACGACCTGACCGTCGAGGGTTTCGGCGCGGGTTTCACCGGCCGCCTCGCGGTGGTGATCGCCGGTGACAGCCCGCAGGCCACCTCGGCCGCCGTGCCGCAGGTGACCGCCCTGTTGCAGCGCACCGAGAACGTCCTCGCGGTGGCGCCGCCCCAGCTCAGCCCGGACGGCCGGACCGCGCTGCTCGGCGTGGTGCCGAAGACCGGCCCGACCGACGAGGCCACCGAAACCCTGGTGCACGACATCCGCCGCTCGGTGAGCGGGATCCGGGACGCGGACGTTCTGCTCACCGGCGTCACCGCCATCGGCATCGACGTCTCCGAGAAGCTCTCCGACGCGCTACCGATCTACCTGCTGCTCGTGGTCGGGCTCTCGGTGCTGCTGCTGATGCTCGTGTTCCGCTCGATGCTGGTGCCGATCAAGGCGGCGCTGGGCTTCCTGCTCACCGTGGCCGCCACGTTCGGCATCACGGTGGCGGTCTTCCAGCAGGGGCACCTCGCCGACCTCGTCGGACTGGACACGCCCGGCCCGCTGATCAGCTTCCTGCCGATCCTGCTCATCGGCATCCTGTTCGGGCTCGCCATGGACTACGAGGTGTTCCTGGTGTCCCGGATGCGGGAGGACTTCGTCCACGGCAAGTCCGCCCGACAGGCCACCATCAGCGGCATGGGGCACGGCGCCCGGGTGGTCACCGCCGCCGCGCTGATCATGATGTCGGTCTTCGGGGGCTTCGTCTTCCTGGAGGACCCGGTGATCAAGTCGATGGGCTTCGCGCTCGCGGTCGGCGTCGCCATCGACGCGTTCGTGGTCCGGATGACAATCGTCCCCGCGGTGATGTCGCTCCTCGGTGACCGCGCCTGGTGGCTGCCGAAGTGGCTCAACCGCGCCCTCCCGAACGTCGACATAGAAGGCGAAGGCCTCCGGACCCACCTGGAAGAGCAAACCCCAGCCCGGGTCTAACCCCGCCCCCGCCCCACCCGGTCGACCATGGAGTTGTGGTGCCCGTCGCGCCCCGATCCGAGGCCTTCGTCCCGCACCACAACTCCATGATCGAAGCGATCGGGCACCGCAGTCAGACGCCCGCCGGGTACGTCTCCATCTCGCCGGGGGCCGCCGGCACCGGCAGCGGGTGCAGGGCCGTGGTGTCGTCGCACCAGATGAAGGCGTCGTAGCGGTCGCCCAGCCTGGTCGGCACGTAGTTGCCCCAGGACTCGAAGGACGGGTCGTAGACGACGCCGATCGCCCGGTGGTCCACGGTGTCGGTTACCCAGCCCGGTTGGTCGTCCCCGCCGAAGATCAGCACAGCCCGGTCCGGCATCAGCTCGTGCAGCCGCCGCTCGACCGACCCCTCCCGGGCCGGCGGCACCACCATCGGCTCCGGGGGCGAACCCCACCGGGGAGCGGCGATCACCGTGCCCCGGTAGCTGCCGAAGCCGACCAGCGCCACGGCATCGTCGCCGTGCCGTTCCCGGGCCAACTGACCAATGTTGACCATCCCGTCGGCAGCCATGTCGGTGGCCCGCGCATCCCCGACGTGCGTGTTGTGCGCCCAGACGATGCCCCGGGCGTCCGGGCCGTACCGGTCCAGCAGCCGGTCCAGGGTGTCCTGCATGTGGGTGTCTCGGATGTTCCACGAGTCCGGCCCGCCGGCCACCATCGCCCGGTAGTACCGCTCCGCACCGGCCACCACCTCCGCGTTCTGCCAGGCCGAGAAGCGGTCCGGGCCGTCGGAGAGGGCATGCTCACGGGTACGGGCCAGCAGCCGGACCACCTCCTCCTCACAGCGGGCGGAGACGAACCGGCTGGCCGCGCCGTACTCCTCGACCCGCTTGCCGTACGGCTCGAAGCAGCGGTACGCGTCCTGCGCCGCCTCCAGCGACGTCGGGTCCTCCTCCCCCAGGTAGTCGAAGATCGCCTGCATCGACTCCCAGAGGCTGTACACGTCGAGCCCGTGGAACCCGGCGCGTCGATCCTCCGGCCGCTCCACGTTCCAGGCCCGCAACCAGGTGGCGAACCGGGCCACCTCGGCGTTGGCCCACATCCAGGTCGGCCACCGCTCGAACTGCTCCAGGGCGAGCTGCGGTTCGAGGGCGCCACCCGGCGCGACGGTCACCGAGCGGTGCACCCGGTCACAGTCCGGCCAGTCGCCCTCCACGGCGACGAAGGAGAAGCCGCACTCCGCGATCAACCGACGGGTGAGCTGCTCCCGCAACCGGTAGTAGTCGTAGGTGCCGTGGGTGGACTCGCCGATCATCACCACCCGGGCGTCTCGCACGCGTTCCAGCAACGGGTCGAAGTCGCTCGGCGCGCCGAGCCGCTGAACCAGCATGCCAGCGGCTACCCGGCGGCCGATGGGACAAACCGTGGGCGCGTCGAGGGCCGACACGCCGACCGCCGGCCGGGCCGCCGTGCGTGCCAACCCCGACGGTGTACGCCCACCGCGAGCGGGTAGCCGGCCGACATGACCGTCACCGGCGTGCAGTTGCAGGAGTACCTGGCCGGACTCGACTACCCGGTCTCCCGGGAGGACCTGGTCCGCTGGGGACAGGAGAACGGGGCCAGTACGGCAATGTTGCAGATGTTGCAGGCGTTGCCACCCGAACAGTTCGCCTCACCCGACGAGCTAGCCGCCGCCCTAACCACACTCTCCTAACCACCCACCCCCCTTTCGCCCCACCGCCCGCCCACCGCCCGCCCACCGCCCACCACCCGCCTACCGGCCACGCGCCCACCCAGCCCGCCGGCCCCGCCGGCCCCGCCGGCCCCGTCAGACCCGCCGGCCCCGTCAGACCCGCCGGCCCCGTCAGACCCGCCGGCCCCGTCAGACCCGCCGGCCCCGTCAGACCCGCCGGCCCCGTCAGACCCGGTGATCATGAGGTTATTGCCGTCCGGCGCGGCGTGTCGTGGCAATAACCTCATGATCACCGGGTCTGACGGGTGGGGTGGGGTGGGGTCGAGGTGGGGTGGGGTCGAGGTGGGGTGGGGTCGAGGTGGGGTGGGGTCGAGGGTGGGGTGGGGTGGGGTCGTGGGGTGGGGTGGGGGTTTAGGGGAGCAGGACTGTGCGGGATTCGGTGCGGGCGGTTTCGGCGGCGGCGAGGATGCCGACGACCTCGCGGCCGAAGCGCACGTCGCAGCGGTGGTCGCGGGTGCCGGTCCGCACCTGCTCGACGAGCTGGTCGATCGCGACGCCGAACGCCGTGGCGGCGTCGTTCTCGCCGAACGGGACGTTCTCGATGCCGTTCTCGCCGTAGAAGACGAACTCCCGAGCCATCGACTCCGTCGGGGCGTCCAGGGAGAGCGACGCGCTGCTCGTGGCACCGCCCTCGTGGGTGAGCAGCAGGTGCACCATCCCGCTCGGCCCGTCCATCGCCGCCACCTGGGTCACCCGGCCCAGCACCGGCAGGAGGATGGACAGCGCGTGCGGGGCGATGTCCCAGAGCGCACCGTGCTCGCGGCGCCACAACGAACCGCCGTACGGGCTGCCGTCCTGGAAGATCGAGGCGAACGCGGTCGTCCGACCGTGCTGCCAACCCCCGACGGCGGCGGTGGCGGCGAGGAAGGCTGTCACGTTCGGCTGGAACCGCTGGGTGAAGAAGACGACCGAGGCGACCCCGGACTCCTCGGCGGCGGCCACGACCCGGTCGGCGTCGGCCACGCTCAGCGCCAGCGGCTTGTCCAGCAGCAGGTGCCGCCCGGCGGAGGCAGCCCGGACCGCGATGTCGGCCTGGACGTCCGGTGGCAGCGCGACGGCGACCGCTTCGCACTGCTCGATCAGGGCGTCGACGTCGCCGTACGCCGGCACCCCGTACCGCTCGGCGAGCGCGGAGGCACGCTCCGGGTTACGCCCCCACACCCCGACCAACTCGGCGTCCGGATGGGCGTGCAACGCCTTCCCGTGCGTCTCGATCGCCCAGTGACCGGTGCCGAACAATCCGAACCGCAGCACGTGTACCTCCGCTGTTTCCCCACCCCGTGGCAACGCCACGGGCGTGATCCACGCTAGTCGCCGGGGCGGGCACACCGGTGGCGGGTCGACCAACCGGAGCAGGTCAGGTCCCGCGCCGTACGGCGGTGGCCCGGTGCGGCGAGTGCCTGTAGAACCGCGGACGAAGCCGCACTGCTGTCGGCACCGACCCCCGCCCACCGATCGCGGCCGGCGAAGCCGTGCGGCCGAGGAAGCCGTGCGGCCGAGGAAGCCGTGCGACCGGCGAAGCCGCGCGACCGGCGAAGCCGCGCGACCGGCGAAGCCGCGCGACCGGCGAAGCCGCGCGACCGGCGAAGCCGCGCGACCGGCGAAGCCGCGCGACCGGCG
>NZ_JBICSY010000016.1:0-235 GCF_043197345.1 Micromonospora sp. NPDC049175 | reverse complement strand
CGAAGCCGGGCCGCCGAGCAAGCCGGGCCGCCGGGGATGTCGGGCCGCCGGGGATGTCGCGCCGCCGGGGTGATTCCGCGACCGATGGCATGGTTCGGCCGGTGATGGTCCGCAGATCTTGGACACTTTCCGTTCCGCGCGAACTGTGCTGTCCCGAGACATGTGTCAAGGTGAAGTCCCGATAGATGTGTCATGGGTTGTTGATCATGTTGTTCGGGTGAGGGTGATGTAGTCC
>NZ_JBICSY010000015.1:0-113843 GCF_043197345.1 Micromonospora sp. NPDC049175 | reverse complement strand
CCGGTTACATTCCGAACCCGGAAGCTAAGCCCTCCAGCGCCGATGGTACTGCACTCGTGAGGGTGTGGGAGAGTAGGACGCCGCCGGACAATCTTTCAGATAGGGCCACCCCCAACGGGGTGGCCCTATCTGCGTTTGCCCCACGTATCGGTTGGTCAACTCGGGATCACCGAAACGGCGGTATCCACGGCTGCTTGGCACCTCGACATCAGCAAAGCCGAGTCGATCACCGCGGCTCGGGCGCCGACGGTCCCGTGCGAGGCCGGGCGGGGTCCCAGGGCGAGGCACGGGCGGTCCGGGGCGAGGCACGGGCGGCCGGTGCGGGTCGGGTCAGTCGCGGGTCTGCATGTCCTTGCGGAGGTCGCGGAGCAGGGTCCCGGCGTCGGTGACCGACCTGCCGGGGAACATCGCCATCACCACGCTGCCGTGGTCGGCCCACCCGCACACCGCGAAGTCACCACCCTCGCCGCTCGTGCTGCCGCACTTCAACACGCCGCCCAGGTCACCTGCGGGCATCTCGCGGAGGCCGCTCACCGCGCCGGTCTCGTCCGACATGAGGCGGAACAGGCTCTCCAGGTCCCGCTCGGGCTGCCAGAGCAGCGTCGTGCCGCCGAAGACGAGCACGGAGCGCTTCTCGTCGGCCGGGTCGCGATAGACGGTGCCGAAGCTGCGGTCCAGTTCGATGTCCGCCGCGAGACCGCTGCGCAGGTAGTCGGCCGTGCTCTTCGCTCGATCGCTGTCGTCCCGGGTCAGGCCGGCCACCTGCGGGGGCGAGGTGAGCTCGGTGTCCTTCTGCTGCGCCACCCGCCACCCGGCGACGCCCAGCACGCCGGCGCCCGCCAGGCCGACCACGAGCGCGACCGTCCAACCGATCTTGCGTCGTCTCGACCAGCCGCCCGAGTGTTCGTCGGGGTCGCCCCCGGAGTCCCGGGTGCTCAACTGGATCGGCTCTTCGGTCAGCTCGACCGGCTCGCGGCCGCCGTCGCGCGACCGCTCGGTGAGATGTGCGTCGGACATAGCCGACACCGTACGCGAACCACAGGTGGCGCACGTGAGGTCCGCGGAAGCCCTCCGTAGACTTGTCAGGTGACCGAGAGACTGGATGCCCGACGCCCCGACGCCCCGACCCTTGCCGGCCAGTACCAGCCCGGCGAGGTAGAGCAGCGACGGTACGAGCAGTGGGTAGCCGCTGGGCACTTCCGGGCCTCCGCCGACAGCGACAAGCCCCCGTTCGCCATCGTCATCCCGCCGCCGAACGTCACCGGCTCACTGCACATGGGCCACGCGTTCGAGCACACGCTGATGGACGCGTTGACCCGGCGTAAGCGGATGCAGGGCTTCGAGGCGCTGTGGCTGCCGGGCATGGACCACGCCGGCATCGCCACCCAGAACCTGGTGGAGCGCCAGCTCGCCGCCGAGGGCCTGTCCCGACACGACCTGGGCCGGGAGAAGTTCGTCGAGCGGGTCTGGCAGTGGAAGGCCGAGTCCGGCGGCGCGATCCTGGGGCAGATGCGGCGCCTCGGCGACTCCGTCGACTGGGACCGTGAGCGTTTCACCATGGACGAGGGGTTGACCCGCGCCGTCCAGACGATCTTCAAGAAGCTCTTCGACGAGGGCCTCATCTACCGGGCCAACCGGATCATCAACTGGTGCCCGCGTTGCCTCACCGCGCTCTCCGACATCGAGGTCGAGCACACCGACGACGACGGTGAGCTGATCTCCATCCGCTACAGCGACGAGGTCGTGGTGGCCACCACCCGGGCCGAGACGATGCTCGGCGACACCGCCGTGGCGGTGCACCCGGACGACGAGCGCTACCAGCACCTGATCGGCACCGAGGTCGAGCTGCCGCTGACCGGCCGCCGCATCCCGATCGTCGCCGACGCGCACGTCGACCCGTCGTTCGGCACCGGCATGGTCAAGGTGACCCCGGCGCACGACCCGAACGACTTCGAGATCGGCCAGCGGCACGACCTGCCCGCGATCACCGTCATGGACGAGCGCGGCGTGATCACCGTGCCCGGCCCGTTCGAAGGGCTGGACCGCTTCGAGGCGCGGCCCGCGATCGTGGCGGCGTTGCGCGAGCAGGGTCGGATCGTCGCGGAGAAGCGGCCGTACGTGCACGCGGTCGGGCACTGCTCGCGGTGCAAGACGACGGTCGAGCCGCGGCTGTCGTTGCAGTGGTTCGTCAACACCGGGCCGCTGGCCCAGGCCGCCGGCGACGCGGTCCGCGACGGTCGGGTCCGCATCGAGCCGGCCGAGCTGGCCAAGCGCTACTTCGCCTGGGTCGACAACATGCACGACTGGTGCATCTCCCGTCAGCTGTGGTGGGGGCACCGGATCCCGGTCTGGTACGGCCCGCAGGGCGAGATCGTCTGCGTCGGCCCGGACGAGCAGCCGCCGACCGGCGACGGCTGGCGGCAGGACGAGGACGTGCTCGACACCTGGTTCTCCAGCGCGCTCTGGCCGTTCTCCACGCTCGGCTGGCCGGAGCAGACCCCTGACCTGGCCAAGTTCTATCCGACAAGCGTCCTGGTCACCGGCTACGACATCCTGTTCTTCTGGGTCGCCCGGATGATGATGTTCGGCCTGCACGCGATGGACGGCAAGCAGCCGTTCGACGTGGTCGCCCTGCACGGCATGGTCCGCGACGAGCACGGCAAGAAGATGTCCAAGTCGTTCGGCAACGTCGTCGACCCGCTGGACTGGATCGACCGGTTCGGTGCCGACGCCACCCGGTTCACCCTGGCCCGAGGCGCGAACCCCGGGCAGGACGTGCCGGTCAGCGAGGAGTGGTGCCAGGGCTCCCGCAACTTCTGCAACAAGCTCTGGAACGCCACCCGGTTCGCCCTGATGAACGGCGCGCACACCACGGGTGACCTACCGCCCGCCGAGCGGCTCTCCACCGTCGACAGGTGGATCCTGTCCCGGCTGGCGCACGTCACCGCCGAGGTCGACGAGCAGTTCGAGGCGTACGAGTTCGCCAAGGTGTGTGACCTGCTCTACCACTTCGCCTGGGACGACGTCTGCGACTGGTACGTGGAGCTCAGCAAGCCGGTGCTCGCCGAGGGTGGTGAGCGGGCCGAGACCAGCCGCCGGGTGCTCGGGCACGTGCTGGACCAGTTGCTGCGGCTGCTGCACCCGGTCATCCCGTTCGTCACCGAGGAGCTGTGGATCGCGCTGACCGGCGGCGAGACGGTGCAGACCGCCGCCTGGCCGGTTGCCGACCGGTCGCTTGTCGACGACGCCGCCGAGGCCGAGCTGGCCAGTGTGCAGCGCGTGGTCACCGAGATCCGGCGGTTCCGCTCCGATCAGGGGCTGCGCCCGACCCAGCGGGTGGCCGCCCGGTTGGACGGGCTGACCGGGGCGGGCATCGACGCCCACGAACCGCTGATCCGTTCCCTGGTCCGGCTCGACCCGGCCGGTGACGATTTCCAGGCCAGCGCCACGCTGGCCATGCCCGGCGCGGTCGGTGTCGCGTTGGACACCCGGGGGTCGATCGACGTGGCCGCCGAGCGGGCCCGGCTGACGAAGGACCGCGCGGCGGCCGAGAAGGAGGTCGCGCAGGCTCGGGCGAAGCTCGACAACCCGGCCTTCATCGGTAAGGCCCCCGAGCCGGTGGTCGCGAAGATCCGCGACCGGCTCGCCACCGCCGAGGCCGACCTGGTCCGGATCGACGCTGCTCTGGAGACACTTTCCTCGTGACCGACCGTACCGATTTCGCCGCCGTCGAGGCCGAGCTGAACGCCCGTGGTTTCACCCGGATGGTCTTCGAGTTGGACCGGATCGAGTCGCTGCTGGACCTGCTCGGCAGTCCACAGCGGGCGTACCCGGCGATCCACCTGACCGGCACCAACGGCAAGACCTCCACCGCGCGGATGATCGACTCGCTGCTGCGGGCGCACGGGCTGCACACCGGCCGGTACACCAGCCCGCACCTGGAGACCGTCCGGGAGCGGATCAGCCTGGACGGGGAACCGGTGAGCGAGGAGCGGTTCGCCGCGGTGTACCGGGAGATCAAACCGCTTGCCGAGCTGGTGGACGCGCGGTCGGACGAGCCGCTGACGTACTTCGACATGACGACCGCGTTGGCGTTCGCCACGTTCGCCGACGCTCCTGTCGACATCGCGGTGGTCGAGGTGGGCCTCGGCGGCGCCGAGGACGCCACGAACGTCATCCAGGCCGGGGTCTGTGTGATCACCCCGATCGGGCTGGACCACACCGAGTGGTTGGGTGACACGCTCCAGGACATCGCGCTGGCCAAGGCCGGCATCATCCACCCGGGCGCCACCGTCATCTCGGCGGCCCAGGAGGAGGAGGCCGCTGGTCCCCTCCTCGAACGCTGCGCCGAGGTCGGGGCCACGCTCGCCCGGGAGGGCGGCGAGTTCGGCGTACTGGGTCGGGCGGTCGCGGTCGGCGGCCAGGTGCTCACCCTGCAGGGCCTGGGCGGCGTCTACGACGACGTGTTCATTCCCCTGCACGGCGCCCACCAGGCGCAGAACGCCGCGGTGGCGCTTGCCGCCGTGGAAGCGTTCCTGGGCGCCGGGGCCCGACGCCAACTCGACGTCGAGACGGTCCGGGAGGGCTTCGCCTCGGCCAGTTCCCCGGGTCGACTGGAGCGGGTCCGCAACGCGCCGACGGTCCTGCTCGACGGCGCGCACAACCCGCACGGCATGAAGGCCACCGTCACCGCCCTCCAGGAGGAGTTCGCGTTCAGCAAGCTGGTGGCGGTTGTCGGCGTACTCGCCGACAAGGACGCGGAGGCCATGCTGGAGCTGCTGGAGCCGGTGGTCGACCAGGTGGTGGTCACCCGCAACAGCTCGCCACGGGCGATGCCGACCGAGGAACTCGCCGCGTTGGCCGCCGAGATCTTCGGCGACGAGCGGGTGGACTCGGCCGAGGACATGCCGGACGCCATCGAGTTGGCGGTGGCGCTGGCCGAGGAGAACGTCCCCGGCGAACTCAGCGGGGTCGGGGTGCTGGTCACCGGGTCGGTGGTGACGGTCGCCGACGCCCGTCGGCTGCTGAAGCGATGACCGACCCGGAGCGGGACCTCCACGCCGCCACCGGTGACCCGGCCGACCAGGGCGTCACCGGCTCGCCGGCTGATCAGAGCGCGCCACCGGAGGAGCCCGTCGCCGGGCAGCCGCGACGCTCCGGGTTGCGCAACCCGGAGCGGGCGGTCCGCGGCCTGGGCGCCGGCACGCTCAGCCTGGAGGCGCTGGTGCTGCTGCTGGCGATCCAGCCGATCCGCGTGGTCGGCGGTGATCTCGGTGGTGCCGCCATCGGTGCCGTGGTGGCACTGGCGGTGGCCGCCATCGTTCTCGCCGGCATGATGCGCCGTCCCTGGGCGTGGCACGCCGGCACCGTGCTCCAGGGCCTGCTGCTGCTGGGCGGCCTGCTGCACTGGTCGCTGCTCGGCCTGGGCATCATCTTCGCCCTGGTCTGGGCGTACGCGCTGCACGTCCGTCGGGTCATCCTCGGCTGACGCCGGACCGGCCGGCGGCCCGGCGGCGCGGGCCGGGTCAGGCCTCGGCGCGTTCGCGCCACTGGGTGAGGGCGATGCCGTGGCCGTCCGGGTCGCGGAACGCCGCAGCCCACACCTCCAGCTTCGAGCCCCGGTTGACCACCCGGGGCGCGTACGTGAATCGGACGCCCGAGCCGCGTAGCCGTTCGTACGCCGCTTCGATGTCGTTGACCTCGAGGTTGACGTGCACCAGCCGGCGGCTGATGGGCGCGGCTCCGGTCACCTCGCGCAGGACGAGCCGGGTCGTCCCGGAGGCGAGTACGGCATTGCCGGCGCCCTGGTCGACCTCGGTGAAGCCGAGCACGTCGCGGTAGAAGTCGAGCGACCGGGACAGGTCGGTCACCAGCAGGGTGAGACCCACCCCGCTGATCGGCGCGGCCGGATCCGCGGCCGCATCCCCGGCCAAGCCGAAGATCACCTCGTCCAGCTCCGCGTCGGTGACGGTCTCCCGTGCCGCCCCGACCGGGGAGGGGTCGTCCAGCGGAAGATCCAGGGGGTCCAGCGGGTCGGTCGCGCCCGGACCGGACCGCTGTGCGGGCGGCGGGTCGGCGAACCGGTCGTCGGCCGGGGGCGCGTCGAACCGGTCGGCCGGGGGCATCTCGGTGCGGTCGGCCGGCGGGGCGTCGAACCGGTCGGCAGGCGGCATCTCGGTCCGGTCGGCCTCGGGCAGGTCGCTCCGGTCGGCGGCGGGCTCGTCGAACTGCTCCTCGGCGGGCGGGCGCGGCGCAGGGGTGGCCCGCCGTGGCAGCCCGCTCTTGGCCTGCTGCTCGACGAGGACGCCCTCCAACACCACCGGGCCGCCCGGACTCTGGTGCATCACCACGTGCTCGCGCTCCTCGGACCTGCCGCCCGGGTCGTCGCGCACCGGGTCGGGGCGGACCGGGTCGGGGCCGCGCGGGTCCTGGAAGCGGTCGCCGAGTGGGTCGCCGAAGTCGTCCCGGAAGTCGTCGTCCGAGGCGCGGTCGGCCCACGGCGGGGCGTCCTGCTGGATCAGCACGTCGTCCATGGCCTCGGCCTCGGCGAACTCCGGCGGGAGGTCGGCGACGGCGGCGGCGGTCTCGGCGTGGGTGGGCACCTCGTCCCAGAGGACCTTCACGTGCCGCTGGTCGTCCAACGCGACCCGGATCGGCAGGGTCTGGCCCAGCGACGGCCACTTGGAGACCGGCACCCTCGGCTCGATGATCTTCTTGGACCGGGGCGGCAGGCCGGGCGCGTCGATCACCAGTTGCAGTTCGCAGCGGCCGAAGGCGTACTGGGTGGGTGGTTCGGAGGCGCTGTGCACGTGCCCGACACCCACCACCCAGGTGCGCCCGCCACCGCGGACGGTCGCCAGCGCGATCGCCAGCACCAGCAGGGCGACCCCGAGAGCCACGATGGCCCAACTGGTCATGCCCAGCCCGAAGAGGACGACGAAGGTGGCCACGGTGCCCAGCACCGTGCCGACCAGCTTGCGTACCGGCGCGATGGGCCGGTTCCCGCCATTCGCCACAGTGGACCTCCCGGGGTCAGGGCCAGGCTAGGCCGGATCGGCCACCGGGCGAAAGACCGGCCGCCGCGCCGGCGCCGGGACCGGGTCGCTACGCTGACCGTACCGATCCCAGGCGTTCAGCGTGCACAGGAGGAACCCAGCGTGTCCAGCAACAGTCCGGATGAGCGCAGCCTCGTTCTGATCAAGCCCGACGCGGTCCGCCGTGGCCTGGTCGGCGAGCTGCTCTCCCGCTTCGAGCGCAAGGGGCTGCGGATCGACGCGATGGTGCACCGGACGATGGACGCCGCGCTCGCCGACGAGCACTACGCCGAGCACGTCGACAAGGCGTTCTACCCGCCGCTGAAGGACTTCATGACCAGCGGTCCGCTCGTCGCTCTCGTGCTCTCCGGAGACCAGGTCATCGACGTGGTCCGTGGGCTGGTCGGGGCCACCGACGGGCGTCGGGCCGCCGCCGGCACCATCCGGGGCGACCTGTCGCTGTCCAACCGGGAGAACCTGGTGCACGCCTCCGACTCGACGGACAGCGCCAAGCGCGAGATCGCGCTCTGGTTCCCCGAGCTGGGCTGACGTTCCCCGAGCTGGGCTGACGTTCCCCGAGCTGGGCTGGGCTGACGCGACTCGTCCGGGGCCGGTGGCGCCGGGGGTTCAGTCGGCCGGCGGCAGTTTCGTCGGGTTGCCGACCACGTAGATCTCGGTGATCCGTCCGTCGGCCGCGGCGATGGTGAGCGTGTACCGGCTGCCGTCCGCACGGGTGATCAACACCGCGGGTTCGCCGTTCAGCTCGATCGGCTGCACGGTCATGGGCCGGCCCGGGCCGTAGATCCCGGCGTAGAACCGGGCGATCCGGTCCGCGCCGGTGACCGGGTTGCGGGCGGCCCGGACCCGGCCACCGCCGTCGTTCCAGGCCGTGGCGTCCGCCGCGACCAGGCCGGTGAGCCTCGCCAGGTCCCCGTCGCGGGCGGCGGCGAGGAACGCGTCCAGCAACCGTTCCCGTTCGGCCCGGCTGGCGGTGAAGCGCCGCTGCTCCTGATGGATCCGGGTGGTCGCCCGGTGGTGGAGTTGGCGGCAGTCCTCCGGGGTCCGGTCCAGGATCTCGGCGATCTCGGCGTACGGGACGTCGAAGGCGGTGTGCAGGACGTACACCGCCCGCTCCGGCGGGGTGAGCCGCTCCAGGACGTGCAGCAGCGCGGCGGAGAGCGAGTCGCGCAGCTCCGCGCGGTCCAACGGTCCGAACGGCGAGGGCGCGGTCGGCACCGGCTCGGGCAGCCAGATGCCGACGTACGTCTCGCGGGCCGCCTGCCGGGCCCGCAACCGGTCCAGGGACAGTCGGGTGACCACCCGGGACAGGTACCGGCGCGGTTCCTCCACCGCCGACCGGTCCACGCCGTGCCAGCGCAGGTACGCCTCCTGGAGCACGTCCTCCGCGTCGTGCCGGCTGCCGAGCAGGCGGTACGCGAGCCCGAGCAGCATCGGCCGGTGCGCCTGGAGCGCACCGGCCGCATCTGATGCCGCAGTGGTCATGCGAGGGCCGGAGGCTCCAACCGCATGGTCACCCCGATCCGGTTCCACACGTTGATTGTGGCAATCGCGAGGACGAGATCGGCCAGTTCCTTCTCCGACCAAACCTTCGCGGCGGCGTCCCACACCTCGTCCGGCACGCCGTGCTCGCCGAGCCGGGTGACGGCGTCGGTGAGATCGAGCGCGGCCCGCTCCCGTTCGTCGAAGAACGGCGACTCCCGCCAGGTGGCCACCGCGAACAGCCGTCGGCTCGACTCACCCTTGGCGAGCGCGTCCTGGCTGTGCATGTCGACGCAGTACGCGCATCCGTTGATCATCGACGCTCGCAGTTTCACCAGCTCAAGCACCGTCTGGTCGACGTTCGACTGGACGTACTTCTCCAGCCCCATGACCGCCTGGTACGCCTTCGGCGCCACCGCGCCGGGATTCATCCTCTGCATGGCTACCTCCCCTGATCGGTTGGACACCAACACGACGGACCAGCAGGGCCGAACCGTGACAGCCGCCCCTGTGACCCCGGTCATGCCCCCAACCCCAACCCCAACCCACCCCTCAGCTCGTTGATCATGAGGTTATCGTCACGACACGCCGGAGCGGCCAGCTATAACCTCATGATCAACGGCGTCGGGCGGGCCGGGGTGGGGCCGGGGTGGGGCGGGCCGGGTGGGGCCGGGTGGGGCCGGGGTGGGGGAGGGTCTTGTATCGTTGGGCTTTGTATGGCGATGACCCGGCTATCACCGGTGAGCCTCCGGAAGAACGGCCGGGTGACCGGCCCAGTAGAACCGGACGGGTGCGGCCCGTCACAGCCGGTAAATGAGCGGGCGGTCGATCGTGGCCGCCAAGCGGGGTGGTACCGCGGATCACCCGGGCGCGCCGTCGAGGCGTACCCGGAGGTTCGTCCTCGCAGACCCACGTTGAGTGAGCTGCATGAGGAGAGCGACCCCCGATGGCCTATCCGTTGCACGACCCGACCGCCGCCGGTGTCCCGGCGAGCCCGGACCTGCCCGCGGTCGAGCGCAGGGTGCTGGAGCACTGGACGGCCGACAAGACCTTCGAGGCCAGCGTCGAGGCCCGCCCGGCCGGCGACGACGGCAAGAACGAGTACGTCTTCTACGACGGCCCGCCGTTCGCCAACGGGCTGCCGCACTACGGTCACCTGTTCACCGGGTACGTCAAGGACGTGGTGCCGCGCTACCAGACCATGCGCGGCCGGCACGTCGAGCGGCGCTTCGGCTGGGACTGCCACGGCCTGCCCGCCGAGGTGGTCGCCGAGAAGCAGCTCGGCATCACCAGCAAGGCGGAGATCATCGACCTGGGCGTGGCCCGGTTCAACGAGGCCTGCCGCACCTCCGTGCTGGAGTTCACCCAGGACTGGGAGCGGTACATCAACCGGCAGGCCCGGTGGGTCGACTTCAGCAACGACTACAAGACCCTCGACCTGGACTACATGGAAAGCGTCATGTGGGCCTTCAAGACCCTGCACGACAAGGGTCTGATCTACGAGGGCTTCCGGGTGCTCGCGTACTGCTGGCGCTGTGAGACGCCGCTGTCGAACACCGAGACCCGGATGGACGACGTCTACCGCGACCGGCACGACCCGACGTTGTCGGTGTGGTTCGGGCTGACCGCCGACGAGTCCGCGCCGGAGCTGGTGCGGGGGCCGGTCAAGCTGGGCGTCTGGACCACCACGCCGTGGACCCTGCCGTCGAACCTCGCGCTCGCCGTCGGCCCGGACATCGAGTACGCGGTGCTCGAACGCGACGGCGAGCGGTACGTCGTGGGTGCCGCACGGGTGGCCGCGTACGCCAAGGAGTTGGACGGGTACCAGCAGGTCGGCACGGTGTACGGCCGGGACCTGGTCGGACGCCGCTACACCCCGCTGTACGACTTCCTCGTCGAGCAGGCCGGCGACAACGCCTACCAGGTGCTCGGCGCGGAGTTCGTCACCACCGAGGACGGCACCGGGATCGTGCACCTCGCCCCGGCCTTCGGCGAGGACGACCAGAACGTCTGCAACGCCGCCGGCATCCCGACCATCGTCACGGTGGATGACCACACCCGCTTCACCGCGCTGGTCCCGCCGTACCAGGGTGAGCAGGTCTTCGACGTCAACAAGCCGGTGATCCGGGAGCTGAAGGAGCGGGGGGTGGTGCTCAAGCAGGACACCTACACCCACTCGTACCCGCACTGCTGGCGCTGTGACACCCCGCTCGTCTACAAGGCGGTGTCCTCGTGGTTCGTCGCGGTGACGCAGTTCCGGGACCGGATGGTCGAGCTGAACCAGGAGATCAACTGGACGCCCGGCCACATCAAGGACGGCTCGTTCGGCAAGTGGCTGGCCAACGCCCGGGACTGGTCGATCAGCCGGAACCGGTTCTGGGGCTCGCCGATCCCGGCGTGGAAGTCCGACGACCCGAACTACCCGCGCCTGGACGTCTACGGCTCGCTCGCCGACATCGAGCGGGACTTCGGCGTACGCCTCACCGACCTGCACCGACCGGCGGTGGACGACCTGGTCCGCCCCAACCCGGACGACCCGACCGGTCGGTCGATGATGCGCCGGGTGCCGGAGGTGCTGGACTGCTGGTTCGAGTCCGGGTCGATGCCGTTCGCCCAGGTGCACTACCCGTTCGAAAACGCGGACTGGTTCGAGCACCACTACCCGGGTGACTTCATCGTCGAGTACATCGGGCAGACCCGCGGCTGGTTCTACACCATGCACGTGCTGGCCACCGCGCTGTTCGACCGCCCGGCGTTCCGCAACTGCCTGAGCCACGGCATCCTGCTCGGCTCGGACGGGCGCAAGATGTCCAAGAGCCTGCGCAACTATCCGGACGTCTACCACGTCTTCGACGCGTACGGCTCGGACGCCATGCGGTGGATGCTGATGTCCTCGCCGGTGTTGCGCGGCGGCGACATGGCGGTCACCGAGGCGGGCATCCGCGACGCCGTCCGCCAGGTGCTGCTGCCGCTGTGGAACGTCTGGTACTTCTTCACGCTCTACGCCAACGCGGACGGGCACCAGGCGCGCCGGCGCACCGACTCGACGCACCTGCTCGACAGGTACGTGCTGGCGAAGACGAACGAGCTGGTCGCCACGGTCGGCGCGCAGATGGACGCGTACGACATCTCCGGCGCCTGCGCCACCGTCCGGTCCTACCTGGACGCGCTGACCAACTGGTACGTGCGCCGCTCCCGGGACCGGTTCTGGTCCGGCGACGTCAACGCCTTCGACACGCTCTGGACGGTGCTGGAGACGCTCTGCCGGGTGGTGGCGCCGCTCGCGCCGCTGACCGCGGAGGAGATCTGGCGTGGGCTGACCGGTGAGCGGTCGGTGCACCTGACCGACTGGCCGGAGGCGACCGAGTTCCCGGCCGACCACGACCTGGTCGCCGCGATGGACGCCACCCGGGCGGTCGCCTCGGCGGCGCTGTCGCTGCGCAAGGCAAAGGGGCTGCGGGTGCGGCTGCCGCTGTCCAAGCTGACCGTGGCCTCGCCGGCGGCGGAGCAGTTGCGCCCGTTCGCCGACCTGGTCACCGACGAGGTCAACGTCAAGGCGGTGGAGTTCAGCGCGGAGCTGTCCGCGTACTGCGAGCAGGTGTTGACGGTGGTGCCCCGGGCGCTCGGTCCGCGGGTCGGCAAGCAGGTCCAGCAGGTGATCAAGGCGGTCAAGGCGGGCGACTGGGAGCTCGTCGACGGCGCCCCGGTGGCCGCCGGTGTCACCCTCGCCGAGGGTGAGTACGAGCTGCGCCTGGTCGCCGCCGACGCCGAGAACTCCGCGCCACTGCCCGGCGGTGAGGGTGTGGTGGTGCTGGACACCGAGGTCACTCCGGAGTTGGCCGCCGAGGGGCTGGCCCGCGACGTGGTGCGTGTCGTGCAGCAGGCGCGCCGCGACGCCGACCTGGACGTGTCGGACCGGATCGTGGTGTCGGTGTCGGCCTCCGACGAGGTACGCGCGGCGGTGGCCGGTTACCTCGACTTCGTGTCCGGGGAGGTGCTGGCCGACTCGGTGGACTTCGCCGAGGGGGTCGACGGCTTCGCCGGCGAGGTCGGCGACGGTGACCGGGTGACGGTCTCCGTCCGCAGGTCGTAGATGCGGCTGCGGACGCCTCACCACCTCCGTCCGCGGGGTGTGGAGGCGTCCGCTACCGTGACACCGCCTGTTCGCACCTGATCAGCCGGAGGACCAGTGCCCCTGCTCTACACCATCGGCAAGCTCGCCGTGGGGCCCACGCTGCGGTTGGCGTTCCGCCCGACCGTCGAGGGGCTGGAAAACGTGCCGAAGAGCGGCGGGGCGATCTTCGCCGGCAACCACCTGTCGGTGGCCGACGAGCTGTTCCTCGGCACTGTCGTGCCCCGGCACCTGGCGTTCTGGGCGAAGTCGGAGTATTTCAAGGGCGCCGGTGTGAAGGGTGCGATCTCCAAGTTCGTGCTCACCGGCCTGGGCGCCATCCCGGTGGAGCGGGGCGGCGGCCGGGCCGCGCTGTCCGCGTTCGACGCGGCGATCCCGGTGCTCAAGAACGGCGACCTGGTGGTGGTCTACCCGGAGGGCACCCGCTCGCCGGACGGCCGGCTCTACCGGGGGCGGACCGGCACGGTTCGGTTGGCGACCTCGACGGGTGTCCCGATCATCCCGGTCGGCATGATCGGCACGGACAAGGCGCAGCCCATCGGCGCCCGGGTGCCCCGCCCCGGCGCTGCCGAGATCATCATTCGGTTCGGCAAGCCGATCGACCTGACCGGACGGCCGACGGACCGCACCTCGCTGCGGCAGATGACCGACGAGATGATGAGCGAGATCCAGAAGCTCACCGGCCAGGAGTACGTCCCCCGTTACGCCCCGCCGCGCGTCCACCCGGACCCCACCCGCGAGACCTGACCCCCACCCGGTCGATCAGGAAGTCCACCGCCTTCGTGCGGCGGGCGCCTTCCTGATCGACGCTGGGTGGTCGGGGTTCAGGCCTTGGGCTGGATGATCTGGGCGCGCAGGGTGGCCAGCAGGGCGGCGCTGTCGGCGACGGAGAGCCGGGTGAACACCGCGGTGGCGATGCTGCCGTAGTCGACAGAGGTGCAGACCACCACGTCACCGCCATCGGACTGGCCGACCGCGCATCGCTCGTGCCGGCCCCGCACGCCGGTGTCCACGCTCTGCGGGGTCTCCAGGCTGTAACGAGCGGTGAGCCGGCTGATCTCGGCCTCCGCGTCCGACTCCGGGCTGAACCGGAAACCCGTGCCGCCGAAGACCGTCACCTGCTTGCCGCCCGAGGTGGAGTAGACACCGGCGAAGGTGCCCTCGGCCAGCAGGTGCTCGCTGCGTACCTCGTTCTCCAACTGCCGGGCGGTCTCCGTGCTGCGGCTGTCCTGACGCAGCTTCAGATCGTCCACCTGGGCGGGCAGCGCGGCCTGCACCGGGTACTGGGCGGAGATCGGGAACCCGTAGTAGGCGGGGCAGCCGCAACAGCAGGCCAGGGTGAGCAGCAGCAGCCAGGGCCAGCGACGACGACGGCGGCGGACCGGCGTGGACCCCCTGGGGGCCTGCCAGCCCGGCGGCGGCCCCGCCGGTGGCGCCACGGGCGGCGCGGCGGACCGCTTGCCCCGGCGCTGCTTCGGCACCGCGGGCGGCGCGGGCGGCGGCGCGGGCGGCGCCATCGGCCGGGTCGGCATCCTGGGCCCGGTGGCCTGCGGTGGTCTCGGGGCGGCCGCCGGAGAGACCGGGTGCGACCCGACCGATCGGGCGGGCGGGCTGCTGGGCCACTGCCGGGTCGCCGGCGGCGTCGGATGCGGCATCGTCGGCGGTAGTGAGGGAAACGGCGGCAGCTCGGCGGAGGGTAGGTCCCAGCCGCCGGTGTCCACGCCGGCCCACGGGTCGACAGGCGTCTGGTGCTCCGGCGGCCCCATCGGCAGGGGCGCCGGCGGGGTCGGCTCGGCCGACTCGCCCCACACCGGTCGGCGCGGCAGCGGGGGCGGCACCGGCGCCGAGCCGGTCCACCTGGGCGCGGGGGCCTCCGGGGTGGTGGCGGGCTCGGACCGGCCCGAGGCCGCGGGCTGATCCGGGGACTGGGGCTGCGTCGGTGGTTCGGACCGGTCCTTAGGTTCCGGCCGGTCCGGCGGTGGTGGCTGGTCCGGCGGTACGGGCGGTCCCGGTTGATCCGGTTGGTCCGGCGGTGCGGGTTGGTCCGGCGGTGCCGGTTGGTCCGGCGGTGCCGGTTGGTCCGGTGTTGCCGGTTGCTCCGGTGGTCCCGGCTGGTCCGGTGCGGGTTGGTCCGCCGGTTCCGGCTGGTCCGGTGGTGCGGGTTGGTCCGGCGGTGCCGGCTGGTCCGACGGTACGGGTGGGGAGGCCGGCTGATCGGCGGCCGCCGGATCCCGGTCCGGCTCCACGCCCGGGGTGCTCCCGTCGGCCGGCCGTGCTCCCGGCTGGGGCTCGGGCATCGCGGCAATCTCCTCTCGCGCCGGTCCGAGGTTAGTACCGCGTCGCCACCGCCAGGCGGGCGCGTACCCTTGGGCATCATGAGTGCCCCGTCCACGACGCCGCGCGCGGCCGCGACCACCTCTCGCGACGACTCCAGCTCGGCGTCTCCGACGCCGAGTCGTGACCTGGAGCCGTCCGTCTGGTCCCAGCTCGAGCCGCTGCTGCCCCAGGTTTCCAAGCCCATCCAGTACGTGGGGGGCGAGCTGGGCGCGGTGACCAAGGACTGGGCCGCGGCGGCCGTGCGCTGGGCGCTGATGTATCCCGACGCGTACGAGGTGGGCCTGCCCAACCAGGGCGTGCAGATCCTCTACGAGGTGCTCAACGAGCTGCCCGACACCCTCGCCGAGCGGACGTACGCGGTCTGGCCGGACCTGGAGACGCTGATGCGCACGCACGGCGTGCCGCAGTTCACCGTCGACGCGCACCGGGCGGTGCGCGACTTCGACGTGTTCGGCATCTCCTTCTCGACCGAGCTGGGCTACACCAACATGCTCACCGCGATCGACCTGGCCGGCATCCCGATGCTGGCCGCCGACCGCACCGACGCCGACCCGGTGATCGTGGCCGGCGGGCACGCCGCGTTCAACCCGGAGCCGATCGCCGACTTCATCGACGCCGCGGTGCTCGGCGACGGCGAGGAAGCGGTTCTGGAGATCACCGCGATCGTCCGGGAGTGGAAGGCCGAGGGTTCCCCGGGGGGCCGCGACGAGCTGCTGCTGCGGCTGGCGCGCACCGAGAGCGTCTACGTGCCGCGCTTCTACGACGTCGACTACCTCCCCGACGGGCGGATCCAGCGGGTCGTGCCGAACCGGGCGGACGTGCCGTTCCGGGTGCACAAGCGCACGACGATGGACCTGGACGCCTGGCCGTACCCGAAGAAGCCCCTCGTCCCGCTGGCCGAGACGGTGCACGAGCGGTACGCGGTGGAGATCTTCCGGGGCTGCACCCGGGGCTGCCGGTTCTGCCAGGCTGGGATGATCACCCGGCCGGTGCGGGAGCGGTCGATCACCACTGTCGCTCAGATGGTCCGCGAGGGCCTGGAGTTCTCCGGCTTCAACGAGGTCGGCCTGCTGTCGCTCTCCTCGGCGGACCACTCCGAGATCGGCGACATGTGCTCGGGCCTCGCCGAGCAGTACGCGGGCACGAACGTCTCGCTGTCGCTGCCCTCGACACGTGTCGACGCCTTCAACATCGACCTCGCGCAGGAGTTGTCCCGCAACGGGCGGCGGACCGGCCTGACCTTCGCCCCGGAGGGCGGGTCGGAGCGGATCCGCAAGGTCATCAACAAGATGGTGACGAAGGAAGACCTGATCCGTACGGTCGTCACCGCGTACACCAACGGCTGGCGGCAGGTGAAGCTCTACTTCATGTGCGGCCTGCCCACCGAGACCGACGAGGACGTCCTCGAGATCGCCGAAATGGCGCACGAGGTGATCCGGGCCGGTCGGGCCGCGACCGGCTCCAAGGACATCCGCTGCACGGTCTCCATCGGCGGGTTCGTACCGAAGCCGCACACCCCGTTCCAGTGGGCCGCGATGGACCGTCCGGAGGTCATCGACCACCGGCTCAAGATCCTCAAGCAGGCCATCAACTCCGACCGCTCGCTGGGTCGGGCCATCGGCTACCGCTACCACGACGGCGAGCCGTCGCTCATCGAAGGGCTGCTCTCCCGTGGTGACCGCCGGGTCGGCTCGGTGATCCGCAAGGTCTGGGAGAACGGCGGCCGGTTCGACGGGTGGAGCGAGCACTTCTCGTACCAGCGCTGGGTGGACGCGGCGGCCGAGACGCTGCCCGCGTTCGGGGTGGACCTCGACTGGTACACCACCCGGCAGCGCGAGGAGCTGGAGGTCCTGCCCTGGGACCACCTCGACTCGGGCCTGGACAAGGACTGGCTCTGGCAGGACTGGCAGGACTCGTTCAGCGAGTTCGAGCAGGACGACTGCCGGTGGACGCCCTGCTTCGACTGCGGCGTCTGCCCGTCGATGGACACCGAGATCCAGATCGGCCCGACGGGCAAGAAGCTGCTGCCACTCACCCCGCTGGGCGGCAACGGCATGAAGGTCCCGGCCGGCGAGCACCCGGCCTGACCGACCCGCCGTGGGCAGCGCCGGCGGCGGTGACCCACCACTCTCCACACTCGACACGTCACCCGACGGGCCCGCGTTCGCGCGGGCCCGTCGGCATTTGTCGGGCCGCACGGCGCGCCACGGCCGGGCCCGCCTCGCCATCGACGAAAGCCGGCGCGACGTGGCGGCGACCGGGGCTGCCCCGACATGGTCAGACTCGATACGCTGCGTCTGACATGGACCGACCCGGCGGGTCGGGAACGGGGGAGGAAGCTCAATGGGGACCATCCCGCCGCCGAACACCGGCGATCTACAGGTGAGCGTCGAGGATCTGGACGCCGCCGCGGCGTACGTCGATCGACTGAAGCAGTACGTCGACGACACCATCAGTTATGAGATGGAGCGCGTCAAGGAACGGATGAAGGGCGACAGCAACAGCGCCCAGACGGTCCCGGGCGGCACTCCCTTCGGCGCGTACGAGGACGCCCGCATGCAGTGGCAGGCGCTGACCAAGTCCACGAGCAACATGGAGCTGCACCTCCAGACGCTCTCCCAGAAACTCGCCGCGCTCAAGCAGGGCACCGAGGAGATCGCCAAGGCGTTCCGGGACTCCGAGGCGCGCAACGCCGCCAACGGCAAGGAGATCGAGCGGCTGCTCGAGTCGGCGGCTCCGCCGCCCCCTGCCGGCGGCCAGCCCACCTACCCGTACACGGCCTGAGGGGGACGTCATGGCTGGAGGAACCTGGGAGCGGTGCGTCCGCGAGGTGACGCTTTCCGCCGACCCGGAGACGGTCGGTTCGGTCGGGCAGGGGTGGGGAAACATCTCCTCCGGCCTGACGCAGCTGCGGGACGCGCTGGTCGGCCGTTCGTTCGTCGGCCCGATCGCGACCGGCCAGGAGCGCCCGCACGTCGGCGGCCTGCCCGGCATGCTCGCCGGTTGGAAGGGCAGCGGCGGCGACGCCTATCGCGAGCACCTGGGCGAGATCGGTAAGCAGGTCGAGGATCTGATCACCGACGCGACGAACGTCAGCGGCGCGCTGGGGCGGATCGAGCAGGACATCCGCGCGGCGGTCGCCTCGATCCCGGTCCCCCTGGGCGACGACTTCGGCATCAACGAGTGGAGCCTGCCCAACGGCACCGAGCTCGACGACGCCCGCGACGGCGAGAGCGCGTCGGGCTTCCTCGCCGCGCTGCGGAAGGACTACCAGAGCAACCCCGGGTCGTACGCCGACGGCGCGTTCCGCGACAAGGCCGACGACCTGGAGGCGACCATGAAGGTCGACGGCCAGGCGGGTGACCAGAAGCGGGGTGGTTGGTGGGACACCAAGGACCACCTCGACAACTGGTACCGGGACAACCAGCAGGCGGCCAACACCGCGATGTCGCCGCTGCCCCAGGCGGTCTACACCGAGCGTCCGAAGCTTCAGGTGGGCGATCCGGGGCGCTATCAGGACGACTACCGACCTGACGATCGGGTGCCGCCGAAGGGCCGACCTGACATCGGCGGCGGTGGCGGTGGCGGTGGCGGTGGCGGTGGCGGCGGCATCGGCGGCGGCCCGGACATCGGCAGCCGGTTGCCCGGCGGCGGCGCCGACTTGAGCGGTGGGCCGACGTCGGTCGGCGGCCCGTTCTCCCCGCCCCCGACAAGCGGATTCGGCGACGGCTCCTCCACCGGCGGCGGCTCCGGCGCGTTCACCCCTCCGCCCACCGGTTCGGGATATCCGGGTGTCGACGACGGCTACAGCACCGGTCTGGCCGGCGCCGCGCCCAGCGGCCTTGGCGCCGGATACGGCGGCGCGGGTGGCGGCCTCGGTGGCGCCAGCCTCGGTGGGGCCGGCGGTGGTTTCGGTGGCGGCGTTGGCGCGGGCGGTGGCATCGGGTCCGGTGGCGGTGGCCTGGGCGGCGCCGGCGTGGGCAGCATGGGCGGCATCCCCGGCATGGTGGGTGGCGGTAACGGCAAGGTGCCGCCGATGACGAGCGCGGCGAACGCGTTGCGCACCGCCGCCGGTGCGGGCGGCGCCGGCCTGGCGGGCGGCGCGCGTGGCGGCGCCGGGATGGGCGGCGCCGGGATGGGCGGCATGATGGGCGGCGCGGGCGGTGCCGGGCACGGCGGTGGTGGCACGGGTTCGGAGCACTCGTCGTGGTTGACTGAGGACGACGATCCGTGGGGTCCTGGTGACGGGGCGACCCCGGGCATCCTGCGATGAGGACGGACGGATGACACTGAACGTCGGAGCGCTCCGGCCGGTCACGGCCTGCCTGCTGGTGGGGCTCCTGGTGCTGGGGGCCGCCCAGCCGGCGGCGGCGGCACCTCGGCGAGCCGAGCAGTGGTATGTGGACGAGCTCCGGATGGAGCAGGCGCACCAGCTGTCCACCGGGCGCGGTGTGGTCGTGGCCGTGATCGACAGCGGCGTCGACGCCAACCATCCGGACCTGAAGGGCCAGGTGCTTCCCGGCGGCCGCAGCGACGGCGGCAGCGGAGACGGACGGGTCGACGCGCAGGGGCACGGCACGCACATGGCCGGCATCATCGCGGCGACGAACGCCGGCCCCGACGGCGTGGACGGCATTGCTCCCGGCGCGAAGATCCTGCCCATCAGGCTGGACGACTCTGCAGAGGATGACGCGCCTTACAACGACGCGCTGGTCAGCCGCGGCATCCGGATGGCCGTCGACGGTGGCGCCAAGGTGATCAACATTTCACTGGGCAAGCCGTCGGCCGTCAGCCCCGAAGAGGTCAGTGCCATCCAGTACGCCTGGGAGCACGACGTCGTCGTGGTGGTCGCCGCCGGTAACATCGCCAACGGCAGCGTCAAGGTCGAGGCTCCCGCCAGCGTTCCTGGCGTGATCGCCGTGACCGGGACGACCCGGGGCGGCAAGTTCTGGTCCGGGTCGGTCCAGGGTCCCGAGGCCGTGGTCGCCGCACCTGGCGATGACATCTACAACGTCGGCCGGGACAAGGGCTACGGCTGGGGTGACGGCACCTCCGACTCGGCCGCGATCGTCTCCGGCATCGCCGCGTTGATCCGCTCGAAGTACCCGAACCTCGACGCCGCCAACGTGATCAACCGGATCATCCGCACGGCCCGGGACGCCGGTCCCGCCGGCCGCGACCCGCAGTACGGCTTCGGCCTGATCGACCCGGTGACCGCACTGAGCGCGAACGTGCCGCCGGTCGCCGCCAACCCGCTGCTCGACCCGGCCGCGGCACCCGCGCAGACGGCGCCCGCCCAGCCGGCGCCCGCGCCGACCGGGGACGCGACCGAGGAGTTCGACGTCACCCAGCACGGCGACCGTGGCGGCCCCACCGACCAGCAGGTGATGGTGGTCGTCATCGGCGTCGCGGTGGTGCTGGCGCTGCTGCTGGGTCTGGTGGTGTTCCTGATCTGGAACCGACGTCGGTACCGTCGCGAGGCGGCCCTGGCGGCCAACGTGCCGGACCACCTGCTCGACCAGGAGCCCCCCGGCGGGTACGCGCCGCCGGGCGCTGGTTACCCCCCACCCGGCGCCGGTTACGCACCGCCGTCCGGTTATCCACCACCTGCGGGGTACGCCCCGTCCAGCGGTGGTTACCCCCCACCGTCCGGCTACGCGCCGCCGGGTTACGGCCCGCCGGGAGGGGCGCCACCGCCGCCCCCACCGGGGAGCGGTAACAGCTCCTGATCATGGTGGCCGGCCGGATGACCTTCGGGTCGCCCGGCCGGCCATCGGCGTTCCGGCAGGTGGTCACGGTGGTGTCGACTGGTTTGCACCGGTTCGTCAGTGCCGGACGACCGCCCCGGCTGCGTGCCGTCACGGGCCCTGCGCCAGGATGGTCGGACACGCAGGTACACCCGAGGAGCCCACGATCGCCAAGAAGCCTCAACCCGAGGGCGGCCAGGCACCGGTCGTCCAGCGCGTCCGCATCAGGTACGCCAAGCGCGGGCCGCTGCGGTTCACCTCGCACCGGGACTTCGCCCGGGCGTTCGAGCGCGCGCTGCGCCGGGCCGCCGTGCCGGTCGCCTTCTCCCAGGGTTTCCACCCGCACCCGAAGATCTCCTACGCCAGCGCCGCGCCCACCGGGGTGGCGAGTGAGGCGGAGTACCTGGAAATCGCTCTCCAGGCGGCTGTCGACCCGGAGCAGTTGCGGGCCGCGTTGGACGCCGCGCTCTCGCCGGGGCTGGACGTTCTGGACGCCGTGGTCGCCGAGGGGGGCAACCTCCCGGACCGGATCGAGGCGTCGCACTGGCACATCGAGTTGCCCGAGGTCGAGACCGAGGTGCTCCGCGCCGCGGTGGACGCCTTCCTCGCGGCGGACGAGGTGCTGGTGGAGCGGATGACCAAGCAGGGCCGACGCACCTTCGACGCCCGTGCCGCGGTGATATCTGTCGATGTCCTCACGCCAACGCCGACGCCTTCCGGGGTGCCGGCCGTACCGTGTGCGATACTCGAACTGGTCGTGCGGCAGGTCACCCCGTCCGTACGGCCCGATGACGTCCTTTCCGGCCTCCGCGTGGTGGCCGACCTGGAGCCGCCGGTTTCGCCGAGGGTGACCCGGCTGGCTCAGGGCACGTTGACCGCGCAGGGTGCGATCGTGGATCCGTTGGATGCGGATCGCGACGGGGCAGCCATCGTTGGGCACTGACCGACGGTCCGTGCTCTGGCAGGCAGACTTCGGCGGTCGCGCACCACGCGCGCCCGGCGGAAACACTTTTGCGGCGACCCTGCGTGGCAGCGCTCACCCGCGCCCGGGGTAGCCAGAACTGGAGAACGTCCATGCTCGAGAACGAGCCCGAGGGCGGCGAACGGACCGGTTCACAGCCGGCCGGGGAAACCGCCGACCAGAGCACCACGGCCGACGGCGCCGCCGTCGCGACCCCCACCACGGCCGTCGGTTCGGCTTCGGTGGAGCCGGACGGCGCGGAGAGCGCCGAGCCCGCCGCGCCGGTACGACGCACCCGGGCGACCCGGCGTCGCGCCGCCCCGCTCAGCCAGCCGGAGCAGACCGACGCGCCGGCCGAGGCGTCCACCAGCGAGGCCGCCAGTGCCGAGTCGCCGCAGGCGGAGGTCTTCGCCCCGATCTCCGGCGACCAGGACGTCGCGCCCAAAACCCCCCGGCGCCGGCGCAAGGCCACTCCGGTCGAGACCACCGCCGAGGAGCCGCTTGTCGCGTCCTCCGCGGAGGGGGCACCGGCCGACGTGGTTCCGCCGGTCAAGGTGACCCGTACCCGGCGCAAGAAGGCCACCCCGGCGGCCGTCGAGGAGCCGCCCGCGGTCGAGGAACCGGTCGCCGAGGAGCCGCCCGTCGAGGAGTTGGCCGAGGAGCCGGTCGTCGCCGAGGAACCGGCGGCCTCCGACCTGCGTGAGGCCGAGGCCGAACTGAACGACATCCCGGGCGCGACCGCCCCCGGGTCGCCCTGGACCAGCGCCGGCGAGGTGTCGCCGGGTGTTGCCGTCTCTGGTGTGACAGCTGAGCCGATCGAGCCGGCAGAGGTCGAGCCGGAGCAGCCGCGTACCCGCCGTCGGCGGGCCGCGCTCTCCGCGCCCACCGTGCTGTTCATGGCCCCCCAGCCGGACGCTGTGCCGGTGACCCGGCCGGTCGAGCCCGCTCCCGTCGCCGAGGAACCGGCGGTGGAGGAGGCCGCGGAGCCGTCCCGCCGCCGTCGGCGTGGTCGTCGCGAGGTCGAGCCGGTGGAGCCGGTCGAGGTGATCGAGGCCGAGGAGGAGCCGACCGAGGAGGCCGACGAGGCCGCCGAGGCGGACGATGACGATGACGACAGCGCCGCCGCGCGCCGCCGCCGCCGGCGTGGTCGCCGAGGTCGGGGCCGGGGCAAGGGCGGGGCCGACGACGCCGAGGACGAGGAGTCCGAGGAGGCGGCGCAGGCCGACGAGGAAGAGACCGCCGAGGTCGAGGCCGAGGGTGACGAGGACGAGGAGACCGAGGGCGGGGACGGCCTGACGCGTCGCCGCCGGCGTCGTCGTCGCCGGGGCGCGGGCGACACGGAGGGTGCCGCCGACGACGGCGTACCGACCGTGGTCAAGATCCGCGAGCCGCGCCGGACCGTCGACGAGGTGCAGGGTGTGTCCGGTTCGACCCGGCTGGAGGCCAAGCGCCAGCGCCGCCGGGACGGCCGGGAGCAGCGGCGTACGCGACCGCCGATTCTCAGCGAGTCGGAGTTCCTGGCGCGCCGGGAGGCTGTCGACCGGGTAATGGCGGTCCGCCAGCGCGGTGACCGGACCCAGATCGCCGTCCTGGAGGACGGGGTGCTCGTCGAGCACTACGTCACCCGCAACTCCTCCGGCACCATGGCCGGCAACGTGTACCTGGGCAAGGTGCAGAACGTGCTGCCGAGCATGGAGGCGGCGTTCGTCGACGTCGGCCGCGGTCGCAACGCGGTGCTGTACGCCGGCGAGGTCAACTGGGACACCTCCGGTCTGGAAGGGCGGGCCCGCTCGATCGAGCAGGCGCTGCGCTCTGGCGACTCGGTGCTGGTCCAGGTCACCAAGGACCCGATCGGGCACAAGGGCGCCCGGCTGACCAGCCACATCGCGCTCTCCGGCCGGCACCTGGTCTACGTGCCCAACGGCAACGCGTCCGGGATCAGCCGCAAGCTGCCGGACAACGAGCGCAAGCGGCTGCGGGACGTGCTCAAGAAGCTGGTCCCGGACGGCGCGGGCGTGATCGTCCGGACGGCCGCCGAGGGCGCCAGCGAGGACGAGCTGGCCCGCGACGTCAAGCGGCTGCAGGCGCAGTGGGAGGACATCCAGGCCAAGGCGGCCGAGGGGGGCGCCCCGGCGCTGCTCTACGGGGAGCCCGACCTGGTCATCCGGGTGGTCCGGGACCTTTTCAACGAGGACTTCCGCGAGCTGGTGATCGAGGGCGAGCAGTCGTACGACGTCGTCGAGTCGTACCTGTCGCACGTCTCGCCGGACCTGGTCGACCGCGTACGCCGGCACGTCGGCACCAGCGACGTCTTCGCCGAGTACCGGATCGACGAGCAGATCATCAAGGGCCTGGACCGCAAGGTCTTCCTGCCCTCCGGCGGCTCGCTGGTGATCGACCGCACCGAGGCGATGACGGTGGTGGACGTCAACACCGGCAAGTACACCGGCTCCGGGGGCAACCTGGAGGAGACCGTCACCCGTAACAACCTGGAGGCGGCGGAGGAGATCGTCCGCCAGCTCCGGCTGCGCGACATCGGCGGCATCGTGGTGATCGACTTCATCGACATGGTGCTCGAGTCGAACCGTGAGCTGGTGCTGCGCCGACTCACCGAGTGCCTCGGCCGGGACCGCACCAAGCACCAGGTCACCGAGATCACCTCGCTCGGTCTGGTGCAGATGACCCGTAAGCGGATCGGCGCGGGCCTGCTGGAGGCGTTCAGCGAGACCTGCGAGTGCTGCAAGGGTCGGGGCGTCATCATGCACACCGAGCCGGTTCCGGAGAAGGCACGTGCTGCCGGTGCCGCGGAGAAGGTCAAGGCTGTCGCCTCGTCGGTGGCCGCCGCCCCGGCCGCCGAGCAGGGCACCGCGTCGTCCCGTCGCCGGGCGCGCAAGAACGCCCCGGCCGAGCGGGCCGTGGTCGAGGTCGTCGACGTCGACACCGACTCCAGCGCCGAGCCGGACGCCGACTACCAGGACACCATGGGTTACGACCTGTCCCGCTACGAGGCGGACACCGCCGCCGCGCCGGCGATCTCCGACAGTCAGCAGGGGGAGTCGGCCCGGCTGGCCGCGGCGGACGACCCGGACGCGCTCGCCGACGGCGAGGGCGACGAGGACAGCACCGAGGGTGGCGCCGGCCGCCGCCGTTCACGCCGGGGTGGCGCCCGCCGGCGGACGCGCCCCTGACCGCCTGACCGGCCAAGTGTTTGACGAGGTCCCTTCCCCGGCAAAGTGACGGGGGAGGGACTTCGCCGTGATGGCCACTCCGGCCCAGGATCGGCCGTCCCTGGTCAGGAGAAGAAGATGCGTCGTCTGCTCGCCGTCACCGCGCTGATCGCAGTGCTCTTCGACGCGGCCGGCTGCTCCGCCGACCGGCCGACGGGCGTGGGGTCCGATCCGGCCGCCGTGACCACAGGTGACACGGCCTCCGGGCCCAGCGGCAGGTCGGCAAGTGGTGCCGCCGCGGGCGTCGCCACGGAGGTCTGTGCCGCCGCCCAGCAGGCCAGCACCACAGCCGTCCGCACGTACGTGGCCGAGCTGGGCCAGTTGGTCGCGGCGGTGGGCGCCGGGGACAGCGAGACGGCCGAGGCCGCCCGCGTACGGGCCGAGGCGGCGTTGGCCGGCTGGCGGAGCGAGCTGCGCAAGCAGTCGGAGCGGGCAACCGATCCGCAGCTCAAGACACTGCTCACCGACCTCGGCACCGAGGTCGCCGCGCTCGGCGCCGACGTCGAGTCCATCGACGAGACCGAACTCGACAGGCTCCAGCAACGCCTCGACCAGCTCTGCGCGCGCTGACCGGTGCCTGTTTCGTCAGGGCGGTCCGTCCGGGCCCGCCGCAGGCCGGCCGGTCCTGGTGGAACAGGCCCCACGGTGGGCCGGTTTGGGGTCCGGGCCGGCGATGGCGTACTCTTGCCTGCGGCCCACCTTTGGTGTGCCGAGTTCCCGTGTGCCCACGCCGCCGTGCACTGCTACCCGGCGAGCCGCTGCGGGGACGACCGCCAGCAGCCTCAACGACAGGGAGTCCGCCTCCGATGTACGCGATCGTCAAGACCGGCGGCAAGCAGTACAAGGTCGCCGAGGGCGACGTGATCGAGGTCGAGAAGCTCACCGGTGCTCCCGGTGACGCGGTGAAGCTCACCGCGGTGCTCCTCGTCGACGGTGACGACCTGGTGACCGACGCGGCGAAGCTTGCCGAGGTCGCGGTGTCCGGCGAAATCGCCGCGCACACCAAGGGCCCGAAGATCCGGATCCACAAGTTCAAGAACAAGACCGGCTACCACAAGCGCCAGGGTCACCGCCAGCCGTTGACCCAGGTCAAGGTGACCGGCATCTCCAGCGGGAAGTAGGTCGTCCTCCAATGGCTCACAAAAAGGGTGCGTCCAGCTCGCGTAACGGTCGTGACTCCGCGGCCCAGCGACTCGGCGTGAAGCGCTTCGGTGGTCAGGTCGTCAGCGCCGGTGAGATCATCATCCGGCAGCGTGGCACCAAGTTCCACCCCGGTGACCTGGTCGGCCGTGGCGGCGACGACACGCTGTTCGCGCTGTCCGCCGGTGCGGTCCTCTTCGGCACCAAGCGCGGTCGCAAGACCGTCAGCATCGTTCCGCAGCAGTAGTTCTCCGGCTAAGCGGGCCGCGGACCTCCGGGTCCCGGCCCGCTTAGCTTTTTTCGAAGTGCGGGGTCGGACCTCGCTGGAAGGATTGACGCCGTGGCGACGTTCGTTGACCGGGTCGTTCTGCATCTGCAGGCCGGCGATGGCGGGCACGGCTGTGTCTCGATCCACCGCGAGAAGTTCAAGCCCTTCGGTGGGCCGGACGGCGGTAACGGCGGGCACGGCGGCAGCGTGTCCCTGGTTGTCGACCCGCAGGTCACCACCCTGCTCGACTTCCACTTCCACCCGCACGTCAAGGCCGACAACGGCAAGGGCGGCGCCGGGTCGAACCGGGACGGCGCCAACGGCCGCACCCTGATGCTGAAGGTGCCCAACGGCACCGTGGTGCAGACCACCGACGGCACCGTGCTTGCCGACATGGTCGGCGCCGGCACCACCTTCGAGGTGGCCCGGGGCGGGCGCGGCGGGCGGGGCAACGCGTCGCTGGCCAACGCCAAGCGCAAGGCCCCCGGCTTCGCCGAGCTGGGGGAGCCCGGTGACCAGCTGGACATCGTGCTGGAGCTGAAGAGCGTCGCCGACGTGGGCCTGGTGGGCTTCCCGTCGGCCGGCAAGTCGTCGCTGATCTCGGTGATCTCCGCCGCGAAGCCGAAGATCGCCGACTACCCGTTCACCACCCTCGTGCCCAACCTCGGCGTGGTCCGGATGGACAACCACACCTTCACCGTCGCCGACGTGCCGGGTCTGATCCCCGGCGCGGCCAACGGCAAGGGGCTGGGCCTGGAGTTCCTGCGGCACATCGAGCGCTGCGCCGTGCTGGTGCACGTCATCGACTCGGCGACCCTGGAGCCCGGCCGTGACCCGGTCGCCGACATCGACGCCATCGAGGCCGAGCTGAGCCAGTACGGCGGGCTGACCGACCGCCCGCGACTGGTCGCCGTGAACAAGGTCGACGTGCCGGACGGCCGGGACCTCGCCGAGATCGTCCGCCCGGATCTGGAGGAGCGCGGCTACCGGGTGTTCGAGGTCTCCGCGGCCACCCGGGAAGGGCTCAAAGAGCTGACGTACGCGATGGCCGAGCTGGTCGAGGCGGAGCGCAAGGCCGCGCCGCCCGCCGAGCCGACCCGGATCGTGATCCGTCCGATCGCGGTGGACGACGACGGGTTCACCATCACCGCCGAGGCGGACGGTTCGTTCACCGTTCGCGGTGTCCGGCCGGAGCGCTGGGTCAAGCAGACCAACTTCGACAACGACGAGGCGGTCGGCTACCTCGCGGACCGGCTCGCCCGGCTCGGGGTGGAGGACAAGCTGGCCAAGGCCGGCGCGGAGCCCGGTGATCTGGTCCGGATCGGTGAGCGCGAGTTCGACTGGAAGCCGACGCTGTACGCCGGCGTGGAATTCGTACCCGGCAACCGGGGCACCGACGTCCGCCTGGAGGAGAAGTCGAACCGGCTCTCCGCGGCGGACCGGCTCGCGGCCCGCAAGGCTCGCCGGGTGCGGTCGGCGGACGAGGTGGGCGCGGACGCCTCCGACGACGACGAGGACGCCGACGAGGGCGACGCCGAGTAGTCCGTTGCGCTCCGTGATTGGGTTGATTTCCGGAAACCTCCGCGAAATCCACCAGTCCTAGCGTGGGGTGATGCTGATCGAGTCACGGCCCGTCACCGATCCGGAGATCGCCGCCCTGGTCATCGCACAGCAGCGGGAGCTGCTGACGGCTGATGGTGGGTTGGACGGGCAGGTCTTCGTCCCCCACGACGACGTCCGCTACCTGGCGGCGGTGGTGAACGGTCGGGCAGTCGCCTGTGGCGGGCTCCAGTCGATCGACGCCGAAACCGGCGAGATCAAGCGGATGTACGTCCGGCCCGCCTACCGGGGGCGGGGCATCGCCCGTCAACTGCTCGCCGCACTCGAGGAGTGTGCGTTCCGGCAGGGGCAGTCGGTGGTCTGCCTGGAGACGGGCACCTACCTGCCGGCCGCGATCGCGCTGTACACCTCGTGTGGCTACGACCGGATCCCGGTCTACGGCGAGTACGTGGGCAACCCGTACAGCGTCTGTTTCGCCAAGCGACTGCCGGTCGCGGCCTGACGGCCGTGCCGCCGCTCACGCCCCGGTGCTGGCGTGAGCGACGGTCACCGGCTTCGACTCGGGTGAGGCGTGCTGACGCAGGACGATGCTCAGCAGGACCAGCGCTCCGACGGCGAGGAACTCGCTCTGCCAGTTCTGCATGGACTGGAACCAGAAGTCGCTGGTGCCGAGGAACTCCCACACGCCGATCGGCGGAGCGCCGCTCTGCAGCGCCTGCTCCTTGTTGTAGGCGGCGGTGCCACCGAACAGGTGGCCGACGAACGACCCGGCGAAGATCAGCAGCAGCGCGAGGGAGAGGCTGTTGCGGTAGATCACCAGGGGCAGGCCACCGGCGCGTACCGGCCAGGGTGACTGTGGGGTGGCCCGACGCTCGTCGTCCTCCGGTCGGTCGGTCTGGTCCACCGGCTTCGACTCGGCCGAGCCCCGCTGCACCAGGTGTGCGGTGAGCAGGACGTACCCGCCCATCTGGAGAAACTCCGACTCCCAGTTCTCGAAGACCGACTCGACGAAGTGCCCACTCGTCAGGTACGCCGGCCAGCTCAGCGGCGCGGCCCCGAACTCGGTCAGCTCCTCGTTGTGGGTCTGCCAGCCGAAGACGCTCTGCAACACCAGGAAGATCAGGAATGCGCCCAGCATGGCGAAGGCCAGGGCGTTGTCGCGTAGCCAACGAGGCATGTCGCACCTCCTTCGCCGCTCGATTACCCCGGCCGGCGTGCCCGGGAAACCCCAAATTTCCAGGTCAGTGCCGATCGGCCGGGTTGTCCAGACGCCCGCCGGTGCCCGCCTGGTTCGACAGCAGCAGTCCGAGCGCGAGCATCCCGAAGCCGAGGGCGAGGTGCAGCCAGTTGTCGGCGTCGTTCACCGGCAGGATGTTCGCCCCGCTCTCGGCGTCGACAGCCTCGATGCCCAGGCCGTACAGCCAGAGCGCGAGATAGCTCGCCCCGCCGGCGGCCAGGAACACGCGGGCGCCGGCGACGCTGCGGGCCAGCACCAGGCCGACCAACCCGTAGAGCAGGTGCACCGCGTTGTGCAGGATCGACACCTGGAACAGCCCGAGCAGTCGCGCGTCCGAGTGGTGTCCGGCGAACCTCAGCTCGCCGTAGTCGGTGGTGATGCCGGGGACGAAGCCGAGAACACCGATCAGCAGGAAGACCCCGGCCACGACCAGCGCGGCCACCTGGACCCGGGGTCGTGGACCCGCCCGTCGGCCACCTCGCACGTCTCGTGCCATCGCTGCCCCCTCCGTGGCTCTGCGAGCCCTCGCGAACCGCACTGTCCGCAGCGGCGACATGACGCAGCCCGACGATCCTCCATTTTGAAGTCGATCCAGCCGGCCGCGCAGAGAAATGCACGAAGAAGTATGGAAGGCAGAACCGAGGGTAGGTGAATGGTCAGCGGTCGCGGCAACGCACCGCATCCCCCCAGCACAACCGCGACGACTTTCTGAGCGGAAGGGAAATCATGTCTTACGATCCTTCATCTACGTCTTCCACGTACGGTCAGGCTTCGACGAACGGCGGCGGCGTCCGCGACCAGGTGCGCCACGTCGGCTCCGAGGCCGCGCAGGCTGGCGGCGCGGTCGCCCAGACCGCGAAGGAGCAGGGCACCGAGGTCGGCCGCGAGGCGGCCCGGCAGGCCCGCAACGTGTACGGCGAGGCCCGCACCCAGCTCGCCAGCCAGGCCGGTGAGCAGCAGCGTCGGGCCGCCGGCGGGCTGCGTTCACTGGCCGACGAGATGCGCTCGATGGCCGAGCAGGGTGGTCAGGCCGGCCCGGTGACCGAGCTGGCCCGTCAGGCCGCCGACCGGGTGCACGGCGTCGCCGGCTGGCTGGAGCAGCGCGAGCCCGGCGACCTGATCACCGAGGTACGCGGCTACGCGCGGCGCAACCCCGGCACCTTCCTGGTCGGCGCGGCGGTCCTCGGTGTGTTGGCCGGCCGGCTGACCCGAAGCGTCTCCGCCGCCGGTGACGACTCCGGCAACGGGTCCTCGTCCTACCGGGGCGCCGGGGCGTACGACCCGGAGCGGACCGCCGTCATCCCGACGCCGCCGCCCGCGCCCCGCGCGGTGCCGGACGCCGTCCCGCCGGGCGGCTACCTCGACCCGACCCCCGGCACGCAGACCGACCCGACGCCCGGCGGCTACGCCGACCCGACGCCCGGCGGCTACGCCGACCCCAGCCGGGACGGCTACCCCGAGCACTCCGGCACCGGTCAGCCGCTGCCGCCGGTGCAGCAGACCGACCCGCTGCCGGGCGTTCCGTCCAGCGGCACCCCCCGCCCGTGAGCCGCCGAGTCATCCGAAGGGAGGCGACGGCATGACCACGCCGACGCAGGGGTCCGGCCTGGGCTCCGGATACCACCCCGACGCGGGTGCCCCGCACACCGCCGCGGAGGTGAAGGGCAGCTCGCTGGGTGACCTGATGCGTCAGGTCACCACCGACCTGTCGACGCTGATGCGCCAGGAGGTCGAGCTGGCAAAGGCCGAGATCCGTCAGGAGGGCCGGAAGGCGGGCAAGGCCGCCGGGCTCTTCGGCGGTGCCGGCTTCGGCGGCTACATGGTGGCGCTCTTCGTGTCCATCGCCGTGTGGCAGTTCCTGGACAACGTCATGGACTCCGGCCTGGCCGCACTGATCGTGGCCGTCGTCTGGGCCGCGATCGGCGCCGTCCTCTACTCCATGGCGAAGAAGAACGCCCAGCACGTACGCGGGCTCAAGCAGACCAACGACAGCGTGCAGCGGATCCCCGACGCGCTCAAGCCGCACCCGGAGGGAGTCACCCGATGAGCACCGATCCCGATCAGATCCGCCGGGAGATCGAAGCCACCCGTAACAGCCTCAGCTCCGATGTGGACGCGTTGGCGTACAAGGTCAGCCCGAGCCGCATCGTCGACGACCGCAAGCAGCGGGCCCGTTCCGCTCTGCAGAATGTGAGGGACAAGGTCATGGGAACCGCGTCTGACCTCGGCCACGGCACCGGCCAGGCGGCCCACTCGGTGGGCGACCGCGCCTCGTCGGCGGCCTCCAGCGTCAGCGACGCCGCGCACTCGGCGGCGACCACCGTCAGCGACGCCGCGCACAGCGCGCCACGGGTGATCCGGCAGAAGTCCCAGGGCAACCCTCTCGCCGCCGGTCTGATCGCGTTCGGGGTCGGCTGGCTGGCCTCGTCGCTGATCCCGGCGTCCCGCCGCGAGCAGCAGGCCGCGACCCAGCTCAAGGAGCGGGTCGGCGAGCACAGCGGTGCGGTGAAGGACAAGCTGGGGGAGGTGGCAAGCGAGCTCAAGGAGGAGTTGCGCGAGCCCGCCCAGCAGGCCGCCCAGTCGGTGAAGTCCACCGCCCAGGACGCCGTGCACGCGGTCAAGGACGACAGCAGGTCGGCCGCGCACGACGTCAAGGACCAGGCCCAGCAGGCCCGCCACCAGGTAAGCCCCTAACTCCACCCGCCGCACCCCGACGACAGCTCGCGGCCACCACCCCGGTGCCCGCGAGCTGTCGCCCCCAACCCCGCCCCAACCCCGCCCCAACCCCGTCGATCTTGCAGTTTGTGTCGGGGTTTTGTCCTATTGTGGGCCGTCTTGTCGCGACATAAATTGCAAGATCGCGCGGGTCAGGGGGTGGTGCGGGGCGGGGTTGGCGGCTCGGCGGATGTGGGTGTCGCCGTAGCGGACGCCGCCGCGCAGGAACCGCTGGGCTACCGCCAGCCAGCCGCACACACCGCGCTCCACCAGCCAGAGTGGGGCCGCCAGGGCCGTGGTCGGCGGAAACACCCGGTCACCACCGGCGCGACGACGACCCGCCTCGGCCAGGACGACCACCCCGGCCGCCGCGCCGAGCAGCAGCCGGGGCCGACGTGACGCGACCGCCGCCGCCAGCCCCGGCAGGACCGCGAGCGCGGTCAGCAGGCGAGCCGGCTGGGCCAGATCGTCGTACGCCTGACGGACCCGTTGGCCGCGGAAGTGCGCGGCATCCGGCGGCAGGCGGCGGACGTACAGCCAGGCCGGCCTGGCCTCGACACCGCCGTACCCGCGGACGGTACGGATCAGCTCCAGGTTCTCGAAGAGCACATCCGGGTCGTACCCGCCCATGCCGAGGAAGGTGCTGCGCCGCACCGCGAGGGTGCCCGGGTAGTCGTCCCCGAGCGCCCGGTTGAGCAGCGTCCGGCCGGTGTCCCACCAGGCGTGCCAGGGCAGCGGGTCGAAGTAGTTCTGTGGTCGTACCAGGTCGACCCGGCCCAGCAGCCGGTGCACGGCGGTCAGCCCGGCCTCGTCGTACCGGACGTCGTCGTCCGCGATCACCACGTGCTCGTGGCCCGCCGCGCGCACTCCGGTGCGTACGCCGATCACCTTGCCGTTGAGCCCGCGGGCGGTGGCGTCGGGTGGGAGGTGTCGGACCAGCCCTCGCCAGGCGTCGGCGTGCCGCGCGAACAGGTCCGGTGCGGATCCGTCGACCACGATCACCTCGACCCGGTCGGCCAGCCACCGCAGGTAGCCGGTCAGCTCGGCCAGGCCGGTGTCGGCGTGCCAGCGCAGCGGCAGCACGTACGTCATCGGCAGGTGGACCGGCGACGCGCCAGCGCGGTCGCTGTCGACGCCCCACCGGCCCGCGGCGCGCCGGGCGTCACCAGGTGGGCTGAACAAGGACATCGACGTGCCTCCTCGCCAGGACAGTGGTGAACCGGTGGTCGAGCAGCACCTGCCCGCATTCCCGCCGATCAAACGGAGATGTCGTTTCGACCGCCGGACGTCGGGTAGCGCTGCCGGAAAGAGCTGTCCATCCCCGGACGTCCGGATGGAGGAGACGAGATGACACACAACGGAACGAGATGGGCGGTGCTCGGCGTCGCCGCGGTCACCGCTGTCGGTGTGGGACGGGCGGTGGCCCGCCGACGGCGTCGGCATCAGCCGGAGCGGCAGGACGGCTGGTACGTGGTGCGTCGCGGGGTGACGGTGGACCGGTCCCGCGACGGGGTGATCGGCTTCTGGACCGACCGGGAACGGCTGGACCGCGCGCTGGCCGGGTGGGCCACCCTGGAGCAGCTCGACGACCGGCGCTGGCGGTGCGTGGCCCGCGACGGGGCCGGCGGCGACACGGAGTGGCGCGCGGAGATCACCGTCGACGGGCCGGGCGCGCTGCGGTGGCGGGTCGAGGACGGGCCGGTGCCGCAGGAGGGGCGCATCGAGCTGGCCGACGCCCCCCAGGACCGGGGCACCGAGATCCGGGCCGAGCTGCGGTACCGCTCGGGCCCGGTACGCCGGATGTTCGGCCTGATCGGCGGCGACGACCCCGATCAGGGGCTGCGGGACACCCTGCGGCGGGTGAAGTCGCTTGTCGAGTGCGGCCAGGTGATGGACACCCGGGAGGACCCGTCCGGCCGGAGCCCGAGGCAGGAGAAGGCGACCGACAAGGTCCGGGAGAAGCTGATGACGGGAGGGCGGGCGTGAGGGCACTCTGCTGGGAAGGCGTCGGCAAGCTGGCGGTCCGGGACGTGCCGGAGCCCCGGATCCGCGCCGAGGGCGACATCATCGTCCGGGTCCGGGCGAGCAGCGTCTGTGGCTCCGACCTGCATCTGATCAACGGGTACCTGCCGGCGATGCGGGAGGGCGACATCCTCGGCCACGAGTTCATGGGCGAGGTCGTGGAGACCGGGCCCGGCGTACGACAGCACAAGGTCGGTGACCGGGTGGTGGTCGGCTCGGTGGTCGCCTGTGGCGGCTGCTGGTACTGCCGGACCGAGCAGTACTCGCTCTGCGACAACTCCAACCCCCAGCCGGTGTTCACCGAGAAGCTGTGGGGGCACTCGCCGGCCGGCATCCTGGGCTACTCGCACGCCGCCGGCGGCTACTCCGGATCGCACGCCGAGTACATCCGGGTGCCGTTCGGCGACATCGGCGCGTTCGGGGTGCCCGACGGGGTGCCGGACGACTCGGTGGTGTTCGCCTCCGACGCGATGCCCACCGGGTGGATGGCGGCGGACTTCTGCGGGCTCACCGGTGGCGAGGTGGTCGCCGTCTGGGGTGCCGGGGGCGTCGGTCAGATGGCGGCCCGGTCGGCGCAACTCCTCGGCGCCGAGCGGGTCATCATGATCGACCGGTTCCCGGACCGGCTCGCCGCCGCCGCCGAGCGGGTCGGCGTCGAGACGATCAACTACGCCGAGACCGACGTGCTGGAGGCGCTGCGGGAGCTGACCGCCGGACGCGGGCCGGACGCCTGCATCGAGGCCGTCGGCATGGAGTCGCACGACGTCGGGCCGACCTACGCGTACGACCGGGCGAAGCAGGCGACGCGGTCGCAGACCGACAGGCCGACCTCGGTCCGCCAGGCGATCATGGCGTGCCGTAAGGGTGGCACGGTGAGCATCGTCGGCGTGTACGCGGGTCTCGTCGACAAGTTCCCGCTCGGCGCGGCCATGAACAAGGCCCTGGTGCTGCGGATGGGGCAGATGCACGCGCAGCGCTACATCCCGATGCTGCTCGACCGGCTCGCCGCCGGCGAGATCGACCCCGGTTACCTGGCCACCCACCCGATCTCCCTGGAGCAGGGCGCACACGGCTACGAACTGTTCGAGAAGAAGCAGGACGGCTGCCTCCGCAGCGTCCTGCACCCCTGACCCGCTGCGCGCGCCGCCTCGCCGGTCACCGTCGAACGATCGGCGAGGCGGAGGTCAGGCGCGCCGAACGTCGCTGAGGGTCAGACCGAGGGGCGGCAGCGCCGGCATCCGGTGCAGGTCCAGGGCAAGATCCTGGACGGGCACGTCGTAGCGCATGGCGCTGGTCAGGTTGGTGACCGCCCGTTTCATCAGGTCGATGGTGATCCACTCGCCCGCGCACCGGTGTCCGGCGAAGTGGTCACCGCCGCCCTGCGGGATCAGCTCGAACGGGTCCACGCGTCGGTCGGCGAACCGCTCCGGCCGGAACAGCTCCGGTTCCGGCCAGAGGGCCGGGTGGTGGTTGGTGCCGTACAGGTCGAGCAGCACCCGCCGGCCCCGGGGAAAGTGGTGGCCCTGCCAGTCGAAGGAGTGCCGGACCCGGGCCGCCGCCATCGGGAAGAACGGGTAGTAGCGGCGTACCTCCTGGACGAAGTTCTCGGTGGCCTGGTCGTCGTCGCGGACCCGGTCCCGCCAGCCCGGATGGTCGTGCAGGGCGAGCGCGGCGAACGCCATGTACTGGTCCACGGCGACCACCGGCCGCAGCACGTTGAGCAGCTCCACCGCCGCGATCCGCCGGGGGAGGAGTTGGCCCCGCCGGTCCCGGTGCTCGGCGATCACGGCCAGGGCGCTCCCCGGTGGCGCCGGGAAGAGCCCGACCCGGGTCCGTTCGATCAGGCCGGCGAGCCAGCGTTCGGCGCGGTGCCGGGCGAGCCGTCCTCGCCAGTGCCGGGGGCCGACCACCGCCGGCCCCTCGATCATCGCGTGCAGGTCGACGGCGCGTCGCTCGACCTGCGACGCGGGCAGCGGCACCCCGGCCCAGGCGCAGACGACGCTTGTCAGCAGGCGGCCCAACTCGTCGTAGAGCGGCAGCGGCCCGGCGGCCTCCCACGCGGGGATCCGGGCCCGCCACTCGTCGTCGAAGAGCTGACCGAGGCGCTGGATGGCGGCCGGCGTCATGATCGACATGAACATGGCCTTGCGGTCGGCGTGCTCCGGCCCGTCCAGCCCCTGCACGCCCCGCCGCCCGGTGAGGGTCCGCTGCACGCGCAGCGGCATCGCTGTCGCGCGTTGGAAGCGTTCGTTGTCGTAGAACAGCATCGCCGCCGGCCGGCCGCGCAGGCAGATGGTCGGGGCGAGCAGGATCCGGGTCTGGAAGACGTCGCTGCCGTACCGCTCGCAGCGCGCTCCGATGAACCGGTAGCCGGCGCGGAGCAGGGCGAGGGTGCTGTCCGGGCTGCGGTCGACAGGCATTGTCGCCATCGGGCCTCCTCACGCGCGGGTGCGGCCGGTCACCACCGGCCGGGTGCGGGTACCCCCCTCGCCGCCGCTGAATCCCCGCACCGACGGCACGCCGGCTGGCCCCTCCCAGGAGCGGCGGAACCTGGTTTGCTGCTGGTGGGGCAACCACGGGGAGGGGCGGATGCGCGACAACACATCGCCGCACTGGCGGCAGCGGCGCACGGTCGGGGCACTGGGCGCAGGCCGTGACGGGCGGCCACTGATCGGGCCTCCTCGGCGGCCCGTCCGGCCGCACCGGTTCTTCACCGTGCACCTGGGCTTCACCGCGCCCACCGTGGTCGAGGCCCGCGAGCTGGCCGTGGCGTACGCGGAGGCGTTGACCCTGCTCCGCCCGGAGGTGGCGCTCGGCGCGGCGGCCCTGTCGCCGGCCGACGCCTGGCAGCGGGCCGAGCGGCTGTTCTGCGGTGCGGTCGGCCCGGACGGCGAGCGCTGCGTCGACGTGGCCGACCATCCGGGCTTCCACCACGCCCCGGGGCCCGGCGGTCTCGGTTGGGGCGACGGCGATGGCCCCGCCCGTGGCTGACCGCCGACCCGGGGCGTCGGTCCCGGGTCGGCGGCCACCGCACGGTGGCGGGCGCGATCAGTCCAGGTCGAACTCGCCGTCCTGTGCGCCGGCCACGAACGCGTCCCACTCGGCCTGCGTGAAGACCAGCACCGGCCCCTCGGGCTCGGACGAGTTGCGCATCCCGATCAGGTCGTCGACGAAGGCGACCTCGACGGCGCTGTCGGAGGTGTCCCCTTCGGCCCGCTGCCAGACCGCCCGAGAGAGGTCGAAGTCGCCCTTGGGGTGCTGCGCCATTGTTCTTTCCTCCAGTGCCGAGGGTCGTGTGGTGACCGGGTGTCGATCCCCATCGGGCAGGATAAGCGGATGCCGAGCCTGACCCGTGTAGAGGCGACCGCGCGTGGCGCGGCGATTACTGTCGAGTCCTATCAGGTGGACCTCGACCTGACCGGAGGCGCGGAGGTGTTCCGCTCCCATGTCGAGATCCGGTTCCGGGCGACTCCCGGCACCGCGACCTTCGTCGAGCTCAAGCCCGCCACACTGCTTGCGGTACGCCTCAACGACCGCGACCTCGACGCCGGCCTGCTGACCGACAACCGGCTGCCGCTCACCGACCTCGCCGCGGACAACACGCTTGTCGTCGAGGCGGAGATGGCGTACTCCAACGCGGGCGAGGGGATGCACCGCTTCGTCGATCCGGCCGACGGCGAGACCTACCTCTACGCGGTGAGCTTCCTCGACAACGTGCAGCGCATCTTCGCCGCGTTCGACCAGCCCGACCTCAAGGCTCCCGTTGTCCTGTCGGTGACCGCCCCGCCGGAGTGGACGGTCTCCGGCAACGCCGAGGTGGCTGCCACACCGGCCCCGGGCCGCTGGGAGTTCGCCCCCAGCGCGCCGCTGGCCACCTACTTCTTCTCGCTGATCGCCGGTCCGTACCACGTGCGGCGCGCCGAGCACGACGGCGTGCCGCTGGGCATCTACTGTCGCCGGTCGCTCGCCGAGCACCTGGACGCCGACGCCGACGAGATCTTCACCGTCACCCGGCAGTGCCTGGACCGGTTCCACCAGCTCTTCACCGAGCGCTACCCGTTCGGCAAGTACGACCAGGCGTTCGTGCCGGAGTTCAACGCCGGCGCCATGGAAAACCCCGGCATCGTCACCTTCCGCGACGACTACGTGTTCCGCTCGGCGGTCACCGACACCCAGCGCGAGCTCCGGGCCACCACGATCGCCCACGAGATGGCGCACATGTGGTTCGGCGACCTGGTCACCATGCGCTGGTGGGACGACCTGTGGTTGAACGAGTCCTTCGCCGAATACCTGGGCACCCGGGTCACCGCCGAGGCGACCCGCTTCGACCAGGCCTGGACGACCTTCGCCATGCGCCGCAAGGCCTGGGGATACGCGGCCGACCAGCGGCCCTCCACCCACCCGGTCGCCCCGCCGGAGGTGGCCGACGCCGACGAGGGCCTGCTCAACTTCGACGGCATCTCGTACGCCAAGGGCGCCAGCGTGCTGCGGCAACTGGTCGCGTGGCTCGGCGACGAGGCGTTCCTCGCCGGCCTGAACGCGCACTTCGCCGAGCACCGCTTCGGCAACGCCACGCTCGCCGACCTGCTGGTCAGCCTCTCCACCGCCAGCGGCCGGGACCTGTCCGGTTGGGCCGAGGTGTGGTTGCGCCGGCCGCAGGTCAACACCCTGCGCGCCGAGGTCACCGTCGACGCCGACGGCCGCTACACCGACGTGGCAGTGGTGCAGACCGCGCCGGAGTCCCACCCGGTGCTGCGCCCGCACCGCATCGGCGTGGGCCGCTACGCCGCGGACGGCACGGTGCGGCGCGACGACCTCGACATCGACCCCGCGGTCGACGGCGGTCGGACGGTGTTGGGCGCGTTGGCCGGCACGCAGGCGGCCCGGCTGTTGCTGCTCAACGACGGTGACCTCACCTACACCAAGGTGCGCCTGGACCCGGCGTCGGCGGAGGCGGTCGCGCTGATGCTGCCCCGCCTGGCCGACCCGCTCACCCGCGCGCTCCTCTGGGGTGAGGCACTGGACGCGGCCACCGACGGCGAGCGGCCCGTCGCCGGCCTGGTCGACCTGATGGCCGCCGCGCTGCCCGCCGAAACCGAAGTGATCATCGCGGAGGACGTGCTCACGCTCAGCCGGTCGTTGGTGGACCGCTACCTCGATCCGCTGGCCCGGTCCGCGGCGCTGGCCCGGGTCGCCGGGGCGTGCCAGCGGCTGCTCGACGGCGCGCCGGCGGGGCAGTCGTTGCAGTTGGCTGCCGCCCGGGGATGGATCGCCGCGACCACCGACACGGACCTGCTCGTCGGCTGGCTCGCCGGCCGGGACGTGCCGGCCGGGCTGCGGGTTGACGCGGAGTTGCGCTGGGCGGTGCTGCACCGGTTGGTGGTGCTGGGTGCGGCCGGCGAGGAGGAGATCGCCGTCGAGGCCGCCGCCGACAACAGCTCCACCGGCGCGCAACGGGCCGCCGGCTGCCGGGCCGCCCTGCCCGACCCGGCCGCGAAGAAGGCGGCCTGGGACCTCATCGTGCGCGACACCGCGCTGTCCAACCGGCTGCTGGAGGCGACCGCCGAGGGGTTCTGGCAACCCGAGCAGACCGAGCTGACCGCCGCGTACGTCGAGCGGTACTTCACCGACATGCCGGCGGCCGCGCGTCGGCGTACCCCGTGGACGGCCGACCGGGTCGCGAAGCTGGCGTTTCCCCACTACGCCGTGGCGCAGCCGACCCGGGAGGCGGCCGCGGCGCTGCTGGCCCGCGACGACCTGACCCCCGGCCTGCGTCGGGTGGTCACCGACGCCGACGACGACCTGCGCCGCGCGCTTGTCGCCCGCACGGCGGTGGCCGCCGCGGCGGCGTAAGGCTGGTGAGGCCCGGCGGCGGCGCCGCTGATGGGGGGCCGCCGCCGCGCCTCGCTGCGCGTGATCCACTCGACGTCACGAATAGCGCGGGGTCCGGGACGGTTCGACACCCCGATTTCCCGGACCCCGAGTTGATCAGCGAGGGCCACCGCGATCAGCAAGGACCACCGCGATCAGCAAGGACGACCGCGATCAGCAAGGACGACCGCGCACCCGTAGCTCAGCGCGCCGCGAGCTCCGCCGTGACCGGCGCCTCCCAGTCGATGACGTACCGCTGCTCGTGGGCGATCGTCTTCTCCGGGTCCATCACGGTGCGCACCATCAGCGGCATCAGCAGCGGCATCAGCGTCCGGGCGACCGGCCCCGGCGCCTTGGCGTGGTTGATCCGGGCCGCGCGGGCGGCGACCTTCTCCACCCTGGCCCGGCGCAGCCGCACGTACGCGTCGAACGCCGCCGCCACGTCCGGCAGGTCACGCAGGCAGCGGGCGAGCTGTACCGCGCTCTCGATGGCCAGCGAGGCACCCTGTCCGGAGCTGTTCGACGGCGCGTGCACCGCGTCGCCGACCAGCACCATCCGGCCCCGGTGCCAGTGCGGCACGGGCGGCATGATCTGCAACGAGCCGGCCACCTGGAGCCCGTCGGCGTCGCTCGTCGCCACGAGTTCCCGGCCCGGGTCGTCGTCACCGTAGCTGGTACGCAGCGTCTCCCACCACTGTCGCGCCGGCACCGCACGGGCCTCGACGAGGCTCATCGGCCGCTGCTGCGGCAGGTTGGCGCCCCACCGGGTGCCGCCGCCGGGCTCCGGCCAGTACAGGTAGTAGCCCCGTTGCCCGAACGCGAACGTCATCGTGCCCGGCTCGACGTCCACCTCGTGCCGGGCGACCGCCTCGAAGCTGAGCAGCCCGGTGAACCGGGGGCCGGGCGCGGCCGGGTCGATGAGCCCACGAACTGTCGACCGGATGCCGTCGGCACCGATCAGCACGTCGGCGGTGGCGGTGCTGCCGTCCTCGAACCGGGCCGTCACGCCGCTGTCGGTCTGCTCGGCGTCGACGAGCCGTTTGCCGTACGCGAAGCCGACGCCCTCGGCGACCGCCCGATCGTGCAGCGCCCGGTGCAACTCGGCCCGGTGCACCACCCGCAGCGGCGGCACCCCGGCCAGCGTGGGCAGGTCGATGCGGCGTCGACCGACCGCCATGACGCTGCGCGTGATCGGGGTGGCGGTCGCCGTCACCGCCTCGTCCGCGCCGACCAGGCGCAGGGCCGCCACACCGTTGGGCGCGAGGGCGAGGGTGCCACCGATGCCGCCGGCCCCGTTGGCCGTGGCGGGGTACGCCTCGTAGACGGTGGCGGTGATGCCGGCTCGGTGCAGCGCGAGGGCCGTCACCGGCCCGGCGATGCCGCCGCCGATGACGATCGCGGTTCGTACCGTGGTCATGCTCTTCTCCCTGGGGTGTGTGGTCGCGTGCGACCGACCTGGGAGGGAGCCCGGCTATCCTCTGGTTGCCGCTTCGGGCCGGGTGCCTTCCAGGCATCGGTTCGGGGTAAGGGCTCCGGCGGGGTGTTGGCGCACCCCGCCGGAGCCGTCTTCAGTCGGCTTCCCGGCTGCTGGCTTTCGGCGTGGTGGGTTCGACGCCGGCGTTCTCGGCGTTGGCCTTCGGGGTGCTGGAGGTGTCGGCCCTCTCGGCGTTGGCTCTCGGCGCGGTGGTTCTCTCGGACAACTCGGTCAGCTCCGCGGGCATCTCGCCGGTCTCGTGGTAGGCCCGCCAGGTGTCCAGCCCCGGATAGCTGCCCGAGGTCAGCTCCGCGAGCAGCCCTCGCAGCCAGGCGGCCTCCGCGTCCCGCAGGGCCAGGTCGTACTCCGACTCCACCAGGAACAGCCGCGGAACCTCCCGCAGGTGGGCGTCGAGCGTCTCGCGGTCCCGCCGGAGCGCGTCGTCGAGGAGGTCGAGCCGCTGACGGAGCAGGTCGATGGCCTCGTCGGGATGCAGGGCGGCGAGAACGGACAACCCCGCCCGGAAGCGGGGATGCTCCGGCATCGGGGTGGAGACCAGCTCGCGGGCCCAGTCGACAAGCTCGGCCCGCCCCGCGTCGGTGATCCGGTAGACGGTGCGTTCCGGGCGTCGGCCCTCGCGAACACTCTCCACCGCGTCGATCAGGTGGTGCTTGTCCAGGTTGCGGATCACCGTGTAGAAGGAGCCCCACTTGAACTCCATGTCCTGGTCCTTGCCCCAGGCGCGCAGCGCGGTGGCGATCTCGTACGGGTGCATCGGCCGCTGGACCAGGGCGGACAACACGGCCAACGCGAGCAGGTTGCTGACCTTACGCCGCTTCGGCACGATGCCCTCCGGACTCGCTCGCTTCCAATTACTCGTCCGCAAGTATATGCACACGAGTAGGCCCACCGCGATCCCGCACGTGCCGTGATCGCCGCGCGCGGTGATCGACGCCGGCCGGGGTGGGGCGCTCGCCCGGGCCGGGGTGGTCGGTCGCGGCGGTCGGCCTACGATCATCGGGTGGAGGAAGATATCCGGCGGATCGGCATCATGGGTGGCACCTTCGACCCGATCCACCACGGCCACCTCGTCGCGGCCAGTGAGGTGGCGGACCGGTTCGGCCTGGACGAGGTGGTCTTCGTCCCGACCGGGCAGCCGTGGCAGAAGGCTGACGAACCGGTCAGCCCGGCCGAGGATCGATACCTGATGACGGTCATCGCCACCGCCTCCAACCCTCGCTTCCAGGTCAGTCGGGTCGACATCGACCGCAGGGGTCCGACCTACACGGTCGACACCCTGCGCGACCTCCAGGCCGAGTACGGCCCCAAGGTGCAGCTGTTCTTCATCACCGGCGCGGACGCCCTGCAACGGATCCTGTCCTGGAAGGATCTGGACGAGATCTTCGAGCTGGCCCACTTCATCGGGGTGACGCGGCCCGGCTTCCCGCTTACCGACAAGCACCTTCCGGCGGACACCGTCAGCCTGATCCAGGTGCCCGCGATGTCCATCTCGTCCACGGACTGCCGCGCGCGGGTGGCCCGAGGTGAGCCGGTCTGGTATCTCGTGCCCGACGGTGTGGTGCAGTACATCGCCAAGCGAAGCCTCTATCAGCGCTGACCACGCCGAGTTTCGGCCGGTTTGTGCGTCTAACCGACCGAAACTGCGCGGTCGGGGCGTCGCCGGGTATGAGACGCTTGGAGCATCGCATGCTTGATCGAAGGAGAACGGTGACAGTTTCCGAACGCGCCCACGAGCTGGCAATGGCGGCAGCCCAGGCCGCCGCCGACAAGAAGGCGCAGGACATCGCGATCATCGACGTCGGCGACCAGCTCGCCATCACCGACGCGTTCGTGCTCGCCGCTGCCCCCAACGAGCGTCAGGTGCTGGCCATCGTGGACGCCATCGAGGAGAGCCTGCTGGAGCTGCCGGACAAGGCCAAGCCGGTGCGGCGCGAGGGCGAGCGTGGTGGCCGTTGGGTGCTGCTCGACTACGTCGACATCGTGGTGCACGTCCAGCACACCGAGGAGCGCGAGTTCTACGGGCTCGACCGCCTCTGGAAGGACTGCCCCACCATCCCGTTCGTCGATCGCGACCTGGTCGAGGCCGACGCCAGCGGGTCCGCCGCCGCCGAATGACCCGACTGATCGTCTGGCGGCACGGCAACACCGACTGGAACGCCGCCAACCGCGTCCAGGGGCAGACCGACGTACCCCTCAACGAGCTGGGTCGCGACCAGGCCCGCGCCGCCGCGCCGCTGCTCGCGGCGCTGCGGCCCGACGCCATCGTGGCCAGCGACCTGAGCCGCGCCGTGGAGACCGCCGCCGCGCTCGCCGCGTTGACGGGGCTTCCGGTGCGCACCGACGCGAGGCTGCGCGAGCGGCACTTCGGTCAGTGGCAGGGTCTGCACCTGACCGAGGTCGCCGAGCGTTTCCCCGAGGAGTACGCCCGCTGGCGGGCCGGCGACCCCGATCCGGGTGCGGATCTGGAGCCCCTGCACGCTCTCGGCGAGCGGGTCGGCACCGCGCTGCGGGAAGCCGCCGACGCGGCACCGGGCGGCACTGTGGTGATCGCCACCCACGGGGGCGGCTCCCGGCAGGGCATCGGTCACCTGCTCGGCTGGGAGACCGGCGTGCTGCGCACCATCGGTTCCCTGGCCAACTGCCACTGGAGCGAGCTACGGCACGACGACCGCGCGCCGGCGATCGGGCGTCCCCAGGACGTCCGTGGCTGGCAGTTGCGGGCGCACAACGTCGGCCTGGTCACCGCTCCGGTCGCCGTCGACGCGATCTGAGCGCTCGCGCTTCGGCGCTGGGGGTCTCGATCGGCTAGCGTGCCGGGCATGCCCGTCGCGGTCGTCATCGACTCCACCGCCTATCTTCCGCCTGAGCTGTTGCGGGCGCACCGGCTGACGGTGGTCCCGTTGACGGTTGTGCTCAACGGCGCGGAGGGGCTGGAGGGGGTGGAAACCCAGCCGGCCGATGCCACCGTGGCGTTGAGCGCCCGGCGGGTCACGGCCACCACCTCCCGCCCGGCGCCCGACCAGTTCGCCCGGACGTACCGTCAACTGCTCGACGCCGGCGCGGACGGCATCGTCTCGGTGCACCTCTCCGCCGCGCTGTCCGGCACGGTTGAGGCCGCCCGCCTGGCCGCGGCCGACCTGGACGGCCGGGTCGAGGTCGTGGACAGCCAGTCCGCCGGCATGGGGCTGGGCTTTCCGGCCATCGCGGCCGCCACCGCCGCCGAGGTCGGCGTCGACCTCGCCGGGGTACGCGACGCGGCGCTCGCCGCGGTCGCCCGCACCACGGTCTTCTTCTACGTCGACACGCTGGAGTTCCTCCGCCGAGGCGGCCGGATCAACGCGGCGGAGGCGCTGTTCGGCACGGCCCTGTCCGTCAAGCCGATCATGCACATGCCGGACGGGGCGATCGTGCTGCGCGAGAAGGTCCGCACTGCCAGCCGGGGGGTGGCCCGGCTCGTGGACCTGGCCGTCGAGGCGGCCGGGGACGACGATGTGGATCTCGGGGTGCATCACCTGGCCGCGCCGCAACGGGCCGAGGCGCTGCGGACCGCGCTCACCGAACGCCTCGGTGACCGGCTGCACGACACGTACGTCTCCGAGGCGGGCGCGGTCGTCGCCGCGCACGCCGGCCCGGGGCTGGCCTGCGTGGTCGTCCACCGCCGACTGGAGCGCTGAGCGGTGCCCACGTCGTGTGTGGTGACCGGCGGTGGTCGCGGCGTCGGCCGGGCCGTGGTGGAACGCCTGGTGGCGACCGGTGCCACGGTCGTCGTGTTGGAGCGCGACGCCGACGCGGCCGACTGGTTGACCGGGCACCCGGCCGCCGACCGACTCGTCGCGGTGTTCGGCGACGCCGCCGACGAACGGGTGGCCGAGCATGCCGCCGAGCTGGCCGAACGCGCGGCGCCCCTGACCGGCTGGGTGAACAACGCGGCGGTGTTCCGCGACGCCGCGCTGCACTCGGCATCGGCCGACACGGTCCTGGACCTGATCGGGCTGAACCTCCGCCCGGCCGTGGTCGGCGCGGCGGTGGCCGTCCGCCGGTTCCTGGCCCGCGCCGCCGGCGGCGCGATCGTCAACGTCTCGTCGCACCAGGCCCGCCGGCCCGTGTCAGGCGCCCTGCCGTACGCGACGGCGAAGGCCGCGGTGGAGGGGCTGACCCGGGCGCTGGCCGTCGAGTACGGCAAGTACGGCATTCGGGCCAACGCGGTCGCGCTGGGCTCGATCGCCACCGAACGGCACACCGAATTCCTGGCCGCGCAGGAGCCCACCCAGGCCGAGTGGATCGACGCCGAGCTGAATCGGCTGCACCCGGTGGGCCGGATCGGGCGGGTCGACGAGGTGGCCGAGGCCGTCGCGTACCTGCTGTCACCGGCGGCGAGCTTCGTCAACGGGGTGGTCCTGCCGGTGGACGGGGGACGAGCCGTGCTCGGCCTCGACCCGGAGGCCCGTTGACGGCGGATCGTTCGTGCCAACCGGATATCTACCTGTCGGCGACGAAGACGCCTTGCCCCTGCTGACCGTAGACCAGGTCCCGCTCGTGCAGCTCCTTGACGGCCCGGTAGGCCGTGGAGCGTGCCACGTTGTAGAGCTCACCGATCTCGGACACCGATGGCAGTTGTTGGCCCGGTGGGTATTCGCCCGAGCGGATCTTCTGCTCGATGTCGTCCGCCACGCGGCGGTAGTGCGGCGGTCTCGTTGGCATGATCGATTCTCCTGGACTTCAGCAGAGATCATGTTTCCAGCCCGGTTGCGATCGAGACAAGGCGACAACACGGCAAAGTGGAGATAGTGAGAACTTGACTACACTGAGACAGTGGATACAGTGAGACAGCGATCGGATGCTCCTGGACTTCAGCACTCCCGAGGTGTCTGGTCTGCCCGCCCCGAGGTTCCCTCCGGGCGGGCTACTTCGGATCTCGCGAGAGGCGTCGACCATGCCAATCGACGAACCGGTATCCGCAGCGACCCAACTGTTCATGGCTCGTCGCGTACTGAATGTTCACTGGACCCGTGCAAACGACCGTCCCTGGCGGGTGGGCGGGTGCCTTGAGTGCCGAGGACGCGACGACTGTCGACAGCTTGATTGGGCGGTCGAGCTTATGGCGGAAGTCGCCTCGGTGATGTTCCAGAAGCGGTGAATATCCGGTCAGGGGCGCTGTGTTAGCCTCCGTGCGCGCCCCAGATGGGCCTACCCCCCGGAGGTTCTGGCTACTTCAGCCACCACGCCGAGATCGACGCGATGTGCGCGTCTCTCGTGCGGGATCCGGGGCGTCGGTGCCCTCGGGGCTTTGTCATCGCTGTGGCTGCGGAGGGCTCTGGGCCTCCGGTCGGGTCAACGGATCGACCGGCAAGAGGACGGTACGGATGACAGTCACGTTCAACCACACAATCATCGCCAGCAAGGACAAGAGCGCGTCGGCCGCGTTCTACCGGGAGCTGTTCGAGTTGCCGGAGGCGCCCTCGTGGGGGCCCTTCGCCAACGTGCAACTGGACGAGGGGCAGCTGCTTCAGTTCGCCGAGCCGCCGGTGGACATCCAGATGCAGCACTACGCGTTTCTGGTCGACGACGAACTGTTCGTACGGTGCCTGGCGTTTGTCGAGGGGCGCGGCATCACCTACTGGGCGGACCCGCAACTGAAGCGCGAGGGTGAGACCAACACCGAGCACGGTGGACGGGGCTTCTACTTCTTCGACCCGGCAGGGCACGCCATCGAGATCATCACCCGGCCGTACCTGTAGCGACCGACGTCGGCGGCGGCGCACCCCGCTCGTCGAGGAGCGGTGCCGGCTTTGGTGGGCAGTCCACCGGGCCGGCACCACCCGCCCTACGGTCTATGCCTGTGGCTGCCCTCCAGACCGGGCTCAGGACCGCCTCTTCCTGGTCCAGATGACGTGGACGGCGCAGGCGATCAGCATGAGTACGGCGATGGCGGTCCAGGCCCAGCGGGCGAAGTGCTCGTCGGCCACGAACGCGCGGATGCCGGCCAGGACGGCGAGCGCCAGCGGGCCCATGCCGAACCACTCGGAATGCTCGGAGAAGGTCAGGTCTTTCAGCGCCTGCCGCATGCGGCCAGTCTAGGTAAGGACGGCCCGGAACACGGCTGGGGAACTGGACGATGCCAGCTGCGATCATGGTGTGGTGAGTCAATGCTTTCAGGTCGGCGATCTGGTGCTGTGGAACCCGTCCAACACCGTGGCGCAGTTGTTCTTCCGAACGACCGATGCGATGGTGCCGGTCGCCGAGTGCCCATCGGGTGTCGCACCGGATGTCGGCCGGGATGAGTACCAGATCGACCCGGACACCTTCGCGGCGTTCGTCGACGTCCTGACCGCGCGGTACCTGTCGACAAACCACCCCATCCTCAAGTCCATGATCGAGGGGTATCTGTCCACGGCACTGGTGCTGGTCCGCCGAAGCGGCCGTGACGTCCCGGCACTCGACCAGCCAGTCACCCGGGCCAGCCGGGACATCTCGCTGCGGGACGCGTTCGACCCGGACGCCGACCGACAGCGGCTCCTGAGCCTGGCGGTGAGCCACGCAATGGCAATGCCCGACTGAGACGGCGTACCCCGGCGCCCTGGGGGCTGTGGAGCAACCCGTCGGCGGTCAGCCTCCCTGCCGAGCCTCGTAGGCGCGGGTCACCTGCGCCGTGGGGTCCGCGCTCTCGGCCGTGCGTACGGGGTAGACCAGCAGGAAACCCGGCAGCGAGAACCGGGCACCATGCTCGCCCTCGGACAGCACGAACGTCCCGCCCCGCTGCTCTGGCTGCCAACCGTTCTCCAGCGCATAGCCGATGACTGCGCGCACGTCGGCGGCCGTGGGATAGCTGTCGTCTGTCGCACACGCGTCCCACCGCGAGGGCCCGGTGACCGACAGCAGGTCCACCTCGAGTTTTCGGCTGGTCTTGCCGGCGCCCCAAACGCGAACGCGGATGCCCCGGTGGCAGTCACCGCTGCCCGGCAGGCAGTGAATCACCGCCCGCCACACAAAGGTGCGCCCGTCGATCCATATGTGCCGCAGTGGAGCCCGCACGCCGCCCACCTCCGCCGTCAGATCCTTGCCGCTCCACCGTCCCCGCGCCAGCGGTTTCGGTGGCCCCGTGCGGTGGCGGCGCAGCCTCGCCGGCACCCACCTCCTGGTCTGCTACCGATGCCCCGGCTGCCACCGAGACGCATAGCAGATCTGTGCTTGATCAGGGCGTTGTCCACAGTGGCGTCGGTTATCCACAGGACGGCGCCGCCACACCCCACCGCCTTCGCCGTCGCCATAGCGTCGCCCTGTGTCACACGACGAGGAGACCGAGGTACGCCAGCGCCTGCGCCGGCTGACGGACGCGCCGCTGGACGTGTCGTCACCCCCGGTAGGGGCAACGCTCGTGGGCGTACCTCTGGCTGGGGTGCTGCCACCCCGGGCCGGGGCGCCGATGGCGGAGCCGGACGCGGGCGTACCCCTTGCCGTGGAAGGCCCGGTCGCCCCGCGGCTGTCCGGGCCGGGCGCGTTCGATCCAGGGCGACGCGGTGTGCGGGCGCTGGCTGTCGTCGCGGCGGTGGTGGTGCTGGCCGCCGCCGGATGGGCCTGGCGGTCCCGGCCGCACGCCGAGCCGGTCGCGCCACTGGGCAGCGAGGCCGTAGCGGCCACTCCGGCGGGCGACCCCAGCGCGTCCGGCTCCGGTGAGGTGGTGGTGGCGGTCGCCGGCAAGGTCCGCAAGCCCGGGTTGGTGCGGTTGCCGGCCGGTTCTCGGCTCGCCGACGCGGTGCTGGCGGCCGGTGGTCCGCTCCCCGGGGTCGACGTGGCGCTGCTCAACCCCGCCCGCAAGGTCACCGACGGCGAGCTGATCGTGGTCGGGGTGACGCCGCCGCCGGTGCCGGGCGGACCGGCGGCGGGCGGTGCGACACCTAACACCGGACCACTGAACCTCAACAGCGCCACACTGGCGCAGCTCGACGCGCTGCCCGGCGTCGGGCCGGTGCTCGCCCAGCGCATCCTCGACCACCGGGACCGACACGGCGGGTTCAAGGCCGTCGGTGACCTGCGTCAGGTCGACGGGATCGGCGACGCACGGTACGAGCAGCTCAAGGACCTGGTGACGGTGTGAACCGTCACCCTGCCAGTGGCAACCCGTCGCCGCCGGACGGCTCCGTGAGCGGTGCCGACAACCAGACCTCGCCACCGGATCTGCGGCTCGCCGGGCTGGCCGTGGCCGCCTGGCTCACCGCGCTCGCCGGCCTGCATCTCGGCACCCGCTCGCTTCTGCTGGTGGCCGGGGTCGCGGCCGTCCTGACCACGTGCGGCACCCTGCACCTGCTCGATCACCTCGGCCGTCCGCGGGCCGCCGCGCGCCGTTACGGCTGGATCGCCGTCGCGGTCGGCCTCGGCGTGGTCTGCGCGGGGGCGGCCACCGCGGCCCGGCTCGCCATCCGGGACGCACCGCCGATCCGTGCCCTGGCCGAGCAGCGCGCTCTGGTCACCGCGGAGGTGGTGGTCCGGGACGATCCCCGCCCGATCCGTTCCGCCGGTCGGCCGGGCATGCTGCTGGTGCCGAGCGAGCTGATCCGCCTCACCGGCCCGGACGGTCGGCGACTGCACGCGTCGGTGCGGCTGCTCGTGCTTGCCACCGACCCGGCCTGGCGTGGGCTGCTGCCCGGGCAACGCGTCACCACCGACGGCCGGCTCGGCGCCCCCCGCGGTGGTGACCTCACCGCGGCGGTGATCAGCACCAACGACCCGCCCGAGCGGCACGGCGCGTCCTCCTGGCCGCAGCGCGCCGCCGGCACCCTGCGTGCCGGCCTGCAACGGGCCTGCGCGCCGCTGCCCGACGACCCGGGCGGGCTGCTGCCGGGGCTGATCGTGGGGGACACCAGCCGACTGCCGCCCTCCGTCGAGGAGGACTTCCAGGCCACCGGAATGACACATCTCAATGCCGTCTCGGGGAGCAACGTCGCCATCGTGGTGGGTGCGGTGCTGTTGCTGGCCCGGTGGGGGCGGGCCGGTCCGTGGCTGGCCGTCGGGCTCTGTGGGGTGGCGCTTGTGGGCTTCGTCATTCTGGTCCGCCCGTCACCGAGCGTTTTACGAGCCGCGACGATGGGGGCGATCGGGCTCGCCGCGCTTGCCGCCGGTCGTCCCCGCGCCGCGCTGCCCGCGTTGGCCGCCGCCGTCACCGTGCTGGTGCTGGTGGACCCGGAGTTGGCCGGGGATCCCGGGTTCGCGCTCTCCGTGCTGGCCACCGGTGGCCTGCTGCTGCTCGCCGCACCCTGGCGGGACGGGCTGCGTCGGCGGGGCGTGCCGCCCGGCCTGGCGGAGGCGCTGGCCGTGCCGGCGGCCGCGCAGGTGGCCTGCGGGCCGGTGGTCGCCGGCATCTCCGGCACGGTCAGCCTGGTCGCGGTGCCGGCCAACCTCCTCGCGGTGCCGGCCATCGCGCCCGCGACCGTGCTGGGCGTGCTCGCGGCGATGGTGTCACCGATCTGGCCGCCGGGTGCCGAGTTCCTCACGTGGCTGGCGAGTTGGCCGGCCTGGTGGCTGGTGGTCATCGCCCGCCAGGGCGCCCGGCTGCCCGGCGGCACCCTGCCCTGGCCCGGCGGGGTGCCCGGGGCGCTGCTGCTGACCGTGGTGACGGTCGCACTGCTGATCGCGGTGCGTCGCCCCCTCGTGCGCCGACTGGTGGCGGTCGTCGGCGTCGCCTCGGTGCTCGGCGCGCTTCCGGTGCGGTTGGTGTTCGCCGGCTGGCCGCCGCCGGGGTGGGTGGTGGTGGTCTGCGCGGTGGGCCAGGGCGACGCCGTGGTGTTGCCGGTCGCCCCCGGTCGGGCGGTGGTGGTCGACGCCGGGCCGGAGCCGGGTGCGGTGGACGGTTGCTTGCGTCGGCTCGGCGTACGCGAGGTGCCGCTGCTGGTGGTCAGCCACTTCCACGCCGACCACGTGGGTGGGGTGGCCGGGGTGTTCCGGGGGCGACGGGTGGGCGCCGTGCTGACCCCGTCCTCGACCGATCCGGAGAGCGGCCGGGACCTGGTCCGGGCGGCGGCGACCGCCGGGCGGTCCGCGCTGCTCACCACCGTGGCCGGTGCGCGTCACCCGATCGGGGGCGTCGACCTGCTGGTGCTCGGCCCGCCGTACCCGCTGGCCGGCACCAGGTCCGACCCGAACAACAACTCACTTGTGTTGCGCGCCACGGTGGACGGGGTGCGGATCCTGCTGCCCGGTGACGCGGAGGCCGAGGAGCAGCACGCGCTGCTGGCGCGGGCAGCGCCGGGGCACCTACGGGCCGACGTGTTGAAGGTCGCCCATCACGGGTCGGCGTACCAGGATCCGGGGTTCCTCGACGCGGTAAGGCCGGCCGTCGCCCTGGTGCCGGTGGGCGCCGGGAACACGTACGGGCACCCGAATCCCAGCCTCCTCGCTCGGCTGAGCAGGGGCGGCGCGCGAGTGTTACGGACCGACACCGACGGCGACCTGGCGGCTGTCCGGGCGGGACCTGGCCTGGCAGTCGCCCGCCGGGGAATGCCACCAGGCCGGCAGTCCTGACGATCGAGGGCCCTGCATTCAGGATTTCTGCGCGACCTTGCGCGCGGGCCCGCACCGATCCAGGGGCGGCCCGGTCGGGTGATAAGCGGAATAAATAGGCAACTGTGATGAATGTCTGGATTTGCGCTGTGTGCGGGCTGCGCCGACCAAGCAGCGAATGAGCAGGCACGATCCCGACGCGGGCCGTGCGAATATGGGCGGCGTGACCGCCGCCAACCTCGCCCCCATTGTGCTCGTCCTCGGTGACGAGGAGTTACTCGCCACGCGCGCGGTCACCGAAGCTGTCGCGAAGGTTCGCAGTGTCGACGCCGAGGTGGACGTCCGCGAATATCAGGCCTCGGCGCTCACCGTCGGTGAGATCGCCGAGATGCTCAGCCCTTCGCTGTTCGGCGGGAGACGCCTGTTGGTCCTGCGCTCGGGCCAGGACGCCCGCAAGGACCTGGTCGCCGCGCTGCTGGCATACGCCAAGAACCCCGACCCGGACGTCCACCTGCTGGTGCTGCACCTGGGTGCCGCCAAGGGCAAGGCGTTCGCCGACGGGCTGCGGGCGGCCGGCGCGACTGTCGTCCCGGCGGCCAAGCTCAAGGGGCACCGCGACCGGGTGGCCTTCGTCCGTGACGAGATCCGCCGGGCTGGTGGAAAATGCACCGACGACGCCGCCGAAGTGCTCATCGCGGCGGTCGGCAACGACCTGCGCGAGCTGGCTGCCGCCTGTTCCCAACTGATCGCCGACACCGACGGGCGGATCAGCGCCGAAACGGTGAGCCGCTACTACCGGGGTCGGGTCGAGGTGACCGGCTTCACGGTGGCCGACGCCACAATGGTCGGTGACGTCCCCGCGGCGCTGGAGGCGCTGCGCTGGGCCCTGCACGTCGGGGTCGACCCGGTGCCCATCGCGGATGCCCTGGCCGACGGGGTACGCACGGTGGCCCGGGTGGCGTCGGCCGGGCGGGGCAGCCCGTATCAGCTCGCCAGCAGCCTCGGCATGCCCGCCTGGAAGATCGAGCGGGCGCAGCGGCAGGGGCGCGGCTGGACCCCGGAGGGCCTGGTCCGAGCCATGCAGGTCGCCGCCGAGTGCAACGCCGCCGTCAAGGGCGGCTCCGACGACCGGGCGTACGCCCTGGAGCGGGCGGTCTTCTCGGTTGCGGCAGCCCGGCAGGGCGGCATCAGGTGACGGGGACGAACCGCCCGGCGTGGGCCACTCTGGCCGTCGACGAGGAGCGCTACCGGCCGCTCTACGCCCGACTCCTGGGCCTGCGGTTCGTCAACCCCGGTGGCGTGCTGTGCTTCCTCTTCTTCGAGGGCACCGTCGCGCTGGCCGTGCTGCTCGCCCTCGCCGAGTTGGTGACCTGGTGGGCGGTGCTGGTGCTGCCCGTCGTGGTGGCGGCGATGGTCAAGCTCAACGACATGGTGGCCGCGATCGTGGTCCGGTCGGCCGCGCTCGTGCCCGAGCAGGAACGGGATCGGTTTCGCCGGCAGATGGAGCCGGTGGTCGGCCGGGCGCAGGTGGAGTGGATCTCGCACAGCGTCAGCGGCGTGGTGATCACCGCCGATCAGGCGCCCACCCGCCGCGCCGACCCGTCCCGCTGAGCCCGACCCGCACGGTCGAGCCGACCCCGTCGGGTTGGGTGGCTGCTCCACGGACATGATGCCGGCCTGCGGACACACGGAAGCCCCGGGCCGAGGCCCGGGGCTTTCCGAATCAGTCTGACGGTGAAGTCGTCAGGCGGAGAGCGCACCCACGCGCTTCGCGATCGCGGACTTGCGGTTCGCGGCCTGGTTGGAGTGGATCACGCCCTTGCTGACGGCCTTGTCCAGCTTGCGAGAGGCGTCCAGCATGAGCGCGGTGGCCTTCTCGACGTCACCGGCCTCGGCAGCCTCGTGGAACTTCCGGACGGCGGTCTTCAGCGACGACTTGACCGACTTGTTGCGCAGCCGGGCCTTCTCGTTCTGCCGGTTGCGCTTGATCTGGGACTTGATGTTCGCCACGCGACAGCCTCGTCTTGATAGCTCGGGTTGGTCAGCTTCTGCGCGAGATGACGAACATGCGTCATCGCTGCGCGAAGAGCCAGGTTACCAGGTCGCCCGGGACGAGCCAAAACGGCTCGGTCCTCGTGCGGACGGACCCGGCCCGTCGGGCACCACATTACGCCCCCGGTCCCCGCTAGGGCTCACCGCCAACCCTGACGGTGCGACAGCCAGTCGAGTGACTGCTCACCGCTCCACCGCTGGTGGGCGGGCAGGTGTGGTGAGGCCGTCGGGGGTGCCGCCGCGGCGCCGGTGAGGTAGTAGCCGGCCAGTGCGGCCAGGGTGGCGTCCAGCGCGTCCGGGGGCGCACCCACCGCCGCCGGGTGCGCGGCGAAGAGTCGGTCCGCGTCCAGGCCGCTGGCGTACGCGGTGAGCAGCAGGCCGGCCAGGTCGAACCAGGCCGGCCCGGAGCAGACCCAGGTCCAGTCGCAGAACCAGGCTCGGCCGTCCGCGTCGATCAGCACGTTGTCGACCCGCAGGTCGCCGTGGATCAGGCCGGTCGCCCCGGCGGCGTACCGGGGGAGACGGGACTCCAGCGCCACCAGCTCGGCCAGCCGGCCCCGCGCCGGCGCGGGCAGTGGTGGGGTCGGCTCGCGCCCGGCGGCGACCTCCTCCCACCAGAGGATGTCCGAGCGGGCCAGGTCGGCCAGGTGCGGCAGGCCGAGCGCGGCCAGTTCGGCAGGCGGGTCGGCCAGGGCGGCGGCGACCTGCGCGTACCCGGCGAGGGTCGCGTCCAACTCGGCGGGCACCCAGGGCAGGCGCGGGGTGTGCCCGTCGACGGCATCGGTGCACAGCACGAACCAGCCCGCCGCCGACAGGGTCCACCGGGGGCGGGGCGCCGGCAGGTCGGCCGGCAGCCGGTCGAGGATCGCGGCCTCTCGGGCGTACCAGTCGACCAGGTGCGGTTGCTCGGCGGCGGGTGCCGCCTTGACGAAGGCCCGGCCACCGTCGGCCGTCTGGAGCACTGCGGCGAAGCCGCGGGTGAAGCCCGCGCCGGCGACCCGGGCGGTGACCACCGGCGCGCCGAGCCGGTCGGCGACCGCGGCCCGCAGCGCCGCGGGCAGCGTCGGCCACGACGGGCGCAGCGCGCTCGCGTGGTAGGGCACCGGCGGCAGCGGGGGAGGGGACACCACACCATGCTGCCCCGGGGTACGTGCGCGACGCGCGGCGACACTGCCAGACTGCCAACCCATGAGGACCGAGGACTTCTGGCAGCTGATCGACGAGGCTCGGGCCGGCGGTGGGGGAGAACCCGGGCCGGTCGCCGCGCGGGCCGTCGCGCTGCTCGCCGAGCGCGACCCGGAGGACATCGTCGGGTACGCCCGGCACCAGACGCGGGTGCTGGCCGCCTCGCACAAGGCGGACCTGTGGGGCGCGGCGTACCTGATCAACGGTGGCGCCTCGGCCGACGGCTTCGAGCACTTCCGGGGCTGGCTGATGACCCAGGGACGGGCGGTCTTCGCCCGCGCGGTCACCGAACCGGACTCCCTGGCCGAGTTGCCCCAGGTGCGGGCGGCCTCGCTCAGCGGCGAGGAGTTCTCCGCCGAGCAGATGCTGTCGGTGCCCTGGGACGCGTACCGCAAGGCCACCGCCACCGAACTGCCGGCGGACCGCGACCCGGTGCGGACGCCGGACCTCAACGACTTCTGGGACTTCGACGACGAGGAGGAGGCGCGTCGGCGGTTGCCGCGACTCGCCGCGCTCTTCGTCGAGCCGCCGCTGGAGTGAGGGCCGCGAGCCGATCCGTCGCCCGCGCAGCGGGCGTACCCCGGCGGCGTGGGAACATAGAGGGGGTCGGCGGCGCGCCGGCCTGTTCACGTCAGCCGACCAGAACGGACCGCTGTGCCACCGAAGCTCGATCCCGGCGCGAATGCTCCTGGTTCCACCGACCCCGGTCGCATCCGGAACTTCGGCATCATCGCCCACATCGACCACGGGAAGTCGACCCTGGCCGACCGGATGCTGCAGCTCACCGGCGTGGTCGACCCCCGGCAGATGCGCGCCCAGTACCTGGACCGGATGGACATCGAGCGCGAGCGCGGCATCACCATCAAGAGCCAGGCCGTCCGCATGCCGTGGACCATCCGCGAGGGTGAGCGGGCCGGCGAGCACGCGGTGCTCAACATGATCGACACCCCGGGGCACGTCGACTTCACCTACGAGGTGTCCCGGTCGCTGGCCGCCTGCGAGGGCGCCGTGCTGCTTGTCGACGCCGCGCAGGGCATCGAGGCGCAGACCCTGGCCAACCTCTACCTGGCGCTCGAGAACGACCTGCGCATCATCCCGGTGCTCAACAAGATCGACCTGCCGGCCGCCCAGCCGGAGAAGTACGCCGAGGAGTTGGCCCACCTGATCGGCGGCGACCCGGCCGACTGCATCCGGGTCTCCGGCAAGACCGGCGAGGGCGTCCCGTACCTGCTCGACGAGATCGTCCGGCAGTTCATCCCGCCGGTCGGTGACGCCGACGCGCCCGCCCGGGCGATGATCTTCGATTCGGTGTACGACGTCTACCGCGGCGTCGTCACGTACGTCCGGGTCATCGACGGCCGGATCAGCGCCCGGGACCGGATCAAGATGATGTCCACCGGCGCGGTGCACGAGCTGCTGGAGATCGGCGTCATCTCACCCGAGATGGTCAAGGCCGAGGCGCTCGGCGTCGGCGAGGTCGGCTACCTGATCACCGGTGTGAAGGACGTCCGGCAGTCCCGGGTCGGTGACACCGTCACCATCAACAGCCGGCCGGCGGCCGAGGCGTTGGGTGGCTACAAGGACCCGAAGCCGATGGTCTACTCCGGCCTCTACCCGATCGACGGGTCGGACTACCCCAACCTGCGTGAGGCGTTGGACAAGCTCAAGCTCAACGACGCCGCCCTGGACTACGAGCCGGAGACCTCCGGCGCGCTCGGCTTCGGCTTCCGCTGCGGCTTCCTCGGCCTGCTCCACCTGGAGATCATCCGGGAGCGGCTGGAGCGCGAGTACAACCTCGACCTGATCTCCACCGCGCCCAACGTCGTCTACCGGGCGATCACCGACGACGGCGAGGAGATCGTCGTCACCAACCCGAGCGAGTACCCCACCGGCAAGATCGCCGAGGTGTACGAGCCGGTCGTGCGCGCCACCGTGCTGACGCCCAACGACTACGTGGGCGCGGTGATGGAACTCTGCCAGGGCCGCCGCGGCACCCTGCTGGGCATGGACTACCTGTCCGCCGACCGGGTGGAGCTGCGCTACACGCTGCCCCTCGCGGAGATCATCTACGACTTCTTCGACCAGTTGAAGAGCCGTACCAAGGGCTACGCCTCACTCGACTACGAGCCCTCCGGCGAGCAGGCCTCCGACCTGGTGAAGGTGGACATCCTGCTGCACGGCGAGCCGGTGGACGCGTTCAGCGCCATCGTGCACAAGGACAAGGCGTACAACTACGGCGTCACCATCGCCGCCAAGCTCCGTACGCTGATCCCGCGCCAGCAGTTCGAGGTGCCCATCCAGGCGGCCATCGGCAGTCGGGTCATCGCCCGGGAAACCATTCGGGCGATCCGCAAGGACGTGCTCGCCAAGTGCTACGGCGGTGACATCAGCCGTAAGCGCAAGCTGCTGGAGAAGCAGAAGGAAGGCAAGAAGCGGATGAAGATGGTCGGCCGCGTCGAGGTGCCGCAGGAAGCCTTCATCGCCGCCCTCTCCTCCGACTCGGGCGACGGCAAGGCCGCCGGAAAGAAGTAGTCGGTCCCTGGTTGCGCTGGGGTTTCCGGGGGAGCCCACCCGGCTCCGGGCGGTCCGGCTTGATCCCTGCGCCGGGCGGGCTCCCCCTGGAAACCCGTGGTCGTCGCTGTGCGCCGGTGTGGCGGGTTGGCACCTGGCCGGGCCCCGGTGTGGCGGGTTGGCACCTGGCCGAGGGCTGTCCCTTCGGTCGGGTGGGGGTCGCCCTACGGGGCGGCGGCTTCGTGGGCCCGTCCCGGCGCGGCGTCTCTGCCCGGGGTCTTTCGGCCGGTCAGGGGTGCCGGTTGGTGCCCGATGACTCTGGAGTGGCCGCCGGGTGCGGAGAATTTTTCTGGCGCTGTCGTTGGGTGAGCGAGTCGACGAAGTGGCCTCCTGCCTGCGCGGATGTGCTTCCAGGTAAACCGACGCACCGATCAGGCATCGACGTCCGGCGTTGTTCTTCGCGGTGAGTCGGTTTGGGTTTTCGGCGGGTCGGGCACTTAGCGGTCACGACAGGAAGCACACATCGTGTGTCGAACATTCTTTTGAGGAGGGTGGCCGTGGAGCTCACCGTGTGGGGCATCATCACTGCGATCGTTGTTGGTCTCATCGTCGGCGCGCTCGGCCGCCTGGTTGTCCCGGGCCGGCAGAACATGCCGATCTGGCTGCACCTGCTGATCGGTATCGGCGCGGCCCTGCTGGGTACGGTGCTGGCGCGGGCCGTTGGCATCGCGACCGAGACGAGCGGTATCGACTGGGCCGAGCTGCTGGTGCAGGTCGTGGTCGCCGCGATCGCGGTCGCCCTGGTGGCCGGTGTGGGTGGCCGCCGCCGAGTTACCCGGTAACACAGTTATCCGGTAACACCAAGCACCAAAGCTCGTACCACCGCCGCACAATCGATGGGCGCCCGGCCGACAGGCCGGGCGCCCATCGGCGTTCGTCCCGCTGCGGCGGCCACCCACCGCGCCCGTCGAGCGTCCCCTGACGCCCTCCATCGGCACGCTCCGGTGCGCAGGATCGCCGTGATCGACTCGGGTTCCTTGATGTCGGGGTGACCTGGTGGGGTTGATGCCGCGACATCAATGAGTCCGCGTCGATCATGGGCCCGGTGGCCCGGTGGCCCGGTGGCCCGGTGGCGTGGCGGCGGTGGGCTTGGTGCGGGGCGGTCGGTGGAACGTGCTCGTGTCGGCCAAACCGTGATCGTTTGGTGGCCGAAGTCGGTTTGGGATTTCCGTGGGGCGGGCACTTAGCGGTCACGACAGGAAGCACACACCTTGTGTGTCAGACATTCTTTGAAGGAGGGTGGCCGTGGAGCTCACCGTGTGGGGCATCATCACTGCGATCGTTGTTGGTCTCATCGTCGGCGCGCTCGGCCGCCTGGTTGTCCCGGGCCGGCAGAACATGCCGATCTGGCTGCACCTGCTGATCGGTATCGGCGCGGCCCTGCTGGGTACGGTGCTGGCGCGGGCCGTCGGCATCGCGACCGAGACGAGCGGCATCGACTGGACCGAGCTGCTGGTGCAGGTCGTGGTCGCCGCGATCGCGGTCGCCCTGGTGGCCGGCGTGGGTGGCCGCCGCCGAGTGACCCGGTAACGACCTGGCATCACCTGGCGAGACAACGCCACACCCGATAACGACCTGGCAACACCTGGCGAGACAGCACCACAGTAGAACAGCACGACTGAAGGAGCGCCCGGCCGAGAGCCGGGCGCTTTTTCGTGCCATGTGCCCTACTTCGACCCGATGTCGGAGCGTCGTTCGTCGGGCCGCTGCGATACGGTCGCCACGCTTCGATCAGTCCTGCCCACTGTCGTAAAGGAATTCTCCGTACTAGGGTGCGGCGGAGAAGGTTAGTTCCAGGTGGCGCGAGGGGAGAAGTGGCGTGAACAGGTGGAAGCGGTTGGCCCCGGTCACCGCCATGGTGGCCTCGGCCGCGATGGTGCTGACCGGCTGCGGGGGTTCTGGTGAGGACGCGGCCGACGACAGCAAGCTCACGGTCTGGATGATGGGCGAGGGCGGCGACGCGCAGAACGCCTTCCTCGATTCCGTCGAGACCGAGTTCCGCCAGAAGCACCCCGACACCGACGTGGTGGTGCAGTACATTCCCTGGCTCGAGGCGCCCAAGAAGTTCCAGGCCGCGCTCGCCGGGGGCGAGGGGCCGGACATCACCGAGCTGGGCAACACCGAGACCCAGGGGTGGGCTGCCCAGGAGGCGCTCGCCGACGTCAGCGGTCGGATGGGCGGCTGGGCCGACGGCAAGGACCTGCTGCCCGACCTGGTGCGCAACGCCCAGCTCGACGGCAAGCAGTACGGCGTGCCCTGGTACGCGGGTGTGCGCGCGATCTACTACCGCACCGACTGGTTCGCCGAGGCCGGCGTGCAGCCACCGAAGACCTGGGACGACCTGGTCACCGTGGCGAAGGCCGTGCAGGCGAAGAAGAAGGGCACCTACGGCATCGCCCTGCCGGGCAACTCCGAGCTGCCGTTCTACTCCTTCCTCTGGGGCGCCGGCGGCGAGATCGCCAGCAACCAGGGCGGCACCTGGAAGTCCGGCTACACCACGCCGGAGGCGCAGCGGGCCGTCAAGTTCTGGACCGACCTGGTGACCGTGCACAAGGTGGCCCCGCCGGCCGCGGCGGGCTGGAACGAGATCGACGCGCGTACGCAGTTCGCCACCGGCAAGGCCGCGATGGCGTTCGCCGGCAGTTGGCAGCAGAACGCCATCAAGAAGGACAACCCCGAGATCGAGAAGGTCTGGGGTACGTTCCCGATCCCCGGCCCGGACGGCAAGGCGGCACCCGGGTTCGCGGGCGGCTCGGACGTGGCGATCTGGAAGGACAGCGAGCGGCAGGACCTGGCCTGGGACTACCTGACCGTGCTGCTGAACAAGAAGAACTCGCAGAGCTTCGCGAGCAGCCTCGGCTTCTTCCCGGTCTACCAGGATCTGGTCGCCGGTGACACGTACACCAAGGACAAGGTGATGGCGGCGTTCGCCACCACCATGCAGAACACCAAGCTCACGCCGCTCACCCCGAAGTGGGTGGAGGTCAGCCGGACGAAGACGGTGACCCAGGCGATGAACAGCTCGGTCATGAAGGGTCAGAAGACGGTCGAGAAGGCTACCGCCGACGCGGCCGGTGAGATGGAAAGCATCCTCAACGCCAAGTGACCACGCTGACCGAGGTGCCGGAGACGGCCGCCGCGCGGGAGACCCCCGCGCGGCGGCGTCGCCGGGTGGACCGCCTGCCCTACCTGCTGCTCCTGCCCGCCCTGGTGATCATCGGAGTGCTGCTGCTCTGGCCACTCGGCCAGGTGGTGGTGATGTCCTTCTACCGGCTCAACAGCGTCCGTCAACTGCGCGGCGACCGGGAGTGGCCGTGGGTGGGGTTGGGCAACTACGCCGACATCCTCTCCGACCCGTTCTTCCTGACCGTGCTGCGCAACACGGTCCTCTTCGCCGCGGCGAACGTGCTGCTCACGATGGTCCTCGGCACGCTTGTCGGGCTGCTGCTCAACCGGCTCGGCCGCAAGATGGCGACCTTTGTGGCCAGTTGCGTGATGCTCGCCTGGGCCACGCCGGCGCTGACCGGCACCATCGTGTGGAAGTGGATCTTCGACGACACGAGCGGCCTCGTCACGTGGCTGTTCAACGCGCTGCCGGACGGGCTGTCCAGCAGCCTGTTCGGCCGGAGTGACTGGACCGGCTACGGCTGGTTCAACTCACCGCTGCTCTTCTTCGCCATCCTCACCCTCGTGGTGGTCTGGCACTCGTTCCCGTTCATCGCGGTGAGCGTGCTCGCCGGTCTCAAGAGCGTGCCGAGCGAGCTGCACGAGGCGGCCCGGGTCGACGGCGCCAGCCCGTGGCGGGTCTTCTGGAAGATCACCTTCCCGCTGCTGCGCCCGGTCTTCGGGATCCTGATCGTGCTCTCCACCATCTGGGACTTCAAGGTGTTCACCCAGCAGTTCGTCCTGGCCGGCGGCACCCAGGACCGGCCGACGTTCATGCTCGCCATCTACTCGTACGCCGAAGCCTTCTCCCCACCGCCGAAGTACGGACTCGGCGCGGCCATCGCGGTGATCCTCACGCTGATCCTGCTCGTGGTGACCGGCTTCTACGTACGGATGGTGCTCAGGCAGGAGGACGAGTCGTGAAGAAGGTCGCCCTCAACGCCGCCGGGCTGCTTGTCGCGCTCTTCGCGGCGTTCCCGGTCTACTGGATGATCTCAACCTCGCTGAAGCCCAGCGACGAGATCTTCTCGGCCACCCCGCAGCCGGTGCCGACCCATCCGACGCTGGCGCACTACCGGGAGATCCTGACCGGCAACCTGATCCCCGGGGTGAGCTTCTTCGACTTCTTCCTCAACAGCGCGCTTGTCGCGGTCTCCACGGTGGTGCTCAGTGGTCTGGTCGCGTTGTTGGCGGCGACCGCGGTGGCGCGGTTCCGCTTCAAGCTGCGGACCAGCTTCCTGATCATGCTGTTGGTGGTGCAGATGATCCCGCTGGAGGCGCTCGTCATCCCGCTGTTCCTGATGATCCAGCGGCTGGGGCTCTACAACACCCTGCCCAGCCTGATCCTCACGTACCTCGGTTTCTCGCTGCCCTTCGCGGTCTGGATGCTGCGCGGCTTCGTCGCCGCGGTGCCCAAGGAGTTGGAGGAGGCCGCGGCCATCGACGGCGCCAGCCGGGCCCAGATCTTCCGCCGGGTCCTGTTTCCGCTCGTCGCGCCCGGCCTGGTGGCCACCAGCATCTTCTCGTTCATCACCGCGTGGAACGAGCTGATCTTCGCGTTGACGTTCATCAACGACCAGGGCAGCTACACGCTGCCGGTGGCGATGACGTTCTTCTTCGGGCGCGACGACACCAACTGGGGTCCGGTGATGGCCGCGTCCACCCTGTTCACCCTGCCGGTCATCATCTTCTTCCTGCTGGTGCAGCGGCGGATGGTCTCCGGTCTGGTGGCCGGCGCCGTCAAGGGCTGACCGGCCCGGCGGAGGACCGCCGGGCCTGGTGGTCATCCGCCGGGCAGGACGGTGAGCCCGGACCGGGCGACGATCTCCTGTAACGCCGCCACGTGCCCGTCGAAGGCCGCCCGGCCGGCTCTGCTCAGGCTCACCGAGGTACGCGGGCGCTTGCCCACGAAGCTCTTGCGGATCTCCACGTAGCCGGCCTGATCCAACGTGGTGAGCTGCTTGGACAGCGCCGAGTCGGAGAGCCCGAGCTGTTCGCGTAGGTAGCGGAACTCCGCCCACTCGGTGGCCGCGAGCAGGCTCACCAGGGACAGTCGGGTCGGCGCGTGGATCAGCTCGTCGAACCGGGGAGCGCTCACCGGCCGCCGCCAAGCGGTCGGGTGGTCATCACCCGGCGAAGGTAGCGCATCAGCGGCAGCCCGGTGGCGGTCATCGCGCCGGCGGTGGTGGCCGCGCCGATCGTCGACGGCCAGGGCAGGCCGGCCGCCTCGGCGGCGAACCCGGTGCCGAGGCCGAGCGCGACCAGGACGAGCGCGTACGCGGAGATGGTGATCACGCCGTGTACGCCGATGAGTCTCGTGCGGACCTGGGCCCGGTGCCGCACCACGACTCGGCCCACGACGGCGGCCAGACCGATCGCGTACGCCACCGACCCGACCGCGACCACCCATGGCCGGTGGGTCTCCACGGCCGCGGTGAAGGCGACGATGAGCCCGCCCACCGCGGGCCAGTACCAGTGGGGAACGAGGGTGGCGGTGACCACCTGGTCGCGGCGGGCGTGGATCTCGGCGAGCGCGTCGGCGGCCGACGCGGGAGTGACGCCAGAGTCGGTCATTGAAACTCCTTGAGAGTGAGGCAAACACTTTCCCGTTAGGCAAGTAGAGCACGTTCTTGCCTAACGGGAAAGTACTTTCTTCCTCGGCGGAGAGGTGACGCTTCCGGGCATCGACGCACGGTTAGGCTGACGGTCATGACGGGCAGGGTGGCAGCGGTGAACCTCGGCATCGTGACCGAGGCGCAGTGGGCCGGCGACGCGAGCGGTCGCAGCGGCATCGACAAGCGGCCGGTGGACGGCCCGGTGCTGGTCCGCGTCGACGGGGTGGTCGGTGACTTCGTCGGCGAGCGAGCCCATCACGGCGGTCCCGACCAGGCGGTCTACGCCTACGCCGAGGAGGACGCCGCCTGGTGGGCGGCCGAGCTGGGCCGCGCCATCGGGCCCGGTGGGTTCGGGGAGAACCTGTCCACCTACGCGGTCGACGTGACCGGCGCGGTGATCGGCGAGCAGTGGCAGATCGGTTCCACCCTGCTCCAGGTCACCAAGCCGCGGACGCCCTGCACCACATTCGCCGGGTTCTGGGGCGTACCGGATCTGATCAAGCGGTTCACCGCGCGGGCGCTGCCCGGCGCCTACCTGCGGGTGCTGCGGGAGGGCGAGGTCGGCCCGGGTGACCCGGTCGAGGTGGTGGAGCGGCCCGCGCACGGTGTGACGATCGGCGAGGTGTTCCGCGCGAACAGCCTGGAGCCGGAGTTGCTGCCCCGGCTGCTCGACGCGGAGGACCTGCCGGAGCCGATCCGGGAGAAGGCCCGCCGCCGCCTCGCCTCCCGCGGCTGAGCGTGCGGCCGCGGCGATACGCGACCTTGCGGTCCGGGTCGGGGTAGCTGGCGGCCGGCAAGAACCCGAGGACGGGACCAGCGGCGCACGGTTGCCCGTATTGTCCCTACCGAGGGCGTGCGGCGGGGGGCCGGGTGGAGCGCGATGTCGACGGCGACGGACAGCGGTGCCGCGGCGGCACCCCCCGATCCGGGCCTGGAGCGTCCGGCGTTCCTGGAACTCTTCTTCGACCTCGTCTACGTCTTCGCGCTGATCACCCTGGCGACCGTCCTGGCCGACAACCTCAGCTGGACCGGCCTCGTCGAGACGGTGGTGTTGCTGCTCGCGTTCACGATGATCTGGGCGCTGACCGTGTGGGCGGCGGACAGCGTCGACCTGACCCGCCCGTCCGGGCAGGGGCAGTTCATCTGGGTGGCGGCGACCAGCCTGCTGCTGGCCGCGCTCGTGGCCGACGCCTACGGCGATCGCCGGCTGTTCTTCGCCACCACGTACGTGGTCATCCACCTCAGCACCGCTGCCTACTACATCCTGGTCGTCTCGCTCAGGAGACCGCCGCGTCGCAGCATCCGGATCCTGATCTGGGAGGCCGTCGCGGGCATCGGCTGGATCGGTGGGGTGCTCGTCGGCGGTTCGGGGCAGTTGGCGATCTGGGTGCTCGCCGTCGTCGTCGAGTACGGCGCTGCGGCGTTGGGCTGGCCGGTGCCGGGGATCGGCCGCTCCCGGGCGCGTGACTGGCGGCTGGTCGGCGCACGGGTGGCCGAGCGGTACCGGCAGTTCGTCATCGTCGCGCTCGGTGTCTCGATCTTCGTGACCGGAACGACCTTCAGCACGAGCGCGTACACGCTGGAACGCGGTTGGGCACTGCTCGTGGTGTTCACCACCGTCGTGTTGATGTGGCGGATCTACATCTACCGCGCCGGTGAGCTGCTGACCGACGCGATCGCCCGATCGACTAACCCGGAGCTGCTCACCCAGTCCGCGGCGGTCACCCATCTGATCATGGTGGCCGGGATCGTCGGCGCGGCGGTCACCAGCCACCTCGTCGTGAGCCGCCCGTTGGGCGACACCCCACCCTCGTGGGCGGCGGTCATCCTCGGCAGCCCCGCGCTGTACCTGCTCGGCCGGGGCGTCCTCGACTTCACCGTGTTCGGGCGGATCTCCCGGTCCCGGTTGGCCGGTGTGGTGCTGCTGGCGTGCCTGGCGCCGACCACGCCCCTGCTGCCGCCGGTCACGGTCGCGCTGCTCGCCATGACGGTGCTGCTCCTGATCGCCGTGGCGAACCTGGTGAGTACCCGGCTACACGCGCGTGCGCCGGCACCGCCGATGCTGCGGTGACCACGCCTCGCCTCATCCTGGCCCGGCGGGCCGGACCGGGCGGTTCCGCGCGGCCAGCCCTTCCCCGACCAGGGTGAGCAGCAGGACCAGGTTCGCCAGCACCAGGGCGGTCAGGGGCGGGAGCAGGAGTGTGGCGGGCGCCAGCAGGGCGCACAGCACCGCGATCGCCAGCACCCGGGACCAGAGGGTCCGGCCGGTCACCACGGCGTCGAACAGGACGGTGCCGAGCAGGAACAGGGCCGGTCCGCCGAGGGCGGCGGCCATGACCTCGACCGAGGCGGGACCGAACGGCCGGTCGATGACGAGCGTCGTGCCTGTCGAGACCAACACCACCCCGGCCACCATCACCAGGTGGCTGTACGAGGTGGAGGTGCCGGGGCGGACCCGCTCCACGGTCCTGACGCTGGGTGGGGCCAGGATCCGCTGGACCCGCTGGAAGTAGAGCTGGAACAGCAGGACCGCGCTGACGAACGCGACCGCGCAGGTGGCCACCGGGCCGGCCGTGAACCCGCTGTCGGCCAGCCCCATCCCGGTGCTCAGGATCAACTCGCCGAGCGCCACGATGAAGATCGCCCGGTGCCGCTCGGTGAGGTGCATGCCGGTGAAGATCTGGCTGGCGAGTTCGGTACGTCCCAGCCGGGGCGTCGGCCAGCCGAACCGGGCCGAGCCGAGGTCCACCGCCGCCGCGATCGACCAGAGCACCAGTCGGGGCGTCTCGTCCACGAACACGCCGGCCACCCAGGGCGCCACCGTGATGCCGAACCAGAAGAACACCCGGATGCTCCTGGCCTGGATCGGGCGGTTCACCCGGGTGCCGGGGATCAGGACGGCGTCGCGGACCAGGTGGATGCCGAAGTACGCGGCGACGAAGAGCCACCCGTACCGGCCGAAGGCGTACGGCGTGGCGATCGCCATCAGCAGGGTGCCGAGCATGACCAGCAGGGCGGTCGCCTGGATGATCGGCAGCCGGGGGTCGAACAGGTCGGTGAGCCACGCGGTGAGCACCCAGACCCACCAGGCGGCCAGCAGGAGGACGGCGGTCTGCAGCGCACCGCGAACGGTGAGGTCGGCGGCCAGGCTGGCGGCCAGCCGGGAGAACATGAAGATGTAGACCAGGTCGAAGAAGAGCTCCAGGAAGGTCGGGTAGGCCGGCTCGCCCCGGCGGCGGAGAATCCGGGGAAGCGGAGCGGACGTCACTGCGACTGCCTCCTGTGCCACCCCGCGCCCTCCGGCGGGGGCGCCCCGACCTGCGCACCCGCCACGCTACCGACAGTGCGGTCTCCGGTGGTCGGGAACGGGCTCGGCCCGGGTGATCGGGCCCCCGCAGACGCGAAACGGCCCTCTGCCGTGGTGCAACGGTGGCAGAGGGCCGTTCTACGAGCGGGAGATCAGCGGAGCCAGGGGATGTTGCGGTCGAGCAGGCCGCGCTCCTTGAGCTCCTTGCGCAGCGGGATCTCGTCGTCGACGTACCCGTCCCAGTTGATGCCCCAGTAGTTGGCGGTGTGGGTGCCCTCACCGATCAGCTGGCGCTGCACGGGGGTGCGGTTGCGGTACCACTCGCCGTTCACGTCGGGGTGCAGCTCGTCCAGCGGACGGATCCACCGGTAGGTGTAGCCGACGAAGAGCATCTTGCGGGTGATCGTCGACAGGTTCGTCGAGCGCGAGTGCCACTGCCGGCGGTCGAAGATGAAGGCGTCGCCCGGGTTGGCGGTGATCTCCACCGTGCCCTCCGGGTCGGGGTTCTGGACGGTGAGGTCCGCAGGCCGGGGCAGCGAGTTCTTCAGGTGGCTGCCCGGGATGACCTTGGTGGCGCCACGGCCGGTCTCGGAGAGATCCGACAGCACGTACGCGACCTTCAGCGAGAACATCGGCCGGGGCAGGTTGGGGTCCATCGTCTCCGGGTCGGAGTTCTGCCGGTACCCGTCCTGGTGCCAACCCCAGTACGGCTTCTCCGGCTCGGCGGCCGGCGGGGTGACGTCCAGGTGGTTGTGGTGGGTGTAGATGTTCCAGCCGGCCAGCCCCCACATGTACGGGAAGGCGATCGGGTGGGTGAGCAGCTCGCCGAAGAGCTCGTCGCGCTCCAGGAAGCCCAGCAGGTGCAGGGTGCCGTCCTTCTTGGTGGTGCCCTTGGCCTGCTCCTCCGCGTAGACGCGGTCGACAGCCGCCTCCAGCGCCGCCCGGTGGTCCTCCGTCAGGACGTTGCGCAGCAGGAGGAAGCCCTGCTCGTGGAACTCCTTGCGGTCAGTGTCGCTGATCGGTTCGTAACCGGTCCGGTCGCCGTAATCGAACACCGTGTCGTACCCCTCCCCATGAGGTGAAACCTTTTCTGGCACAGGCCGCCGATCGTAACGCGATGGCCAAGCCGTCGGGGAGGGCATGTTGCGCGTGGGGCCCCGGGTGGAACCCCTCGCAGCGGGAGGGTTGCGTTAAGTGAGTTTTCCGTGATCGATAGAGGTCTTTGCGGTCCTTTGTCCGATTGTGCGGTGACTGCCGGTTAAGAGATCCGGGGCCGGTCAGCCCTCGTCGAACACCTCGGCCACCACCTGGCCGGCGGATTTCTGCTTGCCGTCCACCCGGACCCAGGTGCCGCCCCGGGCGGTCCACTCCAGGTCGCCGAAGCTGACCCGCTTCACCCCGTGGTCCTGGGCGTGGGAGACCAGCCAGTGCGCGTACCGCCAGCCGTCCCGCTGATCGCCCGGGGTCACCGTCAGGCCGGTCGGGTCGTTCGGGTCGAGGCCTTTCAACCCCCAGTCCAGCACGAGGTTGCGGGTGAGCTGCGCGGCCGCCGCCGCGCCATGCATCACCGGGGTACGCCCCACCGTGCAGGCGACCGCGCCGGTGGCGTCGCCCATCAGTGCCCGGCTGAGCACCTCGGAGTCGTTGGCCCACTTCTGGTAGGCCTCCGGAAAGGCCGAGCGCTGCACCCGCTGGGCGGCGTCGGTGACGCGCATCTTCTCCCAGCCGCGGACCTTCTTGAGCGCCGCGTAGAACCGGTTGGCCGCGTAGCGCGGGTCGCGGATCTGCGTCGAGGTGCCCCAGCCCTGACTCGGCCGTTGCTGGAACAGGCCGACCGAGTCGCGGTCGCCGTCGGCGAGGTTGCGCAGCCCGGACTCCTGGTACGCCGTGGCCAGCGCGACCACCACGGCCCGCTCGGGCATGCCGCGCTGGGCGCCGATCGCCGCGATGGTCGCCGCGTTTGCCATCTGGTCGGCGTCCAGGGCGACCCGGCCGTCGGCCCGCACGGTGCACTTGCGTGCCGCCAACGGCAGTTGGAGACCGCCGCCGACCTGCCGTACGACGAGCCAGATCGCGATCACGGCGACGAGGATGAGGACCACTCCACCCGCTACGGCTGCCCGAGTTCGCACCCACACCCCCAGATCGACAAGTCCGCCAAGCGTACGTCCCTCTCGCGCCCAACGGGTCGTCCGAGCGGGTTCGGGGCTGGCTCGGCGACTCCGTCCCGGTTCGGGTCGGCTCCGCCGACGTGAACCGATCGAGGCATTCCCGCTGCGGGCGCGGTCTCACCTGCCCGTATCGCTCTCCCGCCCACCCTGGCTCAACGAGGATCCAAGGCGTGTGGTGCCGGTTGTCGCCGGCTGGCTGGTGTGCGCCCGGCATCTCGGGTCGCCGGCCTGTCGTGCGGGTCACCGCCTCGGCCGGACCGGGAAGTGGTTGACCGGTCAAGGAGTTACTACGGTTGACATGTCAATCGCTGGCCCGCCCGGTGGTGCGCCACCGGCCCGGGGCCACGGAGCAAGGAGGAGTTCCATGGGAACGCTCGACGGCAAGGTTGTGCTGATCACCGGCACCGGCGGCGGTCTGGGACGCGTCGCCGCGCAGATCTTCGCGCGGGAAGGCGCGAAGGTCGTCGGGGCCGACATCCAGGTCGCCGGCAACGACGAGACTGTCGAACTCGTCCGAGCCGCCGGCGGTGAGATGACCGGCATCGCGCCTGTCGACCTCGCCGATCCGGAGCAGGTGCGGACGTTCGTCGAGGACGCCGCCGCGGCCTACGGCGGGCTCGACGTGGTCTACAACAACGCGGCCGCGCTCCGCTTCGGCCCGATGCCGGACTTCTCGGTCGAGGACTGGCGCTACACCATCACCGGTGAACTGGACATCCCGTACTTCGTGTCGAAGTTCGCCTGGCCGCACCTGGTCCAGCGGGGCGGGGGCGTCATCATCAACGCCGCCTCCATGGCCGGCATGATCGCCGGTCACGTCCCCCCGATGGTGGGTCACACCGCCGCCAACGCCGGCGTCATCGGCCTGACCCGACAGCTCGCGCTCGAGGGCGCGCCGCACGGGATCCGCGCGGTGGCGGTCAGCCCGGGGCCGATCATCAGCCCGGCAAGTGAGCGCGACCTGGGCGACAACCAGGCGGCTCGGGACGCGATCACCGGCAAGACGCTGCTCAAGCGGTTCGCTCAACCCGAGGAGGTGGCCGAGCTCGTGGTGTTCCTGGCCTCCGACCGGGCGTCGTACATCACCGGGGCGAACTACCCGGTCGACGGCGGCGCGACCGCCTGGTGAGCGGACCGAAGGGCCCGGGGACGCCACCGCACGCAGGCGGCGTCCCCGGCGGCCCGGTCCCAGCCGGCCCGATCACCGGCACCCCCAGGTCCTACCCGGCCTGATCGCCGGCACCCCCGGTCCTACCCGGCGTGATCGCCGCTACCCCCGGTCCTACCCGGCCTGATCACCGGAACCCGCGTCCAGAGCGGCCACCCATCGAGTTAATCGGTTTTCCCGGAAGGCCGTGACCCCCTCGCGTCCCTCGTCGGACAGGAAGTACCCGGTCGACAGGGCGGACAGCCGGGCCAGGTCGGCACGCAGCTCGGCGGTGCCCGGCCGGCGCAGCAACTCCTTCGCCCCGGCCAACGCGCCCGGCGCGCCACGCACCAGCGAGTCGCGGTAGCGCCGCACCGCGTCGTCCAGCCCGTCCGCCGGCACGCTTGCCGTGACCAGGCCGATCTCGGCGGCCCGCCGGCCGTCGAAGGTGTCTCCGGTCAGATACAGCTCGGCGGCGGCGCGCGGGTGCAGCCGGGGCAGCACGGTCGCCGAGATCACCGCCGGGATCACCCCGATCCGCACCTCGGTGAACGCGAACGTCGCCTCGTCGGCGCAGACCGCCAGGTCGGCGGCGGCGATCAGACCCAGCCCACCGGCCCGCGCCGGCCCGCCCACCCGGGCCAGCACCGGCTTCGGGCACTCCCACAACGCCGCGAGCACGTCACCGAGCATCCCGGCGGGCACCGCGCCGGTGGCGTACGCCGCGGCCGTCTCCTTCAGGTCCGCGCCCGAGCAGAAGACCGGGCCGGTGTGGTCCAGCACGATCGCCCGGACCGTCTCGTCGGCGACCGCGTCACCCAGCCCGGCCAGCAACTGGGTCATCAGACCGGTGGAGAGGGCGTTGCGGTTGTGCGGGCTGTCCAGGGTGAGGGTGGTCACCCCGCGGGCCGTGGCGACCCGCACGAGGACGTCGGGAGAGGTCATGCCGGGCACACTAGTGGCCATGCCCGGCCTCCTTCCAGATGGTGAGACCGTCCCCGTCGACGGATCGCTGCCCGCCACCGCCACCGCGGCGGTCGGCGCGCGCGGCTTCGGCGTGTACGTGCACGTGCCGTTCTGCGCCAGCCGCTGCGGCTACTGCGACTTCAACACCTACACGGCGTCCGAGCTGGGCGGTGGTGCCAGCCGCGAGGGGTACGCCGACACCGTGCTGGCCGAGCTGGCACTCGCCGCCCGGGTGCTCGGCGACAGCCCGCCGCCCCGGGTCGACACCGTCTTCGTCGGCGGCGGCACGCCCACCCTGCTCCCCGCCGACGACCTGGCCCGCATCCTCGACGGCATCGACCGCACCTGGGGGCTGGCCGCCGACGCCGAGGTGACCACCGAGGCCAACCCCGAGTCGGTCACCCCGGAATCGTTGAAGCTGCTGCGGTCGGCCGGCTACACCCGGATCTCGCTGGGCATGCAGTCCGCCTCCCCGGGGGTGCTGGCGATCCTGGACCGCACCCACAGCGCCGGCCGGGCCACCGCCGCCGCCCTGGAGGCGCGCGACGCCGGGTTCGAGCACGTCAACCTGGACCTGATCTACGGGACCCCGGGGGAGCGGCCCGAGGACTTCGCCGCCTCGCTGGAGCAGGTCGTGGCCGCCGGGGTCGACCACGTCAGCGCGTACGCCCTGATCGTGGAGGACGGCACCCGGCTCGCCGCCCGGATGCGGCGCGGCGAACTGGCGTACCCGAGTGACGACGTGGCCGCGGACCGCTACCTGGCCGCGGAGGCCGCGCTCGACGCGGCCGGGCTCTCCTGGTACGAGGTCTCCAACTGGGCCCGCACCGACGACGCCCGGTGCCGGCACAACCTGCTCTACTGGACCGGCGCGGACTGGTGGGGGCTGGGGCCCGGGGCGCACAGCCACGTCGGCGGGGTGCGCTGGTGGAACGTCAAGCACCCCTCGGCGTACGCCAAGCGGTTGGCCGCGGGCGCGTCTCCCGGCCTGGCCCGCGAGGTGCTCACCGCCGACGAGGCGCACATGGAGGACGTGATGCTCCGGCTGCGGCTCGCCAGTGGCCTGCCGCTGGCGGTGCTCGACGCCACCGGCCGGGCGGGCGCCGAGCGAGCCCTCGCCGGTGGCCTGCTGGCCGCCGACGAGTACGCGGCCGGTCGGGCGGTGCTCACCCTGCGCGGGCGGCTGCTCGCCGACGCGGTCGTGCGCGACCTGCTGCCCTGAACCAGCCCCGCCGCCCGGGACCGGGGCAGCGGGGCACGGACCGGCCGGGGGAGCGGCCGGAGGAGGTCACTTGATGAAGTTGACCGAGAGCGGGTAGCGGTAGAGCTGGCCCTCGTTGGCCTTGATGCCGGCGATGATGCCGAACACGGCACCGAGGATGAGGGCTGCCGCGACCCCGAGGAAGCCGATCAGGATGCAGGACAGCACCCAGCCGACCAGGCCGACGATCGACCAGAGGAGCTGGAAGTTGAGCGCCGCCACGGCGTGCGACCGCACCGTCGGGGACTGGTTGCCGCGGGCGAGCAGCGCCACCAGCGGGCCGATCCAGCCCAGCACACCGCCGCTGAGGATCATGCCGGCGGCACCGCCGAAGTGCGCGACGAGCGCCCAGGTCTTGTCCTCGTTGCTGGCGAAGCCGCCGCCGGGGCCGCCGTAGGCGCCGCCGGTCGGATATCCGCCAGCCGGGTTGCCACCGGGCGGGTAGCCGCCGGGCGGCGGATAGCCACCCGCCGGGGGGTAGCCGCCCGACGGCGGTTGGTCACCGGTGGGCGGCGGATAGCCACCGGCCGGGGGATAGCCGCCCGGGCCAGGCGCCCCGGACAGTGGTGCGGTGGGTGGCTCGGCCGACGGGTACGAGCTGGGAGAGGTCGGCTCCGGCGGGTAGTTGCCGGGGTCACCCGCGCCGGGAGGGCGAGGAGGTTCAGTCATGAGTGTCACGGTAGGGGTCCGTGGCAACGCCGCACCAGTGGGCGACCGTTGATCATCGCGCCGGCGGGCACGCCGACGTAGACTGGCACTCGTTACAGTCGAGTGCCAGGGCGGCCCGGCCGGGCTTACGGCACCGGCGGCCGACGTGCGACAGGAGGTGCGGAGGATGGGTCTCGACGACCGAAAACTCGCCGTGCTCCGCGCGATCGTCGAGGACTACGTCTCCACCCAGGAGCCGGTCGGCAGCAAGGCGCTTGTCGAGCGGCACCAGCTCGGGGTCTCCCCGGCCACGGTCCGCAACGACATGGCCGTGCTGGAGGAGGAGGGCTACATCCGGCAGCCGCACACGAGTGCCGGCCGGGTGCCCACCGACCGCGGCTACCGGCTCTTCGTCGACAGGTTGTCCCGGGTCAAGCCCCTCAGCCCGGCCGAACGTCGGGCCATCGAGCGCTTCCTGGTCGGCGCGGTCGACCTCGACGACGTGGTGCACCGCACGGTGCGACTGCTCGCCCAGCTCACCCGGCAGGTGGCCGTCGTGCAGTACCCGAGCCTGGCCCGCTCCTCGGTTCGGCACCTGGAGCTGGTGCCGATCTCCACCACCCGGCTGATGCTCGTCATGATCGCCGACACCGGGCGCGTGGAGCAGCGGCTGGTGGAGCTGCCCGGTCCGGTGCCCGCCGACAACGTCACCGACCTGCGCCGGCTGGTGAACGAGAAGCTCGCCGGCGCGCGGCTGTCCGACACGCCACCGTTGGTGCAGGCGCTCGTCGAGGAGGTGCCGTCCGAGCTGCGTCCGGCGATGACCACGCTCTCCACGGTGCTGCTGGAGACGCTTGTCGAGCGGCACGAGGAACGCATCGCGCTGGCCGGCACCGCGAACCTCACCCGGGGCGGCCTGCTCGACTTCCAGGGTTCGCTACGGCCGATCCTGGAGGCGCTGGAGGAGGAGGTCGTGCTCCTCAAGCTCATCGGTGAGACCGAGCCGAGCACGACCCGGGTGCTGATCGGCGACGAGAACGAGTTCGACAACCTGCGGGCCGCCTCGGTGGTCAGCACCGGGTACGGCCCGGGCGCCACGATCGTCGGCGGCCTGGGGGTGCTGGGGCCCACCCGGATGGACTACCCCGGCAATATCGCCACGGTGCGCGCCGTGGCACGCTACGTGGGCGAGTTGCTGGCCCAGAACTGACCAGTCAGGGCCGACGGCCGGCTGTTTGCCGCCGGATCGGCGCAACGCGAGACGAACATGAGGACACGGAACGCAGTGGCCAGGGACTACTACGGCATCCTCGGTGTGAGCCGGGAAGCCTCCGATGACGAGATCAAGCGCGCCTACCGCAAGCTGGCGCGCCAGTTCCACCCGGACGTCAACCCGGACCCGGAGGCTCAGGAGAAGTTCAAGGACATCAATGCCGCGTACGAGGTCCTCTCGGACGACCGCAAGCGGCAGATCGTCGACCTGGGTGGCGACCCGCTCGCCCCGGGCGGCGGTGGCGCCGGCGGCCCGGGTGGCCCCGGTGGCGCCGGCCCGTTCGTCGGTTTCCAGGACATCATGGACGCGTTCTTCGGCGGCGCGGCCGGTGGGGCGCGCGGCCCCCGTCCACGGACCCGGCCGGGCGCCGACGCGATCCTGCGGCTCGAACTCGACCTGCACGAGACCGCCTTCGGCGTCGAGGCCCCGATCACCGTCGACACCGCGGTGCTCTGCACCACCTGCTCCGGCGCCGGCACGGCCGCCGGCACCCACCTGGCGACCTGCGAGGCGTGTGCTGGTCGCGGCGAGGTGCAGTCGGTGCAGCGCACCTTCCTCGGCCAGGTGGTCTCCGCCCGGCCGTGCACCGTGTGCCAGGGCTACGGCACGACGATCCCGCACCCCTGCCCCACCTGCGCCGGCGACGGCCGGGTACGCACCCGCCGCTCGCTGACCGTCAAGATCCCGGCCGGCGTCGAGGACGGCATGCGGATCCGGCTGGCCCAGCAGGGCGAGGTCGGCCCGGGTGGCGGCACCGCCGGTGACCTCTACGTGGAAATCCACGAGCGGCCGCACGACGTCTACTCCCGCAAGGGCGACGACCTGCACTGCCGGGTCACCGTGCCGATGACCGCGGCGGCGCTGGGCACCCGACTCACCATCAAGACCCTGGACAGCGAGGAGACGGTCGACGTCAAGGCCGGCACCCAACCGGCCAGCACGCTGCGACTGCGCGCCCGGGGCGTGCCACACCTGCGCGGCACCGGCCGGGGCGACCTCTACGTGCACCTGGACGTGCGGACCCCGACCAAGCTCGACCCCGACCAGGAGAAGATGCTGCGCGACTTCGCCAAGACCCGTGGCGAGGAGGTCGCCGAGTTATCCAAGCAGGGCGGCTTCTTCTCCCGGATGCGCGACGCGTTCAACGGGCACGCCTGAGGTGTCCGCGCCGCTGTTCCTGGTCGAGGCGCTGCCCACCGGTGACGCGTTGACCCTGGACGGTCCGGAGGGGCACCACGCCGCCACCGTGCAGCGGCTGCGCGTCGGCGAGGAGCTGCTGCTCGCCGACGGTCGGGGCGGCACGGCCGCCGCCGTGGTCACCGCCGTCGGCCGGGGCAGCCTGGAGGTCACCATCACCTCCCGGGGGTACGCGGACGCGCCCGTCCCCCGCATCGCCGTGGTGCAGGGCATCGCCAAGGGCGACCGGGGTGAGCTGGCGGTGCAGGCGATGACCGAGGTCGGGGTGGACGAGATCGTGCCCTGGGCGGCGTCCCGTTCGGTCACCCAGTGGCGCGGCGACCGGGGCGTACGCGCCCGGGAGAAGTGGGTGGCCACCGCCCGGGAGGCCGCCAAGCAGGCCCGCCGGCCCTGGCTGCCGGTGGTGGCCGGCGCGCCGGACGAGTCCACCGCCACCGTCGCCCGCCGGATCGCCGGCGCTGCCGCCGCCTTCGTGCTGCACGAGGAGGCCGAGGAACGGCTCAGCACCGCCGAGCTGCCGCCGGGCGGTGAGATCGTCCTGGTCGTCGGCCCGGAGGGCGGCATCGCCGCGGCCGAGCTGACGGCGTTTCGGGAGGCGGGCGGGCGCGTCGTGCGGCTCGGCCCGGCCGTGCTGCGTACCTCGACCGCAGGCGTGGCGGCGCTCAGCGTGCTCGCCACCCGCCTCGGCCGCTGGTGACCCGCTCCCGCGCTCACGCCGGCTGGTTGCGACGGTCAGTGCCGGCCACCCCCAGGAGGGCTATCGAACGGCGGCGATGGCGTGCGCCAGACGCCGACCGCACGCCGGACTCTCGCACGGTGTAACGGTCAAGCGGGCAGCTTGCCGTTGACGTTTGTGGACATCGTGTGCAGGATGCCGGGCAGTTGCTCGAGCATCTTGGCGGGTAGGTCGCGGATCGTCTCCTCCGCAAGGGTGAGCCAAAGCTGCTGGATCTGCCCGACCAGCGCCTCGCCGCTGTCGGTGAGAGCGACGACGGTGGCGCGCTTGTCGGCCGGATCGGGTGTGCGCTTGATGTGGCCGGAGGCCTCCAGCTTCCGGGTCATCAGCGTGACGCTGGGTGGTTCACAACCCAGCGCCTCGCTGAGCTGCGCCTGGATGCGAGGGCCACTCCGGTCGAGTTCGAGCAACAGAGCCTCCTGGCCGACGTGCAGGCCGAGCGAGGCGAGCAGATGTGCCGCCCTGGCCCGGTGACGCAGGCTGAGCAGGCGGATCGCCTGGTTCAGGGCGTCGGCGTACTCGTAATCCACGGAACCTCCTTGACAACGGCATTCGTTATGCGCATAACATTATCTGCCTAATGGTTAGGCGCATAACTAACGCTACCAAGGAGCCAGCATGACGGTGAAGGTCGCAGTCATCTACTACAGCTCGACCGGTACCGTGCATGCCCTCGCGCAGGCCGTTGCCAGCGGGGCCATGACCACCGGCGCGGAGGTGCGCCTGCGCCGGGCCGCCGAGCTCGCGCCGGATGAGGCGATCGACCAGAATCCGCTGTGGCGCCGGCACGCCGACGCCACCAAGTCGGTGCCGGTGGCCGAGCTCGACGACCTCGCCTGGGCTGATGCGTTCGCGTTCGGCACGCCGACCCGCTTCGGCACGCCGGCGGCGCAGCTCAAGCAGTTCATCGACCAGGCCGGCGGCCTGTGGCGTGCGGGCGTGCTGGCCGACAAGGCGGTCACCGCTTTCACCTCGGCCCATAACCGGCACGGTGGCAGCGAAGCCACCATCCTCGCGCTCGGCAACGTCTTCTACCACTGGGGCTCGGTCATCATCCCGCCCGGCTTCACCGACGCCACCGTCTACGCGGCCGGCGGCAACCCCTACGGCACCGTCGCGACCGGCAGCGAGGGCGCCGACGCCGCGGCTCTCGGGGCCGCTCGCTACCAGGGGCAGCGTCTGGCCAAGTTCGCCGCCCGGCTCAGCGGCGACGTCCCCGTCCCAAGCCGCTCCGCAGCGGCCTGAGCAGTCACCCTGCTTCGGAGGAAATGATGACGAGTATCCGTCCCGAGAATCCGGCGACCACGCCGTCCGCCGGGCCTCCCTGGCTAGTCCTCGCGCTGGCCTGCGCCTGCCAGTTCATGGTCGTGCTGGACGTGTCGATCGTCAACGTCGCCCTGCCTTCCGTACAGCGTGACCTGGGGTTCACCGACACCGGGCTGGCCTGGGTGGTCAATGGCTACGTTCTGACGTTCGCCGGGTTCATGCTGCTGGGCGGCCGTGCGGCGGACCTGTTCGGGCACCGCCGGATGTTGGTGGCCGGCCTCGGCCTGTTCTCGCTGGCCAGCCTGGCCGCCGGCCTGGCCCACACGCCGGAGTTGCTCGTCGGCGCCCGGGTCGCTCAGGGTCTGGGCGGCGCCATGCTGGCACCGGCCACCCTCGCGGTGATCAACATCCGCTTTCCCGAAGGAAAGGAGCGCGCCCGGGCCTTCGGTGCGTGGTCCTCGGCGGGCGGCGTCGGCGGCATGGTCGGCGCGGTCGCCGGCGGCGTGCTGACCTCCGGGCTCTCCTGGCGGTGGGTGTTCCTGATCAACGTGCCGATTGGCATCGTGCTGCTCCTGGTGGCCACATCGCTGACCGCGGCACCGGCGCTCCGGCGCGAATCGCTCGACCTGCTCGGCGCGATCACGGGCACGGCCGGCCTGGCGTCGCTGATCTACGGCGTCATGCAGACCGCCAATCACGCGTGGGGCTCCCCGCGGGTGATGCCGCCGATCCTGGCCGGCGTGGTCCTGCTCGCCGTGTTCCTGGTGGTCGAGAAGCGCGTCGCGGCCCCGATGATGCCACTGCGGCTGTTCAGGAACCGCACCGTAGCCGTCAGCAACGCGATGCTTCTGCTGTTCGGCGGCATCGCCATCGCGATGTGGTTCTTCTCCTCGTTGTTCATGCAGAACGTGCTGCAGTACAGCGCATTGGACGCCGGGCTCGGACAGACCCCCGCCGCAGTCGTGTTCGTAGTGGTCGCCCGCTTCGCCACCGGCTGGCTTCTCCAGAGCGGTGCCCGCGTGCTCATCGTGACTGGGTGTGCATGCTTCGTGGCCGGCTTCGCCTGGCTCTCCCAAGCCGACGCCGACAGTCACTACGCCGCCGGCGTGCTCGGGCCGACACTGCTCGTCGCGATCGGCATCGGCCTGGTCTTCCCGACCCTGATGGCCTCGGCGACCGCCGACCTCTCGCCCGGTGATGCCGGCATTGTCGGCGGCCTGGCCAACACCGCCAGCCAGGTTGGTGGCTCGATCGCCCTTGCGGTGTACGCGACCGCGGCCGCCACCCGAGCCGCAGCGAACCACAGCGTGAGCGCCCCGCTCGACGCACTGGCCTCTGGATATGCACTGGTTTTCGGGATAGCGGCCGGTGTCGCCCTGACGATTGCCGCAGTCAGCCCGCTGCTCCCCACGCGGCGGCGGAACCGACCCACAACGCCCCATGGTGCCCACCGCCCACCTACTATCCTTGACTAGCGTCGCGTGCCGGTGGCAGACCGTGTCAGGCATGGAGGCGCCCGACCGAGGGAGACCGACGACGATGACGTCGCATCCTTCGTCTTCGCGTGACTGAGCGCGAGACGACCAGGCTGATCGCCTGGAGCCGTGAGCTTCGCCAGGTGCATGTGCGCCTGCGCGAAGCACTTGACCTCACTCGCACCGCAGTTGCCGAAGGTCGCTCCGCGGAGGCGGCCACGCGTGAGCTGCTGCTGTACTGCCACGGGTTTTGCGCTGCCCTCGATGGACATCACAGGGCCGAGGACCACCGCCTGTTTCCGGCGATCAAGGCGGCTCATCCCGAGTTGGAGCCCGTGCTCCGCAACCTCTCCCAGGACCACTCGATGATCGCGCACCTACTCGGCGTACTGCGGGCCGCGGTCGATCGGGCGGCACCGGTTGCCGAGTTGGGTCGTCACCTCGAGGGCGCCGCAGCCATTATGGAGAGCCATTTTCGGTACGAGGAGCGTCAGCTGCTCAGCGTGCTCGAGACACTCTCGCTGGATGCCCCGCCCGAGGAGGTTCTGGGCCCGCTGTAACAACGGTGCCCCCGACGCGTGCTCGGTCAGGGGCGGGGGAAGACGGGCACGACCTCCTCCTCCGGACGTAGGTCCAGCCCGGCCGGCCCGATGATCTGCGGATCGGGCGTGCCGACCACCTCGGGGTCCTTGCCGGTGTAGTCGAAGCGGTGCAGCACGTGCCGCATCGCCTCGACACGGGCCCGCTTCTTGTCGTTGCTCTTCACCACCGTCCACGGCGCGTCGGCCGTGTCGGTCCAGAAGAACATCGCCTCCTTGGCCTCCGTGTACTCGTCCCACCGGTCCAGCGAGGCGATGTCCATCGGGGACAGCTTCCACTGCCGGACCGGGTCCACCTGGCGGATCGCGAACCGGGTGCGCTGCTCGTTCTGCGACACCGAGAACCAGAACTTGACCAACCGGATCCCCGAGCGCACGAGCATCCGCTCCAGCTCCGGGGCCTGCCGCAGGAACTCCAGATACTCCTTGCGGGAGCAGAAGCCCATCACCCGCTCGACGCCGGCCCGGTTGTACCAGGACCTGTCGAACAGCACGATCTCACCGGCGGCCGGCAGGTGCGCCAGCCACCGCTGGAAGTACCACTGGCCAGCTTCCCGCTCGTCCGGCTTGGCCAGCGCCACGACGGACGCGCCGCGCGGGTTGAGGTGCTCCATGAACCGCTTGATGGTGCCGCCCTTACCGGCCGCGTCCCGCCCCTCGAAGATGATCACCAGGCGCTCGCCGGACTCCTTGATCCAGTCCTGGAGCTTGAGCAGTTCGATCTGGAGCAGTCGCTTGTCGCGGTCGTACTCGTCGCGGTCCATCCGCTCGTCGTACGGGTAGTCCTCCCGCCACGTCTCCACGGGGGTGCCGTCCGGGCGCAGCAGGACAGGGTCGTCGTCGTGGCCATCGGCCACCTGGTAGTCGGCGGTGAGGTCCAGCAGCGCGGTGTCGGCCATGTCGGTGAGACTTACCCGCCTCGTGCCGCAACCCACCCCCCTGGCCGGGTGATGTGGGCGGCTGTTCCGCCGTCAGCTACGCAGGTAGGAGGCGCCGTTGAGGTCGACGATCGTGCCGGAGGCCCACTCGGCCTGCGGAGAGGCGAGCCAGTGCACGGCGGCGGCGATCTCCGCAGGCTCGGCGACCCGGTCGAACGGGCTCTGCGCCCGGATCGCCGCGCCCCGCTCGCCGTGCAGGTACTCGGTGGTCATGTCCGTCGCCACGAAGCCCGGCGCGACAGTGGCGACAGTGATGCCGTACGGCGCGAGCGCCACCGCCAGGGACTGACCCAGCGCGTTCAGTCCCGCCTTGCTGGCGCCGTACGCCGGCTGGTCCGGCTCGCCGCGGAACGCTCCCCGGGACGAGACGTTGACGATCCGACCGCCCCGCTCGCGCATGTGCTGGGCGGCGCACCAGGTGACGTTGCCGGCACCGGTCAGGTTCGTCGCCAGCACCTGCTGCCAGCGCTGCTGCCACTGCTCGTAGGAGGCGCCGAAGACCGGGTGCGGATCGTCCCGGTCGCCGTACGTCCCGGCGTTGTTGACGAGCACGTCCAGCCCGCCGAGCAGCTCGGCGGCCCGGTCGACCATGGCCCGTACCGCGTCCGGGTCGGTGAGGTCGGCGCGGACCACCACGTGCCCGGCGCCGGGTAGCTGTGCCCGCAGCTCCTCGGCCGCGTCGGCGGAGTCGCGGTGGTGGATCGCCACCCGGTCACCACCTGCCGCGAACGCCGTCGCCACCGCCCGGCCGATGCCGCGCGAGGCCCCGGTCACGAGTACCGCTCGATCCGTCATGGCGGCCATCCTGCCTCAGCCGCCCCTTCCGCGAACGGGCCGGCTGCCCCTGCCGCGCCGGAGCGCCCCCGGCCCGTCAGTCCCTAGACTGCCCCGATGGGATCCGACTGCCTGTTCTGCCGCATCGTCGCCGGGGAGATCCCGGCCACCGTGGTCCGGGAGACCGACACCACGCTCGCCTTCCGTGACATCGACCCGAAGGCGCCGGTGCACGTCCTGGTCATTCCGAAGGAGCACTACGCCGACGTCGCCACGCTCGCCCAGGGCGACCCGGCGCTGGCCGCCGACGTGCTGGCCACGTCCGCCGCCGTGGCCGAGGACGAGGGCCTGCTCGGCGACGGTTTCCGGCTGATGTTCAACACCGGCGCATACGGCGGGCAGGAGGTTTTCCACGTGCACGCGCACCTGCTCGGTGGCGCGCCGCTCGGCCCGATGCTCGCCCGGGACCTGGCGTGAGCGGGCTCGGCGTGCAGCCGCGTGCCGGCGGGCGGCGGAGCGGACCGGCGGCGTGACCGCGGGTTCCGGGGCCGACGCCCGGATGGACGAGCGGCTGGGCCGGCTGGTCCGCAGGGTGCAGGCCGACGCTCGGGTGCCGGCGGTGTCGGCGGCGCTGCACCGGGCCGACCGACCGCTCTTCAGCTGCGCCGTCGGCGCGACCGGCACCGACAGCCCGTTGGGGCCGGGCACCCAGTTCCGGATCGGCTCGGTCACCAAGACCTTCACCGCGGTGCTGGTCCTGCAGTGCCGCGACGACGGGCTGCTGGACCTGGACGACCCGGTGGGCCGGCACCTGGACCTGCCCGCGCACGGCGAGCTGACCGTCCGCCGGTTGTTGTCGCACACCGCCGGCCTGCAACGCGAGCCGTTCGGTGACGTCTGGGACACCCTGCGCGCGCCGGACGCCGACCAGTTGGTGGCCGAGCTGGACCGGGCCGAGCGGGTGCTGCCGACGGCCCGGCGGTTCCACTACTCCAATCTCGGCCTGGCCGTGCTGGGTCACCTTGTCGCCCGGCTCCGCGGCGAGAGTTGGGCGCGGTCGCTCACCGACCGGGTCCTGACACCGCTGGGGCTGGCCGACACCAGCGTGACCCCGCGGCCGACGGCGGCCACCGGGTTCCTGGTCGACGCCTACTCCGACGAGGCACACCCCGAGCCGCCCACCGACTTCGGCGCGGTCGGCCCGGCCGCCCAGCTCTGGAGCACCGCTACCGACATGGCCCGCTGGGCGGCGTTCCTCGCCGACCCGGCCGCGCTGGATCCGGCCGGCGCGGTCCTCGCCACCACCACGCTCGACGAGATGCGCTGGCCGGTGACCACCACCGACGAGACCCTCTGGGGCGAGGGATTCGGGCTCGGGCTGATCCTCGTCCCGCAGGGGGAACGGGTGGTGCACGTGGGGCACGACGGGGCGATGCCCGGTTTCCTCGCCGCCGTCTACGGCCGGCGAGGAGGCGACGGCACGGCCGGCGCGATGGGTGCCGCGGTGCTCGGCTCGTCCGGCACGGCGACCGAGGTGTTCGACCTGCCGCACCTGCTGCTCGCGACGGCCGTCGAGCACGACCCGGCCGAGATCGAGCCCTGGCGGCCCGGCGCACCCGCGCCGGCGGCCCTGCGGGGTGCTCTCGGCCGCTGGTGGGGCGAGGGCTTCGAGTACGTCTTCTCCTGGCACGACGGCACCCTGCGGGCGCAGCGGGTCGGCGGCCCGGCCGGACGTCCGCCGGCGATCTTCACCCCGTTGCCGGCCCAGCCGGACGTGTTCCGCACGGTCTCCGGTCGGGAGACCGGTGAGCTGCTGCGGCTGACCCGGGACGAGGTCGGCGCGGTGGTCCGGATGCACTGGGCGACGTACCGGTTCACCCGTCATCAGGAGACCTTCGACAGGTACGACTTCCGCGTCGGGAGTTGATCGCGGCCAGCGGAAATGGGCGCGATGCCGCCCACGTTGAACAGATACGATGGGTGTAACGTCCGCACGCCGTGCCAGCAGGGCCGGCGCCGAGATCGAGAGCAGGTGCGCAGGGCCCTTCGGCCCAACTTATGACCGGCACCCCACCTCCCGGCCCGCCCCGGGTGCAGACCAGGATCACCGTGCCCGACTCGAAGATCATGGTCAATCTGCTCGGCGCGGGCGACGAGATCCTCCGGCTCGTCGAACGCTCGGTCAGCAGTGACGTGCACGTCCGCGGCAACGAGATCACCATCACCGGTGACCCCGCGGACAATGCCCTGGCCGAGCGAGTCTTCAGTGAGCTGCTCGAACTCATCGAGAAAGGCGAGACCCTGACCACTGACGCCGTCCGGCGTACCGTCGGCATGCTCGAGGAGGGCAGTGCCGAGCGGCCCGCCGAGGTCCTGACGCTCAACATCCTCTCCCGTCGCGGGCGCACCATCCGCCCCAAGACGCTCGGGCAGAAGCGTTACGTCGACGCGATCGACACCCACACCATCGTCTTCGGCATCGGCCCGGCCGGCACCGGCAAGACCTACCTGGCGATGGCGAAGGCCGTCCAGGCGTTGCAGGCCAAGCAGGTCAACCGGATCATCCTGACCCGGCCGGCGGTGGAGGCGGGTGAGCGACTGGGCTTCCTGCCCGGCACGCTCAACGAGAAGATCGACCCGTACCTGCGCCCGCTCTACGACGCGCTGCACGAGATGCTCGACCCGGAGACGATCCCCAAGCTGATGGCCCAGGGGACGATCGAGGTCGCCCCGCTGGCCTACATGCGGGGCAGGACGCTCTCCGACGCGTTCATCATCCTGGACGAGGCCCAGAACACGACGCCCGAGCAGATGAAGATGTTCCTCACCCGGCTCGGCTTCAACTCCAAGATCGTCGTGACCGGTGACATCACCCAGGTGGACCTTCCCGGCGGGACCAGCAGCGGCCTGCGGGTCGTCCGGGAGATCCTGGAAAACGTCGACGACGTGCACTTCTCCCAGTTGTCCAGCTCCGACGTGGTCCGCCACCGGCTGGTGGGGGAGATCGTCGACGCGTACGCCCGCTGGGACGCCGAGCGGGAGAACCAGCAGGCGCAGGGCGTCCACGCCGTGCCCGGGCGACCCGCCCAGGGCGGCCGGGCCGGCCGCCGCCGCTAAAGCAGAGGAAAGCAGTTGTCCATCGAGATCGCCAACGAGTCCGGTGTCGAGGTTGACACCGATGCCGTGCTCGCCGTCGCCCGGCACGCCCTCGACGAGATGGGGGTCAACCCCCTCGCCGAGTTGTCCGTGCTGCTCGTCGACATCGACTACATGACCGAGCTGAACCACCGCTGGATGGGTGGCGACGGTCCGACCGACGTGCTCGCCTTCCCCATGGACGAGGGCAGCGTCGACCACGGCCCGGGGGAGTCCGCGCCGGCCGGTGGCGAGCCCGCCCTGCTCGGTGACATCGTGCTCTGCCCCGAGGTCGCGGCCAAGCAGGCGGCGACCGCCGGGCACGCCTCGGCCGACGAGCTGCACCTGCTCACCGTGCACGGGGTGCTGCACCTGCTCGGCTACGACCACGCCGAGCCGGAGGAGGAGCGGGAGATGTTCGCCCTCCAGGCCCGCCTGCTGTCCAGCTGGCGGTCGACCCGCACCCAGTGATGTCCACTCCTCCGTTACTGGCGGCCGGCGCCACCGCCGGCCTTCCCGACTTCCAGCTGATCGTCTTCGCGGCCGGCCTGGTGGTGTTGGCCGGCCTGATCGCGATGACCGAGGCGGCGCTCGCCGCGGTCTCACCGGCGCGGGCCGCCGAGCTGGCCCGCGACGGTGTGCGGGGCGCCCGTACCCTCCAGGCCGTGGCCGGCGACGTCGTCCGGCACCTCAACCTGCTCCTGCTGTTGCGGCTGCTCGCCGAGCTGACCGCCACCACCCTGGTGGCGCTCGTCGCGGTGGACAGCTTCGGCGCCGGCTGGCGGGCCGCGTTGGTGACCGCCGGCGCGATGACCGTGGTCAGCTTCGTGGTCGTCGGCGTCGCTCCGCGCACCATCGGCCGACAGCACGCGTACGCCGTGGGTCGTGCCGTGGCGCCGCTGGTCCGCTGGCTGGGCCGGGCGCTCAACCCGCTCGCCTCGTTGCTGATCCTGATCGGCAACGCGGTCACGCCGGGGCGCGGTTTCCGGGAGGGGCCGTTCGCCAGCCAGGTCGAGTTGCGTGAGCTTGTCGACCTGGCCGAGCAGCGCGGCGTGGTCGAGCACGGCGAACGTCAGATGATCCACTCGGTCTTCGCGCTCGGTGACACCATCGCCCGTGAGGTGATGGTGCCGCGTACCGAGATGGTGTGGATCGAGGAGGGCAAGACGCTCGCGCAGGCGTTGGTGCTCTTCCTGCGCTCCGGGTTCTCCCGCATCCCGGTGATCGGCGAGAGCGTCGACGACGTGCTCGGTGTGCTCTACCTCAAGGACCTGATCCGGCGCTCCCGTGGTGGGGACCCGGCGGCCGAGCAGTTGCCGGTGGCCGAGCTGATGCGCCCGGCGACCTTCGTGCCGGAGTCCAAGCCTGTCGACGACCTGCTCTCGGAGATGCAGGCGGCCCGCAACCACCTGGTCATCGTCGTCGACGAGTACGGCGGCACCGGCGGTCTGGTCACCATCGAGGACATCCTGGAGGAGATCGTCGGTGAGATCACCGACGAGTACGATGTCGAGCGCCCGCCCGTCGAACGTCTGACGGACTCCTCGGTGCGGGTGACCGCCCGCCTCCCGGTGGAGACCCTGGGCGAGATGTTCGACACCGAGCTGCCCACCGACGAGGTGGAGACGGTCGGTGGCCTGCTGGCCCAGTCGCTGGGGCGAGTGCCGATCCCCGGCGCGGAGGTCGAGGTCGCCGGGCTCCGGCTGCTCGCCGAGGGCACCACCGGCCGGCGCAACCGGATCGACACCGTCCTGGTCAACAGGGTGGAGTCGGGCCACGAGCAGGACACCGCGGGGCGCGGCGAGCACGCCGGCTCCGGGGACGACACGGACAACTACCGAGACGACGAGAGGCAATCCGCCGATGCCTGACACACCCGCTGCGCCCGCCGCCCAGCCCGCGCCCACCGCGCCGGCAACCCTGAGCGCCGAGGACGCCAAGCTTGTCGTCCTGGCCCGGGGCGCCCGTGGCCGGGTCACCGCCGTGGAGGGTGCCGCGGTCCGGGATCAGGACGGCCGGACGTACGCGGCGGCAAGTGTCGCGCTGCCCTCGCTGACCCTCACCGCGCTGCAGTTGGCTGTCGCGTCGGCCGTGGCGGCCGGGGCGAGCCGGCTGGAGGCCGCGGTGGTGGTGACCGAAGCGTCGACCCTGGACGGCGCCGGGCATTTGGCCGTGCGTGACCTCGCGGCGGACGCGCCGATCCACGTGGCCGCCCCGGACGGCACGGTCCTCGGCACGGTGACCGAGTGAGTCCCGTCCGGGATCCGGAGAGCCGGCCGTACCGCGCCGGTTTCGGCTGCTTCGTCGGCCGACCCAACGCGGGCAAGTCGACGCTCACCAACGCCATCGTCGGCACCAAGATCGCGATCACCTCGAACAAGCCACAGACCACCCGCCACGTGATCCGGGCCGTGCTGCACCGACCGGAGTCGCAACTGGTCCTGGTCGACACCCCGGGGCTGCACCGCCCCCGTACGCTGCTCGGCGAACGCCTCAACGACCTCGTCCGGTCCACCTGGACGGAGGTCGACGTGATCGGCCTGTGCATCCCGGCCGACGAGCCGGTCGGGCGCGGAGACCGGTTCATCACAGGTGAGCTGGCCGAGCTGAAGGCCACGGTGCTGGCGGTGGTCACCAAGACCGACCTGGTCGACAAGCGCCGCCTGGCGGAGCAGTTGCTCGCGGTGAGCCAGATGGGAGAGTTCGCCGAGATCGTGCCGGTGAGCGCCGTCTCCGGGCACCAGGTGGACACCCTTGTCGACGTGATGACCAAATATCTGCCGCCGTCGCCGCAGCTCTACCCGGACGACATGCTGACCGACGATCCCGAGCAGGTGCTCGTCGCGGAGCTGATCCGGGAGGCCGCCCTGGAGGGGGTCCGGGACGAGCTGCCGCACTCCATCGCCGTGGTGGTGGAGGAGATGATCCCCGAGGGTCAGGTCATGAAAATCTACGCCGACCTGTACGTGGAACGGCCCAGCCAGAAGGCGATCGTGCTCGGTCACAAGGCGAGCCGGCTCAAGGAGGTCGGCACCAACGCCCGCCGGCAGATCGAGGAGTTGCTGGGCGGCCGGGTCTATCTCGACCTGCACGTGCGGGTCGCGAAGGACTGGCAGCGCGACCCGAAGCAGTTGCGCAAGTTGGGTTTCTGAGCGTCCTCGGCGGTAAGCCGGCCCGTCACCGCTGGCTGATGGTGACGTTGCCGCTGCCCGCCGAGCCGTCGAGCACCAGCGACGCGGCCGGGTCATCGGCGACGGTGACCCGGGCGTCGCCGGAGCCGGTGTTGGACCGGACCCGGTAGCTGCCCGCCGGCACCAGCAGCGTGACATCGCCGCTGGCGGCATGGGCGCGGGCCGCGGCGGGCTTGTCCAGCTCGACGTTGACATTGCCGGACCCGGCCTCCGCGTCGACCGCACCGCCCAGTCGGCGCGCGGTGATGTCCCCGGAGCCGGCGCGCAGCCGGACCGCCCCGCTGGCCTCGCTCACGTCGATGTCGCCGGAGCCCGTCTCGACCCCGACCGCGCCGGACGCGCCGACGATCCGTACGTCGCCGGAGCCCAGCCGCAGATCGACGGTGCCGACCCGGGTCAGCTCGACGTCGCCGGAGCCGGACTCGCCCTGGAGAGCCACGCCCTCCGGCAGGGCCACCTCGTAGGAGATGCTGCACCTGTCGCCACAGTTGGTGTCCAGCACCAACTCGCTGCCCTTGATCTCGTACCGGGCATGGGGTTCGCCACCCTGGTAGCGCACCACCCGCTTGATCCGCGCCTCGCCGGCCGTGCCGTTGCCCCGGACGATCACGTCGCCCGCACCGGGCAACACCCGGATGGTGGTGATCTTCGCCGCCTCGGTGTCGTCGTAGTCGAGCCGGCGCATGGCCAGGTTGTCGCACCCGGCGACAAGGATGAGGGCGGTTGCCAGGCCCAGCGCGACGGGCGCGGTGGCGCGCCGACGCACGGCGCTGGTGGTGGGGTGCGTTGCCATGACCAGCACGCTACGGCCGGCGGCGAGCCGGGCGCATCGGGGTTCGTCCGCGCATCCACCCCGAACCAACCCTGATTTCACACCCCGAGGGAGAATGGCCCGATGGCCGGGTATCGCCGACAGCTCTACCGCGACGACGCGGTGGTGCTGCGTGTGCAAAAGCTCGGCGAGTCCGATCGGATCATCACCCTGCTCACCCGTCGGCACGGCCGGCTGCGCGCGGTGGCGCGGGGGATCCGCCGCACGACCAGCAAGTTCGGCGCCCGGCTGGAGCCGTTCGGCCACGTCGACCTCCAGCTCGCCGGCGACCCGAAGGGCAACACCGGCAGCTCGCTGCACACCGTCAGCCAGGTCGAGGGCATCGAGCTGTACGGCAAGCGGTTCCTCGGGGACTACCCCCGTTACACGGCGGCCAGTGCGATCGCCGAGACCGCCGAGCGGCTGACCCCGGTCGAGCGGGAGCCGTCGCTGCGGCTGTTCCAGCTCACCGTGGGCGCGCTGAAGGCGCTGTCCCGGGGCGAGCACGCCACCACCCTGGTGCTCGACGCGTACCTGCTGCGGGGGATGGCCCTCGCCGGCTGGGCGCCGGCGCTCATCGCCTGTGCGGTCTGCGGCACCCCCGGGCGGCACCGCGCCTTCTCCGTACCCGCCGGGGGCGCGGTCTGCCCGGACTGCCGGCCGCCCGGCGCGGCCCACCCCGCGCCGGCCACCATCGACCTGATGTCCGCGCTGACCACCGGCGACTGGGTGCTCGCCGACGCCACCGACTCCGGCGTACGCCGGGAGTGCAGTGGGCTGGTCGCGGCTCACCTGCAGTGGCACCTGGAGCGCGCGCTACGCTCGCTGCCGCTGGTCGACCGGGGTCCCTCGGCGGCCGGCACGGCCTCGCCGCCGGACGGCGTCGGGGTCGTGGTGCTCCGGCCACGTGGCGACGTCGAGGCCGGGGCGGACGGCACGAACAGGGAGTGACCGAGTGATCCGATCGAAGAAGGCCGGCCGGCGCGAGCCGACGCCGCCGACACCGCACCCGTCCGGCGCCCGGCCGCCGGCGCTGCCCACCGAGGCGGTGCCGAAGCACGTGGCGGTGGTCATGGACGGCAACGGTCGCTGGGCCAAGGATCGCGGGCTGGCGCGCACCAAGGGTCACGAGGCCGGGGAGCACAGCCTCTTCGACACCATCGAGGGCGCGATCGAGATGGGCATCCCGTACCTGACGGCGTACGCGTTCTCCACCGAGAACTGGCGGCGCTCGCCCGACGAGGTCCGGTTCCTGATGGGGTTCAACCGGGACGTCATCCGTCGTCGCCGCGACCAGTTGGTCGACCTCGGCGTCCGGGTGGTCTGGTCGGGTCGCTCCGGCCGGCTGTGGAAGAGCGTCATCTCCGAGTTGCAGACGGCCGAGGAGATGTCCCGGGACAACTCGACGTTGACCCTGCAGTTCTGCGTCAACTACGGCGGGCAGGCCGAGATCGGCGACGCGGCCGCCGCGATCGCCCGCGACGTGGCGGCCGGGCGGCTGGATCCGGCCAAGGTCAACGAGAAGACCGTGGCGAAGTACCTCTACCACCCGGAGATCCCGGAGGTGGACCTGTTCCTGCGTCCCTCGGGGGAGGAACGGATCTCCAACTTCATGCTCTGGCAGTCCGCGTACGCGGAGTTGGTCTTCCTGGACACGCTCTGGCCCGACTTCGACCGCCGCCACCTCTGGTACGCGTGCGAGTTGTACGCGCAGCGGGACCGACGTTTCGGCGGGGCGCTGCCCAACCCGGTCGCCCCGGTGATCTGAGCCGACGCGCTTACGCTCTCGTCACCCTGGGTATCACAGTTGTCAGAAGCCACTGACGGAGGTGAACCCACATGATCCAGAAGCGCATTGCCCAGTGGGCGGTGATGGCGGTCGCGGTGCCCCTGGCGGCTGCCGGCGCCCGCCGACTCAGCCACACCCTGGAGACCCGGCGTGGTCCCTCCGGGATGACCCGGTTGCTCACCAAGGGCGCGGACCTCGTGCGTCCCCAGAAGGCCAAGCGGCGCCGCTTCTTCTGATCACCCTTCGCCCGTCCCCGGCGCCGCCCGCACCCCCGGTGCGGGCGGCGCCGTCCATCCCACCCCCGGCGTGCCCACCCCCGGCGTGCCCCACCCCCGGCGTGCCCCCGCCCCCGGCGTGTTCGTGGCCCCCGCGCGTTCCCAGCCCGGCGTGTTCCCCGCCCCGCCCGGTTGATCATGGAGTTGTGGTGGCCGGATCGGGCGTTTATGCGACTTACGTCCACCACCACAACTCCATGATCGACACGGCCGGGGGTCGGGCGCACGGCCGGGGCGGGGTCGGTTGTTTTGGGGTGCCGCGGAAATGGGGGCCGGGTAGGGTCCGAGAGTGGCGGGACGACGGCGGTGGGGGTGGCTGTGCGGGATCTCCGGTACAAAATGATCATGGCGTTGAACGCCGCGGATCTGGGCGAGCCGATCTGTGCGCAGGTGGCCGACATCTGTGCCGAGATCGCCGAGCAGCACTGCGCCGAGTTCGGTCACACGCCGCAACTGCGCACCGGTGAGATCGCCGAGCTGGCCACCGGCGAACCGGCTCTGACCTGGGCGCCCACGACCCCCGACACCGCGCGGCGGGCCTGGTGACCGCTCCCGCGCCGTCGGTCGAGGTGCGTCGCGCCGACGACCGCTTCGCCACCCGGATCTCCTGGCTGGACTCCAAGCACTCGTTCTCGTTCTCCCGGCACTACGACCCGGCCAACACCCACCACGGTCTGCTGCTCGTCAACAACGACGACGTGGTACGCCCGGGGGCCGGGTTCGAGACCCACCCGCACCAGGACATGGAGATCATCACCTGGGTGCTGCGCGGCTCCCTGGTGCACCAGGACTCCACCGGCCACTCCGGGGTGATCTATCCGGGCCTGGCCCAGCGGATGAGCGCCGGCACCGGCATCCTGCACTCGGAGAAGAACGACGCCTGGCGACTCAACAACCAGGAACCGCACACCGACCCGGTCCACTTCGTGCAGATGTGGGTGCTCCCCGACGAACCGGGCGTGGATCCCGGCTACGAGCAGTTGGAGATCGAGGACGAGCTTCTCCGCGGCGGTCTGGTGCCGATCGCCTCCGGAATGGACCGCTACGACGGCGCGTCCGCCATCCGGATCCGCAACCGGTACGCGACCCTGCACGCCGCGCGGCTCACCCCCGGCGACGAGGTCACCATCCCCGACGCGCCCTTCGTGCACCTGTACGTGCCCAACGGCACGGTGACCCTGGAGGGCAGCGGCCCGCTCCGCACCGGCGACGCGGCCCGGCTCACCAGGACCGGCGGCCGGCGGGTCACCGCCGACGAACCGGCCGAGATCCTCGTCTGGGAGATGCACGCCACCGTCACCTGACCGGTGCCCGGGGTGGGCGGCTCGCACCGCCCTGGCCCATGATCTCGCTCGAACCAGGACGTCAACGCCGTTGTGTTAGGGCGAGCGGTTGTTCGTCAACGGGCAGTGTCTCGCCTTTCATGCTGTTGTGCCGGGGTGGTCTTGTGCGTCGACCCAGGTTGATCGGCCAGGGGTGCGCGGGGTGCCGGTCGACGGGGCGGGCTCTGCGTGTCCGGGGGGTGGTCGGGGGTCCTTTGCTCTGCACCCGCGGGTGCGACGGCTACGGTCTGTGACCGGTGCTTATTGGGGTGCAGAGCAAAGGGGGGCGGCTCGTGCACCGTGCCTGACGGGGCGGTTGGTGATCGAGGTCGTGCCTGGCCGGCGCAGCGCCACCGTAACCACGTTGAGATCCAGGACAACACCGTTGCTGTAGGCGGGACCGCTGCTCGTCAACCGCGCCGCGTCGCCGGTCACGAAGTTGTGGCATGCGGCAGGGCGCCCATAAAGCCCCAAGCCCGGCACCAGGATGAGGTGATTGCCGGGTCCGGACTGCCTCCGCTCCGCGATCTTGCACTTTCTGTCCCGACACAAGGGGCATATCACCTATATGGACAACCGAAACTGCAAGATCGGCGCGAACTTCTCGCGAGACACGCCCTGATCTAGCTGCACTCCCCAGGAGTCCCGTTATCCAGCACGTGTTGACCTGCCGGCCACGGCGCTAACGCAACGGCGTTGACATGGATGTAGTGGCCTCCCCACGGGCGGAAGGCCACTACATCATGGATCGAGCACGATCACGGCGCCGCGGGGCGCCGCGCCGACTACGCCGGGGACTCGGTGCGCTCGCCGGCCCAGGTGGTGTGGAACGAGCCCTCGCGGTCCACCCGCTGGTAGGTGTGCGCGCCGAAGTTGTCCCGCAGGCCCTGGATCAACGCGGCAGGCAGGCGCTCGGCGCACAGGGCGTCGAAATACGCCAACGACGAGGAGAACGCCGGCGTCGGCACACCGGCGCGGGTCGCGTCGGCCACCACCCGCCGCCAACTCGGCACGCCGGCGGCGACCGCCTCGGCGAAGTACGGCGCCACCAGCAGCGTCGGCAGGTCCGGCTTCTCGTCGTACGCCTCGCGGATCCGGTCCAGGAAGCGGGCCCGGATGATGCAGCCGCCCCGCCAGATCGTGGCCGTGCCGCCGAGGTCGATGTCCCAGTTGAACTCCTGGCTGCCGGCGCGGATGTGGTCGAAGCCCTGCGCGTACGCCACGATCTTGGAAGCGAGCAGCGCCCGGCGGACGTCCTCGACGAACGCGTCCCGGTCGTCGACCTGCCACTGCTCACCCGCGTCCGGGAACGCCCGCCGTGCCGCCTCCCGCTGGTCGACGTGCCCGGAGAGCGAGCGGGCGAAGGTCGCCTCGGCGATCCCGGTGATCGGAATGCCCAGGTCCAGGGCGCTCTGCACGGTCCACCGGCCGGTGCCCTTCTGCTCGGCCCGGTCCTGCACGATGTCGACGAAGGCCCGGCCCGTCGTCGCGTCGGTGTGCGCGAGCACGTCGGCGGTGATCTCGATGAGGAACGACTCCAACTCGCCGCCGTTCCAGTCGCGGAAGATCTCCGCGATCTCCGCCGGCTTCGCGCCCAGACCGGCCCGAAGCAGGTCGTACGCCTCGGCGATGAGCTGCATGTCGGCGTACTCGATGCCGTTGTGCACCATCTTGACGAAGTGCCCGGCGCCGTCCGGTCCAACATGGGTGCAGCACGACACACCGTCGACCTGGGCGGCGATCTTCTCGAACATCGGACCGAGCTTGGCGTACGACTCGGCGGAACCGCCGGGCATGATGCTCGGCCCGAGCAGCGCGCCCTCCTCGCCACCGGAGACGCCGGTGCCACTGAAGTGCAGTCCCTGCGCGCGCAACGCCTCCTCCCGACGGCGGGTGTCGGCGAAGTGGGCGTTGCCGCAGTCGACGATGATGTCGCCCTCCTCCAGCAGCGGCACCAACTCGTCGATCACCGCGTCGGTGGGCGCACCCGCCTTGACCATCACGATCACCGCACGGGGTCGCTCCAGCGACGCCACGAAGTCGGCCATCGTCTCGCCGGGCACGAACGTGCCCTCGTCACCGTGCTCGGCAACCAGGCTGCGGGTGCGTTCCGGCGACCGGTTGTGCACCGCCACCGTGAAGCCGTTGCGGGCCAGGTTGCGGGCCAGATTCCGGCCCATCACCGCCAACCCGGTCACACCGATCTGCGCCGTCGCCTGCTCAGCCATTCGTGCCGCCACCTCTCGCCGTCGGACTTGCGTGCTAGGACCGTATCGCGGTGCGGCGGAACGTGGGCGTGTCGTCTCGACAGCCGGTTATCGGCAAATGATGCTCAGCTCTGCCGGGCCAGGCGATCCTCCACGTGTGCCACCTTCGCGGTGAGCGCGTCCGTCACCCCCGGGCGGACGTCGGCCTTGAGCACCACACTCACCCGGGGCGCCTGCGCGGCCACCACGTCGACAGCCCGCTTGACGACAGCCATCACCTCGTCCCACTCACCCTCGATCGTGGTGAACATGGCGTCGGTGCGGTTGGGCAGGCCCGAGTCGCGGACCACGCGTACCGCCTCGGCGACCAGGTCACCGACAGACTCACCGACACCGAGCGGGGTTACCGAGAACGCGATAAGCATGTCGCCGATGGTGCCAGGAAAATCGGCTGCGCCGACGGACGACCGGCCGATAGTGTGCGGGCATGCGCTACTGACGCCCCTTCTCCGAGCCGGCCCGCCGCCCCGCGTCGCGGTCCGTGCGCTCCTGGGCGTCCCGCATCCCACCCGCAGTTCGGCGGTGCTGGCCCTGCCCGACCCCCGGTGAGCAGTCTCTCTCCCGTTCGACCGTCGCGACGCGGCGGTCACCAGCCGATCCGACCGACCGCCGGAACGCGGGACGGCCGAGCCGGTCGGCACCGAAGGAGGCCCGGATGCCTGCCAGGCGCAATCCGAAGAAGTCCCGTATCCCCGGCGCGACGCCGCTGGGCATCGACCCGGCGGCCCAGCCCGGCCCGTCCCTGTCCACCCACCCCGACCTCGCCGTCGAACCGATCGAGCCGGCACTGCCGGCGGTACTGGTCGAGCCGGCACTGCCGGCGGTACTGGTTGAGCCGACGTTGCCGGCGGTGCTGGTTGAGCCGGCGGTGCCGATCGAGTCGACGCTGCCGGTGGCGGCCGCCTCGGATGCGTTCGCGCTGCCGGTCGACGTGCCGACGGTGGTCGACGCGCCGGCGGTGGAAGACCTGCCACCGGCGGCCGGGCGACCAACGGCGCCGACGGCTGGTCCGCCCCAGGGCGGCGGCAACCGCTCGGGCGGCGGCCGCAGCCAACAGGCCGGCCAGACCCGCCGTTACGCCTTCCGCCGCAGCTGACCGAGCCGTCCCCGCCGTTGGCGGAGGCGCTGGGTGGTGACAGCAATATCAGGGATGTAGTGGCCTCCGTCGCCAACGAGGCCACTACATCCCTGTTGTTGCGCGGATCTTGCCCCGCTCGGCGGTCGGCGGTCGGCGTGCAGCGAGCGGCCTGCGGACGGCGGGCCAGTCGCCAGCGCGGGCAAGTCGGCGAGCGGCGTGCGGGCGGCGGGCCAGTCGCCAGCGCGGGCGAGTCGGCGCCCGGCGGCGGGCGGAGTGCGGGCTGGGGGCGAGTCGGCGCCGGGCGGAGTGCGGGCGGCGGGCGGAGTGCGGGCGTGCGGGCGTGCGAGAGCGTCGGTCGCGCGCGGGGGCGACCGGGGGCGACCGGGGGCGGTCGGGCTCAGCCGATCAGGGGGCGGAAGGTGCCGACCAGGACGCTTGTCGTGAGGGCGGCGCCGGCCAGCACGGCGGACCCGGCGATGAGGAGCGCGTCGGCGTAGGTGAAGCGTTGGTGGCGGGCCACGGTGCGGGGCGTACCGGCGTCGAAGCCCCGGGCGTCCATCGCGACGGCCAGGCGGGTGCCCCGGCGGATCGCGCCGACGAGCAGCGCGAACGCGGTGGAGGCGAACAGTCGCAGCTTCGTGACCGGGTTGCGTCCCGCGTCGACGCCGCGCGCGCGTCGGGCCATGCTGATCATCTGCCACTCCTGACCGAGCAGCGGCACCAGCCGGAACGCGGCCAGCGCCCCGATGGCGAACCGGGCCGGCGCCTTCGCGTTCTGGATCAACGCGTCGGCCAGGTCGGTGGGGTCGGTGGTCGCGAAGACGATCACGCCGGGCAGGGCCACCGCGAAGACGCGCAGCACCAGCCCGAGCGCGGTGAGCAGCACGCCGGTGCTCACCAGGACCGGTCCCGCGTCCAGCAGGACCCGGCCGGACCGGTCGGCGGCGAAGAGCGTCAGGGTGACCAGGATGCCGGCGGCGCTGAGGAGCAGCGGCCAGGCCCGCCGGGCCAGCACCCGGTAGCCGATGCCGAACAGCGGCAGCACGGCGAGTTCGAGCGCGATGGCGATCGCCGGTGCCAGCGGGTCCAGGGTGGCGAGCAGGGTGAACGAGAAGACGAGCGCGGCGGCGACCTTCGCCACCGGGTTGCGGCGGGCCAACGGCGCACCGGGCGTGGCGACCGACCCGATGGTGATCATCGGTCGTCGTCCGGGGCGCGTCGCAGGGTGACGGTGCGGTCGGCGAGCGCGGTCACGAAGTCCGCGTCGTGGGTGACCGCGACCACGCCGTGCCCCGCGTCGCGCAGGTCGGCGAAGAGGTCGACGAGTTCCCGCCAGGTCCGCCGGTCCTGACCGAACGTGGGTTCGTCGCAGATCAGCAGGCGGGGCGCGGTGGCCAGGGCGGTCGCCACACTCAGCCGCCGCGCCTCACCACCGGAGAGGGTGTACGGGTTGGCGGCGGCGAGGTGGACCAGCCGCAGCCGTTCCAGCAGCCCGCTCACCGTCTCCCGGACGGCCTCCTCGGGCTGACCGGTGCGGCGTGGCCCGAGCGCCAGCTCGTCGAAGACGGTGCTGGTGACGAACTGGTGCTCCGGGTCCTGGAAGACCGACCCGATCCGCCGGGCCAGCGCGGGTGCCCGCCACCGGTGCGGGGGAGTGCCGTGGTCGGTGCCGGCCAGCTCGACGGATGCGGTGACCCGTCCGGCGCCCGGCCGGAGCAACCCGCCGAGCAGGAGCGCCAGTGTGGACTTGCCGGCGCCGTTGGGTCCGCGTACGGCGAGTGCCTCTCCGGCGCGTACCGCCAGGTCGGTGGAGCCCAACCGGGGCGGCAGGCCGAGCCGGTCGGCGGTGAGCAACAGGTCCCCGGGCGCGGCGGTGGCCGGTCGGGGCGCGATGGGGTGACCGGGCACCCAGACCCCCTCGGCGGCGAGCGAGGCACCGTGGGCGGCGAAGACGGCCTCCGGGGTGCCGTCCGCGCGGACCCCGCCGCCCGGTTCCAGGACGACGACCCGGTCGACGAGCGGCAGCGCCTCGGCGACCCGGTGCTCGACCAGGATCAGCGTGGTGTCGGCGTGCAGCGCGCCGGCCACCGCCTCGCGGACCAGGTCGGCCCCGGCCGGATCGAGGTTCGCGGTCGGCTCGTCGAGCAACAGCAACTCGGGACGCAGCGCCAGCGCGCCGGCCAGGGCGAGGCGTTGCTGCTCGCCGCCGGAGAGCGCGGCGGTGGGGCGGTCCCGGGGGTACGGGAAGCCGACGCGGCGCAGCGCCTCGTCCACCCGGGGCCAGATCTCGTCGGTAGGTGTCCCGCGGTTCTCCAGCCCGAACGCGACGTCGTCGCCGCAGCGCGCCATCACCAGTTGGGTTTCCGGATCCTGGAAGACGATGCCGACGCGTTCCCGCCCCTTGCGCGGGTCGAGGCCGTCGATCTCGACGGTGCCCTCCTGCTCGCCGGAGTCCTCCGGCAGCAGCCCCGCCAGCGCGCTGAGCAGGGTGCTCTTACCGGCCCCGGAGGGCCCGAGCAGCAGAACGCGTTCCCCCGCCTCAACCCGCAGGTCGACCCCGCGCACCGCCCAGGCGCGCCGCCCCGCGTGCCGCCATCCGAACCCCCGCAGCAACACCCCGCCCACCACACACCCCCTTTCCGGCCCGGCTCCACCCTGCTCGGTCGGTCATGAGGTTGACGGTGGTTCTCACCTCATGACCGACGCGAGTGGGCGGGGTTAGATCAGGGCGCGTTCGCGGCCTGCCGGGAAGCGGTCCAGGACGCCGGTGTTGGCCAGGGCCTTCGTCAGCAGCCAGCCGCCAACGCCGGCGATCACGGTGGCGCTGACGATGGTGATCAGCGCGTACGGGATGCGGTAGTCGGCGAGCGCGTAGGCGTCGTTCCAGACGAAGAAGTCGAACAGCGCGGCGCTGAGACCGGTGAGCGCGCCGGCCAGTATCGCGGTCGGCAGCCGGTACGACCGGTACCGGAACGCGGCGAACGCCAGCTCGGCGCCGATGCCCTGCACGATGCCCTGCGGGATCACCGTGCCGGCCCACTGGCTGCCCAGCAGCGCGGACAGGACCGCGGCCACCGTCTCGCAGTAGAGCGCGGCGCCGGGCTTGCGGATGACCAGACCGCCGATCACGGCCGGCATCAGCCATACGCCGTAGAGCAGCGCCTGCGCCGGCGGGAAGAAGGCGAACGCACCCTCGGTGGCGCTCCAGACCAGGCCCCAGGCCCAGAAGATGACGCCGAAGGCGACCGCGATCACCGAGGCGACCACGATGTCGATGGTGCGCCAACGACCGGTGTCGGTGGTGGATGTCATGTGTTACTCCCAGTTCTGCGTGCGAACCAGGAGAAGACGCACGCCGCGCGTCCGGTGGCACCGGACGGCGGCGCGGCTGGAGGTCGACCGAACTCCCTGCGCTGGCATTACCCAGATCAGGTTCGAGGGTCTGCGGGCGTGCCCGCACTCTCAGCGCTGTGCGCTCCCCTGTCGGATGTGAAGTTGTCTCGTCGACGCTAACACCGACCAGGGGTGCCGGCCCAGCAGGGCGTCCCGCCATCTCGGCGTTCACCCCGCCGCACGCCGGCTGGGTAGGCTGACGATCATGCGGGTCGACGCGCGAGGTCTCACGTTCGAGGTAACCGCCGGTGGTCCGTCGGACGGCGTACCCGTCCTGCTGCTGCACGGCTTCCCACAGCACAGCGGCGAGTGGGACGACGTGGTGCCCGCGCTGCACGCGGCCGGGCTGCGCACGTACGCGCTCGACCAGCGTGGCTACTCGCCCGGCGCGCGGCCGACGGCGGTGGCCGACTACCGGATCCCCGAGCTGGTCGCCGACGTGGTGGCGGTGCTCGACGCCCTGGGGTTGGACGCCGTGCACCTGGTCGGCCACGACTGGGGCGCGATCGTGGCCTGGGCGGTCGCCGCCGGGCACCCCGACCGGGTCCGCACGCTGACCGCCGTGTCCGTGCCGCATCCGGCCGCCATGGCGTACGCCCTGGCCAACGACGGCCAGCAGAAGGCCCGCTCGTCGTACATCACCTTGTTCCGTAAGCCGGGCACGGCGGAGCGGGTGCTGCTGGCGTGGCACGCGACCGCGCTGCGCAAGATGCTCGGCGGGGCGGGCGACGGGCCCCGGGTGGACCGCTACGCGGCCCCGATGCGCGAGCCGGGGGCGCTCACCGCCGCCCTGAACTGGTACCGGGCGATGTCCCGCGCCGACCTGGCCGGTGTCGGCCCGGTCGCGGTGCCCACCACGTACGTCTGGAGTGACCGGGACGTCGCCATCGGCCGGACCGCCGCCGAGGCGTGCGCGGCGAACGTCACCGGTGCGTACCGCTTCGTGCGGTTGCCGGGTGCGAGTCACTGGATTCCGGACACCGCGCCGGGCCCGCTCGCCGAGGCGATCCTCGCCCGGGCCGGCGGGACGGCCTGAGCCGTGCGGGTCGGTCAGGGAGGGGCACCGTGACGACGAACACCAGCGGTCCGGGCACTCGACGTACGATCGCGGCGCAACTGCGCCTGCTGGGCGTACGCCCCGGGGCCACGCTGTTGGTGCACGCCGCGCTGCGTCCGCTGGGGTTCGTCACCGGCGGACCGCACGCGGTGGTGCTCGCCCTGCGCGACGCGCTGGGCCCGGACGGCACGATCGTGGTGCCCACCCACACGCCGGACAACAGCGACCCCGCGGGGTGGCGCAACCCCCCGGTGCCGGCGGACTGGTGGCCGCTGATCCGTGCCGAGATGCCGGGCTTCGACCCGGCGGTCACTCCGAGCCGGTTCATGGGCGTGCTCGCCGAGACGGTTCGCGGCTGGCCCGGTGCCCTGCGCAGCGTGCATCCGCACGTGTCGTTCGCCGCGCTCGGGCCGGCCGCCGAGCAGGTGGTGGCCGGTCACGGCCTGGCCGACATGCTGGGTGAGGGCTCCCCGCTGGCCCGGCTCTACGACCTGGACGCCGACGTCCTGCTGCTCGGCGTGGACCACTCGGTGAGCACCTCGCTGCACCTGGCGGAATACCGCTGCTCGGGTTCACCCCGCGAGCGGGTCGGCGCCGCGGTGCGGACCGGCGACGGTGGTGGTCGGGAGTGGGTGTGGTGGCAGGACGTACGGCTCGACGTGGACGACTTCGACGCGCTGGGCACCGACCTGGAGGCCACCGGGTCGGTGCGCGCCGGACCGGTCGGCGCCGGGACCGGCAGGTTGATGCGGCAGCGGGCGGCTGTCGACTTCGCGGTCCGTTGGCTGGACCGCAACCGGACGACGGAGGAAGCATGACGGTGAGTGCCGAGGCCTACCTGGCCGTGGTGACCGAGACGATCGACCGGGTGGCCGCCAGCCAGCGGGAGGCGGTGGGGCGGGCCGCGGACCTGATCGCCGACGCCGTCCGCGCCGACGGGGTGGTGCACGCGTTCGGCACCGGGCACTCCGAGGCTCTCGCCATGGAGATCGCCGGCCGGGCCGGAGGGCTGGTGCCGACGAACCGGATCGCGCTGCGTGACCTGGTGCTGCTCGGCGGTGAACCGGCCGAGCGGCTCGGTCCGCTGCTGGAGCGGGATCCGGCGGTCGCGCACCGGCTCTACGAGTTGGCGCCGGTGCGGTCCACCGACGTCTTCGTGCTGGCTTCGAACTCCGGGGTCAACGGCGCGATGGTGGAGTTCGCCACGCTTGTCAAGGCGCGCGGGCACGCGCTGGTGGCGATCACCTCCGCGCAGCACTCGGGCCGGATGACCTCCCGCCACCCGTCCGGGCGCACGTTGGCCGACCTCGCCGACGTCGTGCTCGATAACGGCGCTCCGTACGGTGACGCGACGCTGCCGCTGCCCGGCGGCGGCGCGGTCGGCGCGGTCTCCTCGATCACCGCGGCGCTGCTGGCGCAGCAGGTGACGGTGGAGGTGGTGGCTCGGCTGCTGGCGGCGGGCGTGCGGCCGCCGGTCTACCTGTCGGCGAACATCCCGGACGGCGACGCGCACAACGCGGAGTTGGAGGCCCGGTACGCCGGCCGGATCCGACGCGGGTCGTGAGGCCGTCGCGGGGCGAACGCCTCGCCGCACCTCCGCGGCCGCCAGGCGTCGCCGGCCGGCCGACAGGCGTCGCCGCCCGGCCGACAGGCGTCGCCGGCCGTCCCCGGCGTCGACTCGGTCGGCCGGCGGCGTGTGAACCGCTGATGAACAACGGATGTCGTGAACCCGTTTCGCGCTCAGCCGGGTGGGGCATTGGCGTTGCTGCCGACGGCCGGGACCGTCGGCAGTAGCGTCGCACCGGAGGTAGCGCGTGTCCAAGGAGACCGAGAAGCAGCGTTGGCAGCGTAATTTCGCCGACCTGTTGCAGGAGTTGCGGGTCGCACAGACGGGCGTGCAGATCCTCTTCGCCTTCCTGCTCACCCTGCCGTTCAGCAACGGGTTCACCGAGACCACGGAGTTCCAGCGGGACGTCTACATCATCGCGCTGCTCGCCGCGGCCGCCGCCACCGCGATGATCATCTCGCCGGTGGCGTTCCACCGGGCGCTGTTCCGCCAGGGGCGCAAGCCGGAGTTGGTGCGCTTCGCGCACCGGATGGCCACCGGCGGTCTCGCCTTCATGCTCATCGCGATGGTCAGCGCGGTGCTGCTGATCACCGACTTCGTGCTGGACCGGCCGATCGCCTTCGTGCTCAGCGCGCTGACCGGGCTCTGGTTCCTGACGTTCTGGGCAGCCCTGCCGTTCGCCCGCCGCAACTGGGGTGACGACGACATCGACGACGAGGACGACGACCCGGACGAGATCGCCGGACGCTGATCGAGCAGTTCGCCACGAAAGCTACCCCTGGGTAATACCCGGGAGTAACGTGACGGTAGTCGCACACGCCGAGCAGCCGCACCGAGGTTCGAGGGGGCAGCCGTGACCACGACACAGGACGGTCGACAAGCACCGGACGGCCCGGATTCCGCAACCACCCCGCAGACCGCCGGGGCCGCCGCACCGCTGTCGGCGGAGGCCGGACAGGTCTCGGAGAAGGAGGCCCGGCGGGTCGCCGAGGCCGCCCGCGAGTCCGCCTGGGACCGGCCCAGCTTCGGCAAGGAGTTGTTCCTCGGCCGCCTCCGCCTCGACCTGATCGACCCGTGGCCCGAATCCGATCCGGACGACGTGGCCCGCGCCGAGGAGTTCCTCGGTCGGTTCCGCGCCTTCCTCAGCTCCGAGGTGGACGGCGCGGCCATCGAACGCGACGCGTCCATTCCGGACTCGGTGTTCCACGGCCTGGCCGACCTCGGCGCGTTCGGCATGAAGATCGACCGGAGGTACGGCGGGCTCGGGCTGAGCAACCTGCACTACTGCCGGGCGCTGATGCTTGCCGGCTCGGTCAGCCCGGCCATCGGCGCGCTGCTCTCCGCACACCAGTCGATCGGGGTGCCGCAGCCGCTGAAGATGTTCGGCACCGCCGAGCAGAAGCAGCGCTTCCTGCCCCGGCTCGCCGCCGGCGAGGTGTCCGCGTTCCTGCTCACCGAACCGGACGTCGGCTCCGACCCGGCCCGGCTGGCCACCGTCGCCGAGCCGACCGAGGACGGCACCGGCTACCGGCTCAACGGGGTGAAACTCTGGGCCACGAACGGCATCGTGGCCACCCTGCTCGTGGTGATGGCCCGGGTGCCCGCCACCGAGGGGCGCCGGGGTGGGATCACCGCGTTCGTGGTGGACGGGGACAGCGCCGGCATCACCGTCGAGCGGCGCAACGAGTTCGTCGGTCTGCGCGGCCTGGAAAACAGCCTCACCCGGTTCCACGATGTGTTCGTGCCCGCCGAGAACGTCATCGGCGGCGAGGGCAAGGGGCTGAAGATCGCCCTGACCACGCTGAACACCGGCCGCCTGTCGCTCCCGGCGATGTGCGTGGGCGCCGGCAAGTGGGCGCTGAACGTGGCCCGGGGCTGGGCCGCCGACCGGGTCCAGTGGGGCCGGCCGGTGGGCGAGCACGAGGCGGTCGCGCAGAAGCTCTCCTTCATCGCCGCCACCACGTACGGCATGGAGACCATGCTCGACCTGTGCTGCCTGCTCGCCGACGACGACCGCAACGACATCCGGATCGAGGCCGCGCTGGTCAAGCTCTACGCCAGCGAGATGGCCTGGAAGATCGCCGACGACCTGGTCCAGATCCGGGGCGGGCGCGGCTACGAGACGGCCGACTCGCTGGCCGCCCGTGGCGAACGCCCCGCCAACGTCGAGCAGGTGCTCCGCGACCTGCGCATCAACCGGATCTTCGAGGGCTCCACCGAGATCATGCACCTGCTGATCGCGCGGGAGGCGGTCGACGCCCACCTGTCGGTGGCCGGCGACATCATCGACCCGGACGCGGGGTTGGGCCGCAAGGCACGCGCCGGCGCCCGAGCCGGCGCCTTCTACGCGAAGTGGCTGCCCACCCTGGCCGTGGGTCGGGGGCAGAGCCCGTCGGCGTACGCCGAGTTCGGGCCGCTCGCCGCGCACCTGCGCCAGGTGGAGCGCTCGTCGCGCAAGCTGGCCCGGTCGACGTTCTACGCGATGTCCCGCTGGCAGGGAAAGATGGAACGTAAGCAGGCGTTCCTCGGCCGCGTGGTGGACATCGGCGCCGAGTTGTTCGCGATGTCCGCGGTCTGTGTCCGGGCACAATCCGAGCGGGACAGCCGCCCGGAAAATGTCGAGCTGGCCGACCTGTTCTGCCGGCAGGCGCGGGTGCGGGTGGACGCCCTGTTCTCGGCCCTCTGGGACAACACCGACTCGGTCGACACCGCCGCCGCGAAGCGGATCCTCGCGGGCCGCTACGCGGGCCTGGAGGAGGGCGTGATCACCCCGTCCGACGAGCTGCCCTGGGTGGCCGGCTGGTCGCCCGGCCCGTCCACCGCCGAGGACGTCCGCCGCCGCATCCCACCGAAGCCGTGAGCCGCGTCGCCGCGCTGGCCCGCGGCCTGGTCGCGTCGCCGCGCTGGCTCTCGGCCTCGTCCACGGCGCGGCGCTGGCTCTCGGCCTCGTCCACGGCGCGGGTCAGCGGGAGACCGCCCAGGCCAGCACCGCCGCCAGGATCAGACCGTTGAGCGCCGCCAGACCGAGGTACGCCGCGGGCGGGATCTTCTTGCCCCGGCGGACGAAGGACACCAGGACAGCGGCGTAGCCGAGCAGCAGGACGGCGATGACGAGCAGGAAGTAGAACACCCGAAGACCTTAACGGTCCCCGCCCCGCAGGCCGCGACGGCGCGGTGGTCGGCACCGCCGTTGCGTTGATCAGGTGAGGAAAAGGAGGTCAGAAGCAGCACCGGGACCTACTTTTCCTCACCTGATCACGGCACGAGCGCTGTTCGCCAGCACGAGCGGGGGCGTCGCGTCGGCGTCAGCGGGTCCGGCCGCGCAGGCCGAGCTGGCGTAGCTCCAGCGCGGCCAGCGCGTCGACTGTCTGGTCGTCGCCGCGCCGCCACGCCTCGGCCACGTCGGGGCCAATCCGGGTCAGCCGGCCCAGCGGCTGGGTGGCCAACGCCCGCAGGGCGAGCAGGTCCCGGCCGGCCGGCCCGGCGGCCAGCTTCGCGGCCGACCCCGCGCGGCGCATCCAGCGCAGCCGCAGGGGCAGCCAACCGAACAGCACAAGGCCGAGCGGGAAGATCAACACCGCGATGGCGAGGGCGAGGGCGAGCTGGTCGACCAGGTGCTGCTGGTCGCGGCCGGCGTCGGCGAGCCCTCGGGCGGCGGCGGCGGCCTGTTGGAAGGGCGCGGTCAGGTCGTCGCCGACAAGCGGCAGCCGGCGGACCTTGGCGCCGGCGTCGGAGAGGTTGTCGGCGAGGCCGCTGCCGGCACCCTCCAACTTCTGCCCCGGTACGGCGAGCTTCTGCACCAGGTCGTGCAGCCACAGCGCGCCGCGGATCGCCGCGTACACCCAGGCGACGACGAGCAGGTCGGTGAGCAACTGGCGGGCGGCGGTCGGAAACCGATCGGCATAGATTTTCACGCCGGACAGCGTGTCACGAACCGAGCGCTCCCGGCAGGGCCGGATCAACGGTCAGGGGGCACAGCTGGGGCAGGTGCCGAAGATTTCCAGGGTGTGGCTGACGTCGGCGTAGCCGTGCTGCGCGGCGACCCGGTCGGCCCAGCTCTCCACGGCGGGCCCGGCCACCTCCACGGTGTTGCCACAGGCCCGGCAGACCAGGTGGTGATGGTGCCCCTCGCTGCACCGGCGGTAGAGGTGCTCGCCACCGGGCGGTCGCATCACGTCGATCTCGCCGGCGTCGGCCAGCCCCTGCAGAGTGCGGTAGACGGTGGTCAGGCCGACCCGCTCGCCGCGCTGGCGCAGCATCGCGTGCAGATCCTGGGCGCTGTGGAAGCCGGCCATCTCACCCAGCAGCGCGCTCACCGCCGAACGCTGGCGGGTGTTGCGCACCGCGGCGCCGTTCTCGCTCATGATCCCTCCCCGGCGTGGCTGACCGCGTCCGCCACGATGTGCGCGACGTGCTCGTCGACCAGGCTGTAGGCGATCTCCCGACCTCGACGGGAACCCCGCACCACTCCCGCGCCGCGCAGCACCCGCAGATGCTGGGAGACCAGCGGTTGCGCGGCGCCGAGTTTGTCCACCAGCTCGTGCACGCACCGTTCGCCGCTGGCCAGCTCGCTGACAATGGCCAACCGGATGGGCGCCGACAGGGCGCGGAGCAGTTCGCTGGCCCCGTCGAACCCCTCGTAGCCCGTCGCGCTGGTCATTGCGCAACGGTACCCATTACCACCGACTGCTCGTGGATCAGGATCGGCCCAGCACGACCTCGTGTGGTTCCGCTGCCGGCGCGGGGGCCGGCGTCGACCGCCGGCGCAGCGTCCGCCAGACCCCACCGGCGACGGCGACCACCAGGAAGGAGGCGATCGCCACCAGCACCACCGAGGCGCCGGGCGCGGTGTCCGCCGTGGCAGCCACCCAGACACCGGAGCCGGCGGCGAACAGCCCGAGTGCCATCGCGGCGGTCATGGTGCTGCGGAAACCCCGGGTGACCTGCTGGGCGGTGGCGACCGGCACCACCATCAGCGCGCTGATCAGCAGCACCCCGACGGCCCGCATCGCGATGGTCACGGTGACCGCGGTGGAGACCGCGATCAGCAGGTTCAGCGTGCGCACCGGCAGGCCGGAGACCCGGGCGTACTCCTCGTCGTGGCTGACCGCGAAGAGCGCCGGGCGCAGCGCGATCATCGTGACCAGGATCGCCGCGCCGAGCACCGCGATGGTGACCACGTCGGCGAGGGAGGTGGTGATCAGCGACCCGAACAGGTAGGCGTTGAGGTTCGCGCTCGTCGCGTCGGAGAGGCCGACGAGCAGGACGCCGCCCGCGATGCCGCCGTAGAAGAGCAGGGCCAGGGCAAGATCACCGGAGGTACGCCCACGCGCCCGGACCACCTCGATGGCGATCGCGCCGGCGGTGGCGACGAGCACCGCGACGAGCACCGGCGAGCGGTTGAGCAGCAGGCCCGCGCCGACGCCGGTCAGCGCGACGTGGCCGACGCCGTCGCCGATCAACGCCAGTCGGCGCTGCACCAGGTAGATGCCGAGCGCCGGCGCGGCCAGGCCGATCACCAGCGCGCCGATCAGGGCATGCTGCATGTAGGAGTACTGGAACAGTCCCATGGGTCAGTTGCTCCACAGCCCGGCGGGCTCGTCGTAGCAGTGCGGGTGCACGTGGTCGTGGTCGGGCTCCGCGTGATGGCCGGCCGGGTCCGGCACCGCGCCGTCGTGCGCGATGCGACCCTCGTGCACCACCACCGCCCGACTGATCACCGGTCGCAGGGGGCCCAGCTCGTGGGCGACAAGCAGCACCGTGCCGCCACCGGTGACGAAGTCGCGCAGCGCGGCGGCGAACGCCTCCTGGCTGGCCGCGTCCACGCCGGCGGTGGGCTCGTCGAGGACCAGCAGCTCCGGTTGGCCGGCCAGGGCGCGGGCGATCAGGGTGCGCTGCTGCTGGCCGCCGGAGAGCGTGGCCACCGGGTCACCGGCCCGGTCGGCGAGCCCGACGGCGAGCAACGCGGTGTCGACGGCGGCACGGTCGGCGCGACCCGGCGGGCGGAGCACCCCCCGGCGGGCCAGCCGCCCGGAGGCCACCACCTCACGAACGGTGGCCGGTACGCCGCCGCCGGCGCCCAGACGCTGCGGGACGTACCCGATGCGCGCCCACTGCCGGAACCGGCGCAACGGCCTGTCGAAGAGGGCGACCGAGCCGGCGCTGAGCGGCACCAGCCCCAGCACGGCGCGGATCAGGGTGGACTTGCCGGAGCCGTTCGCACCGAGCACCGCGACCACCTCGCCGGCGGTCACGGTGAGCGAGATGTCCCGGAGCACGGGGCGGCCGTCGTAGCCGACCACCCCGTGCTCGACGGTGATGACAGGGGAGGTCACGAGCAGTCCAAGGCCGTCTGCAGGGTCCGCAGGTTGGTACGCATCACCGAAAGGTAGTCCCCGTCGCTGCCGGCGGCGAGCCCTTCGATCGGGTCCAGCACGGCGGTCTTCGCGCCGACCTGACCGGCGATGGTCTCGGCGACCTTCGGGCTGACCAGCGTCTCGAAGAAGATCGTGGTGGCGTGGTGCTCCTTCGCCTCCTCGATCGCGTGCGCCAGCCGCTGCGGCGAGGGCTCGACGTCGGGGCTCAGCCCGGTGATGCCGACCTGGTCGAGCTGGTAGCGGTCGGCGAGGTAGCCGAACGCGGCGTGGCTGGTCACGATCTCCCGCCGCTGGCAGGTCGCCAGGCCGTTCCGGAACTCGCCGTCCAGGGCCGTCAGGTCGGTGCGCAGCGCCGCGGCGCGGGCGGTGTAGTCGGCGGCGTGCTCCTTGTCGGCCTTGCCGAGCCGCTGGGCGAGCTGGTCACCGATGGCGGCCAGCCGGGTCGGGTCGAGCCAGACGTGCGGGTCCTTGCCGGCGCCCTCCTCGGGGTGCTCCTCCTCGCCCTCGTGGTTGTGCCCGCCGGCTGTCGCGTCCAACAGCGGCTGCACGCTCGTCACGTCGAACGCCCGGTCGCCACCGTTCTGCGTGACGGCGTCGTCCACCGCCGGCTGGAAACCCTTCAGGTAGACGATCAGCTCGGCCTCGCTGACCTGGCCGACCTGGCTGGGGTTGAGCTCCAGGTCGTGCGGTTCGGCGCCGGGCTTGGCCAGGTTCGTGACCCGGACCGCGTCGCCGCCGATCCGCTCGGCCAGGAACTGCAGGGGGTAGAACGCGGCCACCACGTCGACCCGCTTGGGGTCGGCGCCGCCGGCGCTGGTGGAGCAGCCGGCCCCGGCACCCAGGGCGAGCAGGGCGGTCGTGGCGGCCAGGACACGGAAGGTGGTGCGGTTGCTCATGTCGTCAACTGTCCGTGGCAACGATAATGATTGTCAAAAACGCATGATTGCATGTCAGAGCAGCTTCGCGAGGCCCACCGCCACCAGCAGGGTCAGCATCACCAGTCGAATCAGCCGGGTCTGCGGCGCCTGAACCGCCCAGGTCGTCGCCAACAGGGCGACCAGGACGGCCGCGAGCGCGAGCGTCAGCAGCCCGCCGATCACCCCGGGCGTGAAGAACGCCACCAGCACCACCACCAGGGTGAGCAGGAACACCGACGTCGGGTTGGCCCCGGCCAACCGGGCCAACAGAGGGCGCTGCGTACGCTGCATCCCACAGACTCTACGAGGAGGGACACCCGTTGCTGGTGACCAACCGGTTCGTGGTCGACGTCGATGTCGCCGACGACTTCACCGAACGGGCGCACGCCGCCCTCACCGCGCTGGCCGCCCGCCCCGGCTACCTGCGCGGTCAACTGGTCCGGGCGCTCGACGACCCCCGGTACTGGTCGCTCGTCACCGAATGGGAGTCGGTCGGCACCTACCGCCGGGCACTGGGCGCCTTCGAGGTCAAGGTCAGCGCCGTCCCGCTGCTCGCCGAGTCGGTCGACGAGCCCTCCGCGTACGAGGCGCTGGCCACCGCCGCCCCCGGCGGGGCCGTGGTCGTCGCCGAGAGTGATCGGGCTGCGGGTCCTTACCGCTGAGGCGCCGGACACTACGCTGCTCCTATGACCGCACCCGCCCCGCCACCCGGTCCCGGCGTGGCTCCGCCGTTCGCCGCGCCGCCCACCGAGGGCCGCCGGACTCGGCTCTGGATCGGCCTCGGCATCGGCGCGCTCGCCGTGGTGCTCTGCTGTGGCGGGGGCGGCAGCGCCGTCATCGGCCTGGCCGTGACCGGTGTGCAGGCGGTCGGCGAACAGGCCCGCACCGTGACCGGTGACTACTACCAGGCGCTTGTCGAGCGGGACTACGGGCGGGCGTACGAGCAGCTCTGCGACGACGCGCAGCGGCGTGAGTCCCGGCCCGAGTTCGAACGGCGTGCCGCCGCCGAACCGCAGGTCACCGCGTTTCGGCTCGGTGAGGTCGACGCCATCAACCTGACCGTGCCGGTGGACGTGAGCCTCGCCGGCGGCGACCGGGAGCAGCAGCAGGTCAGCCTCGGCCGCGACGGGCAGACCGGCGGCGTGGAGGTCTGCGGGGTCAGCTGACCCGCCCCCGGTATTCTGCTGGGCTCAGGGCGACGGTGGTCGTACCGTTGACCCGGACCGACCGAATCATCCACATCTCGCCCCCGCCGACCGCCAGCCGGCGTAGGAGGAAACATGCCAGCCGACCGTATCGATGCCGTCGTCAGCCTTGCCAAGCGTCGAGGCTTCGTCTTCCCCTCCAGCGAAATCTACGGAGGCACCCGATCGGCGTGGGACTACGGCCCGCTCGGCGTGGAGCTCAAGGAGAACGTCCGCCGGCAGTGGTGGAAGAACATGGTCCAGCAGCGTGACGACGTGGTCGGCCTCGACTCCGCCGTGATCCTGGCCCGCAAGGTGTGGGAGGCGTCCGGCCACATCGCCGAGTTCGTCGACCCGCTCACCGAGTGCCAGTTCTGCCACAAGCGGTTCCGGGCGGACCACCTGGAAGAGGCGTACGCCGAGAAGCACGGCAAGCCGCTGACCTCGCTCGCCGAGCTGAACTGCCCCAACTGCGGCAACAAGGGCACCTTCACCGAGCCGAAGATGTTCAACGGCCTGATGAAGACCTACCTGGGCCCGGTGGAGAGCGACGAGGGGCTGCACTACCTGCGCCCGGAGACCGCGCAGGGCATCTTCGTCAACTACAAGAACGTGGAGACGGTCGCCCGGAAGAAGCCGCCGTTCGGCATCGCCCAGACCGGCAAGTCGTTCCGCAACGAGATCACCCCGGGCAACTTCATCTTCCGGACCCGCGAGTTCGAGCAGATGGAGATGGAGTTCTTCGTCGAGCCGGGCACCGACGAAGAGTGGCACGAGTACTGGCTCCAGGAGCGCTGGAACTGGTATCTCGACCTCGGCCTGTCGGCGGACAATCTGCGCCTCTACGAGCACCCCAAGGACAAGCTGTCGCACTACTCGAAGCGGACGGTGGACATCGAATACCGCTTCCAGTTCGGCGGCACCGAGTTCGCCGAGCTGGAGGGTGTCGCCAACCGCACCGACTTCGACCTCTCCACGCACAGCAAGCACTCCGGCGTCGACCTGTCGTACTTCGACCAGACCAAGGGTGAGCGCTGGATGCCGTACGTCATCGAGCCGGCCGCCGGTCTGACCCGCGCGGTGCTCGCCTTCCTGCTCGAGGCGTACGACGAGGACGAGGCGCCGAACACCAAGGGCGGCGTGGACAAGCGCACGGTGATGCGGTTCGACCCACGGCTGGCGCCGGTCAAGGTGGCGGTGCTGCCGTTGTCGCGCAACGAGGCGCTGTCGCCCAAGGCGAAGGACCTCGCCACGCTGCTGCGCAAGCGCTGGGTGGTGGAGTTCGACGACTCGCAGGCGATCGGTCGCCGCTACCGCCGGCAGGACGAGATCGGCACCCCGTTCTGCGTGACCGTCGACTTCGACACGCTCGACGACAACGCCGTGACGGTGCGCAACCGGGACACCATGGCCCAGGAGCGGGTCTCCCTGGACCAGGTCGAGCGCTACCTGATCGAGCGCCTCCCCGGCTGCTGACGTACTCCGAAGGCCCCCTCCCGACCGCGGTCGAGAGGGGGCCTTTTGGCGGCCTGACCAGGGGCGGGACACGTCGGCGACGCGCAGGCCGATGAAATTAATTCAATGCCATCTTTCGATATCTTGGGTCTCGATCGGAAGAAGGTGGGATGACATGGCGAAGCGGCTCTCCGTCCTGCGCGTGACCGCTGCGGCGGCGATCGTCGCGGGGCTCCCGGCGCTCTCGGGCTCCACGGCCCACCACAGCGGCGTCCGGCCTGCCCGTGCCGAGGCTGCCGCCCAGGCCGCGCCGCCGCCGTACGCGTCCTCGGTATGGCGCGGGTCGTCCGGCGCGGTCGCCACGGCCACGCCGGGTCCGCCGGGCACGCAGGGCATGCCGGGCATGCCCGGCCCGCCCGGCCCGCCGGGCACGCCGGGTTTGCCGGCCACGCCAGGCACGTCGGGTCCGTCGGGTCCGTCGGCCATGCCGGGTCCGTCGGCCATGCCGGGTCCGTCGATCACGTCGGGCCCGTCGATCACGTCGGGTCCGTCGATCACGTCGGGTCCGTCGATCACGTCGGGTCCGTCGGCCATGCCGGGTCCGCCGGGAACGCCGGCCGCGTCGTCCGTCGGGGGGATGATCGAGGCCGCCCAGGGGAGGCCTGAGGCATCGGTCGCGTCCCGCCGTGGTCCCGCGCGGAGCGCGCCCCCGCGGCCCGTGACACGTCTCACCCCCGTCACGGCGATCCACTCGCAAGCCAAGATCGACAGCGGAGCGCTTGTCACCTGGACGACCTCGCCGACGTGCCTCCTGGCGGGGCACGACACCATGGGTTGGGCGTGGCTGGACGACCTCCCGGCCGGGAGGGTGGTGCGGGTCGCGTCGGGGCCGTGCGCGGGCACCTACCAGGTGGTCGGGCACCGGTGGCAGCCGCGCAAGGGCGGCACGATGCCGCACTGGGCGAGCCGATACGACCTCGTGCTCCAGACCTGCACGGGGAGGAGCGGGACGGGCTTCAGCACCGCCCGACGGCTGGCCCGGTAGGCGCGGCCCCGGAGGCGTCGACCCGAGCGCCCCCTGCGCCCGGCAAAGGGGGAGGAACCCCTCCGTATACTTGCCGGGTGAGTGATGTCGCGGTGGCGGCCGGACGCCCGTTGACCCTCGGTGGCTACCAGGTGTGGCCGCCGGTGGTGCTGGCGCCGATGGCCGGGATCACAAACGTCGGCTTCCGCCGGCTCTGCCGTGAGCAGGGCGGCGGCATCTACGTCTGCGAGATGATCACCACCCGGGCGCTCGTCGAGCGGAACCCGAAGACCCTGCACATGATCGCGTTCGGCGACGACGAGAAGCCGCGCAGCCTCCAGCTCTACGGCACCGATCCGGAGATCACCGCCGCCGCTGTCCGGATCGTCGTGGAACGCGACCTGGCCGACCACATCGACCTCAACTTCGGCTGCCCCGTACCCAAGGTGACCCGGCGTGGTGGCGGCGCGGCGCTGCCGTGGCGGCGCCGGCTCTTCGCCCGGCTGGTGCGGGCCGCGGTGGACGCCGCGGCGCCGGCCGGGGTGCCGGTCACGGTCAAGATGCGCAAGGGCATCGACGACGACCACCTGACGTACGTCGAAGCCGGGCTCGCCGCCCAGGAGGCCGGCGTGGCCGCGGTGGCCCTGCACGGGCGGACGGCGGCGCAGCGTTACTCGGGCACCGCCGACTGGGACGCGATCGCCACGTTGAAGCAGGCCCTCGACGTGCCGGTGCTCGGCAACGGCGACATCTGGGAGGCCGACGACGCGCTGCGGATGGTCGCGCACACCGGGGTCGACGGCGTGGTCGTCGGGCGTGGCTGCCTGGGTCGGCCATGGCTCTTCGCCGACCTGGAAGCCGCCTTCAACGGCCGGTCGGAACGGCGACTGCCCACCCTCGGCGAGGTGGCGGTGACCATGCGCCGGCACGCCGAGCTGCTCGTCGACCAGTTCGTGGCCGCCGCCCGCAACCCCACCGGGGGTGAGCGGGACGGCTGCGCCGATTTCCGCAAGCACGTCGCCTGGTACCTCAAGGGCTTCCCGGTCGGGGGCGAACTGCGCCGCTCGTTGGCGATGATCGAAAGCCTGGCTCAGCTCGACGACCTGCTCGGCAAGCTCGACCCGACCGAACCGTTCCCGCTGACCGCCCTGGGCCAGCCCCGCGGGCGTACCAACTCGCCGGGCAAGGTCTTCCTGCCGGATGGGTGGCTGGCCAGTCGCGACGACGACGCCGTCCCCGAGGGTGCCGAGATGGACGACTCCGGCGGCTGAGCCCCTGGCCGGTCGTGCCCTTGGTCGGTCGTGCCCTTGGACGGTTGTGCCCTTGGCCGGCCGTGCCTGGGCCGGTTGTGCCGTTGGCCGGTTGTGCCCTTGGCCGGCGGGGCCCTGCCCGGGCGAGCCTGGGCCGGTTGAGTCCTTGGCCGGCGGGGCCCTGCCCGGCCGAGCCTGGGCCGGTTGAGTCCTTGGCCGGTTGAGGCGCTGTCACGGTCCCGACCACCGCGTCGATTGCGGGTCGGGCTGCGGCCCGAGCCATCGACCCTCGCCTTCGGATCATGTCTGGCGAGTTCGACGTGGACGACCAGGTCAGACCGAAGGGCCGGACCCCGGTGACAGGGGTCCGGCCCTTCGCTCGTGCTGTGGTGCTGTGCGGGCTCGCGGTGGTGCGGCCTTGCCGTGGTGCGGTGCTGCGGCGGTGCGGCCTTGCCGTGGTGCGGTGCTGCGGTGGTGTGGTCTTGCCGTGGTGTGGGTGGTGTGGGTCAGCTGGTGGCGTAGCCGCGGGTGGCGATCCAGTCGGCGAGGTGCTCGGTGCTGATCTGGTAGGCGGCCTGGTTGGGGTCGGCGGAGTCGGCGATGGTGACGGTGTTGCCGTTGTCGCGGTAGCCGACGACGCTGATGTAGTGCCCGCCCTCGTAGGA
>NZ_JBICSY010000014.1:134176-134819 GCF_043197345.1 Micromonospora sp. NPDC049175 | reverse complement strand
GCCCCGCGCCCCGCGCCCCGCGCCCCGCGCCCCGCGCCCCGCGCCCCGCGCCCCGCGCCCCGCGCCCCGCGCCCCGCGCCCCGCGCCAAGATCGTCGCAACTTCGGGGATGTTGCTGCCTCAGACACGCGCGAGACAGCAACATCCCCGATGTTGTGCGGATCTTGACGCGAACCTCGTGCTTGATAGACAAGATCGGGGCCTGGAGGGCCGGCAGACGTCAAGGTCATGCTCGATCCAGGATGTAGTGGCATCGGAGTGTCCGGAGACCACTACATCCATGTTCCAGCGCGATCTTGCCGGGGGCGCACAGCACGAGCAGCGCGAGCACCACGAAGAGCAGCACGAGCACGGGCGCCGCGGTGCGCGGGCAGCACGAGCACGGGCGCAGCCGCCTACGGACAGCACAAGCACGGACGCAGCGGCCCGCGGACAGCACGGGCACAGCGGCGCGCGGACAGCACGAGCACGGGCACAGCGGCGCGCGGACAGCACAAGCACGGACGCAGCGGCGCGCGGACAGCACAAGCACGGGCGCAGCCGCCTACGGACAGCACAAGCACGGGCGCAGCCGCCTACGGACAGCACAAGCACGGGCGCAGCCGCCTACGGACAGCACAAGCACGGGCGCAGCCGCCTACGGG
>NZ_JBICSY010000014.1:0-134081 GCF_043197345.1 Micromonospora sp. NPDC049175 | reverse complement strand
TACGACAGCACAAGCACGGGCACGGCGGCGCGCGGACAGCACGAGCACCGACGCAGCGGCGGGCGGGCGGCGCAGGGGGCGCAGGTTGACGCATCGAGGCTTGCTGATCAGAATGAGTTACGGAGCCAGGTAGGGCCACCGGGACGAGGGCGACGACGGCGGGGCTCCGCTGTCGAGGATCGGCCGGTGCGCTTCCGCGAGTGTCCCCGTCCGCATGACATGGACCGTCGCGCACTGTCCGCGTACCCAAAAGGGGCGGTGACGTGCCGACGGCAGCTCACCCGGGCGGCCCATGGCCGGCGCCGGACCTCCGAATTGGAGCTCGAATGTTCCGTCCCAAAGCTCTCGGCGGTGCGCTGACGGCGCTCGCCACCCTCGCGGCTGGCGTGTTGCTCGCCACCGCCGTCAGCACCAGCCCGGCCGTGGCCGCTGGCACCGGCACCGGCTACCTGCACACGAACGGCAGTCAGATCGTGGACAGCACAGGCGCCACGGTCCGGTTGACCGGCATCAACTGGTTCGGCATGGAGACCGACAACAAGACCTTCCACGGGTTGTGGTCGAGCAACCCGTGGCGGGGGCAGCTCGACACGATGGCCCGGTTGGGTTACAACACGTTGCGGGTGCCGTACTCGAACGACGCGCTGAAGCCGGGCGCGACCGCCACCGGGATCAACGACTTCGTGAACCCGGACCTGATCGGGCTGTCGCCGTTGCAGATCCTGGACAAGGTGATCGCCTACGCGGGCAGCAAGGGGATGCGGATCATCCTGGACCGGCACCGGCCGACGTCGGCCGGGCAGTCTCCGCTGTGGTACACGCCGACGGTCTCCGAGGCGACCTGGATCAACGACTGGAAGATGCTCGCCCAGCGGTACGCGGGCAATCCCACGGTGATCGGGGCCGATCTGCACAACGAGCCGCACGCCGAGGGCACCAACCCGGCGGCCACCGGCGCGTGCTGGGGCTGCGGCGACACGGCGCGGGACTGGCGGCTCGCCGCCGAGCGGGCCGGCAACGCCATCCTCGGCGTCCAGCCCAACTGGTTGATCTTCGTCGAGGGGGTGAGCTGCCCGAGTGGTGGCCTCTCCAACGTGTGGGACAACGACCCGAGCAACGACGAGGACTGCGGCTGGTGGGGCGGCAACCTGTCGAAGGCGGGCCAGTTCCCGGTACGGCTGAGCGTGGCCAACCGGCTTGTCTACTCGCCGCACGAGTACGCCACCTCGGTGTACCGGCAGACCTGGTTCGACGCCCCGGACTACCCGGCGAACATGCCGGCCATCTGGGACAAGTACTTCGGCTACCTCTACAAGCAGAACATCGCGCCGATCATGATGGGTGAGTTCGGCAGTACCCTGGTCGACCCGAAGGACAAGGTGTGGCTGGAGAAGTTGATGGCGTACACCGGCACCGGGGTGACCGGGATGTCCTTCACCTACTGGTCGTGGAACCCCAACTCGGGTGACACCGGTGGCATCGCGCTCGACGACTGGACGAACGTCAACACCACGAAGCAGGCGATCCTCCAGCCGTACCTGATCCCACCGGCGGGTGGCGGCCCGACCGGCGGGCCGACCGGCGGACCCACAGGTGGACCGACGGGTGGGCCGACGACCCCGCCGCCGGGCGCCTGCACGGCCACCTACCGGCAGGTGAACGCCTGGCAGGGTGGCTTCCAGGGTGAGTTGACGGTGAAGAACACCGGTTCCGCCGCGGTAAACCCGTGGTCGGTCACCTGGACCTGGCCGTCCGGGGTGACGTTGGGCAGTGGCTGGAACGCCACCGTCTCCCAGTCCGGCACAACTGTCACTGCGGCTGCCCCCAGTCACGCGCCGTCCCTCGCGGCGGGTGGATCGGTGACCGTGGGCTTCACCGCCAACGGCACCGCCAGCGCGCCGGGTGCGGTAAAGCTCAGCGGCGCCAGCTGCTGAACCGCTGGGACGGCCGATGCCCACGGCATCGGCCGTCCCGGCCATTTACATCCAAGTGCTTCTATGCTTTCATCGGGAAAGCGCTTGCCTCCGCACGGGTGGGCGTGAGCGCGGGAGCCGCTCTCCTTCACCTCATCGCACCGGCGGGCCCGAGGACCACTGGTCCCGGCCACGATTCGCCGCCCACGGGCATGGGCGTCGCGACGGTCCGTCCGCCTCATCGAAAGGGAGCAGCATGCGCACAGGACGGCGTCGAATGACGCTGATCGCCACCACCGCCGCCGCCACCGCAAGCCTCGTCGCCGCCGGCCTGCTGACCTCCGTGTCCGCGCAGGCCGCCGCCGGCTGCCGGGTCGCCTACACGGTCGCCAGCCAGTGGCCGGGCGGGTTCACCGGCAACGTCACGGTCACCAACCTCGGCGACGCGGTCTCCGGCTGGACACTGCGCTGGTCGTACGCGGCCGGCCAGCAGGTCAGCCAGGCCTGGGGCGCCACCGTCTCGCAGAGCGGGGGCCAGGTCTCCGCCGCGAACGTCGACTACAACGGCAACCTGGCGACGAACGGCAGCACCTCGTTCGGCTTCAACGCGAGCGCGAACAGCGCCGGCAACCCGGACCCGACCAGCTTCACCCTGAACAACGTCGCCTGCACCGGCGGCACCACCACCCCGACCACCTCGACCACCCCGGGCACCCCGGGCGCCCCGACGACCCCGCCGATCCCGAGCGATCCGCCGCCCAGCGTCCCACCACCGACGGGTCTCGTCGGCTGGGCCACCCAGAACGGCGGCACCACCGGCGGCGGCGGCGCACCGACCACCACCGTCACCAACGCGTCGGCGCTGACCAGCGCGTTGAACGCGACAGGCGCCGCGGTGATCCGGGTGTCCGGTACGATCTCCTGCTCCGGAATGCTGCGGGTCCGGTCCAACAAGACCGTCCTCGGCAACTCCGGCGCCACGATCGCCGGCTGCGGACTCAACGTCAGCGGAGACCGCAACATCATCATCCGGAACCTGACCTTCCGGAACTGGAACGACGACGCGATAAACGTGCAGGAGTCGGCCACCAACATCTGGATCGACCACAACACCTTCAGCAACGGGTACGACGGCGCGGTCGACATCAAGCGCGGATCGGACTTCGTCACCGTGTCGTGGAACCGGGTCTTCAGCCACGACAAGGCCATGCTGCTCGGCCACAGCGACGACAACGGCGCCCAGGACACCGGCCACCTGCGGGTGAGCTACCACCACAACTGGTTCGACGGGAGCAGGCAGCGCAACCCCCGGGTGCGCTTCGGCAACCCGGTGCACGTGTTCAACAACTACTACCGGGCCAACGGCGGCTACGGCGTGGCCTCCACCGAGAACGCCGGCGTGCTCGTCGAGGGCAACTACTTCGAGAACGTCAACGACACGTACCACCTGGGCGAGGCCGACTCCGGGCCGGGCCGACTGGTCGCCCGGAACAACCACTTCGTCAACTCACCCGCCGGGCAGACCGGCGGCAGCGTGGCAAGCATCCCGTACTCGTACCAACTGGACACCGCGAGCACCGTCAAGTCCATCGTGACGGCGGGCGCCGGCGCCGGCCGGATCACCGTCTGACCGGGGAAGGGCCCCTCGACGAGGGGCCCTTCCGTGCGCTCAGTGGGTGGCGCAACCGGCGGTGGGCGCGGGCGCGACCGGCGGCGCGCCGATCGTCGGCAGACCGAGCAACACCCCGGGGGTACGCGGGGAGCGGCCCGCCTCGGCCGCGTCGCCGGCCCGGGTCCGTCGGTGCGACACCGGCGCCCCGTCGGCGTTGAGGTGGTGCGGAGCGGCGTACGTGATTGTGGTGTGCACGATGTCGCCCGGCCGGATCTGCCCGGCCATCGACTCCGCTCCCGGCGCCTGGGTCGCGAAGTGCACCAGCCGGCCGTCGCGGGCCCGACCGGACATCCGCCCGGTCCGCTCGTCCTTGCGGCCCTCGCCCACCGCGACGAGCACCTCGACGGTCTCCCCGACGAGCCGCTTGTTCTCCGCCCAGGTGATGTCCTCGACGCAGGCGATCAGCCGCTCGTAGCGCTCCTGCACGACCTGCTTGGGGAGCTGGTCGTCCATCGTCGCGGCGGGCGTGCCGGGGCGCTTCGAGTATTGGAAGGTGAACGCCGAGGAGAACCGGGCCTCGCGGACCACGTCCAGGGTGCGCGCGAAGTCGGCCTCGGTCTCGCCGGGGAAGCCGACGATGATGTCGGTGGTGATCGCCGCGTCCGGCATCGCCGCCCGGACCTTCTCGATGATCCCCAGGTAGCGCTCGGAACGGTAGGACCGGCGCATCGCCTTCAGCACGTCGTCGGAGCCGGACTGCAACGGCATGTGCAGCGAGTGGCAGACGTTCGGCGTCTCGGCCATCGCGGCGATCACGTCGTCGGTGAAGTCCTTCGGGTGCGGGCTGGTGAACCGGACCCGCTCCAGCCCGTCGATGTCGCCGCAGGCCCGCAACAGCTTGCCGAAGGCGTACCGGTCGCCGAACTCCACCCCGTAGGAGTTGACGTTCTGCCCGAGCAGGGTCACCTCCAACACGCCCTCGTCGACGAGGGCGCGCACCTCGGAGAGGATGTCGCCGGGGCGGCGGTCCTTCTCCTTGCCGCGCAGGGCGGGCACGATGCAGAACGTGCAGGTGTTGTTGCAGCCCACCGAGATCGACACCCAGCCGGCGTAGGTGGACTCGCGGCGGGTGGGCAGCGTGGAGGGGAAGACGTCGAGGGACTCCAGGATCTCCACCTCGGCGGCGGCGTTGTGCCGGGCCCGCTCCAGCAGCACCGGCAGCGCGCCGATGTTGTGGGTGCCGAAGACCACGTCCACCCAGGGCGCCTTGCGGACGATCTCGCCGCGGTCCTTCTGGGCCAGGCAGCCACCGACCGCGATCTGCATCCCGGGGTGCTTGTCCTTCACCGGGCGCAGGCGACCGAGGTTGCCGTAGAGCCGGTTGTCCGCGTTTTCCCGGACGGCGCACGTGTTGAACACGACGATGTCCGGGGTGTCGTCGGCGGGCACCGCCCGTACGTAGCCGGCCTGTTCGAGCAGGCCGGAGATGCGCTCGGAATCGTGGACGTTCATCTGGCAGCCGTACGTCACGACGTTGTAGGTCCTAGCCACCCTCTTGGTGCCCCTTCCCCTCGGGCTACCAGGGTAGCGGCCCGTTTGGTGGCCCCGACCCCCCGGCATTGACCCGGCGGCCCATGGCGGGCATCCACGGGGGGCAGTACGCTGCACATCAAGGATGTGTTCTGGGCGATTTCGGGGGCTTTGCACTCGGCGCCGACGATGCGCGGCTCCGTTCACGGGGGAGCACATGACGACCCGCGGGAGGCCAACCGTGACGCGACAAGATGCGGCACAGCGCACCGTCACGACTCCGGACGGGCGGCGCCTCGCGGTGGAGACCTCCGGTGCGCCCGACGGGCCCGCGGTCTTCCTGCTGCACGGCACCCCGGGCAGCCGCAGCGGCCCCCGGCCCCGGGGCATCGTCGTCTACCGCCTCGGCGTGCACCTCGTCTGCTACGACCGGCCCGGTTACGGCGACTCCGACCGGCACGAGGGTCGGCGGGTGGCCGACGCCGCCGCCGACGTGGCGGCGATCGCCGACGACCTCGGCATCGAACGGTTCGCGGTGGTCGGCAGATCCGGCGGCGGGCCGCACGCCCTGGCCTGCGCGGCGCTGCTGCCGGACCGGGTCACCCGGGCCGCCGTGCTGGTGGGTCTCGCCCCGGCCGGCGCGCCCGACCTGGACTGGTACGCCGGGATGGCCGCGACGAACGTGACGGACTACGGGCAGGCCGACGAGGACCTGACCGAGCTGACCCTCAACCTGAAGGTCCGGGCCGAGGAGGCACGCCGGGACCCGATGACGCTGCTGGACTTCCTCCGTCCCCAACTGCCCGACGAGGACATCCGGGTCGTCGACGACGTCGCGATCCGCCGACTGCTCACCGACATGTACGCCGAGGCGGTGCGACACGGCCCGGAGGGCTGGATCGACGACGTGTTGGCGATCCGACGGGGCTGGGGGTTCGACCTCGGCGCCATCCGCGCGGAGGTGCGGCTCTGGCACGGTGAGCAGGACCGCTTCTCCCCGGTGGAGCACTCCCACTGGCTCGCCTCGCGGATCTCGCGCGCCGAGGTGCAGGTGCAGGCGGGGGCCGCGCACTTCGGGGCGGTGGAGATCCTGCCGCAGACCCTGACCTGGCTGGCCACCCCCGACCTGGCGACAAGTCCCCGGCTGTAGGGCTTGTGTCACAGCCCCTGGCCGGCCCGCGGCGGGCCCAGACGCCGGGTGGGCCGGCGCGGACGCCCGACCCACCTGCCGCGCCGATCCGGGTCAGATCGTCTGCGGGTCGATGACCCGGACGATGAACCGCCGTTCCCGCAGCGTCTGGACCGTCGGGTGCTCCGGGCCGATCACCTCGGCCAACCGGTCCGCCACGGCGCCGACGTCCTCGGCTCCGGCGGCGCCGTCGCCGGCCCGCCGCGACACCAGGGCGAGATCACCGAGGCAGCGCAACGTGTCGGGATGGTCCGCGCCGATCACCGTGGCCAGCCGGTCGGCGGTCTCCCGCAGCCGGTCCCGAGCCGACTCCCAGTCGTCGTTCTCGGCGAGGCACACCGCCTGGTTGACCTCCGCGGCGAGGGTGTGCGGGTGGTCGGGGCCGAGCACCTTGCGCAGTTCGCCGGCCGCGCGGGAAGCCGACACGAGCGCCTCCGACCTGCGCCCGACCGCGCGCTCCGCGGCGGAGAGGTTGCTCAGCGTCGCCAGGGTGAACGGGTGCTCCGGGCCGAGTCGGAGTTGCTCCTGGTACGCCTGACTCACCGCGGTCATCTCGGTCACCGCCCGGGCCGCGTCGCCGACGGCCAACAGGTTCGCCGCGCGGCTCGACCGACACGCCACCGTGTCCGGGTTGTCCGCCCCGAAGCGTTCGTCGAGCTCCCGGTAGGCCGTCTCGAACATCGGCGCGGCCTCGCTCCCCCGACCGGCGCTGCGCAGTGACACCGCCAGGTTGACCTGGGCGGCGAGACTCTGCCCGTCGTCCGGCCCGAGCACCTCGCAGTACGTTTCGTAGACCGTGCGCAGCAGGGTGGCCGACCTCTCGTACTCACCGGCCTCCCGCAGGTCACTGCCCAGCCGCACCGCCGAGACGAGCGTGTAGGGATGCGTGGGGCCGAGCACCAGCCGCCGCCGCTGGTGCACCTCGTCGTCCCACCGGCGGGCCGACCGGTAGTCGCCCACCAGCCGGTACGAGACGGCCAGGTTGTTCGCCGCGCTCAACGTCCGCGGGTGGTCCTCGCCGAACACCTGCAACCAGGAGGCGTAGGTGGACCGGTCCCGTTCCAGCGCCTCGGCGTAGCGGCCGAGCGCCCGCAGGTCACCGCCCAGGCTGCCGGCGGTCATCAGACTGTGCGGGTGCAGCGGGCCCAGCAACCGGCGTTGCTCGGCGAGCACCGCCTCGTCCAGGTCCCGGGCCTCGTCGAACCGGCCCAGACTCCGCAGGATGTTGGCCCGGTTGAACCGCAGGTGCAGCAACTGTCGGCCCAGCGCCGACACCTCCACCTCGTTGTGCGTGTCACCGAGCCGGGCGCTCCAGGTGTCGTCCACCTCCTGGCTGAACCCGTCGGCCTGGTCCAGGCCGCCGCGCTGCCACAGGTAACGGACCCGGTCGATCAGGAGCTGGCACACCGACTCGTCCGGGCAGGTGAGCGCCTCGGAGACCTCCAGATGCGGCCAGAGCATCCGCAGCCTCGCCCAGGTGGTCGGGTCGTCCACGTCGCCGCGTGGCCGGGACGCGGCCAGCACCAGGTGCACCTGGTGTCGGGCGGCGACGATCTCGTCCTCGGTCATCCGGTCGCGGACCACCGCCTGCAGCAGCCGGTGCACCTGGACCCGACCGCCCTGCACGTCGAGCTTGAGCAGCGCCAGACGGTTGATCTGCTGGACCAGCGCGCCGCGCACGAGCCGCTCCGACACCGACGGGTCGAACGGCACGAGCGCCGCCGCCATCTCGTCGCTGTAGACGAGTTCGAGGGCGATCTCCGGCGCCAGCACCGAGCAGAGCTGCAACAGCCGGTACGCGGCGGGCGCCTGCTCCAGCAGCCGGTTCAGCGACAGGTCCCAGGTGGCCTCCACGGAGAGCGCGCTGGGACCGTGCCGTTCGATCTGCCGCAGATATTCGGCAACCGACGTACCGGTGTCGGCGAGCCACGCGCCCGCCGCGGCCACCGCGATCGGCAGGTCACCGAGCGCCTCGGCCACCCGGTCGGCCTCCTCGGCGCTGATCGTCGGCACCCGCTGGGCGAGGTGCGCCACGCTCTCGGTGCGGTCGAAGACGTCCACCTGGATCGGGTTCGCCCGGTCCCCCCAGGCGCGGTTGCGGGAGGTCAGCAGGACGTGGCCGGGGCCCTGCGGCAGGAAGGGCTCGATCTGGTCGAGCTCCTCGGCGTTGTCGAGCACGACGAGCCACCGCTCGTACGGCTCCCCTCGACCCAGCACCTGCAACACCGACCGGACCGTGTCGGGCAGGGTGGGCCCGACCAGGATGCCGAGGCGACCGGCGAGGTCGGCGAGGGCGGTGTCGACGAACTGCGGCGGGTCCGCCACGATCCACCAGACCACGTCGTACGCCGCCCGGAACCGGTGCACGTATTCCAACGCCACCTGCGTCTTACCGACGCCGCCCATGCCCTGCAGGGCGACCGGCAGCACCACCGCGCTGCCCCCGCTCTGCAACTGCGCGCGCAGCCGCGCCAGGTCGTCCTCCCGGCCGGTGAACCGGGCATTCCGGTTGGGGGCGTTGAAGATCAGCGGCTCGGTGCCGGGATAGCGGGTGGCCCCGGCGGCCGGACCGTCCGCCGACGACGGCACCGGACGGCCGACCAACCGCAACACCCGTTCCACGGCGGTCGCGGCGCTCACGTTCACCAGGTTGGTGGAGCTCTGGGCCGGGAACTCGGCCAACGGGCGCAGGTCGGCGACGTACACGGCGAGGGCCGTGGAGCCGGTGCTCGTGTCACGGTCGGGCAGGCCGCCCGACGGCGTCGCCACGTAGGCCGGTGAGACCACCGTCAGCGTGCGCGGCGCGGGCGTACCGGCGGACCCGACGGCGGAGGCGGGCTCCACCACCCGCAGCCCCGCCGAACTGAGCACCCGCTCCAGCCACTCGGCCCAGATGGCGTCCTCCGGCGCGTAGCGGAGCACGATCTGGTCGTCGATCGCCTCGGTACGCCGACGGAAGCGGGCCTTGCCGCGTTCCCGTACCGACTCGTCCATCACCGGCAGCGCGGTCACCTCGCCGTCGGTGAGGATCCCGGTCAGGGTCTCGAACGCGGCCAGCAGCGACGTCGGCGAACCGGGCGGGTCGCCGAAGGTCGCCAGGGTCTCCTCGTACGCGTAGAACGGCCGGTACGGGACCTCGACCGCGGCCCAGTAACGCCGCCGTTCCGCCTCGGTCATGCCCGCCGGCAACCCGGCGAACCGGCGCATGGCCAGCAGGCGACCCGCCTCGGCCCGCTCCTTCTCGGCCTGGTCGACGCGCATCGGCACCGGCAGGACCCGGATGTCGCGCCGCCGGTACCGGTCCCGCACCGAGTGCGCCACCCGGGCCGCCCCGTCGATGCCCTGGTCGCTGAGGGTGAAGCAGTCGACGAGCGTGTCCGGCAGGTGCAGGGTGCAGATGTCGGCGACGTCGCTCAACCCCGTCCGGCTGTCGATCAGGGTGAAGTCGTACTGGCGCTTCATGTCGGCCCGCAGCGCCTCGAAGAACTGCGCCCCGCCCAGCCGGTTGTAGAAGTTGTCCCAGTCCAGCCCGCTCACCGAGACGGCGTAGTCGCTGTTCTGCCGGCCCGCGGAGAGGAAGTCGAGGCCGCCGCCCTCCGGGAAGTTCCAGCGCAACGAGAAGGCGTGCCGCCCGACCCGGGCGTACTGCTCCATCCAGCGGTCCGGCCGGTCGTCGACCCGGGTGGTCTCCCACTCGTAGTCGCGGATCATGTCGATCACACCGCTGGTGCCCTGGATCGCCTCGGCGTCCAGGAACGGATGGAAGAAGCGGTGCAGGCCCGGCGACTCGAGATCCCAGTCGGCGACCAGCACCCGGCGGCCACTGGCCGCGAGGATCCAGGCGACGTTTGCCAGCGCCATCGTCCGGCCCGTCCCACCCTTGAACGAGTAGAACGTGACGACCTGGCCTGCACGATCGTTGTTCATCGGTTTTCTCCGTGGGGACGCAAGGGAGCCGGATCATCAGGCGTGGACGCGGGGTCGGTGGTGGAGCCGGCGGGCGGCAGGCCGTCGCGCAGGCTCGGCACCGGCTGCGGCGGTGGTTCGAAGGGGACCACCGGGCCGTACTTGAGGAACTGGCGGCGGGCCTCGGTGACAAGCGCCGGCATCAGGTCGACGAACTCCGGCATGCTGCACGCCCGCTTCACCTGGGGCAGGCCGGCGTCGTGCAGCAGTCGCGTCACCTCGGTCGCCCACCGGGTCGCGTCCTGGGAGTCGTCGTCGTCGGTGACCACGAGCGGAACGACCCACTCCCGCAGGCCGTGCAGCATGCGGGCGATCAGCGCGGACGCGTCGGGCGCCGCCGCGATCCACGGGTCGACGAGCAGCACCGCCGGCCGGCGTTCGAGCAGACCGGCGGCCTGGGCGAAGTCCTCCGTGCGGGCGGACAGCCCGAGGCGCTCGGCGGTGCTCACCGCGTACTCGGCGGCGGGCAGCTCCTGGCGACTCCCGTACGGCCGCCAGAGCCGGCCGCTGGCCGCGTAGCCGGCCGGGTCCCGCTCGACCGGAAGGCGGTCCCGGGTCGGGGCCAGGACGGCGACCACGAAGTCCGGGTCGGATGGTCCCGGGCGGGTGACCTCGTCGAGGCCGGGCGCGCGGGACGGGCCCAACGGTCGCCGCTCGGCGGTGTGCACGATCCGACTGGCCAGGCGGCTGAGCAGCAGCTCGTACTGCGTCCGGTAGGAGGCCAGCATGCAGAAGGCACGCAGGCCGTCCTCGGCGTACTCCGGGATGTCCCGGCCGAGGTCCAGTGCGCCGTCCAGCTCCGGATGGGCCTCCCACGGGGGGAACGGGATCCACAGCACCGGGGTCAGGTGGCCGGCGGTGCGTCGGGCCGGCCCGGCGGCGGCCAACCGGGCCCGGAAGGACTCCTGCTCCCCCAGCGCCCACGGGCGGCTGAAGTAGCCGGGCGAGTAGAGCGGGACGAAGACCTCGGCGTCACCGAGAGCCTCGGCGAGCGCCGCCTTCCAGTCGGCGCCCAACGGGATGTGCTGGTCGAAGAAGCCGATCCGCATCCCGGCCACCGGTCGCGCCTGGCGGCGCACCTCGTCGGTCAGGTCGGCGAAGAACTGGCCGACCCAGACGTCGGCGTCGGCCCGCGCGCCCGGGGCCGGCGCCGAGTGGGCGTAACTGAGGAAGAAGTACGTCCCTCGTGCCGCCGGTCGGCGGCGGTCCCCCGGCGGGCTCATCCCGGCTCCTCGGCGAACCTGTTGCACAACTCGTCCACACTCGCCGGCACCCAGGGCTCCACCAGGTAGCCGCGGTGGATCGCCACGATCCGTTGCGCGAGCCGCCAGACCACCGCGCGGTACGCGTTCTCCCACTGCATGGTCAGCAAGCCATAGACCCCATCCCGCTGGTAGTGCACCGCGATGTCGGGATCCGGCATGGCGGTCGGGGTGAACCGTTGGATGTCGCGGAGCACCCGGGGCAGCGCGGCGCCGTTGGTCGGCGACCAGGTGACCGGCACGATCGCCGTCTCGTGGACCGAGGCGGTGCTGTGCCGCGGAACGATGCGTCGGCGGGAGAACGCGTCCCACTCGCGACCACACCACTCGCTGCCGAGCAGCGCGCTGGACACCAGTGGCACGAAGACCTGACAGGTGCCGGCGGCCTCGAGGAGCTCCGGACTCCAGCGTTCCCCGCCCGCGATGGAGCTGTCCAGGAAGCCGGCGTCCACCCCGGTCACCGGGCCGACCAGCTCGCTGACGTGGACGGAGAGGTCCTCGAAGAACCGGGAGACGTACTCGGCCGGCTTGCCGGTGGCCCGGCCGACAGGCGCCCTGGAATAGCTGAGGAAAAAGAGCGGGGCGCGCGTTCGGGAGGGTGCGTCCGCTGTGCTCACCGCTGCCCCTCCGCCCTCCCCACGCGGCCGGACCATCAGCGTAGACCCCGCGTCAACGGCGCGCCGCCAGCCGGTTCGCCGCGAACCAGTCGACGGCGAAGTCCACTGTGGCACGTGCCGGCAGCAGCCGCGCGCTGGCCTGACCAACCCGGCCGTGCCGCACGAACGGGGCGTCGTCGAGCGCGGCGCCCACCGTGGGGAAGTCGCGGTCGTCCAGGTCCAGTGCGCGGAAGTCGAGGCGGACCCGGCGCCCCTCGACCAGCCGGAAGCAGCGGTAGTCGCGCTCGGGCGCCGGCACCGGCAGCCGGTACTCGGCCAGATGCAGGGCACTGCACGCCTCGTAGCCGAGGCCGAGCAGCAGAACCTGCCCGTCGGCCGCGTACAGGCCACCGACAGGTGAGCGTTCGCCCAGGTGACAGGTGAGGTCGTGGTCCTCGGTGAGCTGCCGGGCCCGAGGGCCGAGCGCGGCGAACGAGGTCTGGGGATGGTCACTGCGCACGGCGCCGGGGGCACACCTGACGTACTCGGCGAGCGCGCCCATCCGCTGCGAGGGAGTGCTGCGGCGGTCCCAGCCCGGCAGCGCCGCCTCGTACCTGTCGCGCTGCGCCCGGTCCATGCCGGCGACGGCCGCCAGGTGTGCCCGGGAGGTGGTCGAGTTGCCGTCGGTGTGCGTGGGCACCAGCAGCGTGCCGGCGGGGCCGAGGACGTCCCGCAGAGCGCCGGCGAGCGTCGCCGGCCCGTGCTCCAACCGGCCCACCCGACGCAGGCCGCAGTGCACGACGAGGCACGCCCCCGGCTCGACGCCCAACGCACGCAGGTCGTCGGCGAGGCGGGGGCGGCCCAGGGTGCGCTCATCGGGACCCGACACGGGTCTCCCCCAGGGCGTGCCGCAGTTGGCCGACGAACCGCTCACCCGCCGCGGTGAGCGACCCGCTGGCCAGCAGCGCGTCCACGCCATCCCTGGTCCAGGTCAGGTAACGGTCGGCGTGCGCGGACGCGTCACCCCCGCCGCGGGCCGCCCGGGCCTGCCACACCTGGGTGACCGCCAGGTGGGCGTACACCCCGTGCAGGACGCCCTCGGGCGGCCGCGGGTCGGGGCGCCAGGGCACGCTGATCCGGGTGCCCCGGTCGGGTTCGACGAGGTCGCACAGGTCGAGCGCGGCACCGAGCTTCGCGTGCTGCCACTCGTGCACGAGCAGCACCGCCATCGTCTCCGGGTCCGGATCGGCGGTGACCGCGACCGCGCCGAACGCGTGCCGCGCGGTCGCGCTGCGCAGTGGTCTCGCCGGGTCGGGGGCCAGCGGCACGACGACCCGCAGGCCGCCGTCGAGCGCCGCCGCGTGCGCCGGCACGTCCCGGTGCACGACCCGCCAGGCCTCGGCCAGGGTACGCCCCAACGCCCGCGCGACCGGGTCCGCCAGCCGGGGCGCCACCGACTGGCCGTAGCAGTCCCGGTACGGGTCGCCGTCCTCGATCAGCAACCCGCCACCGGACACCGGCACCTCGCGCGCCGGTCGCCAGTCGGCCGACAGCTCGGCCGGGTCGAGGAGCACCGTGCGCTCGGTGGTCCCGCCTCGGACCCGGAACCCACCGGGCCGCACTGTCACCTCGGCGCTCTCCCCCAGGCCGGGCAGCACCAGGCTGCCGAGCGTGGGCAACGTGATCGTGTCGGCGCGTACCGGGACGCGCACCGCGGCCGGGACGCCCGCCCGGACGGCCGCCGCGACGGCGAGCGCCGGCAGCGGGTCGACCGCGGGGCGTTCACCGGGCCGGGCCGACGAGTCGAGGCGATGCACCAGCCAGGGCCGGACGAAGGGGTGCGCCAGGACCGCCCGGACCGCCTCCGGCGCCGTCTGGTCGAGCTGGGCGAGCAGCTCCCAGGCGGTGGTGGAGCCGGCCCGGTCCCGGCAGGCCACCAGCAACGCCCGGGTGATGGAGAGCTGGGTGGCGGCGAGCAGCGCCAGCGTCGGTGTCGACCCGTGGCCGGTGGCCAGGTCGTCCAGCAGCTCGTCGACCGGCGCGGCGGACGGCTCGGCGGACGGCTCTGCGGACGGCTCGTCGACCGGCGGTTCGCTCGTCGGCCGCGGGTACGCGTCGACGCTGTCGATGAGGCGGAGCAGGTCGGCGCAGTACACCGACGGGTTGTCGAAGCCGGAGCCGGTGCGCCAGCGGTGGGCGTACAGGCCCCCGCCGCACCTGTCGACCACCCGGCAGGCCCGGCAGGTCGCGCAGAGCCCGTCGACGCCCTCCTGCCGGACGGCCACCCCGGGGTGCCGGGCCGCCTCGTGCACCGCATGGCCGAACACGTCGAACCCGGTGCCCGCCGCGCCGTGATAGGCGGTCTTCAGCGAGTCGACCTGCTCCCAACTGCCGTCCGCCTCGATCACCAGCACGTCGGCCGGCGCGAGGCCGAACGCCTCGGTGCCACCGCCACCGGGCCGCAACGCCTCGAACAGCCGGATCGACACCGGCCGCCCCTCGTCCACCCACCGCCGGTGCAGCCGTCCCAGCCAGTCCGCGTACGGGGTGGAGCCGGGGCCGGGGCGCTGCGGTGGGTGGTCCCAGGTGGCGTGGGGCAGCAGCAGGTCCACCCGGGGCGGGCTCTCGGCCAGCAGCGCCTCGTACACCCGGTCGGGGTCGTTGCGGACGTCGACGGTGCAGAGGATGCCGGCGTAGCTGGCGTGGTGCTCCGGGCGTCGGAGCAGGGCCAGTGCCCGCCGGACGTGGTCGTGGCTGCTGCCGCCGTGGGCGAAGACCCGGTGGCGGTCGTTCGCGGCGCGGTCGCCGTCGAACGAGACACCGACCCGCACGTCGTAGTCGACGAGGAGGCGGCACAGCTCGTCGTCGAGCAGCACCCCGTTTGTCTGCATCCGCAGGTCGAGCCGCGTCCACGGCGTGATCGCCGTCCGCAGCTCGGTCAGCACCTCGCGCAGCCCGGCGGCACCCAGCAGCAGTGGCTCGCCGCCGTGCAGCACCACGTGCACGACCGGCAGCTCGTGCTCGCGGGCGTGCTCGGCGATGCGGTGCGCGGCGGCCCGGACCGTGGCCGCCGCCATCCGCACCGGCCGACCCCGCCAGGTCTGGTCGGCGTGCTGGTAGACGTAGCAGTGGTCGCAGCTGAGGTCGCACCGGCTGTGCACCTTCAGCACGAACTGGCTGATCGGCCGGCTGGACCCGCCCGCTCCGGGTGGACCGCGCCGGTCGGCCATCAGCTCAGATGGACGAGTTGAAGGCGGCGACGGGCACGCTGCCGGACGGCACGGACTCGTTCACGACGACGCGTCGGCGTACCGCCTCGACCAGATCGGCGTGCTCGGCGGCGATCCGCTCCAGCGGGGTGTGCAGGCAACGGGTGAGGTTGTCGAGGTCGGGACGGGTCGAGCGGGTGGGGGCATGGTCCACAATGAGTCTCCGAGGGCCCGGGCGCGGTGAGCGCGAGCGGCGATAATTGCGCGAAAGGCTCTGGTCCGTGACCAGGATAGACAAATATCGACCCAGTGTCACCGTCGGTACAACCGTCAGCACCGCGGGTGGTGATCCGGGTGCCGGCAGAGGAGGAACCCACATGTGCCGGAGCATCAAGACGCTGCGGGAGCCGTTCACCCCGCAGGTGACCGACGCGGACGTCGAGGCGGCGGCGTTGCAGTACGTCCGGAAGATCTCTGGCTTCCGGGCGCCCGCCGCACACAACGCCGCCGCGTTCGACGCCGCGGTGGCCGCCGTGACCGCGGCGACGCGCGACCTGCTCGACCAACTCGTGGTGCGGGGCGCCGGATCGGGCAGTCCGGACCGGCAGGCCGCCGCCACCACCTGACCGCCGGCGCGGCCCGACTCGCCGGCGCGACACCCGGCCCGCCCCTGGGGCGGGTCAGGCCGCGGCGAGTCGGCCCCGAACCCTGCCGCGGCGAGTCGGCCGCGACCCTGGTACGCGGGTCAGGCCGCCGCGAGCGCCGGGACGACCGTGTCCGGCGCCCAGCGCGACCGGTGGCACTGCGACCAGCCCCGGCAGCCCGGGTCGCCGGCCGTGCAGAGCCGATGCCTGCTGAGCACCTCGCCGTCCTCGGTGTCCCGTACGTCGAAGTGCACCGGACGGACCGTGCCGTCCGGGGCGACGAGCAGGTGCCGGCCCGCGTCGAGCGTGTCGTCGCGCAACAGGCAGTTGCGGCCCAACAGTCGAGCGAGCGCGGCGATGCTGGCGTGCTCGGGGAGTTGCTCGGGCACCCCGTAGCAGTCCACGACCGTCGCGAACTCGCCCGGCGCCTCCCAGACGTCGCACACCACCGCGTACGCCGGCAGCCGGGCCGGGTCGGCCACCGCCAGCGGCATCACCACCCGGCCGAGCGCCTCGGCCAGCGCCGGGTAGACCTCCACGGGTCGAGCCCCGTCGATTCTCCAGTTCCACAGCTCGGTCATTCCGCCTCCTCGCTGCGTTCGTCCCACCGGCCTCCGGATCGGGCCTTACACACGATGGTGGGGGGCATTTGACCCCAGGCGGGGGCAAGTTACCGGTCTGTGACCATTCCGGGCAAAATTTCCCTGAGCCACATTGCTCGGAGTAGCGGGAAGGTGACAGTTTATCGGCTATGGTGCGCCAACCGCACCACCAGGACCGCGTGTCCGGCGAGCGGGTCTCGCGTGTCCGGCGGGCGGCGACCGCCGCCTCCCCGGCGCCGAGCTGCGGAAAGGCTCAGCGCAGGACGACGAGGTGCTCGCCGCGCGGCAGCAACTCACCCACCACGGGAGCACCCAGAACCTCGCCGGCGACCAGCAGGCCGCCGGAGGTCTGCGCGTCGGCCAGCAACAACCGCTCGTCCTCCCCCACGGCGCCGAAATCCGTCCACGGCGTCACCCACTCCAGATTGCGTCGGCTGCCGCCGCTGACGTACCCGTCGCGCAGCGCCTCCCGGGCACCCGCCAGGTAGGGCACGCGAGCCGCGTCGATGGCCACCGTGAGCTGGCTGGCCCGGGCCAGTTTCGAGGCGTGCCCGAGCAACCCGAACCCGGTCACGTCGGTGCCACAGCGGATGCCGGCGGCGACCGCCGCGCGGGCCGCGTCCCGGTTGAGCGCGCTCATCGAGGCCACCGCCTCCGGAAAGCTCTCACCGGTGGCCTTGTGTCGGGTGTTGAGCACACCCACCCCGAGCGGCTTCGTCAACGACAACGGCACCCCGGCCACCCCGGCGTCGAGAGTGATCAGTTCCTCCGGACGGACCGTGCCGGTGACCGCGAGGCCGTACTTCGGGCCGTCGTCGTCCACGCTGTGGCCGCCGGCCAGGTGACAGCCGGCCTCCCGCGCCACGTCCTGGCCGCCGCGCAGGACCTCGCCGGCCAACTCCATCGGCAGCACGTCGCGCGGCCAACAGAGCAGGTTGAGCGCGACAAGCGGGGTGCCGCCCATCGCGTACACGTCGGAGAGCGCGTTGGCGGCGGCGATCCGACCCCAGTCGTACGCGTCGTCGACCACCGGGGTGAAGAAGTCGGCGGTGGTGACCAGGCCGGTCCGCTCGTCCAGGCGCACCACCGCCGCGTCGTCACCGTGGTCCAAGCCGACGAGCAGCTCCGCGGTGCCGGTGGCCGGGCCGAGACCGGACACCATGATCTCCAGTTCACCGGGCGGGATCTTGCAGGCGCAGCCGCCACCACGGGCGTAACGGGTCAGGCGTACCGGTTCGGTCATCCCCCCATGATCTCGACAACGCGCCACGATCGCCACCGTTGCCACCCGCACAGTGACCGGAATCGGACGCTCGTCGACGATCGTGACCGGTGTTACCGCTCCGTGACCCGCTGAGTTGCATTCCGCCACATCAGGCCGCCTACAGTGGCCGCACCGGGGGTCAACCGACCCCGATCCGGGAGACGACAGGGGACGGTGGACGACGTGACGACGGGCGAACCGCTCATCGTGCTGGACGCGGTCAACAAGTGGTTCGGACCGCTGCACGTGCTGGACGACGTCTCATTGTCGGTGGGTCGGGGTGAGGTGGTCGTGGTGATCGGCCCGTCCGGCTCCGGCAAGTCGACGCTGTGTCGCGCCATCAACCGGCTGGAGCCGATCAACTCCGGCACGATCATCTTCGACGGCCAGCCGCTGCCGGCCGAGGGCAAGCCCCTCGCCCGACTGCGCAGCGAGGTGGGGATGGTCTTCCAGTCCTTCAACCTCTTCGCCCACAAGACCATCCTGGAGAACGTCACCCTCGGCCCGATCAAGGTCCGCAAGGAGAAGCCGGCCGCCGCCCGCGAGCGCGGCCTGGCCCTGCTCGACCGGGTCGGCATCGCCAACCAGGCCGACAAGTTCCCGGCCCAGCTCTCCGGCGGGCAGCAGCAGCGGGCGGCCATCGCCCGCGCCCTGGCCATGCAGCCGAAGGCGATGCTCTTCGACGAGCCGACGAGCGCTCTCGACCCGGAGATGGTCGGCGAGGTGCTGGACGTGATGACCTCGCTGGCGCGCGACGGCATGACGATGGTCGTGGTCACCCACGAGATGGGCTTCGCCCGGCACGCGGCCAACCGGGTCATCTTCATGGCCGACGGCAAGCTCGTCGAGGACGCCTCCCCGGCGGAGTTCTTCGAGAACCCGCGCAGCGACCGGGCGAAGGACTTCCTCTCCAAGATCCTCACGCACTAGGCGTCCGTAGTGGAGCGCGCCGACCACCGGCGGGCTTCTGAAAGAAGGAGAAGAGTATGCGTATGAAGCGCGTGGCGGCGGTCGCCATGATGGCCTCCCTCGCCCTGTCGGCCGCGGCCTGCGGCAAGGAGGGTGAGCCGACCCCGAGCGCGGGCGGCAGCGCCCCCGGTGGCGCCCAGTCCGACACCTGCAAGAGCTCCGGCGCGACCTTCACCCCCAAGACGGACGCGGCCGTCGCCGGCAGCCCGACCTTCGAGAAGATCAAGTCGGCCGGCAAGGTCTCCGTCGGCGTCAAGTTCGACCAGCCGAACCTCGGCTACAAGGACGCCCAGGGCAAGCGCTGCGGCTTCGACATCGAGATCGCCCAGTACGTGGCCAGCACGCTGGGCATCGACCCGGCGAAGATCGAGTACAAGGAGATCGCGTCGGCCAACCGGGAGACCGCGATCAAGGGTGGTGAGGTCGACTACTACGTCGGCACCTACTCGATCACCGACAAGCGCAAGAACGACATCTCCTTCGCCGGCCCGTACTTCGTCGCCGGCCAGGACCTGCTGGTCCGCAAGGACGAGACGTCGATCACCGGCAAGGACACCATCAAGGGCAAGAAGGTCTGCTCGGCCACCGGCTCGACGCCGATCCAGAAGGTCCGTGACGAGGGTCTGACCGAGGCGAACAACATCGTCGAGTTCAAGACCTACTCGGAGTGCGTCTCGCAGCTGCTCGACAAGAAGGTCGACGCCGTCACCACCGACGACGCCATCCTCAAGGGCTTCGCGGCCCAGAGCCCGAGCGAGCTGAAGGTGGTCGGCAAGCCGTTCAGCACCGAGAAGTACGGCATCGGCCTGCCGAAGGACGACAAGGCGCTGCGCGACTACGTCAACAACCAGATCGAGGCGTCGTTCGGCAACGGCACCTGGCAGAAGATCTACGACGGCACGCTCGGCCTGTCCGGCTCGGCGGGCGCCCCGCCCACCCTTGAGCGGTACTGACCGACCGGCTCGACACGAGTAGCGGCGCCGGGCGGGGCTCGTCCCCGCCCGGCGCCCGTCCGAGGACTGAGAGCGAGGCATGGGCGAGTTCTTCCGCGTACTGACGGACAACGGGCAGCTGTTCGTTGAGGGGTTCACCAACACCGTCAAACTTTTCCTGATCGCCGCGGTCGGCAGCCTCGTCCTCGGCACGTTGCTCGGCGCGATGCGGGTCTCCCCCGTGCCGGCGCTGCGCGCGTTCGGCGCCACGTACGTCAACCTGGTGCGCAACACCCCGCTGACGCTTGTCTTCGCGTTCCTCGTGTTCGCGGTGCCGAAGCTCGACGTCAACATCGACTACTTCGCCAGCGCCGCCATCGCGCTTACCGTCTACACCTCCGCGTTCGTCTGCGAGGTGATCCGCTCCGGCGTCAACACCGTCGCCGCCGGGCAGGCCGAGGCGGCCCGCGCGCTGGGCATGACCTTCGGTCAGGTGCTCACGCTCATCGTGCTGCCGCAGGCGCTGCGGGCGATGGTCCCGCCGATGATGAGCGTGTTCATCGCGATGCTGAAGAACACCACGATCGCCGCCGGTTTCTCGGTGCTGGAGGCCGGCGCGATCCCCGCCTACATGGCGGAGCGGGGCGAGCCGCAGTTCGCCGTCCTGCTCTGGATCACCATCGGCTTCCTGATCCTGGTCCTGCCGCTGGTGGCGTTGCAGCGCTTGCTGGAGCGTAAGTGGAGGGTGGCCCGATGAGTGAGCTGGCGAGCCCGACGGCCGCGAACGGAAGGTGGCTGAGTTGAGCCAGGCGTCGATCCTCTACGACCTGCCCGGGCCGCGTGCCAAGCGGCGCAACGCGATCCTGGGCGTCCTCTCCACCGCCGGCATCATCGCCCTGCTCGCCTACATCGGCTACAAGTTCGCCGACACCGGCCAGTTCGAGGCCCGCAAGTGGGAGCAGTTCCAGTACGCCTCGGTGCAGCGCGAGCTGCTCGGCGGCCTGTGGGCGACGCTGAAGGCCGCCGGCATCGCCGCGGTCCTGGCGTTGCTCTTCGGCGCGTTCTTCGCCAGCGCCCGGTTGAGCGACAAGTGGATCCTGCGCACCCCGGCCACCTTCGTGGTCGAGCTGTTCCGGGCGATCCCGCTACTGATCCTGATCTTCTTCGGCTACTACGTGCCGTTGCAGTACGGCTGGTCGATCGACAAGCTGTGGGCGCTCGTCATCGGGCTGATGCTCTACAACGGCTCGGTGCTCGCGGAGATCTTCCGCGCCGGCATCAACGCGGTGCCGTACGGGCAGACCGAGGGCGGGTACGCGATCGGCCTGCGCAAGAACCAGGTGCTGCGGCTGATCCTGCTGCCGCAGGCGGTCCGCTCGATGCTGCCGGCGATCGTCAGCCAGCTCGTGGTGCTGCTCAAGGACACCGCGCTGGGCTTCATCATCACGTACCCCGAGCTGCTCTTCGTGGGTAAGCAGATCGGCGGCCGGTTGCCTTTCGGGCTGCCGTACGTGCCGGCGTACCTCGTCGTGGGGGCGATGTACATCACGATCTGCGGTGCGCTGTCGGCCCTGGCCTGGTGGTTGCAGAAGCGGATGGGTCGCACCCCGCGGACGGCCGCGAAGGTGGTGCCGTCCCAGGATGTCGGCGACGCCGCCGGCCGGATGATCTGACCGGCGCTTCTCGTGAGATCGGGGTGTCCCCTCCGTGGGGACACCCCGATCTTGCTGAACTCGTGAGGATCGGGCCGGTCAGCGGGCGATCTCGGTGACCCGGGACTCGCGGACCACCGTGACCCGGATCTGACCCGGGTAGGTCAGCTCCTCCTCGATCTGCTTGGCCACGTCGCGGGCCAGCACGGCCGCACCGATGTCGTCCACGTCGTCCGGCTTGACCATCACCCGGATCTCCCGGCCGGCCTGCATGGCGAAGACCTTGTCCACGCCGAGCTTGCCGGCCGCGATCTCCTCGATGCGCTCCAGCCGCTTGACGTACGCCTCCAGGCTCTCCCGGCGCGCGCCCGGCCGACCACCGGAACAGGCGTCGGAGGCCTGGGTGAGCACGGCCTCGATGGTCTGCGGCGGCACCTCGTTGTGGTGCGCCTCGATGGCGTGCACCACGTCCTCGTGCTCGCCGTACTTGCGGGCCAGGTCCGCGCCGATGATGGCGTGGCTGCCCTCCACCTCGTGGGTGAGCGCCTTGCCGATGTCGTGCAGGAACGCCGACCGCTTGATGATCGGCACGTCCAACCGCAGCTCGGCGGCCATGATGCCGGCGATGTGCGCGGTCTCCACCAGGTGCTTGAGCACGTTCTGCCCGTACGAGGTGCGGTAGCGCAGGCGACCGAGCAGGGCCACCAACTCCGGGTGGATCTCGGTGATGCCGACCTCGACCAGGGCGTCCTCGGCGGCGCGGAGGCAGAGCTGCTCCACCTCCTGCCGGGCCAGGTCGTAGACCTCCTCGATCCGGTGCGGGTGGATCCGCCCGTCCAGGACCAGCTTCTCCAGGGTCAACCGACCCACCTCGCGGCGGACCGGGTCGAAGCAGGAGAGCAGCACCGCCTCGGGGGTGTCGTCGATGATCAGGTTGACGCCGGTCACCGACTCGAAGGCGCGGATGTTGCGCCCCTCCCGGCCGATGATCCGCCCCTTCATCTCGTCACCGGGCAGGTGCAGGACGCTGACCACGCTCTCCGCGGTCTGTTCGCTGGCCACCCGCTGGATCGCGTCCACCACGATGTGGCGGGCCCGCTGCTCGGCGGTGTTGCGCGCATCGGACTCGATGTCGCGCACCAGCAGCGCCGCCTCCCGCTTGGCCTGGGTCTCGATCGCCTCGACCAGCTCCAGTCGGGCCGCGTCGGCGCTGAGCCCGGCGACCCGCTCCAACTCCCGGCGGCGCAGTTCCTCGGACTCGGCGAGCTCGGTCTCCCGTCGGGCCAGTGCGGACTCCCGGGTGGCGAGTGCCGCACGCGCCTCGGTGAGCTGCCGCTCCCGCTCGGCGAACCGCTCCACCTCCTCGGTGTGCATCCGCTCCCGCTCGTCCATCCGGGCCGCCCGACGCTCCACCTCCGCGGCCTGCTCGCGGGTGGTGGCGGCGAGCACCGCGACCTCCCGCTCACCGCTGCGCCGGGCCGTCGTCCGCAACTGCTCGGCGTCCGCCTCGGCCTGCTTGTGGGCGCGCTCCAGGACGGTGTCCGCCTCGGCGCGGGCATCGTCGAGCACCCGGCGGGCCTCGGCGCGAGCGGCCTTCGCCTCGGCCTTCGCGGCCGCCGCCTCGGCACGGGCCGCCGCAGCCGCGGACTTCGCCACGTCGATCGTGCTGTTCGCCTCGTCGGCCGCGGTCCGCAGGGCAGCGAGGGACTGCTCCTGACGATCCTTCTCGGCGATGAAGGCGGGATCCTCCGGAGCCGGCGCGGCACCCATCCGCCGCAGCGTCCGGATGCCGACAAGCACGGCCCCGATCACCACCACGGCGAGGACGAGGACGGCCGCGAGGAGCACGACGTCGAAGGCGTTCATGCCGGGACCCCGTCGGGTCTACCGATGAACCTGTGCCGCCGCCCCGCCATGGCCGCCTCCCCTAACGTCGAGACCGCAGCGACCGTGCCGGGGCACACTCCTGCGGCTGTGGACGCCCGACCGGAGCGACTGGCCGTGGGGTAGCTCTCTCCGCCGGCGGTGCCCTCGGGCATCGTCGGCGACCGGGTGCAGTTGTCGCGGAGGTCCGGACCGGCCTGTCCAGATCTGCCGCCAAAGGCCGGGAGTCGGCCAAAGTGATGCTGTCTTGTTACGCGATCTATGTTGTGCGCTTAGCCTGCGCTGGTCGGGCAATGTGAGCCTGTATGGCGAGGCTAGGTCGCCGGGGGTGGTCTGGTCAAGGACTCATGATCAAACCCCCCGAACGGAGAGAAGTTGCGTCGTCACGCAACGCTGATGCCGTTGTGGACACGCGGTGACAAACCTGGCGATCCGCCGCCATGAATCCGGATGTCGTGCCTGTTCAGCGACGGCAGCACCCCTCGCCGAGCCAACTGTGTGACACCAGCGACCCCACATCCCCGCCCGACCCTCGTCAGGTTCGCGCCTGACAAGATCCCACTCGTCCCGCCAGGATCGCGCCTCCCCCGCAAGCTCGCGCTCGCCGTGATCGTGCTCGCCGTGATCGCGCCCGCCGTGATCGCACTCGCCGTGATCGCACTCGCCGTGATCGCACTCGCCGTGATCGCGCTCGCCGTGATCGCGCTCGCCGTGATCGTGCTCGATCCAGGAAATAGTGGTCTCACCGCGCGAGGACCCAACTACATCCTGGATCGAGCACGATCTTGGCCGGCGGTCCAGCGGACGCCAACGGCCCAGCGGACGCCAACGGCCCAGCGGACGCCGACGGCCCAGCGGACGCCGACCGCCTAGCAGACGCCGGCCGCCCCAGCACGGCAGCGCACCCAACACGGCAGCGCACCCAACACGGCAGCGCACCCAGCACGGCGGCGCGCCCTCAGCACGACGCCGAGCGCCCAGTACGGCAGCGCGCGCAGCACGACACCGGCCGCCCCAGCGCGACGCCGGCCGCCCCAGCACGGCAACCCGTCCAGCACGACAGCGCCCAGCAGGGCGGCGCGCTCAGTGGGCGCCGGCCGCCAACGCGGCGGTGACCAGCGCGGCGTTGTGCGGTGCTGGTGTGCCGTCGGGCAGCAGGAGTGTGTCCTCCAGGCCGATCCGGGTGTGCAGACTGCGGCTGACCGCGTCGGCGAGCACCGCCCAGGTGGCCGGCCCCTCGGCGTGCAGGAGCACCGGTGGGGTCCCCCGCGCCGGCAGGGCGGCGAGGATCCGCGCCGCGTCGGCCACCGCGACCGGCACCTCCTCGGCCATGCACTCCACGAGGATCCGGCCGGCCGGCACCCGCCACCTCCGGTACGCCTCGACGGCGTCGAGCGTCCAGAGCCCCACCTCGACGAGCACACCCCGCTCGTGCAGGGCTGCGGCGACGGCCTCGGCACCGGCCTCGTGCGCGTTGACCGAGGCGAAGTCGGGCAGCACCGACCAGGCCCGGACGGCTGCCACCCGGTCGGCCGGGGCCGGCGCGATCCAGGCGCCGGTGCTCACCCCCACCGGCAGCCCCGGCTGGGTGGCGCGGATCGCGGTGAGCGCGTCGGCGATCACCTCTGGGCGCAGCGACTCGGCACCCGACGCCTCACGGGGATGGACGTGCACGGCCGCGACGCCGAGCGCCGCGCAACGGGCCGCGTCGGCGGCCAACTCCGCAGGCGTGATCGGCACCGCCGGGTGGACGTCGCGGCCGCGTCCACCGTTCAGACACGCCTTCACCATCGGACCACCCCACAGCGCCCAGCGCGACTCTCACCCGATCGAGCGGTTGTCGCGATCCACCTCGCCCTCGCCCTCGGCTTCGGCGAGCGCGTCGGCGTCGATCTGCTCGGCGAACTCGGCCGCCTCGGCGCTCTGCGAGGCCAACGCGTCCTTCACTGCGCGGATCGCCACACCGGGCGGGTAACCCTTGCGGGCCAACATGCCCACCAGCCGGCGGAACACCGCGTCCGGCTCGCCTCGGGCGGTGCGCAGTTTGCGCTCCACCAGGGCGCGGGCGGTGTCCGCCTCGGTCTCCTCGTCCAGCTCACCGAGCGCCTCGGTGGCCACCTCGCCGTCCACGCCCTTGCGGCGCAGCTCGTTGGCGAGCGCCCGGCGGGCCAGCCCACGCCCCGAGTGCCGGCTGGACACCCAGGCCCGCGCGAACGCGGCGTCGTCGATGATGCCGACCTCGTCGTACCGGTCGAGCACCTCGGCCGAGACCTCCTCGGAGATGCCCCGCTTGGCCAGCGCACCGGCCAGCTCGGCCCGGGTGCGGGGCCGGACCGCGAGCTGCCGCAGGCAGATCTCGCGGGCCACTTCCGACTCGTCACGAGGGGGAGACTCGACCGCGTCGGTCTCGGCGGAGCGTCCACGGCGACCCTGGCGGGGGCGCGGCGCATCGGTGGCGTCGCCCGTACGGGGTGGGCTGGCATCCCAGCCCCGCCCCGTACGGGCGCGTCGTCCTGCCATGGGTCAGCGACCGGTCAGAAGTCGACAGGCGGCAGCTCGGGGCCACCGGCGGCGTCACCCGCACCGACACCGACGCCGAGCTTCTCCAGGATCTTCTTCTCGATCTCGGCGGCCACGTCCGGGTTCTCCTTCAGGAACTCCCGGGCCTTCTCCTTGCCCTGGCCGAGCTGGTCGCCGTCGTACGTGTACCACGCTCCGGACTTGCGGATGATCGCCTGCTCCACGCCGACGTCGATCAGCGAGCCCTCGCGCGAGATGCCCTTGCCGTACATGATGTCGAACTCGGCCTGCTTGAACGGCGCGGCGACCTTGTTCTTCACGACCTTGACCCGGGTGCGGTTACCGACCACGTCGGTGCCGTCCTTGAGGCTCTCGATGCGTCGCACGTCGAGCCGGACCGAGGCGTAGAACTTCAGCGCCCGACCACCTGTCGTGGTCTCCGGGCTGCCGAACATGACGCCGATCTTTTCCCGCAGCTGGTTGATGAAGATGGCAGTGGTGCCGGTGTTGCTGAGCACACCGGTGATCTTTCGTAGTGCCTGGCTCATCAGCCGGGCCTGGAGACCCACGTGGCTGTCGCCCATCTCGCCCTCGATCTCGGCGCGCGGCACCAGGGCCGCCACCGAGTCGATCACGATGATGTCCAGGGCGCCGGAGCGGATCAGCATGTCCGCGATCTCCAGCGCCTGCTCGCCGGTGTCCGGCTGCGAGACCAGCATCGCGTCGGTGTCGACGCCGAGGGCCTTCGCGTACTCCGGGTCGAGCGCGTGCTCGGCGTCGATGAAGGCGGCGATGCCGCCGTTGCGCTGGGCGTTGGCCACCGCGTGCAGTGCCACCGTGGTCTTACCGCTGGACTCGGGACCGTAGATCTCGACCACCCGGCCACGCGGCAGACCGCCGATGCCCAACGCCACGTCGAGCGCGATGGAGCCGGTCGGGATGATTGCGGTCTGGACGACCGGCCGGTCACCCAGCCGCATCACCGAGCCCTTGCCGAATTGCTTGTCAATCTGAGCGAGAGCTAGGTCGAGTGCCTTCTCCCGGTCAGGCCCTGCTGCCATGGTTGCCACCCCTGCCTTCGCCGGCGTCTTTGCTGAGCTTCGCGTCACGCGGACACGCTAGGCGCTGGGTCCGACAGAAAACCAGCCGACGGGCCGCGAGCTGTGGACGAGCACCCCGCTGTGGACAATAGCCGAACAGGTGTACGACTAGACAAGCGACACGCGGAAGCGGCGAAAAGGCTGCTCAGCGTAGTCGGGCGGGTACGCGGTCGGGGTACGCGGCACAAACCGCCCGCCACACCACGTGCGTCTGCTCCCCCGACGCCAGTGCCTGCTCGATGGTCCGTCCGCCGAGCTGCGACAGCACCTGATCGCGGGCGATGCTGGCCGCGTAGCCGGGCCCGAACGCCTCGTCAAGGCGCGTCCAGAAGTCGGTCAGCCGCACAGTGATCAGCCCTCCTCGTCCGGTGCCCCGGTCGGCACCGGCCGCAACGCTAGCGCCACCAGGGGCACCACCGCGACCGCCGCGAGCAGGGTGAGCACGGGATATCCGGCGGACTGCATGACAAACCCGCTGACCACGGCGGCCCCGGCCCCGGCCAACCCCATGATCAGGTCGGAGAACCCCTGGACACTCGGCCGCACACCGGCCGGCACCGACTCGGACAGCAGCGTCGAGCCGGCCACCATCGTCCCCGACCAGCCCAGGCCGAGCAGGACCAGACCCACCGACAGCCGGGGTGTGTGGTGCCCGGCGGTGCCGGCGACCGCGCAGGCGGCCAGCAACAACCCGACCCCACCGAGGATCACCGCCCGCCGGCCGAGCCGGTCGGTGAGCCAGCCGACCACCGGGGAGAACGCGTACATGCCGGCGATGTGCAGGCTCAACACGATGCCGACCAGCCGCAGCACGTCGGCGTCGGCGTGCGACTCGCCGAGCCGGACCGGCGTCATCGCCATCACCGCCACCATCACCAGGTGACCGATCGCCACGGCGGCGATGCCGAGCCGGGCGGCCGGCCGCCGGCGTACCACCGACCAGGCCGCCCACACCCCGGCGCCGCGCGCCGCGCGCACCCGGACCGGCGCGGCGACCGGCGTCCCACCGCCACCGGCCGCCGGCGTCCCGGCCGCCACGGCGGTCCCCCGCGCCTCGGCGGCCACGAAGGTCCCCGGCGCCTCGGCCGCCACGGCGGTCCCCGGCGTCTCGGCCGCCACGGCGGTCCCCGGCGTCTCGGCCGCCACGGCGGTTGCCCGCGCGTCGGCCGCCGGCGGTGGGCCGGCGACCGGCGCGGCGTCCGCCGCGAGCCGCCGCGCGGTGAGCAGCGGGTCGGGCCGGAGCAACCCGAGGAGTACGGCGGCGGCCAGCACGAACGCGACCGAACTGAACGCGAACGGCCCGGCCAACGGGGGCAGCCCCCACCCGGTGGTGACTCGGTCGGCCAGCGCGGCGAAGTTCGGCGCGGCCACCGCGCCGATGGTGGTGGCCCAGACGATCAGCGAGAGCTGCCGCCCGCGGCGGACCGGCTCGGCGAGATCCACCGCCGCGTAGCGGGCCTGAAGGTTCGCGGCGGTGCCGCCACCGAAGAGCAGCATCCCGAGGAAGAGCAGCGGCACCCAGCGGGTGGCCGCGGCCAGCACCACGAGCACGCCGCCGACGGCGCCGATCGCGTACGCCAGCACCAGGCCGGGCCGACGACCGTGCCGCGCCATGATCCGGGTGACCGGGACGGCGAGCAGCGCCGCGCCCACCACCCCGGCGCTCTGCGCCACACCGGCCATCGCGGTGCCGGCGATCCGCGCGGCGAGCAGCGCGCCCACGGCGATGCCGATGGTCACGCCGATGCCGCCGACGATCTGGGTGGAGAAGAGCAACCGCAGGGTACGACGCTGGATCGACGCGACGTCGGGTCGGGCGGCGGTACGCGGCGCGGTCAGGTCGGTGGCCATCGGCGCTCCTCGGGAAGGGGTAACCCATCCTCGCGCACCCGCCCCGACCAGCGGCAGTGGGTTTTGCCGACAGCCGCCAGCCGCCCGCCGCCCGCCGCCCGCCGCAAGATCGTCGCAACTTCGGTGAAACTGCTGTCTCAGCGCGCCGGGAGGCAGCACTTTCCCCGAAGTTGCGCGGCCATGGGTTCGTGCGCGGGGGCGGGCACCGGGGGTCGTCCTACTCGCGCGGTGGTGGTGGGTTGGGCACGGCCAGCAGGGCTGCGAGCCGGCGGATCCGGGTCAGCGTGAGCGCGGCGACGGCCACACTGACGGCGGCGACCACGCCGAAGGTCACCGCGAAGCCCTCGTTGTCGGCGGTGAGCAGGGCGAGCAGGATCAGCCCGAGGGAGATGCCCAGGATGGGCAGCAGCGCCGCCCAGGTGGCCCGCCGCTGCCCCGCGAGGTAGGTGGGCAGTTCGGCCCGTACCGCGTCGTCCTCGGGCACGCTGCCGGTACGCAGTGCCTGGCGCAGCGCGTGCCCCTCGGGATCCTGCCGGGCCGCGCCCACGATCCCCCGCGTCAAATAGATCGAGGGGCCGATCCAGACGGTGTTCAGGGCGGCGCCGAGCACGGCCTCGTCAAGTGACTCCTGTCGGTCGAGGAGCCAGCGCAGCGGCAGCCCGACGACCACCGCCATCGGCACCCAATAGAGGGCCATGAGCTGCAAACCGGGCGCCAGATTGAGGAACCGATTCCATCTCTCGCGACGGCCGGCGGCCACCGGCGGCGCACCCGCACGACGTTCCTCGTTGTCAACGTCCATCGACACCCGTTACCCACTCGGGCGATCCGCGACGCACTGTCAATCGTGGACAGTATCCGTTCGCGCGAACGGAAATTGTCCACGATCTGGACGGTGCGGGCTAGCCGGCCATCACCCGCTGGTGCAGCGCGGAGACCGCCGACCGGGCCGCCACGAACGCGCCGTGCTGCCAGGCCACCTCGTGGCTCAGCCAGTCCCCGGCGAAGTAGACCCGCCCCGCCGGCTGGAGCAGCAGGTTGTATCCGGGCGTGCCGTACCGGGGCGAGGTCCAGGCGCCCTCGATGTAGCGGGTCCGGTCCCAGGCGTGCGAGTACGAGGTGGCCAACTCGGTGCGGTACTTGTCACCGTGGATCTTCACACCCTGGCTGACGGCGCGCTCGCTGCGCTGCTCCGGCGCGAGCCCGCTGTACGCCCTGGCGTTCGCCCCGGTGTTGTAGTAGCCGACGACCAGGCCGCGCCTGCCGTGGAAGCCGTGCGACGGGTACCAGATGTGCGACAGGTCCAGGTCGGTCTCGGTGATGCCGCCGTAGATCCGCTGGTCGGTCTCCCACCAGCGGCTGCGGTATTCCAGGCCGATCTTCCCGGCGGCGGTGACCGGGAAGTCGGCCAGAGCGGCGGTCACCTCGGCGCCGAGATTGTGTGGCACCCGGGCCATCAGGTGCGGCGGCAGCGCCGCCACGCAGTAGTCGGCGGTGATCTGCGACTGCCGGCCACCCTGCCGGTAGGTCACCTCGACCCGGCTGCCCCGGTCGGTCACCCCGGTCACCTCGGCGTTGAGGCGTACCCGTCTCGTGCCCACGGCCTTGGCCAGGGCCCGCGGGATCTGGTCCATCCCGCCGACCGGCTGGAACATGAGCATGGCCTGGTCGTAGCCGAGCTCGAACGAGAAGTACCTGCCCACGTTGCTGGCGAAGACGTCGGAGAGCGGCGGCGGCGAGCCGAGCAGGGCGCCCACGTCGTTGCCCGCGCCCGGATACCCGGAGAACCCGCGCCGGTTGGTCCCCGTGTACGCCCACTCGCTGGCCCGCCCGCCGATCGCGCCGAAGCTCTGCAGGAACGACAGCAGCCGGTCGCGGTCGTCGGTGGTCAGCCGGCTGTCCAGCGCACCCTGGTCGGTGGCCTTCGCGAGCAGTTCCGAGACGTAGCCGTACACGTCCGCCTTGGCGGTGCGGTAGCGGATCGGCTCGGTCATCCCGGCGGACTCGTTGTAGATCCAGGCGTCGGCGTTCTGGTTGGTGAAGACCTCGATGGGTACGCCGAGTTCCCGGCAGTAGTCCATGGTGACCATCCACTGCGCGATCCGACCCGGCCCGGCGTTGAAGTAGACCCCGTCGGAGAAGCCGGCCCGCTGGGTGCGTCCGTCGAGGTCGGTCTCGACGTCGCCACCGCGGATGGTCAGGTTCCGCCCACCGACGCGGTGCCGGGCCTCCAGGATCGTGCAGTCATAGCCTGCCTTGCCCAACTCGTACGCGGTGGTGAGCCCCGCGATGCCGCCGCCGAGGACGACGACGCTGGCGCCCGACCGCCCGGTGAGGGTGAAGTCAGATCGCTCCGGCGCCCGGAATGAGGGGAGCACGGATCCGGCCGCGCTGGGAGCGAGCCCCATGGCGCCCATCGTGGCGAGCATCGCGCCGGCACCGCCGCTGACCCCGACCGCCCGCAGGAACCCACGCCGGCTGACCATCGACTGTGTCTGATCGCTCATAACGGCCTCCCCTACAAGATCGACTCGCATGAGTCTGCAGAGGACCTGTTACGCGCGTCGCGCATTGTCGTTTCTGGCGGGTATCGCCTCGATACCCGACCGCTGTGGCACTTTTCGACAGGCCGTCGGTCAGCTACTCGGGCAGGGCGCGGGCGACGACGGTGAGGTCGGCGACCAGTCCCTCGTACGCCTTGTCCTGATCGTCGGCCCGCAGCACCGCGGACGGGTGGATGGTGGCCAGCAGTCGCGCCGTCGGCACGTCGGCACGCTTTCCGGAGTTGTCCACCGGCACCCGCTGGAAGTCCTCCGGGTGCTGTGCCGACTCGGGCCAGGGCAGCAACTCACCCCGCTGCCGGGTGACCCGGAAGGACGGGCCGAGCAGCGCCTTGGCGGCGGTGGCGCCGAGCACCACCACGACCTCCGGACGCAGCCGGGCGAACTCGCCGACAAGCCAGGGCCGGCAGGCGGTGATGTGCACCTGGTCCGGCGTCTGGTGGATCCGCCGCTTGCCGCGTAGAGAGAACCGGAAGTGCTTCACGGCGTTGGTCAGGTAGAGGTGACCCGGCTCCAGCCCGGCGTCGTCGACGGCACGTCGCAGCAGCCGTCCGGCGGGGCCGACGAACGGCAGCCCTTTCTGGTCTTCCATGTCACCGGGCTGCTCACCGACGAGCACCACCCGGGCGCTCTCGTCGCCCCGACCGAAGACCGTCTGCGAGGCGTCGCGGTACAGCTCGCAACCCCGGCAGCCACCGGCCGCGGTGCGCAGGTCATCGATGGTGTCAGCGTCGGGCGGGATGAACCGCTGGGCGCCCGGAGCGCTCCCGGTCTGCTCGGCCATGCCGACTGTTATATACCCGTCAGGCACCCCGCGCCCGGTACGTCCACGGCGCGGTGCCGCGACGCCGCGCGCCTTCGACGAGGGCGCGACGCGCTCCCGGCCATGCCAGGTGGTCGGCGACGCGATGCCACCCCGCAGGCGTCAGTACCCGTTACCGCCGCCGTCCCCACCGGACGCGATCGCGATCAGCACGATAATGATGATGATGATCGCCACTGCCACCGCGATCCAGACGCCCTTACGTGCCCCACCTGAAGCCATGACCCCACCTCCGGCGCCCCGCATACCCGCCTCGTCCGCCCCGAATCCCCGCGATCTTGCACTTTCTGCCCGGGCAAACGCGGCATTAATCGACATATCGACGACAGAAAGTGCAAGATCGCGGAGGCCGGGGCGGGGGGCCGGGTGGGCTACGTCGGGAAACCTCGGGGCGGGGCGGGATTCTCGGCCTGGGCCAGGGCTGCCGCCAGCGGGGCCAGATCCTCGGTGGTCAGGGGGCTGACGCAGATCCGGACAGCGGGTGGCGCGGCGATCCGGTAGAGCGCGCCGGGGGCCACCGCCCAGCCGGCATCGCGCAGGGCGGTGACCACGCTCGTCTCGTCGGACACGGGCAGCCAGACGTTGATGCCGCTGCGGCCGTGCGCGGTCAGGCCGTGCGCGGCCAACGCGGCCAGCAGCCCTTCGCGCCGCCGCTCGTAACTCTGTGCCGCCCGCCCCACCTGGTCGGCGACCACCGGGTCCTGCCAGAGGGCGAGGACCAACCGCTGCAACACGGTGGAGACCCAGCCGGCACCGACCCGGGTCCGGCCGGTCACCCGGGCCACCGTGGTCTCGTCGCCGACAAGCACCGCGAGCCGCAGGTCCGGGCCGAAGGGCTTGCTCACCGAACGGACGAAGGCCCAACTCGGGGTCGCCCCCGCCAGCGGGTGCAGGGGTACGCGGGCCAGTTCGGCGGCGTGGTCGTCCTCGATCAGCAGCAGGTCCCGCCGACCGGCGAGCAGCGCGCGGAGGGCTTTCGCGCGGGCGGCCGAGACGGCGGCGCCGGTCGGGTTCTGCGCCCGGCTGGTGACCACGAGCGCCCGTGCTCCGGCGGCCAGCGCGGCGGCCACCCCGGCCACACGTGGCCCCTCGTCGTCGAGCGGTACGCCGATCGGGCGCAACCCCAGTGCCGCGACCAGGTCGAGCAGGTTGGCCCAGCCCGGGTCCTCCACCGCCACCGCGTCACCGGGGCGCAGGTGGGCGCCGAGCAGCCGTTCGATGCCGTCCAGCGCGCCGCCGGTGAGGGTGAGTTCCCCGGCCGGTACGCCGTCGGCGCTCAGCCGGGCGCGGGCCGCCTCGGCGAGCTCCGGCAACACCCCGGCGTCGGAGTAGCCGACCGACGGGCGGTTGTCGGCGGCGAGGGCCGCCAGGTGCGGGCCCAGCGGCGGGAGCAGCCGGGGGTCGGGTTCGCCGCGGGACAGGTCGCGGGCGCCGGGCAACGGTGGAGGACGCAGCGCGGAGCGGCGGGCGGCCACCGGCGGGCGCGGGCGTACCCGGGTGCCGTGTCGCCCGGCGGTGGCGAGCAGGCCGCGCTGACGCAGGTCCTGGTAGGCGCGGGCGACGGTGGCGGGGCTGACCCCCAGCTCGGCGGCGAGGGCCCGCACGGACGGCAGGGCGGCCCCCGGCGGCAGGGCGTCCGTGCGGATGCCCGACTCGATGCTGGCCGAAATCTCGGCGGCCGTCGTACCACTGAGCTGATAGTGTGCTGACACAAATATTAGATTGTACTAGAACAAAGGGGCGCGCGCATGTATCCACCCACCGCCCGGACCACACCCCACCGCTCCCGCGACAAGATGAGCTACGACCGGGCCGCCGCCCACGCGGTGCTCGACGAGGCGTACCACTGTGCGCTCGGCTTCACCGTCGACGGCCAGCCACGGGTGCTCCCCACCCTGCACGTCCGCATCGGCGACACGCTCTACCTGCACGGCTCCACCGGCAGCCGGCCCCTGCTCGCCGCCCGCGACGACGGGCTGGAGGTCTGCGTCACGGTGACCCTGCTGGACGGCCTGGTCTACGCGCGCTCGCAGTTCCACCACAGCGCCAACTACCGCTCGGTCGTCGCGCTCGGCACCGCCCGACTGGTCACCGACGAGCGGGAGAAGAGCGCCATGCTCACCGCGCTCGTCGAGAAGGTCGGCTCGGGGCGCAGCACGGACACCCGCCCACCCAGCCGGCGCGAGCTGGCCGAGACCGCCGTGCTGGCGCTGCCCCTGCACGAGGTGTCCGTCCGGACCCGCAGCGGCGGGGTCCGCGAGGACGAGGCCGACCTGGACCTGCCGCACTGGGCCGGCGTGCTGCCGTTGCGGCTGACCGCCGGGCAACCCGAGCCGGACGCCGGGGTCACCGCGCCGCTGCCGGCGTTTCTCCGCACGGCCCGCACGCCCTGGCACGATCCGGTGGCACTGCACGGCGAGCACGTCCGGCTGGAGCCGTTGGAGGTGGCGCACGCCGACGAGTTGCACACCGCCACGGCGGACGCGGAGGTGTGGCGGCACCTCAGCGCCGCACTGCCCACCACGCCCGCCGCGACGGCCGAGGTGATCCGCACCGCCCTGGCCGCCCAGCACCGTGGCGAGCGGGTGGCCTGGGTGCAGCGATGCGCGAGGACCGGGGCGGTGGTCGGCACCACGTCCTACTACGAGATCGACCCGCAGCGGCGATCGGTGGGGATCGGGCACACCTTCCTCGGCCGGCCCTGGTGGCGTACCGGGATCAACACCGAGGCGAAGTTGCTGCTGCTCAGCCGGGCCTTCGACGACCTGGACGCGGTACGCGTCGTCTGGCACACCGACATCCGCAACCTTCGCTCCCAGGCCGGCATCGAACGGCTCGGCGCGACCCGGGAAGGGGTGCTCCGGATGCACCGGCAACGCCCGGACGGCTCCTGGCGGGACACCGTGCAGTACGCGATGACCGTCGACGAGTGGCCGAGGGCACAGGCCCGGCTGCGGGAAAGACTTCTGCGAACGGCACCGGTGGCGTGATGATGGCGGGCGTGCTGGGGATCACCGACATCTGGACGTACGTGCTGGGCACCGTGGCCATCATCCTGCTGCCCGGGCCGAACTCGCTCTTCGTGCTCTCCACCGCGGCCAAACGGGGCGTCGCGGTTGGCTACCGGGCCGCCGGTGGGGTGTTCGTCGGCGACGGGGTGCTGATGTTCCTCTCCGCCGCCGGGGTGGCGTCGCTGCTCAAGGCGTACCCCCCGCTGTTCCTGGTGGTCAAGTACGCCGGCGCCGCGTACCTCGGTTATGTCGGGGTGACAATGCTTGTCGGCGCCGTGCGGCGCTGGCGCGACCGCAACGACCCGAGCACGCCGCGGCTCATCGACGCCGCGGAGCCGGCGGCGATGCGCAGCCCGTTCCGCAAGGCGCTGGTGATCAGCCTGCTGAACCCGAAGGCGATCCTGTTCTTCATCTCGTTCTTCATCCAGTTCGTCGACCCCGGCTACGCGTGGCCGGCGCTGTCGTTCCTGCTGCTCGGGCTGATCGCCCAGGTGACGAGCGCGCTCTACCTCACCGCGTTGATCTTCGCGGGCACCTTCCTGGCCGCCCAGTTCCGCCAACGCCGCCGCCTGGCCGCCGGCGGCACCACCGCCGTGGCAGCCCTCTTTCTAGCCTTCAGCCTCAAACTAGCCACCGCCACCGCCACCTAACCCCCTGCCCCACCCCCACCCTGCCCCCACCCCGCCCCGCCCCCGGCGTTGATCATGAGGTTATAGCCACTCGCGCCGGCGTGTCGGGACTACAACTCCATGATCAACGCAGGGGGTGGGGTGGGGGTGCGGGGTGGGGGCCGCAGGGTGGGGGTTAGGTGCCGTCTCCGCCGGAGCCGCCTCCGCCGACGCCTGCGCCGCCGGCGGTGCCGCCGAGGCCGTAGCCGGACTGGACCGGCTCGTCCGGGTGGCGGGTGACGTGGGCCGAACCCGCGATCCGCGCGGACCAGTCGGCGTGCGCGGCCGCGGCGGCGTGCCGGTTGATCGCCTGGCGGATCCAGCCGTCGACGGTGGCGACCCAGTCCCGCCGTTCGCTGTCCTCGTGCCAGATCCGGAACCGGCTGATGCTCTGGTGGGTGATCCCGGCCAGCGCCAGCCGGCGATCCATCCAGAGGATCGCCTCCAGACCCGCCGAGTTGGTCACGAAGATCACCTCCAGCTCGGTGATCGGGCCGGCGTAGAGCGGCCCCACCCAGTAGCCCCAGCGCTGGTGCAGCGGCAGGGTGTGCTCCACCCCGGGCAGCCCACCCTCCTGCAACCCGGACTGGCGGATCAGGAAACCCAACGTGTCAAGCGCCGCCAGCACGTGCTGCTGGGTGGGGAGCGGGTGCACGAAGACGGGCACCATGGCCCCCTGGTCCAGGTCGGGATCGAGCGACACCTCCGTACGCAGGCCCATCCGCAGGCTCAGCAGCGGCACCCCGCCGAAGGTGGTCACCGGGGTCTCCCACGGCAGCGGCAACGCGAAGTCGACAGCCCGCCGCCGGCCGGCCGGCACGACGAACCGGCCGGCGATCGGCAGGTGGTGAAACTGCATGAGACGCCGGGGGGCGGCCGGGTCGTCCGGTTCGACGGTGGTGACCAGGCCGAGCCGGACGTGTCGCACCAGCACGTCCTCCGGCCCGGCGGCGAGGGTCACCCGCCCCGGCAGGCGCAGGCCCGGCCGGGTGCTCGGGTTGGGCAGCGTGGTCCGCACGGAGAGCCCGGTCCGACCGGACTCCCGGGACACCCCAGTCAGCCGCACCGCACGCCCCCTTCCGGGACGAGGCCCCGCCGGCCCCGCACGGGCAGCGCCTACCCCGTCGAGACGACCTCACGCCCCGCCGACCCGGCCGCACCTCGTACGCGCGGCCGGGTTGGCGGCTCAGCGCAACCGCCGCCCGCGCGGCACCATGTCGGTCTCGTCGTCGAACTCGCCGATGACCTCCTCCAGGAGGTCCTCCAGCGCCACGAAACCGATCGGCCGGGCCGGGCCGCCGCCGTTGCGCACCAACGCGAGCTGCGACTGCCGGGCCCGCATCGCCGCCACCGCCTCGGTGACCGAGGACGTCGCGGGCAGGGTGAACGCGGGTGTCATCAGCGACCCCGCGGTGGCGACCCGGCCGGCGGTGACCACCCGCACCGCCTCCCGGACGTGCACCAGGCCGCAGACGTCGCCCGCCTCGTCGAGCACCGCCAGTCGGGACCGACCGCTGTCCCGGCTCACCTGTTCGATCCGCTCGGCCGGGTCGTCCCGACGGACGGTGACCATGGTGGCGAACGGTTCCATCACCTGCGCCACGGACGTGCCCTGCAACTCCAGCATGCTGGTCAGCAACTGGTGCTGCTCCGCGCCGAGCAGCCCGTGCTCGCGGGACTGCTCCAGCAGGATGCGCAGCTCGTCCGGGCCGTGCACCTGGGCGAGCTGATCCTGCTGGTTCACCCCGACCAGCCGCAGGATCGCGTTGGCCAGGGCGTTGAGCGCCGACAGCACCGGCCGGGACACCCGGGCGAAGGCGCGGAACGGCAGCGCGAGCAGCGTCGCCGAACGCTCCGCGTCGGTGATCGCCCACGACTTCGGTGCCATCTCCCCCACCACCAGGTGCAGGAAGGTGACCACCCCGAGGGCGAAGACCAGGGCGACGAGGTGACTGGCCGCGTCCGGCAGGCCCACCGCGTGCAGCAGCGGGCTGAGCAGGTGCTCGATCGCCGGCTCGGCCAGCGCGCCGAGACCCAGGGTGCACAGCGTGATGCCGAGCTGCGCGCCGGCCAACATCAGCGACAGCTCGCGGACGCCGTCCAGCGCGGCACGCGCGGCCCGTCCGCCGTTCGCCGCCGCCTGCTCCAGGCGGTACCGCTTGCTGGCCACCAGGGCGAACTCGGCGGCCACGAAGAACCCGTTGAGCGCCAACAGGATCACCGAACTGAACAGCGCGATCCCGGGGCTCACGCGACCACCCCCGGCTTGGTCAGCTGCAACCGCACCGAGTCGGCCACGTGCCGGTCCACGGCCAGCACCTCGACAAGCGCCCGGGGCTCGGCGTCGTTGTCCTCGCCGTCCGCGCCCTCGGGCAGCAGGCTGATCTCCAGCCGGTCACCGACCTCCGGCACCCGACCCAGCTCCCGCATCACCAGTCCGGACAGGGTGTCGTACTCCGGGGCCTCCGGCAGGGCGATGCCTGTGCTGTCGGCGACCTCGTCGATCCGCCAGCGCGCCGGCACCACCCAGGACCCGTCGTCCTGCCGGGCCGGTGCCCGGTCGGGTGGGTCGTCCTCGTCCCGGATCGGGCCGACCAGTTCCTCGGCGATGTCCTCCAACGTGATCACCCCGGCGAAGCCGCCGTACTCGTCGACCACGCAGGCCATCTGCCGATGCCCGGACCGCAGCCGGTCGAGCACCGTGGGCAGGGGCAACGTCTCCGGTACGAGCAGCGGCGGCACGGCCACCGCGCTCACCGGGGTGGTGGCCCGCTCCCCCGGGGGTACGCCGAGCACGTCGGCGATGCCGACGACGCCGAGCAGGTCGTCGACGCCCTCCGCACCGCGCACCGGGAAGCGGGAGTGGCCGGTGTCCAGCAGCTCGACCACCCGGCTGACCGGCTCGTGCGCCCGTACGGTGTGCACGTCGACCCGGGGCACCATGGCCTCCCCGGCGGTCAGCTCGCGGAAGTCCAGACCTCGGTCGAGCAGCGTGGACATCTCGGCGTCGAGGCTGCCCTCCTCGCGGGACTCGGCGATGATCTGTTCCAGGTCCGCCGGGGTGGCGCCGCTGGGCAGCTCCTCGATCGGCTCGATGCCGATGCGGCGCAGCAGCCGTACCGAGGCCCGGTCGAAGAGCCGGATCAGCGGCCCGGCGACGGCCAGGTAGATCAGGGTGGATCGGCTCAGCGCCCGGGCCAGTTGCACGGCCCGGGCGATGGCCAGGTTCTTCGGGGCCAGCTCACCGAGCACCATCTGCACGACGGTGGCGATGACCAGGGCCAACGCCACCGACAGCGGCAGGCTTACCGCCTCGCTGACGCCGGCCACGCCGAGCAGGTCGGCGAGGCCACCGCCGAGGTACGGCTCGGCGACGTAGCCGACCAGCAGGGCGGTGACGGTGATGCCGAGTTGTGCGCCGGAGAGCATGAAGGAGAGCCGGCTGGTGACGGTCAGTGCCCGGGCGGCGGCCTGATCGCCGTCGTCGGCGAGCTGGCGCAGCTTGCCCCGGTCCACGGCGACATAGCCGAACTCCTGCGCCACGAAGTAACCGGTGGCGGCGGTGAGCACGATGATCAGAAGAAGGCCGACGACGATCAGCACCTGTAGCTCAGGGCTCCCGAGGTCGTCGGGACGGGGATATGCCGGGCACGACCCGGCTGGCTACTGCTGCCCTCCTGGGCAGAGGAGTCGATCATGCCGCTATTTTATCGGCGCGGCCTGGGACTCCGCTGGGGGTGGGCCGAAGGAGCGAGATGTCCGGTTCGCCAGCCCTCACGCCGGTCCGGTCGGACCGCCGCCCGAGCCCCGTTCAGCGAGTTCGTCGGCGTCGAGCAGGCTCCGGTCCAGCCGCCCCGACCGGTACGCGGCCCGCCCGATCATCTGGGCCGCGACCGGCGCGGTCGCCAACTGGAAGACCGCCACCAGCGCGACCATGCCCAGGTCGGACGGCGACCGCAGGCGCAACGCGATGCCCACCAGCAACAGCAGCACCCCGAGCACCTGCGGCTTCGTGGCCGCGTGCATCCGGGACAGCGCGTCCGGGAACCGCAGGACGCCGATCGCGGCGGCCAGGCCGAGCAGCGCGCCGGCCACCAGGCAACAGGCCCCCAGCCAGTCCGCGATCGTCGCGATCACTGCTGCTCCCGCACGGCGAAGCGGACAAGTGACACCGAGCCCACGAAGCCGAGCAGGGAGAGCACCACGAGTACGGGCAGCGTGGTGGCATGCCTGTTGACCGCCGCCTCGGCGCCCACCGCGCCGACCATCGTGGCGAGCAGCATGTCCGCGGCGATCACCCGGTCGACGAGCGACGGGCCACGGTAGAGGCGGGCCAGCGCGAGCAGCGCGGTCACCGACAGCAGGGCGGTAAGGACGACGGCCAGGAACGTGGTCACCGGCTGGTTCCCCTCTCGGATCGGTGGGTCTCGACGAGGCGCAGTTCGGCGTCGGAGCCCACCGCGCGGATGATTCGCCGTTCGACGGCGCGGGTGCGTTCGCGGGCCACGTCGAGGTCCGCCGCTCCGTGGGTGTCGAGCACGTGCAGGTAGAGCGTCCCGGAGTCCCGGTCCACCTCGAGGATCAGCGTGCCCGGCACCAACGAGACCGCCTCGGCGGTGAGCGCCAGGTTCAGGTCGGTGGACACCCGCAGCCGGACCGCGATGATCGCCCCACGCGGCCGGTAGCCGGGCTGCACGGCGATGCGGGCCACGTGCAGGCTCGCGCTGACCAACTCGACGACGAACCGGCCGCCGAACACCAGCAGCGCCCCGGGCCGCAGCCGGCCGACGAAGGTGACCGCCGGCAACGGATAGAAGACCAGCACCGCGCCGCCCACCAGCAGGCCGCCGAGCACGTTCGCCCAGGTGATGTCCCCCCAGAGCAGGTTCCAGACCACCACCAGCCATCCGAGCGCCACCACCTGGTCGCGCCAGCGCCCGAGCCGGCCTCGCCCCACCACTGCGGGCGCCGACTCGGGGCCGGTCACGGCGCGCCGCCCGGCAGCACGGCATGCACGTACGGGGTGCGCAGCCGCAGGTCGGCGGCCGCGTCCGCGGTGACGTCGAAGAGCGGACCGGCCAGTACGGTCAACGCCAGCCCGAGGGCGACCAGGGCCACGGTGGCCCCGACCATCAGCTTCGGCAGCCGGACGGCCGGCTCGCTGGTGGCCAGTCGGGGCGCCCGCCAGAAGGCGATGTTCCACACCCGGGACGCCACGTAGAGGGTGAGCAGGCTGGTCAGCGTGCCCGCCGCGACGAGCACCCAGGGCAGCGGACCGCCGGCCTCCACCCCGGCCTGGAGCAGGCCGAGCTTGCCGAGGAACCCGGAGAACGGCGGCACCCCGGCGAGGTTCATGGCCGGGACGAAGAACAGCACCCCGAGCAGCGGCGCCACCCGGGCCAACCCGCCGATGCGGCGTAGGTCGGTGCTGCCGGCGCGCTCCTCGACCAGCCCGGCGACGAGGAACAACGTGGTCTGGATGGTGATGTGGTGCACCACGTAGAAGATCGCGCCGGAGAGCCCGGCGGCGGTGCTCAGCGCCACCCCGAAGATCATGTAGCCGATGTGGCTGACCAGGGTGAACGAGAAGAGCCGCTTCAGATCGGACTGGGCCACCGCGCCGAGGATGCCGATCACCATGGTCAGTCCGGCGACGACCATGAGCAGCACGTCGGCATGCCCACCGGGGAACAGCAACGTCTCGGTGCGGATGATCGCGTAGACGCCCACCTTGGTGAGCAGACCCGCGAAGACGGCGGTGACCGGGGCCGGTGCGGTGGGATAGCTGTCCGGCAGCCAGGCCGACAGCGGGAAGACCGCCGCCTTGATCGCAAAGGCCAGGAGCAACATCAGCTCCAGGGCCAGCCGGACGCCGTCGGGCAGGTCGTCGAGGCGCTGGGCGAGTTGGGCCAGGTTGAGCGTGCCGGTGGCCGCGTACACCAGACCCACACCGGTCAGGAAGATCATCGAGGAGAGGATGCTGACCACCACGTACGTCGACCCGGTCCGGATCCGGGTCTCCGTGCCACCCAGGGTGATCAGCACGAAGCTGGCGGCCAACAGGATCTCGAAGCCGACGAAGAGGTTGAACAGATCACCGGCCAGGAACGCGTTCGTGACGCCCGCGGTGAGCACCAGGTACGTCGGGTGGAAGATCTCCACCGGGCTGGACTCGCTGGACTCGCTGCGACCCTGGCCGACGGAGTACAGCAGCACGCAGAGGGTCACCGCCGACGAGACCACCACCATCAGCGCCGCGAGCTGGTCGGCGACCAGCACGATGCCGACCGGCGCCGGCCACCCACCGACCGCCACCACCACCGGCCCGTGCCGGTACGCCTGCACGAGCAGCACCAGCGCCACGGCGAGCGTGCCGCCCAGGCAGGACACGCTTATCGAGCGTTGGAGCCGGGGTTTCCCGGCCAGCAGCAACGTCAGCGCCGCGCCGAGCAGTGGCACCACCACCGGCAACGGCACCAGCGCGCTCATCACGACTCCTTCCCACGGCGGAGCCGGCGGCGGGCGGGCTCGGGATCGACCTGCTCCGGGTCGCCGTTCGGGCCCTCCCCGCCGTGGTCGACGGCGCCCACCTCGTTGCGCACCGCCCGGCGGAGGATCTGCCGGTCCTCCAGGTCGTCGGGCACCTCGTCGTCGCCGGTCAGATACCAACTGCGGTACGCCACCGCGAGCAGGAACGCGCTGAACCCGAAGGTGATCACGATGGCGGTCAACACCATCGCCTGCGGCAGCGGATCACTCATCCGATCCACCGCACCGGTGCCGACGATCGGCGCACCACCCGGTCGCCCACCCAACAGGATCAACAGGTTCACCCCGTTGCCGAGCAGGATCACCCCGAGCAGGATCCGGGTCAGGGTGCGCTCCAGCAGCAGGATCACCCCGCAACCGACGAGCACCGCGACAGCCAGCACCAGCACCAGCGTCGGCCCCGCATCGCTCTCGGTCACTGCTCCCCCTTGTCGACGGCCAGGCCACCGGTGGCCGTTCCGGTGGCCTCGATGTGCCGGTCCACCTCGGCACCGAGGCTGCGCAGGATGTCCAACACCAGCCCGATCACGACCAGGTACACACCGATGTCGAAGAAGATCGACGTGACCAGGTGGGCGTCACCGAGAAACGGCAGCGACCTGTCGACCTTGGCGCTCTCCAGCACCGATCCGCCGACCAGCAGCGCCACCACGCCGCTGCCCACCGACAGGGCCAGCCCCGCGCCGAGGATCGCGCCGGCGCCGATCGGGGCCGCCTCGGTCAACTCGTACCGGCCGCCGGCCAGGTAGCGGACCACCAGGGCGAGACCCGCCACCAAACCGCCGGCGAAACCACCCCCCGGCGCGTTGTGCCCGGAGAAGAGCAGGAACAACGAGAACAGCACCACGGTGTGGAAGATCAGCCGGATGACCACCTCCAACACGATCGAGCGACGTCCCTCGTAGAGGGTGGGACCGCCGCGCAGCCACACCGGCCGGCCGGGCTCGTCGGCCCGCTGATCCGAATCCGGCCGACGCGGTCGCGGCCCGGTCCGGGACCGCTCGAAGATCAGGCTGGCCACCCCGGTCGCGGCCACCACCAGCACCGCCAGCTCGCCCATGGTGTCCCAGGCCCGGATGTCGACGAGTGTCACGTTCACCACGTTGCGGCCGTACCCCTGCGCCACCGCCAGATCGGGGAACGCGGCGGAGATGTCCGGGGCTCGGCGGGCCCCGGCGGCGGTGAGGGCCAGCCCGGCGGCCACCACACCCACCGCCACCCCGATCGCCCGACGGACCCAGCGGGTACGCCGCAACGGGCGGGCCGAGAACCGCTCCGGCAGGCGACGCAGCACCAGCACGAAGACCGCGATCGTCGCGGTCTCCACCAGGAACTGGGTGAGCGCCAGGTCGGGTGCGCCGTGCAGGACGAAGAGCATGGCGGTGCCGTAGCCGGTCATCCCCACCAGCAGCATCGCGGTCAGGCGACGGCGGGCGCCCACCGCCAACACCGCGGCCACCGCGATCACCACCACGACCACCGGTTGGAGCAGGCTGTCCCAGAGCGGGATCCGGGCCCGCCACGGGCCGGCGGAGAGCATCGCCGCGCCGGGCACCAGCACCAGCGTAACCAGGATGATCCCCAGATACTGCGGCAGCGAGCCGCGCTGGGTCGCGCCGGTGACCTCGATGGCCAGCCGGTCGAACCGGCCCACGATCCACTCGTACCCCTGGTTGCCGGCCACCGGCGACCGAAGCCGGGCCAGCAGCGGGGCCAGCGGCCCCCGCACGGCGAAGAGCGCGCCGCCGCCGACGAGCGCCAGCACGGACAGGCCGAGCGCCGGGGTCGGCCCGGACCAGAGCGCCAGGTGCGCGTCGACCCCACCGAGCAGATCGGCGTACGGACGCAGCAGCTCGTCCATCACGCTCGCGGCCGGGCCGGCGAGCAGACCCACCCCGGCGAGCACCGCCGGCGGGACCAGCAGCGACGCGGCGATCGGGCCGGGCCGGGCCGGTGCCACACCCGGGCGGTCGGCGAACGCGCCCCAGAGGAAACGGGCGCTGTACGCGACGGTGAGCACCGTCCCGGCGACCAGGCCGGTGAGGAGCAGCGGCCGATCGGTGAACGCTCCGAAGACGGCCTCCTTCGCGACGAAGCCGACGAGTGGCGGCACACCTGCCATCGACGCGGCAGCCAGCACCGCGACCACGAACAGCGGCCGGGACCAGTGCCGCAGGCCGGACAGCTCACGTAGGTCACGGGTGCCGGCGCCGTGGTCGATGATGCCGACGACCAGGAACAACGCCGCCTTGAACAGGGCGTGCGCCAGCAGCATCGCGGTGCCGGCCAGGGCGGCGTCCGGGGTGCCCGAGCCGGTCACCGCGACCAGCAGACCCAACTGGCTGACCGTCCCGTACGCCAGCAACAGCTTCAGGTCGGTCTGTCGCAGCGCGGCCCAGCCGCCGAGCAGCATGCTGGCCACGCCGGCGATCTGCACCACCGGTTGCCACGGCCCGACGGTGGCGAGCACCGGCGCGAGCAGCCCGACCAGGTAGACGCCGGCCTTGACCATGGCGGCGGCGTGCAGGTACGCGCTGACCGGCGTGGGCGCCGCCATCGCGACCGGCAGCCAGGAGCTGAACGGCAGCACCGCCGACTTGGACAGCGCGCCGGCCAGGATCAGCAGCACGGCGACCACCAGGTATCCGCCGCCGGGCGGTGCCTCGGCGGCGATCTCCGACCACCGGTGGGTGCCCGCGTGCACGCCGAGCATGATGAACCCGACGAGCATGGCGAGCCCGCCCAGCGTGGTGACCGTCAACGCCTGCGCCGCCGCCCACCGGCTGGACCGCCGCTCGGTGCTGTGCCCGATCAGCAGGTACGAGAAGATCGTGGTGAGTTCCCAGCCGACGTAGAGCAGCAGCAGGTCGTCGGCGAAGACCAGGACGAGCATCGCGCCGGCGAAGGCGACCAGGACCCCGGCGTACTGCGCCAGCCCGCTCGATCCGGTGCTGAAGTAGCGGGCGCTGTAGACGAGCACCAGCGCGCCGACGCCCCCGATCAGCAGCGTCATCAGCCAGGAGAGCGTGGTGAGCCGGAACGCGACGTCGAGGCCCAACTGCGGAATCCACCGGTACGTCTCGACCACCGCCCCGCCGTCCGCGACGGCCGGGGTGCGGGCCAGCGCCCAGCCGAAGGCGGCAGCCGGTGCCAGCGCCAGCGGGTAGCACGCGCCCGATCCCCACCACCGGACGAGCAGGGGTGCGACGAGGGCCGCCACGAGGTGGAGGACGAGCAGTACCAGCACCTGCGCTCCCGATCCAGGTGGCCGACGCCCGTGCAGCGGCGGCCCCTAGCAGCGATCAGACGCCAGTTCATCGCCCTTCGGGCGGTTTTGCCGGAATCCCCCGCAGATCGCGGGTCCCCCACCCGCCGATCAGGGAGTTGTGGTGCCGGTTTGGTGCCACGGCGGGGGCTTCGTCACCCACCACAACTGCATGATCGACCCGGGTGGGGTGGGGGTGGGCTAGTGGAGGAGGGTCTGGGGGTGGGGGGCTTCGGGGGTGGGGCGGTCCTGGCGCAGCTCGGTCAGCAGGTCGGCTCGGCCGAGCTGGCGTGCCACCCGGTCGACCACCCGCTCCGCGGCGGCCAGCGACCGCACCGAGAGCAACCGACCGCGGCTCTCCCGGCGTAGCACGAAGTAGTGGACGGCGGCGCGGACCTGACCGCGATCGGCGGCGCTGGCCTGGGCGGTGCACAGGACCAGCTCCCGAAGGCAGCGGGCGAGGCGTTCGGCGAGCTCGAACTCGGCGCCGTGCAGGCCGCCACGGAGCGCGGCGAGGTGGCTGTCGACCTTGCGAATCAGCACGTCGGTGCCGGGTTCGACGGTGTGCTGCTCGCCGGCCATCAAATCCCCTCACCCCCGGTTCGCGTTGGCAGTGAAGTTACTTTATGTTGCTCCTTAGAAGCAAGCAGTTAAGTGAGACTTAACGTATTAAGCGCACGTTCCATGCTTTTTGCTTTTGTCCGGCGCATTCCACCGCCGCTCGGTCGTCGTTGTCGTACCGGCGGGGCAGGATGGACCGGTGACCGGGGCAGACGCAGACGCCGGCGCGGTGCTGGCCGGCTTCGGCCCGGCCACCCGCGCCTGGTTCGAGGCCGCCTTCGCCGCTCCCACCGCCGCGCAGACCGGCGCCTGGCGGTCGGTCGCCGCCGGCCGCAGCGCCCTCGTGGTCGCACCCACCGGTTCCGGCAAGACACTCGCGGCCTTCCTCTGGTCACTGGACCGGCTGGCCCGCGAGCCCGCGCCGGCCGAGGCGCGGCAGCGGTGCCGGGTGCTCTACGTCAGCCCGCTCAAGGCCCTCGCCGTCGACGTGGAACGCAACCTGCGCGCGCCGCTGGCCGGCATCCGGCAGGCGGCCACCCGGTTGGGCGTCGCACCGCCCGACATCACCGTCGGCATGCGCACCGGCGACACCCCGGCCGACGAGCGACGCGCCTTCGCCCGCACCCCACCGGACATCCTCATCACCACGCCCGAGTCGCTGTTCCTGCTGCTCACGTCCGCCGCCCGCGATTCGCTGCGCGGCGTCCAGACGGTGATCGTCGACGAGGTGCACGCGGTGGCCGGCAGTAAACGCGGCGCCCACCTGGCCCTCTCCCTCGAACGCCTCGACGAGCTGCTGCCCGCTCCGGCGCAGCGCATCGGCCTCTCCGCCACCGTCCGGCCGATCGACGCCTGCGCGCAGTTCCTGGGCGGCGCCCGCCCGGTCGACGTCGTGCAGCCGGCCACCTCGAAGACGATCGAGGTGAGCGTGCAGGTCCCGGTGGAGGACATGACCCGCCTGGACGAGCGGGAGCAGCCACCGGAGGACGATCTGGGCGGCCCCGGGCCACGGCGCGCCTCGATCTGGCCGGCCGTGGAAGAACGGGTCTTCACCCTCATCGGGCAGCACCGCTCCACAATCGTCTTCACCAACTCCCGCCGCAGCGCCGAGCGCCTCTGCGCCCGGCTCAACGAGCTGGCTGCCGAGGCGGTGGCCGCCGAAGCGTTGGCCTCCGCGTCGGGCGAGGACGCGATCGTCGTACCCGAGGGGTTGTCGGCCGGCGACGACCCGGCGGCCGACGACGACCCGGTGTCCGGCGCGCAGCGGTGGGGTGTGCCCGCCGGTCCGCTGCGCAACCGGCCGCCGGCCGAGGTGATGGCCCAGTCCGGCGCGGCCGGCGGCGCGGCGCCGGTGATCGCCCGCGCCCACCACGGCAGCGTCTCCCGGGAGGAGCGCAAGCACATCGAGGAGGCGCTCAAGTCCGGCCAGCTCCCCGCGGTGGTGGCCACCTCCAGCCTGGAGCTGGGCATCGACATGGGCGCGGTCGACCTCGTGGTGCAGATCGAGGCCCCACCGAGCGTAGCCGCCGGGCTGCAACGGGTGGGCCGGGCCGGGCACCAGGTGGGCGCCGTCTCCCGGGGGGTGGTCTTTCCCAAGCACCGCGGCGACCTGCTCTCCTGCGCGGTGGTCGCCGAGCGGATGACCGACGGCGCGATCGAGGAGCTGCACTACTCGCGCAACCCGCTGGACGTGCTGGCCCAACAGATCGTCGCGATGGTGGCACTGGAGCCGTGGCCGCTCGACGACCTGGCCGTGCTGGTGCGGCGGGCCGCGCCCTTCGCCGAGCTGCCCGACTCCGCGCTGCACGCCGTGTTGGACATGCTCTCCGGCCGCTACCCGTCCACCGCGTTCGCCGAGCTGCGCCCCCGACTGGTCTGGGACCGGGCCACCGACCTGCTCACCGGCCGTCCCGGCGCGCAGCGACTGGCGGTGACGAGCGGCGGCACCATCCCGGACCGGGGGCTGTTCGGGGTCTTCCTGGCCGGCGCCGAACGGGCCGCCCGGGTCGGCGAGTTGGACGAGGAGATGGTCTACGAGTCCCGGGTCGGTGACGTCTTCCTGCTCGGCTCGTCCTCCTGGCGCATCGAGGAGATCACCCCCGACCGGGTGCTGGTCTCGCCCGCCCCCGGGCAGGCCGCCCGGATGCCGTTCTGGAAGGGCGACCAGCTCGGCCGCCCGGTGGAGCTGGGCCGGGCCATCGGCGCCCGGGTGCGCACCCTGCTGCGGCAGAGCGACGAGGCGGCCCTGGCCACGTTGCGGGACGGTGGGCTGGACGACTGGGCCGCCGGCAACCTGATGGCATACCTGCGCGAGCAGCGCGAGGCCACCCGCTCGCTGCCCGACGACCGCACGGTCGTGGTCGAGCGGTTCCGCGACGAGCTGGGCGACTGGCGACTCGCCGTGCACAGCGTCCTCGGTGCCCGGGTCAACGGGCCGTGGGCCCTCGCGGTGGGCCGCCGGTTGGCCGAGCGGTACGGGGTGGACGCCCAGGTGATGCCCTCCGACGACGGCATCGTGGTGCGCCTGCCGGACACCGCCGACGAGCCGCCCGGCGCCGACGTGGTGGTCTTCGAGCCGGACGAGATCACCCAGCTGGTCGAGGAGTCGGTCGGCACCTCCGCGCTGTTCGCCGCGCGCTTCCGCGAGTGCGCCGCCCGTTCGCTGCTGCTGCCCCGCCGCGACCCACGCCGCCGGCAACCGCTGTGGCAGCAGCGGCAGCGCGCCGCGCAACTGCTCGACGTCGCCCGCGAGTACGCGGACTTCCCGGTCACCCTGGAGGCCGCCCGGGAGTGCCTCCAGGACGTCTTCGACCAGCCGGCGCTGGCCGGGCTGATGCGCGACCTGGCCAGCCGGAAGGTACGGCTGGTCGAGGTCGAGACGAGCGCGCCGTCGCCGTTCGCCCGGTCGCTGCTCTTCGGCTACGTCGGCGCGTTCCTCTACGAGGGCGACGCCCCGCTCGCCGAGCGGCGCGCCGCCGCGCTCGCCCTGGACTCCACACTGCTCGGTGAGCTGCTCGGCCGGGTCGACCTGCGCGAGCTGCTCGACCCCGCCGTGCTCGCCGAGACCGACCGGCAGCTGCGGTGGCTGACCGAGCAGCGCCGACCCCGCGACGCGGAGGACGTGGTCGAGCTGCTGCGGGTGCTCGGTGACCTGAGCGACGCCGAGTTGACCGAGCGGGACGTGCCGGAGACCTGGCTGACCGAGCTGGAGGCCACCCGGCGGGTGCTGCGGGTGCGGATCGCCGGCGAGCAGCGTTGGGTGGGTGTCGAGGACGCCGCCCGGCTGCGCGACGCCCTCGGCGTGGCGTTGCCGGTCGGGGTGGCCGAGGCGTACCTCGCCCCGGTGGCCGATCCCCTCGGCGACCTGGTGGCCCGCTACGCCCGCACCCACGGGCCGTTCGCCGCGGCCAGCTGCGCGGCCCGCTTCGGGTTGGGCGTGTTCGTCGTCGAGCAGGCGCTGCGCCGGCTCGGCGCCACCGGGCGGGTGGTCTCCGGGGAGTTCACCCCGGATTCGGCAGGCGCCCAGTGGTGCGACGCCGAGGTGCTGCGGATGCTGCGCCGCCGCTCGCTCGCGGCGCTGCGCCGGGAGATCGAGCCGGTGCCGCCCCGGGCGCTGGCCGCGTTCCTGCCCCGCTGGCAGCAGGTCGGCTCGTCCGCCCGCGGGGTGGAGGCGCTCGCCGCGACGGTCGAGCAGTTGCAGGGTGCGGCGGTGCCCGCGTCCGCCCTGGAACGGTTGGTGCTGCCCGGCCGGGTCGCCGACTACTCCCCCGCCCAGCTCGACGAGCTGTGCGCCAGCGGGGAGGTGCTCTGGGCCGGGTCGGGGGCGATCTCCGGGGGCGACGGCTGGGTCACCCTGGCGTACGCGGACGCCGCCCCGCTGCTGCTCCCGCCGCCCGACGAGGCGCTGACCCGCACCCCGCTGCACGACGCGGTGCTCGACGCGCTCGGCGACGGGCAGGCGCTGTTCTTCCGGCCGCTGGCCGACCGCGTCGGCGCGACCGACGACGCCGCCCTGACCGGGGTGATCTGGGACCTGGTCTGGGCCGGGCACCTCACCAACGACACCCTCGCCCCGCTGCGCGCGGTCCTCGGCGCCGGCGGTGCGCACCGATCCCGGCCGTCCGCGCCGCGCACCCGCTACCGGCGTCCCGGTCGGGTGGCGCTGCCCACCCGGGGTGGCCCGCCGACCGTCGCCGGCCGCTGGTCCCGCCTCCCGGAGCGCGACGTCGACCCGACCCGGCGTGCCGCCGCCCTCGCCGACGTCCTGTTGGAGCGGCACGGGGTGGTCACCCGCGGCGCGGTGATGGCCGAACAGGTGGTCGGCGGGTTCTCGGCGGTCTACCCGGTGCTGTCGGCGCTTGAGGAGCGCGGTGCCGCCCGCCGGGGTTACTTCGTCGAGGGGCTGGGCGCGGCGCAGTTCGCGGTGCCCGGTGCGGTGGACCGGCTGCGCGCGCTGGCCGAGCCGATGGACGGCACCCGGGCCCGGGGAGCGCCGGCCACCGTCCTCGCCGCCACCGACCCGGCCAACCCGTACGGCGCCGCGCTGCCCTGGCCGGACCGGGTGGTCGACTCCGGCGACGGGGCCACCCCGGCAACCGGGCACCGGGCCGGCCGCAAGGCCGGAGCGCTGGTCGTGCAGGTCGGCGGTGACCTGGTGCTGTACGTGGAACGCGGCGGCCGGACGCTGCTGTCCTTCACCGACGACACCGAGACGCTCGCGGTGGCCGGCAAGGCGCTCGCCGACGCCGTCCACTCCGGCGCGTTGGGCGCGTTGTCGGTGGAGCGGGCCGACGGCGAGGCGGTGCACTCCTCGCCGCTGCGCGACGCGCTCACCGCCGCCGGCTTCCGGGCGACCCCGCGCGGCCTGCGCCTGCGCGGCTGACCCGCCCCGGCGCACTGCTCAGCGAAGGCCGTCGAGCACCTTCTCGTAGCGCGGGCGGTCGGCCGCCGGGGTCTTCGCCTCGAGGTAGTTGAGCACCACCGCGCCACGGCGGTACGACTGGCCGCCCCAGGTCTCCGCGATGTCGCCGGCGCTTGTCTCGTCCGGGAAGACGTACACGGTGACGGCGTCGGTGGCGATCAGTTCGGAGCAACCCAGGCCGAGGCCGTCCGGTCCGCAGTCGACCGAGCGGTCCATCGGGCGCGGCACCTTGAGGCCGGCGGCCCGGAACGCGTCGACGACCTGTTTCGCCCCGGGCGCCCCGGCCGGTCGTTTGGGCAGCACCACAGGCGGTGGACTGGCCGGCCGGCGCTGCGGCGGCCCCGGCGGGACGACGGAGGGCGCGGCCGGTGGGGGTGGCGCACCGCCGGTGCTCGGCGGGGCTACCGAGGGCGTCGGCGCGCTCGGCGACACGGCGGCCGTCGGGGCCACGTCGGGCGACGCCGGCGAGGCGGACGAGGCGGTGGGAGCCGCGCGCGACGGGTCGGCGTCGTCACCGCCGCAGCCGGCGGTGAGGGCGACGGCGGCCAGCAGCACCGCGACGGCGGGCACGCTCCGAAGGGTCACCAGGGCAGTCTGCCCCGCACCGCTCGGCGACGGGAGGGGCCGGTCGGCCACCGCGCTGTCCCATTTCCGCCATCCGCGGGTCGACCGCGCGTCGCCGGTACGCTCCAGGGCCGGGCGGGGACGGCGAGGAACCGGGGGTCGACAGTGGACAGAGTGCGGGTACGGGCGGCGCGATCCGCCGAGCGGGCGGCCGTCGACGCGTTGCACCAGCGCGAGTGGGGTGGCCCGTACGTGGTCGCCCACGACACCCGGCACGACGTGCGTACCCTGCCAACCCTGGTGGCGGTCGACGGCGCGGCGGTGCTCGGGGCGCTTACCTACCGCACCGACGAGGACGGCCTGGAGGTGGTCACCCTCGTCGCGGCCTCGCCCGGCGGTGGCGTCGGTACGGCCCTGCTGGAGGCGGTGACCTCGATCGCGGCGGAGGCGGGACTGGCCCGGGTGTGGCTGATCACCTCCAACGACAACCTCCGGGCGCTGCGGTTCTACCAGCGGCGCGGGATGCGGCTGGTGCACGTGGACCGGGGTGCGGTGGACCGGGCCCGTCGACTCAAGCCGGAGATCCCGCTGGTGGGCGAGGACGGCATCCCGCTGCACGACGAACTCGTCCTGGAACGGCGCACCGACGTCGAGGGTTAGCCTGCGGGGATGTCCGACACGCCCTGGATATCCCTGACCACCGACTACGGCCTCACCGACGGTTTCGTGGCCGCCTGCCACGGGGTGATCGCCCGGCTCGCGCCGACCGTCCGGGTCATCGACGTGACCCACCTGGTGCCACCCGCGGACGTGCGGCGGGGCGCCGCCGTGCTGGCGCAGACGGTGCCGTACCTGCCCGTGGGTGTGCACGTGGCGGTGGTCGACCCGGGGGTGGGCACCGCCCGGCGGGGGGTCGCGCTGGCCACCCCTGGCGGGCTGCTTGTCGGTCCGGACAACGGGCTGCTGCCGGACGCCGCCGCCGCTCTCGGCGGGGTGACCGCGGCGGTGCGGCTGACCGAGCCGCGCTGGCTGGCCGAGCGGGTGTCCGCCACGTTCCACGGACGGGACGTCTTCGCGCCGGTGGCGGCCCGGCTGGCGCTCGGCGCGCCCCTGGCCGAGGCGGGGCCGCCGGTCGACCCGGACGGCCTGGTCCGGCTGCCGACGCCGACGCTGGCCCGCGACGACGAGGGCTTCACCGCCGAGGTGTTGACCGTGGACCATTTCGGCAACGTCCAGGTGGCCGCACCGGCGCACCTGCTGGACAGGCTTCCGGCGGAGCTGCGGGTCGGGCCGCCCGGTGCGGAGCCGGCCCGGACGGCCGTCCGGGGACGGACCTTCGGCGACGCCCCGGCCGATGGCCTGGTGGTGTACGTCGACTCGGCCGGGCTCGTCGCGGTCGCGGTCAACGGCGGGCGGGCGGTGGACCTCCTTCGGGTGGCCCCGGGTGACGTCCTGCGGGTTTCCCGCTGATATTCGACTGTGGAATGCTGCCCCGGTGGGTGAACAAGTGGTTCCCGTGGGCTGTCCCTGCTGTGCATCCCGGACCGGTGGGGGGACCTGCCCGGTCTGTTTCTGGACCGACGACGGCCAGACCGACGCCGACGCCGACGCGGTCCGGGGTGGCCCCAACGGCGACCTGAGCCTCTCGCACGCTCGACTCAACTACGCCGTCTACGGCGCCAGCCACCCGCGTTACCAGGACATGGTGCGCCCGGCCCGCCCCGACGAGCGCCCCTGAGGGCACCCGCCGGGGCGAGCACGGGTCAGCAGACCGGCACGACGCCTCCGTAGACGACCGAGATGTAGGCGTGGCTGACGTACTGGCCGGTGGCCAGCCGGTCCCAACGGGTGGTGGTGCCGTAGGGACCGGCCACGGACTGGCCGGTGACGTAGCACTGGATCGGCACGTTGGCGAACCGGGCAGCGAGACCACGGCTCGGGTACGACGTGCTGGCCCCGGTGCGGATGGTGAGCGGCCCGTCACCGACCACGCCGCGCAGCCCGCCACCGGTCCACAGGTAGGCGACGTCCACCCACGCGTTGGTGGTCAACTGGAGACCGTCCCAGAAGGTGCCGTCGGCCAGGTCGACGGCGGCCGGGTTGAGCACCGTCCTGCCGAACTGGTCCCGCCCGCCGTTGAAGCCGGACTGGTAGGCGGCCTGCGCCTCGGGTCGGCCCTGCCCCAGGATCTTCCAGTTCTCCCGCACCGCCGACGGGTTCCAGTAGTCGTCGCGGGTGTTCCACGGCCCGACGTCCCAGACCGGGGCGTACTCGCAGCGGGAGCCGCTGGTGGTGCAGACCCGCACGGAGTAGTCGCCCGAGTTGAGCGGGGACAGGCTGCGCCGCGACGGTAGCGCCACGAAATGGTCCCGGGGTTGCACGGTGCGGCCGTTGGCGGTCTGCTGGCCGACCAGGCCGATGCGGGTGGCGTACACCCGGTAGGTGAGGCCCGGCGTGGCGACGGCGACGGCGGCGGCGGCCGTGTCGGCGGTGAGCTGGACGCCCCGTACCGTCGCGGTGGCGCCGCCGGCGGTGGCGGTGAGCACGACCCTGCTCTGCACCCGGCTCACCGGGTGGTCGAAGACGGCGCCTGCGGTGGCGGTCCGCCACTCGGTCCAGCCACTGACCCGCCAACCACGGACCTGGGCCTCGACTGTGGCGCCCGCCGGTGTATGGGCGCTGACCTGGGCGCGGACCCGGTTGGCCGGCCGACTGAGGGTCCGGGGAGCGCTCAGCAGCATCCCCTCGGCGACTGCGCTGCGCGGGCTGCGTCCGGCGGGCCGGGCCTCGCGCAGGCGCAGCCCGGCGGCGGTGCGCCGGACGTTTACGTCGTCCCGGTCGACGACGGACAGGTCGGCGTTCCACCGTTCGCCGCCGGGTGCGGCGGCGGTGCGGGTGAGCGGGCTTCCGGCGGCGGGAGTCTGGCTGGCGGCGGGTAGGAGGGTGGCGGCGAGGGCGAGGGGGACGACGAGGGCGAGGGACCGAGTACGACAATGCAGCCTGGACATAGGCATTCTCCTCAGAACTCCCTGACCATCGCATGTCGGGAGATCAGGAGGAACCGGTGTACAAATAGCGACACATGCGAATGCCACTCAAATGAGGGAGAATGACAGGGTGCCCGAAGGCGACACCGTCTGGAACACCGCGCGTGTGCTGCACCGCGCGCTCGCCGGCGCGCGGATCACCGACAGTGACTTCCGCGTGCCCCGGCTGGCGACCACCGACCTCACCGGTTGGACCGTCCGCGAGTCGGCCAGCCGGGGCAAGCACCTGCTGCTCCGCCTCGGCGCCCCGGACCAGGCGCACTGGACCCTGCACTCGCACCTGCGGATGGACGGGGCCTGGCGGGCGTACGCCCCGGGGGAACGCTGGACCGGCCGGCCCGCCCACCTGATCCGCGTGGTGCTGCGCAGCCCCGGCGCGGTCGCGGTCGGCTATCACCTGCACGAGCTGACCCTCGTGCCGAGCGCCGAGGAGGACCAGCTGGTCGGCCACCTCGGCCCCGACCTGCTCGGCCCGGACTGGGACCCGGACGAGGCGGTCCGCCGACTCGCCGGCCACCCGGAACAGACCATCGGCGAGGCGCTGCTCGACCAGCGCAACCTGGCCGGGGTGGGCAACCTCTACAAGTGCGAGGTGCTGTTTCTGCGCGGGGTGTCCCCGTGGACGCCGGTCGGCGCGGTGCCCGACCTGCCCGGCCTGGTGGCCCTCGCCCAGCGGCTGCTCGCCGCCAACCGTGGCCGGTGGACGCAGAGCAGCACCGGTTCCCTGCACCGGGGCCAGACCAGCTACGTCTACGGTCGCCGCGCCCAGCCGTGCCGCCGCTGCGGCACCGCGATCCGCAAGGAGGAGTTGGGCGAGAGGGTCACCTACTGGTGCCCGGTCTGCCAGCCCGACCACCCCGGCACCCCAGAATCCGGCTGACCAGGGCAGCGATCGGCGAAGTCCGGCCCAGATACGGACGATTGGGTAATTCCTATCCGGCCGTCGGAGTCGCATGCTGCGGTTGAGTGCTCACCGATCGTCAACAGAGCGCCGAGGCAGCCACGCCGGGGTGGTGACCCTCGCGCCCCGACCCGGGGAGAGTCATGGCGTTGTTCCGCAGACTCCGCTCCACCTTCTTCGAACGGGCCGCCCGCGACACCGACGGCCGTGTCAACGGCGCGACGGCGTCCGTGCCGGCCGCGCGTACCGCCGAGGAGACCACCCCGGCGCCGAGCCTGGACCCGGCCGTGCCGCCCCGCTGCTTCGGGCCGGTGCCGAACTTCGCCCACAGCCCTCGCCCGACGCGCGACACCGCCGGGCGGCTGACGCCCGGAAGCGGGCTGCGCAAGTTCGTCGACCCACTGCCCGTCCCGGGCCGGCGCGACGGCACCGACCTCGGCGGCCACCTGCCGGTGGCGACGCCGGACACCATCACCTTTCCGGGCTGCGACTACTACGAGATCGTCGTGCAGGAGTACGCGCAACGGCTGCACCGGGACCTGCCGGCCACCCGGCTGCGCGGCTACCGGCAGCTCAACCTGGGCACCGACCCGGCGGGCCACAACACGGTGGCGCCCCCGGAGCGGCCCTGGCACCTCGGCCCGATGATCATCGCCCGGCGGGGCCGACCGGTCCGGGTGAAGTTCATCAACCACCTGCCGACCGGCCGGGCCGGCGAGTTGTTCCTGCCGGTCGACGACACCGTCGAGGGGGCCGGGATCGGCCCGCTGGACGGGCCCGCCCCGTTTCCGCAGAACCGCGCCGTGCTGCACCTGGCCGGGGCGCACACCGGCTGGAACAGCGCCGGCAACCCGGGGCAGTGGATCACGCCGGCCGGGGAGATCACCCCGTACCCGATCGGGGTGGGCGTGACAGACGTGCCGGACATGCCGGCGCCGGGCGCCGGGGCCACCACCCTGTACTACCCGAACGAGCAGAGCGGCCGGCTGCTGTGGTTCCACGACAACACCCTCGGACTGGCCCGGCTCACCGTGTACGGCGGACAGCTCGCGCTCTACCTGCTCACCGACCCGGCCGAGGAGCAGCTCGTCGCCGACGCGGTGCTGCCGGCCGACCAGCTGCCGCTGGTGATCGAGGACAAGACGTTCGTGCCGGACGACGCCCAACTCGCCGCCGAGGACCCCACCTGGGACCGGGAACGCTGGGGCGCCCGGGGCAGCCTCTGGCACCCGCACGTCTACCAGCCGCGGCAGAACCCGTACCGGTCCGGCGGACGCAACCCCACCGGCCGGTGGGACTACGGCCCCTGGTCGCGTGATCCCGCCGCGGACAGCGCACGCGCCGACGGCTGCGTCGCCAACCCGCACCACGATCCGGTCGACGCACCGGACGAGCCACCGCTGCGCCCCGGCGTGCCGTACCCGTCGGCGGTGCCCGAGGCGTACGGCGACACCCCGCTCGTCAACGGCGTCGCCTACCCGTACCTGGAGGTGGCGCCGCGCGCGTACCGGTTCCGGATCCTCAACGCCTGCCTGGACCGCAGCCTCAACCTCCAGCTCTACCGGGCCTGCTCCGACGCGCCGATGTGGACGGCCGACGGGGCGCTCGCCGAGGCCGAAGCCGGGGAGGTCCCGATGGTGCCGGCGGTGCGGGCGGCGGACCGGCCGCCGGGGTGGCCGACCGACGGACGCGACGGCGGTGTGCCGGATCCGCGCGCCGCCGGGCCGGAGTTCATCCAGATCGGCAACGAGGCCGGGCTGCTGCCCGCCCCGGTGGTGCTGCCGAACCGGCCGGTCGGTTACCGCTACGACCGGCTCGACCCCACCGTGCTGAACGTCGACGGGCACACCCTGCTGCTCGCCCCGGGCGAACGGGCCGACGTGCTGGTCGACTTCTCCACCGTGGCGCCGGGCAGCACGCTGATCCTGTACAACGACGCCCCGGCGCCGCTGCCCGGCTTCGACCCACGCTACGACCAGCACACCGACGCACCGGACCGGACGGCCGAGGGTGGGCCGCCGGGCACCGAGCCGGGGTACGGCCCGAACACCCGTACCCTGCTCCAGTTCCGGGTGGCGGGGGCCCCGGCGCCGCCGTACGACCTGGGCCGGCTGCGGGACCGGCTGCCCGTGGCGTACGCGGCCAGTCAACGTCCGCCGATCGTGCCGCAACCGGAGTACGACCCGGCGTTCGGCACCCGTACCGCGTCGACGACGACGGTGCCGGTGCACGCCACCTCGGTGACGATCACACCGACGGCCGCGGCGGGCCCGGTGACGCTGCCGATCGCGGTCAAGGCCGTCCAACAGGTCTTCGAGCCCGACCACGGCCGGCTGGTCGGCCGACTCGGCGTCGGACATCCGCACGCCGGGCCGCTCAACCCGACGACCCTGCCCCTCGGTCCGACCGACCCGGTCACCGAGGTGCTCTTCGCCACCGACCCGGCCGTGCCGTTGGGCAGCGCGACCGACGGCACCCAGCTCTGGCGGATCAGCGGCAACGTCCGGCAGACCGAACCGCTGCATTTCGGCGGCTGCGACGTGCAGGTGGTCAACCGGGTCGGTTGGGACGGCACGCTGCGGCTCCCGCACGGCACCGAGTTGGGCTGGAAGCAGATCGTCCGGGTCAACCCCCGGGAGGACGTGGTCGTGGCGCTGCGCCCGGTCGCCCCGGCGTTGCCGTTCAAGCTGGGTGACAGCGTCCGGCTGCTCGATCCCTGCCGCCCGGCCGGTGCCCGGACCGGCTCGACCCCGGTGAGCCCGGCGGACGGGCGACCCGCCACAGTGGTCAACCAGCTGGTCAACCTCGGCTGGGAATACCGCTGGCACAGCCACCTCGCCGGCCACCGCGACGGCGGGATGACCCGGCCACTGGTGCTGCGGGTGACGCCGAAGGCGCCGACCGGGCTGACCGCCACGCCGGTGCCGGGCTCGGCCACCGCGCTACCCGCGATCGCGCTCGCCTGGACCAGCAACGGCGGCCGTCCACCGGCCACCAGTCACCTGCTGCAGCGCGCGGCCGACGCGACATTCGACGGGGAGGTCACCACGATCACCGTCGCGGCGGCCGCCAGCCGGTACACGGACGCGTCGGTCACTCCCGGGGTGACCTACCACTACCGGATCCGGGCGGAGAACGCGGTCAGCTACTCGTCCTGGTCCAACGGGGTGCCCGCCTCGGTGCACCTGGCCGCGCCGAGTGGCCTGGTCGCGGCGCTGCCACCCGCCGCGCCGCTGCGGGCGGGCCTGCGCTGGACGAACCGGTCCTTCGCCACCGGCATCGACGTGCAGCGGGCCACCAACCCGACGTTCACCAGCGGGCCGGGCATCACGGCGATCGGTGCCGGCGACAACCACCTGGACGTCGCGATCGCGCCGGACACCACGTACTACTACCGGGTGCGGACCACCTACCTCGGTGCCGCCTCGGCCTGGTCGACGGTCGCCACGGTGACCTCTCCGCCCGCGCCGGGCACCCCGAACGGGGTGGACGCCACGGCGAGCGCACCCGGGCCGGACACCGCGACTGTGGTCCTGGTCTGGGCGGCGAGCACCCCCGCCGGCCCGGGGTCGGGGTTCATCGTGCAGCGGGCGCTGGACCCGGCGTTCGACCGGGAGGTGGCCACCTTTACGGTGACCGGTCGCGGCTTCAGCAACACGGGCTTGACCCGGGGCGTCACCTACCACTACCGGATCAGGTCGTTCAACGTGGTGGGCAGTTCGCCGTATACGGAACCGGTCCGGGTCACGACCCCGCCGTGACCGGGCCGGCGCGGTGCTCTCAGCGGGTCGGCGCGCGCAGTGGAGTGCCGACGCCGCGCAGCTCTCAGCGAGTCGGCGCGCGCAGCGGAGTGCCGACGCCGCGCAGCTCTCAGCGAGTCGGCGCGCGCAGCGGAGTGCCGACGCCGCGCAGCTCGGCCAGCGCACCGGCCACCCCGTGCAACAGGTCGGTCGCCTCGGTGAGCCGGTCGGCCGCCGGGTGCGCGGGCTCCGGTCGGGCGTCCTCGGCCAGGTAACCGGCGGCGGCCACCACCAGCCGTTCGTAGGCCGCCACCCCGCCCTCCAACTGGGCGGTCAACATGGCGTGTGCCTCGGCCAACGGCGGCCGGGCGTCGGCCGGGGCCAGCCGCAACGCCCGTTCGACGCTTGCCACCCGTGCGGCCAGGTCGCGCAGCGAACGGTCGGCGGCGGCGGCCTCCAGCACCGCCGGCTCGGCCAGCCCGGTGAGCCGGGGAGCCATGCCGGCCAGGGTGAGCGCAGCCCGGTCGAGTCGGGCCCACTGCTCGCCCGCGCTGGTGCCGCGCAGGGCGATCCGGGAGCGGACCCGGCGGACCTCGGCCAGCACCCCCGGGCCGACCGGCAGCCGCTCCACGGCGGCGATCAGCCGGGCCCGCGACCGGGCCGCGGCCTCCGCCGGGTCGAGGGCGGGCGGTGCCGGTTGGGCGGCGAGGGCACGCACGTCGATCCAACGCCAGGCGGCGAGCGCCACCGCACTGCCCGCGGCGCCGGCCCAGGCCGCGTCGGGCAGACCGAGGCCGGCGTACGGGGTCAGCACCGCGGCCGCGCCGCCGAGCCCACCGGCAAGCACGCTCCACCGTCGGGCGGAGCGGCGAAGCCGACCCAGTTTGCGGAAGTACCGTGTCCGCTCGTCTGCCACCCTGACCTCCTCGGTCCGGTCGTTCAGCCGGCGGCTGTCGGGTCGCCGGTGCCCCGCTCACGGGCCATGCTGGCGCGCAGCTCGTCGAGTCGGGCAGCGGCCGTCGGGTCGGTGGCCGGGCCTGCCTTCTCGGCCTGCGGCACGGCGGGTCGTTGCGACGCGCCGCCGAGCTGCTCCCCCGCCATGCTGGACCGGATCTGCTCCAGCCGGGCCGAACCGGCTGAGTCGATCGTCGCCTTCTGGATCTCCAACATCCGACCCTCGACGGAGTTGCCCGCCAGTTCGGCACGGCCCATCGCGTTGGCGTACCGCCGCTCGATGCGGTCGCGCACCTCGTCCAGGGACGGGGTGTTCGTGGGCGCGGTGAGCGACGACATCGACTCCAGCGAGCGGGCCACCGACTCCTGCATCTTGGCCTGCTCCAGTTGGCTGAGCAGCTTGGTGCGCTCGGCGAGCTTCTGCTGGAGGATCATCGAGTTGTTCTCGACCGCACGGCGGGCCTGGGCGGCGGCGCCCAGCGCCTGGTCGTGCAGGGTCTTCAGGTCTTCGGTGGCCTGTTCGGCGGAGACCAACTGGGTGGCCAGGGTCTGCGCCGACTGCTCGAACCGCACGGCCTCGGCCTCGTCACCCTTGGCCCGGGCCTGGTCGGACAGCACCAGGGCCTGCCGGGCGTTGCCCTGCAACCGCTCGACCTCGGACATCTGCCGGGACAGCTTCATCTCCAGCTGACGCTGGTTGCCGATCACCGCCGCAGCCTGCTGGACGAGCGCTTGGTGCTGCCGCTGGGCATCCTCGATGGCCTGCTGGATCTGCACCTTCGGATCGGCATGCTCGTCTATTTTCGCACCGAAGAGCGCCATCAGGTAGTTCCAACCCTTGACGAACGGGTTCGCCATCTCCGCCGTATCCCCTCAGTAACGTCGCTCCACCACGGCCGGCCGGGCCGGATGGACCGACTAGCCACCACCGGCCGATCTCCATCGTCCCAGCCGAACGCCAACGAGGCATCCGTACCGGGCGGTCGACCGCGCCGGCAGCTCCTGTGGGCCACCCTACGCGGCCGGAGCCAGCCCTCCCACGGTCCGACCGAGCGGCGGGCTCAGGCGGCGCAGACCACGTCCCGGTCGCGCTCGGTCGGGCGGACGCGCGAGCTGCGCAGCGTGGCCTTGAGCGGCGATTCCTGGCGGACCGAGACGGCGACCTTGCCATCGGAGGTGACCTGACGGACGCCCCGGCCGGTGTTCTTGGACACCGCCCCGGCGTCGGCCGACTCGTCCTGCATCGAGACGAGCACCTCGGGCATCTGCTCGGCGAGCGCCACGGTGTCGCTCACCTCACGGAGAAGCTCGGACAGACGGGCACCGAGGGCGTCGCAGATCGCGGCGAGCAACTCGCTGGACGGCTCCTTGTGCCCCCGCTCGATCTCGGAGAGGTAGCCGAGGCTGACGTTGGCGGCGGTGGAGACCTCACGCAGCGTGCGCTGCTGCCCCTGCCGGCGCGCCCGCAGTGCGTCACCGATCACCCGGCGTAGCAGGATCATCGCACCTCCCCCTGAGGGATACCTCGCGCCCGGCGCTGGGCGGCCGGCCGCGGCGGACCGCGCCGACCCCGAAACGTCGGAGCCTTCCCGCAACCGTACCCGTTGTGAGCCCAGCCGACATCCCGCCCCGCCCGTCGGTTCGCCGAGACCAGCTCACGTCGGGCGGCGTCGACCGTTCCCAACTGCCCGGATGCCCGGGGCCGGTCGCGGAGTCGGTTTTCCGGGCGAGGGCCGCCACCGCGTCGGTCCGCCCCGCGGCGGATGCTGCCCCTTCGTCGCCCTAGGTCGTGGGCAGCGCGGGGGTCGCGGTTTCGGCGGCGTGGATCCGCTCGGCGAGCAGCCGCAGCGCCTCGACCACCGCGGCGGCGCGGACGTGGTCGCGCCCGCCGCCCAGGTCGAGTTGCCGGACCGCACCGCCGTTCGGGCCGGCGACCGCGACGTAGACCAGGCCGACGGGCTTGCCGTCCTGCGGCTCGGGGCCGGCGACGCCGGTGGTGGCCACTCCCCAGTCCGCGCCGCAGCGCTGGCGGCCACCCGCGGCGAGCGCCGCCGCCACGTCCGGGTCCACCGGCCCCCGCTCGGACAGCAGGTCGGCGGGCACGTCGGCCAGGGTGCCCTTCAACTCGGTGGCGTAGACCACGAGGCCGCCCCGGTAGATCCCGCTGACGCCGGCGATGTCCACGATCGACGCGGCCAGCAGCCCGCCGGTGAGTGATTCGACGGTGGCGAGGGTCTCGTGCCGCTGCACCAGCCGGTGCACGACTCCCGCTGCCGCACTACCCACCTCGGCGTCATCGGCCCCACCATCCGCCGGCCGCTCACGACCCGTGTCCCGCTGCATCAACAAGTCCTTCCCGCCACACCCACACCCTTCCCCACCCACCAACCCCCAACCCTGCCACCCCCACCCCACCCACCCCACCCACCCCACCCACCCCACCCACCCCACCCAACCCACCCCCGACCGCGTCGCCCACCCACCCCCCGACCGCGTCGATCATGAGGTTATAGCTGCGACACGCCGCGCCGGACGCCGATAACCTCATGATCAACGGGGTTCGGGCGGGGCAGCCGGGGGCCGGGGTGGGGGTGGGGTGGGGTGGGGTGGGGTGGGGTGGGGGTGGGGGTGGGGGTGGGGTTTAGCGGGGGCGGCGGAGGCGGAGGGCCTGGGCTATGTAGTCGAAGCCGGTGGCGACCGTGACCAGGACGGCGGCGGCCATGATCCATGGGCCGACGGCGGCGAGGGCGGCGGGCATCGGCCAGAGATACCAGGCGATGGCCAGGATCTGGAGCGCGGTCTTGACCTTGCCGCCTCGGCTGGCCGCGATCACGCCGTGCCGGATCACCCAGAACCGCAGCCCGGTGATGCCCAGCTCGCGGACGAGGATCAGCGCGGTCACCCACCAGGGCACCTGGCCGTACCAGGAGAGCAACACCAGGGCGGCGCCGGTGAGCGCCTTGTCGGCGATCGGGTCGGCCACCTTGCCGACCGACGTGACGAGCCCGAACCGGCGGGCGATCCAGCCGTCCACCAGGTCGGTCGCCGACGCCACCGCGAAGATCAGACAGGCCGCCATCCGCCAGCCGGCGTGGGTCATCCCGGACATGATCACCGAGGCGGCGAAGACCGGCACCAACGCGAGCCGCAGGGCGGTGAGCGCGTTGGCCGCGTTGACGATCGGCACCACGGCGACCACCCGGGCCGGCGTCGACTCCGTCGCCCCGGTCACCGCCGCGCTCCGTGGCGTACCCGGCACCGCACCACTGGGCTCCCCCGCTCCGCCTGGGCCCACCGTCACCGTGCCGCGCCGGGCGCCGCCGAGATCATCTCATCCGGCACCGCCAGCAGGTCCACCCCTTCGGTGCCGGTGACCGTTGCGCGTACCAGGTCACCGGGTCGCAGCGCGGCGAGGTCGACCCCACCCTCGGCCGGGGCGACCAGGGTGGTGGAACCGTCCACCTCCGGCGCCTGGTGCGCCGCCCGACCCTCCACCACGCCGTCCTCGACCGAGTCGACGAGCACCTCGACGGTTGAGCCGAGACGGTCCTCGGCCCGCTGCGAGCACAGCTCGTCGGCGAGCGCGCTCAGCCGGTCGTAGCGCCGCTTGATCGTCGCGGCGGAGACCTTGCCGGGCAGGCCGGCGGCCTCGGTGCCGTCCTCGTCGCTGTAGTCGAACATGCCGATCGCGTCCAGCCGGGCCTCGGTCAGGAACCGGACCAGCTCGTCGACGTCGGCGCGGGTCTCGCCGGGGAAACCGACGATGAAGTTGCTCCGGGCGCCCGCGTCCGGGGCCAACGCCCGGGCGCCCGCCAGCAGCTCCAGGAAACGGTCGGTGGAGCCGAAACGTCGCATCCGGCGCAGCACCGGCTCGCTGGAGTGCTGGAACGACAGGTCGAAGTACGGGGCCACGCCCGGGGTGTTGGCGATCGCCTCGACCAACCCGGGGCGGGTCTCCGCCGGCTGGAGGTAGCTCGCCCGCACCCGGACGATGCCGGTCACGGCGGCGAGCTGCGGCAGCAGCTTCTCCAGCGCGCGGGGGTCGCCCAGGTCCTTGCCGTACGAGGTGGAGTTCTCACTGACCAGCACCAGCTCCCGTACGCCGGTCTTGGCCAACCACTCCGCCTCGGCGAGCAACTCGTCCGGGGTACGCGAGACGAACGCTCCCCGGAAGGCGGGAATGGCACAGAACGCGCAGCGCCGGTCGCAGCCGCTGGCCAGCTTCAACGAGGCCACCGGGCCGGTGTCCAGTCGGCGGCGCAGGATCTGCCGCAGGTGCGCGGGGGTGTGCTCGTCGGTGTCGACGGCGGTGCGGCTCACGGTGCCGTGACCGGGCAGCGACACGGCGCTGTCGCGCCGCTTCACCGGGGTCAGCGGCAGCAGCTCACGCCGGTCTCGCGGGGTGTGCGCGGTGACCTGCTCACCGGCGACGACCGCGTTCAGCCGAGCGGCGATGTCCGGGTAGTCGTCGAAGCTCAGCACCGCCTGCGCCTCGGGCAGGCTGTCGGCCAACTCCCGGCCGTACCGCTCGGCCATGCAGCCCGCCGCGACCACCTTGGCGCCGGTCCCGGCGGCGGCGAGCAGGGTCTGGATGGAATCCTGCTTGGCCTTCTCCACGAAGCCGCAGGTGTTGACGACGACCACGTCGGCGCCCTCGCCGTCGGTGGTCACCTGCCAGCCGTCGGCGTGCAGCCGTGCGGCCAGCTCCTCCGAGTCGACCTCGTTGCGGGCGCAGCCCAGGGTCAGCAGGGCGACGCGACGGCCCTCGGCGTTGTCAGAGGGAGCGGGAGAGGTGGCAGACACCATCCGAGGGTACCGGGCCGTCCGGGGAAGCCCACGCACGCGGGGCTGCGGTGACGACCCGGGCACGCGGCTCGGCACCGAATCGGTCACCGGGTCCCCCGCCGGCGCTCAGCGAGCCACGGCGCCCGTGCGGGTCAACGCGTCGAGCAGGAAGACCTCGGTGCCGGCCAGGCCGGTGGAGCAGAAGACCGAGATCTGGTCCGTGGTGGTCCGGCCGGGGACGGCGCCGGCCAGGACGCCGCCCAGGTCGCGCAACCGCCCGGCGTACGGGGGCGTGGCGGCGAGCATCGGCGGCTGGTAGTCCGCAGCCTGTGCTGGCGAGTCGGTGACCAGCAGGTCGGCGGCGTCCAGCAGGTCGGTGCCGAACTCGCTGCGGTCACGCTGCTTGAAGCCGACCGCGTTGAGGTGCGTGCCGGGGCTGAGGTCGGCGGCGCGGAGCACCGGGGTCGGGCTTGTCGTCGCGAGCACCACGATGTCCCGCCCGGCGACGGCCGAGCCGGCGTCGGTCACCGTCCGGGCGGGCACGCCCAGTTCGGCGCGGACCCGCGCGGCGAAGGCGTCCCTCCGGGCGGCGGAGCGGCTGTGCACCACCACCTCGCGCAACGGGCGGACCGCGGCGGCGGCCCAGACCTGGGTCCAGGCCTGCCGGCCGGAGCCGACCACGCCGAGGGTGGCCGCGTCCGGGCGGGCCAGGGCGTCGACCGCCAGGCCACCCAGTCCTCCGGTACGACGGGAACCCAGCTCCTCGCCCACCGCGACCGCCCGGATCGCCCCGGTGCCCGCGTCGTGCAGCACCACCACCTGCTCACTCCTTGGGTGGCCGAAGGTGTCGTAGGAGCGGAAGCCGTACCACTCGCCGACCAGGTGCCCGGCGGTGAGCACCAGCCGCCCACCGCTGAGCGGAGCGGCGGCCCGAGGCGGGGCCACGAGACGTCCCTCGTACGCGGCCAGGAGGGCGGCCCGCATGACGTCGACGGTGGTGGCGGCGTCCAGCGCGGCGGCGACCTCGGGGTCGGCATAGATCAGCGTCATGGTGGTCATCCTGCAAGTTAGAGTCAAGTGCAGGTCAAGACGGGGTGGCGGGAGTCACTGCGCCACCGGCACCCGACCCGTCCAGCCGCCAGCGCCTCACCCGTCCAGCCGCCACGACGGCCGACCGGTGCTAGCGTCGGCCTCGGTGGCCCGCGGCCACCCCGGACGAGTGGTGGGCGTACCCGGTCAGGCCAAGACGCCCCGCGACGTGCAGACCCGACTCGTCCCCGGCCCTCGGCGGCCCGGGCACTCCCGCGTGAGGTGAACGATGGCCTGGCTGGTACTGGTGATCTCCGGACTGTTGGAGACGGCCTGGGCGGTCGCCCTGGACCGCAGCGCCGGCCTCAGCCGGCTCGTCCCGTCCGTGGTGTTCGCGGTGACGCTGGTCCTGAGCATGGCCGGCCTGGCGTACGCGCTGCGCGAGATCCCGGTCGGCACCGGGTACGCGGTCTGGGTCGGCATCGGCGCGGTCGGCACGGCGTTGGTCGGGATGCTGGTGCTCGGCGAGTCGGCGAGCCTGCCCCGGATCCTGTGCCTGCTGCTGGTGGTCGCCGGCGTGATCGGCCTGAAGATCTTCCACTGAGGAACCGTGGTGCGGGTGACCGTCGGTCAGTCCACGTCACCGCGCAGGCCGGACAGGACCTCCTCCAACTCGTCCGGCTTGACCAGCACGTCACGTGCCTTCGACCCCTCGGACGGCCCGACCACCCCACGGGTCTCCATCAGGTCCATCAGCCGGCCCGCCTTCGCGAAACCGACACGCAGCTTGCGCTGGAGCATCGAGGTCGAGCCGAACTGCGAGGTCACCACCAGCTCCACCGCCTGCACCAACAGGTCGAGGTCGTCGCCGATGTCCTCGTCGATCTTCTTCTTGGTCTCCTGCGCGGGGGCCAGCACGTCCTTGCGGAACTCCGGCTCGCGCTGGTCCTTGCAGAACTTCACGACGTCGGCGATCTCGCGCTCGGTGACCCAGGCGCCCTGGATGCGTACCGGCTTGGAGGCGCCCATCGGCAGGAAGAGCCCGTCGCCGCGACCGAGCAGCTTCTCCGCGCCCGGCTGGTCGAGGATGACCCGGGAGTCCGCGAGCGAGGAGGTGGCGAACGCCAGCCGGGACGGCACGTTCGCCTTGATCAGACCGGTCACCACGTCGACCGAGGGCCGCTGGGTGGCCAGGACCAGGTGGATGCCGGCCGCGCGGGCCAACTGGGTGATCCGGACGACCGAGTCCTCCACGTCGCGCGGCGCGACCATCATCAGGTCGGCCAACTCGTCCACGATCACCAACAGGTACGGGTACGGGCGCATCTCCCGTTCGCTGCCCGGCGGAGCCTTGATCTCGCCGTTGCGGACCTTGCGGTTGAAGTCGTCGATGTGCCGGACCCCGTTGGCGGCGAGGTCGTCGTAGCGCATGTCCATCTCGCGGACCACCCAGTCCAGCGAGTCGGCCGCCTTCTTGGCATTCGTCACGATCGGGGTGACCAGGTGCGGGATGCCCTCGTAGCCGGTCATCTCGACCCGCTTCGGGTCGATCAGCAGCAGGCGTACCTCGTCCGGGGTGGCCCGGGTGAGGACGGACACCAGCAGGGTGTTGAGGCAGCTCGACTTGCCCGCGCCGGTGGCCCCGGCTATCAGGATGTGCGGCATCTTCGCGAGGTTGGCCACCACGTAGCCGCCCTCGATGTCCTTGCCGAGCGCCACGACCATCGGATGGTGGTCGCTTGTCGCCGCACGTGAGCGCAACACGTCGCCGAGGGCGACGTTTTCCGGATCGGTGTTCGGGATCTCCACGCCGACCGCGCTCTTGCCCGGGATCGGGCTGAGGATCCGCACGTCCGGTGACTTCACGGCGTACGCGATGTTGCGGGAGAGCTGGGTGATCCGCTCGACCTTGACGCCGTGGCCCAGCTCGACCTCGTAGCGGGTGACCGTCGGGCCACGGGTGAAGCCGGTGACCGCGGCGTCCACGTCGAACTGGTCGAACACGCCGGTCAGCGCGGCGATCACCTCGTCGTTGGCCTTGCTGCGGGTCTTCGCGGCGGCACCGGCGCTGAGCATGTTGGGCGGTGGCAGGGTGTAGTCGCCGGCCAGTCCGGTGAGCGCGAGCTGCTCGGCGCGCGTCGGCGCGGGCGAGTGCTCCGGCGGCTCGACCGGCGGCCGGCGGCTCGCCGGCACCTTCGCCGGGGACTTGCGCGGCAGCACCATGGTTTCCTGGAGGTCCGCGCCGTCCAGGTCCTCGAAGTCGTCCGGGTCCACCGGCGCAGGCGTCCGCTTCGCCGGCCGCTTCCGCGGCCGCTGGGCGGCCGGCTCGTCGGCTTCCTCGGCGGCCTCCGGTGTGGCGACCAGCCCGCCGGCCAACAGGCCCAGCCGCTCCGGGATCTTGTTGATCGGTGTCGCGGTCACCACGAGCAGACCGAAGAGCAGCAGCAGGATCAGCAGCGGCACCGCCACCCAGGCGGTGACCGCGCGTTCCAGCAGCCCGCCGATGCCGGCGCCGACCAGCCCGCCCGCGAAGTCCCGCTGCAGCGGGTTGCCCGGGGCCTGACCGATGTGGAGCAGCGCGGCGGTCGAGACGAGCAGTGAGCTCCAGCCGATCAACCCGCGGCCCCGGTGCTCCGGGTCGGCCGGCTGACGCATCAACCGCCACGCGCCGATCATCAGCAGCACCGGTACGACCACCGAGATCGCGCCCAGGAACAGCCGGATCGTGTCGGCCAGTTGCGCGCCCACCGGGCCCGCTCCGGAGAGCCACAGCGCCACGGCGGTGAGCAGGGCGAACCCGAACATCAGCAGCCCGGCGCCGTCCCGGCGGTGCTCCGGGTCGAGGTCGCGGGCGGAGGCGGCCTGCCGACCGGCGGCCCGCACCGCCCAGCCCATCCCGTGTGCCACGCCCATCCACAGTGCGCCCACCGCGCGGCCCACGTAGACGGCCGCGCCGGGTCGCGCCGGCGTCGTACGACGACGGACCGGCGCCCGGGTCTTCTTCGCCGGTTGACGGGCACGACTGTTGGTGCCACCGCGCGGCGACGCGCCGCGCCGCCGGCTCGCCTGAGAGGTACGGCCCGCCATAGAGTCACGGTAACGGTGGGGCCGGGCAGATCCCCGCTTTTCCGGGTCGTGTCCGCGCGTCGTAACACGAACCCCGCCGCCGGTCGTGATATCCGCCTCAGAAGGGATGCCCCATGGCGTCGCCGGAATACGAGGGCGATCCGAACGATCCGCTGGCCGGGCACCCGGGCGCGCTACGCCCGTTGAGCGGCGAACTGGTCGCCGCGGTGCTCGCCGCCCGGGGCCGGCCCGTCGGCCGGACCGAGGACGGCGAACTGGTGGGTCGCTTCGACGACAACATGATCTGGTTCCTCCGCCTCGGCGGGGACGGCGAGCTGCTCCAGGTCCGCACGATGGTCACTCCCACCTTCGGGATCGAGCAGGTGCCCGCCCTGTACGCGTTCTGCAACTCGTGGAACCACGACCGGCTCTGGCCCAAGGCGTTCGTGCACGTCGACGACGACGGTCGGGCCCGGGTCTACGGCGAGGTGGTCACCGACCTGGAACGCGGGGTGACCCCACACCAACTCGACCACCTGCTCGACTGTGGCATCTCCACCGGGTGCCAGCTCGCCGTGGCGGTCCGTCGACTGCCCGGCGCGGTGCCGTCGTGACCGGCCGGGACGAGTTCACCGGCAGTCGCACCGACCGGGCAGGCCACCGCGACGCGCCACCCACCGGTCCCGTCGACCCGGCCGCCCCGCCGGCCCTGGCTGTCGCGCTCTCCGACGCTCGGGACCTGCCCGACGGCCCGGCCCGGCAGGTGGCCCTGGAACGGCTCGCCGAACGCGCCGACGCCACCGGGGACGTCCGCTCCGGGGTGGACGCACGGTTCGCGCTCATCGAGGCGTACCTGCTGCACGGGGAGCGGTGGCGCCTGGTCGAGCCGGTCCGGCGGTGCCGGGCCGCCGCCGACCACCGGCCCGACCTGCTCACCGACGTCGAGTCCGGGCTGCTGCTGGGCTACCAGCGGTACGCGGTGGAGGCGCTGCTCGGCACCCCACGGGTCGGGCTGGACCAGACCCGTGCCCTGCTGCACGACCTGGCCCACCGGGTCGGCGCGAACGGTCCGGACGCGCCAACGGTCGCGGAGTTGCACTGCCGGATCGCCGACCACCTCGGCGACGAACCCACCGCCCGACACTGGTACGAGCGGTGGTCCGGCCGGCGGCCCGGCCCGGCCGGCGGCTGCCCCGGTTGCGCCCCGGCCCGGCGCGCGGAGCTGCTGGCCGGCTGGGGCGAGTGGCGAGCCGCGCTGGACGAGCTGCCGGCGACGGACGACGACCCGGAGGCCTGCACCGATCAGCCCGAACGGAATCTGGTCGCCAGCCTGCTGCCCGCTCTGCGGGTCGGCGAGCCGGAGCGGGCCGCGACGGCACACGTGCGGGCCTACCGCCGGCACCGGCGCGAGCCCGCCGCGTTCGCGCACCTCGCCACGCACCTGCGGTTCTGTGCCCTGAGCGGGCACGTGGAGCGCGGTTTGACCATCCTGGCCGAGCAACTGCCCCGGTGGGACCGGCCCACCGACGACCTCGCCGCCATGGAGTTCGCCGCCGCCGGGGCGCTGGTCTGCGGTCTGGGCGTGGCGGCCGGGCTGGGCGGGCGAACGATGCCACGCCCGGCGTACGGCGGGCGGCCCGCCACCGAACCGGACGTGGCCAGCCTCGGCGCGCTGCTGCTCGGGGTGGCCAACGAGCTGGCCGGCAGCTTCGACGCCCGCAACGGCACCGGCCACCACTCCGGGCGGATGGCCGCCTGGCTCGCCGAGCGACCGCTCGCGGCACCGGTCCCGCTACCCGCCGACGACGAGCCGGACGGGTACGCCGAGGAGTCCGCCGGGGAGAGCGGGACGGACGGTCGGGAGTTGATGGCGCTGACCCTCGACCTGATCACCGCGTCACTGGACCGGCGCGGCGACGGATATCTGGTGGAGGAGGGCGACCGGGTCGTCGGCCGGTGGGACGGCGTGGTGATCCAGTTCCAGCGGGCCGGCGAACGCGGTGAGGTGCTGCACGCCCGTGCCATGGCCACCCGCCGGCTGCCGGCGACCCGCCGCGCCGAGGCGTACGCCTTCTGCAACGCCTGGAACCACGACCGGTTGCTGCCCAAGGCGTACGTGCACGACATCGGCGGGGAGTTGGTGCTGGCCGGGGACGTGGCCACCGACCTGGGCCACGGCGTGGCCCCGGCCCAGCTGACGGTGCTCGTCGACGCCGCCATCGCCACCGGCGTCGCCTACGCCGAGGCGGTCGCCGCGCTCCCCTGAGTCGCACACCGGGTGCCTGGTCGCGGTACGGGCCGGGCCGGTCACCGACCACCACAGGGGTGTCGGTGACCGGCCCGGTCAGCCGTGTGTCAGACCTCGACGACGGTAGGCACGATCATCGGGCGACGACGGTACTTGTCGTTGACCCACCGACCCACGGTCCGGCGGACGATCTGCTGGAGCTGGTGCGGATCGGTGATGCCGTCCGCCGCGGCCCGGTTGAGCGCCTCGGTGACCAGCGGGACCACCGGATTGAACGCCTCCGGGTCCTCGGAGAAGCCCTTCGCGGACAGCGTCGGGCCGGCGACCACCTTGCCGGTGACCGAGTCCACGACCACTGTGGTGGCGATGAAGCCGCCGTCACCGAGGATCCGCCGCTCGGTGAGCAGCGACTCGCTGACGTCACCGACGGCGAGGCCGTCCACGTAGACGTACCGGCTCTTCACGTGCCCGACCAGTGTGGCGCGACCCTCGACCAGGTCGACCACGTCGCCGTCCTCGCAGATCACCACCCGGTCGGCGGCGACCCCGGACTCGATGCCGAGGCGGGCGTGGGCACGCAGGTGCCGCCACTCGCCGTGCACCGGCATCAGGTTGCTGGGGCGGACCACGTTGAGCAGGTAGAGCAGCTCTCCGGCGGGGGCGTGCCCGGAGACGTGCACCTTGGCCACGTCCTTGTGCACGACCACCGCGCCCGCCCGGGCGAGCCGGTTGATCACCCGGTAGACCGAGGTCTCGTTGCCGGGCACCAGCGAGGAGGCCAGCACGACGGTGTCGCCGGGGGCGATGGTGATGTGCCGGTGGTCGCCGCTGGCCATCCGGCCCAGCGCGCTCATCGGCTCACCCTGGGAACCGGTGGACATCAGCACGATCTCGTCCGGCGGCAGGGTGGTCGCCTCGTCGATGCTGATGACCAGGCCGGCCGGGATGTTGAGCAGGCCGAGGTCCCGGGCGATGCCCATGTTGCGGACCATGGACCGGCCGATCAGCGCGACCTTGCGGCCGTGCTCGCCGGCGGAGTCGAAGACCTGCTGCACGCGGTGCACGTGCGAGGCGAACGAGGCCACGATGATGCGGCCCTTCGCCTTCGCGAAGATCGAGTCGAGCACCGGCCCGATCTCCCGCTCCGGGGTGACGAAGCCGGGGATCTCCGCGTTCGTGGAGTCGGACAGCAGGAGGTCGACGCCCTCGGCGCCGAGCCGGGCGAAGCCGGCCAGGTCGGTGATCCGGCCGTCCAGCGGCAGCTGGTCCATCTTGAAGTCGCCGGTGTGCAGCACCAGGCCGGCGGGGGTACGGATGGCCACCGCGAGAGCGTCCGGGATCGAGTGGTTGACCGCGAAGAACTCGCACTCGAACGGGCCGAGCCGCTCCCGGCCGCCCTCCCGCACGGTGAGCGTGTACGGCTGGATCCGCCGCTCCGCCAACTTCGCCTCGACGAGCGCGAGGGTGAACTGTGAGCCGACCAGCGGGATGTCGGGTTTGTGGGCGAGCAGGTACGGCACCGCGCCGATGTGGTCCTCGTGGCCGTGGGTCAGCACGATGGCCTGGACGTCGGCGAGTCGGTCCAGGATCGGACCGAAGTCGGGCAGGATCAGATCCACGCCCGGTTGCTCGACGTCGGGGAAGAGCACCCCGCAGTCGACGATCAGCAACTTGCCGTCGTACTCGAAGACGGTCATGTTCCGACCGATGGCGCCGAGCCCGCCGAGCGGGATGATCCGCAGGCCGCCTTCCGGCAGCGGCGGGGGTAGTTCCGCCTCGATGTGCGCCTCGGTCACGCGTCCACCTCATTCTGCGACGCCGTCACTCGGCGCCCATCGTGTCGTTCGTTCATTCGGGCAGCTCCAGGCCCGCTGCGGCGAAGTCCGCGCGCAGCTGGGCGATCTCGTCGGTGGTGGCGTCCACGAGCGGGGGGCGCACCGGGCCGGCCGGCAGGCCCAGCGACGCCAGACCCGCCTTCACCAGGATGGTTCCCTGGGTGCGGAAGATGCCGGTGAACAGCGGCAGCAGCCGCCGGTGCAGGGCAAGCGCGGCCGGCATGTCCCCCGCGTCGTACGCCTCGATCATCTGTGCGGTCAGCGCCCCGGTGAAGTGCGTCGAGGTGCCGACCACCCCCACGCTGCCGATGGCCAGCGCCGGCAGGGTGAGGGCGTCCTCGCCGCAGTAGAAGGCGAGGGCGGTCCGGCTGGTCACCCAGCCGGTGGCGATCAGGTCGCTCTTGGCGTCCTTGACCGCGACGATCCGGCCGTGTTCGGCGAGCCGGACCAGCGTCTCGGTGTCGATCGGCACGCCGGAGCGGTGTGGGATGTCGTACAGCATCACCGGGAGGCCGGTGGCGTCGGCGACGGCGGTGAAGTGTCGCAGCAGCCCGGCCTGCGGCGGCTTGTTGTAGTACGGGGTGACCACCAGCAGGCCGTGTGCACCAGCCTTCTCGGCGGCGGTGGCCAGCTCGATGGTGTGCCGGGTGTCGTTGGTGCCGACCCCGGCGACCACCTTGGCACGGTCGCCGACGGCCTCCACCACCGCCCGGATCAGGTGTTCCTTCTCCGTGTCGGTGGTGGTCGGCGACTCGCCGGTGGTGCCGTTGACCACCAGCGCGTCGTTGCCCTGCTCGTCGACCAGGTGGCTCGCCAGCCGGGCGGCGCCGTCCAGGTCGAGCGAGCCGTCGGGGGTGAACGGGCTCACCATGGCGGTGAGCACCCGGCCGAAGGGGCGGGACGCCGGTCGGGCGGCGGCGTCGAGGTGGTCGTGCGTCATACCCTCCAACCTAGCGGACGACCAGCCGGGGCCCGCCGGGGAAGGGCTCAGGACGCCTCGTGCGGGCTGGCCGCCACTTCGGTGCCGTCCGGCAGCGTGGAGATCACGAAGTCGGCGAACACGTTCGGGGCGACCCCCTGCAGCTGGCGCAGGCACTCCACGGCCAGCTCACGGATCTCCACGTCGGCGTGCTCGGTGGCCCGCATCGCGATGAAGTGCCGCCAGGCCCGGTAGTTGCCGCTGACCACGATCCGGGTCTCGGTGGCGTTGGGCAGCACCGCTCGGGCGGCCTGCCGGGCCTGCTTGCGGCGCAGCGTCGGGTTCGGCTCGTCGGAGAAGCGCTGCTCAAGGCCCTCAAGCAACTCGGTGTACGCCTGAACGCTCGCCTCGGCGGCCGCCACGAACTTCTTGTGCAGCTCCGGGTCGTCGGCGATGACCGCCGGCTCGACCATGGCCGCGTCCCGTTCCGGGACGTAGCGCTGGGACAACTGGGAGTACGAGAAGTGCCGGTGCCGGATCAACTCGTGGGTGAAGGAGCGGGACACCCCGGTGAAGTAGAAGGTGACCGACCCGTGTTCCAGCACCGACAGGTGCCCGACGTCGAGGATGTGCGCCAGGTAGCCGGCGTTGGTGGCGGTCGCCGGGTTCGGCTTCTTCCAGGACTGGTAACAGGCCCGGCCGGCGAACTCGGCGAGGGCCTGGCCACCCTCCGCATCGGTCGACCACGGCACGTCGTCCGGGGCCGCGAACTGGGTCCACGCGATCAACTTGACCTGGGGCTGCACCATCTCCGGCATTCCTGGGACTGTAGTGGCCGTCGGTCCCTGGCCCAACTCGGGCTCGCGGTCGAGAAACCGCCCAGCTACCACCAAATCCGCGACGCTTACCCGACACCGTGGGGGTCGCAGGTGTCCAAGATCTCGACGACGCGCCAGCCCTCTGACAGCCCGGAGGGCGGACGGGTCAGACGTAGAGGGAGGTGAACGGCGCCCAGGGCAGGTTGCGCAGCACCGAGAAGGCGAGCCACACGCCCATGAACCCGATGATGACCTTCGAGCTGATCTGCAGCTCCGGCAGTCGCCAACCGAACGCCTGGTTCGCCGCCCAGGCCACGAAGAGGTACGCGAGGAACGGCAGCGCGAAGACGAACAGGAAGTGGTGCCGGGCGGCGGCCGGCAGGTCGGCGTGCAGCACGTACCAGAGTGCGCGGGTGCCGCCGCAACCTGGACAGTCCAGCCCGGTGGTCAGCTTGAGCAGACAGGTGGGCGCGGCGTCCGGGGCGGCGTCGGCCGGGTCGCTGATCAGCGCGTAACCCATACCCGCGGCGACGCAACCGACCGCGGCCAGCGGCCCCACCCAGCGCGGCGAACGCTCGTTGAGCCGCAGCACGAAGCGGGTGAGCCGGTCCCCCGGGTGCTCACTCGGCGGGGTCATCGGCCAACCGGCCGGACCCATGCCGGCCGGACCCACACTAGCCGGACCCATGCCGGCCGGACCCATGCCGGCCGGACCCATGCCGGCCGGACCCATGCCGGCCGGACCCATGCCGGCCGGATCGGCCGGGACGGTGTGTACCGCCCCGGGGGCGGGCTGCGGCTGGTCGACCGGACCGGGAGCGCTCGTCACGCGCTCACGGTACACCGGACACGCCGGCCAACGCGGCGGTGAGCGGACCGGCCAGGTCGCCGGCCAGCGGCGGCGCCACCGCGTCCAGGCCGAGCCAGCCGGCGAGCCGGCGCAGCTCGGCGGCGAGCGCCACCGCGGTCTCCGCCGGGTCGGCGCCGGGCTCGATCCAGGCGGCCGGCACCAGCAGCACGCCGGCCTTGCGGTCGGCTTTCAGGTCGACCCGCGCGGTGAACCGGTCGTCCTGGAGGAAGGGCAACACGTAGTAGCCGTAGATCCGCTGCGGCGCGGGGACGTAGATCTCGATCCGGTAGCTGAAGCCGAACAGCCGCTCGGTGCGGGCCCGTTCCCAGATCAGCGGGTCGAAGGGGCTGACAAGTGTGTTGCCGCGAATCCACCGGGGCAGCCGGGCGGACGCGTGCAGCCAGGCCGGCTGGCGCCAGCCCGCCACGGTGACCGGCACCAGCTCACCGGCCTCGGCCAGCTCGGCGACGGCCTGCCGGGCGCCGGCCAGCGGCAGCCGGAAGTAGTCGCGCAACTCCGGCTCGGCGGCCACCCCCAGCGACCGCGCGGCAAGGGCCACAAGCGTGCGGTACGCCTCGGCGTCGGTCGGGGTGGGCGCGGCCAGCACCGCCGCGGGCAGCACCCGCTCGGGCAGGTCGTAGCGGCGGGCGAAGGAGGTGCTGCGCTCCGCGGCGGTCACCTCGCCGGCCCAGAAGAGGAACTCCAACGCCCGTTTGACCGCCGACCAGTTCCAGCCCCAGTTGCCGGTCTCCCGCGGTGCGTCGTGCTCGATCTCGGCAGCGGTCAGCGGGCCGCGGGCGGCCACCTCGTCACGCACCCAGGCGACCAGGTCCGGCTGCTCCTGGGCGATCCGCCGCATGCCGCCCCAGGACTCGCTGTGCGCGCGGGCCATCCGCCAGCGCAGCATCGGGTGCAGCTCGACCGGCACCAGCGACGCCTCGTGGCCCCAGTATTCGAACAGCTCCCGTGGGCGGCGGTAGGCGGCCTGGTCGAGCAGCGTGGTCGGGTAGGGCCCGAGCCGGCTGTAGAGCGGCAGGTAGTGCGCGCGTTGCAGCACGTTCACCGAGTCCATCTGGATCAGGTTGACCCGGTCGAGCACCCGACGCAGGTGCCGGCGGGTGGGCACGCCGGCTGGCGCCGGGTCGGCGAAGCCCTGGGCGGCGAGCGCCACCCGACGAGCCTGGGCGAGCGAGAGTGATTCCGGTGCGGCCATCGTCGGCGACCTTAATTCATCGGTACGACGCCGGTGCGGGAAGCTGGACGTGACGACCAACGGGGCATAGAACGGTGCAATGCTGACCATCCGTCGGGAGGAGCCGGACGACGCCGAGGCGGTCGCCCGGGTGCACGTGCACGGCTGGCAGGCGGGCTACGCGGGCTTCATGCCGGACGAGGTGCTGGCGCGGCTGAACGTGGCGGCCTGGGCGCAGCGTCGCCGCGACCTCGGCACCGCCGACCCGGACCATCCGTTCACCACACTGCTCGGCGAGGTGGACGGGCTGGTCGTCGGCTTCACCACCTTCGGGCCGTACCGCCGCGACCAGGACCGGGACGACCTGGACCCGACGGTCGGCGAGGTGGTGGCGTTGTACGTGGAGCCGGCGTACTGGGGGGACGGGAGCGCCGCCGCTCTCCTGGCCGCCGCTCGGGCCGGGCTCGCCGAGCGGGGCTGGAGCGAATACCGGGCGTGGGTGCTGGCGGACAACCGGCGGGCCCGCCGGTTCTGCGCGCGGGCCGGGCTGTCAGCGGACGGTGAGCGGTCGACCTATCATGTGCCGCTCGCCGGTGGGCAACCCCCGGTCAGCCTTGTCGAGCTGCGGTACGTCGGGCTCCTCGACACCTGACCCGGGCGGGGTCAGCCAGCCACGGATCGGCAGGAAGGCCAGCAACGCGAGGCTGATCCACACGTAGGCGTTGCTCCCCAGGAAGCCACCGAGACCAGTGAAGTCCTTCTCCCAGAACCAGACGGTCCGGCTGATCAGCAGCGCGTACCCGATGGTCGCGGCGACCAGCAGGACCCGCCGGCGGCGGCCGGCCGGCGCGGCCATCGCGTTGTCGACGAGCAGGATCAGCGCGGGCACCAGCCAGACCAGGTGGTGCACCCAGGTGACCGGGCTGACCAGGCACATCACCGCGCCGGTCAACGCCAGGCCGATGGCCTCGTCACCGGCGGAGACGGCGGCCCGGGAACGCCAGGCCCAGAGCGCCAGGGTGCCGAGCACCAGCAGCAGCCACAGCAGGGTGCTCGGGTGCTCGGGGTCGAGTCGGGCGACCACCCCCCGCAGCGACTGGTTGGAGACGAAGGCGAGCTCCCCCACCCGTGCGGTGTTCCACAGCGCCTCGGTCCAGAACTCCCGGGACGCGTCCGGAAAGAGCGCACCGGCGAGCAGCGACACCCCGGCGGCCGTCCCGCAGGCGGTGAGCGCCGCCCGCCATCGCCCGGTCACCAGCAGGTAGACGATGAAGACGCCAGGGGTCAGTTTGATCGCGGTGGCGAGCCCGATGCCCACCCCGGCCCACCTGTTGCCGGCCGGCAGCAGCCGCAGCAGGTCCACCGCCACCAGGAAGAGCAGCAGCGTGTTGACCTGGCCGAAGTTGACGGTCTCCCGCATCGGCTCGAACGCGGCGACCAGGCAGAGCGCCACCGCGAGGGCGAACCACCGGGTCCAGCCGGCCCGGCGGGCGATCGGGTCGACCCACCACCAGATCAGCACCGTGGTGGTGACCACGCTGGCGAGCACGCTCACCACGATCGCGGCCGACCACGGCAGGTACGCCATCGGCAGCATCACCAGCGCCGCGAACGGCGGATAGGTGAAGCCGTACTGGGTGCCCGGCTTGAGGTAGTCGTAGATCTCCCCGCCGTCGTGCACCCACCAGGTCAACGCGCCGTAGTAGACCTTCAGGTCGAAGAAGCCGTGCCGCACCGCCGCGACGGCGAGGAACGCGGTGACCGCCGCGGCGAGCACCACAACCCCGACGACCTGCCCGGTCGTCCTCCTGGCACCCTGCGCCACCGTCGCCTCCCTCGCCCTGCGTAGGCTTCCGTCCCATGGCTCTCGGGTACGTCCGCCCGGCGCGTCCTGAGGACGCCGGCGAGATCGCACGCATCCAACTCGCGACCTGGCGGGTCGCGTACCGCCGGATCCTGCCTCGGCACGTGCTCGACAACCTGGACGAGGCGTTCCTCGCCCGGCGGTGGAACGCCGCGGTGCTGGAGCCGCCCTCGCGCGCGCACCGGGTGCTGGTCGCCGTCGAACAGGCCGAGCAATCGTATCTGGTGGGGTTCGCCGCCTCCGGGCCGGCCGACGCCGAGGCGCTGGCCCCGGACGAGCCGGCCGAGGCGCTCGGCCCGGACGTGGCCGCCGTGACCGATCTGCTTGTGGAGCCGCGGTGGGGCCGGCGCGGGCACGGCAGCCGGTTGCTCGCCGCCGCCGTCGACCTGTGGCGGGAGGACGGGCTGAGCCGGGCGGTGGCCTGGGCGTTCGAGGGCGACGAGGCGACCCGGAAGTTCCTCACCAGCACCGGCTGGGAGCTCGACGGCGCGGCCCGTGCCCTGGACGTCGATGACATGCTCGTGCCCCAGGTACGCCTGCACGTGGGCGTACCACCCGAGAAGGTCCCGGCCGACGAGGAGCCGACCGGCTGACGCGCGCGGGCGCCCGGCCCCCGGACGCCGGCGCCTGTCGGCGCGCCGGCCGGAGTCGACGGTCGATGTCGGACCTGTCGCCTACCGTCAGGCCCATGAGCTCAGCCACCGCGCCGCTGTCGGCTGCGACCGCCGAGGGGCACCTGGAGGAGTTCCGGGTCGAACTGACCGGTTACTGCTACCGGATGCTCGGCTCACTGTTCGACGCCGAAGACGCGGTGCAGGAGACCCTGCTGCGGGCCTGGAGCGGGTGGGACGCGTTCCGCTTCGGCCTGCCCGACAGAATCGCCTGACGGTGCACCGATGAGTTCGGGGTCGGCCGGTCGTCCACCATCGTCACCAGGAGGGCGAGACCCATGCGGACAGCACACCTCACAGCCGGGCGTCGGGAGTGGATCGGGCTGGCGGTGCTTGCCCTCCCCACCCTGTTGCTGGCGCTCGACCTGAGCGTGCTCTACCTGGCCCTGCCCAGCCTCAGCGCGGACCTCGGCGCCGACAGCACCCAGCAGTTGTGGATCACCGATGCGTACGGCTTTCTGGTCGCCGGTTTCCTGGTCACGATGGGCACCCTGGGCGACCGGGTGGGCCGTCGACGCCTGTTGCTGATCGGGGCCGGTGCGTTCGCCGTGGTCTCGGTGGCGGCCGCCTACGCGCCGAACCCGCAGCTCCTGATCGCCGCGCGGGCGCTGCTCGGCGTCGCCGGGGCCACGCTGATGCCCTCCACGCTGGCCCTGATCAGCAACATGTTCCAGGTCCCGGCTCAGCGCGCGGTCGCGGTCGGGGTCTGGATGAGCTGCTTCATGGGCGGGATGGCGGTCGGCCCGGTGATCGGCGGGGTGCTCCTGGAGAATTTCTGGTGGGGCTCGGCGTTCCTGCTGGGCGTGCCGGTGATGGCGGTGTTGCTGGTGACCGCGCCGCTGCTGCTTCCGGAGTTCCGCGACCCGCACCCCGGTCGACTGGACCTGGTCAGCGTCGCGTTGTCGCTCGCCACCATCCTGCCGGTGGTCTACGGCCTCAAGGAGTTGGCCCGCCACGGTTGGCGCCCGCTGCCCGTGCTGGCGATGGTGACCGGCCTGCTGGTCGGGGTCGCCTTCGTCCGGCGGCAGCGCCGGCTGCGTCACCCACTGCTGGACGTCTCCCTCTTCGGCAATCGCACGTTCACCGCCGCGCTGCTGGTGTCCCTGCTCAACGGCCTGTTGATGGGCGGCACCTTCCTGCTCGTCAGCCAGTGGCTGCAACTCGTCGAGGGGCTGTCCCCGCTGCGCGCCGGGCTGCTGCTGGTGCCGCAGGCGGTGGCGATGATCGGTGCGACCACCCTGGCGCCGTTGCTGGCCCGCCGATTCCGGCCGGGGCACGTGATGGCCGCCGGGCAACTGGTCACGGCGGCGGGCTTCCTGCTGCTCACCGGGGTGCGAGGCGACCACGCCCTCCTCGTCGTCCTGGTCGCCTTCGTCGTCGCCTCGGTCGGGATCGCACTGCCGTCGGCCCTGGTCACCGACCTGATCGTGGGGTCGGCGCCGCCGGAACGGGCCGGCTCGGCAGCGTCGATATCCGAGACAAGCGGCGAGTTGGGCATCGCTCTGGGCGTGGCGGTCCTGGGCAGCGTGGGCGCCGCCGTCTACCGTGCCGAACTGGGCCCGGCGCTGCCCGCGGGGCTGCCCGCCGAGGCGGCGGCCCGGGCCCGCGACGGGCTGGCCGGGGCGGTGACGGTGGCCGGTGAGGTGCCGAGCGCCGTGGGCGGCCCGCTTGTCGAGGCCGCCCGGGCGGCGTACACGAGCGGGCTGGTCACGACGGCCGCCGCCGGTGCCGTCCTGCTGCTCGGGCTCGCCGTGGTCGCCGCGTTGGCGTTCCGGTCGGTGCCGCCCTACGCGCCGGTCGGTGCCGAGCCAGCCCAGCCCGAGGAGTCCGCGCCGGCCGGCCAGCACTGACGCCGCGCCTCAGTCGAGCAGGGCGTCCAGGGCGACGGTGAGACCGGGGCGGTTGCGCACCGCGCGGACGGCCAGCAGCACGCCCGGCATGAACGACACCCGGTCGTACGAGTCGTGCCGGATGGTGAGCGTCTCGCCTGTGGTGCCGAAGAGCACCTCCTGGTGGGCGACGAGTCCCCTGGCGCGCACCGCGTGGACGCGTACCCCGTCGATGTCGGCGCCGCGCGCACCCGCCACCTCGTCCTTTGTGGCGTCCGGGACCGGGCCGAGGCCGGCCTCGGCGCGGGCCTGGGCGATCTTCCGGGCGGTGTGCGTGGCGGTGCCGCTGGGGGCGTCCAGCTTGCCCGGGTGGTGCTGCTCGATGATCTCGACGGACTCGAAGTGTCGGGCGGCCCGCGCGGCGAACTGCATCATCAGCACCGCGCCGATGCCGAAGTTGGGGGCGATGACGACGCCCACGCCGGGCTTGTCGGCCAGCCAGCCGCGCACCTGCTCCAACCGCTCGGTGGTGAAGCCGGTCGTGCCGACCACCGCGTCGATGCCCTGGTCGACGCACCACCTGAGGTTGTCCATGACGACGTCCGGGGTGGTGAAGTCGACGACCACGTCGGCGCCGGAGGCGGCGGAGAGGTCGTCGCCCTGGTCGATGGCGGCGACCAGTTCGAGGTCGTCGGCGGCGTCGACCGCCTTGCAGACCTCGATGCCCATCCGGCCGCGCGCACCAAACACGCCGACCCGCAACGTCCCGGCCGGGGTCTTCTCCTGCTCGTCAGTCACGGGGCACAACCTATCCCAATCGGGACGCGCCCCTCGGGCCGGATCCGGTGCGCTCCACCGGCCGGGACGCCCCGACCGGGACGCCCTCGACGAGTCGGGCGGCAGACCTCAGACCGTGAAGTCGCCCGCGCCGAACGGGCCGACCACGGCCAGCGACATCGGCCGGCTGAGCAACTCGGCGGCGAGGACGTTCACGTCCTGCACGGTGACCTCGTCGACCCGGCGGAGCAGCTCGTCCACAGGCATCAGGTCACCGTAGAGCAGCTCACCCTTGGCCAGTCGGCTCATCCGGGAACCGGTGTCCTCCAGGCCGAGCACGAACGAGCCCTTGCTCATCCCCTTGCCCCGGGCCACCTCGGCCTCGGTCAACCCGTCGGCGGCCACCCGGGCCAGCTCGGCGCGGGTCAGGGCCAGCACCTCGTCCACCTTGCCCGGCGCGCAGCCGGCGTAGACGGCGAACAGGCCGGTGTCGGCGTACTGGCTGGCGTAGGAGTAGACCGAGTACGCCAGGCCGCGCTGCTCGCGGATCTCCTGGAACAGGCGGCTGGACATGCCACCGCCGAGCACGTTGTTGAGCACCCCGAGGGCGAAGCGCCGGTCGTCGAGGCGGTCGATGCCGGGGCAGCCGAGGATGATGTGCGCCTGCTCGGTCTCCTTCGGCTCCACCAGGGTGGTCGCCGCCTTGGTGCGTACCGCCGGGGTGGCCGCCCGGTACGGCGCCGGCGTGGCCGGGTCGCTGTCCAGTGGAGTGCCCCGCACCGCCTGGCGGACCATCTTGACCACCTCGGCGTGGTCCAGGTTGCCGGCGGCGGCGATGACGATCTGCGGCGCGGTGTAGCGGCCGCGGTAGAAGCTCTGGATCTGCTTGCGGGTCATCGGCGTGACGGTCTCGGCGGTGCCGGAGATCAGCCGACCCAGCGGGTGGTCGCCGTAGACGGCCTGGACGAAGAGGTCGTGCACCTCGTCACCGGGCTCGTCGTCGTGCATGGCGATCTCTTCCAGGATCACGCCGCGCTCGGTCTCGACGTCGGCCGGCTCCAGCAGCGAGTCGGCGACCAGGTCGCACATCACGTCGACCGCGAGCGGCAGGTCCTCGTCCAGCACGCGGGCGTAGTAGCAGGTGTATTCCTTCGTGGTGAACGCGTTCGTCTCACCACCCACCGCCTCGATCTGCGAGGAGATCTCCAGCGCGGTGCGCTTGTGGGTGCCCTTGAAGAGCAGGTGCTCGAGGAAGTGCGCGGCACCGGCCTGCGGGCCGGTCTCGTCGCGGGAGCCGACCGCCACCCAGACGCCGAACGAGACGCTGCGCATCGTCGGAATCGCCTCGGTGAGGACGCGCAGGCCGCTGGGCAGCACGGTACGTCGTACCGTGCCGCCCAGCGGGTCGTCGCTGAGCGTCCGGGTCACCGCACGGGCGGTGCCGCCGGAGCGGCCCGTCCCATTCCCCGGGGACGCGGCCACCCCCCGTCGATCCGGTGGAAACGGCGCGCTGATGGCCCGACTCACGACTTGCTCCCGGTTCGACGAGGGGTGGGTGATGCGATGTACGACGATCAGCTGTGCCGGGTCCGGCGGCGCGGACGCTCGCCGCCCTCGCCACCCTCGCCGCCGCCGTTGCCGCCCTCGCCGCCACGCTCCGGACCACGGCCACCTCGGTCGCCGCCCCGGTCGCCGCCACGCTCGCGGTCGCCACGGTCACGCGGACCCCGGTCGCCCCGGTCCCGACCGGCCGGCCGGTCGCCGCCGGCGGCCGGCGCCTCGGTGCCCTCCGGGCGGACCTTGTCGAGGTAGATCTTGCCGCGGGCGTCGATGTCCGCGATCTCGACCTCGACCCGGTCGCCGACGTTGAGGAAGTCCTCGACGCGCTCGACCCGCTTGCCGTCGCCCACCTTGGAGATGTGCAGCAGACCGTCGCGGCCCGGCAGCAGCGAGATGAACGCGCCGAACGCGGCGGTCTTGACCACCGTGCCGAGGAACCGCTCGCCCTGCTTCGGCAGTGTCGGGTTGGCGATCCCGTTGATCCGGTCGACGGCGGCTTGGGCCGACGGGCCGTTCGTCGCGCCGACGTAGATCGTGCCGTCGTCCTCGATGGAGATCTCGGCGCCGGTCTCGTCCTGGATCGCGTTGATGGTCTGCCCCTTCGGGCCGATCACCATGCCGATCTTGTCGACCGGGATCTTGACGGTGGTGACCCGCGGCGCGTAGTCCGACATCTCGGCCGGAGCCTCGATCGCGGCCTTCATGACGCCGAGGATGACCTGCCGGGCCTCGTTCGCCTGCTGCAGCGCGGCGGCCAGCACGTCCGACGGGATGCCGTTGAGCTTGGTGTCGAGCTGCAGCGCGGTGACGAACTCCGGCGTGCCGGCGACCTTGAAGTCCATGTCACCGAACGCGTCCTCGGCACCGAGGATGTCGGTCAGCGTCACGTACTGGGTCTTGCCGTCCACCTCGTCGGAGATGAGCCCCATCGCGATGCCGGCGACCGGCGCCTTCAGCGGGACACCCGCGGAGAGCAGGCCCAGCGTCGACGCGCAGACCGAACCCATCGAGGTGGAGCCGTTGGAGCCGAGCGCCTCCGAGACCTGCCGGATGGCGTACGGGAACTCCTCGCGCGACGGCAGCACCGGGATCAGCGCACGCTCGGCGAGAGCGCCGTGGCCGATCTCGCGACGCTTCGGCGAGCCGACCCGGCCGGTCTCACCGGTCGAGTACGGCGGGAAGTTGTAGTTGTGCATGTAGCGCTTGCGGTTCTCGGGGGACAGCGTGTCCACCATCTGCTCCATGCGGAGCATGTTCAGCGTGGTGACGCCCAGGATCTGGGTCTCGCCCCGCTCGAACAGCGCCGAACCGTGCACCCGGGGCAGCACGCCGACCTCGGCGGTCAGCTCCCGGATGTCGCGCGGGCCCCGGCCGTCCATGCGGACCTGCTCGCGCAGCACGCGGTTGCGCACCTCGGACTTGGTGAGCGACCGGAAGGCAGCGCTGAGCTCCTTCTCCCGACCCTCGAACCGAGCGCCCAACTCCTCGGCGACGCGGGCCTTGACCCGGTCCAGGGCCTCCTCGCGGTCGGCCTTGCCGGCGATGGTGATCGCCTCGGCGACCTCGCCGCGGGCCAGCTCGGAGACGGCGTCGTACACGTCGTCCTGGTAGTCCAGGAAGACCGGGAACTCGGTGACCGGCTTGGCGGCGACCTCGGCCAGCTCGCTCTGCGCGCGGCACAGCTCACGGATCGCCGGCTTGGCGGCCTCCAGGCCGCTGGCGACGACCTCCTCGGTCGGCGCGGTGGCGCCGGCCGAGATCAGGGCGACGGCGTTCGGGGTGGCCTCGGCCTCGACCATCATGATCGCGACGTCGCCGTCCTCGAGGGTGCGGCCGGCCACGACCATGTCGAAGGTGGCGCGGGCCAGCTCCTCCAGGGTCGGGAAGGCGACCCACTGGCCGTCGATGTGGGCGACGCGGGTCGCACCGATCGGGCCGGAGAACGGCAGGCCGGACAGCTTCGTCGACATCGAGGCGGCGTTGATCGCCACGACGTCGTACGGGTGCTGCGGGTCGAGCGCGAGGATGGTCTCGACGACCTGGACCTCGTTGCGCAGGCCCTTCACGAACGACGGGCGCAGCGGCCGGTCGATCAGGCGGCACGTGAGGATCGCGTCCTCGCTGGGCCGGCCCTCACGGCGGAAGAACGAGCCGGGAATGCGGCCCGCGGCGTACATCCGCTCCTCGACGTCGACGGTCAGCGGGAAGAAGTCGAACTGCTCCTTCGGGTGCTTACCGGCGGTGGTGGCGGAGAGAACGACCGTCTCACCCAGCTGGGCGATGACGGAACCGGCGGCCTGGCGAGCCAGCCGGCCGGTGGAGAAGGTGATCTCGCGGGTGCCGAAGGACCCGTTGTCGATCACGGCGGTGCGGGATTCGGTGCCGAGTTTGGTCTCGGTCATGTGCTGTCGTGCTCCTTCGCGTCGTGGGCCCACGACATCGGGGAGCTGCTCAGCCGGCCGGTCTTCGATCGAAGCGCCCGGGGGCCGGCTCGATGCCGGGGTTCCCGGGGGCCACTACCGGAGACCGGTACGCTGACCGGCTCCCTCTCGGGTGGTCGCGCGGCCCGTGTTTCTTCAGGTGGGACGCCGTACGGGGGAGCGGCCGGTCGGCCACTCCCCCGTCACGTCACCGGCGCAGGCCGAGCCGCTCGATGAGCGACCGGTAGCGGGCAATGTCCTTCTTCTGGACGTAGTTGAGCAGCCGACGGCGACGGCCGACCAGCAGCAGCAGCCCACGGCGGCTGTGGTGGTCGTGCTTGTGCACCTTCAGGTGCTCGGTCAGCTCGGCGATCCGCTTGGTGAGGACCGCGACCTGAACCTCCGGCGAACCGGTGTCGCCCTCGGCGGTCGCGTACTCCGCGCGGATGCTGGCCTTGGCTTCCTGGTCGAGCGCCATGTTCTCCCTGTTTCGATGGGTTGATCAAGTAGGTGTCCGTCGTCCCGATGGACCGGGAACGGACCGGTACCTCGCACCCGCGGCGTCGAGCAGGCACGCGAGGCCCCACGCCGGTCTCCCGACGTCTGGGCAAGACTACCAGCACTCGCCGGTAACACCCGGCGAAGGGCTCGGCGGCGCAGCCCACGGCGCTCAGGCGAGCGCGCGCCGGGTGCGTTCGACGTCCTGGTTCATCTGGGCGATCAACGGCTCGATCGAGTCGTACCGGATCTGACCGCGCAGGTGCGCCACGAAGTCCAGGGCCAGCCGCTCGCCGTACAGGTCACCGGCGAAGTCCAGCGCGTACGCCTCCACCCGCCGCTCCCGCCCGGAGAACGTCGGGTTGGTGCCCACCGACACCGCCGCCAGCAGCGGCTCGTGCTGCCCGCGACGGATCAGCCGGGCCGCGTACACCCCGTCGGCCGGGACCGCCGCGTACCGGTGGCAGAGCAGGTTGGCGGTGGGGAAGCCCAGTTCCCGCCCCCGCTGGTCGCCGCGGACCACCACACCTTCCAACCGGTGTGGGCGGCCGAGCGCGGCGGCGGCGGCGCCGACGTCGCCCGCGTCGACGCAGGAGCGGATGTACGTGGAGGAGAAGACGGTGCCGTCCTCGGCGACGAGCGGGCTGCCCTCCACCCCGAAGCCGAAGGTCTGACCGAGCCGCTCCAACAGCGCCACGTCGCCGGCCGCCCGGTGCCCGAACCGGAAGTTGCCGCCGACCACCACGAGCGCGCAGTGCAGGTGCTCGACCAGGACGTCGTGCACGAACTGTTCGGCGGGCAACCGGGAGAACTCCGGTGTGAACGGCACCACACAGAGCACGTCCACGCCGAGTTCCTCGACCAGTTCCGCCTTCCGGGCCTGCTCGGTGAGCACCGCCGGATGCGAACCGGGGCGGACCACCTCGGCCGGGTGCGGGTCGAAGGTGACCACCACCGACTGCACGCCCAACTCCCGCGCGCGGGCCACGGTGTGCCCGATGGTCGCCTGGTGCCCCTTGTGCACGCCGTCGAACACGCCGATGGTGACGACCGAGCGTCCCCACCCACCGGGCGCCGCGTCGTACCCCCGCCACCGCTGCATGCCGTTCCTCTCTGGTGTCCCCAACACCGCCGGCCGGGCCGGCGGGACTGCCTTGCGACCCGTCACGCCGGGGCGAGCACGATCTCCGCCCGAGCCCGTCCGTCCCGCTCGCTGACGATAGCGATCAGGCCGCCCGCCGGCCCGAAGACGGCGTACGGCCCGGTGAGGCCGACCGGGTCCAGTGGCCCGCCGTGGGCCAGCACCTTCGCCTCGTCGGGCGTGGCCTCCCGGCGCGGGAAGAACCGGTCGGCCGCCGCGTCCAGCGGCAGGTTCACCACGTCCGGGGCACGCTGTTCCAGCTCGTCGAGGGTCGCCGCCTCGGCCAGGGTGAAACCGCCCACGGCGGTCCGGCGCAGGGCCGTCAGGTGGCCACCGACGCCGAGCGCCAGGCCCGCGTCCCGGGCGATGGCCCGGATGTACGTGCCGGAGGAGCAGGTCACGTCCACGTCCACGTCCACCACGTCCGGCTCGGTGCGGTGGATGGCCAGCACCCCCAGGCGGGAGATGGTGACCCGCCGGGCGGGCAGCTCGACGCTCTCCCCGTCGCGGACCCGCTTGTACGCCCGCTGCCCGTCGATCTTGATGGCGCTGACCGCGCTCGGCACCTGGTCGACCTCGCCGCTCAACCCGGCCAGCGCTGACCGGATCGCCTCGTCGGTCACCAGGCCGGCCGGGGTGGTGGCGATCACGTCGCCCTCGGCGTCGTCGGTGACGGTGGCCTGACCGAGCCGGATGGTGCCGGTGTAGCTCTTGCCCGCGCCGATCACGTAGGTCAGCAGCCGGGTGGCCCGGCCCACGCCGATCACCAGCACGCCGGTGGCCATCGGGTCGAGGGTGCCGCCGTGCCCGACCCGTCGGGTCTTCGCCAGTCGGCGGATCCGCGCCACCACGTCGTGCGACGTCATGCCGCCGGGCTTGTCGACCACGATCAGACCATCGGTGCTCACGTCGGCCAAGCCTGCCAGACCGCCAGTCGGCGACGGTCGTCGCGGTGGCTCTCGGCCGGGCGCCACACCCCGCTGGCTCGATCACGGAGGGGACACCACGACGTCGCGGCGGATGCGAAGATCACTCGCCCGCTCCCATCGAGCCAGGACGACAGATGATCAGCGAAGAGCCCTCCAGCCCGCCCGTCACCCCGGCCCGCCCCCCGGATGCCGTCGAGCCTGAACCGTTGCGAGTGGCGGACTGGCTGCGCGAGCCGGTGACCGAACGCGCGCTGACCAGGGGGGAACGCCTGCGGCTGGGGTGGGAGCAGCACGCCGGAAAGGTGCTCGGCGGGACCGCCGCGTTCGTCACGCTGACGCTTGTCGCGGTGCTGACCTGGCAGGGCATCAACCTGGCGCGGGGCGAGTCGAACTCCCGGCCGGTCGACGGGAGCGGCAACGCCCTCGGCCCGTTCGCCGGCACTCCGGCGGAGACGTTCGCCGTGGGCGAGGCGGGAATCGCCCTCCCGACAGCCCGGGCCGCCGCGCCGTTCACCGCCCAGCAGGTCGCGGACGCGCTGACGAAGGTCAGGCAGGCGTTGATCCACGGTCGACTCGAGCGGTCCATGCTCGCCGGCGACCCCACGAAGTTCGTCGCCCTGCTGACACCGGACGGCCGGTACCAGGTGGACAAGGACTTCGCGGCCGGGGACAGCCTGGCCTACGCCACCCGCATCGACCCCGCCGCCGACCCGCGGTTCGACCCGGCGCCGGGCATCCGCGTCAGTGGCAGCATGGAGTACCGGTTGGTCACCGACGACCGTGTCCGGGAGCTGGAGATCACCACCCGGTTCCTGTGGGTGTACTCCTTCGCCCTGCCCGGACGGCAGGCACATCCGCCCGGCACCGGGCTCGTCACCCTCCGGGACGAGGTGGTCTGGCAGGTGCCGCACCCGGACGACGTCCTGGCCAGCTCGGCCGGCCTGTGGTTGGCAAGCGCCGACTACAGCGTGCTCAACGCGACCTGCGCCGCGATCCTCCGGGGAATGATCGACCTGGAGATCGGGTTCGAACGGGGCCTGCCGGCAGGGTCAACCAAGAGCATCTACGACCCGAACTGGGGCCCCGAAGAGGCAGAGATCTGCTAACCCCACCCCCGCGCTCCGCGATCTTGCAGTTACTGCCCCGACATAAGGCACCATCCACCTCATATCGGCGACAGAAACTGCAAGATCGGCGGGGACGTCGGGGTCAGCGGACGGCCCCGGTTACCGCCCAGCCGCCACTGCGCAGGCGCAGCAGCAGGGCGACCAGCCGGACCACCACGAACAGGGTGAGCCCGGCCCAGATGCCGCCCAGCCCGAGGTCGAGCACGTAGGCCAGCCAGATGGCCGGCAGGAAGCCGCCGAGCGCCGCCACGATGGTGAGGTTGCGCAGGTAACGCACGTCGCCCGCGCCGATCAGCACGCCGTCGAGGGCGAACACCACCCCGGCCAGCGGCAGCATGGCGACGAACCAGGGCCAGGCCACCATGGCCTGCTCGCGTACCCCCTCGTCGGAGCTGAACCACGACGGCACGACGCCGGCGCCCGCGGCGACGACAAGCGCGAAGGCGACGCCGCAGACGCCACCGAGCAGCCCGATCCGGCGGGCCAGTGCCCGGGCGCCCGCGTCGTCGCCGGCGCCGAGCGCGGCACCGACCAGGGACTGCGCGGCGATCGCGAGGGCGTCGAGCACCAGCGCGGTGAAGAACCAGAGTTGCAGGGCGATCTGGTGGGCGCCGACGGCGGCGGCGCCGAAGCGGGCGGCGACGGCCGTCGCGGAGAGGAAGCTGGCCTGGAACGCCAGCCCTCGGATGAGCAGGTCGCGGCTGAGCACCAACTGCTGGCGGATCACCCGGGGCCGGGGCCGCAGCGACACCCGCTCGGCGACAAGCGCCGCGGCGAACAGCGCCCCGCAGAGCGTCTGCGCGACGACGTTGGCCACCGCCGAACCGACCAGGCCCAGGCCGCCGGGGTAGACCAGCAGTGGGCAGAGCAGCGCGGAGAGCAGGTTGGGGCCGAGCACGAAGAACAGGGGACGTCGGGTGTCCTGCACGCCGCGCAGCCAGCCGTTGCCGGCGGCGGCGAGCAGCAGGCCGGGGGCGCCGAGGGCCGCGATCCGCAGCCAGTGCGCGGCGGCGTCGGCCACGTCGCCAGGTCCACCGGCGAGGGTACGCGCGAGCGCGCCACCGCCGACCTGCATGCCGATCGCGATCAGCAGGCCGACGCCGAACGCCAGCCAGGACGACTGCACTCCCTCGGCTACCGCGGCGGCCCGGTCCCCCGCGCCGAAGCGACGGGCGGCGCGACCGGTCGTGCCGTACGCGACGACGGTGCCGACCCAGGCGGTGAGGGTCATCACCGTGCCGCCGACGGCGAGCGCGGCGAGCGGCACCCGGCCGAGGTGTCCGACCACCGCGGTGTCGACGAGCACGTAGAGCGGCTCGGCGGCGAGCACCACGAGGGCCGGCAGGGCGAGCGCGGCGATCCGCCGAGGAGAGGCGGGTCGGTGAGCGGTGGCGGTGTGGTTCATCGCCGCCGATCCTGGCACGACTGCGGTAAGGAGCACAAGGCAACCGGGAACTTACGGGCCCAGCTCTCGCCCGGCTCGGTGGACGGCACCGAGGATCGCGGGCCCGATGCGCTCGGTGTCGCCGGCATCCCGGTTTGCGGCGCTCACTACCCTGTCCGAGGCTCCCACGCGGGGGGCACCACGACAGCGATAGGCCTGACCACAGTGAGCGACAGTTACCCTCCGCCCGGCCCGAACGTCACCCCATGGAGCGGCCCCCCGGTGCCGCAGCAGGGCGGCTACCCGCCGTACGGGCAGCCACCACCCCAGCCGTACTACGGCGCGCCACCGCCGCCGGCGCCGAACACGTCGAACAAGGGCCTGATCATCGGGCTGGTCGCCGGCGCGGTGGTCGTCATGCTCGCCATCTGTGGCGCGGGAATCGGCATCCTGCTCGCCTACGACAACGACGAGCCGGCACGGGGCACGTCCCCCACCCTCACACCCGGCGCCGCCAGCACTTCGGGCACGGGGACCGTCCCCACGCCGGGGCAGGCGGATCCACCGAACAACAACTCGATGACCGCCCGCTACTCGAGCGACCTGGCGAACGTCTGCGACGGCAGCCCGATCCTGAACGCGGCGCCCTACGGGGGCCGGGCCGGCGCCAAGGCGTACACGTTCTCGAACAACCCCGACCGGCCGACGTCCTGGTCGTCGACGTACGTCCCCTCGGACAAGTCCTACTACGCGAAGGGCGCGGACTACGAGAAGGTGTCGGTGGTCGGCTGCCTGAGATTCGTCGAGGGCAGCCAGGGCGCCCCGAAGAAGTGTCAGTACAAGGACAAGGCGGAGAAGCAGGTAAGCGTCGACTACGTCTCGTCGCGCTACACCCTGACCTTCTACGCGGCCCGGACCGCCGAGAAGATCGGCGACGGCGGCACCGTGACCGCCCCGACGAACAGGTGCCCGAGTTTCATCTCGTACGACAGGACCACAATGAGGGCGTACGCGACGCCGGACTCCGGCACCATCGAGGCGGCCCTGGACACGTTCCTGTCCTGAACGACCCGATCCCCACGTGTGGCCGGGCGGTGACGCCGTCAGCGCGGCGCATGGGCGGCGTCACCACGTGTCGAGATGAGTCACTGACGGGTGTCCATCGACGTCTGCAGGGCGCGGCGGGCCTGCTCGCGGGCGTCGTCGGTGGTCTCGGGCTTGGGCTTGTTCGGCATGGTGGTGGTCCTTCCAGGGAGCGAGCCACCGACACGCGGTGGCCCTCGCGGGCGGTCGTGCTGCGCGTCCCACGGCGGTCCGGGATTACCGGAGCAGCCGACTGGGCAGCGTGAGCCCGGGTCGGTCCGACCCTGGAGGGAGGCAGCACGAGGTGTGGCGCCACCACCCATGACCTGCACCGCGACGCGGTACCCGGCCGTCTCCCAAGTTATCGTTCAGGTCCATATGCTGCTCTCGGTTCCCGCCATGTGGACAGGCGGAGACCCGGCTCAGCGGGCCAGGAAGTGCCAGCCCAGCCACCACCAGAACCCGAACAGACCGATCCGGCCCACCGGGACCGACCCGACCTCGTAGCGCATCACGTACGCGCAGACCTCGCCCAGGGTGGGGATCCGGGAACCCTCCCGCCGGGCCATCCACTCGACCACCGCGAAGAGCGCCAACGCGGTGAGGAAACCACCGATGGCGAGCGCCCGCATCATCGACGCACCAGCCCCCAGAAGGCGGCCAGCCAGGCGAACCACACCGCCGACCGCGTCAGATGATCTTCCAGAAGCGGGTCGGCCAGCCGGGAGAAGGTGGGGAAGTCGTCACCGGCGGCCAGCACGAAGGTCACGCCCTCGAAGACCCCGAAGACCACCACCGGCACCGCCCACCAGACCGCCCCCGGGCCCAGCCGGCGCGGCGCCGGTCGGCGAGGCACCCGATTGCTCAGACCGAGCCAGATCAGCACCCCGCCGGTGCCGATGGTGAAGAGATTCGCCTCGGTGGAGAAGGACGCGAACCGACCACCGACGAGCGACAGGCAGACGAGGACGGGAACGGAGACGGTGGGCCGGTCCCAGGCACGGGGGGCCTCCACGGTGAGGTCGTGCGGCTGCTCCATCCCGCAATTCTTCCCGGTCTCACCGAGCGCGGGAAGACCGACACTCCCCGGAGTTGACCCTGATCCTGCGGACCGGGCGATCGATGACGGCGAACGTCGCCGTCAGGCGCCGGGGTCGAGCAGCGCCGCGTCCAGTTGGCCGCGGATCGACTCGACCACCTGCTCGACGGTGCCCCGACCGGTGAACCCCGCCGCGAACCGGTGGCCACCACCGCCAAGCGTCACCGCGACCTGGCTGACGTCCACCGCGCCCTTGCTGCGCATCGACACCGCCCACTCGGCGGGAGCGGTCTGCTTGAGCACGCAGCTCACATCCGCCTCGGCGGTGCACCGCACCGAGTCGATGAGCGCCTCCAGCACGTACGGCCGCTGGTCGTGCCGGGTCAGATCCGCGAGCGTGGCGAAGGTCCAGACAAACCCTCGGCCGCCCGCAGCCGCCGGCTCCAGCCGTGCCCGGCCGAGCACCTCACCGAAGAGACGCACCGCCCCGAAGGGCCGGGTGTCGAAGACCTGTCGGGAGATGTCTCCGGGCGAGATGCCTGTCGCCAGCAACCGGGCGGCCATCTCATGCACCGCCGGGGTGGTCGCCGCGAACCGGAACGAGCCGGTATCCGTGGTCAGGGCCACGTAGAAGCACTCCGCGATGGCGGGATCCACCACGACCCCGAGCCGGGCCAGCAACTGCTCCGCCACGACCGACGTCGCCGCGGCGCCCGGATCCACGAGGTTGACGGTGCCGAAGCCGGAGTTCGACGCGTGGTGGTCGAGCACCAGCGCCGCACCCGCCGACGACAACCGCCCGGCCAGCTCACCGAGGCGCGACTCACTCGCCGCGTCGAAGCAGATCACCAGGTCGGGTGCGGGGTCGGCGGCGTCCGCCGGGACCAGCAGGTCCAGCCCGGGCAGACCCCGGAACGGCTCGGGCACCTCCGGCGGCCCGGGAAAGGTCGCCTGCAGTTCGAAGACGCCGAACTGCCGCAGGCCCAGACCGAAGCCGAGCATGCTGCCCAGCGCGTCACCGTCCGGGTTGACGTGGCAGATCAGCAGGACCCGGCCACCCGGCGGGACAGCCCGCACCAGCGCCTCGGCCGCAGCCCAGTCCCTCTCGGCCGGGCCGAGCCCGGCTGCCCCGGCGAGCGGGGCGCTGGCGGTGCTGGTCACCGCGTTTCCCCACCCCGCGGGGTGTCCTTGACGTCGGTGGCCTCGTCGGCCTCGTCCGTCTCGTCTGTCTCGTCGTCCTCGTCGTCCACCCGGTACGGCTGGGCCTCGCCCGCGTACTTCGCCTGGGCGGCCAGTCGCTGCACCTCGGCGTCGGCGTTACGGGCGGCGGCGAGCAGGTCGTCGATGTGCTTGACCTGGTCCTGCACGTCGTCGAGGACGAACGTGAGGGTCGGCGAGTGGCGCAGCCCGAGCGCCTTGCCGACAGTGCTGCGCAGCAGCCCCTTGGCGCTCTCCAGGGCCGCGGCGGTGTCCGCCTGGGCCACCGCGTCACCGAGCACCGTGTAGAAGACCGTCGCCTCGCGCAGGTCAGCGGTGATCCGGGCGTCGGTGATGGTGATCATCCCGAGCCGCGGGTCCTTGATCTGGCTCCGCACCACCGACGCGACCAGCTCACGCACCCGTTCCGCGTGCCGGCGTACCTTGGCCGGATCAGACATCTCGCCACCTCCACGGCGTCCTGCTCCCGGTCGCGCCGACGACCCGGGGGTCGCCGGCCGACCGGCCAACATCTCGAACACTACCTTCGCGGCCGCACCGGTGGCCCGGCACAGCCGGCACCATGGTCAGTCGTCGTCCACGCCGTACAACCGGCGTCGGACCGACAGCAACTCGACCTCGGGGCGACTGGCCACCAGGCGCTCACAGGAGTCGAGCACCTCGCGGACGTGCGCCGTCTCGGCGGCCACCACGGCCACCGCCAGCTGCGCCCGACCATGCAGGTCGAGCGCACCCACCTCGGCGGCCGAGACCTCGAAGCGACGCAACGCCGCCACGATCGGCCGTACATATGATCTCTTGGCTTTGAGCGACCGGGAGTCGCCCGGCAGCAGCAGGTCGAAGACCGCGGTTCCGGTGAACATCGCCCCGGACGATACCGCCAACCCACCCCGCATGATCAAGGGGTTTACGCCGCGTGGCGTAAACCCCTCGATCAGCGTGTCACTGCCGGATCAGGCGCGAACCTTCTCCCGCATCTCGAAGGTCTCGATGACGTCGCCGACCTGGACGTTGTTGTAACCACCCAGGGTCAGACCACACTCGAAGCCCTCGCGGACCTCGGTGGCGTCGTCCTTGAACCGCTTGAGCGAGGTGATCGTGAGGTTGTCCGCCACGACCGTCCCGTCCCGAAGCAGCCGAGCCTTCGCGTTGCGTCGGATGATGCCCGACCGGACGATGCAACCGGAGATGTTGCCGATCTTGGACGAGCGGAAGACGTCGCGGATCTCCGCGCTGCCCAGCTCGGCCTCCTCGTACTCCGGCTTGAGCAGGCCCTTGAGCGCTGCCTCGATCTCCTCGATGGCCTGGTAGATGACGGTGTAGTACCGGATCTCCACGCCCTCGCGGTCGGCCATCTCGCGGACCTTGTTCGAGGCCCGCACGTTGAAGCCGATGATCGTGACCGGCTCGGACGACGCACTCGCGAGCATGACGTTGCTCTCGGTGATCGCGCCGACGCCCCGGTCGAGGACCTTGAGCTGGACCTCCTCGGGGATGTCGAGGTTGAACAGCGCGTCCTCCAGGGCCTCCACCGAACCGGAGACATCACCCTTGAGGATGAGGTTGAGCGAGGTCTTCTCGCCCTCCTTGAGCTGCTCCATGAGCGTCTCAAGAGTGGCCCGACCACGGGAGTTGGCGAATGCCGCCGCCCGCCGCCGCGCCTGCCGCTGCTCGGCGATCTGCCGCACCGTGCGGTCGTCCGCCGCGGCGAGGAACGTGTCACCCGCACCGGGAGGCGCGGTCAGACCCAGAACCATGACCGGACGTGCCGGCCCAGCCTCGGAGAGCTGGTTGCCGTTCTCGTCGAGCATGGCCCGGACCCGGCCGTGGGCCCCACCGGCGACGATCGAGTCGCCCGCCCGCAGGGTGCCCTTCTGCACGAGCACCGTCGCCACCGCACCGCGGCCCTTGTCCAGGTGCGCCTCGATGGCCACACCCTGCGCCGGCCCGTCGATCGGAGCGGTCAGCTCCAACGACGCGTCGGCGGTCAGCAGGACAGCCTCGAGCAGCTCCTCGATGCCGATGCCCGGCTTGGCGGCCACGTTGACGAACATGGTCTCGCCGCCGTACTCCTCGGCGACCAGGCCGTACTCGGTCAGCTGCTGGCGGACCTTGTCCGGGTTGGCCTCCGGCTTGTCGACCTTGTTGACCGCGACCACGATCGGCACGTCGGCCGCCTTGGCGTGGTTCAACGCCTCGATGGTCTGCGGCATCACGCCGTCGTCGGCCGCCACCACCAGGATCACGATGTCCGTCACCTGCGCGCCACGGGCACGCATGGCGGTGAACGCCTCGTGACCGGGGGTGTCGATGAAGGTCACCGCGCGGTCCACACCATCGTGCGGAACGTGCACCTGGTACGCACCGATGTGCTGGGTGATGCCACCCGCCTCACCGGCCACGACGTTCGCCTTACGGATCGCGTCGAGCAGCTTGGTCTTACCGTGGTCGACGTGACCCATGACGGTCACCACCGGCGCACGGCTGACCAGACGCTCCTCGGCCACCTCCGCGTCGAGGTCGATGTTGAACTGCGCGAGCAGCTCGCGGTCCTCGTCCTCCGGGCTGACGATCTGGATGTCGAAGCCCAGGTGCTCACCCAGCAGCTGCAGGGTGTCGTCAGAGCAGGACTGGGTCGCGGTGACCATCTCGCCCAGGTTGAACATCTCCTGGACCAGCGAACCCGGGTTGGCGTTGATCTTGTCGGCGAAGTCCGACAGCGAGGCGCCACGGGAGAGCCTGACGATCTGACCCTGACCCCGGGGAGCACCCGAGCTCATGGTCGGAGCCGACAGGTTGTCGAACTCCTGTCTGCGCTGCTTCTTGGACTTGCGACCACGCGTCGGCCGGCCACCCGGACGCCCGAAGGCACCCGCTGCGCCGCCGCCACGGCCACGACCACCCGCACCCGGACGACCGCCGCCACCGGACGGAGCACCCGGACGGAAACCGCCACCGGGGGCACCGCCACCGCCGCCGGGACCGCCACGGTAGCCACCGCCACCGCCGGCACCCGCGCCGCCACCAGGGCCGCCACGGTAACCGCCACCGCCACCGGCGCCACCGCCGGGACCGCCACGGAAGCCACCGCCGCCGCCACCGGGACGACCGGCGCCGCCGCCACCGGGGCGACCAGCGCCACCGGGACCGGGACGGCCGGCAGCCGGACGCTGGCTCGGCATGGAGGCCGGGCTGGGCCGCGGCGGCATCGAGTTGGGACTGGGCCGCGGCGGCATGCCCGCCGGGCTGTTGGGCCGGGGACCACCCGCACCGGCGGCCGGGGGCCGCTGCTGCTGGCCGCCCTGGATGCCGAACGGGTTGTTACCGGCGCCGCGCGCCGGTGGGCGACCACCGGGTCGGGCACCCGGACCCGGAGCCGGCGTGCTCGGACGAGCGGCCGGTGAACCGGGACGGGGTGGCATCGCGGCGGGACCCGGCCGAGGGCCGGGACGGTTGCCGCCGTCGGCCGGAGGCTCCCGGCGAACGGGGTTGTCCCGCTGCTGCTGGCGGGCGGCCTGTGCGGCCTTGACCGCGGCCTCCTGCTCAGCCTTCAGCGCGGCGGCACGCGCCTCGGCGGCCGCCACCTCGATGTCGTGGGCACTAGCCGGCTTGGCGACCGGAGCCGCAGGCTGCGGCGCACCAGGCACCGGACCCTTCGGCTTCGGGCCGGGTGCCGGCGCGGTCGGCCGCCGGGGCGGCATCGGCTTGGCCGAGACCCGGGGCGCGCCCGGGGTCGGGGACAGCGTCGGGGTCGGGTTGGAAGCCGGCGTCGGCGCGGGCGCCGACGGGGCGGCGGCCGGTGCCGGAGCACCGGCGGACGCGACGAATGCGTTACGCAGCCGCCGGGCGACGGGCGCCTCGACGGTGCTCGACGCGGACTTCACGAACTCGCCCATTTCCTTCAGCTTGGCGAGAACGGTCTTACTCTCGACCCCGAGCTCTTTTGCAAGCTCGTGTACGCGGGCCTTGCCTGCCACTGCACTCCTCACTCCGAGGTCGTGCGGGCAGCACCCGCAGCGACCTCACTCGTGCACTTGAAGCCTGGTCATTTCAGGGACTTCATCGTGTGCTCATGTCGGTCGTCCTACCCTGCTAGCGACCCTCGCCCGGTCGGGCTGACCGGACGTAGTGGTTGGCGCATCGACGTGCTCCGCCAGCACACCGTGGTCAAGGACCTCGGTGATGCGCAGCGCACGCCCGAAGGCGCGGCGACGCACCGCCAGCGCGAAGCAGGCCGGATCCGGGTGCATGTTCGCTCCCCGACCCGGCAGCCTGCGGCGCGGATCAGGTCGAAGACTGAAACCAGCCTCGTCCCGGACCGCGATGATCCGCAGCAATTCGCTGGCCGGCGCACGTTGCCGACAACCCACACAGGTGCGTTCCGGCGTTGCGCGTCGTACCACTGGAAGAAGTCTACCCCTAGCCGCCCGAGATCGCGCCGCCCGGCTCCCGCACGTGATCAGCTCCCGCACGCGCGGCCGGCGCGGTCTGCTCCGCATCGGACCGAATGTCGATCCGCCAACCGGTCAAACGGGCCGCGAGCCGGGCATTCTGCCCCTCCCGACCGATCGCGAGGGAGAGCTGGAAGTCGGGGACCGTCACCCGGGCGGCACGACCGGCCAGGTCGACCACCTCGACGCGCAGCGCCTTGGCCGGCGACAACGCGTTACCGACGAAGGTGGCGGGGTCGTCCGACCAGTCGATGATGTCGATCTTCTCACCGTGCAGCTCGCTCATCACCGCCCGCACCCGCTGACCCATCGGGCCGATGCAGGCGCCCTTGGCGTTCACCCCGGGGGTGGTGGAGCGTACGGCGATCTTCGTACGGTGACCTGCCTCACGGGCGATCGCGCCGATCTCCACCGTGCCGTCGGCGATCTCCGGCACCTCCAACGCGAACAGCTTCTTGACGAGCGCCGGGTGCGACCGGGACAGGGTGATCTGCGGCCCGCGCATGCCCTTGGCCACGTGCACCACGACACAGCGCACCCGCTCACCGTGCGCGTAGCGCTCACCGGGTACCTGCTCGGACTGCGGCAGCACGCCCTCGAGCTTGCCGAGGTCGACGCTGACGATGCCCTTCTCGGTACGCGTCTCGTGCGCCTGCACCACGCCGGTGACCAGGTCACCCTCGCGGCCCACGTACTCACCGAAGTGCACCTCGTCGGTGGCCTCCCGCAGGCGCTGGAGGATCACCTGCTTGGCGGTCATGGCGGCGATCCGGCCGAAGTCGTGCGGGGTGTCGTCCCACTCCCGCACCAGGCTGCCGTCGGCGTCCATCTCCTGCGCGTACACCAGGGCGGCGCCGGACCTGCGGTCGATCTCCACCCGGGCGTGCGGCTCGGCGCCGTCGGTGTGCCGGTAGGCGGTCAGCAACGCGGTCTCGATCGCCGCGAGAATCGTGTCGAACGGGATCTCCCGCTCGCGCTCGAGTGCGCGCAGCGCCGCGAGGTCGATGTTCACCTCTCCTCGTCCTCCACATCATCTTCGTCGTCGATGTCGTCTGAATCGTCGATCTCGTCTGAGTCGTCCGCGTCGTCGAACTCCTCGTCCGGCTCGCCGAGTTCGGCGAGCCGGGTGAACTCGACCTGCACACGGCCGGGGCCGAGTTGGGCGTACGCCCAGGAGCTACGGTCGCCGTCGGTCTCCAACTGCACGCCCTCGTCGTCGGCCGCGACCACCCGGCCGGTCAGCTGACGGTCACCGGCGGGCTGTTCGCCACGCTGGCCGGGCAACGCGGCCGCGCCCCGGGCGGTGACCTTGACCAGCCGGCCCACGTTGCGCCGCCAGTGGCGGGGCAGGGTGAGTGGCCGGTCGACGCCCGGCGAGCTGACCTCGAGCTGGTATTCCCCGGCGACGATGTCGCCACCGGCCTCCTCGGCGGCGTCCAGTGCGGTCGAGACCGCGCGGGAGACGTCGGCGACGGCGTCCAGGTCGATCCCGCCGTCGGTGTCGACCATCACCCGCACCACGTGCCGGCGACCGGCCCGGGAAACCGACAGGTCTTCCAGGTCGTAGCCGGCGTCGTTGACCACGGGCTCGATCACGGCCCGCAGTCGCGTGCGTCGCGCTGCGAGATCACCACCGCGGGGACCCGCGGCATCGCGGGGTCGCCCTGTCGACCTGGTGGCACGGCCACGCTGCGTCATCTCCGCACCCTCTCCCTGGTCGACGGTGATCGGTCGTCCCGACATGCCGGCATACCACCGGAGCGGACGCGCCGGTGGCTGCGCAGAGCGTAACGCGCCTGCCCGTCGGCGGGCCGGGCGGCGCACCGACGTCGGTGGCCCCCGGACCGACGGGGATGGTGTTGACTTGCCGGGTGGGGACCGGCAGAACGACACAGCGCGACCAGGCATCCAGACATTCCCGGCGAAAGCTCCTGCGTGCCGGGGCCCTGCTGGCACTCGGCGGCGCCGCGGCGCCGCTGACCGGCTGTGATCTTTTCGACCGTGACGACCAGCCGGCGCCACCGCCGGACCCGCTGCGGCCGATGGTGGACGAGTCACTCGCGCTGGCCGCCGCGTACCAGGCCGGCGCGGCCGCGCATCCCGACCTGGCCGCCCGGCTCGGCCCGATCGCCGAGGCGCACACCGCGCACGCCACCGAACTGGCCCGGGTGATCGGTGTCGCCCTGCCCAGCACTGTGGCCACGCCGACCACCGCCCCGGCAGCCGATCCGGCCGGCGCGCTCGCCGCCCTGCGCGCGTTGGAGAAGACCGCCCAGAAGTCCGCCACCGCCGCCTGCGCCTCGGCGAGCGCGGAACGGGCCGCGCTGCTCGGGTCGATCGCCGCCGCCCGAGCCACCCACCAGGAGGCACTGAAGTGAGGCAGCCGTCCGCCGGGGAGGCGCTCGCCGCCGCCCTGTCCGCCGAGTACGCGGCCATCTACGCCTACGGGCGGATCGGGGTCCGACTCACCGGGGCGGCGCGGGAGGCCGCACACCAGGCCGAGGCCGCACATCGCAGCCGGCGCGACGTCCTCGTGGTGCAACTGAGCGCGGCTGGCGGCGTCGTGCCGCCGGACCGCGCCGGCTACGCGCTGCCGTTCCCGGTCACCGACCGGGCCAGCGCCCTGCGGCTCGCCGCGGAGGTGGAGGAGCGCACGGCCGCGCACTGGCGGGCGGCTCTGGCGTCCACCACCGGCGCCGACCGCAACCAGGCGTTGGCCGCCCTCGTCGAGTACGCGGTACGGGCCACCAGGTGGCGCAAGACGGCCGGCCTGACCCCGCTGACTGTCCCATTTCCCGGTCGGCCGACCTGAACCGTTCCACTCCGGTTGCGGTGCGCATACCAGGTATGCATACTCCGTTGCCATGTCCATCCGTCACGGGTTGCTCGCCCTGCTCGAACGCGGCCAGATGTACGGCTACCAGCTGCGCGCCGCGTTCGAGGAGTCGACCGGCTCGACCTGGCCGCTGAACATCGGGCAGGTTTACACCACACTGTCCCGGCTGGAACGCGACGGTCTGGTGCGCCCGCTGCCAGAGAGCGAGGCCGGGCAGCGCCCGTACGAGATCACCGACGCCGGCCGGGCGGATCTGACGCTCTGGTTCGCCACCCCGGTCAACCGCAACGACCGGCCCCGCGACGAGCTGGCGATCAAACTGGCGCTGGCGCTGACCACCCCCGGCGTGGACGTCCGATCGGTGGTGCAGGCCCAGCGCAGCGCGACGATGCGGGCTCTGCAGGAGTTGACCCGGTTGAAGTACGGCAGCAACCGACCGGAGGACCTGCCCTGGCGTCTCGTGCTGGACTCGATGGTGTTCCAGGCCGAGGCCGAGGTCCGCTGGCTGGACCACTGCGAGACAAGTCTGGTGCGGCACCAGCCCAGCGGCCCGGCACCTCCCCCACCCGGGCCGGGCGACGCCGCCGCGCGGGACGCGGCGCACTGGGCCGGCGAGGAGGCGCGACGGTGAGCGGATCGGACGACGCGGTGCTGGAGCTTCGCGCCGTCCACCGCACCCACGGCGCCGGACCGGCCGCGGTGCACGCGTTGCGCGGGGTCAGCCTGGTCGTGCGGCCCGGCGAGCTGGTCGCCGTGATGGGCCCGTCCGGCTCCGGCAAGTCGACGTTGCTGGCCCTCGCCGGCGGGCTGGACCGCCCGACCGACGGGGAGGTCCGGGTGGAGGGGCAACCGCTGGGCGCGCTGGACCGTCGCGGGCTGGCCCAGCTGCGGCGCCGTCGGATCGGCTACATCTTCCAGCAGCTCAACCTGCTGGGCAGCCTGAGCGCGCTGGAGAACGTGGCGCTTCCGCTGGAACTCGACGGCACCAGCGGACGTCGGGCCCGGACGTTGGCCATGGCCGCGCTCACCGAGGTGGGTCTACCCGCGCTTGGTGACCGCTTCCCCGACCAGCTCTCCGGCGGGCAGCAGCAGCGGGTGGCCATCGCCCGCGCGCTGGTGGGCGAACGCCGGCTGGTGCTCGCCGACGAGCCCACCGGGGCCCTGGACTCGCAGACCGGCGAGGCGGTGCTGCACCTCCTGCGCCGCCGGATCGACGCGGGGGCCGCCGGCGTGCTCGTCACCCACGAGGCCCGACATGCCGGCTGGGCGGACCGGGTGGTGTTCCTGCGCGACGGCGTCCTCGTCGACACGACCACGCCGCTGGGCAGCGTCGAGCAGTTGCTGTCCGGCAGCGAGCGGTGACCGTCCGCCGTACCAGGCCGGCGCCTTCCCGGCTCGACACCCCCGCGGCACGACCTGCCGCGCCACCGGTCCGGGCCGGTCGTCGGCGGCTCGCCGAGCTGACCGGCTCGTGGCGGGCGGCGTTGCGGATCGCCCGCCGGGAGTCCCGCCGCGCCCGGCGCCGGACCGCCCTGGTGCTCGCGATGATCGCCCTGCCGGTGGCCGTGCTCGCCTTCCTGGCCGCCAGCTACGACATGGCCGTGCTGACCGGCCAGGAACAGGTGGATCGCCGGCTCGGCGTGGCCGACGCGGAGCTGCGCTGGATCTCCGACACCCCGCTGGACCAGGACGAGTGGGGGGACAGCTGGACCGCCCGCGACGGGACGCAGCGACCCACGACCGCCCGAGCCACCACCGCCCAGGTGAGCGCCCTGCTCGGGCCGGGCAGTCGAGTCACCGAGATGCGCAGCGGCGTCCGGCTGACCCTGCGGGGCCCACACCGCGACGAGGACATGCAGGGGCGAGTGCTGGACCTCGGCGACCCGTTGGCCCGCGGGCTGGTGCGCTTCCGGGCGGGACGGGCGCCCGAGCAGCCCGGCGAGGTCGCGGTGAGTCCGGCGGCGCTGCGCCTTCTGAACCTGCGCCTTGGTCGCGCCGTGGCCCTCGCCGACGGAAGCAGGGCGTACACCGTGGTGGGGGTGGTCGAGTTCCCCGACGACCTCGGCGCGGTGGTGGCGCTGCACCCGGGTGCGGTGCCCCGGACCGGTCCCGAACCGGAGAGCAGCTGGCTTGTCGACGTGCCCGGCACCATCGATGCGGCGCTGGTGTCCCGACTCAACGACCGGGGTGTGCTGGTCGCCGCCCGTCCTCCGAACGAGTCGGCCGCCGAACGGAAGCGGATCTGGCTCGGCCCCGTCGACCCGGGAGAAACAACCGACCTGGGCACCGGCGTGCTCATCGCCGGCCTCGGGCTGCTGGAGGTCGTCCTGCTGGTCGGGCCGGCCTTCGCGGTCGGCGTCCGTCGCCGACGGCGCGATCTGGCGCTCGTCGCGGTGGCCGGCGGGGACGCCGCCCAGCTTCGTCGGGTCGTGCTGGCCGACGGCGTGGTGCTGGGTGTGCTGGGCGCCGCCACCGGTCTGCTGGTCGGCGTCGGCGCGGCGTTCGCCGGTCGTCCGCTGATGGAGCAGTACGTCTTCGACGCCCGCTTCGGTGGGTACCGCTGCTGGCCGATCGCGCTACTGCTGCTGGGTGCCGTCGCGGTGTTGGCCGGGGTGCTCGCCGCGCTGGCGCCGGCCTGGACCGCCGCGCGGCAGGACGTCAGCGCCGGCCTCGCCGGGCGACGCACTCCCCCGGTGTCCCAGATCCGCTGGTTGGCCTTCGGGCTGTCGCTGGTGGCCGGCGGCGTGGGGTTGGCGGCGTTCGGGGCGTCCCGTACCTCCACCGTGGTGATCCTCACCGGCCTGATCCTCGGCGAGTTGGGCCTGGTGTGCTGCACGCCCACGTTGATCGGCGCGCTCGCCCGGCTCGGTCGGGCGTTGCCGTTGGCACCGCGAATCGCGTTGCGCGACGCCAGCCGCAACCGCGCCGCCGCCGCGCCCGCCATCTGCGCCGTGATGGCGGCGGTTGCCAGCAGTGTGGCGCTCGGCGGGTTCCTGGCCAGCAGCGACGCCCGTAGCTCGCACGCCTACCGGCCGATGCTGCCGACCGGCCATGTGCTCGTCTACGCGGGCGAGTCGGTCCGGCAGCCCTCGCTGACCCAGCTCGCCGCCATGGCCCGGGAGCAGTGGGGCGCCGATCGGATCGCCCCGGTCAACACGGTGAGTTGCGCACCCGAGGTGGGTTACTGCGACGTCGCGCCGGTGCTGCCGCCCGCGCAGGTCTGCCCCTGGCAGCCCGGGGACAAGCTCTCCGCGGCGCACCGTCGGCAGGCGCGGGCCGACAGGCGTTGTCGGATCGACCCGATGAACTACGACGGCGGCTACGTGCAGACGGGCGTGGACGACGGGGCCGCACTGCCGTTGCTCACCGGTGCGGACCCGGCGACGACAGCCGCCGCCACCGCCGTGCTGCGTGCCGGGGGTGTGGTGGTGACCGAGCCGCGCTACCTGCACGACGGCCTGGTGACCGTACGCGTGAACCAGGTGGATCCCGGGACGGACCGGCCGGGCCCCACCGCCGACTTCCCCGGGTACGCGTTGCACGGGGTGGCCGGCCAGTCCCACCTGCTGCTCTCCGGGTCCGCGGCCCGGCACCTCGGCCTGACCTGGTCACCGGCCGGTTGGGTGATCGGCGCTCCCACACCGCCGGACCGGCAGCAACGGGAACGCTTCGCCAGCGCGCTGCGACCCTTCGGCACGTTCTCGATGTCCGTGGAGTACGGCCGTGATTCGCACGACATCTCCCCGTTGCTACTGCTGCTCGCTGCGGCGGCCGGCGTCATCACGATGGGCGCGGCCGGGATCGCCACCGCGCTCGCCGCCGCCGAGGGACGCGCCGAGCTGACCACCCTCGCGGCCGTCGGCGCGGCACCGGCTCTCCGCCGGATGCTGGCGATCTGCCAGGCGGGGGTGATCGCCGGTCTGGGCTCGGTGCTCGGCATCGTGGCCGGGCTGGGCACCGCCGCGATCGTGCTGTTCTCGGCGAACCGGCAGTACGCCAACGACTGGCCGGTACCCGACCGGTACCCGTACGTGGTGCCGTGGCCCGCGCTCGGGGTGCTCGTCCTGGTGCCGATCGTGGCGATGCTCGGTGCGGGCCTGTTCACCCGCGCCCGGCTGCCGATCGAACGTCGACTGGACTGACTGGTGGCGCGACCGCCCGGTTGGCAAGCCGGGCGCGTACGGGGGGTGCCGGCGGGGCCCGGCAGCCGGCACACTGATCGGCGTGTCAGTGCTCGGAACCCTCACCCGTCGAGTCGGTCATCATCGCTGGTTCGGCGCCGCCGCACGTCTGCTGGTCCCGGCCGACCGGGTGGTCGGTCGACTCACCCGGGGGCGGGTGGTCGCGCTCGGCCTGATCCCGTCCCTGGTGATCACGACGACCGGCCGCCGCTCGGGCAAGCCACGCAGCAACCCGCTGCTCTACGTGCCCGACGACGACGCCTACGTGGTGATCGGCTCCAACTGGGGGCAGACCCAGCACCCCGGCTGGGCGATGAACCTGCTCGCCGATCCCGCCGCCGAGGTGCAGCTGAAGGGCCGGCGGATCCCGGTGCGGGCCGAGCGGGCGTCCGGCGCCGAGCGGGACCGGCTGTGGCAGCTGTTGGTCACCGAGTGGCCCGCGTACCACACGTACGTGCGGCGGGCCGGCGGCCGGGAGATCCACATCTTCCGGCTCGTGCCGGCCGGGCGCGGCGTGCCGGCCGGTCCACCGTCGGCTGGCTAGGCTGACGCTCGGTCGCGAACAGAGGCGGGTCCCGTGAGCGCGAGCAGTGAGCCGGGCTGGCAAGCCACGCGATCGCGCACGGCGACGCCCCCGCGAGACCCACGGTCGCGCATGGCGACAGCCCCGCAAGCCGCGCGGTCGCGCACCCTGGCGGCCGGATGAGCGCAGGCGGCGGGCCGGCCGAGGTCGGCCGGGGCCTCGACGACAGTCGGTGGGCGGTCGCGGAGCGGGTCGGCGAGGCGGTCCGCCGGCGCTTTCCGGCCGATGTGCTCGCGGTCGCGGTGCACGGCCCGCTGGCGCACGGTGACGACGACGGCGGCGGGGATCGCGAGGCGGGCCTGCTGGTGGTCACCTACCGGCCCCGGGCCGGCCCACGGCCGGCGACCCGGCGCGTGGACGGGGTGCTCGTCGATCTGACCGTGGCCGCCGCCGAGGACTACCTGGCGCAGGCCCGGGTCATCTCCCCGCTCTGGCCGCTGACCGCCGACCGGTACGTCACCACCCAGCCGTTGCACGATCCGACCGGCTGGTTGCGGACGCTGCGCGACGAGCATCTGGGCCGGCTGGCGCGGGCCCGACCGGCGGAGTTCACCACCGCGGCCCGGCAGGCCGGGGCAGCGCGGCGCACGCTCGGGCCGCCCGGCTCGCCGAGTGGTACGAGACCGACCAGGCGCTGCTGATGCTCGGTGAGGCCCGGCTGGCGGCGGCCACAGTGACGGGCCTGCTGAGCCGCACCTACTACCGGGACCCCGGCGACGCGGTACGACGGACCGGGTTGGCCGGCGCGGACATGACCGAGGTGGGTGTGGTGCTCGGTCGACAGGCCGAGGAGTTGGCCGCCCGTGGCCGGGCGGTCGACGGCACGATCGACGACCTGCTCAGCGGTTGACCGGCGTCACAGCCCGCCCGGCACGCCGATCAGCGTGCCGACCAGGTAGGTGGCGCCGGCGGCCGCGGCGCCCAGGAGCAGTTGCCGCAGCCCGCTGGTCCACCATGGGCGTTGGGTGAAGCGGGCTACCACCGCACCGGCGACGAACAGGCCGAGCCCGCCGACACCGAGTGCCAGCCACAGCTCGGTGGCGCCGAACAGGTAGCTCAGTAGCGGCACGAGCGCGCCCACCGAGAAGAACAGGAACGACGAGATCGCCGCGGCCCACGGGCTGGGCTGGTCGTCGGGGTCGACGCCCAACTCCTCGCGGACGTGCACCCGCAGGGCCTCCTCCGGGTCGCGCCGCACCGCTTCGGCGACCTGGGTCGCCAGGTCCCGGGGAAGACCCCGGGCCACCCAGGCGTCGGCCAGCTCCCGGGCCTCCGCCTCGGGGTGCCGTTCCAGCTCGCGTCGCTCCTTGGCGACCTCGGCGGCGACCTGCTCGTTGGCGGAGCGGACACTCGTGTACTCGCCGAGCCCCATCGAGATCGCGCCGGCCACCAGGCCGGCGGAGCCGGTGAGCACGATGTTGCGGGGGGACACCCCGCCGCCGCCGACACCGGCGATCAGGGCAATGTTGGTGACCAGGCCGTCCATCGCACCGAAGACGGCCGGGCGCAGCCACCCGCCGGAGACGTCCGCGTGGTGCGCCTCGCGCAGCGCCGCTGGGGTGTCGGTCACGGCAGGGTCAGGATCTCGTGGCCGTCGTCGGTCACCACGATCGTGTGCTCGAACTGGGCCGTCCACTTCCGGTCCTTCGTGACCACCGTCCACCCGTCGTCCCACATGTCGTACTGGTAGGTGCCCAGGGTGATCATCGGCTCGATGGTGAACGTCATGCCCGGCTCCATGATGTCCGTGGGCCGCGGGCTGTCGTAGTGCGGCACGTAGAGCCCGCTGTGGAAGGCCTCGCCGATGCCGTGGCCGGTGAAGTCGCGGACCACGCCGTAGCCGAACCGCTTGGCGTACGACTCGATGACCCGGCCCACCACGTTGATCTGGCGGCCCGGGGCGACCGCGCGGATGCCGCGCATCATCGCCTCGTGGGTCCGCTCGACAAGCAGCCGGGCGTCCTCGCTGACCGTGCCGACGCAGAAGGTGGCGTCGGTGTCGCCGTGCACCCCACCGATGTACGCGGTGACGTCGACGTTGATGATGTCGCCGTCCTGCAGCACCGTGGAGTCCGGGATGCCGTGGCAGATGACCTCGTTGAGGCTCGTGCAGCAGGACTTCGGGAAGCCCTTGTAGCCGAGCGTCGACGGGTACGCGCCGTGGTCGCAGAGGAACTCGTGCACCACCCGGTCGATCTCGTCGGTGGTCACGCCGGGCTTGCAGTGCTCGCCGGCGAGCTGGGTCGCCTGGGCGGCGAGCCGGCTGGCGATCCGCATCTTCTCGATGGTCTCCGGCGTCTGCACGTGCGAGCCGCGCCACTGGGCGGGGCGCTCCTTGCCCACGTACTCCGGTCGGGCGATCTGGGACGGCACCGGACGCGTCGGGGAGAGCGTGCCTGGTGTCAGCGGCGGACGGACGGTCATGCCGCCAGCCTATCGCCGGGGCCGCTGGTGACCCGCGCCACGGGCGCTGGAAGGGGGTTGTTGCCCCGTCAGGTCGGCTGTGCCATGGTGTCAGCGTGGATCAAGGGGGAGCACCACCCGTCTTCTCCGCCAGCGCGGAGATCGACGGTGACCACCTCCAGGTGGTGGTGGCCGGTGAGGTCGACATGGCCACGGCCGACACCATGCTCCAGACGGCGCTGCGCGAGCCCGCCGAGCGGATCACCCTCGACCTGAGCGCCGTCACCTTCTTCGACTCGGCCGCCATCCACGCCCTGGTCCGGCTCGCCCAGCAGTTCTCGGGCGCGCTCACCGTCCTGCCGTCGCGGCAGGTCCGCCGGGTGCTGGAGATCTCCGGCCTGGGCGAGCAGAGCTGGCTCCGGCCCACCTGAGTCGACCCGGCCGCCGCCGGGCGCACGGTCAGCTCCGCAACTCCCGGCGCAGCGTCACCTCGGTGCCCGCGTCGGTACGCCGCACCGACAGCTCACCCAACGCCCTGATCAGCGCCAGGCCACGCCCCCGGAACCCGGAGCCGGTCGACTCACGCCACTGCCCGCTGTCGCGCACGGTCGCCGTCACCGTCCGATCCTCGATGCCCACCTCCACGCTGATCACCGCCTCGGCGGGATGGACCGGGTGTTCGATGGCGTTGGCCGCGGCTTCGGAGACGGCCACGGTCAGGTCGAACACGTCCGTCTCGTCGACCGCGTGCGCGACGAGGAAGTCCTCCAGTCGCTTGCGCAGCACACTGAGCCGGGTCGGGTCCGCCGGCAGGCGCAACGCGAAACGGTTCAGCTCGGCCGCCTCGAGGGCGAGGACCGCCACGTCGTCGCGGCGCGGACGCCCGTCGACCCGCGCGACGACCGCGTCGATCAGGTCCGCCACGTGCTCACTGGGGGTCGCCGCGTCGACGCACAGCTGGGCCAGCGCGGCGTCGATGCCGAGCTGGCGGTCCTCGATCAACCCGTCGGTGTAGAGCACCAGTCGGTCGCCGGGCGCCAGCTCGCCCTCGACCGCCTCGTACGTCGCACCGGGGATCGCGCCGACCGGTGGGCCGAGCGCACGGTCGTGCAGGAACGACACCTCACCCGCCCGGACCAGCAGCGGGGACGGGTGACCGGCGCTCGCGTACCGCAGCCGGCCGGTGCGCGGGTTGAACAGCAGGCAGACCACCGTCGCGAAGGAGCGGCCCTCGGTGGAGTCGACAAGCCGGTTGAGCCGGGTCAACGACTCGCCCGGGCCGTAGCCCTCCAGCAGGTACGCCCGCAGCGCGTTGCGCAGTTGTCCCATCGTCGCGGCGGCCTGGACGCCCTTACCGACCACGTCGCCGATGACAAGCACCAGGTCGTCGTCCTCGACGTTTATCGCGTCGTACCAGTCACCGCCGACCTCGACGTCGGCGCTGCCGGGCAGGTACCGGCTGGCCACCACCGCTCCGGGTAGCTGCGGCAGCGACCGGGGCAGCAGGCTGTGTTGCAGGGTGGTCGCGATGCGGTGTTCGGCCTCGTAGAGCTGGGCGTTCTCCAGGCGGACCCCGACCAGTCGGGCCAGTTGGGTCAACGCGGCCTCGTCGGCCTGTGCGCCGTCGCCGGCCGGCCGCCAGACCCGCAGCTCGCCGAGTGGCTCGCCGGCGGTGCCGGTCAGGTCGGCCACGAAGGACGGATCGGTCGCGGTGGCGCCGCCGCTGTCCGCCTCGGCCCGGGCCCCGGTGGTGGTGACCACCACCCGCGCGGCCTCGGCGAGACTCAGCGCGTGCCGGGCGGCGACCTGGAGCACGTCGGCGGTGGACCGGGCGGTGTTCACGGCCACCGCCGCGTCGGCAAGCGCCCGGAGCCGACGGATGATCTGGCCGCGGAGTTGGCCCAGCTCGACGTTGGCCCGGACCCGGGCGATCAGCTCCTGGCTGGAGAACGGCTTGGTGAGGTAGTCGTCGGCCCCGGCGGAGAGGCCGGCGACGGCCTCCGCGGAGCCGGCTCGGGCGGAGAGCAGCACGATCGGCACGTGACGGGTACGCGGGTCTGCCCGCAGCGCGCTCACCAGCCCGAACCCGTCCAGTCGGGGCATCATCACGTCGCTGAGCACCAGGTCGAAGCCGCCCTCGCGGGCCAGCGGCAGGGCAACCACCCCATCGCTCGCGGTGACCACCTCCCAGGTCGGGGAGAGCAGTCTGGTGACGTGCTCGCGCAGGTCCACGTTGTCGTCGACGACGAGGATCCGGCCGGCCGGAGCGCCGTCCGTCGGCCGGCCGTCGAACCCGGGCGCCGGCGCGACGCCGGTCCACAGCGCGGTTTCCGCCACGTAGAGCCGGGCCTGCTCGGGCTCACCGGGCGGCAGCGGGTCGAAGGCCACGACCCGGTCCGCGGGCAGGTGTGCGACACCGAACGGAACGCTCACCGTGAAGGTGCTGCCCTCGTCGACCTGACTGGTCAGACCGACAGTGCCGCCGTGCATCTCGACCAGCTCCCGGACCAGCGCCAGGCCGATCCCGGTGCCCTCGTGGGTGCGGGCACGCACCCCCGGCACCCGGTGGAACCGCTCGAAGACGTGCGGCAGCTCGTCCGGCAGGATGCCGATGCCGGTGTCGGTCACCTCCAGGCAGGCCACGTCGTCCACGGCCCGGATCCGCACCCGGATCTCACCGTCGAAGGTGAACTTGACCGCGTTCGACACCAGGTTGAGGACGATCTTCTCCCACATGTCCCGGTCGACGACGACAGGCGCCGGCAGCGGTGGGCAGTCCACCACCAACCGCAACCCGGCCCGTTCGGTCGCCGAACGGAAGGTGCTGGCCAGTCGGGCCGTGTAGCTGGCGAGGTCGGTGGGCTGGTAGCGGGCGGCGAGCCGTCCGGACTCCAGTCGGGAGAAGTCCAGCACGGTGTTCACCAGTTTGAGCAGGCGCAGCGCGTTGCGGTGCATCATGGTGAGTCGGTCGGTCTCGGCCGCGGGCCGGGCCGGGTCGGCAAGCATGTCTTCCAGCGGGCCGAGCACCAGGGTCAGCGGGGTGCGGAACTCGTGGCTGACGTTGGCGAAGAAGTTGGTCTTCGCCAGATCCAGCGCCGCCAGTTCGGCGGCGCGGGCCCGCTCCTGTTCGTAGGCGCGCTGGGTGCCGGCCGCACGGGAGATCTGGGCGGCGATCAGCTCCAGGAAGTTGCGGTAGTCGTCGCTGAGCGGATGCTGACGGGCCACGCCGACGACGAGCGCGCCGACCGTCTGGTTGGCCGCCGTGAGGGGCAGCACGAGGGCCTGGTCGGCGGCGTCGGCCGGCGGCGGATCGAGCAGCTCGGCCACGTCGACGGCTGCGGGCGCGGTGTCGGCGGTGACCCGCGCCAGCAGCTCGGCGGTGTCGCCGAGAGTGGCCGGAGCGATGCCGGTGGACCCGGCCAGGGCGAGCTGACCGCTCTCGTCGGCCAGGTAGATCACGGCGAAGGGCACGTCCGCCCGGTGCCGGCCGAGCGCCTCGGCGGCGGTCCGACCGAGGTCGGCGGCGTTGCCCGTGTCGGTCAACTCGACACCCAGTTCGGCAAGTGCCCGCAGCCGGCGCTCGCCGAGGACCCGTCCGGTGGTCTCGTTGACGATGCAGTACACGCCACTGACCGAGCCGTCCTCGCCCCGGATCGGGTCGTACGAGACGTTGAAGTAGGTCTGCTCGACGAAACCGTGCCGGTCCAGCAGGAACGGGTGGTCGTCGCCGCGGTAGGAGCGCCCGGTGCTCCGCACGCCGTCGAGCAGCGGGCCGAGCACCGACCAGGTCTCCGCCCAGTGGTGTCGGGCCGGTTGGCAGAGCACGTCCGGATGTTTGCCGCCGATTGTCGGCCGGTAGGCGTCGTTGTAGAAGGCGAGCTGCTCGTCGCCCCAGAACATCACGACCTGCGCGCTGGAGGTGAGCATCATGCCGACCGCGTTGGAGAGCGCCAGCGGCCAGCGGCCGGGCTCGCCGAGCGGGCCGGTGGACCAGTCGAAGCGGCTCAGCAGCTCACCCATCTCGCCGCCGGCCACGAACGCCGCCGCCAGCATCGGAGGAGCCTTCGGGCCGGGCGCGACGGACTGCCCAGTGTCCGCGCCCCCCTGGGCCGAGCTCATACAGCCTCCCGCTCCGGCCGGCACCCCGCGACCGTTGATCTTCACCCGCCGTGCTTCGACTTGTACCCCAGCGGACCAGCAACGTAACGCAAGACGACAGTTGGACGCTGTTGACGTCCGCCCGAGCCGTCGGGCACGGGACGGTACGCCGGGCGCGCCGGCGTCGAACGGCGGTCGCCAGAGCGCCCGACGAGTCAGAAGACCGGCAGCCCGTCGATGCTCGCCGCGTTCTTTGTGGCCCGGTAGACAGCCAGGTCGTCGGTGGTGCGACGGGAGTGTGAGGTGAGTAACAGGTCGCGTTCGGCGCGGAAGTCCATCAATGGCACCGCGAAGCCGCAGGAGTCGCTGACCCGTTCCACCTCGACGATGATCACGGCCCGGACGGCGTGCACGTCCGGCGGCGCGGGAAACTCGGCGAGCCGGTCGGCGAAGTCGTCCTCGGTCACCGCCACGCTGCGCCCCCGGCCCTGCAACCGGACGATCTTCGGCGGCCCGTCGAAGGCGCAGAACATCAGCGTGATCCGGCCGTTGTCCCGCAGGTGGGCGATGGTCTCCGCTCCGCTGCCGTGATAGTCGAGGTAGGCGACCCGGTGCGGGCCGAGGACCACGAACGTGCCCCGCATGCCCTTCGGGGAGACGTTCACATGCCCCTCGGCGCCGGACGCCGCGGTCGCCACGAAGAAGACCGGCTGGTCCGCGATGAAGTCACGTAGTCGAGAGTCGATCTCCGGATAGACCTTGCCCATGCGGCGATCCTCCCACCGGCCCAACACCCGTCGGGGCGACCTAGCTCACACCGCTGGCCAGCCGCTCGGCGGCGGCCCGGACCAGCGCCGTGATCGGCCGCGGCTCCTTCTCGTTCTCCGGATGCCACTGCACGCCCAGCACGAACGGCCGCGTCGGGTCCTCGACGGCCTCGATCACGTCGTCCTCCGCCCACCCGGTGACCGCGAGTCGACCGGGATCGGCGACCGCCTGGTGGTGGTACGAGTTGACCCGGTCCACCCCGGCCAGCACCGTCGCGGCCAGGCTCCCCGGCGCGAACCGTGCCGGATGGGTCCCGTAGACGCCGGGCGCCGGCCGGTGCCCCTCGTGGCCGACCACGTCGGGTAGGTGCTGGTGCAGGGTGCCGCCGTAGGCGACGGCAAGCAACTGCATGCCCCGGCACACGCCCAGCACCGGCAGCCCGGCGGCGAGCGCGGCGGCCAACAACACCAGCTCACCGGCGTCCCGCTCCGGCCGATCCTCGGTACGCGGGTCGGGCCGCTGGCCGTAGCGCCCGGGACCCACGTCCGCGCCGCCGGCCAGCAGCAGCCCGTCGAGGACGGCCACCACGTCCGCGTCCACGTCGTCCGGCGGCAGGACCACCGCGCGGCCACCCGCGGCCGTCACCGCCCGCGCGTACGCCTCCGGCACCAGCACGGCCCGTACGCCCTGCCAGCTCGCCCAGGCGGCGGGCTCGACGTACGCGCTGATCCCGATCAGCGGCCGCCGCCGGGCCGGCGCCGTTCGCGACCGCGGGGCTCGCACGACCGGTGTGCTCACAGCGGTGTGACGTACGCGCCCGTGATGCCGCCGTCGACCACGAACTGCGCGGCGGTCATGAACGAGGCGTCGTCGCTGGCCAGGAACGCCACCGCGGCGGCGATCTCCTCGGGCTGCCCGAAGCGTCCCATCGGAACGTGCACGAGCCGGCGGGCGGCCCGCTCCGGGTCGGCGGCGAACAGCTCCAGCAGCAACGGGGTGGCCACCGGGCCGGGACAGAGCGCGTTGACCCGGATGCCCTCGCGGGCGAACTGCACACCCAGCTCCCGGGTCATCGCCAGCACCCCGCCCTTGCTCGCGGTGTACGCGATCTGTGACGTCGCCGCGCCCATCAGCGCCACGAACGACGCCGTGTTGATGATCGAGCCCTTGCCCTGGCGGCGCATGTGTGGAATGGCGTACTTACAGCAGAGGTAGACGCTCGTGGTGTTGACCCGGAGCACCCGCTCCCACGCGTCGAGGCCGGTGTCCAGGATGGAGTCGTCGTCCGGGGGTGAGATGCCGGCGTTGTTGAACGCGACGTCCACCCGACCGTGTCGGTCGGCCACCCCGTCGAACAGGTCGCGTACCGCCGACTCGTCGGCCACGTCGGTGGCCACGAACTCACCACCGCACTCCTCGGCGGCCCTCGTGCCGGCCGCCGCGTCGATGTCCACGCAGACCACCCGGGCGCCCTCGGCGGCGAACCGCCGCACGGTGGCCAACCCGATGCCGCTGCCCGCTCCGGTGACCACGGCCACCCGGTCCTGCAACCGACCCTGCACAGGCGTCACTCCTCTGTCGCGATGAACACGTTCTTGACGTCGGTGAAGGAGTGCAGCGCGTCCGGGCCCAGCTCACGGCCGAGCCCGGAACGCTTCATCCCGCCGAACGGGGTCCAGTAGCGCACCGAGGAGTGCGAGTTGACGCTGAGGTTGCCGGAGTCGACGGCACGGGCCAGGCGGAGTGCCCGCCCCACGTCCCGGGTCCAGATGGAGCCGGAGAGCCCGTACTCGGTGTCGTTGGCGAGCCGGACCGCGTCGGCCTCGTCGTCGAACGGCAGCACCGAGACCACCGGGCCGAAGATCTCCTCCCGCCAGTGCCGGTCGGCCGGTGAGTCGGCGAGCAGCACCGTGGGCGCGTGCCAGAAGCCGGGGCCGTCGGGGCAGGAGCCGGTGAAGGCGACCCGCGCGTCGGGCAGGTAGCCGGCGACCCGGTCCCGCTGGGCCGCAGAGATCAGCGGACCCATCTCGGCGGTCTCCCGGGACGGGTCCTCCACCCGGAAGGCGCGTACCGCCGGTTCGAGCAGTTCCAGGAACCTGTCGTACACCGAACGCTGGACCAGGATCCGCGACCGGGCGCAGCAGTCCTGGCCGGCGTTGTCGAAGACCGCGCCCGGCGCGGTCGCGGCGGCGCGTTCCAGGTCGGCGTCGGCGAACACGATGTTCGCGCTCTTGCCGCCCAGTTCCAGGGTGAGTCGCTTCACCTGGGCCGCGCAGCCGGCCATGATCCGGGTGCCGACCTCGGTGGAGCCGGTGAAGCAGATCTTGCGGACCGCCGGGTGGCTGACGAAGCGCTCCCCCACCACCGCACCCGCGCCGGGTACGACGGTGAACACGTCGTCGGGCAGACCCGCCTCGCGGGCCAGCTCGGCCAGCCGCAGCGCGGTGAGCGGGGTCAACTCGGCGGGCTTGAGCACCACTGTGTTGCCGGCGGCGAGGGCCGGGACGAACCCCCAGGCGGCGATCGGCATGGGGAAGTTCCACGGCACGATCACGCCGACCACGCCGAGCGGCTCGTGGAAGGTGACGTCCCACCCGCCCGGCACCGGGATCTGCCGCCCGGTCAGCCGCTCGGGCGCCCCGGCGTAGTAGTCCAGGACGTCGCGGACGTTGCCGGCCTCCCACCTGGCGTTGCCGATGGTGTGCCCGGAGTTGCGCACCTCCAGCGCGGCCAACTCGTCCAGGTGGGCGTCGACCACGGCGGCGAACCGCCGCAGCAACCGCGCCCGATCCCCCGCGGCGACGAGACGCCACGTCTCGAAGGCCGAGGCAGCCCGCGAGATCGCCCCGTCGACGTCAGCCACCGACGCCGCAGGAACCTCGCGAAACCCAACCCCGCTCGCCGGATCCACGACAACGCTCACGCCCCAACCCACCCTTCCTCCACGCGATCTTGCACTTACTGCCCCGACATCAGCGACGATTCACCACAGAACGGCGACACATAGTGCAAGATCGTGGCGGCGGCGGGGGCTGCGGGTCAGAGGCGTTCGAAGCCACGGGTCAGCTCCCAGTCCGTCACCGCCGCGTCGAACGCGGCCAGTTCTACCCGTGCCTGGTTGGCGTAGTGGGCTACCACCTCGGGGCCGAACGCCTCCTGGGCCGCCGTGGAGTTCTCCCAGAGGGTCAGGGCGTCCCGCAGGGTGCCGGGGACGCGCTCGGCCTCCGGGTCGTCGTACGCGTTGCCGGTGCACTCCGCGCCCAGCTCCAGCTCGCCGTCGATGCCGTGCAGCGCGCCCGCCACCAGCCCGGCGATCGCCAGGTACGGGTTGACGTCGGCGCCGGGCACCCGGTTCTCCACCCGCATGCCCTGCCCGTGCCCGACGACCCGCAGCGCGCAGGTGCGGTTGTCCACGCCCCAGCGCAGCGCGGTCGGGGCGAACGAGCCGGGTTGGTAGCGCTTGTAGGAATTGATGTTGGGGGCGAACAGCAGGCTGAACTCCCGCATGGTGGCGAGCAGCCCGGCGAGCACCCGCTGCCCGGTGGGTGACAGGTGCGCCGGCCCGTCGCCGAGCATCGCCGAGTCACCGAAGCTGTCGCGCAACGAGAAGTGGATGTGGCAGGAGTTGCCCTCCCGCTCGTTCGGCTTGGCCATGAAGGTGATCGCCATCCCCTCCTGGGCGGCGATCTCCTTGGCCCCGTTCTTGTAGATGACGTGGTGGTCGGCGCAGGCGACCGCCTCGTCGTAGCGGAAGGCGATCTCGTGCTGGCCGAGGTTGCACTCGCCCTTGGCGCTCTCCGGCGTGAGCCCGGCGCCGGCCATCTCGGTGCGGATCCGGCGCAGCAGCGGCTCCACCCGGGCGGTGCCGAGCAGCGAGTAGTCCACGTTGTACTGGTTTGCCGGGGTGAGGTCGCGGTAGCCGCGCCGCCAGGCATCCTCGTACGAGTCGCGGAACAGCACGAACTCCAGCTCGGTGCCGGCGTACGCGGTCAGCCCGTGCTCGGCCAGCCGGTCCAGTTGCCGTCGCAGGATCTGCCGGGGCGAGGCGACCACGTCTCCCGAGCCGTCGAGCCAGGCCAGATCGGCCAGCAGCAACGCGGAGCCCGGCTGCCAGGGCATCCGGCGCAACGTGGCGAAGTCGGGCACCATCGCGAAGTCACCGTAGCCGCGTTCCCAGCTCGACATCGCGTACCCGTCGACGGTGTTCATGTCGACGTCGACGGCGAGCAGATAGTTGCAGCCCTCGCTGCCGTTCTCGACCACCTGGTCGAGGAAGAAGGGCGCGTGGAACCGTTTGCCCTGCAACCGACCCTGCATGTCGACAAGGGCCAGCACCACCGTATCGATCTCACCGTCGGCGACAGCGACCCGCAGTTGTTCAAGCGTGAACGGAGCTTTCGTCATGCGCGGGCCTCCATCACCAAGGTCTACTGGCAAACCGGATCACCGTCAATGCCCCCGGCGGCACCCGCGGCAAACCCGACGGCCACCGGCGGGACGGACGGCGCCGTCCGTCCCGCCGGTGGCCGGTCAGACCGGGTCGTCGGCCGGCGCCGGGTCGGTCACCCCCGCCGACTCCTCGACGGTACGGACCGGGCCGGTGAACCACCTGCGGGCCGAGGCGTACCACCAGACGGCGACCACGAGCAGCACCCCGCCGACGGCGAGTGGCGCGTAGTTCACGGCCGACCAGGTGAAGCCGTCGTTGCCGGGCACCCCGGCGGGCACGATCGGCAGCACGAAGTAGACGGCGATGACCGCGATCTCGATCACCGCGATCCAGCCCAGCAGCCTGTACTTCCGCCCCAGCGTCCACGGGCCGGGCACGAACCGGTCGCCCATCCGCAGTCGCAGCGCGATCGGGATGAGGAAGGACAGGTACAGCCCGAGCACCGCCACGGAGACCACCGCGTAGAAGGCGATCGGGATGCCGGCCGAGCTTTCGTAGAGCGCCGGCAGGGTCAGCACCAGGCCGGCCACCGTGGCGCCGATGATCGCGTTGACCGGGGTGCCGTTCCGGTCGACTGTCGACCAGAGCCGCCAGCCCGGCACCGCCCGGTCCCGGCTGAACGCGTACGCCATGCGGCTCATCGACGTCACGCAGCTCATGCCGCAGAAGAACTGGCCGATCGTGGAGATGATGATGACGATCTTGAAGAAGACCGGGGTCAACGCGGACTCGAAGATGGCGCCGGAGAACCCGCCCGCCGCGTTGACCGCCTCGACGTCGGTGGCCGCGAAGAGGAACGCCAGCAGCAGGATCCAACCGCCGACCGCCGAATAGAAGATCGACTGCCAGAGCCCCCGCGCGGCGGCCTGCGACGCGCCCCGGGTCTCCTCGGAGACGTGCGCGCAGGCGTCGAAGCCGGTGATCGTGTACTGGGTCAGCAGGAAGCCCAGCGGCAGCACGTAGAACCAGAACGTCAGTCCGCCGATGTCCCCGTCACCGAAGCCGGAGTTGTTGAACCGCTCGGTGAACACGAACTGGAAGCTCTGGTGGTTGTCGGGCACGAGGACCAGGATGGCCACCACGACGGCCGCGCCGGCCACGTGCCACCAGACCGAGACGTTCTGGAGTACGTCGATGATCCGGTGCCCGAAGATGTTGATCAGGCCGTGCAGGATCAGGATGATCACGAAGAGCACGAACGCCTGTCGCAGCGTCCCGGCCCAGCCGTCGAAGAGCGCCGACAGGGTGAGGTTGAGAAACGTCGCGCAGCCGTAGTCGACCGAGGCGGTGACCGCCACCAGACCGATCAGGTTCAACCAGCCGGTGAACCAGCCGTGCACCGGGCGACCCATGGTGGCCGCCCACCAGTAGATCCCGCCCGCGGTCGGGTACGCCGACACCAGCTCCGCCATGCAGAAGCCGATGATCAGGATGAACAGCGAGATCAGCGGCCAGCCCCAGGAGATGGCGACCGGCCCGCCGTTGTTCCACGCCTGGCCGAAGGTGGTGAAGCAGCCGGCCAGGATCGAGATGATCGAGAACGAGATGGCGAAGTTGGAGAAGCCGCTCCACTTGCGGCGCAACTCCTGTTTGTAGCCGAGTTCGGCGAGCCGTCGGGCGTCGTCGTCCATCGGTTGCTCGGCGGTCGGCACGGGCGTCGTGGCCACTGCACACCTCCCTGAGGTGGTTCCGCGTGCGAGTGCGCAAAGTGTCGTCCCGGCTGATCAAGATGGTCAATACGTCGCGGGTGGGAAACTCGCCGCCGGAGGGCTAATTGCGTTGCCGGCCGGCCGCACCGACCCGCATCCTTGACCCCGTGACCAGGCCCGATCCAGGGGCCGCTCCCCGGGCGCTCGGACCGCCCGGACCACGGCGCGGGGCACGCCTCTCTCTCACGTACGGCTCATCGCCGTACCCAAAAAAAGTGCCCCGCGCCCGCCCCGCGCGCGCCGATCTTGCAGTTTCTGTCGTCGATTTCTGCGGGTATGCCCCATATATCGCGGCAGAAAGTGCAAGATCGCGGAGGAGAGGGGCGGGTCTGGGAGTTTGGGGGTCAGGTCAGGAGGAGGCCGGTCACCCAGAGGGCCGCGACGGTCAGACCGGCCAGGAACTCCACGAGCATCGAAAGGCCGACCGCCTTGAGGGCCTGCACCGTGGACGGCCAGGCGAGCCGGTTGCTGCCCAGCCGCAGCCGCTCCGCCGCCCACACCCCGGCGACGAAGCCGAGCACCAGCCCGACGACCGGCACCACGAAGAACCCGATGACGCCGAGCACCCCGCCGGCGAGCAGGGTGGACATCGGCACGCCGGTGTTCTTCAGGTTGCGGCCCGGCCACGCGTACTTGATCACGGTGCCGCCCGCCGCGACGACAGTGGCGGCCGCGAACACCGCCCAACCACCCACCCCGGCGCCGCCGAAGATCGCCCAGACCAGCACGCCGCCCCAGCACAGTGGCAACGCCGGCAGACCCGGCACCACCACGCCGGCCAGTCCGGCCAGGATGGCCAGCCCGGCCACCACCGTCACCGCCGTCTGCGAATCCGTCAGGTCCACGCCGTCACCCTCCATCGCCGCCAACCGAGCCAACCCGACCGTGGGGGCCCCTCGCGCACGCCGTCCTGCGGGCGGTCCACCGTGGCGCGCCCGCGCCGGCCGCCGGCAACCGGATCCCCGCTCACGCCGCCCCGCCCCGCAGCCGAGCGGTGATCGCGTCGGCCGGGACCGGGGCGCCGAAGTACCGGCCCTGCCCGGTGTCGCACCGTAGCGCCCGCAGCCGTTCGGCCTGCACGCCGGTCTCGACCGCCTCGGCGGTGACCCACAGCTCCAGGGCGTGCGCCAACCGGACCAACGCGTCGACGATCCGTTCGTCGCGGTGGTCGGCCGCGACGTCGGTCCCGTCGGCGCGGATCCCCTCCACGAACGGGCCGGCGAGCTTCAGCGAGTGGATCGGCAACCGCCGCAGGTACGCGAGGTTCGAGTAACCGGTGCCGAAGTCGTCCACGGCCAGCCGGACGCCGAGCGCGGCGAGCCGATGCAGGCTGCGCAGCGGCTCACCGGCGCTGCCCATCACGGCGCTCTCGGTCAGCTCCAACTGGAGCAGGTCGGCGGGCAGGCCGCTGGTGTGCAGCACGTCGGCCACCGTGTCCACGATCGCCGGGTCGTCGGCCTGCCGCGCCGCCAGGTTGACGCTGACCACCAGCCGGGCGTCGGGGAACTCCCGCCGCCACCGCTCGGCGTCCTGACAGGCCCGCCGCAGCACCCACTCGCCGAGCCGGACGATCAGGCCGGTCTCCTCGGCCAGGCCGATGAACCCGTCCGGCCCGAGCAGGCCCAACTCCGGGTGCTCCCACCGGACCAACGCCTCCACCGCGAGCATCGCGCCCTCCAACAGCGACACGATCGGCTGGTAGTGCAGCACGAACTCGCCCCGGTCCAGTGCGGCCGGCAGCCCGGCGACAAGTGCCGACCGGGCGATGTCCCGGGCGCTGCGCTCCGGGTCGTAGACCGCCCAGCGGCCCCGGCCCGCCCCCTTGGCCCAGTAGAGCGTGGTGTCCGCCGCCTTCATCAGCTCGGACGGGGTGGTCTCCGCCGCCGGGCACTGCACGATGCCCACGCTGGCCGTCACGGCCAACTGGTGGTCACCGACGTGCACCGGGGCCGCGACGGCGGCCAACGCGGACTCCGCGACGGCCACCGCGTCGTCGATGTCGTCCCCGCCGTCGACCAGGATCACGAACTCGTCGCCACCCATCCGGGCGACCAGGTGGCCGTGGTCGGCCACGCACGCGGCCAGCCTGCGGCCGATCATCACCAGCAGCCGGTCGCCGAGGTCGTGGCCGAGACTGTCGTTGATCGCCTTGAAGCCGTCCAGGTCGAGGAAGCACACCCCGACCCGCTGCCCGGCGCCCGCGCCGTCGAGGACCCGGCCCAGCGTCTCGAAGAACAACGTCCGGTTGGGCAGCCCGGTCAGCGGGTCGTGCAGCGCCTGGAAACGCAGCCGCTGCTGGAGTTCGTACCGCTGGGTGATGTCCTCGATCATCGCGACGGTGAACCGGGGTCGCCCGTCGCCGTGCCGGATCAGCGAGACGGCCAGATCCGTCCAGACGACGCTGCCGTCCTTGCGGTGGTAGCGCTTCTCCACCCGGGCGGCGTCCTGCTTGCCGTCGATCAACTCCTGGTAGAGCTCCCACATCCCGGCGGCGTCGTCGGCGTGGAACAGCGCCGCCACGTTGCTGCCGCGCAACTCCTCGATCGAGTAGCCGAGCATGTCGGCGAACGCCTGGTTGACGTCGATGATCTGACCGTCCACGCCGGCGATGCCGATGCCGATCGCGGCCCCGGTGAAGACCGCCCGGAAGCGGGCCTCACTGTCGCGCAGTGCCTGCTCGACCCGGTCCCGTGCCTGCCAGGCGGACCTGGCGATCTGCTCCTGCTGGCTGAACGTGCGGTCGCGCAGCGCGCGGGCGAACCCGGCGGCCAGCCCGCCCTGCAGCGCCGCGATCCGCTCGGTCAGGTCCGCCGGCTCATCGACGGTGGAGAGCACCCGGCCCGGGAAGTCCGTACCGAGGGCGCGCAGCGTCCAGTCCAGTGCCTGCGGCGCGGTGAGGTGCGCCTCGACAAGCGCCCGACCGACCTCCTCCGCCGGTTCGACACGGAACGGTTCCGCCCGCACCGCCTGCGCCAACCGGTTCGTGTGCGCCAGCAGCAGCCGCTCGGTCTCGGTCACGCTGAGCGGCACGAAACCGAGGCGGCGGATCGCGCGGGCCCAGTCGGCGGCGTACCCCTGGGCATCGGCCCGGCCGACGGAGTCCGGGACGGCGGTCATGTCGCTCAGCCGGCGGGCTGGTCGTACCGGGCGACGCCACCGAAGGCGCCGAACCGTTCCGGGTGTTCGTCCACGTCCGACGGTGAGTCCGGACGCCAGAGCGGCATGTGCACCACGCCCGGTTCGAGGACCGTCCAGTCGCCGAAGAAGCCGGTGACCTGCGCACGGGAGCGCAGGGTGATCTCGGTGTCGGTCCGTGCGGAGAGCCGCTGGGCGTCCAGCATCTCCTGTGGCTGGTCCTCGAAGGTGGAGTGCGAGACGACCAGGAAGCTGCCCGGCGCGGCGACGGCCCGCAGGGCGGTCAGGATCTCCTCGGGCCGGTCGCGGTCCGGGATGAAGTGCACCACCCCGGCCAGCAGGATGCCCATCGGCCGGCTGAAGTCGATGAGCCCGAGCTGCCGGGTCTCGGCGAGGATCCGCTCCGGCTCGCGCAGGTCGGCGTGGATGACACCTGTCAACTCGTTGCCGGCGAGCAACTCCCGGCTGTGGGCGACCGCCACCGGGTCGATGTCGACGTAGACCACGCGGGCCTTCGGGTTGACCGCCTGGGCCACCTCGTGCACGTTGCCGACAGTCGGTATTCCGGAGCCGATGTCGAGGAACTGGTCGATACCGGCGTCGAGGAGCACCCGGACGGCCCGCCGCAGGAACTCCCGGCCGGACCGCATGGTGGCGGCGAGGTTCGGGGTCATGCTGGCGATCTGCTCGGCCAGTTGCCTGTCGATCTCGAAGTTGTGCGCCCCGCCCAGGAAATAGTCGTACACCCGGGCCGCGCTCGGCCTGGTCAGATCGATCTCGGTCGGCAGTCCGTCCGGCATCAGCGTGCTCCCCAGTTCATCGCCGCGGCGCGGGACGGCACCGGCGTCGACGGGCGTTCGCGAGCACCGGCCGACCCGCGGGTCGTGTGGTGTGCACCACTCTAGGCGGCTGACTCCAGGATCAGCGAGATGCCTTGACCGACGCCGATGCACATGGTGGCCAACGCCCGGCGGCCGCCGCGACGGCGCAGCTCCAGGGCGGCCGTCAGCGCCAGCCGCGCGCCGCTCGCGCCGAGCGGGTGCCCCAGCGCGATGGCCCCGCCGTTCGGGTTGACGTGCTCGGCGTCCACGGGCAGGCCCAGCTCCCGCAACACCGCCACGGACTGCGCGGCGAACGCCTCGTTCAGCTCCACCACGTCCACCGCGCCCACCTCGACGCCCACCCGGTCGAGCAGCTTGCGGGTGGCCGGCACCGGGCCGATGCCCATGATCCGGGGCGGCACGCCGGCCACCGCCGCACCGCCGATGCGGGCCAGCGGGGTGAGGCCGTACCGGTGCACCGCCGCCTCGCTGGCCACCAGCAGCGCGACCGCGCCGTCGTTGACGCCCGAGGAGTTGCCGGCGGTGACCGTGCCGCCGTCACGGAACGGGGTGGACAGCGCGGCCAGCTTCTCCAGCGTGGTCTCCCGGGGGTGCTCGTCGACCTCGACCAGCCGGGTCTCGCGCCGGCCGGCCGGCACGGACACCGCCACGATCTCCTCGGCGAACCGGCCGTCGGCCTGCGCCTTGGCGGCGCGCTGCTGGGAGCGGTACGCGAAGGCGTCCTGCTCGGCCCGGCTCACGCCGTACTCGGCGGCCACGTTCTCCGCCGTCTCCGGCATCGAGTCGACGCCCCACCCGTCGCGCATCAACGGGTTGACCAGCCGCCAGCCCAGTGTGGTGTCGTACACCTCGGCCGAGCGGGAGTACGCCGACGTCGCCTTCGGCATGACGAACGGCGCCCGGCTCATGCTCTCCACCCCGCCGGCGATCATCAGCTCCGCGTCCCCGGACACGACGGCTCGGGCGGCGATGGCGAGGGCGTCCAGGCCCGAGCCGCAGAGCCGGTTGACAGTGCTGCCCGGCACCTCCTCGGGCAGGCCGGCCAGCAGCGCCGCCATCCGGGCCACGTTGCGGTTGTCCTCGCCGGCCTGGTTGGCGCAGCCGAGCACGACGTCGTCCACCCGCGCCCAGTCCACCGACGGGTGGCGGGCGACCAGTTCGCGGATCACGTGCGCGGCCAGGTCGTCGGGGCGGACGGCGGCCAGCGCGCCCGCGTACCGGCCGATCGGGGTACGGACACCGGCCACCAGGTATGCCACGGTCATCGCGAGTCCTTCGGGGTGCAGACGGCGGGGGGTGGGCACGCCCACCGGGTCGCGGGGGCTGCCGGCCGCCAGGATATCCGCGCCGGCAACGGATAGGTTGACGGCATGGCTCGGGCCCAGTTCAGCGCAGAGACCAGTGGCGGCGGCGCGTTCGTCCGCCAGCCCAACCGCTTCACCGGGCGGGTCACCGCCGACTCGACCTCGCCACCCGGCGGCGGTCCGGACGAGCAGGACCGCTGGCCCCTGGAGGCCGGCCGCTACCGGTTGATCTGGTGCCGGGCCTGCCCGTGGGCGCACCGCGCGAGGATCGTGCGCGGCCTGCTCGGGTTGGACGACGCGATCTCGCTGGGCACCGTCGACCCGATCCGCGACGAGCGGGGCTGGGCGTTCGCCCTCGACCCGGACGGCTTCGACCCGGTCCTCGGCGTCGGCTTCCTCTCCGAGGCGTACCTGGCCACCGACCCGGACTACACCGGCCGGGTGACCGTGCCGGCGCTCGTCGACACGCTCACCGGCCGGGTGGTCACCAACGACTATCCGCAGCTCACCCTCGACTTCTCCACCGAGTGGCGGTCGCTGCACGCGCCCGACGCACCGGATCTGTATCCGGTCGCGCTGCGCCCCGAGCTGGACGCGCTGATGGCCGAGATCCACGCGGACGTCAACAACGGCGTCTACCGGTGCGGGTTCGCCACCTCCCAGGAGGCGTACGACGAGGCGTTCCGGGCGCTCTTCGCCCGGCTGGACGCGCTGTCCGAGCGGCTGGCCGGGCAGCGCTACCTGATGGGTGACGCGATCACCGAGGCCGATGTGCGGCTGTTCACCACGCTTGTCCGCTTCGACGCCGCCTACCACGGCCACTTCAAGTGCAACCGCAGCAAGCTGACCGAGATGCCGGTCCTGTGGGCGTACGCCCGGGATCTCTTCCAGACCCCGGGCTTCGGCGAGACGGTGGACTTCGACCACATCAAGCGGCACTACTACGGCACCCACCGGCAGATCAACCCGAGCGGCATCGTGCCACTCGGGCCGGACGAGTCCGGTTGGCACACGCCGCACGGGCGTGGCTGAGCCGGGTCGTCCCGGCACCACGACCGCGCCGAGGTCCGGCGCGGACGTCGCCCGCCGGGCCGCCGGTTCCGCCGCGGCGGGTTGCGCGCTCGCGGGCGCGGTGGCGGTGACGGTCGCCGTGGTCGCCGGTCCCGGTCCCGGTCTCACCGGGTACGTCAGCGAGGCCGGCATCGCCGGCAGTGGACACGCCGCGACGTACCGGATCGGAATCCTCGCCCTGGCCGCCGCGTTGCTGTTGATCGGCGCCGCGCTGCCTCCCGGGGTGTGGGCGGCGGCGCCGGCGCTGCTCGCCACCGGCGCCGTGTTCGCGGCGGTCTCCGGCGCGGTGACCTGCTCCACCGGCTGCCCACTGCCGCCGTTCGAGCGCGCCACGACCGCGGATCTGGTGCACGGCGGCGCGAGCATCGCGGCCACCGCGTCGGTGGTCTTCGCCATGCTCGCGCTCGCCGTGTCCGGGTCGGTCGGCACGGCGGTGCGTCGCCTGGCCGGTGGGAGCGCCGCGCTGGCCCTGCCACTCTGCGCGACGGTCGGGCTGTGCATGCTCGTCGTCGGTCGGGGCGCGGTGGTGGGCGTGCTGGAACGGGTGGTCCTCGTGCTGCTCGTGGCCTGGGGTCTCGCCACCGCCACCACCCTGGCCCTGGACCGCGGGCAGGCACGCTCCTAGTAAGGATCCTCACGCCGACCGCTCCTTGCGATACCCGGCCAGCGGCGTATTCTCGCCTAGCGATGACAAATGTCTGGGGCCTCACCGTCCGCCTGTATGTCGACCTCCGACTGCAGGCCAGCGGCATCTGTCCGGGCTAGCTGCGCTTCCACGCCCGCCCCGATCAGACCCGGACAATTGGATAGATTCCTCATGCCCTTCAGCCTGCGCAAGATTCCCTTCTCCGTGCAGATCCTGCTCGGCCTCGTGCTCGGCGTCGCGCTGGGCTTCCTGGCCCGCGCCAACGACCTGAGCTGGCTGACCAGCACCCTGCACACCGTCGGTGGCCTCTTCATCCAGCTCCTCAAGCTGGCCGTACCGCCGCTGGTCTTCACCGCCATCGTGGTCAGCGTCGTCAGCCTGCGCGGCGTGGCCAACGCCGCCCGGCTCGCCCTCAAGACCCTGATGTGGTTCGGCATCACCGCGCTGATCGCGGTGAGCATCGGCATCGGCATCGGCCTGCTCACCAACCCGGGCAAGGGCGTGTCCCTCGACGTGGGTGGCGCGACACCGCCGAAGAACACCGGCTCGTGGACCGACTTCCTCACCGGCATCGTGCCCACCAACCCGGTCGGCGCGTTCGTCGAGGGCAACGTCCTGCAGATCGTCTTCCTCGCCCTCGTCGTCGGTGCCGCGGCCCTGCTGGTCGGCGACGCCGCCGAACCGTTCGTCGCGTTGAACCGCTCCCTGCTGGAGATCGTCCAGAAGGCGCTCTGGTGGGTCATCCGCCTCGCCCCGATCGGCACCCTCGGTCTGATCGGCAACGCCGTCGCCTCGTACGGCTGGGACCTGCTGGCCCCCCTCGCGAAGTTCACCACCGCCGTCTACGTCGGCTGCGCCATCGTGCTGTTCGTGGTCTACCCGCTGGTGCTGATCCTCGCCGGCCGCCTCAACCCGCTGCGCTTCTTCGCCGGCGCATGGCCGGCGATCGAGCTGGCCTTCGTGTCGCGCTCCTCGGTCGGCACCATGCCGGTGACGCAGCGCTCCGTCGAGCGACTCGGCGTCCCCCGCGAGTACGCCTCGTTCGCGGTGCCCTTCGGCGCCACCACGAAGATGGACGGTTGCGCCGCCATCTACCCGGCCCTCGCCGCGATCTTCGTGGCCCAGGTGTTCGGCGTGCACCTCGGCGTCACCGACTACCTGCTCATCGCGTTCGTCTCGGTGGTCGGCTCGGCGGCCACCGCCGGCCTGACCGGCGCGATCGTGATGCTCACCCTGACCCTCAGCACGCTGGGCCTGCCGCTGGCGGGCGCCGGTCTGCTGCTGGCCATCGACCCGATCCTGGACATGATCCGCACCGCCACCAACGTGGCCGGGCAGGCCCTGGTGCCGACAGTCGTCGCCGCCCGCGAGGGCACCCTCGACCGGGTCGCGTACGAGTCCGCCGGTCGTCGCGACCTGATCGACCCGGAGCCGGCCACCGAGCCCCGGCCGGATCGGCACGACGAGCTGACTCCCGTTCCCGCCTGACCAGAGCACACCGACGGCGACCGGCCCCTCCCCGGAGGGGCCGGTCGCCGTCTTCGAGAGGATGACCCCCATGAGTTCCCTGTTCACTCCCCTGGCCCTGCGTGCCGTCACCCTGCCCAACCGGGTCGCCATGGCGCCGATGTGCCAGTACTCCGCCGGCCCGGACGGTCTGCCCACCGACTGGCACCTGATCCACCTCGGCAGCCGCGCGGTGGGTGGCGCCGGGCTGGTGCTGACCGAGGCGACCGCGGTGCTCCCCGAGGGGCGGATCAGCCCGCAGGACACCGGGCTGTGGTCCGGCGCGCACGTCGACGCGTGGCGGCCGGTGACCGCGTTCGTGGCCGCCCACGGCGCGGTGCCGGCCGTGCAGCTCGCGCACGCCGGGTTCAAGGCCTCCACCTACCGGCCGTGGGCGCCGGAGCGCGGTGGCGTGCCGGACGCCGAGGGCGGCTGGACGCCCACCGCCCCCGGCGCGGAGCCGTTCACCGCCGGCTACCGGACGCCGACCGCCCTCGACGAGGCCGGCATCGCCGGTGTGGTCGAGGCGTTCGCGGCCGGGGCCGAACGCGCGCTGGCCGCCGGCTTCGCCGCCGTGGAGATCCACGCCGCGCACGGTTACCTGCTCAACGAGTTCCTCTCACCGCTGACCAACACGCGCACCGACGGCTACGGCGGCGACCGGACCGCCCGGATGCGACTCACCCTGGAGGTGGCCCGCGCGGTACGCGCCGCGGTGGGCGAGGACGTGCCGGTGCTGACCCGCATCTCGGCCACCGACTGGGTCGAGGGCGGCTGGACGATCGAGGACAGCGTGGTGCTCGCCGGTGAGCTGGCCGGCGTCGGCGTCGACCTGGTCGACACCTCCTCCGGTGGCGTCAGCACGGACCAGCGCATCCCGCTCGGCCCCGGCTACCAGGTGCCGCTGGCCGCCCAGATCCGCCGCGAGGCAGGCGTGCCCACCGGCGCGGTGGGCATGATCGTCGAGCCCGAGCACGCCGAGCAGATCATCGCGGGCGGCGAGGCCGACCTGGTGCTGCTGGGCCGGGAGCTGCTGCGCGACCCGTACTGGCCGCGCCGGGCCGCCGCCAAGCTCGGCGTCGTCTACTCCGGGCCGCCGCAGTACGCCCGCGCCTGATCCCCGCCGCTCGGACGGCTGCCGGTCCCGGCAGCCGTCCGAGGGGTCAGCCCGCCAGGTGCGACCAGTCGCCCTCCAGGTCCTGCCACCTGCCCTGGGCGGCCACCGTGCCACCGAGCAGCACCACCACGTGGTCGGCGCGGACCAGCGCGGCGCGCTTCGCGGTCGAGCCGACCACCGTCACCCCGTGTCCGCGCAACGCCTGCCACAACGCCAGCTCGGTGGTGACGTCGAGCGCCGACGACACGTCGTCGGCGACCAACAGTTCGGTACGCGGCGCCAGCGCCCGAGCCAACGCCAACCGCTGCAACTGCCCACCGGAGAGCCTCGTGCCCTTGTGCCCGATGAGCAGACCCAGCCCACCGCCGGCGGCGGCCAGGTCGTGGTCGAGCTGGGCGGTGCTGACCGCGTCGGCGGCGTCCACCTGGTGCCCGAGCGCGATGTTGTCGGCGACAGTGCCGGACAGCACCCGGGGCAGCTGACCGACGTAGCCGACCTGGTTGGGGCGCAGGAACAGCTCCGGCTCGGTGACCGGATCGCCGTTCCAGGCCAGCTCACCGGTGTGGTGCACGATCCCGGCCAGCGCCCGCAGCAGCGAGGACTTGCCCGAACCCACCGGCCCGACGACAAGCACCAACTGCCCCCGCCGCACGGTCAGGTCCACGTTGCGGACGGCCACCGTGCCGTCGGAGTGCACCACCCCGAAACCGCGCAGCTCCAGCCGTCGCAACGGATGCCGCGGCGCGGGCGTCGGCGCGGGCGCCGTCCCGGCGGCCAGGTCGACCGCGGCAACCCCCGCGGAGTACGCGCTCACGCCGGTCATCGCCACGGTGCGCCGCGTCCAGACCCGCGCCGACGGTAGCTGGGAGATCAACGAGGCGGTGGTCCAGGCGAACCAGCGCGCCGCGCCCAACGTGGAGACGGCCACCAGCACCGCCCCGGCGGAGAGCGAGCCGCTCAGGTAGAGCGCCCACGCGCCGATCGGCAACAGGCCGCTGGCCATCGACGGCGTGGAGCGCGCCCACACCTGCACGGAGATCTCCCGCCGCTGCCGGTCACTGCGCAGCACGTCCAGGCTTGCCAGGTGGCGCAGCACCGCGGTGGTCGCGCCGGCGAGCTTCACCGTCCGCGCCGCGGAGAGCGCGGAGACCAGCGCCGTGGCGAAGGCGGCCCGCGCCGCCACCGTCGCCCGTGCCGCACGTTCGAGTTTCGGCCCGAACAGCGTCGCGGCCAGCCCGGAGACGACCATCGTGCCGAGGAAGAACAGCCCCGGTACGACGCTGCCGGTGACCGCCGTCATGGCGACCACCAGGACCAGCGCGACGGACTGGTCCAGCACGTTGTCGGCGAGCTGGACCACCCGCTCGGTGTCACCGCCCTGCGCCACGACCTCCGCCGGGGTGTGCGAGCTGACCCGGCGCGGCCCGGTCTGGCCGTGCACCAGGCGAAGGCCGATCCGCAGCATCTGCCGTACCCACCAGTGCGGGAACCAGACGTGCGTGTAATACGGCAGCGGCAGGGTGATCAGCAGTCCGGCCACGATCCCGACCGCCGGCAGGTACGCGTTGCCCGTCCCGTCGACCAGGTCGGCCCAGAGCCAGGGCAGCACCGGGCCGTCCAGCCCGAGCAGGCTGAGCCCGAGGAACAACCCGATCGCGGCAAGCCCGTACCGGGGATCGTTGATGCAGAGTCGGACGATCTCCCGCAGCGTCCGGGCCGGCGGCACGGGTGGCAGCGGCGGCGGGTCGGCCCGCGTCGGCGTCCCCGTGCCCTGCGTACTGTCGGGCGATGTTTCCCCGGTGGCCCGCCCATTCGGCTCGGCCCGCGCGGGCGGCGGCTCGCTCGGCCACGCGGTGATCTGCTCGTTCGGCGCGACCGGTTCGGCCCGCGCGGGCGGCGGCTCGCTCGGCCAGGCGGTGACCTGCTCGTTCGGCGCGACCGGGTCGGCCCGCGCGGGCGGCGGCGCGGTCGGCCAGTCGTCGGCGGGGCCGGGACCGACCAGCAGGTCGGTGCCGCCGGCACGGACGGTCGGCGCCACCGCGGCGTACGCGGCGGCGTGGCTGGTCGCCAGCAGTTCGGCGAAACGCGTCGACGTCTCCAGTGGACCGGCCTCGACCACCGCGCCGTCGGCCAGCACCACCACCTCGTCGCAGCGGCGCACGGAGGAGAGCCGGTGAGCGATGACGATGCCGATCCGGTCGCGCAGCAGTCGTTCGGTGGCCCGCTGCACCCGCGCCTCGGTGACCGGGTCCAGACGCGCGGTTGCCTCGTCGAGGATCACCACATGCGGGTCACGGACCAGGATCCGGGCGAACGCCACCAACTGCTCCTGACCTGCGGAGAGCACGTGCCCGCCCTCCCCCAGCCGGGTGTCCAACCCGTCCGGCAACTCGGCGATCCAGCCCGCCAGGCCCAGCTCGTCGAGTGCCCTCGCCGCGGCGTCGAGCAGCTCCGGGTCGTAGAGCGCGACGTTCTCCGCGAGAGTGCCGGCCAGGATCTCGGTACGCTGCGGCACCAGTGCCACCCAGCGGCGCAACTGCTCGACGTCGAGGTCGCACAGGTCGGTGCCGCCGAGGAAGACCGCGCCCGACGGCACGTCGACAGCCCTGGTGAGCACCTTCGCCAACGTCGACTTGCCCGAACCGGTCCGCCCGATGAGCGCGTACGAGCGTCCGCGCGCGAAGGTGAGGCTGAGCCCGCGCAGCGCGGCCCCCCGGCCACCCTCGGGGCCGCTCACCTCGTATTCGAAGGTCAGGTCGCGGATGCGCAGGTCACCCTCGGTCGGGCTGGCGCCGCCGACGGGCTCCTGCCGGGCCTTGTGCAGCAACTGCACCCGGGCCCACGCGCCCAGCGCCTCCTGGATCTCCGGCACCATCCGGCTGACGTGTTCCGCGGTGGCCCCGAAGGCCAGGGCGAGCAGCCAGATCGCGGTGAGCCGGGCGGCGTCGATCCGGTCGGTGGTCAACGCCCACGCCCCGCCGAGCACCACCGCACCGATGCCGGCCCGGATCGTCGCGGTGGCGGCCGTGGCAACCCGGGCGGACAACACCCAGACCAGGCCGCCCCGGGACAGCACGGCGGCGGCCCGCCGGGCATAGAGCCGCAGCACGTACGGTCGGGCCAGGCTGGTGCGTACGTCGTCCTGGCCGTGCACCGCCTCCTCCATCACGGCGGCCAGGTCGGACCACGCCTCCTCCTCGCGCATCCGGGCCGGGGCGATCCGCGCCGTGGGCCCGCGCAGGCCGGCCGCGAGCAGCACGGTGAGCAGCAGCATCGCGACCCCGGCCGGCCACCACACGGCCAACGCCACGATCATCGACAGCAGGCCGACGCAGAGGCCCTGGGCGAGCCGGGTGCCCTGGTTACGGATCCCCGACGCCACCTGGTAGACGTCCCCGTCGATCCGGTCGAGCAGCTCACCCACCGGGGTGGTCTCCAGGGTCGGCAGGTCCTGCCCGAGAGCGACCTGGCAGAGCCGGCGGCGTACGTCGGCGGACCAGTCCGCGGTCAGACCGGCCATCAGCAGGCTCACCGCGAGGTCGCTGAGCACCACCGCGACCAGCGCCGCGGCCAACACGGCGAAGAAGCCCGCCGACCGGTGCACCAGTACCGCGCCGGCCAGCGCCGAAGCGCCCGCCTGGCCGGCGGCGCCGAGCACGATCAGGACGGCCACGACCGTCATCCGACGTGCCGAGGTGCCCCACAGATCACGGAGCAGGCGCATGGAAGTCCTCCGGATGTGGGGTGGCGGAGACTTCAGCCTGGTGGCGCGGACGCCCAGATTCAACCGAATTTCCGGCGCTGAGCAGGGCATCAGCCATCCGGGCCAGCACCATCACCTCGGTTTCCGTGACGTCGCGGTGTCAACCCGTCCCGGATACCGCGATCTTCATGAAGTCGAGCGGATCATGCCCGGCGGGTGGTCTGGGGCCGATGTCCGGCGTGCCGGCGTGGGCGAACCGGGCCGTTGAGTGGTTTGTCCGGTTCGGGGGTCGTCTGGCCTGTGACCGGGCGCACCGACAGGCCGGAATGATGGCCGGGGCGGGGTCGTTACACACTCTGACGATCGCAGCACCACCGGCTCCGCCACCCTGCCCTCCGGGGTTGGGCCGCCGGTAAGGGGGTCGGAATGCCGGGCCCCGGCCCGGTCGTTGAAGACTCCGCCGAGCACCCCGCCCCATCGGGTGCCACGGGATGGGCCGCCCCCGGAATGACCCCGGCCCCCCGGTCGTTACAGATGGACCGGCGCCACAAGCCCCCGCTTGTAAGTCGCCGCCCCGCTTGCAGGTCGCCGCCCCCGGGCGCCGTGAGCCTCTGGGCTTGCCCCGCAAAGACTTTTCTCCGTTTGTGCAGCGCCGGACGAGGTGCTCACACCCGTGCCGCCGACCCCCGTTTGGTGGCTGGGTGTTCCTACCCCCGAAGGAGCTACCCCCATGAAC
>NZ_JBICSY010000013.1:84133-137529 GCF_043197345.1 Micromonospora sp. NPDC049175 | reverse complement strand
TCAACGACCGCCCCCGCATGACCCTGGGCTGGGCCACCCCAGGTGAGAAGATGACCCAGCTCCTCGGTGTTGCAACCACCAGTTGAGCCCGCCGCAGAACGGAAACTGTCCAAGATCTCGAACGTTCGGCGCCTCAGGCGATGGCGCAGGTGACGTTGTTGACGGTGAACGCCGTCGGTTTCGGGTTGGTGCCCGTGTGGGTGCCGTTGAAGCCGAAGTTGACCGACGCCCCCGGCGCGATCGTGCCGTTGTAGGACAGGTTCGTGGCGGTGACCGCGGCCCCGGTCTGGCTGACCGTCGCCGACCAGCCCTGGCTGACGGTCTGCCCGGCGGGGAAGCTGTACCGCAGGGTCCAGCCGTTCATCGCACTGGTGCCGGTGTTGGTGATCGTCACGCTGGCGGTGAAGCCGCCGGTGCCCCAGTCGGTGGTGGCGTACGCCACCGCGCAGGCACCACCGATCGGCGGGGCCGCGGTGGTCACCGCAACCGGCGCGGACGCCGCGGAGGTGTTGCCCGCCGCGTCCACGGCCACCACGTAGAACTGGTACGCCGTCGACGCGGTCAGCCCGGACAGGGCCACCGTGCTGCCGGTCGGCGAGCCGACGAGCGCGTCGGTCGTGCCGGCCTCGCGGTAGACCCGGTAGCCGGTGACCCCGATGTTGTCGGTCGACGGGGTCCAGGCCAGGGTGAGCCCGGTGGCGGTGACCGCCGAGGCGACCGGGGTGCCGGGCGTGCTCGGCGCGGTGGTGTCGGCCGAGCCGGTCGGCGGTGTGGTCACGGTGAGCACCGGTGAGGCCGCCGACCTGTTGCCCGCGCCGTCGCGGGCGATGACCGCGAACTCGTACGTGTGCTCCGGCAGCAGCGTCGAGATGGTGAGCGTGGTGCCGGTGACGGGCCGGTTCAGCACCGTGTCGCCACCGACCTGGATCTCGCGGACGTCGTAGCCGGCCAGGCCGCTGCCACCACTGTCGGTGGACGCCGCCCAGGTCAGGGTGACCGAGCGGGGCGCGAGGCCGGACGCGACGGGCTTGCCCGGGACGCTCGGCGCGGTGGTGTCCGGCACGACCGGCCCCGGCTCCTCGCCCCAGACGCGGGTGCTGCCGGAGTAGAGCGGCACCTTGCGGTTGGGGCCGGCGGTGGCCTGGTACGACGGGTCGTTCGTCGGGTCCCAGGTGCCGCCCTCCGGCACACCGATCTTGAACTGGACCTCCATCCGGTGCGCCGACTGGCCGGCCGGGGCGATGGTGTAGCCGGTGCAGTCGACCTCCACGTACCAGATGTCGCCGCTGAACTGCTTGGCCGTGGTCGGGGACGGGCAGCCCTGGGTGTAGCCGGCGGTGACCTGCACCGGGCCGGTGCCGTCGGGCCGGAAGTAGTACCGGAACTTCCCGTTCGTCAGGGCCCGGGCCGGGAACGCGGACTTGTTGTAGACCATCACCTTGAGCCCGGTGGCCCGAGGTTCGGCCTGCGCCACGGTGGTCTCCACGGTCAGCTCGTCGATGTCCGGCGTCTCGGCGACCGGGAAGTTCGCCAGCGGCGTGCCACCGTACTCGGAGGTCAGCCGGACCAGCGCGGACGTGAAGCCGGCGTTGTAGTCGGTGGCCACCTCGTTCATCACGTAGTCCGACCGGCTGTCGCTGTACGCGTCGTTGGCCGCGGACGGGCCACCGACAAGCGCGCCGTAGAGGGTGTGCCGGGTCTCGACGGGGAGGGTCTGGCTGTCCCACCAGGAGCCGTGCGCGGTGCGGTGGTGCGGGTTCTTCGGCGCGTTGGCGCCGAACCCGATGACGTAGCTGGAGTTGCGCGGGTTGTCGCCGAGCGCGTAGTTGATCTGCCGGACGGCGAAGTCGTGGTAGCGCGCCTTGCGGGTGGTGTCGGTGGTCTTGTCGCTGTAGACGAGCGCGGCGAAGGACGTGTTCGCGGCGTAGCGCAGCGCGCCCCAGGAGTCGAGCACCGCCATCCCGCCTGGCGAATACGGAACCCGCTGCCCGTTCACGCCGACGGTCCAGTAGTCCAGCCACCGGTTGGCGTCGTCGACGTACTTCTGCTTGCCGGTCAGGTTGGCCAGCAGCACGTACGCCCCGAACTGCTTGTTGTCCCAGGCGATCGTCCACTTGTAGGAGCGGGTGGTGGTCTGGTTCTCGGTGTTGAGCTTGTCGTACTCACTCTCGGCCTTGGCCAGGTAGCTGGCCTCGCCGGTGGCCCGGTGCAGCCAGATCGCGGCCCAGACCAGCTCGTCCTGCCAGCCGCTCCACGAGCGGTAGAAGCTCGTCGCGTCGGTGATGCACTCGTGGTAGGACTTCCGCACCGTGTCGGCGAAGGTGTAGAGCTGCCGGGCGTGGCCCAGCAGCTTGTCCGCGTAGGCCGCGTCGGTGGGCCGGAACACCATCGAGGACGCGGCCATCGCGGCCGCCGTCTCCCCCGCCAGGTCCGCGCCGCCACAGCTCGCATCGATCTTGTACGCGGGACGCGCCATCTGCATCACCTCGGCCGGACCCCACCACTTGTGGTCGTCGTCGCCCTTGCCGACCTGCCCGTAGAGGACGTTTGCCGACGGGTGCGCCTTGATGAAGTAGTCGTTGACGAAGCGCAGGTTGTTGAGCAGGTGCGGCAGTTGCCCAGAGGAGGTGTAGCCGGCGCGGTACTCGACCGCTCCCCACGCGAGCATGGTGGCGCTGAACGCCATCGGGAAACCGAACTTCACGTGGTCGCCGGCGTCGTACCAACCGCCGGTGAGATCCAGACCCGAGCTGGCGCCGTCGGTGAGGGCGCTGTCGCCGCGCCAGGAAACCCGGTTCCAGTCCGGCAACTTGCCGGACTGCTGCGCCTCGTAGAAGAGCAGCGACTTCTGCAACGCCTCGGCGTAGTTGTAGGTCGCGGCCGGCGCGGCGGCGGCGGGCCCGGTCGGCGGTGCGGTCACCGCGAGGGACGCGCCGGTGAGCAGCGCGACGCCGACGGCCAGCAAGCGCCGGGGCCAAGGCTGGTCGGCGACCGGTGACCGACCGGGATGGCCGCTGGACGGCCGGGTCAGGTGGCGCATGCGGGCTCCTGTCGGAGGTGCCGCCGGCGGTCGCACCGACGCGGGACGGCGTACGGGCGGCACGGCCACCGGCGACAACGAGGTGGCGGTGTGACCACGAGAGCCGTGGAAGCGCTCCCATGGATAACCGACAATGTAATGCGCCCGTCATCGATTTGTGAAGGGGTCCCGTCGGTGGATGGCGATGATCGCGCAGCTCTCCCTGGGCGCGTCCGACGCCGAACGAGCGGGAGCGTTCTGGGCCGCCGCCCGCTGCCTCAGACGACGCACGCCGTGGGAGTCGGCCGGACGGACGGTCAGAGGTCGGTCAGCGCGGGCGGGTCAGGGCCGCGACGGCGAGCGGGACGGTGAGGGTGAGCAGCGCGCCGTCGCGCTCCACCGAGCTGGGCCGGTCCAGCCGCCGCAGTGTGCGCAGCATCGGGGTGTTCTCCGCCTGGACGTGCAGCACCAGCGCCGCGTAGCCGGCGGCGTCGGCGTGCCGGGCCAACCGGCGCAGCAACGCCGAGCCGAGCCCCCGCCGCTGCCAGTCGTCACGCACCAGCAGCGCCACCTCGGCCTCGTCGCCCTCGCCGAGCAGGTTCGCCATGGCCACCACCGACTCCGCCGCGCCGTCGGCACCGGTGGTCGTGGCGACGAGCGTCAACCCTCGCCCCGGCTCCAGCAGACGACGCAGTCGGGCTGGCCGCGGCAGCAGCGCACCGCCCAGGTAACGCCGGTGCCGGCTCCGCGCGGAGCACGTCTCGTGCAGTTCGACGACGCCGGACAGGTCGTGCGCGCAGCCCGGCCGGACGGCCACCTCGGCCCCGTCGGGCAGCACCAGGGTGACCTGTTCCGCGGCCCGACGCGTCACGGTGGCGGCCAACTCGACGAGGGCCTGCGCCCGGGCGTACTCCGCCGGGGTGAAGGCGGGCGCGGCCCGGCGCAGCGCGAACGAGCCGCCCGCCGGATCGGCCAACGTCATGGTGGCGCCGGCGATCCCCTGGTCGACGCCCGTCGACGCGGGTCGCCAGGTGACCGAGTCGGCGCCGAGCAGGGTCCGCAATGCCTCGCCCGTGGCGTCCGGGTCGCGCACCAGCCGGTTGGCCAGCCCGAGCACCCGGGTCGGCTGGTCGGCCAGGCCGCGCGCCTCGCTGCGCGCCACCCAGCAGTCCCGGCCCCGACCGCGCTCGACGGCGGCGATCAGGCCCGCCTCGTCGAGCGCGTCCGGAGCGTCGACCAGGAAGTCGTCCACCGCGCCCTGTTCGGTTGGTTGCACCTGCACGGTGAGGATGTTGACCCCGCGCAACGCGAGGCTCGCCGTGAGCACCGACAGGTAACCCGGTCGGTCGTCCACCGTCGCTCGAATCCGCCACAACGTCATGGTTGGCTCCCTTCCCACCGCAGAGCCTCGTCGCCGGCTGTTGCCGCCCGATTGCCCGGCGGTGTCGCGCCCGGGAACTCGCCGGCCGGTCAGGGGCCGGCGACCACCGGCGGCGCGCCGACCAGGTCCAGCCGGTCGCCGAGGATCACCGCACTGGCCCGGACCAGTTGGGTGAGCCGGTCGACCTCGGTGCTGTGGAAGTTGGCGGCGCAGAGGGTGTCGCTGTATTCCCGGGCGACAACGAGCACCAGGCCCGCCCGGCCGAACGGCGCGATCGCGTGGTGGGTGCCGTCGGGCGTGGTCATCGCCCGACCGCGCAGCGGGGTCACCTCCGGCAACCGCAGAGGCACCGGGGTACGCCAGCTCGCGTGCCCCACCGTCGCCCCGCCGCTGCCGGACCGGGAGGCCCAGTCGACAGGCACCACGGCGGCGACGGCCCAGTCGGCCGCCAGCAGCCCGGGGACCGCGTCGACGAGGGTGGCCAGCCCGTCGGCCGGGTTGGCGGCGACCTGGGCCAACAGCTCCGCGTCCTGGCCGGTGGTGGTGGGCGCGCCGATCGCCCGCCACACGCCGTCCACCCGCACGCCCGGAATCGCCGCGAGGCCAGCCAGCAGCCGCTCCACCCGGGCGGCGCCCGGCCAGACGACAGTGAAGTCGTCCACCGCGCGTCCGCCGAGTCGTTCGAGGACCACCACCTGGACGATGTCCGCACCGGAGACGCCCAGCGTGCGGGCGACCTGGCCGAGCGTGCCCGGACGGTCCGGCAGGGTGACCCGAACTCGCAGCAACATGTCTGTCCCTCCGCTCGGCGGGCCGGCGATAAGCGGCCGGCAGGCTGCGATACAGCCTGCCGGTTGACCATTTCGTCCCTGTTGCCGAGGCATGTCCCGAGGGGAAAATCTGACCTTGACAACGTGAGCGAGCTGCCATCAACTAGTCGGATGAGTGATCCGGCCGTGAATGCGTCGCGACCGGGCGCCGTTCCCGCCTCTCCCGCCGGGCTCTCCCTGGACCGGCTCGCCGGCTACCTCGCCGAGCACCGACCCGAGCTGGCGGTCGGGCCGCTGCGGGCCGACCTGATCGCGGGCGGCAAGTCCAACCTCACCTACCTGCTGCGCGCCGGCGACCGGGAGGTCGTGCTGCGCCGCCCTCCGCTCGGGCACGTGCTGGCGACCGCGCACGACATGGCCCGCGAGTTCCGGGTCATCTCGGCGCTGGCGCCGACCGAGGTGCCGGTCCCGGGCGCGCTGCTGCTCTGCGCCGACCCCGAGGTGATCGGCGCGCCCTTCTACCTGATGGAGCGGATGCCCGGCGAGGTGTTCCGCGCCCGCGCGCAGACCGACCCGCTCGGCGACGACCGACGTCGGGCCCTCGCCATGGCGATGATGGACACGCTCGCCGCACTGCACAGCGTCGAGCCGGCCGCGGTCGGGCTCGGCGACTTCGGCCGCCCGGAGGGCTACCTGGCCCGGCAGGTCCGCCGCTGGGGTGGGCAGCTCGACCGCTCGCGCAGCCGGGAGCTGCCCGGCATCGACGAGCTGCGTGACCTGCTGGCGGCGACCGCCCCGGAGGGCGCGAACGCCGGCCGGATCGTGCACGGCGACTACCGGTTGGACAATCTCCTCGCCTCGGCCGACCCGGTGGCCGTGCACGCCGTCCTCGACTGGGAGATGGCCACCCTCGGCGACCCGCTCGCCGACCTGGGGCTGCTCCTGACGTACTGGGACGTGCTCGGTGGCAGCGACACGGCCGAGGGCAACCCGGTCGCCGACGGGCTCGGCCCGCGCGCCGGCTTCCCTACCGGCGGCGAGCTGCTCGACAGGTACGCCGGGCGCAGCGACGTGGACGTCGGCCCGCTGCACTGGCACGTGGCGCTCGGCTGTTTCAAGCTCGCGGTCATCTGCGAGGGCATCCACTACCGCCACACGCTCGGGCAGACGCTCGGCGAGGGCTTCGACCGGATCGGCGAGATGGTGGCACCGCTGGTCGCGCACGGGCTGACCGCTGCCAGGGAGCGGTGATGGACTTCTCATTCGACAGCCGGACCGAGGAGCTGCGCGACGAGCTGGCCCGGTTCCTGACCGAGCACGTCTACCCGGCCGAGGCGGTGCACGCCGAGCAGGTGGCCGCCGGTGACCCGTGGTCGCGTACCCCGGTCCTGGCCGAGCTGAAGGCGGAGGCCCGCAAGCGCGGCCTGTGGAACCTGTTCCTGCCCGACCCGCGCTACGGCGCCGGGCTGACCAACCTCCAGTACGCTCCGCTCGCCGAGTTGACCGGGCGCAGCCCGCACCTGGCGCCCGAGGCGGTCAACTGCGCGGCGCCGGACACCGGCAACATGGAGCTGCTTGCCGAGTTCGGCTCGGAAGAGCAGCGGCAGCGCTGGCTGATGCCACTGTTGGAGGGCGAGATCCGTTCCGCGTTCTGCATGACCGAACCGGACGTGGCGTCCTCCGACGCCACGAACATCGCCACCCGGATCACCCGCGACGGCGACGAGTACGTGATCAACGGACGCAAGTGGTGGTCGTCCGGCGCGATGGACCCGCGCTGCGAGATCTTCATCGTGATGGGCAAGACCGACCCCGACGCCGACCGGCACCGCCAGCAGAGCATGGTGCTGGTCCCCCGGGACACCCCCGGGGTGCACGTGCGCCGGGGCATGACCGTCTTCGGCTACACCGACGGCTCACACGGCGGGCACGCCGAGATCGACTTCACCGACGTCCGGGTGCCCGCGGCGAACCTGATCGGCACCGAGGGCACCGGTTTCGCCATCGCACAGGCCCGGCTGGGTCCGGGCCGGATCCACCACTGCATGCGATTGATCGGAATGGCCGAACGGGCCCTGGAGTTGCTCTGCCGCCGGGCCAACGAGCGGGTCGCGTTCGGCCGGCCCCTCGCGGAGCAGGGCGTGGTCCGGGAGTGGATCGCCGAGTCGCGGGTGCGCATCGAGCAGGCCCGGTTGCTGGTGCTGAAGACGGCCTGGCTGATGGACACCGTCGGCAACAAGGGCGCACACACCGAGATCCAGGCCATCAAGATCGGCACCCCGGCGATGGCGGAGTGGGTGATCGACAAGGCCATCCAGGGGTACGGCGGCGCCGGCGTCAGCCAGGACACTCCGCTGGCCGCCCTCTGGGCGCAGACCCGCACACTACGCCTGGCCGACGGCCCCGACGAGGTCCACCGCAACTCCCTGGCCAAGCGCGAACTCCGCCGCTGGGCCGGGTAACCCCCCTCGTTGATCATGAGGTTATTGCCCGCCACATCGGCGTGTCACGGCAACAACTCCATGATCAACGGAGAAACCCCGGGGGTGGGGGTCAGGCGCTGGCGCGGTGGACCAGCTGGGTGTCCAGAAGGATGTGTGTGGCCGACAGGTCCTCGCCGCGGATCCGGGCCACCAGCAGGCGGGCCATCTGCCGGCCCATCTCCTCCACCGGCTGGAAGACAGTGGTCAGCGGCGGATCCGCCCGCAGGGCGATCGTCGCGTCGTCGAAGCCGATCACCGCGACGTCCTCCGGCACCCGCCGGCCAGCCTCACGCAGCGTACGCAGCGCGCCGAACGCCATCAGGTCGGACGCGACGAATACCGCGTCCAGGTCCGGGCAGACGTCCAACAGTCGGCGCATGGCGCTCGCGCCGCTGCCCTCGCTGAAGTCGCCGTACGCGATCAGGTCGGGGTTGACGCCGGCCCCGGTGGCCTTCACCGCCTCGGTGTAGCCGGCCAGGCGGGCCAGGCCGACGCCCATGTCCTGGGTGCCGGCGATGGTGGCGATGCGACGTCGCCCCTGCATCGCCAGGTACTCGACCGCCTGCCGGGCCCCGCCAACGTTGTCCACGTCGACGAACCAGGCCGGTTGGGCGCCCGGTTGGAGCATGCGGGCGGGCCGACCGCCGAGGACCGCGGGCAGGCCGCGCTCCTCCAGCAGCGTCGGCAGTGGGTCGGAGTCGTGCAGCGACAACAGCAGTACGCCGTCGACGTGCTGGTTGGTCAGGTGGTGCTCGACCCGCTCCCGCTCCACCGGCGACTGCGCCATGGCCAGCCAGAGCTGCATCGGCGTCTCCAGCAGGCCGGAGCTGATCCCCCGGACGATCGCGGCGAAGAACGGCTCGGTGAAGACCCGCTCACCGGACTCGGACACCACGAGCGCGACGGAGTCGGTCCGCTGGGTGACGAGCGCGCGGGCGGCTCGGTTCGGCACGTACCCCAGCTCGGCGATGGCCTGTTGGACCGCGGCCCGGGCCTCCGGACTGACCTGCGGCGAGCCGTTGACCACGCGGGAGACCGTGCCCCGACCGACACCGGCGCGCGCCGCGACCGCATCGAGGGTCGGGCGCCCGAGCGACCGGGTGCGCTGCGTTGTCATCGTCTGCTCCTCCGACGGCGGGCGGACCCGGCGCCACCTGCTAGAGGTGGACGCCAGGACCGTCCTGATGGCTGGCCCGAGCCTATTGTGCGGCCAGACCGTTGCGCCGGATCACCGAGGCGTACCACTTGGCGCTGGACTTGGGGGTGCGGACCTGGCTGTCGTAGTCGACGTGGATCATGCCGAACCGCTTGGTGTAACCCCAGGCCCATTCGAAATTATCCATCAACGACCAGGCGAAGTATCCCCGCAGGGGAACTCCGTCGTTGATCGCTTCGTGCGCGGCGCGCAGGTGGGCGTCGAAGTAGGCCAGCCGATCGACGTCGTCGACCTGCCCGTCGACCACCGAGTCGACGAACGCGGAGCCGTTCTCGGTGACGTACAGCGGCAGGTCGGTGTAATCGTGCACCCGACGCAGCGTCTCGGCCAGGCCCGGGGCGTCGATCTCCCAGCCCATGTCGGTCACCGGAACGCCACGGGTGACGAACCGGACGTCCTCGCTGCCCGGCCAGCAGGAGGGCGCCGGGTCGGTCGCGGCGCCCTCGGTCGCCGCGGCGACCACGTGCCGGCTGTAGTAGTTGACCCCGACGAGGTCCAGCGGCGTGGCGATGGTCGCCAGGTCGCCGTCGCGCACGTGGCCGAAGTCGGTCACCGTGCTCAGGTCGGCCACCAGGTCCTCCGGGTACGACCCCCGCAGCAGCGGGTCGAGGAAGAACCGGTTGGCCAACCCGTCGATCCGGCGGGCGGCGTCCACGTCCGCCGGGGCGTCGCTGGCCGGGTCGACCGGGTAGAGGTTCACCGTCACGCCCACCTCGGCGGTCGGCCGGGCCGCCCGCAGCGCCTGCACGGACAGGCCGTGACCGAGCATCAGGTGGTGCCCGGCGCGCACCGCGTCCGCGCCGTCGGTGCGGCCGGGTGCGTGCACACCGGAGCCGTAGCCGAGGAACGCCGAGCACCACGGCTCGTTCAGCGTGGTCCAGTAGCGCACCCGGTCACCGAGCGCGTCGGCCAGCAGCGTCGTGTAGTCGGCGAAGCGGGCCGCGGTGTCCCGGGCCGGCCAGCCGCCGGCGTCCTCCAGCGGCTGGGGCAGGTCCCAGTGGTAGAGGGTCAGCCACGGCTCGATGCCGTTGGCCAGCAACTCGTCGACCAGCCGGCGGTAGAAGTCCAACCCCTGTGGGTTGGCCGCGCCGGTGCCGCCGGGCTGCACCCGGGACCAGGAGACCGAGAAACGGTACGACTTGAGGCCCAGCTCCGCCATCAGGGCGACGTCGCCGCCGAGCCGGTGGTAGTGGTCGCACGCGACGTCGCCGGTGTGCCCGGCGACGACCCGACCGTCGGTGTGGCTGAAGGTGTCCCAGATCGACGGGGTACGGCCGTCCTCGGCCGCAGCCCCCTCGATCTGGTATGCCGCTGTCGCGGCCCCCCACAGGAATCCGGGTGGGAAGGTCAGCCCGGGACGGTCGTCGAGAACGTCGACGGCGTTGGGGCTGGCGGGGTTGCTCACGACTTGACGGCACCTTCCATGATCCCGCCGATGATCTGGCGGCCGAACACGAGAAATACGAGCACGAGGGGGATGGTCCCGATCGCGGTGGCGGCGAACACCTGGGAGTAGTCGGTGTAGTAGGCGTACGACAGGAAGGAGAGCGAGACCTGCAGGGTCGGGTTCTCCGGGGTGAGGATGGCGTACGGCCAGATGAACGAGTTCCAGGTCTCCATGAAGGTCAGCAGACCGAGGACGCCGGCGGCGGGGCGCAGCGCGGGCAGCACGATGCTCCAGTAGATCCGGAACGTGCTCGCCCCGTCGACCCGACCGGCCTCGATCAGCTCGTCGGAGATCGCCTGGGTGGCGTACTGCCGCATCATGAACACGCCGAAGCCGGTGACCAGGAACGGCACGGTGACCGCGTAGAGGGTGTCGTACCAGCCCAGGTCCTGCATCATGCTCCAGAGCGGGATGAGCCCCATCTGGGTCGGGATCATCATGGTGACGATGATCGTCAGCAGGAGGGCGTTGCTGCCCCGGAACCGCAGCTTGGCGAAGGCGAACCCGGCCAGCGAACCGGTGAGCACCACCGACAGGGTGACCACCGAGGAGACGATGACCGAGTTCATCATGCCGGTGAAGAAGTTGGCGGCGTCGTTGTCGAGCACCCGCTGGAAGTTGTCACCGAACGCGCCGGCCGGGGTGATCGGTGGCGGCACGTCGTTGATCTGGTCCAGGCTGCGAGTGGCGATCACCAGCATGTAGTAGAACGGGTAGATCGACAGCAGCGCCGCCAGGACGAGCGCGACGTAGGTCAGCGGACTTGTGCGCCACAGGCGCTGGGAGGCCGAGGTCATCGATCTCTCCTCACTTCGCCGAGCGGCGGACGAGTAGGAAGTTGAACAGCGACACCACGACGATGATCATGAAGATCGCCCAGGCGACAGCGGCTCCGTAACCGGCGGTGCTCAGGTTCTCGATGCCCATCTCGTACATGTACATGGCCAGCGTCTGGAACTCCCGCTGGTCGCCGCCGAGGATGTTGCCGTTGGCGAAGAGCAGGGGCTCGGTGAAGAGCTGCATGCCGCCGATCGTGGAGAGGATGACCACGAAGATGAAGGTGGGCTTGAGCATCGGCAGGGTGATCTGCCAGAACTGCCGCCACGGGCTCGCGCCGTCGATCGCCGCGGCCTCGTAGAGGTCCTTCGGGATCGCCTGCATGCCGGCGAGCAGGATCAGGGTGTTGTAACCGGTCCACCGCCAGTTGACCATCGTGGAGATGGCGAACCAGGAGCTCCACCGCTGCCCGTCCCAGTCGACCGCGTCGACACCGACGAGGCTGAGCAGCCAGTTGAACAGGCCGAACTCCTTCTGGAACAGCATTCCGAAGACGATCGCGACCGCGGCCACCGACACCACGTTCGGCACGAAGATGGCCATCCGGAAGAAGGTCTTGGCGCGCAGGAAGGTCCGGTTGAGCAGGTTCGCCAGGAAGAGGGCGAGCAACAACTGCGGGATCGTCGACAGGGCGAAGATGCCCAACGTGTTGACGAGGGCGTTCCAGAAGTACTCGTCGGACACGAGCCGGGTGTAGTTGTCGAAGCCGATGAACGAGTGGTCGCCGATCATGTCCCAGTCGTGCAGGGACATCCAGACGGTACGCAGCATCGGGTACAACCCGAACACGCCGAAGATCAGGAAGAACGGGGCGATGTAGAGGTACGGCGAGTACTTGACGTCGAGACGGTTGAGTAACCTTGCCCGGCTACGTCGGGAAGAGACGTCGGGAGAAGGCGGTGCTGCTGGCGACGGCGGTGCCGTCGTGGCCGACAGGCTCATGCGAATTTCCTTTTCCGGCGAGGCCCGGGGGCCCTCGCGCAGGGCGCTACGCGGAGGGGACCGGCCGGTGGCGTCCGGGAACCCCCGAACGCCACCGGCAGGGAATCACTCACTCAGAAGGCACCCTGAGTCTTGGCGTCCTTGGTGAACTGCTCCCAGGCCTTCGCCTTGTCGGCCCGCCCGTTCTCGAACGCCCGCAGGGCCGGCTCGAACGCGTTCTCCTTCACCGCCTGGTGCTTCGGACCCAGGTAGGTCGGCTGGATCTTGGCGACGCTCTCCCCGAAGATCTTGCCGGTCGGCGCGTTGCTGAAGTACTCGTTGGTGTAGCTGAGGAACGCGTCGTTCTTCAGCGCCTCCAGGTTCGTGGGCAGCGGGCCCTTGAGCTTGAAGGCGTCCACCTGGCTCTTCGCGTTGGTCAGGTACTCGGCGAGCTTCGCCGCCTCCTTCGGGTACTTGCTCTGCTCCGGAACCGCGAGCCACGAGCCACCCCAGTTGCCGCCGCCGCCCGGAACGGCCGCGACATCCCACTTGCCCTTGTTGGCCGCACCGGAGTTGTCCGACACGATGCCGAGCATCCAGGACGGGCAGAAGGTGACCGCGAAGGTGCCCTGCTTGAAGCCACCCGACCACTCCGGCGACCAGGTCTGCGCCTTGGCGGAGATGTCCGCCATCGAGGTGGCGGTGTCCCACGCGTTCTTCACCGCGGGGCTGGTGTCCGCGATGATGTTGTTTTCCTTGTCGTAGAACAGGTCACCGTTGCCCTGGAACATCACACCGTTGGAGACGGCGGTGATCGAGTCGACGAACGCCTTGCCACCGCTGCCCTGCTTGTACTTCAGGCCGGCGTCGTGGAAGCCCTTCCAGTCCGGCCAGAGCGCCGACACCTGGTCGCGCTCGGTGGGCAGACCGGCGGCCTGGAACAGGTCCTTGCGGTAGCAGACGGCGAGGCTGCCGACGTCGGTCGGAAGGCCGATCAGCCGACCGTCCTGCGCCTTGCCCAGCTCCCACTTCCAGGGCAGGAACTCCTTGGAGTGGTCGGCGATCAGGGGGTTGAGGTCGGCCCAGTTCTTCGGGTTGGTCTTGAACTCGTTGAGGATGCCCTCTTCCAGGGCGGTGACGTCCGCCGCGCCCTTGCCGGTGGCCAGGTAGCGGACCAGCTTCGGCCGGTACTCGCTGAGCTGCGCGGTCTTGCGCAGCTCGACCTTGATGCCGGTGTCCTTCTCGTACTGCTTGACGAGCTCGTCGTAGCCGAACTCGCTGAAGGTGTCGACGACCAGCTTGGTCGGCTTCTCGCCGGCCGCCGGCTTGTCGTCGTCGTTGCCGCAGGCTGCGAGACCGCTGACCGCGGTGATCGCGGCCAGGGCAGCGGCCGCCAGGCGGGTACGCCGCGTGGTGACACTCATTCGCTGACCCCTCTTTCCGGTGGTGAGGCTGATGTGTGTGGTGGGGGGGTGCTCATCGCGCCACGCCAGGGTGTGTGAGTGACCCATGCCACCTCCGGGAGCGCTCCCATGAGATTGCCGACAGGTAACGGGGGTGTCAATAGGGTGTTGGGAGCGTTCCCAGATCGTTACCGCTCCACCGGGGCCCCCAATCAAGCCTCGGCCTGCGTCGATTTCAGCAGAAGCGGCGGAGCAGGGTGGTGGTCCGATCCGGGTCAAACCGGGACGGGTCAAATGTGGACCCGGCCCAGTCGCGCAGCGTCGCGTGCCGGGGATCGACCGGGCCGGCCGCGGCGCCGTCGTCGGCCAACGCGACCAGGAGCGCCTGGTAGCCCGGCGGCCCGCCGACACCCTCCGGCGGGCAGGCCCGCTCACCGTCCAGACAGACCGGGTACCGCTCGTCGGGGTCCGCGGTCAGCGCGTCCTCCACGACCAGGTCGTGCTCCCACCAGTCGCCGAAGTCGTAGGTGTAGGAGAACCTGCTGCCCTTGCCAAGCACCGCGTCCAACCGCACGTCCATCTCGTCGTGCAGCGCCAACTCCCCGTCCGGGTCGGGCTCGCCGTACGGCATGGCGTCGATCTCGAACGAGTGCAGGTGGCAGTCGCGCCACCCCATCGCGTGCTGCACCACCCGGTGCAGCCGGTCCAGCGTGTAGCCGGCCGGCACGAGGACCCGTCGCCACACCGGCGGGCGGACGCCGGCGAGGGACATCTTCAGCTGGAAGATCTGACGCGGCATCCTGTCCTGTCCTCCCGCGGCTTAGGCTGCGAGCATGATCTGCCGAGCGTGCCGGGCCCGGCGGCACGACGAGTGCCCGGGCCGGAACTGGTGCGACTGTCAGCACCGTACCGCCGAACCGACCCCTCCGGTCACCGGTCCGGCCGGCGAATGACCGTCGGAATTCCGATCCGACGGCTCTGGCCCGAGCCGTCGACGCAACCACTCGACGACGCCGCGCTGACCGCCCTCTACCACCGGGCGGACGAGCCCCGCCTGCGGGTCAACTTCGTCACCAGCCTGGACGGCGCGGTCAGCGTGGACGACTACTCCGCGGGCCTCTCCGGCCAGCCGGACAAGCGGGTGTTCGCGCTGCTGCGGATGCTCTGCGACGCGCTGGTGGTGGCCGCGGGCACACTGCGCCACGAGGGATACCGCGCGATCCGCCTCGACGAGCGGCGCCGTGCCTGGCGACGCGAGCACGGGCTGGCCGAGTACCCCACGCTCGTGGTCGTCTCCGGCTCGCTGGACCTGGATCCGGCGCAGGCCGCGTTCGCCGACGCGCCGACCCGACCGATCGTGCTCACCCACGCCGACGCCGAGCCGCCGCCCGGCCTGACCGACGTCGCCGACCTGCTGCGCCGCGGCACCGAGCGGGTCGACCTGGCCGCCGGCCTCGCCGAACTGCACCGACGCGGGCTCACCCAACTGCTCTGCGAGGGCGGCCCGCACCTGTTCGGCGCGCTCACCGCCGCCGATCTGGTGGACGAGTTGTGCCTGACCGTCTCGCCCCTGCTCGCGGGGCCGGGGTCGGGCCGGATCACCGCCGGCGACACCGCGCCGCCCCGGCACCTGCCGTTGCGCCACGTGCTCGCCGCCGAGGACGGCGTGCTCATGCTCCGCCACGCCCGCCCGTGACTCAGCCCGTCAGCACGGCACCGGGCTCCCACACGATCCGGTACCGCCGGCCATCCGCCACGGTGGCCCACACCTGCACGTCGTCGTACGGTTCGTCGGCGACCACCTCGACCACCGCGCCGTGCGGCGCCGCGCCGACCGGATGGCGCACCCCGTCGGCGACCACCTCGATCGTGCGGCCCTCGGGCGCCTGTGCCAGGACGACGAACCGGTCGCCCGAGCGGTAGGCGACCGCCAGCCCCAGCCCGCCACCCGTGGACCGGACCTCCGCGCAGACCTGGTCACCGTCGAGGCAGCCCAGGTCGTACGAGAGGTAGTCGAGTGCCCGGCGCGGGTCGCCGCCATCGGGCGCGATCCACACCTCGGCCGCCTGTCCCCCCGCCGTCGACTCCTCCGCCCGCGCGCCACGGCGCAGCACCACGAGCGTCTCCGTGCCGGCCCGACCCACCGCGACCACCCGCTCCGCCGTGGCGGGCGTGCCGTCGGCGCCGACGATGCCGGCCAGGACCCCGGGCTCGACACGGGGATCCACGACGCTGGTCCCCCGGCCGGCCGGTCGGTTCGCTGGCACCAGCGGGGTCGCGAGCGCCACCAGGACGGCAAGCGCACCCCCGCCGAGCAGGAGTCGTCGCCGTCGCCGGTTCCGGCTGCCGGCGACGACCCGGGTGGTGAAGCCCGCCGGCAACTCGACGTCGGCGACGGCGCGATCGAGCAGTTCGGCGACCTCGTGGTCACGCATGGTTCCCCTCCGCGACGTCGATCGGGATCGCGCCGGCGCCTTCCAGACCAGCCCGCAGTCGGCGCAGGCCACGGGACGCCTGGCTCTTCACCGACCCGGCGGAGCAGCCCAGTTCGGCAGCCGTCTCCGCCTCGGTGCAACCGAGCCAGTACCGGAGCACGACGACGGCCCGCATCCGGGGTGGGAGTTGACGCAGCGCGTCCAGCAGCAGTTCGCGATCGTCCACCCGACCCGACTCGTCCGGGTGAGCGAGGTCATCCGGCAGCTCGGCGACCCGACGTCGACTCCACGGTGAGCGCCAGCGGCTGATCAGGCGATTGGTCATGGCGCGGCGCAGGTAGGCCTCCGGCTGTCGTTCCCGCACCGTCCGCCAGCGTGGGTACGCCTGCACCAGGACCTCCTGCAACAGGTCCTCGGCGTCCGCTCGTTGTCCGGTGATCAGAACGGCGAAACGCAGGAGCCGAGGACCACTTGTCGAAACGAAGACGTCGAAGTCGTCACTCATGCGGGCTCCATGTCTGGATAACGCGGCCGCCGGCCCCGAGGTTGAGTGTCGGGCATCGGCGACGTACCCGAGTCACGCGGATCGCGACACCGTGTTCGCGGCCGGGCACCCAGCGTCAGCGGCGGGACGGAGCAGGGTGTCGTCCGACGCGTCGCGTGGCGACCTGTCGTACTCCTCGGGCAGGATGCACAGCATGGTTCCCGACCGTGCTGCCCGACCGACCCGAAACGCCCGATGACCGACGCCGACCTCGACAGTCCTGGCGAGGCGGTCGGGCGGGTGCTGGGCACCGCCGACGCCACCCCGTTGCAGTTCTGGACGGCCGTGGCGCCCGGCAGTTATCTCCAGCTCGACGACGTGGTGGTCACCCGGCGCGAGTTGCCCAACCGGGAGCCGGTGACGATCGCCGGCGTCGTCACCCAGGTCCGTGCTCGGCACGAGGGCGCCCAGTTCGACTCCGACGTGTTCGCCATCGCGGACGGCACGCTGCCCGCGCAGGTGCAGGAGGCGGCCGAGATCACCACGACGCGTGTCGATCCGGAGCTGTACGTGCCGCCGACCCCGGGCGCCGTGGTGCACCGGGCCGAGGGTGACGCCCGGGCGCGGGCGCTGCACTTCGACCGGATGGAGCGGCGCATCCCGATGGGGATGGGTCGCGACGGCGTCCCGGTCTACCTCAACGCCGACTTCCTCGACGGCAGCCGGGGCGCGCACGTCTCCATCTCCGGCATCTCCGGGGTGGCCACCAAGACCAGCTTCGCGACCTTCCTGCTCTACTCGGTCTTCCGCTCCGGCGTGCTGGGCGGCGACGCGGTGAACGCCAAGGCGCTGATCTTCAACGTCAAGGGCGAGGACCTGCTCTTCCTCGACCACCCCAACACCCGTCTCGACGAGCCGACCCGCGCGGCGTACGCGAAGCTCGGGTTGAGCGCCGGCGCCTTCCCCGACGTGCGGGTGTACGCCCCGCCCCGCGTCGGTGACGCGGCCGGCACGCCGGATGTGAGCAGCCGCCTCACCGGGGTCGACTCGTTCTACTGGACGCTCAGCGAGTTCTGCGCCGACCGCCTGCTGCCCTACGTCTTCGCCGATGCCGACGACGAGCGCCAGCAGTACACGATGGTGGTCCACTCGGTGGCCGCGCACCTGGCGCGTTACGCCCAGCCGGCCGACGGCGGGGTGAGCATCGACGGGGTGCGGCTCGGCTCCTACGGCGACCTGGTGGACCACATCGTCGACGCGCTCAACGACGACGAGACCCGCTCCGACTGGGCCGGCAGCGCGGTGGGGCTGGGCACCGTCAACGCGTTCGCCCGACGGCTGATCGGCAGCAAGAAGGACCTGGCCCGGCTGATCCGTGGCGACCTGGCCACCCGCCGCCCCCACTCGATCAACACCAGCGAATCGGCCCAGGTCACGGTGGTCGACCTGCACAACCTTCCGGACCGCGCGCAGCGGTTCGTGGTGGGTGTGACGCTCAAGAGCGAGTTCGAGCGCAAGGAGAAGTCCGGCACCGCCAAGCCGCTGCTGTTCGTCGTCCTCGACGAGCTCAACAAGTACGCGCCCCGGGAGGGCTCCTCCCCGATCAAGGAGGTCCTGCTCGACATCGCCGAGCGGGGCCGCTCGCTCGGGGTGATCCTGATCGGCGCGCAGCAGACGGCGAGTGAGGTGGAGCGGCGCATCGTCACCAACTCGGCGATCCGGGTGGTCGGCCGGCTCGACCCGGCCGAGGCGTCCCGCCCGGAGTACGGCTTCCTCCCGCCGGCGCAGCGGCAGCGGGCGCTGCTGGCCAAGCCGGGCACGATGTTCGTCAACCAGCCGGACATCCCGGTGCCGCTCTGCCTGGAGTTCCCGTTCCCGGCCTGGGCGACCCGGGTCTCCGAGGCGGGCCGGGCGCCATCGGAGACGCTGCGCTCGATCACGCAGTCCGCCGACCCGTTCGCCGTGGTGGGCTCCGGCGGCGGCAGCACCGACGACGACATCCCGTTCTAGGTAGGGGCCGGCACAGCCATGAAGATCCTGCACACCTCCGACTGGCACGTGGGAAAGGTGCTCAAGGGGCAGTCCCGGGCCGACGAGCACAAGGCCGTGCTGGCCGGGGTGATCGAGATCGCCCGCGCCGAGCAGCCGGATCTGGTGATCGTCGCCGGTGACCTCTACGACACCGCAGCGCCCAGCTCGGAGGCGACCCGGCTGGTCACCCGGGCGTTGACGGCGCTGCGGCGCACCGGCGCGGACGTGGTCGCGATCGGCGGCAACCACGACAACGGCCCCGCGCTGGACGCGCTGCGTCCGTGGGCCGATGCCGCCGGCATCACCCTGCGCGGCGGGGTGCGAGAAGATCCCGACGAGCACGTGATCGACGGCACCACGGCCGGCGGTGAGCGGTGGCGGCTGGCCGCGCTGCCGTTCCTGTCCCAGCGGTACGCGGTGCGCGCGCTGGAGATGTACGAGCTGACCGCCGCGGAGACCAACCAGACGTACGCCGACCACCTGGGCCGGGTGCTGGGGCGGCTCACCGAGAGTTTCACCGAGCCGGACCGGGTGCACCTCGTCACCGCGCACCTGACGGTGACCGGCGCGGCCACCGGTGGCGGCGAACGCGACGCGCACACCGTGCTGGGCTACGCCGTCCCGGCCACCGTCTTCCCGTCCACCGCGCACTACGTGGCGCTGGGTCACCTGCACCGGGCGCAGCGGGTCATCGGTCCCTGCCCGGTGCGCTACAGCGGCAGCCCGCTCGCCGTCGACTTCGGTGAGCAGGAAAACGTTCCCTCGGTGACGATCGTCGAGGTGACGGCCAGCACCGCCGCCCGGGTGTGGGAGGTGCCGGTGACCGCGGCGAGCGCGCTGCGCACGGTGCGGGGCACCCTGGCCCAGCTCGCCGAGATCGAGGCGCCGGACGCCTGGCTGCGGGTGTACGTGCGCGAGCAACCCCGCGCCGGTCTGCGCGAGGAGGTGCAGGAGCTGCTCCCCCGGGCACTGGAGATCCGGATCGACCCGGAGCTGCTGACCGCCCCGGGCAGCGGCGCCCGCATCGCGCAACGCTCGGGGCGTTCGCCGCGGGAGTTGTTCGCCGACTACCTGGACAGCCGGGGCCACGCCGACGAGGGTGTCCGGGAGCTCTTCGACGAGCTTTTCGAGGAGGTCGATCACTGATGCGTCCGATGCGGTTGGACATGGCCGGGTTCACGGTCTTCCGGGACGAGACCACTGTCGACTTCACCGACGCCGACTTCTTCGCGCTGATCGGCCCCACCGGTTCGGGCAAGTCCACGGTGCTGGACGCCATCTGCTTCGCCCTCTACGGCATGGTGCCCCGCTGGGGTGGCGCGCGGGGGTTGGCGAACGCGCTCGCGCCGTCGGCGACCGAGGCGCGGGTGCGGTTGGTCTTCGAGTCCGGCGGCGCCCGGTACGTGGCGACCCGGGTGGTCCGCCGGGACGGCCGGGGCAACGTGAAGACCGCGAACGCCGGGTTGCAGCTCATGCCGGCCGGCTTCGACGTGACCAAACTGGACACCGGGTTGAGCCCGGACGATCTCGGTGAGGTGGTGGCCGGCACCCCCGCCGAGATGGAGCAGGCGGTGCTGGAGGCGGTCGGGCTGCCGTACGAGCAGTTCACCAGCTGTGTGGTGCTGCCGCAGGGGCAGTTCGCGGACTTCCTGCACGCCAAGCCGGCGACCCGGCAGCAGATCCTGGTCAACCTGCTCGGCCTCGGCGTCTACGAGGATGTGCAGAAGAAGGCGACGGCGCGCGCCGCGCAGGCGGAGGCCCGGCTGGAGGCGGTCGACCAGGTGCTCGCCGGTTTGACCGGCGTGGACGACGAGGCGTTGGCCGAGGCCGACGCGCGGGTCGACCGGATGGTCGAGCTGGCCGGCACGGTGGCCGAGGCGGTGCCGGAGCTGGCGGCTGCCCGGGTCACCGCACGGGAGGCCGAGGCGGCGCTCACCGCCCTCGACGACGAGCTGGCCGTCCTCACCGGCGTACGCGCGCCGCGTGGGGTGGCCGAGGTGGCCCGCGCGGTCACCGCGGCGCGGGCCGACGCCGAGGCGGCGGCGACCGCGGTGTCGTTGGCCGAGGAGCGGGAGGAGAAGCTGCGCGGCGAGCTGGCCGCCGCCGGCGACGAGAGCGCGGTGCGACTGCAACTGCGGGCGTACGACGATCGGGACCGCTTGTCCGGCGAGGCCGACACGGTCCGCGCGGCGGTGCGGGTGGCGCACGACGAGCACGCCACGGCGGTGGCCGCGCTGGCGGTGGCCCGCGCGGCGGCCGAGCGGGCCGACGCCGAGCTGGAGGCGGCCTTCCGGGCACACGAGGAGGCGAAGGCCACCGACCTGGCGGTCAGCCTGCGGGTGCACCTGCACGCCGGCGCGGCCTGCCCGGTCTGCGAGCAGCCAGTGGAGCGGGTGCCGGCGGTGCCTGCCGATTCGGCGGTGGCGGCAGCGACGGCGGCGGGCAAGGCGGCGCGGGCCGCGACCAAGGCCGCGCAGGCGACCGTGCAGCAGCGGGACGCGGCGGCGCGTGACCTGGAACGCCTGCTGGTGCAGGCGCGGGCCCGGCAGGAGCAGGTGGACGCCCGACTGGCCGAGTTGGACGGGCAGCTCGCCGGCGCGGCCGAGCCGGCCGTGTTGCGCCGGGAGTTGGCCGAGCACGCCCGGTTGCGGCGCGCGCTGGAGGAGGCGGCGACCGCGGTGCGGGCCGGCCGCGAGGCCGCGCGCCAGGCCCGGGCCGGGGTGGATGCCGCCGAGGAGCGACTGCGGGCGGCGTGGCGTGCCTTCGACACGTCCCGGGACGGGTTGGCGCGGTTCGGCCCACCGGCGACCGATCGGGACGACGTGGCCGCCGCCTGGGCAGCGCTCACCGGTTGGTCAACCACGGAGGCGGATCGCCGCCGCGCCGACCGGGCGAGCCGGGCCGTCGCGGTCGCCGAGGCCGAGGCGGTGGCCGACGCGGTGCGGCGGCGCATCGCCGGCATCTTCGCCGACGCCGACGTGCCGGTCGGCGACGATCCGGTGCACGCGGCGACCGTGGCGGTGGAGCGGGCCGACGCCGACCGACGCCGGCTGCGGGAGCGCCGGGAGCAGGCCGGCACGCTGCGCGAGCAGCGGGCCGGGCACGAGCGGGAGGCGCAGGTGGCGCGCGCGCTCGCCGGGCACCTGCGGGCCAACAACTTCGAACGGTGGTTGCTGGCCGAGGCGTTGGACCTGCTCGTCGACGGCGCGTCGGGGATCCTGCGGGAGCTGTCCTCCGGCCAGTACGAGCTGGTGCACGACAAGGGCGAGTTCGTGGTCGTCGACCACCACGACGCGGGGCTGCGCCGGGGTGTGCGCACCCTCTCCGGCGGTGAGACGTTCCAGGCGTCGCTGGCGTTGGCGTTGGCGCTCTCCGAGCAGCTCGCCGGGATGTCGACCACGGCGGCGAGCCTGGAGTCGATAGTCCTGGACGAGGGCTTCGGCACGCTCGACGCGGCGACCCTGGACACGGTCGCCGCCACGTTGGAAAACCTGGCCGCCCGGGGCGACCGGATGGTCGGCGTGGTCACCCACGTGCCGGCGTTGGCCGAACGCATCCCGGTCCGCTTCGAGGTGCGCAAGGACGCGCGGTCCGCGCGCGTGGAACGGACCGGCCGGTGAGCGCGAGGAGCGCGACGCGGATGGGACGGTCCGGCCGGTGAGCGACGCCGCGTTCTTCGTCGACTCGTGGGATCCGGCGTACGGGGCGTCGTTCGAGGCGTCGGCCGCCGGGCCGGCCGCGCCGAGCAGCGCGCAGGTCGACGCGGACGTGGAGCTGCCCGCGGTGGACTGGCGGGCGATCGGGACACGGCCGGGGGTGCGGGCGCCCGACGTGGTGTTGCTCGTCGACGGGGTCCGCCGGATCGACGCGAGCATCTGGACGGCGGAGGCCGACGGGGTGTCGTTCCCCGGTCTGGCCGCCTCGTACGCGGCCGGGGTGGTTCGGTGCGACCTGGGCCGGGGTGCGGCGCAGTTGGCCGGCACCCGGGTCGGTCGGGGTCTGTTCACGGCGAGCCCGTCGGCGCAGGACGTGGTGGCCGGCGCGATCCGCTACCCGGTGCACCGGGTGGGTGGCACCGGTGAGTTGGCGAAGCTGCCGGCCGCCGTGCAGGGCCCACTGACCGCGCTGGAGGTGGCGGTGTCCGACGCCGCCCGGGTCGACGGTGACCTGCTGGTGGTGGACGGCCCGTTGCGCAGTCGCCGGCAGTTGCCGCGCACCCTGGGCTACATCAAGACCCAGCACAGCCAGTATCTGGATGCCCGGCTGACGGCCGTGGTGACGGGTATGGCGTCGGGTGAGCGGTCCCCGGTGTTCCGGCTGGGCACCGCCTGGGGTGGCTGGTCGTGGTATTTGCGGTTGCCGGTGGCGATCGGCGCACCGTGGGCGGGCATCGTCCGGGTGGAGTGTTCGGCCGACCTGCCCGTCGAGGCGGCGATCGAGCTGGCGGACCTGTCGCTTGTCACGCTGCCCCGCTTCGCCTCCACCCCGTACAAGGACCCGCGGGCCCCACAGAATCTGATCCCGATCGCCGGGTTGGAGCGTCGACTGCGTGCCCTGCTCGGCGATTCCCGGCTGCTGCACCGCGCGTTGACCGCCGCGGCCCGTGCGGCCCGTTGACCGCGGATACTTGTCGGAATGGGACGTAGGCGGGCGGCTGACCGGGTGGTCGAGCAGGTCGACACCGGGCAGGCCGAGCTGGTGCCGGACCCGGACCGGGCCGGCTCGTGGACGCTGCTGCTGGACGGCGCGCCGCAGTCGCACGTCGACCTGACCGATCCGACGCACCTGGAGTTCGAGTACGTGCGGCGGTTGGCCGCCGCGGTGGACCTGGTCGCACCGGCGGGTGCGCCGCTGCGGGTGCTGCATCTGGGTGGTGGGGCCCTGACCCTGCCCCGCTACGTGTCGGTCACCCGGCCCGGCTCCACCCAGCGGGTGGCCGAGGTGGACGGCGCGCTTGTCGAGCTGGTCCGCAGGGTGCTGCCGTGGCCGTCCGACGCCCGGCTGCGGGTCCGGGTGGAGGATGCGCGGGCCGTGTTGACCGCCACCCGGGACGCCAGTTACGACGTGGTGGTCGCCGACGTGTTCGCCGGTGCCCGTACCCCGGCTCATCTCACCTCGGCGGAGTACGCGGCCGAGGTGGCCCGGGTGCTCCGCCCGGCGGGCTGGTATCTGGCGAACCTGGCCGACGGTCCGCCGCTGCGGCACGCGCGTGGGCAGGTCGCCACGGTCCGCTCGGTGTTGCCGCAGGCCTGCCTGGTCAGCGACGCGGCGGTGTTGCGGGGCCGCCGGTACGGAAATCTGGTGCTTGTCGCCGGGCGGTCCGCGCCGCCGGTGCCGGAGCTGACCCGGCGCGCCGCCGGCGACTGGTTCCCTGGTCGGGTGGTGGCCGGCGACGAGTTGGACCGCTTCGCCGGCGGGGCGCCCGTGGTGCGCGACGCCGACGCCACCGGCTCGGATCCACCGCCACCGGGCCTGTTCTCCGTCCGCCGCTGACCGTCCACTCAACGACGGCGGGGAAAAATTTCCGCCGTTCGTTGATCCGCTCGGGGCGCTGCTGCGTACCACCGGGCGGCCCGCTTCGTGGGCCGGCGATGGTCACGGATACCCCGGAGGTCTGCATGCACGCGGTGGCGGCCGGTTGGCATGGCGACGTGGTCGGCGCGGACTGGATGTCGGCGCGGTCCTCGTCACGGCCGACGTCGTCTGCCCGGGGGGTCGACGCGCATGCGACGTCTCGCCAGAATGGTCCGGTGACGCCGCGACCGGCGCCCGGACGCCATCAGGCGACGACAACCGAGGCCAGCCACTCCGACCAGTTGATCCGGTTGCTCTACGCCGAGCACGCCGGCCCGTTGCTGATGTTCGTCATGCGTCTCACCGGGGGGGACCGGCAGCGCGCGGAGGACATCGTCCAGGAGACGCTGCTGCGGGCCTGGCGCAACGCGCACCGCCTGGGTACGCAGGGGCAGGGGTCGCTGCGGCCGTGGCTGGTCACGGTGGCCCGTCGGATCGCCATCGACGAGCACCGCAGCCAGGAGGCCCGGCCGCCGGAGACGTACGACCGGGACCTCACCGCGTTCGCCGAGGCGGACAGCACCGACCGGGTGCTGCGGACCATGACGGTGGCGGACGCGCTGCGTACGCTCAGTCAGTCGCACCGGGAGATCCTGATCTCGACGTACTTCCGGGGGCGGACGGTGCCGGAGGCAGCCGAGGAGTTGGGGCTGCCACTGGGCACTGCCAAGTCGAGGGTCTACTACGCGCTGCGCGCGCTGCGCACGGCTCTGCAGGAGCGGGGGGTGACAGAATGAGCCGGCCGGACCACATGGACGTCGCGGCGTACGCGCTCGGGGTGCTCGACGAGCAGGACACCGAGCGGTTCGAGGAGCATCTCGCCACCTGCTGGGCGTGTGCGGCCGAGTTGGAGACGATGGTGCCGGTGGTCGGCCTGCTCTCCGACATCGACGGCGAGACGATGATGGCGCTGGAGCAGACGGCGACCGACCCGGCGTTGCTCAACCGGACGCTGGGCGCGGTGCGGGCCGACCGGCGGCGTACCCGGTTTCGTCAGATGCTCGCGACGGCCGCCGCGGTGGTGGTCTTCGGCGGTCTGACCGGTTACGGCTTCGTCAACGTGACCGACAGCGACCCGGCGCCGCTCGCCGGTTCGACGCCGAGCGCGCCGGCCGAGCCGACGACGAGCGCGCCGACGGCCCCGCCGAGCGGCCCGGGTGTCGGCGGCACCGAGGAGGAGGGCGACCAGGTCGAGGCCACCGACCCCACGACAGGTGTGCAGACGACCATGTTCCTGGTGAAACGGGAGTACGGGACTCGGATCAATTTCGTTCTGCGCAAGCTGCCCGGGCCGCGCGTCTGCCGGTTGGTGGTGGTGCGGAAGAACGCCAGCACCGAGGTCGTTTCGACCTGGTCGGTGCCGGACGGCGGTTACGGCACCAACACCCGACCGCAGGGTCTGGAGTTGAGCGCGTCGACGTCGGCTCCGGTGGATGACATCAAGCAACTCCAGGTGCAGTCGGTGGACGCCAACGGTGTGGCGAGTCCGCTGGTCACGCTACCGATGTAGTCTCGCGTACCGATCGGCGCCGGCCTTTGTGACAATGGCCGGCGCCGATCTGTCGTTGCCGGAGAAGCCCCGCATCGGGTGCGTACGCATTCCCGCTCGAATCGGTTCAACCAATCCACGTGAAATTGACCACTGTGGTTACTTCAACCTTGACAGCCTGCCTTCCGTACCTATGGGTGAAACGCCAAGAATGAGGAGGGCACGTGGCACAGATGAAGCGGACCGTCATCGTCGCGAGCGCGATGGTCGCACTAACGGCCTGCGCTCCCGCAGGTTACGACGGGGCGAACTCGAGCGCGGCCGAGCCGGTCGCCGTCGCCGCGGCCGAGCCCAGCGCGTCGGTTGAAGCCGAGGCATCGGCGTCCGCGGAGGCGCCACCGGCCGCCGCCGACGCGCCGCCCGCGAACGTCGACCTGACCGAGAAACTGGTCGGCAAGAGCGTCGCCCGGATGGGCAAGGTGGTCACCGACCAGGACGGCTGGATCCTCTACCGCTTCGACAAGGACACCGCCGACCCGCCGTCGTCGAACTGCGTCGACAAGTGCGCCGAGGTGTGGCCGCCGGCGCTGACCGACGGCAACCCGCAGCTCGCCGGCGTCTCCGACGACAAGGTCAGCAGCGTGACCCGCCAGGACGGCACCCGTCAGCTCACCATCGCCGGCTGGCCGGTCTACCGCTACATCGGCGACAAGAAGCCCGGCCAGTGGAAGGGCCAGGCGGTTGGCGGCACCTGGTTCGTGGTCCAGCCGGACGGCAAGAAGAACCTCAGCTGCCTGCCCACCTCCACGCCGAAGCCGGTCGCGCCGCCCGCGGACAGCGGCGCCAACGACGCCGGGGGCTCGGGCTACTCGTACTGATCGCCACGGGCACAACTGTGGCCGGTCGCAGCCGGGGAGGGCGCGGCCGGCCACAGTTGTGCCCGTCGGGGCCGGCGGTGGCCGTGACCACGCCGCGACCTGGCAAAGTAGTGGGGTGACCGACACCGAACCCGCCGCGACCCGGGTGCTGCGCCCGCCGGTCGGCTACCGGCTGGCGGCGTCGGTCCGTGCGCTGACGTTCACCCCGTACGACCCGTGCGCCCGCGTCGTCGGCGACACCTTCTGGTGGGCCACCCGCACCCCGGACGGGCCGGCCACCCTGGCGCTCCGAGCGTCCGCCGGTGACCTGGTCGCCGAGGGCTACGGGCCGGGCGCCGCGCACGTGGTGGCGCGGGCCGACGCGATCGCCGGGCTGCACGACGACCTGACCGGCTTCGCCGAACTGGCCGGGGCGCACCCGCTGGTGGCCCGGCTGGCGCGGGAACACCGGGGGCTGCGGATGCCCCGCACCGGGCAGGTCTTTCCCCGGCTGCTGCGCGTGGTCTTCGAGCAGAAGGTCACCGTCAAGGAGGCGTACCGGGCGTACGCGGCGACCGTGCGGCACTTCCGGGAGCCGGCGCCCGGGCCGTTGCCGTCGCTGCTGCTGCCGCCCGAGGCCGCCGCGGTGGCCGCCACCCCGTACTGGGTGTTCCACCCGTTCGGCGTGGAGCAACGCCGGGCCGACACACTGCGCCGCGCCGCCGCGCTCGCCGACCGGTTGGAGCGCAGCGCCGACGCCGCCGACGCCACCCGTCGACTCACCGCCATTGCCGGCATCGGGCCGTGGACGGCCGCCGAGGTGGTCCGGGTCGCGTACGGGGACCCGGACGCGGTGAGCGTCGGCGACTACCACGTCCCGAACACGGTGGCCTGGGCGCTCGCCGGCGAGCCGAGAGGCGACGACGCCCGGATGTTGGCCCTGCTGGAGCCGTTCCGGGGGCACCGGGGCCGCGTCTGCCTGCTGCTGGGCGCCGCCGGCATCGGGGCGCCGAAGTATGGCCCGCGCGCCCCGATCCGCTCGTTCGCCCGGTACTAGCGCCTCAGCGCGCGCAGAGCCGGCGCAGGGTGCGGCCGAGCCACCACGCGTACGCGTGCTGCACGCCCCGGACCGCCGGGCCACCGGCACGGGTGAACCAGCGGCTCGGGCGGCTGAACGCGCGTACCTCGAACCAAACCGCGCCGTCGTCGTCGCGGCCGACCACGAACGCCTCCTCGCCCCGCTCCGGGTGCCCGGCCAGGGTGCCGTAGCCGAAGCCCGCGAGCCCCGGCGACTCCTCGCTCCAGATCACCCGGCACGGCCCCCAGATGCGGGCCGGGCCGACGCCCAGGCCAGCGCTGACCAGCACGCCTTCGGTGGCGCGGGGGGCATCGGTGCGCATCCGGACGCCGGCGGCGCGGTGCAACCGCCAACTGAGCACCGCCTCGGCCGCCGTCTCGAAGCAGCCGGCCGGCAACGGATACCTGTGGCGCAGGTGGTGGTACCCGCCGGGGAGCGGCAGGTGCCGGGTCGCCCCCACCTCCGGGTACGTCAGCTCGGCCACCGCTCGCTCCGCTGCTTGAGACCGTCGGCCTCCAGGCGCAGGTAGCGCCGGAGCAGGCCGCCGTACAGCCGGCCGATCAGGCCGGCCAACGGGCCGGACTGGTCGATGGCCAGCTCGACCCGGGTACGCCCGTCCGGCAGCGGCACCAGCCGGTGCTCCCCCCGGGTACGCACCCCGGGCGTGTCGGAGACCCAGGTGAACTCCCGTCCCTCGGTCAGCTCGGTGACCCGCCACACCGCCGGCCGTAGCTTCGGCTGGGTCAACCGGGCGGTCGCGCCGACGGCGAACGGCCCCGACTCCCCCCGCTCGACCCGGGTCACCGAGGTCGTCCACTCCGGCCAGCGCTCCACGTCGACGAGCACGGCCCAGACCTGCTCGGCGTCGGCGGCGATCTCGGCCGTGGCTTCGAACCGCATCACGTCCCCTCCCCGGCGGTGCCGTAGCGCACCACCCACGGGTGCGGACGAGGCCGCCGGATGGATCGTGACACCCGCGCGCAACCCCGGTGGGATCAGGCGGCTTCGCGGAGGTCGGCCAGGCTCAGCGGGGTACGCAGCCGCAGCAGTTCCTCCAGCTCAGGCACCGAACCGACCTCGCCGAGCACGTTCCGGCCGCCACCGAACCGCTGCGGGTAGCGGCGGGTCAGCCGGTAGCGGTAGCGGCCCCGGATCAGCTCGACGCTCACCCGCCACCGCCCGCAGCAGTCACAGACCCACTCGGACACCTCGCGAAAGTAGCTCTGACCTGCGGTTATCCGATTCGCCCGGTCGGGACGAGCGGCGCGTGGGCGGACACGCCACCACGGCACCCAGGGTGATCTGCCTCACGACTGTCGGTGCCGTCTGATTGACTGGTCGCCGTGGACCTGCCGATCAATCCTCCGGTCGAGCCGATGCTTGCCAAGAGCGTCGCCAAGCTTCCCACGGCGTCCGGCCTGACCTACGAGCCCAAGTGGGACGGGTTCCGGTGCATCGTGTTCCGCGACGGTGACGAGGTCGAGCTGGCCAGCCGGGGCGGCAAGTCGATGACCCGCTATTTTCCCGAGGTGGTCGATCAGGCCCGCCGGCAGTTGCCCGAGCGCTGCGCGGTCGACGGGGAGTTGATCGTCATCCGGCGGGACGGGCCGAGCGGCCAACCCCGGTTGGATTTCGAGCTGCTGGCCCAGCGCATCCACCCGGCCGCGTCCCGGGTGAAGCTGCTGGCCGAGACCACACCTGCCGATTTCGTCGCGTTCGACCTGCTGGCCATCGGTGACGAGGCGCTGCTCGACCAGCCCTATCCGCTTCGCCGCGAGCGGTTGGTCGAGGCGCTGGCCGGAGTGCGCCCGCCGGTGCACGTCACCCAGGTCACCACCGATCCCGACACCGCCCGCCGCTGGTTCGACGTGTTCGAGGGCGCCGGGCTGGACGGGTTGATCGTCAAGCCGGCCGACCTGCCGTACGAGCCGGGCAAGCGCCTGATGTCCAAGGTCAAGCACGCCCGCACCGCCGACGCGGTGGTGGCCGGCTTCCGCTGGCACAAGTCCGGTCCCGTGGTGGGTTCGCTGCTGCTCGGCCTCTACGACGACGCCGGGGTCCTGCACCACGTGGGGGTGAGCGCGTCGTTCACCATGGCCCGTCGCGCCGAGCTGCTCGACGAGCTGGCCCCCTACCGGGACACCGGCGGCGAGCACCCGTGGGTACACGGCGACCACGAGCGCGGCCAGCGCATCCCCGGCGGGGTGAGCCGCTGGACCGGCACCAAGAACCTGGAGTGGGAGCCGGTGCGCCCGGAGCTGGTGGTCGAGGTGGGCTACGACGCCATGGAGGGCGAGCGGTTCCGGCACACCGCCAGGTTCGTCCGCTGGCGCCCGGACCGCGACCCCCGGTCGTGCCGTTACGACCAGCTCGACAGGCCGATCCGCTTCGACGTGGACCAGGTGCTGCGCGGTGACCCGGCGGCCACCGTGGACCGGGCCGCCAGTGGCTCGGCGTAGCCTGGCCGTCGACCCGACCACGGAGGAGCACGTGATCCGCACCGCCCATCAGCCTCGGCCGTCGACACGTCGCCGGGTCCGTCGCACGCTGGCCGCCTTCACCGTCACGGCGTTGCTCACCGCCGGTTGCACGCTGCCGGCGTTCGCGCCACGCACCGAGGTGGAGGGTGCGGCCGCGCCGACCGGCAGCGCGCCCACCTGGCGGCCCTGCCCGGACGTGCCCGAGGATCTGGTCGGGCGCGGCGCACCGGACATGCGCTACGAGTGCGCCCGGATCGCGGTGCCCCGCGACTGGGGCACCGGCGGCGGGGCGAGCGCCGGCCCGGGCGCCGGGCAGACCTTCGAGATCGCCCTGCTGCGGGCCCGCTCCACCAAACAGCGCGACCGGGTCGGCTCGCTTGTGATCAACCCGGGCGGCCCGGGCGGCTCCGGCGTCGACACCGCCGTCTACCTCTCCTTCGGTCCCCAGTTCGGCGGGCTGCCCACCTCGATCACCGAGCGCTTCGACATCGTCGGTTTCGACCCGCGCGGGGTCTCCCGGTCCAGCCCGGTGAAGTGCATCTCCGACGCCGACCTGGACACCAGTTTCGGTTTCGACCCCGACCCGGCGAGCCAGTCGGAGTTCGACGACTTCGTCGGCCTGAGCCAGCGGATCGGGCGCGGCTGCGGCGACCGGTACGGGGACCAGTTGCCGTTGTACGGCACCGAGCAGGCTGCCCGCGACATGGACGCGGTGCGCGCCGCGGTGGGCGACGACAAGCTCACCTACCTGGGCTACTCCTACGGCACGCTGCTCGGCGCCACGTACGCCCAGCTCTACCCACAGCGGGTGCGGGCGCTGGTGCTCGACGGCGCCGTCGACCCGCAGCAGCGGCTGGTCGAGGGCTCGGAGAGCCAGGCCCGCGGCTTCGAGCGGGCCTTCACCAACTTCACCCGCTGGTGCGCGGCGAACGCCGCCCGCTGCCCGATCGCCCCGGACGCCCGCGCCGCGGTCACCTCGGCCATCGACAAGGCCAAGGCCTCCCCGGTACGCGGGGCCCGCGGGCGGGAAGCCACCGCCGGCTGGGTGTTCTACGCGGTCATCTCGTCGCTCTACACCGAATCGGGCTGGCAGGAGCTGGCCCAGGCGATCGACAAGCTGGCCGAGGGCGATCCGAAGGACGTGTTCCGGCTCGCCGACGCGTACGCCGGCCGCGGCGACGACGGGCGTTACTCGAACCTGTTCGACGCCAACCTGGCCATCAACTGCGCGGACGAGACGGAGAAGCCGAGCCGGGAGCAGATCCGGCAGTTGCAGTCCGAGTGGCGGGGGAAATATCCGCTGTTCGGGCCGGCGCTGGCGGTCGGCATGCTGAGCTGCGTCGAGTGGCCGGGCGGGCGTGACCCGTACCCGACTGGAAAGGCCAACGGCGCGCCGCCGATCGTGGTGGTCGGCACCACCGGCGACCCCGCGACGCCGTACGAGCAGACGCCACGGCTCGCGTCCATGCTGGGCGTCGGTCGGGTGCTGACCTGGGAGGGCGAGGGGCACACCGCGTACCCGCAGACGTCCTGCATCACCGACGCGGTCGACGCCTACCTGATCGACCTGACGGTGCCGCCGGAAGGGAAGCGCTGCCCGCTCCGCTGACCGGCTGGGTCGGCGGCAGCGGGGGCAGGTCGATCCCCTGCCGGGTGGCCAACTCCTCCAACAGCGCCCGCATCCGGCGTACGTCGGCCTTGAGCTGCTCCTGCTCCTCATGCTCGAAGGCGTTGTCGTCGACGATGAGCCGGCTCGCGAAGTGCGCGGTGATCAGCGGGATGACCAGCAGCACCATTGTCGAGATGAGCAGCGCGGCCAACGTCCGGCCCGCCCAGGTGGTCGGCGAGATGTCGCCGTACCCGACGGTGGAGGCGGTCACCACCGCCCACCAGACGGCGTCGGCCGGGCTACGCTCCTCGACCTCGCCGTAGATGACACCGGCTACCACGATCATGAGCAGGTACGAGGTGATCAGCGTGCGGGGCGAGTTGGCGAACCACACCAAAGCCCGGTATATCCACCGGAACGGCAGTAGCAGGAGCTCCATGCCGCCCCATGTTGCCCGTCGCCAGCAAGTAGCGCCGGCCCACGCTCGCCAGTGCCGGTTCGATCCCCGCCGCTGTGCCAGGATCACCGGCATGAGCGACGTGATCTACCGGGAGGCGGTCCGGGCTGACCTGCCCGCCGTCATCGCCCTGCTCGCCGACGACGTGCTGGGCAAGGCCCGCGACCTCACCGAGGTCGACGAGGCCTACGAGAGGGCGTTCGCGGCCATCGACGCGGACCCGCGCAACCAGCTGATCGTGGCGGAGCAGGCCGGCGACCTGGTCGGCTGCCTGCAGATCACCTACATCCCGGGCCTGGGTCGGCACGGCGCGGAGCGGTCGCTGATCGAGTCGGTCCGGGTCCGCTCGGACCGGCGCGGCGAAGGGCTGGGCCGGGGCCTGATGACCTGGGCGGTCGACCAGGCTCGGCAGCGTGGTTGCGCGCTGGTGCAGCTCACCACCGACAAGGCCCGCACCGACGCCCACCGCTTCTACCTGGGCCTCGGCTTCGTGGCCAGTCACGAGGGCATGAAGCTCGCGCTCTGACCGGAGCCGGACTATGTTCGCTGCCATGAGTGCGCCGGCGACGACCGACGGTGGGCAGCCGCGCGCGTCGTGGAATTGGGCGGGCCGCGCGCTCCTGGTCGTCGGCGTCCTGCTGGTCGTCGTCGCGTTCCGGCTGCCCGCCTGGCGGAGTGTCTACCCCGGCTGGACGGATGTCACCCCGGGCACGAGGCTGATCCACTATTCGCTGCCGTTCGCGGTGATCGCCGCCGTGTTCGCGGTGCTGTCGCTCGCCAACGCCGGTCCGTCCCGCTGGGTGTGGCAGCAGACCAGCCTGGGGATGCTTGTTTCCAACGTGCTCGCCTGCGGCAGCCTCACCGGCGTGTTCTGGTACCTCCAGGCCAATGACCCCTACGTCGAGGAGGAACCGCTCGTCACCGGGCCGGGCGTCGGGACCCTGCTGGCCCTGCTGGGCTGCCTGCTGATCCCGCTCGCCGGCGCCCTCCCCAACGGCCGCAGGGGCGCCGGCCGGGCCGACCAAGCGACGTAGGGAGACGTAACGACCGCCGAAACGCCACGCGGACGACGCACCCACCCAGTCGCACCTCGGCACCTGTAGAGCTGCCCCGGATCTGGGGCAGCGAGTCGCGCCAACGCCAGGCCGGCGAAAGGCCACCGCCCGGCCTACCGCGTGGTCCAGATCTGGGGCAGCTCTACAGGGAGCGAGCACACCCCTTCAGTCGCCGCCGACCGAGTCCGCAGCCCACGACCCACAGCCCACGGCCTTTGGCCCGGAGCCACAGCCGAGGGCGCAGCGGTCAGTCGTCGACCAGGCGACCGTCGCGCAGCACGAGCACCCGGTCGGCGAGGTCGATCAGGGCCGGGTCGTGCGTGGCCACCAGCGCCGTCATGCCGCGCGCGTGCACCACCGCGCGCAGCAGGTCCATGATGGACCGGCCCGTCTCCGAGTCGAGCTGACCGGTGGGCTCGTCGGCGATGAGCAGATCCGGTTCGTTGGCCAGGGCTCGGGCGACCGCGACCCGCTGTTGCTGCCCACCGGAGAGCTCGTACGGGCGTTGGGCCGCGTGCCCGCCCAGGCCGACCATCTCCAGCAGCACCGCGACCCGCTGCTCCCGCTCGGCGGCCGGCACCTGCGCCAGCCGCAACGGCACACCCACGTTCTCGGCGGCGGAGAGGATCGGCACCAGCCCGAACGTCTGGAACACGAACCCGACGGTGCCCCGGCGCAGTCGCAGCAGCTCCGCCTCGCCGGCCGAGGTCACGTCGTGCCCGGCCACCACCACCTGACCGCTGTCCGGGCGGTCGAGACCGCCGATCAGGTTCAGCAGCGTGGTCTTGCCGGCCCCGGACCGGCCCCGGATGGCGACCAGCTCGCCCCGGTTGGCGCTGAACGAGACGTCCCGCACCGCGTGTACGGCGTGCTCGCCCCGGCCGAAGGTGCGGCTCACCCCGCTGACCCGGACCACCTCGGCCGGTTGCGCGGCGGGTCCACCGCCGAGCCCGGCCGCACCGGTCACCACCATGTCCCGACCACTCATGCCCGTGCCCCCCGCTCGTCCGCGGCCCGGTCGCCGGGCCGTACCTGCACGTGATCCGGCTCCAGATCGAGCCGGACCCGCTCCTTCAGCGCGAGCGCGTCGACGAATGCGGCCGGTAGCTGCATCCGGCCGTTGCGGTCCAGCACCGCGTACTCCTCGCTGACCAGCTCGGTGTTGCCGTCCGCGTCGGTGCGGGCGGTTCGGCGTACCTCGGAGGCGGTCCGGCCGTCGCGGATCGCGACGGTCCGGCGGACCTGCGTGGCCACGGCGTGGTCGTGGGTCACGACCACGATTGTCACGCCCAGCTCGGCGTTGATGGTGCGCAGCGCCGCGAAGACCTCGGCGCCGGTCGCCTCGTCCAGTTCACCTGTCGGCTCGTCGGCGAACAGCACCTCCGGATCGTTGGCCACCGCCACCGCGACCGCACACCGCTGCTGCTCGCCGCCGCTGAGTTGCCCCGGCCGGCGGTCCGCGCAGTAGCCCACGCCGACCATGTCGAGCAGCTCCCGGGCCCGCTCCCGGCGGGCCCTGCCGCCGCGTTTGCCGGCCAGCTGCATCGGCAGCTCGACGTTCTCCAGGGCGGTGAGGTACGGCAGCAGGTTGCGGCCGGTCTGCTGCCAGACGAAGCCGACAAGTTCCCGCCGGTAGCTCAGCCGCCGCTTGGTGGACAGTGAGAGCAGGTCGTAGTCGGCCACCCGGGCGATGCCGGCGGTCGGCGTGTCCAGGCCGGAGAGGATGTTGAGCAGTGTCGACTTGCCCGAGCCGGACGCGCCGACGATCGCCACCAGCTCCCCCCGGTCGATGACCAGGTCGAGCCCCTGCAGGGCGACCACCTCCACCCCCTCGGTCTTGAAGATGCGCACCAGACCGTCGCAGACGATGTGTCCGCGCAGTCGGTCCTGGCCGCCGGCCCGCTCGGCGGCACGAAGCGCAGCCCGCTGTTGCAGGGAGGCCAGGTCGGGCACCAGTGAAGTCTGGGCAGTAGCGGTCATCTCAGCTCTCCTCTCCGAGCCGAAGCACCTCACCGAGGCGCAACCGGCGGTTGTTCAGGGCCTCGACGGCGACCGCGAAGCCGAGGGCGACGACCCCGAGCGCGAGCACCGCCGCCACCAGGCCGGGCTCGAAGGCCACCCGGACCGGCATGCCGCTTGTGAACGCGGACAGGCCGAGCACCGGGTTGAGCAGCAGGGGCAGCACCGCACCGACAAGCGCGCCGGTCAGCACCGACACCCCGACCAGCGGGGCCAGCTCGACAAGCAGCAGCCCGCGCCACTGCCGGCGGGACAGCCCGAGGGTACGCAGCCGGGACAGCACCTGGCCGCGGGCCCGCGCGCCGGCCAGCACGGTGAACGCGATGGCCAGCAGCCCGAGCACGGAGCCACCGACGGCACCGGCCAGGAACCCGAAGGCCAGTACGCCGTTCGCGCCGCCCGCGCCGAGATCCCGGCGGACGTCGGCCCGGGTGTCGACGACGACCCCGAGCGGGCGTGCCTCCCCGGTGACGGCGCCCTGCTGCTGGTACCTCAACTGTCCCTGGTCACCGACGCGGCGAAGCGCCTCGGCGTCCAGCCGATCACCGGCGACGAGCAGGCTGGTGGCCACGGGCGTGGTGGTGTGCGTGGGCAGCGCCTGCCACGGCAGGATGACGAACCGGTCGGTGTCCCCGGACAGCAGCGGGAAGCTCTCCTCGCTGCCGGCGACCCGGAACTCGTAGCGCTGGCCCTGCACCGAGATGAAGGCGGAACTGTCGAGTCCGGCCTTGGCGAGATCGGCGGCGACCTCCGGCGAGACGATCGCCGGCACCGGCCCCGGCTCGGACCGGGCGGTGCGCAGCGTGGCCGGTAGCGGCAGATCCACGGCCGATGCCCGGGCCACCGTGGCCAGTTCCGGGCCGTCGATCAGCAGCACGGCCGTCTCGCCGAGCCGTGCGTCGGTGCCGAGTTCGTCGGCCGCCAGCCGCTCGTCGGACGCGAACAGCACTCCGGTGGCGTCCGAGACCCCCGGCAGGCGACCCAGCTCGTCGATCGTGTCGGGGGCGAAGCGCTCACCTCGGATCACCGCGTCGGCGGGCACGATCCGTTCGGCCGCCCGGTCCCGGCTCGCGTCGACGCCGGCGGCGACGACCGCGCAGAACGCCGCGGTGCCGATCGCGAGCACCACGACGACAAGCGGGGCCGCGACCGCCGACCGGCCGGCCCGCGCCGTGCCGAGGAAGGCGACGCTGCCCCTCCTCCGCGCGGCCAGCCGGCTGACCAGCAACAACGGCCAGGGGTACGCCCGCAGCGCGAGCACCGCCGCGGCGATCGCGAGCAGCACCGGCACCGACACCAGCAGGGGGTCCACCTCACCGAGGGTGAGGCCACGTCGACGCAGCAGCACCGCGGCGAGCACGGCGAGCAGCAGCACGGACACCTCGACGGTGAGCCGGCGGGTCGACGGGCGCATCCGGACCAGGTCGCGGCGGGACGACCCGCCGGTCGGCACGGCCAGCGTGGCAAGCGGCAGGGCCAGGGTGACCAGGACGGTCGCGGCGATCGCGTACGGCGTGCTCGGGTCCGGGGCGCCCGGGAACAGGGTGCCCAGCCACCAGCCGAGCGCGGCGGCGACCGGCACCACGAGCAGCGACTCGGCGAGGCTTCGCCGGGCACCGGCCGTGGTTCCGCCGCCGCGCGCCCGGATCAGCACGAACTCCGTCCGGCGCCGCCGGGTGGCGAGGGTGGCGGCGAGCACGATCAACCCGGCAAGCGTCGCCAGTACGCCGGCCTCGATCACCGCCAGCAGGGTCCGCGCGGCGTTCACCTGGGCGGCGAACGCGCGCAACGGAATGTCGATGCCCTGGGCCAGCGACAGGTCTGCCGGTTTGCTCCGCTGCGCTTCCTGGAGACCGTCGATCAGCTTGTCCAACTGCCGCACATCGATCTTGTCGGCGTCCAACCGGTACCGCCAGCTGGACCGGATCGGCCACCCCGCCGCGGCCCGCTTGTCGAGTGCCGACTGGGCGACGAACCCGGAGGCGACGAACGGCTGACCGTCCCCCTGCGGCGGGATGATCTGCAGCATCGGCGGCAACCCGTCCCAGCTGCCACCCGTTCGGTCGACGGGGCGGAACAGCCCGACCACTGTCAGCGGGACGGCGTCGCGGAGCCGGTTCTGCGCATCGACCCGGCCGATGCGCAGTTGGCTGCCGGTGCGCAGGTTGAGTTTGCCGGCCACGTCGACGTCGAGCGCCACCTCGATCGGCCGGTCGGGAAGGTACGTCTCGCTCGGCCACGCCCCCTCGACGAGGGTGCTGGCGTCCTGGGCGTCGGGCATGCCCCGCAGACCCAGGTCGACGAGCAGGTTGCGGGCCGCGAGGTCCGGCCCGACCACCCGGCCCGGTTCCGCGTCCACGGTGTACCACCGCTGGGCCACCGCCGAACGCACCTGCGGCGGCAGGTCCGCGGCCAGCGCGTCGAACCGCTCGCGGGCGTAGGCAATCGCCGGCTTCAGGGCGGGGGCGGTCCCCACGCCCGTGGTGTACGAGAGATCCCGGCGTGCCGGCAGCTCGCTGGTGAGCTGAGCCCGAAGCCCCTCTTCGGCGAGCTGGTTGACCAGCCGGGGCACGCCGCTGATCAGCAGCGTGACCACGAGGGTCAGCACCGCCAGCAGCAGGAACTGCCCGCCGTACGCCCGGACCCGCCGGACCGCCGCGCCGACGCTCATCGTTCTCCCCCGATTCGCAGTTGCACCGCCGCCACCCGTTGACGGATGCCGGCGGCGATGAACGCGCTGAAGGCGAGCGCCGCCAGCAGCAGACCGACCGCGGTGAGACCGATCGGCACCCAGGGCAGCGCGAACGTCGCCGGGGGGATCGGCCGGCCAGCGGCCGGGGTGAGGATGACAAGGGGGGCCATGGTGGCTCCGACCGCGGCGCCGAGCAGCAGACCGACACCCACGCCGATGCCGGCGAGGAAGGCCTGTTCGGCCAGCAGCGCCCGAGCCAGCAGTCGGGGCGTCGCGCCGAGGGTGTTCAGGACCGCGAACTCGCTGAGCCGGCGTCGGGCGGTTGCCCACACGTCCACCATCAGGCCGACGATGGCGAGCAGCACCGCGCCGAGCGCCGCGGCGAGCATTCCGGTACGCGAACCCTGCCAGTACGGGTCGTCCGCCGCGGCGGTGATCTCCGCTTCGCGGTTGAGGACCGTGACTCCCGGCAGCTCGTCGGCCGCTCCGGCGGCGGCCGTCGCGTCGGTGGCGCCGATCCACCACTCCGGTGTCGGGCGGACCGTCCCACCGGAACCGAGAAGCACGTCGACCGCCGCCGGCAGGTCGAGCAGGACGCCCTCGCCGGTGGTGGTCGGCACGGATTCGAGTTCACCGACCAGGTGGGCCCGCAGCGTCACCCCGGAGAGCACCAGCTCGACGGTGTCGCCCACGCGAATGCCCAGCGCGTCGCGTACCCCGGGGGTCATCAGCACCGGGACGGCGGCGGCGGGTCCGCCCGCCACTCCCGGCACGACGACGAACCGGCTCGCCGGCCGATCCATCCGAGCCCCCTCGGTGAGCAGCTGGACGGGGCGGTCGGTGACGAGCCCGGCGCCGCTCGCCTGCACCAGCGTGCGCGGCCCACCGGGCCACGTCGCCGTCCAGTCACCGGGCAGCTCGGCCGGCCGGGCCGTGCCGCCGGCATCGACAAACGCCAACCCTTCCACCTGGAACCCGTAGGACATGCCGCCCGCGTTCCCGGTGTCGGCTTCGAAGCCCGCCAGCCGCAGCCGTGCTCCGCCCACGTCCGGCAGCGTGACCCTGAACCGGCTGGCCTGCCCGGTGCTCGGCGCGTCGACCGCCGGCAGCCGGAGGGCGAGGCCGTCGGCGGTGGTGAACAGCAGCGCCACCGCGATCCGGTGCGGCTCGGCGGTTTGCGTGAACGGCGTACGGACGGAGCCGGTGACGGCCCAGGTGCCCGCCGGCAGTTCGACTCCCCCGATGGCGGCGCGCGCCTGGATCATGCGCTGGTACTGCTCCGACACCGGATCGTCGCTGAGCCGGTCGGCGAGTCGGACGACCCCGGGGGCGCTGGCCGGGTCGATACCGATCACGGTCACCGGCAGGTCGTCCCGGCCGACCCGGATGTCGTCCCGCCACGCCGGCAGCACCCGGTTGACGCTCGGCAGCGCGGCGAGTTCCCCGGCCCGGGTGAGCGGGGCCGCCCCGGCTCGCTCGGTGACCCGCAGGTCGGCGCCGACCGTGTGCCCGGCCTGCTCGACCTGGGACCGCTCCCCCGTGCTGATCAGGGACCAGGCCAGAGTGCTGCCACCGACGGCGAGGGCGAGCAGCAGCACCGGGCCGGCGTGCGGGCGCCGACCGGCCTGCCACATGCCGAACATGGTGGCCGTCCAGGGCCGCCGGTCGACGAAGCGCTCGGCGAACCGGGTGACCGGTGGCAGCACCCGCAGTGCCAACACGGCGCCCGCCAGCACCCCGAGCGTCGGGGCGGCGATCAGCAGCGGGTCGAGTCCGAGCCGGCCGCCCGAGCCGGCCAGCGGCGAGGCGTACCGGCGTAGCTGCACCCAGGCGAGCACGGCGAGCGCGACGAGCACCAGGTCGACGCTGGCCCGCTGAACGCTCGCCGACCGGTTCGGGCGGGACCGGGCGGCCATGTCGGCCACATACGTGCCGGCGCCGCGCAACGTCGGCGCGACCATGGCCACCAGGCAGCCGGCCGCCGCGGCCGCGGCGGCAGCCCAGACCAGCGTGGCGTTGCCGCCGGCGGCGGACAACTGCTCGGCACCGCCGGGTCGGACGAATCGCAGTGCCACGGTGGCGATCACGGGCGCGAGCAGGACCGCGGGGGCGACCACAAGTGTCGCCTCGCGGGCGGCCAGGCCGGCCAACTGTCGGCGGGCGGCGCCGCGGGCACGCAGCAGCGCGGTCTGCGCGCGCCGGTCCTCGTGCAGCAGCGCGGCGACGAGCACCAGCGCGTACCCGCCGAGCACAAGGATGAGCAGCAGCGGGGTGGCCAGCGCGGAACGGCCGACCAGGTCGGCGCGACCGATCCGGTCCAGCAACTGCGGCATCTTGGTCACCGCCTGGGCGGAGGTGCCCATTTGGGCGGCTTCGGGCACCCCCGTGGACGCCTCGGTGAGGGCTTTCCGCACGGCGGGAAGATCGGCCACGTCGAGGCTGCCGAGTTCCGGTTCGACGAGCCAGGACGCCGACACCGAGCCGGGGAAGATGGTCGCGAAGTCAGCCGGGTCGAGGACGAACGGCCCGTACGACGTGCCGGACCCGGCGCTGCCCGTCCCCACCCCGGGGGCCAACAGCCAGTACGCCTCGGCCGGGTCGCGGGGCCGCCAGGTGCCGGCGAGCACCAGTTCGCTGCGCCGTTCGGTGGCCCGGTCACGCACCGGGATGCGTTGGCCGACGCTGAGACCCAGCGCACCCGCGGCCCGTTCCGGGAGGCTCACCTGGGTGGGGTTCGCCCCGGGGGTGGGCCACGCGCCGCCGGTCAGCTCCGCGTGCTCGGCGAGGCCGTCGAGGGTGGCCAGGTTGGCGAAGACGGGTTCGTCGCCGGTACGCGGCACGGATCCGAGCGAGCCGGTCAGCTCCCGCCCGGTGCCGTACCGGGCGACCGAGACGCTCACCGGGACGCCGGCCAGCCCGTCGGTGAACTCGGCGCGGACCGCCCCGTCGCGGGTGGCGAACTCGGCCGCGTCGCGCCCGCCCGACCCACTGACCAGGAGGCCGCGTTCCTCGGCCGGCGAGGCGGCCACCAGCGCCCGCTGCCCGGCATCCACCGCCCGACGGTTGTAGTCGGACAGCCCGGTGACCAACGCGACGGCGACCAGGGCCGCGATCACCGCGGCGACCAGCAACCCCCGCGCCTCTCGGGCACGCCTCCACACCAGCTTCATCCGACGCCTCCCCTGGCCCTGACGGGCCGACGACCATCAAGACAGGCCACCCACCGGGAAAGGTTCGCGCCCGTTACATGATCGTTATTACGGGAGGGATCGGCGCAGGCTGCCCGCGCCTCGGAAGACTGCCGGCTCGCGCCTCGGGACGGCTGTCGGCTCGTGCCTCGGGACGGCTGTCGGCTCGTGCCTCGGAAGGCTGCGGGCCCGCGCCTCGGGGACGGCTGGTTAGTTGCCGCCTCGCACGGTACGGATGCCGAACGCCACCGCTCCGAGGACGAGCACGACGCCCAGAAGCTGGAGACCCGGCGAGTCGTCGGCCTCCCCGAGCACGATGCCGGCGATGCCGACGGCGACCGCGAGAATGACGCCGACGGTCAGGACGTACCTCATGGGGTTTCCTCCTCGACCCACTCGAGCAGGTCTCCGGGCTGGCAGCCGAGGACCCGGCACATCGCCTCCAGGGTGCTGAAGCGGACGGCCTTGGCGCGGCCGTTCTTGAGCACCGCCACGTTGGCCGGCGTGAGCCCGACCCGCTCGGCGAACTCGCCGACGCTCATCTTGCGCTTGGCCAACTCGACGTCGATGCGGACGACGATGGGCATCAGATCACCGCCTCCATGTCGGTCCGCAGCGTGGTTGCCTGCCGCAGCAGCGCACGCATCACCACCATGAGGAGCCCGAGCACCGTGACACCCATCGTGAGCAGGAACAGCAGGATCGGCACGCCCGGGTCGTCCGCGTTGAAGCCGACGTAGAGGAAGACGCCCACGAGCACCACCCACGCGGCGCCGACGGCCCACACGATCAGGTCGACCCACCGCAGGGACGCTTCGGTGAAGATGCGGTCGTTCTTGACCAGGCTGAGCAACTTCCACGTCGACACGATGACCACCTGGACGCACAGCACCCAGAACACCGTGATGGCGGTCAACGGCCACCTGAGGTACGCGTCCTCCGGCGACTCCTGGGCCATGTGCGCGAACTGCCCGGGCAGCGAGAACGTCTGGAACCCGATCAGGACCACGAACAGCACCCCGAGGAAGACTCTGAGAGCGGCTACCGCTCGATGCTCTGTAACCATGCATCGAGTTTCGCTCGTTACCTATCGAAAGTCAATCGCCCTGCCGACTGTCGGCCTCGGTCTGCGGCGGCGTCGGACCGGGGGCCGGCCTGGCCTTCTGGGGGTGGACGGTCTCGTGGCGAGCCAGCATGGCGACGAACTCGGCGATCTTCCGCGCGCGGGTCTCCGCCCGCTTCACGGCGTTGAGCCGGTGGATGAGAGTGAACCGGTTGGTCTTGGTGAGGACGTCGAACATGGCCTGCGCCGCGGGCTCGGCGGCGATGGCGGCGAGAAGGTCGGCCGGCACCTCCGCTTCCGACGACGGAGCGTAGGCAGCCGACCATCGCCCGTCCGCCTTCGCGGCTTCCACCACGGTGCGACCCGCGGGCTGCATGCGCCCGTCCGCCTCCAGCCGGGCCACGTGGGCGACGTTGCGTTGGGACCAGGAACTGCGGGACCGGCGCGGGGTGTACCGGATCCAGGAACTCTCCTCATCCCGCTTCCGGGCCTGCCCGTCGATCCAGCCGAAGCACAGGGCCTCGTCCACCGCCTGCTGCCAGGTCACCGTCGTGACCGTGCCGCCCTTCTTGGTCAGGGCGAGCCAGACACCCGGTGACGTGGAGTGGTTAGCCGACAACCACGCGCGCAGGGCGTCGGCGTCCGCGACGATCAACTCATCCAACTCAGCGCTCACCATGCCGGCAGGCTAACCACCACGACCGACACCGACGCCACGGCCGACGCCACGGTCACGGCACGGCCACAGTCACGGCCGACGCCACGGTCACGGCCGACGCCGGCCGGCCCACCCGCTGGCCGCGTCCGCAGCCCTCTGACCGAGCACCTAGCATCGTCGCCATGGCAACGCGGCTCGTGCAGATCAACATGAAGGCTCGGAACGACTCCGCCCTCGGCGGTTTCTGGGCGGAGGCGCTCGGCTGGGGAATCTCCAGCGAGGGACCAGGCGTGACAAACCTCGAACCCGAGGGCTTCACCTACCCCGATCCTGTCGCCGTCTGCGTCGACCTCGTCGTCTCGGCGGAACCCAAGACGGTGAAGAACCGGGTACACGTCGACCTCGCCACCACCTCGGCGGCCCACCAGACGGAGCTGGTCACGCGCCTGCGGGATCTCGGCGCGACACCCGCCGACATCGGCCAGGGCGACGTGCCATGGACGGTCCTGGCAGACCCGGAGGGCAACGAGTTCTGCGTGCTGGAACCCCGACCGCGCTACCGGGACACCGGGCCGATCGCCGCCGTGGTGGTCGACTGCGCGGACCCGCGAGCCATGGCCAGCTTCTGGGACAGGGCCACGGACTGGACCCTGCACGAGGTGACCGACGACAGCGCGGTGCTGCGCTCCGCCCAGGGCGTCGGCCCCTATCTGGAGTTCATCCGTACGCCTGACGTGAAGTCCGGGTGGAACCGCGTCCATCTCGACGTCCGCCCGTACCCGGGTGACGACCTGACGGTCGAGGCGGCCAGGCTGCGGACTCTCGGCGCCACCGCCGTCGACCTGGGTCCGAACGAGGTCCCGTGGACGGTCCTCGCCGACCCGGAGGGCAACGAGTTCTGCCTCCTCACCCCGGCCTGACCCGAACCCGGCCACCCGCACCCGAACCCGGCCACCCGCGCGGCGCGGCCACCATTCATCCCCGCAACCCGAACCCGGCCACCCGCGCGGCGCGGCCACCGATCATCCCCGCAGCGCGGCCACCGGCCCCGCCCGGACGCTGCGACGCACCCGGGGGCGGCAGCGACGGATGGCCGCGTGGAAGGCCGGCGCGTCCGGGTCGCCGGATCCCCGCGCGGCCTCGCACCTCGCTGCCGGCTTCGGGCCGCTGGGCATCGGCTACGTCCACCGGTGGTAGTGGTTGCGGCGCGGGATCCGGTCGGGGTCGAGCCAGGCCGGCGGCACGAACTCCGGATGGCCGTCGCCCCCGAGCCGGACCGTCCACTCGGCGCGGTGCAGGTGCCGGTGGTGGTGGCCGCAGAGGAGCACGGAGTTGTCGAGACTGGTCGGACCGCCGTCGGCCCAGTGTCGAATGTGGTGGGCGGCGCACCACCGGGGTGGCCGGTCGCAGCCGGGAAAGGCGCAGCCGCGGTCGCGCAGCGCCAGCGCCCGTCGCAGCGGGCCGGTGACGAGGCGCCGTTGCCGGCCCACGTCGAGGACCTGGCCGGCGCCGCCGAGCACGGCGGGCAGGATGGCGGCGTCGCAGGCGAGCCGACGCACGGCCTCCGGGGTGAGGTGCGAACCGATGTCGAGGGCGCCGGCACCCAACTGCCGCGTCAGCCCGTCGTAGTCGGTGGTGACGACGAGCTGGGCCGCGTCGCCGCCGTGCTCGGGCAGGTCGCCGGTACGCAGCGCCGGCCGGCACACCTCGGCGAGGGCGTCGTGCCGGCGCTGGCCGGCGGTGCGGGTGTCGTCGGGCCCGCAGGGAGCGCTGAGCGGGTCGATGGCGGCGCGCACGAGCGCGGCGGTCTCCGCGTCGAGGGTGCCGCGCAGCCGTAGCCGCCCGCCGGACCGCTCGGAGACGGTGACGTGCCGGTCGCGGGCGGCCCGCGCGGCCTCGGCCCCCAGGGCCGCCGCGGCGGCGTCGGCGATCTCGGGTGCGACGTGGTCGAGGATCCGGCTGCCGAGCTTGCGCAACAGGGTGGGGTCGAACTGCTCGGCCCAGTCGACAAGCACGCCCACGGCCTTGTCGGCGACCTCGACCCCGGCGTGGGCCGACACGGTGGCGACCGCCTCGGCGATGACCCGGGCCTGCTCCACGCTGACCGCCCCGCTCGCCATCGCGTCACGCACGGCGGGAGGGGCCACGTCGAGCGAGGCGGCGAGGCCGACCAGTCGACGGGCGGCGGCAACGTCGAGTCGTAGGCGGTGACGCAACCAGACGGTCGTGGAGCACGCGCCCTGCGCGACCGCGGTGCCCCGACCGTCCAGCTCCCGGACGAGCGCCACCTGCGCCGCCGACAACCGCTGCTGAAGGCGGTGCGTGGCGTCGAGCGCCGCGATCAGCTCATGCTCGGCGAGCGCCCAGACGGACGCGTCGGCGCAGCTCGCCACCGCACTCTCCGCCTGAGCCAACTCATCGATCACCAGCAAAACTTAGAACAGGTGTACGACAACTTCACCCCACAGCATTCGTCTGGCTTCGGATCATCTGGTGTCATACGATCGTCCGATGACATCGCTCCCCGCCCCCGCGCCGTGGACGGACGCCCTTCCCGAGGCGACACCACCGGCCGGCATGGCGATCTACCAACTCCCCACGGGCACCTACGAGACCCGGGCGGCATTCGCCCTCCGTGGGGGCTCGTTCCGGGACAAGCGGCAGTTCGCGGCCACCGCCATCCTCGTGACGCACCCGTTCGGTGACTTCCTCATCGACGCCGGCTTCGGCGCCGACGTCGCCGCGCATGTCGCCATGCAGCCGCGGTTCGCCCGCGCCCCGTTCCAGGCGACCCGGACGGTGAGCCAGCAGTTCGACGACAGCGGTTACGACCGCACCAGGCTCAGCGGAGTCTTCCTGACGCACTCGCACTGGGACCACGCGAGCGGCCTGGACTCACTCGACCTCCTGGTCTGGATGAACCGGGGTGAGCTTGCGTACGCCGGCAGCGACAGTGACGGCAAGGTTTTCCGCGCCGTCTCCCCCGGCCACGAGATCCACGAATACTCCTTCGACGGCCCCGCCCATCTCGGCTTTCCCGCGAGCTTCGACGTGCACGGTGACGGGTCACTGGTGCTGGCGTTGGCCGGCGGCCACACGACGGGGTCCGTGGTCGCGTTCGTGACCCTCCCGTCGGGACAGCGCTACGCGTTCATCGGTGACCTGACCTGGCAGCTCGATGGCATCCACCGCAGAGTCGAACGACCCTGGCTGCTGCGTACCCTCGCCGACAGCGACCCCGCCCAGGTGCGACAGGGCATCCTGCGGTCGGCCGCGCTGACCGAGCTGATGCAGGTGGTCCCCGCGCACGACCGCCGCGCCTACGAGGGCATTCCGCTCCTCCCGGGAGCGGCGCGATGAGCGAGAGCACCGGAGGCGGCGCGATGACCGAGGGGCCGGCACCGACGCTCGACTCCGAGATCACCTGGCTGCTGCATCGCGCCGCCCAACGAATGCACGTGGTGACGGGCGAACAAGCCGAGAGGCACGGCCTGCACCTGCGGGACTACATCGTGTTGAGTGCGCTGGACAAGACACCCGGGCTGACCCAGGTCGAGTTGGCCAGAGCGCTCGGCCTCGACAAGACCACGCTCATGACCCAACTGGATCGACTCGAGCGGGCCAGTCTCGTCGTACGCCACTCCGATCCCCAGGACCGCCGCAGGCGCATCCCGGCGATCACCTCCGCGGGCGACGACGTACGGGCGGAGGTCGCCAGCGCCAGCGACGAGGCGGAGCGGAACGCGATGGCCGGCTTCAGCGCGGTCGAGATCGCACTGTTCCGCCGGATGCTGTTCACGATCATTGGCACCAGCACCGACCCGGGCTCCTGCCTCTGACGCCGAGGCTTCGCCGCTCAGCCCGCTCAGGCGTTGTCGTCCGGGGCGCGTTTGGCGCGGCTGGGCTGCACCCGCTTGGGTTCGCCGGGCATCTTCGGGTGGTCCGGTGGGTACGGCAGGTCGCCCTGGCCGGCGGCGGCGTCGCGGTCGGCCAACTCCAGCAGCGGCGTGATGTCCCACGGTGCGTCGTCGATGCCGGCGTGCGGGTCGCCGCGCTCGGCGAGCCGGGCCGGCACGGTGCGCAGGTCGAAGTCGTCCGGGTCGACGTCGGGCAGCTCGTCCCAGGTGACCGGGGTCGAGACGGTGGCCCGCGCGTTGGCCCGCAGCGAGTACGCGCAGGCGATCGTCCGGTCCCGGGCCATCTGGTTGAAGTCGACGAAGACCCGGGTGCCGCGCTCCTCCTTCCACCAGGCGGTGGTGACCAGGTCGGGGTTGCGGCGCTCCACCTCCCGGGCGAGCGCGATGGTGGCCCGGCGCACCTCGGTGAACGTCCAGCGGGGCTGGATCCGCAGGTAGACGTGCACGCCGCGACCACCCGAGGTCTTCGGCCAGCCGGTCGCGCCCAGCTCGTCGAGGAGCGCGCGGACCTCCGCGGCGGCCCGCGCCGCGTCGGCGAAGTCGGTGCCGGGCTGCGGATCCAGGTCGATGCGCAGCTCGTCGGGGCGGTCGACGTCGGCGGCGCGCACCGGCCAGGGGTGGAAGACGATGGTGCCCATCTGCGCCGCCCAGGCCACGTGCGCCAGGTCGGCCGGGCACAGCTCCGCCGCGCCGCGACCGCTGGGGAAGGTGATCTGCGCGGTCGTCACCCAGGGCGGCACCCCTCGGGTGGGCACCCGCTTCTGGAAGAACGCCTCACCCTCGACGCCCTCGGGGAAGCGCTGCAGCGTGGTGGGCCGCTCGCGCAGGGCGCGCATGATCCCGTCGCCCACCGCGAGGTAGTAGTGGAAGACGTCCGCCTTGGTGAAGCCCCGCTGGGGGAAGATCACCCGATCGGGACTGCTCAGCCGTACGGTGTGCCCGGCCACCTCGACCTCGGTGACCGCTGCCTTGGTGCCCGCCATCTCGCGACCTTATGCCACACCCCCGACGTTCGACGTACCGTTGACGGGTGAGTCTTGACGACAACGAGCTGCCCCGTACCGACGACGAGTGGCGGGTCCGGTTGACCCCCGAGGAGTTCCACGTCCTACGGGAGGCCGGCACCGAACGCCCGTGGGTCGGCGAGTACGTGGACACGAAGACCCAGGGGGTCTACCACTGCCGCGCCTGCGGGCTGGAGCTGTTCTCCAGCGACACGAAGTTCGACTCGCACTGCGGGTGGCCGAGCTTCGACGACGCCATCCCGGGCCGGGTGAAGGAGATCGAGGACCGCAGTCTCGGGATGGCGCGCACCGAGATCCGCTGCGCCCGCTGCGACAGTCACCTCGGGCACGTCTTCCACGGCGAGGGCTTCACCCCGAAGGACACCCGGCACTGCGTCAACTCGATCTCGGTCCGGCTGGAACCTCGCTGACCTGAGCAGACCTGACCTGAGCAGAGCTGACCCGAGCTGACCTGAGCCGTCCCGGCGCGCTGGCGCGTGCTCACGGCGTACCCCCGAGCAGCTCGACCTCGGCGGTCCGGGACTGCTCGATCCGCCGGGCCAGGTCGCGGACCTGCTCGTTTCTACCGACGCCGACCTGGGCTCGGGCCAGGTCGGCCGCCGCACGCTGGTGGTCGGCGAGCACCTCGCGCAGTGCCCGGTCGACGTCCGCGTCGGGCGCGGTCCGCAGCCGGTCGAGCGCGGCGGCGTCGCCGTGCCCGTCGTGCTGGTGCGCGCCCGCGCTGGCGCCCGGCCCGGCCGTGGGTAGCCAACCGCGCATCGCGGACAGCTCGTCGGCCTCGGTCGCCTCGATGGCGGCCGCCAGGGTGCGCAGCGCGTCGTCGCGCACCCGGTCCCGGGCCAGCGCGACGATCTGCAGGGTGCGTTCGCTGTGCCCGACCATCGTGGTCAGGAAGACCACGTCGATCCCGCTCATCGCGTCCCCGGCGACCGCGGACCCCGCGCCCCCGGATCCGGGCGACGCCGTCCCCACCGGGGACGCGGGGGCCGGTTGCGGCACGACCGGCGTGCTCGACGTGGGCGTTTCGCCGCAGGCCGCGGTGAGCAGCAGCGCGGCGGCAATTGACACCAGACGGGTACGACGGGGCATGCCGGGTGCTCCGTTCACGCGGGGACGGCGACACGGGTGCGGCCACCGGCCGCACCCGTGGGGTCAGACCTGTTGCCAGAGCGCGGGTACGTTCGGCGGCTCCCAGCCGGGAATCGCCGTGTGCGCCTGCCGGCAGCGGTACGTCCGTCCGCCGTAGGTGGCCTGGTCAGCGACCTGGTACGCCCGGCCCGCCGTCCAACTGCCGCCCGGGGCGGGCGTCGTGGTCGGGGTGGCGGTCGGGGTGGGCCGCGGGGTGGGTGACGCGCTCGGCGTGGGGCTCGGGTTCGACCCACCGCCGATCTGCACGTCGATGCAGGAGTAGAAGGCGTTCGCGGTGTCGGAGATGTTCCACACCGCGAGGATCTTCTGCCGTCCGGAGAAGCCGCCCAGGTTGACGGTGTGCGAGACCGTCGCGCCCGGCTGCTGGTTGTTGCCGTTGACCACGCCGACGCGGGTGTTGCCGATCCAGTATTCCCAGTTGCTGGTGGCGTGGCGGGCGGTGTTCACCCAGGTGAAGGTCAGCGAGCTGCCGACCGAGGTGGCCGGCCAACCCCGGCTGTCGTCGTTGAGGACGGCGAACTGGGCGATGCCGGCGTTGCAGCTGCGCAGCCCCTTGGGCCCCTCGACGCTCTGCGGCTCGTACCTGATCTGCCCGCAGTCGGGCACCCGGCCCTGCGCGCAGAGCGCCTGCCGGCTGGGCGGGGCGGAGACGTAGCCGTGCGCCTGCGCGGGAACGGCGACGGTGAGGGTGGCGGCGACAGCACCGGCCGCCACCAGCGGGATGGTGATTCTTCGACGCATCGGGGCGGCTCCTTCTCCGGGGTCCGGTGGGGTGCCCCCAACATAATTTAAACATTGTTAACAGTAAAGACTCCCATCGATAAATCCATCGATGCTGACGACTCTGCCGTCAGAACGCAGAGGACGACTCCGTCGTCAGAACGCAGCAGGACGACTCCGTCGTCAGAGCGGGACAGGACGACTCCGTCGTCAGAGGCGGAGCAGGCTGCCCCGGTCGTCGACCTGGTCGGCCGACTCGTCGTCCAACCAGAGGCCGCCGGCGGCGAGGTAGCGGAACACGTGCTCCCCCGGCGGGAGTCGCACGGTGACCGTCCGCAGGCCGTCGCGGCGGACCACCAACTCGTGTCGGCCCGGCTCCCAGTCGTTGAAGGAGCCGACGACGCTCACCGGGCCGGGCGGGGAGTCCCGGGGCAGGCAGAAGGTCACCCGGGTCTGGCTGCCGAAGAGTTTGTTGCGCTTGATCACTGTGACCCTCCGGGGGTTGCGGCGGTTCACCTGACACAACGGACAACACGCCGGAGCCGACACGCCGCACCGGTGGCCGGAGAGCGGCATTTCGGTCCGCGCGCGACCAGGTTTCCGGCATTCTGGGACGAAACGGCGCAATGAGGGAGGTTGACCATGGCCACGTGCGAGGTCTGCGGCAACGACTACTGGATGGCGTTCGAGGTGCACACCGTCAGCGGCGACGTGCACACCTTCGACTCGTTCGAGTGCGCGATCCACCGGATGGCCCCGATCTGCGAGCACTGCCAGGTCAAGATCGTCGGGCATGGCGTCGAGGTCAACGGCCGCTTCTTCTGCTGCGGACACTGCGCCCGCGCGGTCGAGGGCGCCGAGGGCGCCGAGATCCGCGACGCCGTCGGCGCACGCCCGGCCTGACCACCCACCCGGCCGGACCACCCGCCCGCGCGATCGCGCCGGCCGGCCGAAAGGCCGCGCCCGATCCCACGATCCTGCGGTACGGTCGTCGCCATGCGGCCGCTGCTGTGCGTTCTTCCCCCGCCGCGCTCCTGAACGGAGCGCCGCACCTGCCGACCGGGTGACCGACCCGGCTCGGCCCCCTGCCGTACGCGCTCCGTCGACGTCGTCCCCGTCAACGGCTCACCCTTCGGAGCGCCCCCGTGTCCCTCTCCCGTACCGTGCCGCCGGCCGCCCCGGCCACGGCCACCAGTCCGGCCCGCACCGGCCTGATCCAGATCACCGTCACCGGCGTGCTGTGGGGCACCACAGGCGTGGCGGTGCAACTCCTGCGCGACAGCACCGGGCTCAGCCCGGTGAGCATCGGGTTCCATCGCCTCGCGATCGCCGCTCTCGTCCTGCTGGCGTGCACCGCCGGTCGGCTCGGCACGCTCTGGTCCGCGGTGCGCGCGGCACCCGTACCGCTGCTGCTCACCGGCCTCGGCCTCGGCCTCTACCAGGCGCTCTACTTCGCGGCGGTGGCGTGGGCCGGCGTCAGCGTCGCCACGGTGGTCAGCCTGGGCCTGGCCCCGGTGCTCGCCGCGACCTGGGAGTCGGTGCGCGCCCGCCGGCTCCCCGGCCCGCTGCGCCTCGCCACGCTCGTCGCGGCGGTGGTCGGTCTCGCCCTGATCACCGGGGCGACGGCGGACCCCACCGCCGAGGTGCCCGCGCCGTTGCTCGGCCTGCTCGCGGCGGCCGGCTCCGGCCTCGGGTACGCGGTGACCACCCTGATCAGCCGGCAGGTGTCCCAGCACGTCGCACCGATGACGCTGACCACCATCTCCACCGTGGTCGGAGCGCTGACCCTGGCCCCGTTCGCCGTGGTCGCCGGGGTCGGCGTGCCGGTCCGCCCGGACACCGTGGCACTGCTGCTGCACCTCGGCGTGATCACCACGGCGGTGGCGTACGCGCTGTTCTACGCCGGGCTGCGCACCACCCCGGGCAGCGTCGCGGCCGTGGTGACCCTGCTCGAACCGCTCACCGCGGCGGCGCTGGCGGTGGCGCTGCTGCACGAGCCGTTGCCGCTCCCGGTCGTCGGCGGCGGCGTCCTGCTGCTCACCGCCGTGGCCGCCACCTACCTGGCACCTCGACCGCGCGTCCCCTGAGGCGGCCTACCATCGTCGGATGCCCTCGCAGACCACCGAGATCCGGACGGCGTCCTTCGCCGACCTGAACGCCCGCACCTTCCACGACCTGCTCAAGCTGCGCATCGACGTGTTCGTGGTGGAACAGAACTGCCCCTACCCGGAACTCGACGGGCGCGACGTCGAGCCGGGCACCCGCCACCTCTGGCTGACCGACGGCGGCGCCCCGCTGGCGTACCTGCGAATCCTGGCCGATCCGGACGGCGCCGCCCGGATCGGTCGGGTGGTGGTCGCCCCGGAGGCGCGCGGCGGCGGGCACGCCGGCCGGCTGATGAGCGCGGCGCTGGAGGTGGTCGGCAACCGGCCCTGCGTGCTGGACGCCCAGTCGCACCTGGTCGCGTTCTACACCCGGCGCGGCTTCGCGGTCAGCGGCCCGGAGTACGTCGAGGACGGCATCCCGCACACGCCGATGCGACGCGATGTCATTGACGACTGACGATCGAGCTGGCATGGTTCCGAGGAGAGCCGTCGCGGGAGCCAGCGAATAGGCGCGGGAGTGGGCAACTCCCGCCGGTCCGGGTGTCGTCGTCCGACCTCATCCCCCCGGGGGCTCCATGTCCACTCTCACCCGATCACGACGCGTGCTCTGGTTGTTAGCCATCGTGGCGACCAGCACGCTCCTGTTGACGACCGCTCTGAACACCATGCGGGCCCAGCCCGCCTCCGCGCACGGGTCGGTCGTCGATCCGGCCTCGCGCAACTACAGCTGTTGGCAACGGTGGGGCGCCGAGTTCCAGAACCCCCGGATGGCCACCGAGGACCCGATGTGCTGGCAGGCCTGGCAGGCCGACCCGCAGGCCATGTGGAACTGGAACGGCCTGTTCCGCGAGGGCGTGGGCGGCAACCACCAGGCCGCCGTCCCCAACGGCCAGCTGTGCAGCGGCGGTCGCACCCAGAACGGTCGCTACAACGCGCTGGACACCATCGGCGCGTGGAAGACCACAGCGGTGTCGAACAACTTCCGGCTCCGCTTCTTCGACGGGGCCAGTCACGGCGCCGACTACATCCGGGTGTACGTGACCAAGCAGGGCTTCGACGCACTCACCGAGCCGCTCGGCTGGGACGACCTGGAGTTGGCCGGTCAGATCGGCAACACGCCGGCCTCCCAGTGGAACCCGGACACCGGCGGCGTCTCCATCCAGATCCCGGTGAACGCGCCCGGGCGCACCGGTCGGCACATCGTCTACACCGTCTGGCAGGCCAGCCACTTCGACCAGTCGTACTACCTGTGCAGCGACGTCACCTTCGGCGGCACGAGCACCACGCCGCCGCCCACCACGCCCCCGCCGACGACGCCGCCGCCGACCACGCCCCCGCCGACCACGCCCCCGCCGACCACGCCTCCGCCCACCACCCCGCCGCCGAGCACCCCGCCGCCGGCCGGGGCCTGCACGGCGACGTACCAGGTCACCGGCCAGTGGTCCGGCGGCTTCCAGGCCGAGGTGAAGGTGAGCGCGGGCGGCTCGCCCACCAAGGGCTGGTCGGTGAGTTGGAACTACAACAACGGCCAGCGGGTCACCTCGTCGTGGAACGCGACGGTCAGCGCCAACGGCTCGCTCGTCACCGCACGCAACGCCGACCACAACGGCACCCTCGCCGCCGGCGCGAGCACCACGTTCGGGTTCCTCGGCTCGTGGAACGGCAGCAACCCGGTTCCGCTGGTCTCCTGCACGTCGACCGGTTGACCTCCGGCCGGGGGCGCCCCCCCGGGGGGGGGGGGGCCCCGCCCGCGGGGTTGGCCGGTGGTTAAAAACAAGGGGGAGCCACGGGGGTTTTAACAAGCCCCAAAAACCGGGGGGGCCGGGGCCCCCCC
>NZ_JBICSY010000013.1:44282-84123 GCF_043197345.1 Micromonospora sp. NPDC049175 | reverse complement strand
GGCGCGAGCACCCCGTTGGGGTTCCTCGGCTGGTGTACCGCCACCACCCGGGTGCGGGTGTTCCCCTCCCCGTCGCCGGTTTCCCCTCCGGCGGGGGCCGCCCCGGGGGGGGGGTGCGGCACCGGCCGGCGGGTAGGGCCTGTGTCAAAGTCCTCGGTCGAGCCAGGGGCTTTGACACAGGCCCTAATCCGGTGGTGCCCGGCGGCCAACCCGGGCACCATCTCCCACATGATCGAGATCCGGGTGCTCACCCCCGATGACTGGCCCACCTGGCGCGACCTGCGGCTGGCCGCCCTCACCGAGGCGCCGGGAGCGTTCGGCTCCCGGCTCGCCGACTGGCAGGGCGACGGCGACCGCGAGCAGCGCTGGCGCGACCGGCTGAGCATTCCCGGCGCACGTGACCTGGTGGCCGTCCTGGACCGGCGCCCGGTCGGGATGGCCAGCGGCGTACCCACCGAGGACCCGCTGGTGCTGGAGCTGATCTCGATGTGGGTGCACCCGGACGCCCGGGGCAGGGGTGTCGGCGACCGCCTGGTGGACGAGGTGGCGTGCTGGGCCCGCCAGCGCGGCGCCGACCGGCTGCGGCTCAGCGTCATGCCGGACAACGCGGCGGCGAAGGCCCTCTACCGCCGCGCCGGCTTCCAGCTGACCGACGAGCAGGGCACCCTGACGCCCGACGGCGAACAGGTCATGCTCCGCCCCCTCCAGGGCGCGGTTAGACCAGGCAGTTGACGATCTCGGCGACCGAGCGGCGGCGGCCGGTGTAGAACGGGACCTCCTCGCGGACGTGCCGGCGGGCGCCGGAGGCGCGCAGGTCCCGCATCAGGTCGACGATCCGGTGCAGTTCGTCGGCCTCGAAGGCGAGCATCCACTCGTAGTCACCCAACGCGAACGAGGCCACCGTGTTGGCGCGGACGTCCGGGTAGCCGCGGGCCATCTTGCCGTGCTCGGCCAGCATCTCGCGCCGCTCGGCGTCGGGCAGCAGGTACCACTCGTAGGAGCGGACGAACGGGTAGACGCAGATGTAGGGGCGGGCCTCCTCGCCGGCCAGGAACGCCGGGATGTGGCTCTTGTTGAACTCGGCCGGCCGGTGCAGCGCCATCTGCGACCAGACCGGGGTCAGCGACCGCCCCAGCGTGGTGCGGCGGAACCGCAGGTACGCGTCCTGGAGCGCGTCGGGGGACGCGGAGTGCCACCAGATCATCACGTCCGCGTCGGCGCGCAGACCGGCGACGTCGTACACGCCGCGGACCACCACGTCCTTGCCGGCCAGCTCGTCGAAGAGGGCCACGACCTCGCCTGTGACGTTGTCCCGCAGCGACGGCAGCGGGGCGCTGGCCCGGAACACCGACCACATGGTGTAGCGGATGCTGTCGTTCAGCTCCCGCAGGCGGGCCGCGTTTGTCTGCTCGGTCATCTCGCCGATCCTCCCAGTGCTGTGATGATCTCGTCGGCCGCCGTCTCGCCGGAGCGGACGCAGACCGGGATGCCGACGCCGTCGTAACCGGCGCCGGCGAGGGCCACTGTGGGGTACGCGGCCCGCAGCGCCGCGCGCGCGGCGGCGACCCGGTCGGCGTGCCCCGGGGCGTACTGCGGTAGCGCGCCGCCCCACCGCTGCACGTGCCCGTCGACCGGGGTGGGCAGCGGGGTGCCGAGCACCGCGGAGAGCTCTCGATGCACGGTGGTCGCCAGGTCCGCGTCGGGGCGCTGAAGGTGCGCCTCCTCGCCGTAGCGGCCCACCGACGCGCGCACCAACGCCAGGCCGTCCGGCCGGCGCAGGTGCCCCCACTTGGTGGTGAAGAAGGTGGCCGCCTTGATCAGCAGGCCCTCGGTGCTGGGCACCAGGAAGCCGGACACCTCAGGCAGGCGCGGTTGCGGCAGCGCCAGCGTGACAAGCGCGACGCTCGCGTAGTCCAGCTCGCCGACACCCTTCGCGACCGCCGGGGCCGGGCCCGCGAGCAGTCGGGCCGCCGGTCGCGCCGGCACCGCAAGCACCACGGCGTCCACGTCCACCAACTCCGGGTCGCGGGTCGGGCCGACGGTGAGCCGCCAGCCGGTGCCGGTCGGGGTCACCTCGCGGACGGCGGCGTCCCGCCGTACCGTCGCGCCGCTGGCCGTCACGGCGGCCTCGACCAGGGTGCGCAACCCACCGGCCAGCGTGCCGAAGACCGGAGCGCCGGGGGCACGCGGCGCGGCGGCCTGCGCGGCCCGGACCGCGCCGACGAGGGTGTGCTCCACCCGGGCCGTACGGGCCAGCGCCGGCATCGTCGTGACCAGGGAGAGATCGTCGGCGCGGCCCGCGTACACGCCACCCAGCATCGGGTCGACCAGCCGCTCGACAACCTCGTCGCCGAAGCGGGACCGGACCAGCGCGCCCACCGAGACGTCCGCGTCCGGCCCGACCAGGGGCCGCCCGTCGTCGGTGTCGGCGTCCGCCGCCGGGCGGGCGACCGAGGTCACCCGGTCCAGATCCCCCGGTACGCCCACGAGCGTGCCGCCCGGGATGGGGCGCAGCCCACCGTCGATGACGAGCGCGGCCTGCCCCACCGTCGGGTGCACGATCTTCTCGGCCAACCCGAGCCGTCGGATCAGGGCCACCGCGGCGGACTCCGCCCCGGTCGGGTCACGCATCAGGAACGACTCGGCCCCGAACTCCACCGGCTGACCGGCCAGCTCCCCGGTACGCAGCTTGCCGCCCAGTGCGCCGGACTGCTCGTACACCGTGATCTCGGTGCCGGCCGGTGCGCGGTCGCGCAGGCGGACCGCGGCGGCCAGCCCGGCGATCCCGCCGCCGACCACCGCCACCCGCCAGGGTTGCCGCATCACGGGTCAGCCCTGGTCGGCCCGGCGGTGGGAAAGCTCGTGCACGAGCGCGACCACCCGGGTCAACACCTCCGGGTCGGTCTCCGGCAGCACACCGTGGCCGAGGTTGAACACGTGCCCGGGGGCCGCCCGGCCCTGCTCCAGGATCCGGCGCACCTCGGCCTCCACCACCGGCCACGGCGCGAACAGCACGCACGGGTCCAGGTTGCCCTGCACCGCCTTGTCCGGGCCGATCCGGTGGGTGGCCACGTCCAGCGGGGTACGCCAGTCGACGCCGACCACGTCCGCGCCGGCCTCGCCCATCGCGCCGAGCAGCTCGGCGGTGCCCACCCCGAAGTGGATCCGCGGCACCCCGGCGTCGGCCAGCCCGCTCAGCACGGCGGTCGAGTGCGGCAGCACGTACCGGCGGTAGTCGGCCTCGGACAGCGCGCCCGCCCACGAGTCGAACAACTGCACGGCGGACACGCCCGCCTCGATCTGCACCCGCAGGAAGGCGAGCGTCACCTCGGACAGCCGACCGCAGAGCGCGTGCCACAGCTCCGGATTGCCGTACATCAGGGCCTTGGTCTTCGCGTGGGTCCGCGACGGCCCGCCCTCGACCAGGTAGCTGGCCAGGGTGAACGGCGCGCCGGCGAAACCGATGAGCGGAGTGTCGCCCAGCTCGACCACCAACTGCCGGACGGCCTCGTCCACGTACGGGACGTCGGCACGGGTGATCGGGCGGATCCGCTCGACGTCGGCGAGGGTGCGGACCGGCTCGGCGACCACCGGGCCGGTGCCCGGCACGATGTCCAGATCGACACCGGCCGCCGCGACCGGCACCACGATGTCGCTGAACAGGATCGCCGCGTCCACGCCGTGCCGGCGCACCGGCTGGAGCGTGACCTCGGTGACCAACTCGGGGCGACGGCAGGACTCCAGCATCGGCACGGTCGCCCGGATCTCCCGGTATTCCGGCAGCGAGCGGCCGGCCTGGCGCATGAACCAGACCGGGGTGTGCGGGCCGGACCGTCGCCAGCAGGCCCTGACGAAGGGCGAGTCGGCCGGTCCGCCGGGGCGGGGTTCTCCGTCTCGGGCGACAGTGCCCGTGGTGTCCGTGGTCATCGCCGCAATCGTGCCACGCCCACGACCCCCACCCCACCTGGGGTGAAAGGAAGAGCGACTTCGGAAGGCCCCCCGGCGGCGCACGGGTGTCGGCGCGCCGTCGAAGCCGGGGGCCGGCGGCGGCATAGGCTGCCGACATGGCCCCCCCGATCGCGCTCCCGGAGACGTTCGCCCGCGCGGTCGCCGGGCTGCGATCGGCGACCCCCCGGCCGGAGATCACGCTGGAGGAGGTCGGCGCCCCCCAGCGGTTGGCCCCGTACGCGTTCGCGCTCTCCGCGACCGTGCTGCGCGACGCCGACGAGGTGGCGACCGGCCGGCTGATCCTGCTGCACGACCCGGTCGGTCACGAGGCGTGGCAGGGCACCCTGCGGTTGGTCACCTACGTGACCGCCGAGTTGGAGGTCGACCTGGCCGCCGACCCGCTGCTGCCCGGGGTCGGCTGGACGTGGCTGACCGACGCGTTGGACGCCCAGGATGCCGACCACCGGGCGATCGGCGGCACGGTGACACAGACCATGTCGACCCGGTTCGGCGACCTCGCCGGCCCACCGACCGTCGGCGACATCGAGATCCGCGCCTCCTGGACGCCGATCGACGACGACCTGACCCCACACCTGCTCGGCTGGTGCGCGCTGCTCGCCTCCACCGCAGGCCTCCCCCCACCCGGCGTAACCGCCCTCTCCGACCGCCGCCCCGCCGGCGCAGCCTGACCTCCACCCCGCCCGCGCCGTGCCGGCGCCCGCCCTCTCCCGCGCCAGCGCCCGCCCTCTCCTGCGTCGATCATGGAGTTGTGGTGGGCGAAATGCTGCCGTGTACGGCATTTGTGAGGCACCGCGAGTCCATGATCGACGGGGTGTGGGGGGTAGCCCGAGACATCTCGTGGACACCTGACCGACACTCGCCGGACCGGCTGCACCCGCCGGATCATCGCGCGCACTAGGGTTGGCAGGTGACCGACGAACCACCCCTGCGCCGTCGGCCCGCCGAGGAACTCCCGGGAAACGCACCCCAGCACCCGCCGTCGGCCCAGCCGAAGCCGGCGGGCGACGGGGTGGACCCGACCGACGGTGGGCCCGTTCCGCTGATCGCCCCGCGTGACGGCACACCCGACCCGGTGGCCGCTCCGGCCGCGCTGGCCGAGGTCGTGGCCCGCTTCGCGGCGGGCAGCGGCCCCGTCGCCCTGGACGCCGAACGCGCCTCCGGCTACCGCTACAGCCAGCGCGCGTACCTGGTGCAACTGCGCCGGGCCGGTGCGGGCACGGCGCTTATCGACCCGCTGCCACTGCCGGACCTCAGTTCGCTGGACGCGGCGATCGGGGATGCCGAGTGGGTGCTCCACGCGGCCAGCCAGGATCTGCCCTGCCTGGCCGAGGTGGGGCTGCGCCCGCGCCGGTTGTTCGACACCGAGTTGGCGGCCCGGCTGGCGGGGTTCGAGCGGGTCGGGCTGGCCGCGCTGACCGAGCAGCTGCTGGGGTTCACCCTGGAGAAGCACCACTCGGCGGCCGACTGGTCGAGCCGGCCGCTGCCCGAGTCGTGGCTGACGTACGCGGCCCTCGACGTGGAGTTGCTCACCGACCTGCGTGACGCGCTCGACGCGGAGCTGACCCGACAGGGCAAGTCGGCCTGGGCCGCGGAGGAGTTCGCCGCGTTGGTCCGCACCGGGGCGCGCCCGCCGCGGGTCCGGGCGGAGCCCTGGCGGCGCACCTCCGGCATCCACCGGCTGCGCGGGGCGCGGGCCCAGGCCCGCGTCCGCTCGATGTGGTACGCCCGGGACCAGATCGCTTCCCGGCGGGACGCCGCTCCCGGTCGGGTGTTGCCCGACTCGGCGATCATCGCCGCCGCCGAGTTGGACCCGAAGGACGAGAAGACCCTGCTGACCCTGCCCGGTTTCGGCGGCCGGTCGGTTCGTCGGCTGGCCCGCACCTGGCTGGCAGCTCTCGACGACGCCCGGCAGTTGCCGGACGACTCGTTGCCGGTCTCCCCGACCGTGGAGGGCCCGCCCCCGCCGCACCGGTGGGCCGAACGCGATCCGGTGGCGGCTGGCCGACTGGCCCGGTGCCGGGAGGTGGTGGTCCGCATCGCCGCTGAGCACAACCTGCCGCCGGAAAACCTGATCACCCCGGATTCGGTACGCCGGCTGGCCTGGACGCCACCGGAAGAGCTCACCGAGGACGCCGTCGCGGAGACCCTGCGCGGCCTGAACGCCCGCGAGTGGCAGATCGGACTCCTCACCACCGACCTAACCGAAGCCCTAACCCCCACCCCCTAACCCCCCACCCCACCCCATCCACCCACCCCCAGACCCGGGTGATCATGAGGTTGACGGGCCTCCAGGAGATCCACAGCCCCGTCAACCTCATGATCGCTGGGAGCTGGACGGGCGCGGGGGCCGGAGTGGGGGCGGGTGTGGGGTGGGCCACAGGGGGACCTGGGGGCCGGGTTGGTTACTGGCGAGTAGCATTCGGGGGAACATGCCCGTGTCGGCGACCCTTGTCCGGTCCGGAGTGCCGTTCCGCACGAAGGCCGAATCATGGTCGAATAGGAGGCTCAAGTGCCCCGTGAAGTTCGGGATGTCGTCTTTGTCGACGGTGTCCGTACCCCGTTCGGCAAGGCGGGTGGCATGTACGCCAACACCCGCGCCGACGACCTGGTGATCCGCTGCATCCGTGAGCTGCTGCGTCGCAACCCGCAGCTGCCCCCGGAGCGGGTCGAGGAGGTCGCCATCGCGGCGACCACCCAGATCGGCGACCAGGGCCTCACCATCGGCCGTACCGCCGCTCTGCTGGCCGGTCTGCCCAAGACCGTCCCCGGCTTCGCCATCGACCGGATGTGCGCGGGCGCCATGACCGCGGTGACCACGGTGGCCAGCGGCATCGCCATGGGCGCGTACGACGTCGCCATCGCCGGCGGCGTCGAGCACATGGGGCACCACCCGATGGGCGAGGGCGTCGACCCCAACCCGCGCATCATCGCGGAGAAGCTCGTCGACCCGTCCGCGCTGGTCATGGGCGCCACCGCGGAGAACCTGCACGACCTGGTCCCGCACATCACCAAGGCGCGCACCGACGCGTTCGCGCTCGCCTCGCAGCAGAAGACCGCGAAGGCGTACGCCAACGGCAAGCTCCAGGACGACCTGGTGCCGATGTCGATCCGCGACGCGGAGGGCGGCTGGGGCCTGGCGACCGTGGACGAGGCTCCACGTGACACCTCGCTTGCGAAGCTCGCCACCCTGAAGACCCCGTTCCGCCCGCACGGCAAGGTCACCGCGGGCAACGCGGCCGGCCTGAACGACGGCGCCACCGCGAGCCTGCTCGCCGACGAGGCCACCGCCCGCGAGCTGGGCCTGCCGGTCGCCATGCGGCTGGTGTCGTTCGGTTTCGTCGGCGTGGAGCCGGAGGTGATGGGCGTCGGTCCGATCCCGTCGACGGAGAAGGCGCTGCGCCTCGCCGGGCTCAGCATCGACGACATCGGCCTGTTCGAGCTGAACGAGGCGTTCGCCGTGCAGGTGCTCGCCTTCCTCGACCACTTCGGCATCGCCGACGACGACGCGCGGGTCAACCCGTGGGGCGGCGCGATCGCCATCGGCCACCCCCTCGCCTCGTCGGGCGTGCGGCTGATGACGCAGCTGGCCCGCCAGTTCGCCGAGCACCCCGAGGTCCGCTACGGCCTCACGGCCATGTGCATCGGCATCGGCATGGGCGGCACGGTCATCTGGGAGAACCCACACTGGACGGAGTCCAGCAAGCCGGCTCAGGGGGAGGGTGGCAACAAGTGAAGGCACCGAACGAGGTCGTCACCCGCGCGCTGCTGCGCCAGGTGAACGTACCGGGGCTGGACCGCCCGGCCGCCCTGATCACCCTGGACAACGGGCTCGACCACACCAAGCCGAACACCTTCGGTCCGGGTGGACTGGCCAGCCTGGACGAGGCGATCACCGCCGCGCTCGCCGCCGACCCGGCGTTCGTCGCGGTGACCGGCAAGCCGTACATCTTCTGCGTGGGCGCGGACATCGTCGGCCTGCCGCAGCTCGCCGATCGCGCGCAGGCGCTGGAGATCGGCCGGCTCGGTCACCGGGTCTTCGCCCGGCTCAGGGACAGCACGGTCCCCACCTTCGCGTTCGTCAACGGGGCGGCGATGGGCGGCGGCCTGGAGCTGGCGCTGCACTGCCACTACCGGACGCTCTCCGGTGGCGCGGCGGCCCTGGCGCTGCCCGAGGTCTCCCTCGGTCTGGTGCCCGGCTGGGGCGGCACCCAACTGCTGCCGAACCTGATCGGCATCCCCGCCGCGACCCAGGTGATCATCCAGAACCCGCTCATGCAGAACAAGATGCTCAAGCCGAAGCAGGCCGCCGAGCTGGGCATCGCGGACATCCTGCTGGAGCCGGCCGACTTCCTGGAGCGTTCCCTGGAGTGGGCCGCCGACGTGGTGCGCGGTCGGGTGACAGTCACCCGTCCCGAGGTCGACAAGGACATGTGGGCGGGCGTGCTCTACTTCGCCCGGGAGACGCTGAACCAGCGGCTGCACGGCGCGGTCCCGGCCGCGTACAAGGCCCTCGACCTGTTGGAGACGGCCAAGGACGGCGACTTCGCCGCCGGCACCGCCGCCGAGGACGAGGCCCTCGCGGACCTGGTCTTCTCCGAGGAGCTGCGCAGCGGCCTGTACGCGTTCGACCTGGTGCAGCGGCGGGCCAAGCGACCGGCCGGCGCACCGGACAAGGGTCTGGCCCGCACGATCACAAAGGTCGGCATCGTCGGCGCCGGCCTGATGGCCAGCCAGTTGGCGCTGCTGTTCGCCCGCCGCCTCCAGGTGCCGGTCGTGATGAGCGACCTGGACCAGTCCCGGGTGGACAAGGGCGTCGGCTACGTGCACACCCAGATCGAGAAGGCCGTCATCAAGGGCCGGATGGACAAGGGCACCGCCGCCAAGCTGTACGGCCTGGTCAGCGGCACTGTCGACAAGGGCGCCTTCGCCGACGCCGACTTCGTCATCGAGGCGGTCTTCGAGGACCTGGGCGTCAAGAAGCAGGTCTGGGCCGAGTTGGAGAAGATCGTCTCTCCGGAGGCGGTGCTCGCCACCAACACCAGCTCACTGTCGATCACCGAGATGGCCGCCGAGCTGGAGCACCCGGAGCGGGTCGTCGGTTTCCACTTCTTCAACCCGGTGGCGGTGCTGCCGCTGCTGGAGATCGTCCGGGGTGAACGCACCGACGACGTCACCCTGGCCACCGCGTTCGCGGTCGGCAAGCAGCTCAAGAAGTCGAGCGTGCTGGTCTCCGACGCCCCGGCGTTCGTGGTGAACCGGCTGCTCACCCGTTTCCTGGGCACCGTGTTCGCCGCCGTGGACGCCGGCACGCCGCTGGACGTGGCGAACAGCGCACTGGACCCGCTGGGCCTGCCGATGCGCCCGCTCGCCCTGCTCCAGTTGGTCGGGCCGGCCGTCGCGTACCACGTGGGCGGCACGCTGCACGCCGCGTTCCCGGACCGGTACGGCGTCAGCGAGAACCTCAAGCGGATCGCCGACTCGGGTCAGCCCATCGTGGTCGACGACCAGGTCAACGACGAGGTGGCCAAGCTGCTCGTCGTCGGTGACCGGCCGCTGACCGCCGAGCAGGTACGCCAGAACGCGCTCGACGCGCTCGCGCAGGAGATCCGGCTGATGCTGGACGAGGGCGTGGTCGCCGAGGCGCAGGACATCGACCTGTGCATGATCCTGGGCGCCGGGTGGCCGTTCCACCTGGGCGGCATCACCCCGTACCTGGATCGGACCGGCACCTCCGAGCGGGTCACCGGTCAGCGGTTCCTGCCGCGCGGTGCGGCGAGCCTGCCCGCCTGACGAGATCGCAGCGCCACCGTCGCGGTGGTCGGACCGTCCCCCGTGGACGGCCGACCACCGCGACCGTTTGTGATCACCCCGGCCGTGCGGGGGACCGACGCGGGGCATCACCGGTAGCCGCACCGGGTTAGGATCACGCGCTTTGCACCCCTGACTTGGAGCTAACTGATGTCTCAGCCGCCGGCCAGCCCGTACGGCCCGCCGCACGATTCCCCCAACCCGCCGCAGCAGCCCGGCCAGCCCGGCCAGCCGCAGCAGCCCGGCCAGCCGCAGTACCCGGGTCAGCCGCAGCAGCCCGGCGCGTGGCCGCCGCCGCAGCAGCAGGGGTTCCCGCCCGCGCAGCCGGGTCAGCCGTACCTGCCCGCCGGCCCGCCCCCGGCGAAGAAGTCGAACGTCGGCAAGATCGTGCTGATCGTGCTGGCGGTGCTGCTCGTGCTCTGCCTCGGCGGGGTGGCGATCGCCTGGTTCACCCTCAAGGACGACGTCGGCGACGTCGTCGACGCCGCCAACACCCGGGTGGTCGCGCCGGCGACCCTCGCCGGCCGGCCGAAGCTCAACGACCCGCAGCTCCAGTCGGCCGCCGACCAGATGGTCGCCGAGATGAAGGCCGAGGTGCAGAACGAGACCAGCACGATCGGGGCGTTCTACGGCGACCCGGCCAAGCAGGATCTCATCATGGTCACGGCGGTGTCCGGCGTGATGGCCGACCCGAAGAAGGAGCTGGACGAGGCCGTCACCGGGCTCTCCAGCGAGCTGGCGGTGACAAACATGGCGGTGGCCGAGGCAGGCCCGCTGGGCGGCGACGCGAAGTGCGGCGACGGCAAGACCGAGGGCGTGCCGCTCGGCGTCTGCGTCTGGGCCGACCGGGGCAGCGTGGGCATGGTGGTGATCTACTTCAAGACCGGCAAGCAGGTGGAGGCCGAGTTCGCCACCATCCGGGGTCAGATCGAGCAGCGCTCCTGAGCCGTACGACGACCGGGGCCCCGGCCACCTCAGGGTGGCCGGGGCCCCGTGCCGTACCGACCGGACCGCTCAGGCTCCGGCCGCCGGGAAGTACGCGTTCAGCTTGCTCCGCAGGTGAGCCGCGTAGATGAAGCCGAGCACCGGCTTGCCACGGAAGGCGCTGACCGTGCCGCTGCGGGCCTCCACCGCCACCGGCCGGGACAGCGCGGCGAACTTCACCTGCTGGCCCCCCTGCGCCCACGCCGAGGCCGCCGGCTCGACCTGGGTGCCGACCAGGGCGGGGAACACCGCCACGCCGTTCTGAAAGCCGCGCAGCTGCCCCTTGCGGGCCAACACGTAGTCCATCGCCGTGGCGCTGAACTCCCGCAGGGCGTCCGCCGTGACGACCGTCGCCGGCGCGGCGACCGTGAACAGGTGCAGCTTTGTCGCCATCCACCGCATCCGGAAATCACCCCGGTGACCGATCAGCACCGGTACGCCGCCCCAGTCCTCGGTGCGCACCTCGCAGCCGTCGGCCCGAAGTCGCTCGCCGGTCGCCGTGAGGTACGCCCGCACCGGCTCGGTAGCTGCCTTGTCCATCTGCCCACGTCCTTCGCTGGCTCGCTGTGGCCGCTCATCTGACACCACCGCCGCGGTCAGGCCGGCTCTGCCGCCGCGGCCCGCGCCGCCGCTGCCGCGGCCCGCTCGGCGGCGTTGCCGAGCACGCAGAACTCGTTGCCCTCCGGGTCGGCGAGCACCACCCAACCGCCACCTGTCGGGCCGACGTGATCGGCGACAAGCGTCGCGCCGATGCCGATCAGCCGCTCGACCTCCTCGGCCCGGGTGCGGTCGGCGGGTTGCAGGTCCAGGTGCAGTCGGTTCTTCACCGCCTTGCCCTCGGGCACGGCGAGGAAGAGCACCTCCGGGCCGCCCGGCGGCAGGAGCATCGCCTCCGGGTCGCCGGGGAAGTCGTCAGGGTGCCGGGGGCAGTCGAAGACCTGCGCCCAGAAACCGGCCAGGGCGTACGTGTCGTGACAGTCGATGCTGATGTTGTGGATCGTCGAACTCACAGCTGGTCCTCCACGGTGGTGATGGCGAGACGTTCCCCGGCGCTGCGGAGCACGCAGAACTCGTTCCCCTCCGGGTCGGCGAGCACCGCCCAGCCCGTCCCGTCGGCGTTGCGACGGTCGGTGACAAGCGTGGCGCCGAGGCCGAGCACCCGTTCCACCTCCTCGTCCCTGGTCCGGTCGACAGGTTCCAGGCAGATGTGGAGCCGGTTCTTCGTCACCTTCTCCTCCGGCACCTCCTGGAAGAAGAGGTTCGGGGTGGCGTCGTCCGACGGCAGCAGGGCCGCCTCCGGGTCACCGGGGGCGTCCTCGGAGTGTCGGGCGTACCCGAGCACGGCGGCCCAGAAGCCAGCCAGGGCGTACGTGTCATGGCAGTCGAAACTGATGTTGCGGATCCGTGGATACACGGGTGTTCCCTCCGAACGGGATGGGACGCTCCGCTGCCCGGGGTCAGCCGGCAGAAACCCGGGGTGCGGAGCCCTGACGTGTGGACATCGACGCACCCCCTTCCGCTCGCGAGCTGACCCGGGTGATCTTCCCAGTGGGCGTGCCCTGCGCGCAACCCCGTTCAGCCGGGGGTGACCACCGCGCCGTTCACCGCCGGGGCGTCCGCCGAGGGCAGGGTGACAGTTACCTCCAGGCCACCGCCGGGCTGCGCGATGACGCGTACCGTGCCGCCGTGCGCCGTGCAGACCGCGCGGACGATGGACAGGCCCAGCCCGGAGCCGCGCGCCCCGGTGCGTTCCCGGCCACCGCGCCGGAACGGCTCGAACAGCCCCGGCACGTCGGCCTGGTCCACCTCGAACCCGGTGTTGCCCACGACCAGCCAGGACCGCTCGCCGTCGGTGCCGGTACGCACCCAGAGCCGGCCGTGCAGGTGGTTGTAGCGAACCGCGTTCTCGATGAGGTTGCCGGCCAACCGGTCCAGCAGCCCCGGGTCACCGACGACGGGCGCGGACTCCAACGACGTCTGCACCCGCAGGCCGATCCGCTCCACCTCGCGGCGCATCGCCGACAACGCGTTCGCGGTGCCCGCCGAGAGGTCGCACTCGGTGCGCCGGCCGAGCTGCCGCCCGGCCTGCGCCTCGCTGCGGGCCAGCACCAGCAGCGCGTCCACCAGGCCGTTGGCCCGCTCGGACGCGTCCCGGACCACTGTCGCCATCCGGCGGTACTCCGCGGCATCCGCGTCGTCGTCGCTGAGCGTCACGTCGATCTCGGTCCGCATCACGGCCAGCGGAGTACGCAGCTCGTGCGAGGCGTTCGCCACGAAGCGTTTCTGCGCCTCGAACGCGGACGCGATCCGGTCCAGCATGGCGTCGAACGTCTTCGCCAGCTCGGCCACCTCGTCGTCGGCGCCCGAGTAGCCGATCCGCTGATCCAGGGTGGCCTCGCCGAGGCGCTGCGCGGTGGCGGTGACCTGGTGCAGGGGGCGCAGCGCCCGGCCCGCCACCGCGTACGCGCCGGCGACCCCGACCACGCTTATCGCCAGCAGCGCGACCAGGCCCTTGGCCAGCAGCTCCCCGGACGCGGCGTCGACCAGGCGCCGCTGCCACTCGGCGGCATCCATCCGCCCGCCGTCGGAGAGGAGCACCGTCGTGCCGGGGAGCAGCTCGTCGGTGGGGCGCAGCGCGTCGCGGACCAGCAGCCAGGCCAGCAGCACCAGGATCGCCCCCGCGCCGACCAGCAGCACCCCGTTGAGCAGCGTCAGCCGCAACCGCAGGGTGGGACGCACCCTGCGGCTCACGCGCCCACCTCGGCCGTACGGTAGCCCGCGCCCACCACTGTCTCGATGAGTGGCGGGTCACCGAGCTTCTTGCGCAGCGTCATCACCGTGACGCGGACGATCGTGGTGAACGGGTCGGTGTTGGCGTCCCAGACCCGTTCCAGCAGTTCCTCGCTGGAGACCACCGCCCCACGCGCCTTGAGCAGCTCGCTGAGCACCCCGAACTCCTTGTTGGTCAGGTCGACCGGCACCCCGGCGCGGGTGGCCACCCGGCGGGCCGGGTCGAGCACCAGGTCGGCCAGTTCGAGCACCGGCGGCGCGGCCGGGGTGGCCCGCCGGCCCAGCGCCTGCACCCGGGCGACCAACTCGTCGAAGGCGAACGGTTTGGACAGGTAGTCGTCCGCGCCGAGCTGCAGCCCCTCCACGCGGTCGGCCACCGTGACGCTGGCGGTGAGCATCAGCACCCGGGTCAGCGCGCCGGAGGCGGCCAGGTCGGCGCAGATCTGGTCACCGTGCACGCCGGGCAGGTCGCGGTCCAGCACCACCACGTCGTACCGGGTGACGAACGCCGCCTCGTGGCCGGCGTCGCCGTCGTACGCCACGTCGACGGCCATCCCCCGTTTGCGCAACCCGCGCGCGATCGCGTCGGCGAGGTTGCGCTCGTCCTCCACCACCAGTACCCGCATCCCGGCCTCCTCGCTGCTGACCACCGACAACCTAGTGCCAGCCGGCAACAATCCTCCCTCGCCGCCCGCCCAGGCCGACCGGTGGTCAGTCGCGCACCTGCCAGATCTGGGACGAGCCGCCGGAGCCGGCGCACACCACGTGGCCCGTGATCGCCTGGCACGTGCCGGTGGCCTTCGGCAGCACGTCCACGATGCGCGTCCGGCCGGCGTGGACGTCCAACTCCCCGACCAGCACCCCGCCGTCCGGATGCGCGCGGACGCCGACCAGACGGCCGTTGGTGTCGAGCTGGTACAGCTCCCACCGGCCCAGGTCGGCCAGCTCCTGGCCGGTCCGCGCGTCGATGACGAAGAACTGCCTTGCCGGGTCGCTGCTGCGCACGCTGGCCATCAGCCGGCCGCCGGACGGCCAGGCCCACGACCAGCGGTCGCTGCGCCAGCGCACCTCGCCGGTCGCGGAATCGACAGCCCACAGCCCTCCGGCGCTGGTTTGCAGGCACAGGACGCTGCCGCAGTCCTGGACGATGTCGACCTCGCCCACCGTGGTGCTCCAGCGCCGGTCCAGCCGGTCCAGCCCGTACGCGGTGATGGTCTTCGGTTCGCCACCGACGCTCAGCACCAGGTCGCCCACCACCTGCACGTACGTGAGTGGCCCGCCGCCGGGTGGGCGCAGGTCGGCGCGGACCAGCACCGCGCCGGTCCGCGCGTCGCGTACCTCGACCGGCCCGCTCACGTCGGTGAGCAGCAGCCGCTCCGCCTTCTCCCCGATGGTCTGCGCGTTCACGCCGACGGTGGGGGCGGTCAGCTGCCAGCGCACCGTGCCACAGCAGGGATCGACCGACCGCAGGCGGACCGGCTCCTCCTCGCCGTTGGACTGCAGCAGCAGGTTGCCGTCGGCCATCTCGATGGGGCTGTCCGGCTGCTGCCAGCGGTACGCCCCGGTCGCGCGGTCCAGCGCCACGGTGAGGCTGACCCGAGGGTCCGCGCCGATCTCGTGACCGGTGACCAACAGCATTCCGCTCTTCGGCAGGATTCCCCAGTAGCGGGCCTGCCCGGGCAGTGGCACGTCCCAGACCGGCTCGCCGTCGGACAGCCGGAAGGCGGCGAGCCGCCACTGCGGCGCCTGGGTGGTGACCGGGTTGATCACCAGGACCAGGTCGTCGTCGACAAGCACGTCCGCGCCGGCCTGGGCGGGCACCGTCACCACGGCCCGCCCCGGCGGCAACGCTCCGGCGGCGGCGAGGGTGGCCAGCACGAGCAGCAGGACCAGCGCGCAGCGCAACGGCCGGCCGCTGGCGCGGGGTGGGCGGGGCGACGGCTCCGACTCCGGTCCGTGCCGCAGCTCGCCGAGGTCGATCACCGAGCCGCTCACCGGCGCACCCGGAACAGCCGGTACGAGCCGTCCACGAGCTGGCAGGGCAGGAGGAAGCCGACGATCGCCTGGCAGTTCCCGGTGACGTCCGGGAGCACGTCCAGCACCCGCGCCTCCCCGGCGCGGACGTCCAACTCCGCGACGACCATGCCGCCGTCCGGGTGCGGACGTACGCCGACCAGCGGGCCGTCGGGACCGCCCTGGGCCAGCTCCCACCGGCCCAGTTCGGCCAGTTCCCGGCCGGTCATCGGATCGAGCACGACGAGCGGGGGCGGAGGGACGACCACGGGCCTCTCCGCGGTGGACACCAGCCGTCCGTCATGCGGGACCATCCACCCCCAGCGGTCGCTGCTCCACCGCACCTGGCCGGTCGCGGGATCGAGCCCCCACAGCTCGGCGCCGTTTCGCCGCGCACAAACGACGGGACCGCAGTCGTCGACGAAGTCGATCGGACCGGTGATGGTGGTGCTCCAGCGCCGGTCCAGCCGGTCCAGCCCGTAGGCGGTGATCGTGGCCGGCACCCGTTGGCTGGCCAGCAGGAGGTCGTCCACCAACTGCACCGACTCGTACGACCCTCCCTCGGGTGGGCGCAGGTCGGCCCGGGCCAGCGCCGCGCCGGTGATCGCGTCACGCACCTCGGTCGCCCCCTTCCCCCGGTGGAGCACCAGCCGGTCCACCCCCCGGGCGTCGTGCCGGAGGCTGACGTACGTCGCGGCATCGGGCAACTGCCAGCGCACGGTGCCGCAGCACGGGTCGACCGCACGCAGGGTGACCAGCTCGTCGTCGGCGCCGGACTGCAGCAACACGGTGCCGTCGGCCAGCACTGTGGGATGGCCCGGCTGCCGCCAGCGGTACGCCCCGGTGCCCCGGTCGAACGCCAGGGACAGGACGCTCGGCTCGGGTGGCAGCACCTCGTGGACCGTGACCAGCAGGGTGTCGCCCGCCGCCGTGATCTCCCAGTTGCGGCCCTGCACCGGCACCGCGGTCTGCCAGAGCGATCCGCCGTCGGGCAGCCGGAAGGCGCTCATCCGCCGCCGCGTCGGCTGCTCCGGGTCCGGGTCGAGAACCACGAACAGGTCGGCGGTGAACAGCGTCTCGGCGGCGAGCTGCGCCGGCACCGTCACCGCGGCCGGCCGGGGCGGCGGCACGGCGGCGGAGACGACCGTGGCCAGCACGAGCAGCAGGACCAGCGCGCAGCGCAACTGCCGACCGACCGCGCGGGGTGGGCGGGGCAGCGGCCCCGGATCCGGGCCGTGCCGCAGCTCACCGAGGTCGATCACCGGGCCGGTCATCGTGCCAACCGCCACAGCGTGGCCGTGCCGTCGAGACGCTGGCAGAGCAGGAGCGGCAGGGACGCCTGGCAACTGCCGGCGACGTCCGGAAGCATGTCGAGGACTCTGGCCCGGCCGGCTGCCAGGTCCAGTTCGGCGACGACCATCCGGCCGTCTTCGCCGCGCCGCAGCCCGACCAGCGGATCGGTCGGGCGGAGCACCGGCACCAGGTCCCACTCGCCCAACTCGGTCCACCGTCGGCCGGTCGCCGCGTCGCGCACCGCGAACCGCTGGCCCGACCCGGACATCAGCAGCCGGTCGCCGCGCACGTCGATCAGCAGGTCCTCGCCCGAGTCCGACCAGCGCACCGCGCCGGTGGCCGGATCGAGGACCCAGAGGCTGCCGCGCTGGTGCGACACGCAGAGCAGGTCGGCGCAACTCGCCACGTAGGACACCTGGGACATCATGGCCGTCCACCGCGGCTTCAGGTCGGTCAGCCCGTAGGCCACCACCGGGGCGTCCTCGGCGGGGAGGAGCAGCAGCAGATCGTCGACGACCTGCACCTGCTGCACCGCCTTCCGGCCGCCGGGCAGCGTGTCCAGGCTGCGCAGCAGGCGGCCGGTGACGGCGTCGTGCACCTGCACCTCGCCGGTCGGCTGCACCAGCACGAACATGTCGATCCGACCGTCGGTCAGGTGCAGGCCGGGACCGGTCGGCGACAGCAGCGGCACCGACCAGAGCACCCGGCCGGTGTCGGGCTCGACGCGGCTCATCCCGTCCACACCGCTCTGGGGGACGTCGGTCAACAGCAGCCCCCCGCCGGCGATCGGCACCGGTGTCCCCGGATGCCGCCATCGCTGCTGGCCCGTCTCGGCGTCGAAGGCGGTGGTCTCGAGCACCCCGTTCCCGGGTTCGGCACCCACGGCCAGCACCAGCCCCTGCTCGACCCGGACGCCGAGGTAGCCGTCGGGGTGGGGCAGCGGTGCCTGCCACCGCCGCCGCATACCGGCGCCGTTGGGTGCCGGGTGGGCGTACGCGGTCAGGTAGCGGTCCTTGTCGGGTGCCGGCGGGTCGAAGACGAAGACGCCGTCCTCGGCGAGGAAGGCACTGGAGGCCGCCGACGCCGGCACCATGCTCACCGTCCGTCGCGGCAGCGGTGTCGCGCCGGCCAGCAGCACCAGGGTGAGCAGCAGCACGGCGGCGCCGCGCATCGGCCGACCGGCGGCGCGCGGGGCACGGACCGGAGGCGCCGACGCGGGCTCGTCCCGGACCTCGCCCAACTCGATGATCGACACCGACCGTCCTTCCGTGACCGCGTCCTGTGGGCCGGCGCGGTGATGTCCGGCAAACCGACCGTGAGCGCACCGGCCCGGCAAAAGCGACGGACCCGCGCCTGTACGATGGCGCGTCGTGGCTGTGCCGGTGGTAGACCCTTCGCTGAATCCCGTTACCGACGCCGACCCGGCCGAGGTCGAGCCGACACGGCGGCCTCGACGCCGCCCGGCCCGAGCCGACCTGTTGGCCCTCGGAGCCTATGTGCTGCTCGGCATCTTCGTCTGCCTCAACTACTGGGGTGACGTGACCGGCCGGGTGTCCTCGCACCTGCCCACCGACCACAGCTGGTTCGAGTGGTTGTTCGCACACGGCGCCTACTCGGTGCGGCACCTGGAGAACCCGCTCTTCACGGCCCGGCAGAACGCCCCGGACGGGGTGAACATGATCGCCAACACCTCGCTGCTCGGGGTGACCCTGCCGCTGGCCCCGCTGACCATGCTGCTCGGCCCCCAGGTGATGTACGCGCTCTATCTGGGTGCGGCGCTGGCGGCCACCGCCGGCACCGGGTACTGGATGCTCTCCCGCCACCTGGTGCGCTCCCGCGCGGCGGCCTTCGTCGGCGGCGCGTTCCTCGGCTTCGCGCCGGGGATCATCCACCACGCCAACGGTCAGCCCAACTTCGTGTCCAACTTCCTGCTGCCGCTGATCGTGGTGCGGGTGCTGCGCCTCGGTGAGGCGGGCCGGTGGCGGCGCAACGGGCTGGTGCTCGGCGCGCTGGTGACGTACCAGATCTTCATCAACGAGGAGATGCTGCTGCTCACGGCGCTGGCCTGCCTGGTCGTCGTGCTGGCGTACGCCGCGCAGCGACCGCGGGCCGCCTGGGCCGCGGCTCGCACGTTCCTGGCCGGGCTGGGCGTCGCCGGCGGGGTGACGCTTGTGCTCGCGGCGTACCCGATCTGGTACCAGTTCAACGGCCCGCAGTCCTACCGGGGCCTACAGGGCGGGGTCTTCCACAACTGGGGCGAGGACCTGATGGCCTTCGTCACCTTCGCCCGGGACACCTGGGCCGGTGACCCGGCGGTGGAGACGACGATCGGGTTGACCGAGCAGAACACCTGGTTCGGCTGGCCGTTGGTGCTGCTCTCGATCGTGTCGCTGGTGCTGCTCGTGCGCCGGTCGCTCGTCACCCGGATCGTCGCGGTGCTGATCGTGGTGTTCACCGTGGCCGCGATCGGGCCGGTGGTGCGCTTCGACGGTGTCGAGACCACGGTGCGCGGCCCGTGGTCGTACGTGCCGGACGACCTGCCGCTCGTCGAGATGATGATGCCGACCCGGCTGACGCTGGTGGTCGCCGCCGCGGTGGGCGTACTCCTCGCGTTGACCTGGGACGCCGCGCACCGCCAGGGGCGCGCGGTGGCCGAGCCCGCGCGGGTGCCGGCCCAGCGCGTCGACGAGCAGACCCCGGCGACGTCCGACGACCCGGGCGCACCGGCGCCGGTCGCGCCGCGCCGTCGGTGGCTGCGCCCGGTGGGGTACGCGGCGGTCACCCTCGCCGTGCTGCCGCTCTTCCCCCGCCCGCTGCCCGCCCAGCAGATCGACCCACCGCCGCACTTCATCACCGCGGGCGGTTGGCGACCGTACGTGCCGGCGGGCCGGACCCTGGTGCCGGTGCCGATCCCGAGCAACGTGCACGGCCTGCCGACCCTGCGCTGGAGTGCGCTGACCGGGCAGGAGTTCCCCGTCCCGGGCGGCTACTTCATCGGCCCGAACGAGCTGGGTGAGGGGGTCTTCGGCGCGCCGAACCGGCCCACCAGCAGCCTCATCTACTCGACCATGGACAAGAACGCGGTCCCGGCGCTCACCGACGAGAACCGCCGCCAGGCCGTCGAGGACCTGCGGTTCTGGCGGGCGTCGGTGGTGGTGCTCGGGGCGCACCCGCGCGAGACGGTGCTGCGCGAGCTGGTCACCGGCCTGATCGGGCCGCCGCAGCGGGTCGACGACGTGTGGGTCTGGGACGTCCGCGCCCTGGTGGGTTGATCGGTCGAGCAGGTCCCCACGGCGGGGCGTGCTGGCCACCACCGGGGGCGACCTGATCTCCGAGTCGTCCCCGGTGGCCGTCAGACCGAACGGTCGGTGAGCGCCCGCACGTCCCACACCCAGACGTCCAGCTCCTGACGGCCCGGACCGACCAGCTCCTCGACCGTCCGTCGCAGCGGCTCGGCGTTCTGCTGCCGCAACGGCAGCACCAGGATCGCCGCCCGCCAGTGCCGCAGCTCGTCGGCGAACCGACGGCGCTGCCGGTCGTCCAGCTTCGGCATCCGGCCGGTCGTCGCCACCTCCTCCAGCATCTGGCCCACCCCGCTGGGTCGGCCGCCGAACCGGCCGGCGTCACCGGTGTTGCCGTTGCGGGGGGCGAGGAAGTAACCGCCGGGGATCTTGAAGTCGAGGTTCGTGGCCGCAGCCCAGCGCATGCCGTGCGTGTTGCCCATGCTGGGCACCGGGATCGGCACCAGCGTCTGGTCCGGCCCGACGTACGCCCGCCAACGGTCGGCGGTGATGAAATGCGGCACCGGCGGCCGGGAGACCATCCGCAGCGGCATCGGGGCGATCGGCAGCAGGGCGAACGCCAGGCCCGCCGCGGTGAGCGTCCGCACGGTACGCCGCTCGGCAGGACGCAACGCCCAGGCCCGTTCGACGGCGAGCGCGAGCAGCAGACCGACCACCACGCTGGTGATCAGACCGAACCGGGTCGGCACCACCGCGTCCAGCAGCGGCAGGTGGACGAGCATCTGCCACGGCCCGGTGACCACGTCCCGATCCCACCACGAGACCCGCTCGCCGAGCGAGAGCACGGCGAAGAGCAGGCCCGTCGCCGCGAGCGCCCGGACGATCAGCTCCCGGCGCAGCCAGACCACGATGCCGATGGCGATCAGCGACAGGCTCCAGCCGAAGAAGGCGTTCTCCTCGGAGTAGTTCGGCGCGAGATTGATGTTGGCGCGCTGGTTGCCGCCGAGGGTGGGCGAGCCCGGGGCGAAGAAGGCGGCGATGTCGTTGCCGTAGTCCTTCACCGCGTCGCTGAGCCCGTGGTAGGCCATCGGCCCGGCGAACTGCACGTACAGGGGGTACGCCAGCAGCGCCCCGGCCAGCAGCGCGCAGGTCACCACACCGGCGCCCAGCGGCCGCCACGCGGCCCGCCAGCGGGCGGGCTCCTGCACGAGCACCGCCAGCAGGAAGACGCCGCACGCCAGCGCCGTGAAGAGCAGAATCTCCTCGTTGATGAACGCCTGCGCGGTGACCAGCAGGGCGAGCAGCGCGCCGTCGCGGACCGGCCGGGTAGACCGGGTGAGCACCAGCACCCGCCAGACGATGAACGGCAGCAGGAACTGGCTGATGATGTTCGGGTGCCAACTGGCGTGCGAGAGCATCGCGGGCGAGAACCCGCAGAACCAGCCGCCGGCCGCCGCCGCGAGCGGGGTGCGCACCAGGTGGCGGGAGAGCATGAGGTACCAGGCCATGGCGGTGCCGGCGAGGCCGAGCGTCACCAGCAGCACGAAGGAGACCGCCGGCCCGAACAGCAGCGTCACCGGGACCATCGGGATGCCCAACGCCAGCACGGCCGTGTTGGCCATCAGGTTGACACCGTCGGGGTAGTTGAACTGCTCGGTGTAGAACGGGTACTCGCCGTGCAGCACCACGCGCACCGAGTGGGCCAGGAAGAACTGCACCTGGGCCGGGTCACCGGTGTAGAGCGAGGCCACCCGGCCGGAGGGGTCGAGCCAGATCCGGATGGTCACCCAGAGCGCGGCGAGCAGGAACAACCCGCCCACCGCCAGGTGCTGCCGCCGCCGCGTCCACCGACGCCACCACGCCCGCGACGGTACGGCCGCCGCGCCCTCCCCGGACTCGTCCGCCACGTCGGCCGAAGCCGGCGCGACGCTCTCGGCCGGCACAGTCGTGTCAACGGGAGCCGGAGCCGCCTCAGCCGGAGCCGCCTCAGCCGGAGCCGACCCTGCCGCCTCAGCCGGGGCCGGCCCTGCCGCCTCAGCCGGGGCCGGCCCTGCCGCCTCAGCCGGGGCCGGCCCTGCCGCCTCAGCCGGAGCGGGCGCGGTGGCCTCGACGGGGGCGGCGAGCGTGGGGTCGGTCGTGCGCGGGGTCTCGGCCGGTGCGGTGGAGGTGCTGGTCAGGGCGGCGGGGCCGACGAAGAGGCCGGCCGGAGTGCGATAGCTCACCATCTCGTCGGAGCCGGCTGCCGACTCCGGGTGCGGCGCGGGCAGGGCGCGGGACTCGGCAGGCGTCACAGTCGGCGGAGTCTACCGGAGCAACCAAAACGCACTAAAGCCCCGGTGTCGTCCACTGTGGTCGGTCCGGCGACGACCACCTGAGGTCCGGCACCGGACATCTCGTACTATGGCGCTTTCCGACAGCGACGGCGAGGCGATCGGGGGCGGGCCAGGTGACTCCAGGCCGTCGGTACGGCAGGACGCTCGCCGTCCTGCTGAGTGCGCTGCTGGTCACCACGGCCTGCGGTCCGGTCGCCGATCGGAAGCCGAAGGACCTGCGGGTCGGGTACGACAGCCTGGACGGCACGCTGGCCGTGTGGCCGCCACGCGGTGACCTCTCGAAGGACGCCACGGCGACGGCCGCCGTCACCGACGCGGTTCGTGACTGGCGGTCACCGTCCGACGACCGTGCGCACCTCCCCACGTCCGGCATCCTCTTCTCCGGTCGGGTCGACGGTGCCCCGATGGCGATCGTGGCCGCCGACGTGCCCGGCGAGAGCGCCTCCTGGCTGCTGCAACTCACCCGCGACGGCGACCGGTACGCGGTGACCCGCGCCTCCGAGTACACCGACCCGGGCTACCTCGTCTACTCCGACGTGCTGCCGGTGCAGACCGCCGGCGGCCGGCGCTACCTGCTCTCCGCCCGGGTGCAGACCCTGGTCGGCCCGCAGGATCGGACGTTGACCGTCGCGGACGGCCTCAGCGCGCCTGTCGACGTGCCGGCCTGCACGGCCGTCGCGGTGACCGCGACCCTCCGAAGCACCGATTCGTTGCCCCGTGGGCGGGCCGCCGACCGGCTGCTCGACCTGGGCACCGGCACCGTCGATCCGCGCTATCCCCTGGTCCGGGACGAGTCCGGCACGGGACGGCGGGCGCTGACCGGCCTGGACACCTGCGTGCTGGCCGGCGACCGGGGTCCGTTCGGCAGCATCCCGCGTCGGATCGGCGACCGGGACGCCCCCCGCTCGGTGCCGACGTCCTGGCCGATGGCGAAACTCACGGTCCGCTCGCTCGGCGAGGTGGCCCTCGGCGGTGGCGCGGCGGCGGAGTTGCAGCAGCTCAGCTGGGATACCGACGCCGGCGCGATGACCGCGGTGATCTACCGACCGGCCAACGGCGGCGCACCCGTCGTCTCGCCCGCGGACCGGGCCACCCCGTTGCAGGCGTACCAACTGCCCGTGCCCGGCCAGCCGCTCGTGGTGCTGAGCTGGCGGGCCACCCGGGACAGCTCCCTGTCCGTCCCCCCGGGCACTCCGCTGCTGGTCGAGCGCCCCGGCCTGGCGGTCATCCCCAGCCCGTCCCGCTCCCAGACCTACAGCCTCGCCAACTCCGACAAAACCCACTACCGCTCAGTAAAACCCCACTGACCCACCCCACCCCACCCCACCCCACCCCACCCCGGCCTCGCCGAGGCCCCCGCGATCTTGCACTTTCTGCGGCGACAAACAGTGGCGAAAAGCGCATTGCGACAACCGAAAGTGCAAGATCGGCGCGAACATAGGGCGGGCGCGGCACGGGGCAGGCGCGGGGTCGTTGGAGCGTGCGACGGCGGGCGGTCCCGGAGGGGCCGCCCGCCGAAGGTGTCGCGGGGGTCAGTTTTGCGCGGAGGCGTTGCTGGTGGGGGTGAGGCGGTCCGGGGTGGCGTCCAGGCCGGAGATCCAGCCGGTGACGTCGCGGGCCACGTCCTGGGCGGTCAGGCCCAGGTCGGCGAGGATCTGCGCGCGGGTGCCGTGCGGGTGCCAGTCGGCCGGTACGCCCAGGTCCTTGAGCGGCACCCGGACATCGGCGTCGCGCATCGCCTGGCCGAGCGCGTCGCCCACCCCGCCGACCCGGACGCCGTCCTCGACGCTGACCACCAGTCGGTGGCGGGCGGCCAGGTCGACAAGCTCCGCCGGCACCGGGCGCACCCAGCGGGGGTCGACGACGGTGACCCCGTAGCCCTGCTCGGCGACCCGGGCGGCGACCTCCATGCCCAACTGGCCGAAGGAGCCAACGGCAACCAGCAGTACGTCGGTACGCGCCGACTCGGCCAGCACGTCGACCGGGCCGACCCGACGCAGCGCCGGCAGGTCCGCGGCGACCGCGCCGGTCGGGAAGCGCACCACGGTCGGGCCGTCGTCGACGGCGAGCGCCTCGCGCAGCTCCTCACGCAGCGTGGCGGCGTCGCGGGGAGCGGCGATCCGCAGGCCGGGCACCACCCCGAAGACGGACATGTCCCAGATGCCGTAGTGACTGGGGCCGTCCGGGCCGGTGATGCCCGCCCGGTCCAGCACGAAGGTCACCGGCAGCTTGTGCATCGCCACGTCCAGCAGGACCTGGTCGAAGGCGCGGTTGAGGAAGGTGGCGTAGACGGCGACCACCGGGTGCAGGCCGCCGAGGGCCAACCCGGCCGCCGAGGTGGCGGCGTGCTGCTCGGCGATGCCCACGTCGTACACCCGCTCGGGGTACTTGCGGGCCAGCTTGGCGATGCCGGTCGGCTCGGCCATCGCGGCGGTGATGCCCACCACGTCCGGGCGCTCGTCGGCGACGGCCAGCAGCTCGTCGGCGAAGACGTGCGTCCACTTCACCGACGGGGCGGCCAGCAGCGCGCCGGTCTCCACGTCGAAGGCGCTGCCCGGGCCGTGCAGGCAGTCCGCCTCGTCCTCCTCGGCCGGGCGGTAGCCGTAGCCCTTGCGGGTGACGGCGTGCACGATCACCGGGCCGCCGAAGTTCTTCGCCGCGCGCAACGCCGCCTCGACCGCCACCACGTCGTGCCCGTCCACCGGGCCCACGTACTTGATGCCGAGGTCCTCGAACATGGCCTGCGGGGCGACCGCGTCCTTGATGCCCTTCTTGACCGCGTGCAGCACCTCGTACATCGGGCGGCCGACGAGCGGCGTGGAGCCGAGGGCGTCCTTGACCGTGTCGAGGACCTTCTCGTAGCCGGGGTTGAGCCGCAGCGACGAGAGGTGGTCGGCCAGCCCGCCGATGGTCGGGGCGTACGAGCGGCCGTTGTCGTTGACCACGATGACCAGGGGGTTGCCGGCGGTGGCGATGTTGTTGAGCGCCTCCCAGCACATGCCGCCGGTCAGCGCGCCGTCGCCGACGACGGCCACGACGCTGCGCGCCTCGCCCCGCAGCGCGTACGCCTTGGCCAGGCCGTCGGCGTAGGAGAGCGCGGTCGAGGCGTGCGAGTTCTCGATGAGGTCGTGCTCGCTCTCGGCCTGGCTGGGATAGCCGGAGAGGCCACCGCGCTGGCGGAGCTTGTCGAAGCCGGCCTGGCGCCCGGTGAGGATCTTGTGCACGTACGACTGGTGACCGGTGTCGAACAGGAGCCGGTCGCGGGGGGAGTCGAAGACGCGATGCATGGCCAGCGTCAGCTCGACCACACCGAGGTTGGGCCCGACGTGCCCGCCGGTGCGGGAGACCTTGGCGATCAGGAAGTCCCGGATCTCGGCGGCGAGGACGTCCAGTTCCTCACCGGACATCCGCTTGACGTCCTGCGGGCCGCGGACCGTCCCCAGCAACCGGCCGTGGTTGGCCGTGTCCTCTTCAACACTCATGACCGGAGAGTCTATCGGCCGCTTGGCACTCCGCAGCCCGGGCCGAGTGGCCCGAGCCGCGCGGATCGACTGAGCGCCTGGTCAGAGCCGGATCCGCGGGCCGTCGCCGGAGGGGCGGAGACGAGGATCTCCGGTCAGCCCCCGACCGGGGGCAGCAGCAGCCCGACCTGCTCGACGTGCTGCGTCATGGGAAACAGGTCGAAGCCCCGCAGCGCCGCCAGCCGCCAACCCAGCTCGGTGAAGGTGCGGACGTCCCGGGCGAAGGCCGCCGGGTCACAGGCCACGTACGCGACCGCACGCGGGCCGGCGGCGGCGATGTCCCGCACCACCTGGGCGCCCGCGCCCGAGCGCGGCGGGTCGAGCACCACCACGTCGACCGGGCCGGTGATCCGTCGGCGGGCGAGCGCGGTCTCCACCCGGGCGGCCACCACCTCGATCCGGGGCAGGTCGGCCAGGTTGGCGCGGGCCGCGTCCACCCCGTCCGCGCTCGATTCGACAAGTGTGATCCGGGCGTCGCCGACCCGGCTGGCGAGGGCCGCGGCGAACAGCCCGGCGCCGCCGTAGAGGTCCCACGCGGTCTCGCCGGGCCGCGGGTCCAGCAACTCCAGCACCGCCGTGGCGAGGGTGTCCGCCGCGGCCGGGTGCACCTGCCAGAAAGCGGACGCGGGCAGCGTCCACTCCCGGCCGGCGGCCACCTCGCGGACCTCGGTCGGACCACTGACCGGGGTGCCCACCCCGGCGTGGGTCGCGGTGACCGTCACGTCCCCGCCGGTGCTGGCGACGGTCTCCACCGCCTCGGCGGCCGACCAGCGCTCGCTGAGCACCGGCAGTTGCTGGATGGCCGGGTGGGCGATCCGGCAGCGGTCGATCGGCACCACCTCGTGCGAACGGTGCTTGAGCAGGCCGGCCCGGTCCGCGGCGTCCACCGCGTAGCGGACCCGGGAACGCCAGCCCAGCAGCCCGCCGGGCAGCGCCTCGATCCGGACGCCGAGCCGGTCCAGCTGCGCGTCGGTCAGCCCACCCAGGCGGATCAACTGTTCGCGGACCACTGCGGTCTTCCAGGCCAGTTGCGCCTCCGGGGCGACGTGTTGCAGGTCGCAGCCGCCGCAGGCACCCGGCTTCGCGTACGGGCAGGGCGGCTCGACCCGGTCCGGCGAGGCTTCCAGCACGGTCACCGCGTCGGCCCGGACGAACCCCCGGTGCACCTCGGTGACCTCGACGACGACCCGTTCGCCGGGCAGCGCGTGCCGGACGAAGACCACCTGCCCGTCCACCCGGGCCACGCAGTGCCCGCCGGGGGCGACCGCGTCGACGGTCAGCTCGACCCGTTCCGCCTCGGCCAGACCACGCTCAGGCACCGACGGCACCGACGGCACCGACGGCACCGACGACGAGGAGGACGGCGCGGGCGACGACACCGACGAGGGCGACGACGGCGACAGCGCGGGCTGGCGCCCGCGGGGCTCAGTCACGGTCGGTCCCGAGCGGGCCGCCGTCGATCGGGCGACTCTCGGGCGCCGGGGCGGAGGCGACCGGCGGGCCCTCCGGCGGTGGCGCGGTGCCCCGCGGTCCGCGCGCCGGGGTCCGGGACAGCGTCGCGTCCAGCCGGTCCAGGTTCTTGCTCGCCGTCGACGCGAGCTGCCACGGCACGCTGACCACCATTACCCCCGGTTCGAAGAGCAGCCGGCCCTTGAGGCGCAGGGCGCTCTGGTTGTGCAGCAGGTTCTCCCACCAGCGGCCCACCACGTACTCCGGGATGAAGACGGTGACCACGTCCCGGGGCGACTTGCGGCGGGTGTTGGCGACGAAGTCCAGGATCGGCCTGGTGATCTCCCGGTACGGCGAGTCGATCACCGTGAGCGGAATGGCCATCTCCCGCCGCTCCCAGTCGGCCTGCAGGTCCCGGGTGTCCTTGTCGTCCACGTTGACGGTCACGGCGGTCAGCGTGTCCGGTCGGGTGGCCCGGGCGTAGGCGATGGCCCGCAGCGTCGGCTGGTGCAGTTTGCTGACCAGCACGATCGCGTGGTTGCGGGCGGGCAGCACGGCCCGGCCCTCGTCCGGCGGGGTCAGCTCGGCCGCCACCCGGTCGTAGTGTCGGCGGATGGCCAGCATCAGCAGGTAGATCACCGCCATGGCGGCGATCGCGATCCAGGCGCCGAGCAGGAACTTGGTGATCAGCACGATCACCAGCACGGTGCCGGTCAGGCCCATGCCGAACGTGTTGATGGCCCGGGAACGGTGCATCCGGCGCCGCGCCTCCGGGTCCCGCTCGGTCCGCAGGCGCCGGTTCCAGTGCCGGATCATGCCGGCCTGGGAGACCGTGAACGAGACGAAGACCCCGACGATGTAGAGCTGGATGAGCCGGGTCACCTCGGCCTGGAAGCCGACGATCAGCACGATCGCGAACAGGGCCAGGAAGGTGATGCCGTTGGAGAAGGCCAGCCGGTCACCCCGGGTGTGGAACTGGCGGGGCAGGTAGCGGTCCTGGGCGAGGATCGAGCCGAGCACCGGGAACCCGTTGAACGCGGTGTTCGCCGCCAGGAAGAGGATGAGCGCGGTCATCCCGGCCACCACGTAGAGCAGGATCGACCCGGAGCCGAAGACCGTCTCGCCGAGCTGGGTGGTGACCGTCTTCTGCAGGTAGCCGTCGGGGCCGGCGACGATCTGGAGCCCCGGGTCCTCGACGAACTGCAGGTGGGTCAGCCGGGCCAGCCAGATGATCCCGACCAGCAGACTCACCGCGATCGCACCCAGCAGCAGCAGCGTGGTGGCGGCGTTGCGGCTCTTCGGGGCCTTGAACGCCGGCACACCGTTGGAGATCGCCTCGACACCGGTGAGCGCGGCGGCGCCCGAGCTGAACGTCCGCAGCAGCAGGAAGACGAGCGCGAACCCGGTCACGCTGTGCTCGGCCTGGATGACCAGGTCGGCGCTGGGCGCCCGCAGGTCGTCGCCCAGCACGAAGACCCGGAACAGCCCGGTGAGCAGCATCCCGCCCATCACGATGACGAAGCCGTAGGTGGGGATGGCGAACGCGGTGCCGGACTCCCGCAGGCCGCGCAGGTTGACAGCGGTCAACAGGACCACCGCGATCACCGCGATCAGGACCTTGTGGGTGGCCACGAACGGCACCACCGAACCGAGGTTGGCCACCCCGGACGAGACCGACACCGCCACCGTGAGCACGTAGTCGACAAGCAGCGCGCTGGCCACCCCGACCCCGAACTTCGGACCCAGGTTGACCGTGGCCACCTCGTAGTCGCCACCACCGGAGGGGTAGGCGTACACGTTCTGCCGGTAGCTCGCCACCACGGTGAGCATCACCACGACCACCGCGAGGGCGATCCACGGGGAGAAGAAGTACGCGGAGGTGCCCGCGATGGAGAGGGTCAGCAGGATCTCGTCGGGCGCGTACGCGACGCTGGACAGCGCGTCGGAGGCGAACACGGGCAGCGCGATGCGCTTCGGCAACAGGGTGTGCTGAAGTCGGTCGGACCGGAACGGTCGACCGAGGAGAAGCCGCTTCAGCAGCGAGGTGGGACTGGCCACGAACGCCAAGAGTACGACCACCACCGTGGGAGCACGGGGGTGGGCGAGCGTGGCTGTTCGGCACGACGGGGTACGGTCGGTCCCCGCTTCGCACCGGGACGTGGCAGGCTCGCACTCGTCAGGCCACCCAGCCGGAGTGGTACGCACCTTGGGAGGGACAGCGTGCACGTCGTGATCATGGGTTGTGGCCGGGTCGGGTCGACCCTCGCCCACAGCCTGGAATCCCGGGGGCACTCGGTGGCGGTGATCGATCAGGACGCCGACGCCTTCCGCCGACTCGGCCCCGACTTCGCCGGAATCACGGTGACCGGGGCCGGCTTCGACGGCGAGGTGCTGCGCCAGGCCGGCATCGAGCGCGCGGACGCCTTCGCGGCGGTCTCGAGCGGCGACAACTCCAACATCATCTCGGCCCGGCTGGCCCGCGAGACGTTCGGCGTGTCGCGGGTCGCCGCCCGCATCTACGACCAGCGCCGGGCGCAGGTCTACGAGCGGCTGGGCATCCCCACCGTGGCGACCGTGCGCTGGACGGCCGACCGGATGCTGCGGCACCTGGTGCCGGAGGGCAACGTGGAGATCTTCCGCGACCCCACGAGCACCGTGTCGATCGTCGAGGTGCCGGTGCACAAGGACTGGATCGGTCGTCCGGTCCGCGGGCTGGAGGACTCGACCGGCGCTCGGGTGGCCTATCTGATCCGCTTCGGCATCGGCACGCTGGCCACCGGCTCTACCGTCGTGCAGGAAGGCGACCAGGTGTTCATGCTGGTCAGCGATGACATCGTGGCGACTGTCACGTCGGTGGCGGCGACGCCGCCGGAAGGGGGGCAGTGAGCCATGCGGGTCGCCATCGCGGGCGCGGGCAACGTGGGTCGTTCGATCGCCCAGGAGCTGATCGACAACGGCCACCAGGTGATGCTCATCGAACGGCAGCCCAAGATGCTGCGCCCGGACCGGGTGCCGGACGCCGAGTGGGTCCTGGCCGACGCGTGCGAGCTGACCAGCCTGGAGGAGGCGAACGTCGCCGGGTGCGACGTGGTGGTCGCGGCGACCGGCGACGACAAGACCAACCTGGTGCTGTCGCTGCTGGCCAAGACCGAGTTCGCGGTGCCTCGCGTGGTCGCCCGGGTCAACCGGGCGGAGAACGAGTGGCTGTTCACCGAGCAGTGGGGCGTGGACGTCGCGGTGAGCAAGCCGCGGGTGATGGCCGCGCTCGTCGAGGAGGCCGTCACCGTCGGCGACCTGGTCCGGCTGATGACGTTCCGGCAGGGCGAGGCGAACCTGGTCGAGATCACCCTGCCGCCGACCGCGCCCTATGTCGGTCAGCCGATCCACGCCGTGCCGCTGCCCCGCGACTCCGCGCTGGTGGCGATCCTGCGCGGCAAGCGGGTCCTGGTGCCCAGCCCGGACGACCCGATCGAGGCCGGCGACGAGCTGGTCTTCGTCTGCACCGCCGAGGTGGAGGACCAGGTCCGCGCGGTGATCCTCGGGCCGGACAGCGTCGAGCGGACCCGCGGGTCACGCTGAGCGGACGAACGCGGCGGCCCGGTTGCCGGGCCCTCGCTCAGGCGCCGGGCAGCGGGGTCGGCTGCGACTCCCGGGTGACCCGGCGCACCGTCCAGACCGTGATCAGCAGCAGCAGCGCGTACGGCGGGTAGCCCAGCGCCAGCCGGGCCACGCCCAGCGCGGTGTCCTGGTGGGCCAGGTAGAGCCCGGCCTGCACGCCCACCTTGGCCAGCCACACCACGCCCCACAGCACGGTCAGCTGGGTGAAGGTCCGCACCAGCTTCGGGTCGCCCCGCCACTCCGAGCGGCCCTTGGCGACCAGCACCGACCAGATCCAGCCCACCAGCGGCTGCCGGATGGCCGCCGAGATCAGCAGGGCGATGCCGTACCCGATGCCGTAGAGGATGCCGGGGAGGTAGAAGTCGCGCTCGTCGCCGGTGCGCCAGGCGATGGCGGCGCCGATACCGACGCCGAACAGGCCGTTGACGGCGTGCCGGATCGGCCGGCGCTGGGCCAGCCGCAACCCGGCGATCAACAGCGCGATCGCGACCGAGGCGATCACCGCCGGCCGCAGCTCGCCGATGACGTTGGCGAGCACGAAGACGACGACCGGGATGCTGGACTCGACAAGCCCCCGCCAGCCGCCGAGCTGGTCGGCCATCTGCTCGGCGATCGTCGGCAGCGGCTCCTCGTCCGGTGGGCCGGTCTCCGGCTGCGCCGCCCGGTGCTGTCCCGTCGTCATCGCCGGCCTTCCGTCCGCAGCGCCGTCACTTCGGCGAGTCCAGCTCGTAATAGGGGTTGTAGATGACCTTGCGGTCGTCGCGCACCGCCACCCGGCCCCGGGCGGTCAGGTGCCGGCCCGGCTCGATCCCGGCGATGTGCCGACGGCCCAACCAGACCAGGGTGACCACGTCGGTGCCGTCGTAGAGGTCGGCCTCCAGGGTGGGCAGGTTGGTGCGCGGCGTGTAGACCACCGTGCGCAGCCGACCAGCGACCGAGACCAGCTGGCCCCGCGAGCACTGCTGGGCGGGGATCCCGCCGCACTGGGCGCTCTCCCGGCGCAGCTCCTGCGCGTCGATCTCGGCCTCGCTGGCGGTGAACCGTTGCAGGATGCGCCGCAGCGACACCCGGCCCTCGTCGGTCGTCATGACCTCCGCGTCACCCTCTCCACGCTCGCCGTCCCCGGCCGGCCCCGGCGGCGCCGGAACCGTGCCGCCAGCGTACGCCGACGGGGCTGGTTCCGGCGGGCCGGTGGGCGCGGGTCAGACCTGGCGCGGCTCGGCGGCGGCGTCCCCCGCCTCGGCGTCGGTCTGGTCGGAGATCTCCCGGGGCAGCCGCAGCGGCAGCGGCTCGCGGACCGGCTTGGCCTCCTGGCCGCGATCGACCACCAGGCCGTCCAGGCACTCGACGAGCGGGCCGGCCGCGGCCGGGTCGCTGGCCACCGGCCCCTGGAACACGCCGCGGACCATCCAGCGCGGCCCGTCGACGCCGACGAACCGCAGATTCGTCGGGCCGTCCGGGGTGGGCACCTGGGCGTGCAGCTCCGGGCCGTACTCGCCGTCGACCTCCTGCGCGCTCGCACCGTCGCGGAGCAGCGACTGGCGGATCTCCTCGCGCACCTCGCCCCAGATCCCCTCGGACCGGGGGGCGGCGAAGACGCCCAGCTGGAGCGCGTTGTCGCCATGCACCAGCACGACCTGCTGGATCACGCCCTGCGGGTCGGCCTGCACCCGCACCTCGACCTCGGCGATCGCCGGGATGTGCAGGCTGCCCAGATCGAGCCGCTGCACGTCGGCGTAGCTCTCGGAGATGTCGTACGGGCCGCGCACCAGCGACGGCGCCGCCTCACCCTGGTCCGGGACCTCGACGGCCCGCTCGTCAGCGGTGTGCCGTTCGGCATCGGCCCGCTTTCGGGAGAAGATCACTGCGCCCGCCCTCCGCTGTTCACACTCACCCTGCCACCTCTTCCGTCTGCCCGCGGCCCGGCTCGTCCGGCCGCTGCCCGACCCGGTCCTGGCCCGCCGGAGACGGCACCAGCCCGGCGTGACCACCGGTGGACCCGTGCCCGCCGGTCCCGCGCCGGGACGCGGACAGCTCGACCACCGGCTCGAACCTCGCCCGCGCGACCTGTTGGATTACGAGTTGCGCGATCCGGTCGCCGCGGGAGATCTTCGCCGGCACATCCCGATCATGGTTGATCAGGTTGACCAGGATCTCACCCCGGTAGCCGGCGTCGACCGTACCGGGCGCGTTGAGCACCGTCACGCCGAGCCTGGCCGCCAGGCCGGACCGGGGGTGGACCAGACCCACATACCCCTCCGGCAACGCGATGGCCACGCCGGTGGGCACCAGGGCACGACCACCGGGCGGCAGCTCCACGTCCGCGGCCGCCACCAGGTCGGCCCCGGCGTCGCCGGGATGGGCGTACGTGGGCATCGGCAGCTCGGAGTCGAGCAGCTGCACAGGCACTCCTACGACGTCGGTCACGGGTCCCCTCTCCTCCGGTTCGCGGGGTGACCCTGCCATCCTGCCGGTTCGCCGCGCCACCGTGCGCCGTACCCTCGCAGGAGTGAGCATGTCGCCCTCTCCGTCCGCCGATCAGTCACCGGTCGACGCCCGCACGGCGTACGCCGAACGGCTGGATCTGCCCTGGTGGCTGTGGTTGACCGGGCTGGTGGCCGCCGCGCTGTTGGCAGTCGAGATCTGGATGGGCGCCGCCGGCGTCCGCGCCTGGCTGCCGTTCGCCGTGCTGCTGCCGCTCACCGCCGCCGGGTTGTGGTGGCTGGGTCGGATCCGGGTCGGGGTCGCCGACTCGGAGCTGCGGGTGGACGACGCCCACCTTCCGGTGCGTTTCGTGGCCGACGTGATCCCGCTGGACACCGCCGGTCGCCGTGAGGTGCTGGGCGTCGGCGCGGACCCGCTCGCCTTCGTCGTGCAGCGACCGTGGATCGGCGGTGCCGTGCAGGTGGTGCTCGACGACCCGGCCGACCCGACCCCGTTCTGGGTGGTCAGCACGCGGCACCCGGTCGAGCTGGCCGAGGCGGTGCTGACCGCGCGGGACGCGCTCACGGTGTCCGAAACGACGGCGGAGCCGGGCTGATCCGACGCCACGGCCCGCTCAGGTGCCCGTCGGCGGGCCCGGCAGGGCCTGCGGTGGCGCGGGCCGGGCGATGCCCCGCCGACGCAGGTCGACCTGAAGCTGCTCGGCCATCTGCTGGGTGGCCCGCCGGTTGAGGAAGCTGGCCACCGCGGCGCCGGTCAGGAACGGCCCGAGCGTGGTGAGGTTGCGACCGAAGCGCCGCAGCAGCATGTCCCGCAGTTCCTTGCGGGCGGCGGTGCCGAGCACCGCGCCCACCCCCACACCGGGCACCATCGGGTTGACCCCACGCTGGGTGGCCCAGGAGTGCACCAGGGCGACGGCTCGTTGGCTGCCACCGTCCGGTAGCGCGACACCGTGGAGCTCGTGCAGCTCACCGACCAGCTTCAGCTCCACCGACACCACGGCGACGGTCTCGGCGGCGAGCAGCACCGGCGCGGAGAGCAGGGTCGGGGCGACCGTCCACTCGACGGCGGCGACTCCCCCACCGGCCGCGCCGATCGCGGCGGTGGTCCGCGACGCGTTGCGCACGAGCCGGTCGGCCAGGGCGGCGTCGTCCAGGCCGGGGAAGTGCTGACGCAGGGTGTCCAGGTCTCGCACCGGAATGTGCGGGGCGACGTCCGCGACGGCGTCGACCATCCAGCGCATCGCGGCACGGGGCTTGAACAGGTCGGAGACGCCCCGGGCACGGGCCTGCCCGACCATCCGGGTCAGCAGTTGACGGCGGCGGGCCGGCTCGATGTCGTCCGCGGTCAACGCCGCGACGGTGGCTCCGAGGTCGTCCGTGCCGCCGTCGGTGGCACGGAGGTCGCCGGGGCTGCCGTCGGTGGCGCCGGGGCTGCCGTCGGTGGCGCCGGGGCTGCCGTCGGTGGCGCCGGGGCTGCCGGTGCCGCCGTCGGTGGTGCCGCCTCGATCGCTCATCGGACCTCCCGGTGCTGTGGCTACCCGCTACGAGTCAAGCAGGTACCCACCACGGCCGCATGCCTACACCGGCAGCGGCGGCCCCGTTCCGGAGGCCGCCGCTGGTGTCGTGGTTGTCAGACGCACTCGCGGCAGATCAGCTCGCCGTTACGCTCGACCGCCAGCTGGCTACGGTGGTGGACCAGGAAGCAGCGGGCGCACCGGAACTCGTCCTGCTGCATCGGAAGCACCTTGACCGTGAGCTCCTCGTCGGCCAGATCGGCACCGGGCAGCTCGAAGCTCTCGGCCACCTCGGCCTCGTCGACGTCCACCGCGCCCGACTGTGAGTCGACGCGCCGTGCTTTGAGCTCTTCCAGGCTGTCCTCGCCGAGGTCGACCTCGTCGCGACGCGGGGCGTCGTAGTCGGTGGCCATCGGTTTCACTCTCCCATATCGATGTTGTCGCTTCCGGTTGTAACGCCGGACGACGCTGTTTCGGTTCCGCTGGCCGGCCACCACTTGTGTCGGGCACCCGACCCGAGGACCGAACGGGTCGAGCTCGCTGGGGCGACTCCCCTGCGAGCGCGGAACCTTACCCCCCCTTGGGCGAGGCATGTATACCGCCCTTGCGGCTGAGATGTACGCCCCTGCACGCGAAGTTGTTCCCAATGTGATTCAGGCGACACGAAGATAGGGGTATTAGTACCCGGTCCGCGGTCGGCGCGCCGGCATGTCGGGCTGTTTCCACGCGACGGCCGGACAACCGTTAACCTCAGCGGCGTATTCGACGGCCGGCGGCCTGAGCGATCGCTCCTGGCCGTCACCATCCACCTGGAGTCCGGGGAGTGCTCTGATGAGTTTTGCGCGCGTGCGGGCACTCGTCGTCGTCGGCCTGCTGGCGATCATCGCCCTGGTCTTCGTCGTGGTGGCCGTGGTCCGCGACAGCCAGGGCAACGCGGGCACCGCGGCGGGCTGCCCGGACGGCTGGCCCCTGGCGGATCTGACCCTGCGCGAGCGCAAGGACGTCAAGATCAACGTGTTCAACGCCACGGACCGGCCCGGTCTCGCCCACACCGTCAGCGACGAATTCCGCAACCGCCAGTTCCAGGTCGCCAAGACCGGGGATGAGAAGAAGCAGGTCGACGGCGTCGCGGTGCTGCGCTACGGCCCGAACGGCGTCGGTTCCGCGCACCTGCTCGAGGCGTACTTCCTCAACGAGGCCAAGCGGAACTACGACGACAAGCGCACCGACGACACCGTGGACGTGGTACTGGGCAACAACTTCCAGCAGCTCGCCACCACGACCGAGGTCAACCAGTCCCTCGGCGACTCGGGGCCGCCGAAGGCGCCCGCGGGCTCCTGCCCGTCCCCGGCCGCCAAGTGACGGCGTAACCCACGCCACGCACCGCCCGGTCGACCGCTCAGGGCCCGCCGGCGGCGTCCAACTCGGCGAGCCGGTCGTGCAACGGCGGGAAGAGCGCCGGCGGGGCCGCGACCACCAGGTCCGGCCCCGGCGGCCGACCGGCCAGGCCGGCGACCCGCACGCCCGCCTCGGCGGCCACCAGCCCACCCGCCGCCAGGTCCCAGGCCGCGAGGCCCTTCTCGAAGTACGCGTCGAGCCGGCCCTCCGCGACCAGGCAGAGGTCCAGCGCGGCGGCGCCCAGCCGGCGGATGTCCCGCACGTGCGCGATCAACCCGGCCACCACCTGGGCCTGGTGTGCCCGACGACGGGCGTCGTAGCCGAAGCCGGTGCCGACAAGCGCCTGCCCGAGATCCACCTCGGCGGAGCAGCGCAACCGGACCCCGTCGCGCCAGGCGCCGCCGCCGGCCGTGGCCGTCCACTCCTCGCCGGTGCTCACGTTGCGCACCACGCCGGCGACGACCACCCCGTCCACCTCGGCGGCCAGCGACACCGCGCTGTACGGCAGCCCGTACAGGTAGTTGACCGTGCCGTCGATCGGGTCGACGATCCACCGCACCCCGCCCGGCGCGACCGGCCCGGTGTCCCCGCTGCCGTACTCCTCGCCGAGCACCGCGTCGTCCGGCCGCGCCCGCTTCAGCGCGTCGAGCACCTGCCGTTCGACCGCCCGGTCGGCGGCGGTGACCACATCGGTGACCGTACTCTTGGTCGCGGCCACGGAAACCCCCTCGACCCGCATGCGGTACGCGGTGGCTGCCGCGTCCCGCGCCACGTCGAGCGCGATCGCCAACAGATCCCGAGGTGACGGTGCCGAACCGTGCATCCCAACGTCCCCTTCCCGCACGTCCGGGGTGTTCCGGGCCACGCGCGGGTATCATCCTTACAAAGTCCAGATCAGCGCCGAATCAGCGGTCCCACCGTCGTTACGCAGTGCGGCGCAGGATGATCGCCACAGACGGCGTTACAATTCACCCCTGCCCACGTGACACGGACCGCCGACCACCGGCCGGCCCGGGACGCGAGGGTCCCTCAACCACATCGCCCGGCCCGGTTGCCCCACGCTGTGCCGGACGACCCGGCCGTGCCCGCTCTTCGCCTCCGGAAGGTCATTCGTGACAGAACCCCGCCAGACCGGCGCCGACGTTCGCTCGCTCACCGACACCCTGATCGCCCACGCGCAGAGCGCCGGTGGTCAGCTGACGTCGGCCCAGCTCGCGCGCACCGTCGAGTCCGCCGAGGTGACTCCGGCCCAGGCCAAGAAGATTCTGCGAGCGCTCTCCGAGGCGGGAGTGACCGTAGTGGTGGACGGCTCGGCGAGCACCCGCCGCCGGGTCGCCGCGGCCCGGTCGACAACGCCGGCGTCCCGGGCCACCACCGCCAAGACCACCAAGAAGGCCGCCGCGCCGGCCCCGAAGCAGGCGCCGGCCGGCGACGACGCGCCGTCGACGCCGTCCCCGCGCAAGGTGGCCGCGGCCGCGAGCAAGGCCACCGGCTCCGCCGTGGCGGCTCCGGCGAAGGCGACCAAGGCGACCCGAGCCACCAAGGCGACGGTTGCCGCGGCCGCCGGCGCCAAGCCGACCAAGGCCGCCGGCAAGGCCAAGGGCGAGGGCGCCGAGGGCGAGATCGACCCGGAGGAGCTGGCCGCCGCGATCGAGGACGTGGTGGTCGAGGAGCCGGCCGAGCTGGCCCAGGCCGCCGAGACCGACGCCGCCGCCTCGGCGACCGACAACGACTTCGAGTGGGACGACGAGGAGTCCGAGGCTCTCAAGCAGGCCCGGCGCGACGCCGAGCTGACCGCCTCGGCCGACTCGGTCCGCGCGTACCTGAAGCAGATCGGCAAGGTTCCGCTGCTCAACGCCGAGCAGGAGGTGGAGCTGGCCAAGCGGATCGAGGCCGGGCTCTACGCCGCCGAGCGGCTGCGTGCCGCCGACGAGGGCGAGGAGAAGCTCGTCCGGGACATGGTCCGTGACCTGGGCTGGATCTCCCGTGACGGCGAGCGGGCCAAGAACCACCTCCTGGAGGCGAACCTCCGACTGGTGGTGTCGCTGGCCAAGCGATACACCGGGCGCGGCATGGCCTTCCTCGACCTGATCCAGGAGGGCAACCTCGGCCTGATCCGGGCGGTGGAGAAGTTCGACTACACCAAGGGCTACAAGTTCTCCACGTACGCCACCTGGTGGATCCGGCAGGCGATCACCCGCGCGATGGCCGACCAGGCCCGCACCATCCGCATCCCGGTGCACATGGTCGAGGTCATCAACAAGCTCGGCCGCATACAGCGCGAGCTGCTCCAGGATCTGGGTCGCGAGCCCACCCCGGAGGAGTTGGCCAAGGAGATGGACATCACACCCGAGAAGGTGCTGGAGATCCAGCAGTACGCTCGGGAGCCCATCTCTCTGGACCAGACCATCGGCGACGAGGGCGACAGCCAGCTCGGTGACTTCATCGAGGATTCCGAGGCCGTGGTCGCGGTCGACGCGGTCTCGTTCTCGCTCCTGCAGGACCAGCTCCAGCAGGTGCTGCAGACGCTCTCCGAGCGTGAGGCGGGTGTGGTGCGCCTGCGCTTCGGCCTGACCGACGGCCAGCCACGGACGTTGGACGAGATCGGCCAGGTCTACGGGGTGACCCGGGAGCGGATCCGGCAGATCGAGTCCAAGACGATGTCCAAGCTGCGTCACCCGTCCCGGTCGCAGGTCCTCCGGGATTACCTGGACTGAGCGGGTTTCGTCAACCGAGCGTGTCGTTTTGACCACCTGGTGTGCAACGCCACATGATGATCGTCCCGATACACGAATGTGATCGTTGACGTGGCACCCTGGGTGCACGGCACACTGTCCCTGCCAGGTGTGACCTCGGTCCCCCGCGGGCACACAGGGAAGGCAGTGCCTAGTAAGGGTGTTGCACCATAGGTGAGCAACGACCGAAGAGATTGTTCATCGGTGACGACCAGAGGAGGAAGGCGATGACCCCGACCCTCACGCCGCCGCCCGTGACGGCGGCTCCCCCAGCCGCCGATGAACGGTGCGACCGCTGCAATGCTGCCGGGAAGCTCCGGATCACTCTCACGGGTGGGAGCGAGTTGGTGTTCTGCGGGCACCACGCGAACAAGTACGCGGAGGATCTCGTCAAGATCACCGAGCGGTTCGCAACGGAGCCCGATTTCAGCTGGCGTGGCGCCGATCTGATGGCGAACTAAATCCGCTAACCGACATAGTCGACCGGAGGTCCCCCGAGGGGCCTCCGGTCGGCTTTTCACTATCCCCCACCCCAACACCCCAGCGGCCCCAAACGTCCGCCGCCGCAACCTGCGCCTACCCCGCGCCCCGCGCGTGCCCTGCCCTGCCCTGCCCCGCCCCGCGCGTGCCCCGCACCGCACCGCACCGCACCGCACCGCACCGCACCGCACCGCACCGCACCGCACCGCACCGCACCGCACCGCACCGCACCGCACCGCACCGCACCGCA
>NZ_JBICSY010000013.1:0-44183 GCF_043197345.1 Micromonospora sp. NPDC049175 | reverse complement strand
ACCAAGATCCACACAACATCGCTGAAGTTGCTGCCTCGACACCCCCGCGAGACAGCAATTGCCCTGATGTTGCGCGGATCTTGCGCCCCGCGCCCCGCGCCCCGCGCCCCGCGCCCCGCGCCCCGCGCCCCGCGCCCCGCGCCCCGCGCCCCGCGCCCCGCGCCCCGCGCCCCGCGCCAAGATCGTGCTCGAACCAGGATGTAGTGGCCTCACCGACACGCCGACACCACTACATCCCGGATGTAGCGCGATCTTGCAATAGCGGTGCCTCACAAAGGGTGCATCCTTGCACTTTTCGGGCAGGAAACGCTCGGCACCGCCCCCGCCCTCGTTGATCCACTCGGTTTCACGGAAGTCGCGCTTTCCACCTCGCTCGAACACCGCGTTTTCAACAAAGCCGAGTGGATCAAGCGCCAGCACGGACACAGGCCACAGCGCACGCGCGAGCGCACACCCCACCGCACCCCGAACGCACGCCACGGCGCAGCCCGCCGGAGACACGGCGCACCACACGCGGCCGCTCCGTCACGGACGCGGACCCGCTACCGCGGGGAGGGTTTAGAGGGTCTGCACGGTGGCGATGCGTTCCTCAAGTTGCTCGATGGTCGCCTGGGCACTCGGCGGGCCACCGCAGAGTCGGCGTAGCTCGGCGTGGATCTTGCCGTGCGGCTGGCCGGTGCGGTGGTGTCGTGCGGCCACCAGAGCGTTCAGTTGGCGTCGGAGCGCCACGCGACGCTGGGCGGCACTCAGAGGTGCCGGTGGCGCTGCCGTAGGCGCAGCGGCAGGCTGAGCGGCCCCGTCGGCGGTACGGCGGCGTTGGGCGGCGAGCTGGGCGGCCTGCCGCTTGGTCAACAGCAGCGAAACCTGGTCGGCGGTGAGGAGGCCGGGCAGCCCGAGGTATTCCTCTTCCTCGGGGGTGCCGGCCTGGGCCGCGGTGCCGAACGACGCCCCGTCGAAGATCACCTGGTCCAGTTCAGCGGTGGCCGAGAGCGCGGCGAACCGCTTTTCCAGCTCGCCGCTGGCCTGGTCGTCGCGCTGCGCCCGTTCCAGCAGGTCGTCGTCGAGGCCGTCGGAATCCTTGGGTTTGCCGAGGACGTGGTCCCGTTCGGTCTCCATCTCGCTGGCCAGCCCGAGGAGGTGCGGCACGCTGGGCAGGAACACCGACGCGGTCTCCCCGGGGCGGCGGGCGCGGACGAACCGGCCGATCGCCTGGGCGAAGTAGAGCGGCGTGCTGGCGCTCGTGGCGTAGACCCCGACCGCGAGCCGGGGGATGTCCACCCCTTCGGACACCATCCGCACCGCCACCAGCCAGCGCTGGTCGGACGCCGCGAACGTCGCGATCCGGGCGGACGCGCCCTGGTCGTCGGAGAGCACCACGGCGGCCTTCTCGCCGGTCACCTGCTCGATCAACTTGGCGTAGGAGCGGGCGGTCTGTTGGTCGGTGGCGATGATCAGACCGCCGGCGTCGGCCATCCCCGCGTTACGCAGCACGGTGAGTCGGGCGTCGGCGGCCCGCAGCACCTGTGGCATCCAGTCGCCGGCCGGGTCCAGGGCGGTACGCCAGGCCTGCGCCACCAGATCCTGCGTCATCGGCTCGCCGAGGCGGGCGGCCAACTCCTCCCCCGCGTTGGTCCGCCACCGGGTCTCTCCCGAGTACGCCAGGAAGAGCACCGGCCGGACCACGCCGTCGCGCAGCGCGTCGGAGTAGCCGTACACGGAGTCGGCGCGGGAGCGCAGCAGCCCGTCCCCGCCCCGCTCGTAGCTGACGAAGGGGATCGGGTTGTCGTCGGAGCGGAACGGTGTGCCGGTGAGCATCAGCCGGCGTACGGCGGGTTCGAAGGCGTTCTTCACGCCGTCGCCCCAGGACCGGGAGTCACCCGCGTGGTGGATCTCGTCGAGGATGACCAGGGTGCGCCGGGTCATGGTGCGCCGGCGGTGCACCTGCGGGGCCATGCCGACCTGGGCGTAGGTGACCACCGCGCCGTGGAAGTCGGCCGCGGAGTGCAGGTCGGCGTTGCGGAAGGCGGCGTCGAGTTGGATGCCCACCCGGGCCGCGGCGTCGGACCACTGGTTCTTCAGGTGCTCGGTCGGTGCGACCACGGTGACCGCCTCGATGGTGCCGTCGGCGAGCAACTCGGCCGCGATCCGCAGGGCGAAGGTGGTCTTGCCGGCACCTGGCGTGGCGACCGCGGTGAAGTCGTCGGTACGCCGACGCAGGTATTCCACCAGGGCTTTACGCTGCCAGGAGCGTAGTGCCGGGAACGTCTCGAGCACCGGCGTCCGGGCTGCCACGCGAAGCTCCTCTCCGACCGCACGATCGCGGACCCCGGGCGAGGGCCACGAGTCCCGCCGCCCATGAAAACGCCTCCGCGCAGTAGCTGCCGCGAAGGCCGACTCAGCATAACCAGCACGGGCCCCGCGGCCCAGGCGACGCCACGCTGGTCACAATCCCGCACTCGAATCGAACAACTGCCGGACCGTCTCACCACTCCCGGTCGGTACGCGGATCGGCTCCACCGGTGCGCGGCGGGCGCAGGGTCGCCACCGGGGCGGACCAGCGTCGACGTAGTGCGATCAGGCGCAGCCCGAAGACCAGGACGGCGGCGGCGGTGAGCGGCGCGGGTCCGGTCTGCCCGGTGACGTACAGCAGCGCCACCGTGACCGAGCCGGCCAGCGCGGCAAGGGCGTAGATCTCCCGGCGCAGCACGACCGGGATCTCGGCGGTGAGCAGGTCGCGGGCGAGCCCGCCGCCGATCGCGGTGAGCATGCCGATGAGGCAGGCGCCGACGGCCGGCACCCGGGCGTCGAGCGCCTTGAGCGTGCCGGTGACGGTGAACAGCGCGAGGCCCGCCGCGTCCAGCACCAGCACCGTGGTGCGCAGTCGGGCCAGTTGGGGGTGCAGCCAGAAGACGGCGAGCGCGGTGATCGCGGCGGTGCCCGCGTACCGCCAGTCGGCGAAGGCCAGCGGCGGCACCTCGTCGATGACCAGGTCCCGGAAGATCCCACCGCCGAGGGCGGCCACGAACCCGACGAACGCGACGCCGAACAGGTCCAGCCGTTTGGCCACCGCCGCCGACGCCCCGGATGCGGCGAACACCGCGACGCCGGTCAGGTCGGCGAGGAGCAGGGGGGTGGAGGTGGTCACCGCCGCAGGCTACGTCGCCGGCCGGGACGCCGGCCCAGGATCACTCGCGGTACGAGTCGTAGATCTCCTTGCACTTGGGGCAGACCGGCGAACCCGGCTTGGCCGCCTTGGTGACCGGGAACGTCTCGCCACAGAGCGCGACGACGAAGGTGCCCATGACGGCACTCTCGGCGATCTTCTCCTTGCGGACGTAGTGGAACATCTCGGGACCGGTGTCGGCGTCCTTCAGTTCGGGACGCTCGAGAACCTCTGTGCTCACGTCTGCACCTCCAACCGTCAAGTTTGGCAGGTCATCACGGCCGGGTCCACCTGAGGCCGACCGGAGCCCGACCCCGTACGGTGCCCGTGTGACTGACTTTCACCTCAGCTACGGCACCGAGGTCGCCGAAGCCCTGCGCGACGGCCGGCCCGTCGTCGCACTGGAGAGCACCATCGTCTCGCACGGGCTGCCCCGGCCGGAGAACCTGCGGGTGGCCAGGGAAATCGAGCGGGCGGTCCGGGACGCCGGGGCCGTTCCCGCGACGATCGGCATGATCGGCGGCAAGCTGGTGGTCGGCCTGGACGACGCGCAGCTGACCCGGTTGGCCACTGTCGATGGAGTGACGAAGCTCTCCGTCCGCGACCTCGCGGTGGCCGCGGCCACCGGCGTGGACGGCGCCACCACTGTTGCCGCGACAAGCGCCGTGGCCGCCGCGGCCGGGATCGGGGTGTTCGCCACCGGCGGGTTGGGCGGGGTGCACCGGGAGGCCACGCACACCTTCGACGAGTCGGCCGACCTGGTCACCCTGGCCCAGACCCCGATCGTGGTGGTCTGCGCCGGCGTCAAGTCGATCCTCGACGTGGGCGCGACGCTGGAGCGGTTGGAGACCCTCGGGGTCGCCGTGCTCGGTTACCGCACCCGCCGGTTCCCCGGCTTCTACCGCACCGACGCCGGCTTCGATCTCGACTGGTCGGTGGACTCGCCGGAGCAGGTCGCCGACGTGCTCGCCGCCCGCGACGCGCACGCGCTGCACACCGGCGGGCTGCTCGTGGCCAACCCGCTGCCGGTCGACGAGCAGCTCGACCCGGACCTGCACGACCGGACGCTCGCCGACGGTCTGGCCCTGTTGGAGCGGGACGGGATCACCGGCAAGGCCGTCACCCCGTACCTGCTGGCGCACTTCCACTCGGCCACCGAGGGCGCGAGCCTCGCCGTCAACGTCCGGATCATCCTGCGCAACGCCGACCTGGCCGCGCGGATCGCGGTCGCCGCGGCGGCCCGCGACACCGCCGCCGCGGTATGACCCGACCGGCCCGGGTGGTCGTCGTCGGGGACGTGATCACCGATGTGGTCGCCGTGCTGTCCGGGCCGCTCGCGGCCGGCTCGGACACCCGAGCCGAGATCAGCATCGGCGGAGGCGGTCAGGCGGCCAACACCGCCGCCTGGTTGGCCGCGCAGCGGGTGGACGTCACGCTCGTCGGTGCCGTCGGTGACGACGACGCCGGACGGGACCGGGTGGCCGAGTTGGAGCGGGCGGGTGTCGACTGCGCGGTCGAGCGGGTCGAGGACGTGCCGACCGGCACGGTGATCGTGTTGGCGACCGACGACGAGCGCACCATGGTCAGCCAGCGGGGCGCGAACGTCCGGCTGAGCGTCGCGCACGTCGAGCGGTCCCTCGCGGCGGTGCCCGACGCCGGGCATCTGCACCTGTCCGCGTACACCCTCCTGGACGCCGGGTCGCGCGACGCCGGGCTGCGGGCGTTGGCCGCCGCCCGCGAGCGTGGGTTGACCACGAGCGTCGACGCGGCCTCCGCGGCCCCGCTGCGGCGGGTGGGCGCGGCGGCGTTCCTGAGTTGGGTACGCGACGTCGACCTGCTCCTGGTCAACGCGGACGAGGCCACGGTGCTGGCCGGCGGGCTGGACCCGGCGGCGCAGGGGCGGGCGCTGTCGGCGACGGCCCGGCGGGTGGTGGTGAAGCGCGGCGCGGCCGGCGCGGTCTGGGTCGACCGCAGCGCGGCGGTCTGGGTGGCTCCGGCCCGGCGGGTGGCGGTGCGGGACGTCACGGGGGCGGGCGACGCCTTCGCGGCCGGTCTGCTCACCGCCTGGCTCGCCGACGCCGCCCCGACCGTGGCGCTGAACCGCGCCACCGACCTGGGCGCGCTGGCCGTCTCCACGGTCGGCGCACGGCCACAGCCGTAGAGGTCGGCGCACGGCCACCGCCGTAGAGGTCGGCGCACGGCCACCGCCGTAGAGGTCGGCGCACGGCCGCGCCTCCCGAGTGCTCGGACCCTGGCCCGTTCGCGGGTCAGGGTTCGACGTCGATGATCTTGTGCGGTCGCTCCTCGGCGGTGAGGCTCATCGGCGGGGTGTCGTCCGTGTGCCGGCGGTGGAACCGGTTGGCCAGCCGGTGCTCTTCCTTCGGCGGCCGGTCGTTGGCCAGCAGCACGGCCAGCCAGGGGATGAGCGCCATGCCGAGGGCGCACAACGGCAGCCAGAGCCAGAGCAGCGGGGCGTTCGCACCGACCAGGATCGCGCCGGCGATGATGCAGGCCACCCGGATGCCCATCATCAGGACGTAGCGGCGCTGACGGCTGGTGAGCTGGTCACCCTGGCTGCGCGAGGCGTCGGTGATCAGAATCGGCTGGTAGGCCTGACGCTTCACCATGGACCTCCTCGAGGGGATTACGCCTCATCCTGTCACCGCGGGACCGTGATCAGCGAACTTCGACTCATCCCAGTACGTGTTACGCCCGTGGTACGCTCCGCGACGTGGGCAGCAGGTTCAGCTTCACCGACGAGGCGTTGGCCAACCTGAGGGTCTACGACGTCACGCCCGGGGAAGTCTGGGAGGCGCTGCACAGCGCCCGACGGGTCATCCGCCACCTGGGCGACGACGTCATGGTGGTCTATGCCGCCGCCCGTCGGGGCCGCCGGCTGGCGGTGCTGCTCGCCGAGGCCGATGGCACCGACAACGACTGGGACATCCTCTCCGCCCGCGAGTTGAGCGACGTCGAGTCCAAGCGCTACGACGAGGCCGTGCGGAGAGATCGCCGATGAGGAGGCCGTGACGATGCACCGAAACGACGCGACCAAGCAGTTCCACAGCGGCGACGACCGGATCGCCGAGCTGATCGACGAGGGCCCGGGGGTCGATCTCCCCGCCCCCGACACCGACGTGCCGATGGTGAGCCGGTCAGTCCGGCTGCCGCTGGAGACCTACGAGCGGGTGCGGGCCGCCGCCGACGCCCGGGGCATCGGGGTCACCACGCTGATGCGCCAGTGGATCGAGGCCGGCCTGGCCGACCTGGACGACTCCGCGACCGTCTCGCTCGCCGACGTCCGGCGCGCGCTGGCCTCGCTGGCACACCCGACCGCCGCCTGAGCGTCAGTCCCGCGCAGCCTTGGCCGCCGCCTTCATCTGCTGCTTGAACTCCCGCACCCGACGCAGCGAGTCGACGTCGGTGACGTCGGCCACCGACCGGTACGCGCCCGGGTCGCCGTAGTCTCCGGCTGCCGTGCGCCAGTCCTGTGGGGTCACCCCGAAGCGCTTGCCGAGCAGGGCCACGAAGATCTGCGCCTTCTGCCTGCCGAAGCCGGGTAGCGCGGAGACCCGGCGCAGCAGCTCCGGACCGTCGGCGACATCCGACCACAGCAGTGCCGCGTCACCGTCGTAGCGCTCGACGAGCACCTGGCAGACCTCCCGCACCCGGGCCGCCATCGCCTTCGGGAAGCGGTGCAGCGCGGGCGGCTGGGCGAAGAGCGCGACCAGGGCCTCCGGGTCGTACGCGGCCAGCTCCGCCGCGTCCAGGTCGTGGCCGAGCCGTTGGGTGAGCACGTACGGCGAGGAGAACGCCTTCTCCATCGAGACTTGTTGATCAAGGACCATCCCGACCAGCAGGGCCAGGGGGCTGCGCTCCAGCAGCCGGTTGGCCTCCGGGTCGATGGGCAGCACGAGCGTCATGCCGACCATCCTGCCCGGCGTACCGGTGCGGGCGGACACCGACGCTCCGATCGCACGACTGTGGCGCCCGTCTGCCACGCTCGACGCCATGCTGCGGACCGCCAGGCCGGGATCCCCGTACCACCGACTCGGCCGCACCGACCGGCACCGCTGGTGGCGGCCCCTGGTCGGCACCCTCGCGCTGCTCGCCTCGGCGGCGGTGGTCATGGGCCTCCTCTTCGTCGTCGCCGCAATCGTGGGCGAGCTCACCAACCGCCCGAACGACGCCGACGGGTTCCCCACCTTCGGCCCGATTCCGGACACCGCGCTGCTGATCGTCTCGCTGGCGCTGCTGCTCCCACTGGTGCTCGGCACCGCCTGGCTCGTACAGCGCCGGCCCGCCGGCACGGTCTCCTCGGTGCTCGGTCGGCTGCGGTGGGGTTGGCTCGGCCGCTGCCTGCTGATCGCCACGCCGCTGATCATCGTGATGCTGGCCGGCGCGGACCTCCTGCTCGGGCTGACCGACGAGGGTTCGGTCCTTGATCCGGTGGCGACGTGGGTGGGTTGGCCGGAATTCGCCGCCGGGCTGCTGATGGTCGTCCTGCTGGTGCCGTTCCAGGCCGCCGCGGAGGAGTACGCGTTCCGGGGCTGGCTGGTGCAGGCCGTCGGCGCGTACCTGCGCACACCCTGGCCCGGGATCGCCCTCCAGGCGGTGCTCTTCGCCGCCGCGCACGGCTGGGGCACGGCCTGGGGCTTCCTGGACCTGGTCTTCATGGGAGCACTCCTGGGCTGGCTGACGATCCGCACCGGCGGGCTCGAGGCCGCGATCGCGCTGCACGTGGTGAACAACCTGATCGCCTTCACCCTGGCGGCGGCGTTCGGCGGGCTGACCGCCGACGAGACGATGGCCGACGCCCCCTGGCAGCTCGTCGTCGTCGACGTGCTGGCACTGTCGGCGTACGCCCTGGTCATCGACAGGTTGGCGGCGCGGCGGGGGCTGGCGACTGTTGTGCCACCGGCTCTGGCGGCGCCCGGCGAGCCCTCGGCCCCGACCGGTGCGGAGCTGGGGCTGCCGAGCGTCGGGGTCGAATCTCGCGGGTGATGACGGCTGCCTCCGCGACGGCAGGCAGGATGTCGGGGTGGACGAACACGACATGCTGCTCTCCCCCGCCGGTGTCGACGCGCTGCGGGCCGCGCTGACCCGGACCGGCTTCACCGGCCACGGCATCGCCGAGCGGTTGGGCGCCCAGGCGACCGCCGCTGTCGGCCGTAACGACTACCGGGCCGCGCTGCGCGCCACCGAGGACGGCGACCCGCTCGGCACCCTGATCCGGGTGTTCATCTGCGACCAGACCGAACCGGAGGCCGCGGTGGCCGCCGCGCTGGCACCGCTGGGCCTGGCGGAGGCGCTGGCCGGCGGGCTGGTCGAGCGGTACGGCGACGGCCTGCGGGCCGGCGTCGACCTGGAGCCGTACGGCGAGGACTGGTGGGTGCTCGCCGACGTGCCCGCGAGTGCCCGGCCGGGTCGCCCGTTGCGCGCCGAGCACGTCCTCGGCGTCGGCGGGGCCACCCACACCCTGATCGGCGCGACCATGCGCCGGCCGGTCGACACCGCGCTGGACCTGGGGACCGGCTCCGGCGTCCAGGCTCTGCACCTGGGCACCCACGCCAGGTCGGTGACCGCCACCGACCTCTCCGAGCGGGCGCTGCGCTTCGCCGCGACCACCGCCGCCCTCAACGGTCAGGACTGGGAACTGCTCCGCGGTGACCTGGTCGCCCCCGTGGCCGGTCGTCGGTTCGACCTGGTGGTGAGCAACCCGCCGTTCGTGGTCGGTCCGGGCACCACCACGCACGTCTACCGCGACTCCGGCCGGGTCGGTGACGCGATCGGCGCCGAGTTGGCCGCCGCCGCCCCGGGCCTGCTCACCGAGGGCGGCACCATGCAGTACCTGGCGAACTGGGTGCACGTCGCCGGCGAGGAGTGGGACGAGCGGGTGGCCGGCTGGTTCGCCGGGACCGGCCTGGACGCCTGGGTGATCCAGCGCGAGGTGGCCGACCCGATGGCGTACGTCGACCTGTGGCTCACCGACGTCGGCGAGACCGCCGACCCGCAGCGGATGGCCGCCTGGCTGGACTGGTTCGACGCGCACAAGGTGGAGGCGATCGGCTTCGGCATCGTGTCCCTGCGCCGGGGCGGGCACGCCGACCCGGTGGTCCGGGTGGAGGACCTGCGCCAGCGGGTGCAGCCACCGCTGGGCGACCAGGTCGCCGCCTGGTTCGACCGCCAGGACTTTCTCCGGGTACGCGACACCGAGGCGTTGCTCGCCGAGCGCTACCGGGCCGCCGAGGGCCTCCAACTGCGGCAGGAGGCCACCATGGGCGACGAGGGCTGGGCGGTGGACCGGCAGGTCCTGGCGATGCCGCACGGCCTGCGCTGGACCGAGGAGATCGACCCGCTGGTGCTGGCGCTTGTCGGTGGCGCCGACGGACGCCTGCCGCTGCGTGACCAGCTCGCCCTGCTCGCCGCCGCGCACGACGTCGAACCCGACGAGATGGCCGAGGCCGCCGGCCCGATCGTGGCGCACCTGCTGGAGCGCGGTTTCATCGAGCCGGTGACCACGTGACTCGGGCCGCCACTGCGTGGACGGGCATTGCGCCGGCTTGCGGCTTCGCGACGGCTTCCGGCTTCGTGGCGGCTTGCGGCTTCGCGACGGCTTCCGGCTTCGTGGCGACCGGCGTGACGGTGGGCCGCTGATGCGTGCGGTGGTGCAGACCGTCGGGCAGGCCAGCGTGACAGTCGACGGCGAGGTGGTCGGCGCGATCGAGAACGGACTGCTGGTGCTGCTCGGGGTGACCCACACCGACACCGCGGAGACCGCTCAGACGATGGCCCGCAAGGTGCACGAGCTGCGCATCCTGGACGACGAGCGGTCCGCCGCCGACACCGGCGCGGCGATCCTGGTGGTCAGCCAGTTCACCCTCTACGGCGACGCGCGCAAGGGTCGCCGTCCAAGCTGGACGGCGGCCGCCCCCGCCGAGGTGGCCGAACCCCTGGTGACCGCCGTCGTCGACGCGCTGCGCCAACGGGGCGCGACTGTGGAAACCGGACGCTTCCGCGCCCACATGCTCGTCGAAAGCACGAACATAGGCCCCCGCACCCTCCTCCTAGACCTCTAACCCCCTCCCGCCCTCCCTCCCACCCCCACCCACCCTCCCACCCACCCTCCCACCCCCACCCCTCCTGGTTGATCATGAGGTTATTGCTCGCCACCTCGGCGTGTCGTGGCGATAACCTCATGATCAACGCGCCGAAGGGGGGTTAGGAGAAGAGGCCTCGGCGGGAGAGGGACTGGCGGAGCCAGTTGTCGAGTTCGGCGGTCCAGTCGGTGCGGTCGGCGGTGGCGTGGGCGACGGTGAACCGACCGAAGGCGTCCCGCCCCTCGGTGAAGACACCGCCGCGCTTGTCGACCTCCAGCACCACCTGCATCTGCTGGGCGTCGGCGATGAAGGTGACCTCCAACTGGTTGATCGAGCGGGCGTACTGCGGCGCCGGGCCGAACTCGATCTCCTGGTAGAACGGCAACGTCTGCCGTACGCCGTAGATGTGGCCACGCTCCACATCGGCACGCGCGAACCGGAAACCCAGTCGCAGTAACGCGTCCAGCAGTCGTTCCTGGGCCGGCAGCGGGTGCACCGACACCGCGTCCAGGTCGCCCTTGTCCACCGCGCGGGCGACCTCCAGCTCGGTACGCAGCCCCATCGTCATGCCGTGCAGGTGCTGCCCGTACAGCTCGGTGACGGGTGTCTCCCACGGCACGTGGAAGCGGAACGGGATGTCGTGGCGCTGCCCCGGCTCCAGCCGGAACGCGCCGGTGACCTGTTGACGGTGGAACTCCTGCGTGGTGTCGTAGTCGTTGTCGCCACTCTCGACCTCGACGCGGGTGACCAGGCCGAGGGCGACGTGGTCGATGTCGACCTGGTGGTCACCGCCGACCACCTGGATGCGGCCCTCCAACTGCCCGCCCGGGCGGCAGTTCGGGTTGGCCAGCACCGTCTCGACCGACGGGCCGCCGACCCCCATCGCCTTCATGAGCCGCTTGAAGACCACGCCGTCCTCCAACTGTGTCCGGGGCCGACCGCGGTGGCCGACCGTCCGCAACGTAGCCGGGGCGGGCAAGCACAGACCGGGGCGACACTCCGCACAACGATCCGACCAATTCCTGTCGGGTGCCCGATCGCCTCACTCCCGTTTTACGCCCTGCCCGCCAAGCTGTGTCTCACACCGGCACCACTGGGCCGGAGACACGGCACAGACGTGGAAACGGGGAGAGACAGAGATGGTCCTGCAGATGACGGAACACCGGACGCGCCCGGCCACCACGACCGACACCGACGGGACCTCCGAGGTCCTCGCCGACCTGGACGCCACCGACGAGCGTGGCATCTCGACCGACCTGGTCCGGGCGTATCTCAACGGGATCGGCCGGACGAAGTTGCTGACCGCCGCACAGGAGGTCGATCTGGCCCGGCGGATCGAGGCCGGCCTGTTCGCGGACGAGAAGCTGGCCACCTGCACCCCCGTCTCCGAGGAGTTGCGGGCCGACCTGGAACTCGTCGTCGCGGAGGGCCGGGCGGCCAAGGACCATCTGTTGGAGGCGAACCTGCGGCTGGTGGTCAGCATCGCCAAGCGCTACACCGGACGCGGCATGGCGTTTCTCGACCTGATCCAGGAGGGCAACCTCGGCCTGATCCGGGCGGTGGAGAAGTTCGACTACGCCAAGGGTTACAAGTTCTCCACGTACGCCACCTGGTGGATCCGGCAGGCGATCACCCGCGCGATGGCCGACCAGGCCCGCACCATCCGCATCCCGGTGCACATGGTCGAGCAGGTCAACCGGATGGTCCGGGCCCGCCGTGAGCTGGCGGTGACGCTGGGCCGCGAGCCCACGGTCGCCGAGGTCGCCCACGCCCTGGAAGTCCCCGAGATCCAGGTCATCGAGCTGATCTCCTACGACCGGGAGCCGGTCAGCCTGGACCAGGCCGTCGGCGACGACGGGGAGAGCGCGCTCGGCGACTTCGTGGCCTCGGTGGACCCGCGTACCGAGCCGAGCGACGCCGCCGCCCAGGGCGAGCTGCGTAACGAGGTCAGCATCGTGCTGGCCACCCTGTCCCAGCGGGAGCAGGCGGTCATCCGGTTGCGGTTCGGGCTGGACGACGGCCGGCAGCGCACGCTCGACGAGGTCGGCCGGGAGTTCGGCCTGTCCCGGGAGCGGATCCGGCAGATCGAGAAGGTGACGCTGCTGAAGTTGCGCGCCCCGGAGCGGGCGCAGCGCCTGGAGGCGTACGCCTGCTGACGCACCCGATTCCCACGGAAGGCCCTGGCGGTTCGCCAGGGCCTTCCGTGCCGCTGTGGTGCTTGACGACGGCACCCATCCACGATAAAACCAACTGGTTATAGAACCAGGAGGTTATGAATAGTGGACACGGAGCTGTTGGATGCGACCTTCGCGGCGCTGGCCGACCCGACCCGGCGGGCCATCCTCGCCCGACTCGCGGCTGGGGAGGCGACCGTGACGGAGCTGGCAGCGCCATTCGAGATGAGCCAGCCGGCCATCTCCAAGCACCTCCGGGTGCTGGAACGCGCTGGTCTCGTCAGCCGGGGTCGGGACGCCCAACGCCGCCCGTGCCGACTGGAGGCCCGCCCCCTGCGTGACGCGACGGCCTGGCTCGCCACCTACCGCGACTACTGGGCGGAGAGCTACCAGCGCCTCGACGTCCTGCTCGACGAGCTCCAGTCCGTCGACGGCACTGAGCATCGGCCCGCCGGACCGGACGGGACGGGCGAGTGACAGGCGTCGACGAACCGCTGGTCGTGCGCACCCCGGGCGACCGGGAGATCGTGATGAGTCGGCTGTTCGAGGCGCCGGCGCGGCTGGTGTTCGCCGCCTTCACCCGACCCGACCTGCTGGTCCGGTGGTACGGCGCACACGGATGGCGGCTGGCGGAGTGCGACGTCGACCTGCGGGTCGGCGGTCGGTGGCGGTTCGTGTCGCAGGGCCCGGAGGGCGCACGGATGGCCCAGGCCGGGGTCTATCGACGGGTCGAGCCGCCACACCGACTTGTCTACACCGAGCTCTTCGACGACCAGTCCTACCCGGGCGAGACAGTTGTCAGCCACGAGTTCACCGAGGTGGCCGGACGAACGACAGTCACCACCACGCTGCTCTACGCCACGGCGCAGGGACGGGACACCGTGCTGCGCTACCCGATGGCGCGGGGGGTCGGGCAGAGCTTCACCCGACTGGCCGACCTGCTGCGCTCCGCAACGACGACAGAGGAAGAGCACCCATGAACTGGACACTCGAAGTGGTGATCGTGCCGGTCTCCGATCTGGACCGGGCGAAGAAGTTCTACGCCGACCAGCTCGGCTTCACTGTCGACCACGACACGGTGATCAATGACGAGGCGCGCATCATCCAGCTGACCCCACCCGGCTCCGGCTGCTCGATCGTGATCGGCAAGGGCGTCGTCCCGGACATGCCACCGGGCTCGCTCAAGGGCCTGCAACTTGTGGTGCCCGACCTGGAGCGGGCACGCACGGAGCTGGTCGAGCGGGGGGTGGAGGTGAGTGAGATCCAGGTGCTGGGCGCCAGCCCGACCCCCACGCCACACCCACTGGACAACGTCGGCTTCGTCTTCTTCACCGACCCGGACGGCAACTCCTGGGCGGTGCAGCAAATCTCCAGCCGCGCCTGACCAGTGCTACAACCGGCGGGGGCCGGTGTCCGGGCGGGTGGCCTCGCCGCCCACCCGGACCTGGGCGTGCAGGACCGCGATGCCGTCCGGGCGGGCGAGCACCGGGTTGAGGGTCAGCGACCGCACGCGGGGCTGTTCGTCGGCGAGCCGCCCCACCCGCAGCAGCAGGTCGGCCAGGGCGGTCCGGTCGACCGGCGCGGCACCCCGGTGCCCGCGCAGCAGTGGCGCCGCCCGGGGCTCGTCGACCAACTCGGCCGCGTCGGTGTCGGTCAGCGGCACCGCCCGCCAGGCCCGGTCGCCCAGCAACTCGGTGGCGACCCCACCGAGACCGAAGCCGACCACCGGCCCGAACGCCGGATCCTCCACCAGCTCCACCACACAGGCCACCCCGGGCGGGACCATCGGCTGGACCAGCGCGCCCGCACCGAAGGCCGTGGCCAGCTCGGTGTACGCCCGACGAAGAGCCGGCTCGTCGGGCAGGTCGAGCCGGACCGCGCCGAGGTCGAGCCGGTGCCGCAGCCCGGGGGCTGCCGCCTTGAGCGCCACCGGATAGCCCAGCAGCGCCGCCGCGTCGACCGCCGCGTCGACCGAGTCGACGGGCACCGACGCCACCACGTCGATCCCGTACGCGGCCAGCAGCGCACCGGGGTCGGTGGCGTCGGTGCGGAACGCGGCAGGCGCGGCGTCCCGATCGACGCCTGGCAACTCCGGCACGACCCCGGGCGGGCGGCGCAGCCACTCGGCGTAGCGGTGCACCCGGGCGAGAGCCCGCACCGCCTCCTCCACTCCCCCGTACGCGGGCACCCCCGGCGGCAGTTGCCCGACCAGAAACGTCGCCACGGTCGGCTTGCCCAGCGCGAGGGCCGCCGGTAGGGCTGCGGTCACGTCGGCGTCCACCTCGGTCCGCTGGCCGGGCAGCGGCGGGGCGAAGACCACCACCAGGGCGTCCACCTGGTCGTCGCCGGCCGTCTCGGCGAGAGCGGCGGCGAACTCGGCGGCACCGGCGCTCGGCCCGACGTCGCGGGGATAACCGTCGGCCACCGTGAGGCCCTGTCCGACGCAGGCGGTGGCGGCCAGGCCGGTCAGGGCCGAGGAGTTGCCCACCACACCGACCCGGCCGCCGACCGGCAACGGCTGGTTGGCCAGCAGCACACCCACGTCGAGCAGCTCCGGCACGGTGTCCACCCGGATCACCCCGGACTGGGCGAAGAGCGCGGCCACCGCCACCTCGTCCGGCCCGGCGGTGTCACCGACCCCCACCGGGCGGGCCGGCGAGGCGAGCGCGACCACCGGTTTGGCGCGGCCGATCCGTCGGGCCAGCCGGGCGAACTTGCGGGGGTTGCCGAAGGTCTCCAGGTACAACATGATCACGTCGGTGCCGGGATCGTCCTGCCAGTACTGCAGCAGGTCGTTACCGGAGACGTCGGCCCGGTTGCCGGCCGAGACGAAGCTGGACAACCCGAGGCCACGCCGGTCCGCCTCGGCGAGCAGCGCCACCCCGAACGCGCCGGACTGGCTGAAGATGCCCACCCGACCCGCCGGCGGTAGTGCCGGGGCGAGGGTGGCGTTGAGGCGTACCGTCGGGTCGGTGTTGGCCACGCCGAGACAGTTCGGGCCGACGACCCGCATGCCGGCGGCGTGCGCCGCGCGGACCAGCGCCCGCTGCGTGGCCGCGCCCTCGGCCCCGGCCTCGGCGAAGCCCGCCGAGATGACCACCAGGCCGTGCACCCCCGCGGCGGCGGCGTCGGCGACCACCGCGGTCGCCACCTCCGGCGGGACCGCCACCACCGCCAGGTCCACCGGCGTGCCGGCATCAACCGCCGACGGGTACGCGGGCAGGCCCGCCACTGTCGACGCGCTCGGGTGCACCGGCACCACCGCGCCGGTGAAACCGCCGTCGCGCAGATGCCCCAGCACCGCCGCGCCGACGCCCTGGCCGGTGGCGCTGGCGCCGTAGACGACGATGCCCCGCGGGGCGAGCAGGCGGGCGATCGAGCGGGCCTCGGTGCGGTGCTCCCGGCCGCGCTGCACCTCGAGCGTGGCCTCGGTGGGCGCGATCGGGAAGCTCAGGTGCACCACACCGTCGGCGTACTCGCGTTGGACCTGGTAACCGAAGTCGGCGAAGACCCGCAGCATCGTCCCGTTGCTCGGCAACACCTCGGCGACGAAGCTCATGATGTCGTTGCGGCGGGCGGTCTCGGCCAGGTGCTCCATCAGCACCGAACCGATGCCCCGGCCCTGGTAGGCGTCCTCCACCACGAAGGCCACCTCCGCGTCCGGCGCCTGCGGGCCGAGCCGCTCGTACCTGCCGACCGCGACAATCCGGTCGGCGGCCAGCACCACGAACGCCTCCCGGTCGTGGTGGTCGACGGTGACGAACCGGATCAGGTCCCGTTCCGGGATGCGGGGGTACGGCGAGAAGTACCGAAGGTAGCGGGTGCGCTCGGAGAACCGGCTGTGCATCGCCACGATGCCCGGCGCGTCCGCCGGGTCGATCGGACGCAACTGGACGGTGCTGCCGTCGCTGAGCAGCACGTCCACCGGCTGGTCCACGGTCGTCACCGGCGCAGCCCTCCCGCTCCGCTCAGTCCCGCGGATCGTGCGGATCGAGCCCGAGCAGCGGAAAGACGGCCTTGCGGGTCGCCGCGATCGCCCGGTCCACCGCGTTCGGCTCGCCGGTCGGCTGCCACGGCTCGTACGACGGGTCCGCGTCGTCGGTCATCCGCAGCGGCACCTCCCGGCCCAGACGACGGGACGCGGCCAACTCCCGCCAGCCCGGCGGGGTGAGCGTCGCCGGGTCGATCGCGGCACCGGTGGCCACGGCCAGCAGGTGACTCCAGGCCCGGGGCACCACCTCGACGAGCGCGTATCCGCCGCCGCCGGTGGCCACCCACCGGCCGTCGCACAACTCGTCGGCGAGCGCGCGCATCGCCAGGTAGGTGGCCCGCTGCCCGTCCACCGTCAGGTTGAGGTCGGCGAGCGGATCCAGTCGGTGCCCGTCGGCGCCGCACTGGCTGACGAGCACCTGCGGCCGGAACGCGCGCAGCACCGACGGCACGATCGCGTGGAACGCCCGCTGCCAGCCGGTGTCGTCGACACCCGGCGGCAGCGGCATGTTGACGACGGTGCCCTGCGCGCCCGGCCCGCCCGTCTCGTCCGCGAACCCGGTGTACGGGAACAGGGCGAGCGGGGTCTCGTGCAGGCTGACCGTGAGCACCCGGGGGTCGTCGAAGAAGACGTGCTGCACGCCGTCGCCGTGGTGCACGTCGACGTCCACGTACGCGATCCGCTCCGCGCCCAGGTCGAGCAGGCGGGCGATGGCCACCGCCGGGTCGTTGTAGACGCAGAAGCCGGACGCGCGGGCGGGCATCGCGTGGTGCAGGCCGCCGGCCACGTTCACGGCCCGCCGGGCGTCACCACGCCAGACCGCCTCGGCGGCGGCCACCGTCGCACCGGTGATCAGCGCGCTGGCCTCGTGCATCCCCTCGAAGATCGGGTTGTCGGAGGTGCCCAGCCCGTACCCGGCGAAGAGCGGATCGCGGGGCGCGGCCCGCACCGCGGCCAGGTAGGCCGGGTGGTGCACGCGGGTGAGCAGGGCGTCGTCGGCGGGCTCCGGCTTGACCATCCGCACGCCGGGCCGATCCAGGATGCCCAGCTCGCGGGCCAGCGCGACGGTCAGCTCCACCCGGACCGGGTCGAGCGGATGGTCACCCATGTCGTAGGCGAGCAGCGACTCGTCCCACACCACCACCGTGTCGTCGGACATGAGCCCATCGTCGCACGAGGACCGTCGCCGACCCACCGCACGCGCTGGTCAGCGCCCGGATGTCGGCCCGGGGGCGACCGGGCGCGTCGGATCGGCCACCCAGTTGCTCCACGATCCGACGTAGAGGGCCGCGTCGGTGCGGCCGGCCAGGTGCAGCGCGAGCACCGCCTGCGCGGCGGTCACCCCGGAGCCGCAGTACGCCCCGACGGCTCGCGCCTCGGTCGCCCCGACGGCGGCGAACCGCTCTCGCAACGCGTCGGCGGCCGGGAAGCGCCCGTCCGGGCCGACGTACTCGCCGGCGGGCAGGTTCGCCGCCCCCGGCACGTGCCCGGCGACCGGGTCGATCGGCTCGACCTCACCCCGGTAGCGGGGCGCCGCCCGGACGTCGAGCAGCACGGCGTCGTCCGCGGCGGCCAGCTCGGCGGCCTGCCCCGCGTCGAGCACCGGAAGATCACCGGGGCGTACCACGACGTCGCCGGGGGTCGGGGTGGGCGCGGCGGTGGAGACGGGCCGGCCGGCGGCGACCCAGGCCGGGTAGCCACCGTGCAGCAGGCGCACCTGCCGGTGTCCCGCCCAGCGCAGCGTCCACCAGGCCCGCGCGGCGGCCAGGCCGTCGCCGCCGTCGTACACCACCACGGGGTGACCGGCGCGGACGCCGGCGGCCCGCAGCGCGGCCTCCAGCGTGGCCGGGTCGGGCAGCGGGTGCCGACCGCCGGCGCCGGGCGGCCCGCAGAGCGCGGTGTCCAGGTCGACGAAGACAGCGCCGGGCAGGTGGCCGGCGCGGTAGTCCTCGCGGCCGGGCGGGCCGACGAGCCGCCAGCGCACGTCGAGCAGGGTGGGCGGATCGGCCTGGTCGAGCTCGGCAGTGAGCTGATCGACCTCGACCAGCGGCTCCTGGGTACCGGACATGGCGACCATCCAACACCATTCACGTCGAGGGCACGCGGTTCGGCGGGGGCCGTGGGCCCGCCTCCCGAGGTAGCATCTAGCACCGGAGGGCCGCTGACGTTATGAAGTCTCACGACCTGGTCGATACGACCGAAATGTACCTGCGCACCATCCTCGAACTGGAAGAGGAGGGGGTGCCGCCGCTGCGTGCACGGATCGCCGAACGGCTGCAGCAGAGCGGCCCCACCGTGAGCCAGACCGTCGCCCGGATGGAACGCGACGGCCTTCTCACCGTCGAGGGCGACCGGCACCTGGCGCTCACCGTGCAGGGCCGCAGCAGCGCCGTGTCCGTGATGCGCAAGCACCGCCTCGCCGAGCTGCTGCTGGTAAACGTCATCGGGATGCCCTATGAGGAGGCCCACGAGGAGGCCTGCCGCTGGGAGCACGTGATGAGCGACGCGGTGGAGAAGCGGGTGTACGACCTGCTCAACCGGCCGACCCGCTCCCCGTACGGCAACCCGATCCCGGGGCTACAGGAGCTGGGCTCGCCGGTGGCGGAGGCCACCGAGGCCGTCGAGAGCGAGCGCAACCTGGCCTTCCCCGGCCTCTCCGGGACTGTCGTCGTGCGCCGGATCTGCGAGAGCGTGCAGAAGGACGCCGACGTGCTGCGTCAACTGCACGCCGCCGGTGTCGACCCGGGCGCCACGGTGACCGTGGCACAGGAACGCGACGGGGTGTCGATCGACAGGTCCGGCGACCGGGTGCGACTCCCCCGCGAGGTCGCCTCCCGGGTCTTCGTCGCCGCCAACTGACCAACCGGCCGCCCGGGCGTCACAGCGCCCGGGTGTCCACCTTCCTGGCCAGCGCGGCCAGGTCACCTGTGATCTTCTCCGCCGCCGAGCGTTCGCTGCCACGCGCACCGGTCCAGCTCAACGTTGCGAGCCGCCCGTCGGCGGCCAGCCAGCCCACCTCGGCGACCGGCCCGTGCCCGCTCGCCGCGGCGGTGGTCCGCCGGTACGCCTGCTGACCCACCCCGGTGACCTTCGCCGCCCTGTCCGGCACCACGTCCGCACCGAACGTCACCTTGTCGATCGTGGTCTCTGACACAGTGAGCGTCAACTCCGGCAGCGCCGCGCCCCCGGTCCGCACCACACAGGTGTGCGTGTCGCCCTGCTCGCTGGCCGCCGCCACGTCGAAGCGCACCTTCACCAACTGCTCGATCACCGCGAAGTCCAACAACCGGCAGGCACCGCCCGAGGAGGCCGCCACCACCTCCACGGCGATCGGCACCGGCGGCGGCAGCACCGCCGCCGGCTCGGCCTCGGCGGCGCAGCCGCTCACCAGCAGCCCCGCCAGCCCTCCGACCACGATCCGCCCGCGCACGCTCCACCCTCCGCCGAATGTCCGTCGGCCACCGTACGGGGTGTGGGTGTCCGGCGGAAGCCCTCGCTGACGCCTATTCCGACGGTGGATCGTCCACGTACGGGCAGTGCCGGCAGCCGCGCCCGCAGCAGGTGCCGCGCCGAGCCAGGAACCCGGCGCTGAGCACGAACAACCCCGTCGCCGGGTCGAGGTAGCCGGCCTCCCCGGCGGTCAGCGCGGCGGCGTGCGTGGCGAGGATCCGGGCCCGGTCGGGGTGCGCGGGCGACAGCCGGGACGGGTGCGGCTCGGTGAGCGGCCGATCCGCCAGGGGTCGTCGCTCCCCGGTCACCAGCAGCAGTCCTTCCGGGTCACCCGCAGCAGTCTAGGCCGTCGTCAGATTCCTCGGTCGAGCGTGCTGGGCACCTGGGCGGCGTGCCTGTTCGTGGTCTGCCCTCCGCTGCGACGAATGCGGGACACGCCGCCGGTTTCGTCGTAGGGTCCGACGATGCTCGGCATCGATCGTTGTGCCGAGCACGGAGGAGACACCATGCGGAAGATCGTTGTGCACATGAGCCTGTCGCTGGACGGGTTCTTCGAGGGCCCCGGTGGCGACATCGGTTGGCACCAGGTCGACGAGGAGCTGCACCAGCAACTCAACGACGTGATCGCGCAAATGGGCGGGTTCCTCAACGGCCGGGTCAGCTACGAGCTGATGGCCGACTTCTGGCCGACCGCCGACCAGGACCCGACCAGCAGTGCGCCGATGCGCGAGTTCGCCGGTATCTGGCGGGACATGCCGAAGATCGTCTACTCCCGCACGCTCGACCACGCCGACTGGAACGCCACGGTGGTCCGGGAGGTGGATCCGGAGGAGGTACGGCGGCTCACCGCCGAGCCCGGCGGCGACCTGGGGCTCGGCGGGGCCGACCTGGCCGCGACGTTCGCCCGGCACGACCTGATCGACGAGTACCGGATCTACGTCCACCCGGTGTTGCTCGGCCGGGGTCGCCGACTCTTCCCCGACGCCGACGCCCCGACCGGCCTGCGGCTGGCGGAGAGCCGCGTCTTCGGCAACGGTGTGGTCCTGCTCCGCCACGAGCGGGCTCGCTGACGTCAGTCACTTGAGTCTCCACCGGGGGGAGACAGCAGGGTGGGGGCATGAGTGCTGCGGAGCGGTACACGATCGGCGAGTTGGCCCGACGCACCGGCCTGAGCGTCAAGACCGTCCGGTACTACGCCGACAGCGGGATCGTGCCGCCGACGGACCGGAGCCCGACCGGCTATCGCCGCTTCGACGGCGAGGCGGCGGCCCGGTTGGAGCTGGTCCGGACGTTGCGCGACCTGGGCGTGGGCCTGGCCACCATCCGGCGGGTGGTGGACCACGAGGTGCCCCTGCACGAGGTGGCCGCCGCGCACGCCGAGGCGTTGGCGGTGCAGATCCGGGTGCTGCGCCTGCGCCAGGCGGTGCTCACCGTCGCGGCGAGGCGCGGGTCGGGCCCGGCTGAGGTGGACGAGCTGCACCGGTTGGCCCAGCTCACCACCCGTGCGCGGGCACACCTGGTGGGCGACTTCCTGGCCAGCGTCTTCGCCGGCCTCGGCGACCAACCCGCGTACCCGGGTGTGATCGTCTCGATGACACCGGAGCTGCCCGACGACCCGAGCACCGAGCAGGTGCAGGCGTGGCTGGAGCTGGCCGAGTTGTGCCGGGAGCCCACCTTCCGGGCGAGTATGCGGCGGATGGCGCGGCAGCACGCCACCGACCACGACGTGCCCGGGTTACCCCGCCCGGACGCCGTCGCGGTGGTCCGGGACGGGGTGGCCCCCGCCCTCGCGGCCGGCCTCGACCCGACCAGCCCGGCCGCCGATCCGGTGGTCGCGGCGACCACCAGCCGGTACGCGAGCCTGCACGGTCACTCCGACGACGCCGACCTGCGTCAGCGGTTGCTCGACCGGCTGGTGCTTGCCAACGATCCCCGCCGGGACCGCTACCTCGACCTGGTGGCGGTGCTCAACGGCTGGTCGACAGGCGATGCGACCGCGCCGGCGGTGGACTGGTTCATCCGGGCCCTGCACGCCCGGATGCCCGAACAGCCTCGTTGAGCCGGCCGGGCGGCTGGGCGGCTCGGCGGCTCGGCGGCTTCAGCCGAACCAGGTCATCGCCTGGCCGTGCCCCCTGGCCCAGGCCAGCGGTTTGCCGTCGAGCGCGAGGACGTTGTGCAGCGCGTCGCTCGGCGGGTCGGGCAACCCGTCGTACGGCAGCACCTCCGGCGCCTCGTTCGCGATCCAGTGCCCCGGCAGCTCCCGGACCAGCCGGACGAACGCGTCCCGGCGCGGCGCCGGCACCTGGTAGAGCACCGAGGTGTGGAAGACCACGAGCGTCGCGTCGGCCGGCGCGCGGGCGGCCAGCGCCGGCAGGTCGTCCACCAGATCGCCGCGGACCAGCAGCGGAGGATCGGCCGCGGCGACCGCCGCCGCGGCCCGCAACCGGGCCCGCCGGTGCGCGTGCTCCGGCCAGATCAGGGCGTCCAACCAGGACACGTCGCCGGGGTCGGTCACGTCGAGCGGGTTGAGATCCAGGCCAGCCCGCCACACCACACGGGGTACGCGGACCGGCGGCACCAGGCCGTCGGCAGCGCACTCCAGGACCGGCTCACCCGAGCCCACCTGATGATCGCCGTAGCGGTACGCGTACCGGTCGGGGTAGAGGCAGAGCCCGGCCGATGCGCCGACCTCCACCAGGGCGAGGGGCTGCGGCAGCGCGGCGAGCAGCGGCAGCAGGACCGCGCACCGGCCGCTCTCGTTGGTCTGGGTGGCCCGGACCCGCAGCTGCGCCTCGATGGCCGGCCAGTGCGTCACCGCGTAGTCGTGGAAGGTGGCCGGGTCGTCGACCGGGCCGCCGAGCCAGCGCACGACGCCGAACAGCAGATTCGGCTGCCGCTTGGCCGGCGGGAGCCCGTCGAGCAGGGCGAGCAGGGCGTCGTCGCGGGCGACGGCCTGCGCCAGACGCTCGTACGTGGGCGACACCCCACGCGCCTCGCGGCTGCCGAACTCGGCGTACGTCTCAGCGGTCGTCATGCCCTCATCGTCGCAGCCCATTCCTCGGAAGGTCAGGCCCCGTTTCCGTGTGCTGACTCACCGCCCGCACCGGCAACGCGACCCGTGGTGGGCCGGGCTGACCGTGGTGGATCCACAGCGGCCGGTAGCGCGTCCAAGGAGGGCGGCCGAATCCGGCTGTCCGACCTGCGTAGGGAGTCACGGATGAACGACGAGGAAGCCGGCCGACTGCCCGAACGGCTCACGGACCGTGGACCCGTCGGGCCCACGCCGGTGGACCATCTGCTTCGCGCGACCAGATCGACACAGCGCAGGAGGCGGCACCTCGGGCTCTTCGGTGCTGCCGCGGCGACGGCCCTCGCGCTCGGCGGCGGTGTCGTCGCCTTAGATCTTGTCGGCGCGGGATCGCGGGGCGGAAACGACTCTGCCGACGGGCCGCGCCTGGCGGCTCTGTCCGCCTCCCCGGTGACCGACGGGGACGATCCGACGCGGGACCGGTCCGGGCCACTGCCGGACGCTGGCGCGGCGAGCTGTGTGGAGGTATTCAGCCCGGAGACGCTCGCCAACCGGGCGTTCGCGTTCGACGGTGTCGTGGCCACCATCGGACCAGCCCGCACCAACCGTCCGGGCGTCGACAGGCTGGACCTCGTGGGAGTCACCTTCACCGTCGGCGAGTGGTTCTCCGGTGGCACCGCGTCGCGCGTCACAGTGGACATGGATCCGCCGGTGAGGGGAACGCACGACCTCACGGCGGAGAGCTTCACGTCGTACGCGGTCGGTTCGCGGTTGCTTGTCAGCGGTGGGCCTCGTCAGCCTCGTCCCGGAGGATCTCCGCTCGACGACGCCATCGCCTGGGGATGTGGGTTCACCCGCTACCACGACCAGTCGACAGCTCAGTCCTGGCGGCGGGCCGCGACGGCACCGACAGTCCCGCCAGCCACCCCGATGCCGGCTGGCGGGACATCCTGATCGGCGACGCGCCCGGCACCGCTCAGGGCAGCTGACCCGGCCGGTCGACGACGGCGATACGGAGGAGTGCGAAAGTCAAGTCCACCGACTCCTTGCCGTCGCGTATCACCGACCCCCGTTGGCCGAGGTAGACGTGGGTGTCCCGGTCGAAGAGGACGTCCTGGTTACCGCCGATCACGCCGGGCATCCGAATCGCCACCCCGTGCCGACCGGCGGCGTCCACCACGTTGCCGGAGATGACGACCGCCCCGGGCTCCCGTGCCAACAGTTCGAACAGCGCCGCCAGCGCTCGGGGTGGCACGTAGCCGCTGAGCATCGATCGCGCGGTGGTGTACGCCATGCTCTCGTCCCCGTAGACGGCCTCCTCGTCGGCTGCTTCGGGGAGATGCAGGTCGACCGGGTGCTCCCGGAGGTATCGAAGCAAAGCGTCCGGGTCGGTGGGCAGGTCGCCGTGGTACGCGGGCGCCTGGAAGGCGTCGAGCTCCTTCTCGGGATCCCCGGGATCACCGAGACGGAGCTCGGTCAGGTCGCTCCACCCGTTCGGATCGGTCTCCGGTCGATAGCGTCCCTGCGAGTACGCGACTCCGCCGGCCGACTGCCACAGCTGGTTCCGTATGGTCCGGTACGGGCCGCTGGCCGGCATTTCCCTGACCACCGCGAGGGATTCCGTGAAGACGTACTGGTCGGGTCGGGCGGTCAGCTCGGGCTGCTGCCGGGCGGCGTCGGCCGCCATCCGGAAGATCTCCGACGCGGTTGCCGTGGGCGGCGGCTTGTCGCCCACCCTCATCGTCTGGACCGCCAGCGCGCCGGCGGTCAGGACGACTGTCAGTCCGAATGCTCCAGCCAGGCGCCAACCGCGCGGGAACCGGGTACGGAGTCCGGCGGCACGGGTCGCCGAAGCCACCTCGGCCCGCCGGGCGACGTGGGCGGTCAGATCTCTGAGGAGCTGCTCCTCGAAACCGTCGGTCGACTCTTCGATCTTGTTCATGATCTCAGCTCCGTCTCATCAGGCGAGGGTGGTGGCCGGGCGGGCGAGCACGGCCTGGACGACGCGACGGGCACGGTGCAGGCGGACCCGGGCAGCGACCGGGGACATCCCGACCACGGTCGCCGCCTCCGCGACACTGAGGCCGTCGACGGCGACGAGTTCGACAAGCGTTCGGGTGCCCTCGGGCAGCTCGCTCAACGCCCGATAGGTGTGGCGGGCCGCCGACTCGGCGTCGATCCGCTCCTCGATGCGGGCGATGTCATCGGGGCCCAGGTCCCGTCGTCCGGCCAGTCGGCCGGTCACCCGCAGCCGTTGGGCCGCCCGACGTCGCTCGTCGCCGATGACGTTGCGGGCCACCCCGTAGAGCCAGCCGACCTGGCTACCCCGGTCCGGCCGGTAGCCGCCCGCCGACTCGATCACCGCGAGGAACACGTCGGCGGTCAGGTCGGCGGCGAGGTGCGGGTCGTCGACCCGCCGCGCCACGAACCGGCCCACCGCCTCCAGGTGCCGCCGGTAGAAGACCTCGAAGGCCACCGGATCGGCCCCGATGCCGGAGATGTCACCCCCCGCTTCGCCGGGCTCATTCACAGGCTGTCCTCTCTCGTAGCCTTCACACCTCTACTTCGTAAGACGGGCCGCTTGTGTTACCGAACGCTCCGGCCGACCGATCGGCCCCTCGCGCCGCCGACGCGGCACCGCGTACCCGCCCGCCCTGCGGCACCGCGTACCCGCCCGCCCTGCGGCGGCGCTGCCGGTCCGGTTGGGCAGCTGCCCTGGTGATGCGGCATCATCGAGGGCACCGGCGACTGGCGGCACGGGGATGGTCGAACCATCGGGGAGCCTCTCGCGGGCGTCGACCGCCTGGGCGCCTGCGTGGAGGAACATCATGACCACGACACGTGGATCCGCAGAGCACCACACCCCGGCGGGCACGGCCCGGCTCCTGCCGGGTGCTCCCGTCGCCGAAGCCGTCCTGGCCGAGACCGCCGCCGCTGCCACAGGCCTGCGCCGCCGCGGGATCACACCGAGCCTGGCCACGATTCTCGTCGGCGACGACGACGCCAGCGCCGGCTACATCTCCATCAAGCAGCGTCAGGCGGCCGAACTCGGGTTCGACTCCCCGCACGTGCACCTGCCCGCCACCGCCACCCAGGCCGAGCTGCACCAGGCCATCGCCCGCTTCAACACCGACCCGGCCGTGCACGGACTGCTCGTGCAGTACCCCGTTCCGGGCCATCTGGACTACGACGCGGCGCTACAGACAATCGACCCGGACAAGGACGTCGACGGCATGCACCCGCTGAACATGGGACGCCTCGCCGTCGGCCTGCCCGGCCCGCTGCCGTGCACCCCCGCCGGCATCGAAGCCCTCCTGGCGTACCACGAGATCCCCGTCGCCGGTCGCGAGGTCGTCATCCTCGGCCGGGGCGCCACCCTCGGCCGGCCCCTGGCGATGCTGCTCGCCCAGAAGCGCCCCACCGCCAACGCCGCCGTCACCGTCGTACACACGGGCGTGCCCGACTGGGCCCGCTACACCCGCCGCGCCGACATCCTCGTCGCCGCCGCCGGCGTACCCGGGATCGTGCGACCCGAGCACGTCAAGCCGGGCGCCGTCGTCATCGGCGCCGGCGTCCGCTACGACGGGCGACGCCTCCTGCCGGACGTGGACGAAGCGTGCGCCGAGGTCGCCGGCGCCATCACGCCCCGGGTCGGCGGGGTCGGTCCGACCACTGTCGCGATGCTCTTCCGCAACGCCGTGCGCGCCGCCGAGCGCGCGAGTCGGTAGCTATGCTGCCGGTGGCACAAACGTTGCGAGGTGCCCCCGCGCGAGTGGGGAGAATCGGGAAGCCGGTGTGAGTCCGGCACGGGCCCGCCGCGGTGACCGGGGAGCTGCCACCCACGCGTACCAGACGCAGCCACTGGCCCTGAGGGGCTGGGAAGGCGGGTGGCCAGCGCAGATCCGGGAGTCCGAAGACCGGCCTCGCGTCATGGGCCCCGTCAGGGGCGCGAGCGCAGCGGGAGCCTGCCGTGAACACCGGACTCTACGAGACCATCCACCGCCGCCGCGACGTACGTGCCCAGTTCACCGGGGCGCCGATCCCCTCCGAGACGCTGGATCGGATCCTCACGGCGGCGCACGCCGCGCCGAGCGTCGGTCTCTCCCAACCCTGGGACTTCATCCTGGTCCGCGATCCCGAGCTGCGGCAGGAGTTCCACCGACACGTGGAGCGGGAGCGGAACACCTTCGCGGCCACTCTCGACGGCCCGGCGGCGGAACGCTTCGCCCGGATCAAGATCGATGGTGTACGGGAGTCGACGTTGTCGGTCGTGGTCACGTACGACCCGGAGCGGGGTGGGCCGGCCGTGCTCGGTCGTCACGCGATCGCCGACGCCGGCCTCTACTCGGTCTGTCTGGCGATCCAGAACCTGTGGCTGGCCGCAACCGCCGAGCAGCTCGGGGTCGGCTGGGTCTCGTTCTACCGGGAGCCGTTCCTGCGCGAGCTGCTCGGCATCCCGGCCACCGTCCGCCCGGTGGCGTGGCTCTGCCTCGGCCCGGTCACCCATCTGGAGCAGACGCCGGACCTGGAGCGGCACGGCTGGCGTCAACGTCGCCCGCTGTCGTCGGTGATCCACCACGATCGTTGGTCCGGGTGACTGCAGCCCTGGGCGCGCAGCCGAGCGCGCGAGCCAGTAGCCCGGTTCCGCCGTTACCGCCAAGATCACTTAATGCTGAGTAGTCAGAACGGGTCGCCCACAACTACTCAGCATTAAGTGATCGAGGCGGCTACCTGCGCTCCTCGCCGCATCGGATGAGGCTCACCGGACCCAGCCCAGAAAGCGCCGGTGCAGCACCCCGGCGGACACCCAGGTCAGGTCCTCCGCAGCCCAGACCAGGTAGGACGCCATGTAGAGACCCAACGACACCGCCGCGCCATCGAACTCGGCACGCAGCTCGGTACGCCGGGTCCGACAGGGCCAAGGGGCGTCACAGCCGCCGCAGGTCCACAACGGAAGGACCGGGCCATGGGTGGTCACTGCACCCTGTTCGGGGAGAGGTCGGCGGCGGACCGGGCGTGCCAGCGGGCGACCCATTCCGCCTGGCAACAGGGGTACGGAGACAGCCGCGCCCGCCACCAGCGACAGCCCGCACAGAGGCCGTCAACGCCGGGCGAGTCCACGGACAGGATCGGCCCGAGGTGATCCTCGATCATTCCTGCTCCTCCCCTGGCCAGTGGCCGCGCCGGATCGGGATGCGGTGTCTAGCTCGGCACGGCAGGTCCGCCCCGCATCGGCAGATCCGCCGCCACCGCCGCCATGACCAGACCGGCCGATGTCGCCGAGCGAAGGTCAGCGCCACCGCCAGCAGGTAGTCGTCGTACGGCACATGCTTCGGCACCCGACCTCCCGGCGAGTTGTCCCGCCGTTGCCTGGCGTGACCACTCCACCACACACCACTCGATGATGTCTTGTCAATCTGCAAGTGACGATAGTCAAGTGTAAGTTGCGCTTAGTTTCAGGCCGTGAAGCGACCGCGCTTGTACGGGCCTGGCGAGTTGGCCGCCCTGTTCAACGTGTCGCGGCAGCGGGTCCTGCAGATCACCCGCCGACCCGGCTTCCCTGAGCCGATGGCCCGCCTGATCGGGACGACCATCTGGGATGCGGACGAGGTAGACGACTGGGCCAAGCACAACCGCCCACCACGCCCAACCGAGGGCGACGAAGACCGCTGACACGGATGCGCTTACCGCACGCCCTGCCGGACTGGGTCCGTCAGCACCTGGACCTCGGAGGTGACGTGACGCGTGAGAGGTCTATGCCACCAGCCAGAGGTCATCCCCGAAGTTCTTGAATACGCATCGTGGTGCGCGACAGCATGAATCCCATCGGGTCAGCCCTTCACTTCAGAAGAGGTGCCTGGATGCGGATCATTCGCAGCATCCCGCAGTTGGGGCCTCAGGCTCTCCCGCTCCCGGCGACCTCCTCGTCGTCATTCTTGCCTGCGGCGCTCTTAGCTCCCCCCGAAACCAGCATCAAGATGATGGCGCCGGCGATCACCCAGGGCCAATAGTTGGTCTCCTCGCTGGGGCGCTTCTCGGCCCAGGTGCGAACGTCCAGGTGGACCGTAGTGCGGCCGCCGTCACGACGCAGCCGCTTGACAGTCAGGAGACTTCTTCTGCCGGCGTCAGTGAGCACACAATAACGCGCACCCACCTTCAACTCTTTGAACGGTATGGCACCATCCGGGACATAGTCGGTATTTGCCGAACACATACTGAAAGTCGCTGCTGCGGATCCCTCGACCACCGCGATCTGGGCGCCAGCATTCAGACTCCGGACGAAAGCCTTGCCATTGTTGCCGACGTCTTGCTTCGTGCCGAGCACGTCTGTGACGTTCCAGTCGGGGCAGAGGGAATCTAGGTCCGCGTAATAGCCCTGTGAGATGACCAGCGCTCCCTCGTGGCGTACGGCATCGACGACGCCCGTGCCGCTAGATGTGGGTGCGATCCCAGCCGTGGAAGCACACGGCTCCGCGCTTCCCACCGGGGAACTCGCCGACGGAGACGCACTCGCTGATGGAGGTGCGCTCGCAGAAGGGGAATGATCTTGCGTAGTCCGATCATCTTGAGCCTTCGACCCGTCGGTCTGCCCCCCGTTCGCAAGAAGGCCCGCGGCGACCACGATCAACAGGCCTACGGCCATCACCGCGAGGCCAGTCAACACGCTTGGCCGCCTGAAGAACGACACCTGGGGCTCGGAACCTTCGCCACCCTGGGCAGAAGACCTGCGCTGTTGCTCAACCAAAGCCCCAGTGAATGTCCCGAGTGCGAGCAGCATCCCAATGACGCTCGCCGCCTTGTCGGCCCGGTCGAGAGAATTCTCGCCCATGCAAACCGCCAGCAAGATCCAGGTCGCGAGCGCTATGCACCCCACCACGACGGCCGGGTGCATCTTCCTGCGGCGCGTCGGTGGCTCCGTCATCCCGGCATGATCTCAGACTGACTACGCAGCATCATCCCTAATCTATGTCGGCTAGAAGACAGAATGAGCGACACGGCCGGACCAACAAATAGACGGCAAGCCTCATGCCGCAGAGTCATAAATGTACCTCTGAGGTATATCGCCAACAGACGCGTACTTCCGCGCGGCCCGGGCCAGCTGGAAACGGCGCTGCCCCGACTCCTGGAGGGGAGCCGGGGCAGCGCCGCTTTTCGCGTACGTCAGCTGCAGCCGCTTGTGGAGCCGCAGCCCTCGCAGACGTAGCAGCTACCGGCCGGGCGCATCTTCGTACCGCAGGTGAAGCAGAGCGGCGCGTCGGCGGCCTTGCCGATCACGGCCTCCAGCAACTCGGTGCTGGAACCCACGCTCGGCGCCGGCTTGGCGGCGGCCACGTCGGCCATCTCCTGGGCCGGCTGGGCGACGGCCTCCGACTTGGCCGGGGCCTCCACCGGTGCCGAGGACGCCATCGCGGTGAGCTCCGCTCCGGTGACCGCGGCGGCTTCCGCGTCGGCCTCGGCCCGCAGCTGCGCGGCCCGCTCGGACGCGGTGAAGATGCCCAGCTCGGCGCGGCGCTCGTAGGGCAGGAAGTCCAGCGCCAGGCGACGGAAGATGTAGTCCATCACCGAGGCCGCCATCCGCACGTCCGGGTCGTCGGTCATGCCGGCCGGCTCGAAGCGCATGTTCGTGAACTTGCTGACGAACGTCTCCAGCGGCACGCCGTACTGCAGGCCGATGCTGATGGCCACCGAGAAGGCGTCCATCACGCCGGCCAGGGTCGAGCCCTGCTTGGACATCTTGAGGAAGACCTCGCCGAGGCCGTCGTCCGGGTAGGACGACGCGGTGAGGTAGCCCTCGGCGCCACCGACGGAGAAGCTGACCGTCTCGGACGGGCGCTTCTTCGGCAGGCGCTTGCGGACCGGCCGGTACTCGATGACCTTCTCGACGGCGACCGGCGCGGCCTCGACGGCGGCCGGCTCGGTGGCCTTGTTGGACTTGGCCACCGAGAGCGGCTGACCGACCTTGCAGTTGTCCCGGTAGATCGCGAGCGCCTTGAGGCCGAGCTTCCAGCCCTCGAAGTAGATCTTCTCGACGTCCTCGACGGTGGCCGCCTCCGGCATGTTCACCGTCTTGGAGATGGCGCCGGAGACGAACGGCTGGATGGCCGCCATCATCCGCACGTGACCCATCGGGGCGATCGTCCGCTCACCCATGGCGCAGTCGAAGACCGGGTAGTGCTCCGGCTTGAGGCCCGGGGCGTCCACCACGTGGCCGTGGTCGGCGATGTGCTCGATGATCGCCTCGACCTGCTCCTCGGGGTAACCGAGGCTGCGCAGCGCGCGCGGCACCGTCTGGTTGACGATCTGCATCGAGCCGCCGCCGACCAGCTTCTTGAACTTGACGAGCGCCAGGTCCGGCTCCACACCTGTCGTGTCGCAGTCCATCATGAAGCCGATCGTGCCGGTCGGGGCGAGGACGCTCGCCTGCGCGTTGCGCCAACCGAACTTGTCACCGATCTTGTTGCCCTGGGTCCACTGCCTGGTCGCCTCGCGGACGATGGCGGTGGCCACCGGGCTGGTCGGCTTGATCTCGTCGTTGGCCGCGGCGTGCTTGCGCATGACCCGCTTGTGCGGCTCGGCGTTGCGGGCGTAGCCGTCGTACGGGCCGACCACGCCGGCCAGCTCGGCCGAGCGGCGGTACGCGGTGCCGGTCATCAGGGACGTGATCGACGCGGCGACCGAGCGGCCCTGCTCCGAGTCGTACGGCAGGCCGGTGGCCATCAGCAGGGCGCCCAGGTTGGCGTAGCCGATGCCGAGCTGCCGGTAGGCGCGGGACGTCTCACCGATCTTGTCGGTCGGGAAGTCCGCGAAGCAGATCGAGATGTCCATCGCGGTGATGACGAACTCGACGGACTTGACGAACTTCTCCACCTCGAAGCCACCGTCGGCGCGGAGGAACTTCATCAGGTTGAGCGAGGCCAGGTTGCACGAGGAGTTGTCCAGGTGCAGGTACTCCGAGCACGGGTTCGACGCGGTGATCCGCCCGGTCTCCGGGCAGGTGTGCCAGTCGTTGATCGTGTCGTCGTACTGCAGGCCCGGGTCGGCGCACTCCCAGGCGGCCTGGGAGATGGTGCGGAACAGCTTCTTGGCGTCGACGGTGTCGATCACCGAGCCGTCCAGCCGGCCACGCAGGTCGAAGCCGCCGCCGTTCTCCACGGCCGCCATGAACTCGTCGGAGACCCGGACCGAGTTGTTGGCGTTCTGGTACTGCACGCTGACGATGTCGGAGCCGCCGAGGTCCATGTCGAACCCGGCGTCGCGCAGCGCACGGATCTTGTGCTCCTCGCGCGCCTTGGTGACCACGAACTCCTCGATGTCCGGGTGGTCCACGTCGAGGATGACCATCTTGGCCGCACGGCGGGTCGCGCCGCCGGACTTGATGGTGCCGGCCGAGGCGTCCGCGCCGCGCATGAAGCTGACCGGGCCGGAGGCGGTGCCGCCGGAGGAGAGCAGCTCCCGCGACGAGCGGATCCGCGACAGGTTGACCCCGGAGCCGGAGCCGCCCTTGAAGATCAGCCCCTCCTCCTTGTACCAGTCGAGGATCGAGTCCATCGAGTCGTCGACGGCCAGGATGAAGCAGGCGCTGACCTGCTGCGGCGACGGCGTGCCGACGTTGAACCAGACCGGCGAGTTGAAGCTGAACACCTGGTGCAGCAGCATCCAGGTCAGCTCGTGGGCGAAGATCTCGGCGTCCGCCGGGCTGGCGAAGTAGCCGTACTCCTCACCGGCGGTGCGGTAGGTGGTGACCACCCGGTCGATCAACTGCTTGAGCGACCACTCCCGCTCCGGGGTCCCCACCGCGCCCCGGAAGTACTTGGTGGTGACGATGTTTGCCGCGTTGACGCTCCACGACTGCGGGAACTCGACCCCACGCTGCTCGAAGTTGATCGAGCCGTCCCGCCAGTTCGTCATCACGACGTCGCGGCGCTCCCACGCGACGTCGTCGTACGGGTGGACCCCCTCGGTCGTCCACACCCGCTCGATCTTCAGCCCCGCGCCTGCCTTGCTCCGTGAACGGCTAGTTGTCACGCCGTCGCCCCCCTCGTCTGCGCGGTCACCCACCGCGCGTCCCAATCTCTCGAAAAACTGTGCAGATTCAGTTGGCCGGACCGGCGGCCTCGACCGCGTCGGCCCGACCCTGCCCCCGGGCGCGCGCCGCGCCCCGCAACGTCTCGATCTCGCGCTCGAAGTCGGCGAGCGAGTCGAAGGAGCGGTAGACGCTGGCGAACCGCAGGTAGGCGATCTCGTCCAGGTCGCGCAGCGGGCCCAGGATCGCCAGGCCCACCTCGTGACTCGGGATCTCGGCGGCCCCCTTGGCCCGGACGGTCTCCTCCACCCGCTGCGCGAGCAGCGCGAGGGAGTCGTCGTCCACCGGCCGGCCCTGGCACGCCTTGCGCACCCCGCCGATGATCTTCGTCCGGCTGAACGGCTCGGTCACCCCGCTGCGCTTGACGACCGCGAGGACCGCCTCCTCGACGGTGGTGAACCGCTTGCCACACTCCGGGCAGGACCGCCGCCGTCGAATGAGCTGACCGTCGTCGGCCTCCCGCGAGTCGACCACCCGGGAGTCAGCGTGTCGGCAGTACGGACACCGCATCGCCCACCTCCTTCACAATGATCGACTGTGCCCCGCACCGAGCGACTCCGGGCACGACCGACCGCGACGGTGCCGTCCTCGGACGACGCCCGCCGTGATCGACGTTACGGGAGTGCGGTCGGTAGTCGGACCCAACCTGTGGGCAACTTACGCCCGTGTCACTACTACATCTAGGGGTTGACCGTATGTCGCCGGGGAAGCCGGGTCAAGTTGACCGGCGTGTCCGGCGCGTCACGCACGATCCGGTCACCCACACCCGCCGACACGTCCGAAAACCCCAACGTCGAGACCTCTCCCGGGTTACCGACCGGCCGGCCCGAGTAGCCCGGAAAACGGTCGACCATCGAACACCAGTGCTATCCGACGTACCATTTATCAGAACATCCGTACGACGGGAGCGGTTTTTCACCCCGACACGCCGGTGAGAGGTCGTACAGATGTTTGAAAATGACCGATCTCACCTATACGGTCATGAACAACGTGGCACCACCGCACGCACCACGAGCCGACGAGGCACCCAGCGCCGACCAGGGAGGACGGACGTGACCGAGGACCGGGCCAGCCGGCCGAAGAGCCCGCAGCAGATCACCGAGGCGGGCCCCCCGGCCACCCGACGCCGCAGCGCCGCGCGCAGCCGGACGGGTCAGCCCGCCGTACGCCCGGTGACCCCGGTCGTCAGCGCCTTCCCCGACCCCGCGACTGTCGACCTGACCGCCCGCCAGCGTCGCATCCTGGAGTTCATCCGCAACTGGGTGGAGCGACACGGCTACCCGCCAAGCGTCCGGGAGATCGGCGAGGCGGTCGGCCTGGTGTCGCCGTCAAGCGTCGCCTACCAGCTCAAGGAGCTGGAAAAGAAGGGCTTCCTGCGTCGCGACCCCAACCGGCCGCGCGCGGTGGACGTCCGCGCCCCCAGCGAGGCAATCGACGACGAGCTGTCCCGGGCACAACGACCGACCCCGGCGTACGTGCCGATGCTCGGTCGGATCGCCGCCGGTGGGCCGATCCTCGCCGAGCAGGCCGTGGAGGACATCTTCCCGCTCCCCCGCGAGTTGGTGGGCGAGGGCGAGGTCTTCATGCTCCAGGTCAAGGGCGACTCGATGCTCGACGCGGCGATCTGCGACGGCGACTGGGTGGTCGTCCGGCAGCAGCCGACCGCCGACTCGGGCGAGATCGTGGCCGCCATGCTCGACGGCGAGGCGACGGTCAAGACCTACCGGCGGCGCGACGGGCACGTCTGGCTGATGCCGCAGAACCCGGCCTTCGACCCGATCCCCGGTGACGACGCCACCATCATGGGTCGCGTCGTGGCGGTGTTGCGCCGCATCTGATCTACCGGCGGGTGAGTGCCCACGGGCGCTCACCCGCGTCGGTGGTCGGCAGCGGAGTCGGTGGTCAGGGACGCGGGTGAGGGCCGATCAGTAACGGTCGCCCCGGTGACCGCGCCCCCCGCCGGGATACTGCCCGTACGGGTCCACAGGCCCGTCGTCGTCACGGCGACGGCCGGGCCGCTGGCCCCGAGGGTCGGGCTCCTGCCCACCTCGTCGGGGCGGCTCCGCGCGACCGGTGCCGGTGTGGCCACCGTCACCGCCGTACGCACCACTGCCGGGGCGTCCGCCCGGTGGAACGCCGCCGGCGCCCTGCGGGCGGCCACCGCCCCCGCCAGCACCCTGGGGACGACCGTCACCACCCACCGGAGGGCGACCACCAGCGTGGGGGCGACCACCAGTGGCCGGCGGGCGACCACCACCACCGGCTGGGGGACGACCGCCGCCACCTACTGGAGGGCGACCGCCGCCGTACACACTGGCGGCGCCGCCGTCCGGCCGTGCCGCACCGTAGCCACCGTCGGACGCGGCCGGTCGGCCACCGCCGTACACGGCACCACCCGCCGGAGTCGGCCCACCGCGACCCGCGCCACCGCTGTAGGGGCCCGCCGGCGCGCCGCCACCGTAGACGCCGCCCGTACGGTCACCGAGCGCTGACGAACCATCGACCGCTCGGCCCGCGCGCGGGTTGAACGGCTCACCGTCGTCCGGATCCGATGCCTTCGACGCGTCGGCGGCGGGCAGCCGCCGGCGAGCCCGGACGATGCCGACGATGCCGGCACCGACAAGCAGCAGACCGATCACCCCGACCGCGCCCACCAGATAGGTGATGTCGTCGAAGTCCAGCCCGGCGGCCCAGGATGTCGAGGCCCCCTGCTTGACGCCGCCCGCCGACGCCGCGAGTGGCACCGTGGTCGAGGTGGACGGCGTGTAAGCGAGGATGTCGAGGGGCTCGTCATCGCCGAACCGGAACGCGTCGGACACGGTCAGGAACGTCTTGCCGTCCGTGGAGTAGCTGATGGCCTCGCCGAACGGGTCCGCCAGCGCCGTTACCCGGGGCTTGCCGGTGGTGAGCGCGCCGACGATGTCACCGCCGTTCACGTCGTACTCGAAGGCGTCGGCGTAGGTGCGCAGGACCACCCGGGAGCCGTCCGGCGACCGGGCCGCGCCGGTGATGGCGATCCGGCCGAACGTGTTGAGCGGATTCTCCGTCTGCGTCTTCGGCAGCGTGATGTCGCCGACCTTGCGCATCGGCACCGCCTCGGCGTCGCCGTTGCGCAGCGCCGCCGACGGCGCGTAGATCTCGGCCTTGCCGCTGGTGACCCTCGTGATGATCAGCGGTTTTCCGTCGTCGCCGATGAGCAGCGCCTCGGCGTCGTGCGGCTTGCCCTCGGGGTAGGAGATCCGGTGCTGCGTCGGTTGCCTCGCACCGGTGACCGGCATCGACCAGAGCGCGACGCGCGTACGGCGCTCCTTCGCGTCGGCATTGTCACCGGTGTCGGCGATCCAGAGGGTGTCGCCGTCCTTGGAGAGGGCGAGGTCCTCGGTGTCGACCGGGCCCTGCCCCGCGTACCGGACCGGCTCCTTCGAGATCTTGCACTTGGTGTCGAGGAAGAAGATCCGCTCACGTGCCGGGTTGTCGGTGCTGTCGTTGATGACGATGTAGCCGCTCTTGGTCGCGACCAGACCCGACAGCTCCCGCAGGCGCTCGTCGCTGATCGTGCACCGCTTCTGGCCGGCGGTGACGGCGGGCGGCTGGGACGACCCGGGGGCGGGAGCCGCCGCGGCGACTCCGGCGAGCGCCACGGTTGCCCCAAGCAGGCCGAGGGCAACCGTGACCGAGGAAACAACGCGGCGCATTCGGCCAGTGTCGCATGCCACGCGTTTCCGGCGGATAACACCGTGGCCGCTCAGGAGCGGCTGCCGGCCGCCTGCCCCTGACGCTCGACGTCGAACGGCGCCAACTCCGCGGCGAGGTCCGCGGCGACGCGGACATGCAGCAGGGTGCCCTCCGGCAGGTGCGCCGTGCTGAGCACCTCGCCCGTGCGATGCACCCGGGCAACCAGGTCACCGCGGTCGTACGGCAGTACGGCCCGGACCTCCACGGCAGGTCGCGGCAGCCGCTCCTCGATCGCCGCGCGCAGCCCGTCGATGCCCCGCCCGGAGTGCGCGGAGACGAAGATCGCGTCCGGCCAGAGCCGCTTGAGCCGAAGCAGCGTGTCCTCGTCGGCCGCATCGGTCTTGTTGACCACCAGCAACTCGGGAAGCCGCTCCGCGCTCACCTCGGCGAGCACCGCGTGGACCGCCCGGACCTGCTCCTCCGGATCCGGGTGGGTGCCGTCGACGACGTGCACCACCAGATCCGCCTCCGCGACCTCCTCCAGCGTCGACCGGAACGCCTCGACGATCTGGTGCGGCAGGTGACGGACGAAACCGACGGTGTCGGACAGGGTGTAGAGCCGTCCGTCCGCGGCGGTCGCCTTGCGGGTGGTCGGGTCGAGCGTCGCGAACAGCGCGTTCTCCACCAGCACGCCCGCGCCGGTCAACCTGTTGAGCAGGCTGGACTTGCCGGCGTTCGTGTAGCCGGCGATGGCCACGGCGGGGACGGAGTTGCGGCTGCGTCGGGCGCGCTTGGTGACGCGTACCGTGCGCATGCTCTTGATCTCGCGGCGCAGCCGGGAGATGCGGTGCCGGATCCGTCGCCGGTCGGTCTCCAGCTTGGTCTCACCGGGACCACGCACACCCACACCGCCGCCGGCGCCGCCACCACGGCCGGAACCACCTGTCTGCCGGGAGAGCGTCTCACCCCAACCGCGCAGCCGGGGCAGCAGGTATTCGAGCTGGGCCAGCTCGACCTGCGCCTTGCCTTCCTTGCTCTTGGCGTGCTGGGCGAAGATGTCGAGGATCAGCGCGGTCCGGTCGACGACCTTGACCTTGGTGCGCTGCTCCAGGTTGCGCAACTGCGACGGGGACAACTCACCGTCACAGATGACCGTGTCGGCGCCGCTGGACAGCACCACCGCGCTGAGGTCGTCGACCTTGCCGCGGCCGATGTACGTGGCCGGGTCGGGTCGGCTGCGGCGCTGGATGAGCGCTTCGAGCACCTGCGAACCGGCGGTCTCGGCCAGCGCGGCAAGCTCGGTGAGCGAATTTTCCGCGTCCGCCGCCGTGCCCTCGGTCCAGACGCCCACCAGGACGACCCGCTCCAGCCGCAGCTGGCGGTATTCCACCTCGGTGACGTCGGTGAGCTCGGTTGACAGGCCCGGGACGCGTCGGAGGGACTGTCGCTCCGACAGATCCATCTCGCCGGTGGTGACGTCGTCGAGCTCGTCCTCGACGGGGACAAAGCTCTCCTGGTCTCGCAAGCGGTTCTCCTGTCCGTTTTGATTAGTGGAACGTAATCCTGACATGACACAACGCCGAACGCACCTGCTATATGCCCGTGCCCAGGGTCGCCAAAAGTGGGGGCGAATGCTGGTCGGCCGCGACAACCCGGTAGAAATGCGGGCGGCGGCCGACCGGCCGCACAGCCGTGACGGAGGGATCCCGTGGCCATCACCCGACTGCCGAGTGCCGGATTTTCGATCACCATCCGGATCGCCGTGACCGCGGACGCGTCCTCGATCGGCCGGCTCACCACCTCCGTCGGCGAGGCCGGCGCGATCGTCACGGCGTTGGACGTGGTGGACTCCGACCCGACGAACGTGATCGTCGACCTGACCTGCGACACCGCCGACGCCGGCCACGCCGACCAGGTGGTCGACGCGCTGACCGCGCTGGACGGCGTGGACGTGCGGAAGGTGTCGGACCGGACGTTCCTCCTGCACCTGGGCGGCAAGATCGAGGTGACGTCGAAGGTCGCGCTGCGCAACCGCGACGAGCTGTCCCGGGCGTACACCCCGGGGGTGGCCCGGGTCTGCATGGCGATCGCCGAGAACCCGGCGGACGCCCGGCGACTGACCATCAAGCGCAACACCGTCGCGGTGGTCAGCGACGGCTCGGCGGTGCTCGGGCTGGGCAACCTGGGCCCGGCCGCCTCGCTGCCGGTGATGGAGGGCAAGGCCGCCCTGTTCAAGCGCTTCGGCGGGGTGGACGCCTGGCCGGTGGTGCTGGACACCCAGGACACCGACGAGATCGTGCAGATCGTGAAGGCGATCGCGCCGGCGTACGGCGGGATCAACCTGGAGGACATCGCCGCGCCGCGCTGCTTCGAGATCGAGGCCCGGCTGCGCGAGGCGCTGGACATCCCGGTGTTCCACGACGACCAGCACGGCACCGCGATCTGCGTGCTGGCCGCGCTGACCAACGCGCTGCGGGTGGTCGGCAAGCGGCTGGAGGACGTCCGGGTGGTCGTCTCCGGCGCCGGCGCGGCCGGCACCGCGATCATGAAGCTGCTGCTGCGCCAGGGCGTCGGCGACATCATCGCGTACGACCGGCAGGGCGCCCTGCACCGTGGGCTGACCGGGCTCAACTCGGCGTGGCAGTGGCTGGCGGACAACACCAACAAGGAGAACTACTCGGGCGACCTGCCGGGTGCGATCCGGGGTGCCGACGTGTTCATCGGGGTGAGCGCGCCGAATCTACTCACCGGTGACGACATCGCCCAGATGGCCAAGGACTCGATCGTCTTCGCGCTCGCCAACCCGGACCCGGAGGTCGACCCGCGGGAGGCGCGCAAGCACGCCGCCGTGGTCGCCACCGGCCGCTCGGACCAGCCGAACCAGATCAACAACGTGCTCGCCTTCCCCGGGGTGTTCCGCGGGATGCTCGACGCGCACGCCGAGGAGTTCACCGAGGAGATGGCGATCGCGGCCGCCCGGGCCATCGCCGACGTGGTGGGCGAAGACAAGATCAACCCGACGGTGATCGTGCCGAGCGTCTTCGACTCCCGGGTCGCCCCGGCGGTCGCCGCCGCCGTCCGCGCCGCCGCGCACAACCCCAGCCCGCTGCCGGCAGCCGACCCCGGCCCCGCCGACCTCCCCGAGATAGCGGCAAACGCCAGCGCAACGCCCTGAACCCCCACCCCCACCCCACCCCGCTTCGTTGATCATGAGGTTATAGCGGCGACACGCCGATGCGAGTGGCTATAACATCATGATCAACGGGCGGCGGCCGGGTGGGGGCCGGGCGGTGCGGGGTGGTGCGGGGTGGGGTTGGGGTTTGGGTTTGTTAGGTGGGGAGGTCGACCTCTCCGGTGGCTATCAGGACGGCGGGGCCGGACAGCCAGCAGGAGGTTGCGGTGACCGTCACCGTCAGGCGGCCACCGGGGACGTCCACGGCGATCACCCCGGTGTCCCGGCCGAGGTCGCGCAGGGCCACCGCGCCCACCGCGCAGGCGCCCGTGCCGCAGGACAGGGTCTCGGCGCTGCCGCGCTCGTACACCCGCATCAGGGTGTGCCCGTCGGTGTCGTCGACCGGGTCGCCCGCGACGATGAACTCGACGTTCACCCCGCTCGGGAAGAACGCCGGGTCGAACCCCGGCGCGGTGGTCAGGTCCAGCGCGGACAACTCCACGCCGGGCGGCAGCACGCAGACCAGGTGCGGGTTGCCGGTGTCTACGGCGGTGCCGGACAGGGTCAGCCCGCCCAGGGTGGCGACCGAGCTGTCGTACACCCGGGGTCGGCGCAACTCGACGGACACGGCGTCGCCCTCGACAAGCGCGCGCACGACGCCGGCCCGGGTGGCCACCGGCAGCGCCGCACCGGCGGGCGTGGCCAAGCCGGTGTCGAGCAGGTAGCGCACGAAGACCCGCGCGCCGTTGCCGCACATCTCGGCGAACGACCCGTCGGCGTTCCAGTAGTCCATGAACCACTCGGCCTCGCCGGCCAGCCCGGCGCCGTCCGGATGCTTGGCCGCCCGGACCACCCGCAGCACGCCGTCCGCGCCGATGCCGCGCCGCCTGTCACAGAGCGCCGCGACCAGCTCCGGGGTCAGGTCAAGCTGACCGTCCGGGTCGGGAAGGAGGACGAAGTCGTTGCCGGTGCCGTGGCCCTTGGTGAACTCCACGCCCCCATTATCGCGTCTCGGCCGGCACCAGACGCAGCGCGGCTCCGATCAGGTCCGGGGTCGTCGAGTCCAGCCAGTGGATCCGCGGGTCACGCCGGAACCAGGACCGCTGCCGGCGGACGAAGCGCCGGGTGGCCCGGACCGTCTCGTCGTGCGCCTGCGGCTCGGTCAGCTCACCGGCGAGCAGGCGCAGCACCTGCTGGTAGCCCAGCGCCCGACTCGCCGTCCGCCCCTCGGGCAGCCCTCGCCCGACCAACTCACGGGTCTCCGGCACCAGGCCGTCGGCCCACATCCGGTCGACCCGTAGGGCGATCCGCTCGTCCAGCAGCGCGGTGTCCAGGTCGACGCCGAGCTGCACGGACGGGTAGTACGGCGTGGGCTGCGGCAGCGACGCCGTGAACGGCGCGCCGGTGAGCTCGATCACCTCCAGGGCCCGGACGATCCGCCGACCGTTGCCGGGCAGGATGCCCTCGGCGGCCGCCGGGTCGGCGGACCGCAGCCGCGCGTACAGCGGGGCCGGGCCGACCTCGGCCAACTCCCGTTCCAGGCGCTCGCGCAGCGCCGCGTCGGTGCCGGGGAACTCGAAACGCTCCAGCACCGCCCGGACGTACAGCCCGGACCCACCGACCAGCAGCGGCACCCGCCCCCGGGACAGGATGTCGTCCACCGCCGCGCGCGCCAGCCGCTGGTACTCCGCGACGCTCGCCGGCTCGATGACCTCCCAGATGTCCAACAGGTGGTGCGGCACCCCGTCCCGCTCGGCGGGGGTCAGCTTGGCGGTGCCGATGTCCATGCCCCGGTAGAGCTGCATCGAGTCGGCGTTGACCACCTCACCGTCGATCGCGTGCGCCAACGCGATGCTCAACGCCGACTTGCCCGCCGCGGTCGGACCGACCACCGCGACGACAGTGCCTCCCCCGTCGCCTGTCACATCCGCTCCCAGGAGGCCACGAAGTAGGCGACACCGTAGGGGGCCGCGTCGTGCAGCAGCTCGCCGCGCCACCCGCCACCGGCCGAGCCGGCCGCCCTGGCGAGCACCTGCCAGGGCGCGCGGCCGGCGGCCTTCAGCTCCGCCGACAACACCGGGTCGAGGTCGAGCAGCACGTCCAGGTCCGCCTCGGCCAGCGCCGCGGCGACCCGCCTGTCGTACGGGAGGGCGCGCGCGTCGTCGTACCCGGGCGCCTTCTCACCCCGGCAGGCCGAGCCGTCCCCGAGCACCAGCACCGCCACCCGGTCCCCCGCGGCGCCGACCTCGTCCGCGAGCGCGGCCAGCTCGGCCGGACCGGCGTCGGCGGCCACCTGCGCAGCGGTCACCGACTCCCGCGCGTCGTGCTCGCGCGTGCCGTGCGCCCGCGTGCCGTGCTCGCGCGTGCCGTGCTCGCGCGTGCCGTGCTCCCGCGTGCCGTGCCGGGCCAGCAACCACGCGCCGATGGTCAGGCTCAACGGCAGCACCGCGCCCCGGTCGGGTTGGCCGGGGACCAGCGGCACGTCCAGGTCGACTCCCCACGGCTGGAGGGAGCCGGTGGCCGGGGTGCGGATCAGGCCGGTCACCGGGCCGGTGCCGAGCAGCACCACGGTGTCCGGGTCGACGGCCAGCAACCGACGTACGGCCGTGTCACAGGCCGCTCGCAGGCCGTCCAACTCCGGGGCCGCGGAGCCGGCCACCTCGGGCACGAGCAGGGGCGGATGTGGGCAGACAGCAGCGGCGACCAGTGGCACCCATTTACCGTAGCGGGAATCGTCGGTGCGTCTCCGCGCCGATCCGGTCATTCGGCCCCTAGGACACCGTATGGTCACGGTCGGCGATAGGCGCTCGACGCGGACCGGGTCGGACCTGTGACAATGCCGGAAGCAACTTGGCTGCGCCGTGGCGGCGACGGGGGATCGATCCCTCGACGCCGGGAGAACGAGGATGGGCACATGAGCGACTGGACTGCCTTCGGACGGGTGGATGCGGACGGCACCGTGTACGTCAAGACCACCGAGGGCGAGCGGGTTGTCGGATCCTGGCAGGCGGGAGCACCGGAGGAGGGCCTGGCACACTTCGCGCGCCGCTTCGCCGATCTGGTGACCGAGGTGGACCTGACCGAAGCGCGTCTCAAGTCGGGTGCGGCCGACGCCGGGCACTCGCTGAGCACGATCCGGCGGATCCGTGCCACACTGCCCGAGGCCAACGTGGTCGGCGACATCGACGCCCTGGCCGCCCGCCTGGACAAGCTGGCCACCCTCGCCGAGGAGAAGGCCGGCGAGGCGCGCGCCGCCCGGGACGCCGCTCGCGGCGAGGCCCTGGCCCGCAAGACCGCGCTCGTCGAAGAGGCCGAGAAGCTCGCCGCCGAGTCCACCGGTTGGAAGACCGCCGGGGACCGGCTCAAGGAGATCCTCGACGAGTGGAAGACCATCCGTGGGGTCGACAAGAAGGCCGACGGTGAGCTGTGGAAGCGCTTCGCCGCCGCCCGGGACGGTTTCACCCGACGCCGGGGCGCCCACTTCGCCTCCCTGGACTCCCAGCGCAAGCAGGCGCAGACGGTCAAGGAGGAGCTGGTCGCCGAGGCGGAGAAGCTCTCCGAGTCCACCGACTGGGCCGCGACCGCCAACCAGCTCAAGGATCTGATGACCCAGTGGAAGGCCGCGCCGCGCGCTTCCAAGGAGGCCGAGCAGAAGCTCTGGGAACGATTCCGGGGCGCGCAGGACGCCTTCTTCAGCCGGCGTAGCGAGGTCTTCTCCGCCCGGGACAACGAGCAGCGCGGCAACCTGGAACGCAAGCAGGCCCTGCTCGCCGAGGCCGAGGCGCTGGACATCGACGCCGACCCGAAGGGCGCCCAGGCCAAGCTGCGGGAGATCCAGGCACAGTGGCACGAGGCCGGCCGGGTGCCCCGCGAGGCAGCCGCCGGGCTGGAGCGCCGTCTGCGCGTCATCGACGACAAGGTCCGCGACGTGATGGACTCGGCGTGGCGCCGCACCACCAAGGAGGACAACCCGCTGCTCGCGCAGATGCGGGCGCAGGTGGTGGAGGCCGAGGAGCGGCTGGCCCGGGCCCAGAGCGCCGGCGACGCGCGTCGGATCAAGGACGCCGAGCAGGCACTCGCCGCCAAGCGGCAGTTCCTCCAGCTCGCCGAGCAGGCCGGCTGACCTGACGTCCTCCGGAGCCCCCGGTCCCTCGCGGGACCGGGGGCTTCCGCGTGTCCGTCCCCCCACGCGCTCCGCGCCCTCGCATCACGCTCCCCGAAGTCTCCACGCGCCTCACTCGGTCTCACTCGGCCCCGCGCCCCGCGCCCCGCGCCCCGCGCCCCGCGCCCCGCGCCCCGCGCCCCGCGCCCCGCGCCCCGCGCCCCGCGCCCCGCGCCCCGCGCCC
>NZ_JBICSY010000012.1:0-164220 GCF_043197345.1 Micromonospora sp. NPDC049175 | reverse complement strand
TTGGACGAGCCCGAGGTGTACGGGTTGCCACCCGACCCGGTCGTGACCACCCGCGACCTGCCGGCCATGTGGAAACGCGCGGGCCTCGCCGCCCTGGCCATGGCGGCGGCGACCGTCGCCGCGTTCGTCGGAGGTTCCTCGTGAGTGCGCCCCACCCCGAAACGGGTGACCGATTCCGCCGCTTCCGCGACCGACTCACCAACGCCAGCCCCGACCCATCGGCCGCCGACCGCCCCAACGCATCGGCCGCCGACGGCACCGACCGGTCGGGTGGTCCGGGGGTGCGGCGGGGAGCGGTGGGCGCGGACTCCCGGGCGGAGCTGACCTCGCCGCGGCGGGGGTCCGCCGGCCGGCGGGGCGGACGACGCGGCGGCGGCGGTGAGGAGCTGCGGGTGCCGGAGGCCGAGTTCACGTCGTACTACGGGCGGCCCATCCTCAAGGCGCCGGTCTGGAAGTGGGACATCGCGGCGTACCTGTTCACCGGTGGGCTGGCCGCCGGCTCGTCGCTGCTCGCCGCGGGTGGGCAGCTCACCGGGCGGCCGGCGCTGCGTCGCGCCGGTCGGGTGACCGCGTTGGGCGCCGTCAGCGCCAGCGCCGTCTTCCTGATCAGGGACCTGGGCCGACCGGCGCGGTTCCACCACATGCTCCGGGTGGCCAAGCCGACCTCGCCGATGTCGATGGGCACCTGGATCCTCACCGCGTACGGGCCGGCGGCGGGTGTCGCCGCGATCGCCGAGGCCGCCGGCGTGCTGCCCCGGCACGGTCTGCTCGGGCTGGCCGGTCGCGCGTTGCCGCCCATCGGGCACGCCGCCGGGCTGCTCGCCGCCGGCACCGCGCCGGCGCTGGCCACGTACACCGGGGTCCTGCTCGCCGACACGGCGGTGCCGTCGTGGCACGAGGCGTACCCCGAGTTGCCGGTGATCTTCGCGGGCAGCGCCCTGGCCAGCGGCGCCGGCGTGGGTCTGCTCGCCGCGTCCCCGCACGAGGCGGGGCCGGCCCGCCGGATGGCGGTGGCCGGCGCGGCCCTGGAGTTGTACGGCGCGCACCGGGTGGAGACCCGGCTCGGTCTGCTCAGCGAGCCCTACCGGCGGGGTCGGCCCGGTCGGTTACTGCGCGCCGGTCGGTTGCTCACCGCCGGTGGGGTCGCCGGTGCACTGCTCGGCCGGCGTAGTCGGGCGGTCAGCGCGCTGTCCGGCGCCGCGCTGCTGGCCGCGTCGGTGCTGACCCGGTTCGGCATCTTCTACGGCGGCGTCGCGTCCGCCCGCGACCCTCGGTACACGGTGGTGCCGCAGCGCGAGCGGGCCGACGCCCGACGAACCGGCATGGATCTTCCATCTGGTCGGGCGGCCCCGCCCACGGTGTGATCGAATGTCCGGTGGAGGCGTTCAGGCGGCTGGTGCCCCTCCCGGTCTTCAAAACCGGAGTGGTCCGGGACCCGGGCCAGGCGGGTTCGATTCCCGTCCGTCTCCGCCAAACCGCAGCAGGAGATGACGCGATGGGCGACGGGCCGGTGGACCCACGACGCCGGGTGCCGCGCACCGACACGCTGCTCGCCGACCCGCTGCTGGCCGCGGCCAGCGCGACGCTGGGCCGCGACCAGGTCAAGGCGGTCGTCGTCCGCGCCCAGGAGCGAGCCCGCCGTGGCGAGATCAACCCCGACGAGGTACGCGACGCGGCGGTCGCCGCGTTGCCCGCGCCCGGCCCCCGGGCGGTGCTCAACGCCACGGGCGTCGTACTGCACACCAACCTGGGCCGGGCGCCACTGTCGCCCGCCGCGGTCGCCGCGGTGGTGGCCGCCGCCGGGCACACCGACGTCGAGTTGGACCTGGGTACCGGCCGACGGGCCCGCCGTGGCCGCGACGCGCTCGACGCCCTGGCCGCCGCCGTACCCGACGCCGGGGCCGTGCACGTGGTCAACAACGGCGCCGCCGCGCTGGTGCTGGCCGCCACCGCCCTGGCCGCCGGTCGGGAGATCGTGGTCAGCCGGGGCGAGTTCGTCGAGATCGGCGACGGCTTCCGCCTGTCCGACCTGCTGGAGAGCACCGGCGCTCGCCTGCGGGAGGTGGGCACCACCAATCGCACCACGCTCGCGGACTACGCCGCCGCGCTCGGCCCGCAGACCGGCTTCGTGCTCAAGGTGCACCCGTCGAACTTCCAGATCACCGGCTTCACCTCGGCGACCCCGGTGCGTCAACTGGCGACCCTCGGCGTGCCGGTGGTCGCCGACATCGGCTCCGGGCTGCTCACCGCGGATCCGCTGCTGCCCGACGAACCGGACGCGACGAGCACTCTGCGCGCCGGGGCGGCGCTTGTCACCGCCAGTGGCGACAAGCTGCTCGGCGGCCCGCAGGCGGGGTTGCTGCTCGGCGACGTCGCGTTTGTCGACCGGCTGCGCCGGCACCCGCTGGCCCGGGCGGTACGGGTGGACAAGCTCACCCTGGCCGCGCTCGCCGCCACCCTGCACCGACCGGACACCCCCACCCGGACGGCGTTGCACGCCGATCCGGGCGCCCTGCGCGAGCGGGTGGAGCGGCTGCGCGACCGGCTCGGCGCGGACGGCCGCAAGGCGGAGGTGGTGCCGGCCGTCGCGGTGGTCGGCGGCGGCGGCGCCCCCGGTGTCGAGTTGGACTCGTGGGCGCTGAGCCTGCCCGAGCGCTACGCCGCGCCGCTGCGCACCGGCGACCAGCCGGTGCTCGGCCGGGTGGTGCGGGGCCGACTCCTGCTCGACCTGCGCTGTGTGCCGGCCGACGCCGACGAGGCGGTCCGCGTGGCCGTGCTGCGCGTGCCCGGGGACGACTGAGCGTGTACGTCGTCGCGACCGCCGGCCACGTCGACCACGGCAAGTCGACGCTGGTCCGGGCGCTGACCGGGATGGAGCCCGACAGGTGGGCCGAGGAACGCCGCCGGGGCATGACCATCGACCTGGGCTTCGCCTGGACGACACTGCCCTCCGGCGCCACCATCGCCTTCGTCGACGTGCCCGGCCACGAGCGGTTCGTGCCCAACATGCTCGCCGGGGTCGGCCCGGTGCCGGCGGCGCTGATCGTGGTCGCCGCCGACGAGGGGTGGATGCCGCAGTCCGCCGAGCACCTGGCCGCGCTCTACGCGCTCGGCGTCGGGTACGGCCTGCTGGCGGTGACCCGCGCGGACCTGGCCGATCCGGGGCCGGCGACGGCCCAGGCCCGCGCCGAGATCGGCGCGACAAGCCTCGGCGCGGTGGAGGCGGTGGCGGTCAGCGGCCGCACCGGCGCCGGTCTGGCGGAGCTGCGGGCCGCCCTGGACCGGCTCACCGCCCGACTGCCGGCGCCCACGGTGGACGACCCGGTCCGGCTCTGGGTCGACCGCAGCTTCACCGTGCGGGGCAGCGGCACCGTCGTCACCGGCACCCTCGGCGCTGGTCGGCTGCGGGTGGGTGACGTGCTGGAGTTGGCCGGTGCCGACGAGCCGGTCCGGGTCCGTGGCCTGCACTCTCTCGGCGAGGCCCGACCGGAGGCCGCCGCGGTGGCCCGGGTGGCGGTCAACCTGCGTGGTACGCCCCGCGACCGGCTCGGACGCGGCGACGCGCTGCTCACCCCGGGCCGGTTCCAGCACACCGACCTCGTCGACGTGCGGCTCGCCGGCGACGCGGCCGCCGACCTGCCGGCCACGCTCACCCTGCACGTCGGGTCGGCGGCGGTGCCGGTCCGGGTCCGACCGCTCGGCGCGGACACCGTGCGGCTGCGCCTGTCGCGCCCGCTGCCACTGCTGGTGGGCGACCGGGCGCTGCTGCGCGACCCGGGCCGGCACCACGTGGCCGGCGGGGTGCGGGTGCTGGACGTGGCGCCGCCGCCGCTGGCCCGCCGGGGTGCCGCGGCCGCCCGCGCGCAGGTCCTCGCCGCGCTGGACGGTCGACCCGACCTGGCCGGTGAGCTGCGCCGCCGACGGCTGGTCCGGGCCGGCGCCATGATCCGGATGGGCGTGCCGGTGCGCGCCGCGCCGGTGGCCGGTGACTGGCTGGCCGACCCCGAGCACTGGCGGCGCCTCGGCGACCAGGTGACCGAGGAGGTCGCCCGCTACGCGCGGGAGCACCCGTTGGAGCCGGGGATGCCGGTGGACGCGCTGCGCCAGCGCCTCGCCCTGCCCGACCGGGTGCTTGTCGAGGCGCTGGTCTCCCCGCCGTTGCGGATCCACGCCGGGCGGGTCGGCGCGGTGGGCGCCGACGCGTTGCCCGAGCCGGTGGCCCGAGCCGTGCGGCGGGTCCGCGACGAGTACGGCGACCGGCCGTTTCGCGCCCCCGAGGCGGACCGTCTCGTCGACCTCGGCCTGGGTCCCCGGGAGATCGGCGCGGCGGTGCGGGCCGGCGCCCTGCTGCGGTTGGCCGACAACGTGGTGCTGCTGCCCGACGCGCTCGACGACGCGGTCCGGGTGCTGGCCGGGCTGCCGCAGCCGTTCACGCTCTCCGCAGCCCGGCAGGCGTTGGACACCACCCGCCGGGTGGCGGTGCCCCTGCTGGAGTTGCTGGACCGTCGCGGTGCGACCCGGCGACTGCCCGACGACGCCCGGATCGTCGTCACCTGAGCCCCCGCGACACGGCGCCCCGGCCGGCACCCGGACCGCCGAACCGCTCATCCCCGCGCTGGTTCCCCGACTCGTCCGGGGCTGACAGGACCGTCCTGGGGTGCGACGGTAGAGCGATGGTCGAGCTGATCCCGACCCGGTCGCGGCCCGCCGGCGGCCGATGGCGTGCGGCCCTCCCGGTGGCGCTGCGCTGGGGGCTGCCGGTGCTCTGGGTGCTGTGGGCATCCCTGGCCTGGTGGGTGGAGCCCCGCGAGTCGACGGAGGCCCAGCTCGACCGGGATCTCGCCAACGGCCGGGTGGTGACCTTCCAACGGGCGTACGGCTGGGCCGACGACGACGCGTACTGGGGCAGCCGTCCCCGGCTGCAGCACGCGACGGACGGCGGGTTGCTCGCCTGGACCGTGCCGAACGGCCAGATCCGGTACGTGTTCGTGGACCCGCCCGCTTCGGAGTCGTCAGTCGCCGAGGCCGACCCGTCGCCGAACCCGAGGTGGGACGGGCGGCTCGCCGCCGTCGCCGAACCGTGGCGTGGCGTGAACGCCGCCGCGCACCGGATGACGGACGCCGCCGCCGTGCTCGCCGGCGTGGTGACCGTGCTGTGGCTGGGCCGGCTGATCGGTGGCGCGCCGCCGCTGGCCGGCACCCGATGGTTCTGGTTCTGGGTCGGGCTCCTGCCGTTCGGGACGGGTGTGCTCGCCTGGACCTACCGGGAGGCGTGGCGGGCGCCGTCGGAGCAGGTCGGCGAGCGCAGCTCGGGCTGGCGCGGCCTCGGCTGGCTGATCCTCGCCGGGATCGGCATCGCCGTGCTGGTGTCCGTCGCCCAACGGCTGCTCGGCACGACGGTGGTGCCGGGCTAAGCCGGTGGTGCCGGGCTAAGCCGGTGGTGCCGGCTAACCGCCCCGAGGTCGGCGGCGGTCACCTACGGTGACGCCATGGACCCTTCGGCGGTCTGGCGGGACCGGCAACACCGGTGGCGGATCGAGGCGTACCGCGCGCCCGACCTGCGGTTCGCCATCTACGCCACGAACGGCCCCACCGAATCGGTGCCGCTGTGGCTGTTCGGTATGTCGGCGCTGGCCCGCTGGCTGATGACCCACGCCATCTCGCTCGACGACCTGGAGGTCGACTGAGCGGTGGCGCGGACCCAAACCGGACCCGGGACCGGTCCCGCTGCGGTTGAGTGACCTGAGGCGGCGGACGGGGGTGCGCGATGGGCGGTCAGCTCGTGCAGGTGGCGCTGGTGGCCGTGCTGGTGCTTGTCAACGCCGCGCTCTCCGGTAGCGAGATGGCGTTGGTGACGCTGCGCGAGGGGCAGTTGCGGCGGTTGGGGCGACGGTCGCGCGCCGGGGAGCGGCTGGTGCGGTTGTCCGGCGACCCCAACCGCTACCTGGCCACCATCCAGCTCGGCATCACACTTGCCGGGTTTCTCGCCTCGGCGGCGGCCGCGGTGTCGCTGTCCGAGCCGCTCGTCGGTCCGTTGGGCTTCCTCGGTGGCCTGGCCCGCCCCGCCGCGGTGCTGGTGGTGACCGTGCTGCTGACGTTCGTCACCCTGGTGCTCGGCGAGTTGGCGCCCAAACGACTGGCGATGCAGCGGGCGGAGCGTTGGGCGTTGCTGAGCGCCGGCCCGTTGGACCTGCTGGCCCGGGTGTCCCGGCCGGCGGTGTGGCTGCTCAGCCGGGCCACCGACGCGGTGGTACGGCTGGCCGGCGGTGACCCGCGGGCCAACCGCGCGGAGATGACCGAGGAGGAGCTGCGGGAGATGCTGGCCAGCCAGCGCGGCCTGTCGGCCCAGCAGCGGGAGATCCTGACCGGCGCGTTCGACATCGCCGGCCGGACGTTGCGGGAGATCCTGGTGGCCCGGCGGGAGGTGATGACGCTGCCGGCCAGCCTGACCGCCGACGAGGGGGTCCGCCGGCTCGCCGCCGCCGGTCGGTCCCGCGCCCCGGTCACCGGTCCCGGCGGCCTGGACGAGCTGCTCGGGGTGGTGCACATCCGTGACCTGGTGCAGGCCGGCACGGCGTCGGTGGGGGACCGGGTGCGCTCGCCGGTGCTGCTGCCGGTGACCCTGCCGGTCGCCGACGCGTTGCGTCAGCTCCGTCAGGAGCATCAGCAACTGGCCCTGGCGGTCGACGAGCACGGCGGCATCGACGGCCTGGTCACCATGGAGGATCTGCTGGCCGAGGTGGTCGGCGAGTTGTACGACGAGACCGACCGGGACGTGCGCGGGGTGATCCGGGAGGAGGACGGCGCCCTGCTGGTGCCCGGTGACTTCCCGCTGCACGACCTGCCCGACCTGGGGGTGCGGTTGCGCTTCCCGTTGTCCCGTGAATACACCACGGTGGCCGGGTTGGTGCTGGCCCGGCTGCGGCACCTGCCCGGGCAGCCCGGGGAGATGGTGCGGCTGCCCGGGCTGACCCTGGAGGTGGTGGAGGTCGCCGACCGGGCGGTGCGTCGGGTGCGGTTGCGCGGGTTCACGGCCGACACGTGACCGGGTCGCCCGGACGGGGGACAAGAGCGCCGAAAACACCCGCGGCGGATGCGCCTTGCCTACGGTGCGATTCGTGAAGGACCGAGGTTTGCGTACGTTCGTCACGGTGCTGGCCGGCCTCGCGGTGATCTACTTCGGCAGCGCCGGCCGCAGCCCCGAGGAGGGCCGCGGGATCTCCGGTGGGGTGGTGGTCCTGGCGTTGCTCGCCGCGCTGCTGGTGTGGCACCTGACCCGGCCGGGGGACAAGACGGTGAAGTGAGCGGGTCAGCGGGCGGCGACCCGGGTGACCTCGCCGGCGGACTCCTCGCCGAGCGCCACCCGCACCAGCGCCGAGGCGAGCCGGCCGAAGTCCGGTTCGTCGACCAGGCCGGCCAACCCGTCCGGGGAGCCCGGCAGGCCCAGCCGCTTCGCCCCGGCGAGGGCCCGACGGTCGGCGTACGGGCGCAGGTCGGACCAGACCGTCTGCGCTTCGCGCAGGTAGATGTCCGCGCCGGTGGGGCCGATGCCGGGAAACTCGGTGAGGCGTCGCCGCAGCCCGGCGGGGTCACCCGGGGCCTCGCGGTGTAGTCGGCGCAGGTCGCCGTGCCAGCGGTCCAGGCACAGGCGGGCGCCGGTGCCGAGCATGGTGGCGGTCCGCTCGTCGTAGCGGCGGTAGTGACCCCGGCCCAGCGCGTCGACGCGTTCCTGCCAGCTGGCCGCCTCCATGGCCTGCGGTGTGCGGTAGCCCGCGGCGAACAGCTCCCGCGCGGCGTCCACCGCCAGGCACGCCCGGATCCGGGTGCTCAGCAGGGTGGTCAGCACCAGCAGTTGGTAGAGCGGGCGGGGACGGTCGGCGAGCTGGATGCCGGCCTCCTCCGCGTAGGTGCGGCCCCGCCGGTCCAGTAGGACCCGCACCACCGTTCGATCGTTGCCCACACCGGTCGGGTACCCCATCGGTGTCCCGCTAGGCGTCGCGCCGGCGACCGCTGTCGGAATGCCGCCGGAGCGGGCGGGTATGCCGACGGTGGAAGGCGGTCGATGCCGCCCGCCGTACCCGGAGGGAGACACCTGTGGTCAACCCGCAGCAGGAAGAGTTCCGGCGCAACGCCAAGGGCGCCACCAGCCAGGACAGCAAGGGGCCCACGCCGACCGGGCACCCGCGCAACCGTGGCTCGTCGCGCGGTGACGAGGGTCGGCCGGTGCCCAGGGGGCAGGTGTCGCCGTACGGCCCGGCCGGTGAACCGGTGGCCGAGGACGACAGCGACACCCGCTAACTAACGACCGCGCTCGGACGGCCGCCGCAACCTGTTCCAGGTCGCGGCGGCCGTCAGCCCGTAGGCGAGGTGCGGGATGATGTCGGAGATCCAGTCGGAGCGCCGCCAGGTGCGCGGGTCACTGATCCCGAGCACGGTGATCGACCCGTCGGTCATGGTCATCACCCCGGCGCCGAGCAGGCCGGTGGCCACCGGCAGTGGTTGCCGTCGACCGCCGGCGTAGAGCGCGAACGCGACGCCCGCGGCGATGCCCAGCCCGTAGCCGATCAGCGGCCCGAGGCCCGAGCGACGGTTCGCCGCCCGGCCGTCGGACCCCAGGCTGACGTGCGCGATCCCGGCCAGCCGGTCGACGGTCTCCTGCGGGACGTCGCTCTCCGGCCGTCCCCGCAGGGCCATGTCCAGGTAGCTGACCACGTTCAGCGCGGTGCTGCCGACGGCACCAGCGATGGCACCGTCGGCAAGGTCGACCCTTCTCACTTCGGGTCGCCCGGTTCGCGCTCGCTCTTGGGGCCGTACGCGCGGTCGCCGCGTACCACGCCCCGCTGGCCGCGATCCTCCTGGAGGATCCGGTTGGCGACCTGGTTGGCCTTGCCGTCGGGCACCCGACGTCCGGAGTCGTCGATCGCGTTGCGCAACCGCGCCCGCTGCTTGTCGTAGGCGTTACTGCCGGGCCGTGGTCCTGGCATCTGGTGTCTCCTTCGTCGGTCTGGGCGTCTGCTGTCGCCCTCGTCGTCGTCGGCGTACCGCGGCCGTCTACCCGTCTGGCGGCCGGTGAACCACAGGCGCTAGCGGGGGCCGTGCACCACGGCGACCGGGCACCGCGCGTGGTGCAGCATCGACTGGCTCACCGACCCCAGCAGCAACCCGGTCACCTCGCCGCGCCCCTGCCCGCCCACCACCGCCAGTTGCGCGGAGCCGGACGCCTCGGCCAACACGGCGCCGGTCCGGCCGTGGACCGCCCGGCAGGTCAACCGCAGCTTCCGGTGCTGCTCGGTCAGGCCGGTCAGCCACCCGGCGAGCATCCGTTCCTGTTCGCCGTGCAGCTTCGCCTCGTCGTACACCAGGGGTTGCATGTCGCCGGGGCCGCTGCTGCCGGGGTGCCGGTAGGCGTGCACCGCCAGCAGCGGCACGCCGCGCGACACGGCTGTCTCGGCCGCGAAGTCGGCCGCCAGCCGGGAGGCCGGCGAGCCGTCCACCGCGACAAGCACCGGCTCGTCGGGTCGTAGCGCGCCGCGGGCCACGAGCACCGGGCAGTCGGCGTACGCGGCGACCTGCACCGCGACCGAGCCGACCACGAGCGCCGAGAAACCACCGAGCCCTCGGTCGCCGAGCACGATGAGCGCGGCGGTGGGGGACTCGCCGACCAGCACCGCGGCGGCCTCACCGTCGATGATCTCACCGGAGATCGACAGCCCCGCTACGGTCGCCTCGGCCTCGGCCACCGCGGCCTGGACCAGCTCCTCGGCCCGGTGCCGCAGCCCACCGCCGGGTGGCGCGCCCGGGGCGGGGGCGATCGGCACGTGCAGCAGCGGCCAGACGAACCCGTGCACGATCCGCAGTGGCCGGTGCCGGCGGGCCGCCTCGGTGGCGGCGAGGCGCACGGCGCGCAGGGCCGGCGGCGAGCCGTCCACGCCGACCACCACCGCCGCGCTGTTCGCCGAGTTCACCGCCCACCTCCCGCTCGGGGCCAGTATCGCGGGCGGGACCGTCCCCGCGCCGCGATACCGCTGAGCGCGCCGGGGTCGGTACGCTGACGGCGACCGGTCCGGAGGGGGGATTGTCGATGGGTGCACCGGACCAGCCGAGCACCGGCCGCATGATCGACTATTGGCTCGGCGGGGAGCACCACTTCCCGGTCGACGTGGCGGCCGCGAGCGCGTTCGAGCAGGCGTACGGGCCGTGCGCTCCGGTGTTCCGGGAGCTGCGGGCGTTCCTGGGGCGGGCGGTGCGGGCCATGGCCGCCCGGGGCGTGGACGGTTTCCTGGTGTTCGGCGCCGGGGTGCCGACGATGGGCAACGTGCACGAGGTCGCCGTCGACGCGACGGTGCTCTACACCGACGTCGACCCGGTGACCATCCGGTTGGGGCAGAGCATCCTCGCCGGCAGCGACCGGGCCGGCTACGGCTTCGGTGACGCGACCGACATCGGCACGATCGACCCGGCGCAGTTGCACCGCTTCGTGCCGGGCTGGGGCCGCCGGCCGGTCGGGGTGGTCTTCCTCGGGCTGGCGGCGTTCCTCGACGACACCACGCTGACCCACACCCTCGACGAGCTGTACGCCGGCGCGGCGCCGGGCAGCCTGCTCGTGGTGGACTTCGACACCGAGGAGCTGGCGGGTCACCCGCAGGCGCTGGCGATGATGGGGCCACAGTTCCGGATGCGCCCACCGACCGCGTTCGGGCCGCTGCTGGGCCGCTGGGCGCCGACGGTGGACGGGATCGTGCCGGTCGCGCGGTGGCGGCCGGTGGGTCCGCCCGCCCCGGTGCCCGACGCGTTCCACGGCGTGCTCGCGACCCGGGGCGACGACTGACCGCAGCGGTTCGCCGTCCGGGTGGTCCGTATGATGCTTGCCCTACCGCAAGCTTCTGGAGAGGACGAGCATGGTGGACCCGCCGGAGGTGGTGTCGCGCGCGCTGCGCGAGGCCCCGCCCGACCAGTTGGCCGAGGCGGCGGACCAGGCGATCCGGTCGACGCTGGGCGCGCTGCGCACCGACGTCTTCGTCGCCGACTATCGGATCAGCGGGCTCTGGCCGGTCCTGGACCCGGACCTGCCGGCGGCCGGGTTCCTGGCCTGCCACACCATGGCGCAGCGGTGTTTCAGCAGCCAGCAACCGGTACGCGACGCCGCCGGCGAGGGGTCCTGCCGGCTCTACCTGCCGTTGACGCTGTGGGGGGAGCGGCTGGGCGTGCTGTTGATCGAGCTGCCGGCCGTACCGAATCCGACAGTGACCGGCCAGGCGACCGACATCGCCGACGCTCTCGCGGTGGCGATGCGCGCGGCGGACCGGGGGACCGACAGGTACCGGCGGGCCCGTCGCCGGGAGCGACTCACGATGGCCGCCGAGATGCAGTGGGATCTGCTGCCCGGTCGCAGCGTGGCGCACCACGCGTTCGAGTTGGCCGGGCAACTGGAGCCGGCGTACACCGTGGGTGGGGACCACTTCGACTGGTCGCTGGACGGCGACCAACTGACCCTGACCGTGCTCAACGGCGAGGGCAACGGGCTGGCCGCGTCGATGCTGACCGCCGTCACGGTCAACGCGATGCGCAACGCCCGTCGCTCCGGGGGCGGCCTGGTGGAGCAGGCCGAACTGGCCTCGGACACGGTCTTCTACCAGCACCGGGGCCGCCGCTACGTGGCCACCCTGCTGCTCGACGTCGACACCCGCACCGGTCGGGTCCGGGCGGTCGACGCGGGGTCCCCGCACCTGCTGCGGATGCGCGGGGCGACTGTGGAGCGGATGAAGCTGGATCAGCAGTTGCCGTTGGGGATGTTCGCGGAGACCCGCTACGAGGTGCAGGAGTTGCACCTCGAGCCGGGCGACCGCCTGTTCGTGGTCAGCGACGGGGTGTGGGCCGCCGAGCCGCCGGGCCAGGAGCCGTACGGGGATCGGGTGATGGCGCGTTCGTTGCGCGCCACGCGGTTGCAGCCGGCGGCCGAGGCGGTTGGTACGGTGATGCGCGAACTGCACGCCTACCACGCGGACTCCGACCTACGCGACGACGCCGTCGTGGTGTGTCTGGACTGGCACGGCCCGCGTGCGCGGGGCGCCAGGTGAGGGTCGCCGCCGCTGCGTCTGGCGGGCAGCAGCGCGACGACGGCGGGGGACATCGGGTGGAGCGACCTGGGGATCTCGCCGCGGCGATCGACGCGGCCGCCGGGACACTGATCGCCGTGCTCGACTCGGCCGCGTCGGGGCATCAGGTGCCGCCCACCCAGTTGCGAGTGTTGGCGCTGATCACCAGCCGTTCGGAAACCAACGTCAACGGGTTGGCGGAGCTGCTGGACGTGGTGCCGTCGTCGGCGAGCCGCCTCTGTGACCGGCTGGAGGCGACCGGGTTGTTGCGCCGGGTGGCCGATCCCCGCGACCGGCGTGAGGTGCGGCTGGTGCCCACCCCGGCGGCGCTGACGCTGTTGGGGGACCTGGCCGAGCGGCGGCGGCGGGCGGTGCAGGCGGTGCTGGATCGGATGCCGGCGCGCACGCAGCACGATCTGTTGCTGGCGCTTGTCGCGTTCGATCGGGCGGCGACGCAGGCGGTGCCCGAGCAGCAGACCGATCCGGCGGCACAGACGGCCTGAGTCGCCGCTTCCACTAGTATCCTAGGACGCTTTACGCGTGGTGATCCACGCCACAGTGCGACAACGCCGCACCCGACGAGCCGCGACGGCGCCGGGCAAGCGGACGCAGGCCCGATATAGTGACAGCGCACTTACCCGGCCCGTGATCTTCGAGATCGCGGGCCGGCTCAGGGAAAGAGGCCCCACCCGGGGCCGCAGGGGGAGCCGGCGTGGGCCGGCCCGACAGCGTGTACGACCCTCCGCCGCGCTCGACGTCGGCCGAGGGTCCGTGCCGTGGAGGAGGATCGGTGTCGCGTCCGGCTCGGGCAGAGCAACCGCGGGACACCGGTGACCAGGCCCCCGGCAACCAGGTGCTCACCCTGCCCAACCTGATCAGCTTCGTGCGGCTGCTGGGCGTGCCCCTCTTCCTCTACCTGTTCCTGGTCGAGCGGGCCGACGTGGCGGCGATCGTCGTCCTGGCCATCGGCGGCACCACGGACTGGGTCGACGGCTGGATCGCGCGCCGCCTGCACCAGGTGAGTCGGCTGGGGGAGTTGCTCGACCCGTTCGCCGACCGGCTCTACATCCTCGCCACCCTTGTCGCCTTCACCGCGCGGGAGGTGGTGCCGTGGCAGTTCACCGCGGCACTGCTGGCCCGTGAGCTGCTGCTGCTCGGCTCGCTGGCGGTGCTCCGCCGCTACGGGTACGGGCCGCCGCCGGTGCACTACGTCGGTAAGACCGCCACGTTCCTGCTGTTGGCGGCGTTCCCGGTGCTGCTGTTGGCCACCGAGTGGAGCGCGGCGGCGACGGCGACGGCCGCGATCGGCTGGGCGTTGGCGTGGTGGGGGCTGGTGCTCTACTGGGTGGCCGGCGGGATGTACGTGGTGCAGGCGGCGCGGCTGGTGCGCGCGGCACGTGGCCCGGGGGCGGCGGCATGACCGCGCCGCAGTCGGGGAAGCCCCGCCCGGATCGGGTGTACGCGCCGGACTTCCTGACCGAGTTGTTCCGCAACCCGCTCGATCCGGGGTACGCGGATGCGGCGGCGGCGCGACGGCGCTCGGCGTCCAACGGGTCGGCCCGGGGGTGGCGGGCCTGGCCGGCGCGGTCGGTCAGTCTGGTCGTGGTGGTGCTGCTCGGTTTCCTGTTCGCGGTCGCGTACCGGCAGACGATGGCGGACGAGCCGGGGCGGGCCCAGGCTCGTTCCGGTCTGGTCGCGCAGATCAAGGAGCGGGAGGGTCAGACCGACCGGTTGTCCACCCGCGCGGATCAGCTGCGCGAGGAGGTCAGTCGGCAGCGGGACGCGGCGTTGAGCGGGTCGGCGGCGGCACGGCTGCGGGACCTGGAGGCGAGCACCGGCCTGGGTCGGGTGCGCGGCGACGGTGTGGTGGTGCGGTTGGCGGACGGGCCGGAGAACGCGGACGCGGTGACGGGTGCCGGTGCGGGGCCGTCGCGGGTGTTGTACAGCGATCTGCAGGGTGTGGCGAACGCGTTGTGGAGTGCCGGTGCGGAGGCGGTCGCCATCAATGGGCAGCGGTTGACCTCGACGTCGACGATCCGTACGGCGGGTGACGCGATCCTTGTGGACTTCCGTCCGGTGATGGGGCCGTACGAGGTGTCGGCGGTCGGGCCGGGTTCGCTGCGGCGCAAGTTCGAGAGCAGCCGCAACGCGGACGTGATGCGGGAGGTCGCGCAGAAGACCGGGTTGTCGTTCGGTGTGCGGGAGGCCGATGACCTCACCCTGCCGGCGGCTCCGGAGCCGCAGCTACGCTACGCGAAGCCGTCGGTCAGTCCGAGCCCTTCCGCGTCGGGTGTCCGGTCCGGCAGTCCTGGGTCGTCCGGTCCGACGACGACCGTTAGCCCCTCCGGAGGTGGCCGATGATCGCGGTGCTGGCGTTGCTTGCCGGTGTGGTGCTGGGTGTGTGGCTTGATCCCACGGTGCCGGCGGCGTTGCAGCCGTACCTGCCGATCGCTGTGGTGGCCGCGTTGGACGCGGTGTTCGGTGGGGTGCGGGCCCGGTTGGACCGCATCTTCGACGACAAGCAGTTCGTGGTGTCGTTCATCTCGAACGTGTTGGTCGCTGGTCTGATCGTGTATCTGGGTGACCAGCTCGGGGTGGGCGGGCAGTTGTCCACGGGTGTGGTCGTCGTGTTGGGTGTCCGCATCTTCGGCAACGTGGCGGCGATCCGTCGGCACCTGTTCCGGGCGTAGGTTGACAGCGATGAGTGATGAGCAGAGCGACACGGGGACCGGGTGGCCGCAGCCGGGTGGGCCGACGCGCCCGGGTGGGCCGGCGGGTGAGCCCGATCCTCGTCCGGACGCGCCGGATCCGGACGAGTTGAGCCCGTTGGCCCCGCAGGAGCCGGCGGTGCCGGGGGAGCGGCCGGACGACGAGCCCGCGGTGGAGGGGGTCGACGAGGGCGCGACGGTGGACCTGAACGCGGTGTCGCGGCCGGGGGCTGCGGTGTCGCGGTCGGTAGGGCCGGAGCCGGTGTCGGACGGGTTGGCCGAGCCGGCCGGGGAGCCGGTGGCGGCGCGACCGGTGGCGGCGGGTCGGTTCCGGTGGAGTACGGCCGGTGTGATGATCGTGGCGTTGTTGGTGCTGCTGGGTTTCACGTTGGTCGTGCAGTTGAAGACGACGTCGACGGATCCGACGTTGGGGGCGACGCGCCAGGAGGACCTGGTGCGGATTCTGTCGGATCTGGATGCGCGGGAGAGTCGTCTGCAGCAGGATATTCGGGCTCTGGAGGACAGTCAGCGGCAGTTGGCCTCGGGTGAGCAGGGTCGTCAGGCGGCGTTGGACGAGGCGACGCGTCGGGCGAACGAGTTGGGCATCCTGGCGGGTACGTTGCCGGCGGTGGGGCCGGGGTTGACTGTGCAGTTCGACTCCGGTGTCAAGCCGATCACTGCGACGCGGGTGCTGGACGCGGTGCAGGAGTTGCGGGGTGCGGGCGCGGAGGCGATGCAGATCTCCGGTGGTGACCGGGCGACGGTGCGGATCATCGCGTCGACGTACTTCCTCGATGGGGACAACGGGTCGTTGATGGTGGAGGGGCGTCGGTTGACGGGGCCGTACACGATCACGGTGATCGGTGATCCGGCGACGATGCGTACGGCGTTGAACATTCCTGGTGGGGTGGTGGCGTCGGTCCGAGGTGTCGGCGGTAACGTGACGTTTGGGGAGCGTGAGGTTGCCGAGGTTTCGGCGCTGCACGCGCCGATCAAGTTGGAACACGCCCGTCCGGTCTCCTGACCGGCGCGGCCGCGCCGGGCCCGGGTGGTCCGGGGCACCGATGGATGAAGGACGCGTCTGGTGATTCCTGAGGATCTGCGATACACCGCCGAGCATGAGTGGGTGGCGGGTGACGGCACGGCTTCGATCCGGGTCGGTATCACGCACTTCGCGCAGGACGCGCTGGGTGACATCGTGTACGTGCAGTTGCCCGAGGCGGGTGCGGTGGTCGCGGCCGGTGACTCGTTGGGTGAGATCGAGTCGACCAAGAGTGTGTCGGAGATCTACGCGCCGGTCGCCGGTACGGTGGTGGCGTCCAACGAGGCGTTGGGTGATACACCGGAGCTGATCAACACTGATCCGTACGGTGCGGGTTGGTTGGTGGAGATCACGCCGAACGATCCGACGGCGACGGATGGGTTGCTGACGGCGGCCGCTTATCAGAAGATCACCGAAGGCTGAGTGTGCGTGATCCGGTGCGTGGGCTGTGTGCGCGCGTCCGGTTGCCCTGCATTTCGGCGCTGGCTAGGCTCGCCAGGTCGACCGAGAACCCAAATAGTTGAGCGTTGCGGAATTGCCTTCCCGGGCACGGGGAGCCAGCCGCCGGGTGTACAAGTGCCCGGCGGCCAGACCCGCCATTACCCGACGCCGACCGAACAGATCCGTGAGGTGGTCCCATGACGCGGCCAGACGACGAGTTCCCCCCGCTCGACGTCACTTCGACGCTCAATCTCGGTTCGCTCGACGAAGTGCTGGAAGGGCCGGACACCGATGTGGTGCCGAGCCGGATGTCCGGCTCGTTGCCGCCGGGTATGGCGCTGCTGGTGGTTCGTCGAGGCCCGAATGCGGGTGCCCGGTTCCTGTTGGACCACGATGTGACGACGAGTGGCCGGCATCCGGACAGTGACATCTTCCTCGACGACGTGACGGTGTCGCGTCGGCACGCGGAGTTCCACCGTGATGGTGGGACGTTCACGGTGCGGGACGTGGGTAGCCTGAATGGCACGTACGTGAATCGTGAGCGGGTTGAGGCGGCCACGTTGAGCAATGGTGACGAGGTTCAGATCGGTAAGTTCCGGGTGGTGTTCATCGCCGGTCCGCGCCCGGAGGAGGAGGCCGGCCGGGGGTGAACGAGCCTGCTGCCTCCATGTCACCCGGAGCGGCTCGGTCTGAGCCGCTGATGAGCATCGGTGAGGTGCTTGGGCAGTTGCGGGTGGATTTCCCGGACACCACGATTTCGAAGCTGCGGTTTCTTGAGGCTGAGGGTCTGGTCGAGCCGCAGCGGACGGCTGCGGGTTACCGGAAGTACAGCTGGGACGATGTCGCGCGGTTGCGGTTCGTGTTGACCGCGCAGCGGGACAAGTACCTGCCGTTGCGGGTGATCCGTGAGCAGTTGGCGCAGTGGGATTCGTCTGGTGAGCAGCCGGGGCGGTCGCGGCCTGCGTTGGTGGCGGTTGGTCCTGATGGTGCGGTGCCGGGTCGTGAGTCGGTGGAGCCGGCCGAGTCGTCGCAGGTGCGGCTCGGCCGGGCGGATCTGGTGGCGCGCAGTGGGATCGACGAGTCGACGTTGGTGGAGTTGGAGCGGCTCGGTGTGCTGGTGTCGGATCCGCCGGGTTGGTATGACGCGGATGCGTTGATCATCGCTTCGGCGGTGGCGGGGTTGGCGTCGTACGGGTTGGAGCCGCGGCATCTGCGGGGTTACCGGACGGCGGCGGACCGTGAGGTTGGTTTGTTCGCGCAGTTGGTGGCGCCGTTGGCGCGGCAGAGTGATCCGGCGGCGCGGGCTCGGGCGGCGGAGACGGCGCGTGAGTTGGTGGCGTTGTCGGAGCAGCTGCACGCGGCGTTGGTGCGGGTGGGTTTGCGGTCGACGTTGGGTCGGTGAGGGTGCCCGGTGGGTGGTGGCTGAGCGGAAAGATCTCTTCCGGGAAGCGTGCCGTAGGCTTGCCGGGGTAACCCCTTTCTGGCGCGGGCGTGGTGCGGTAGCGCACGGGACGACCGTGTCGCGGTCCGTGTACCGTGCAGGGAAGGGCGCGGTGCGGCGTAGGTGACAACGACACGGAGGCGGCGGTGCGCGAGCTGAGCGTGGTCGGAGTTCGGGTGGAGCTGCCTAGCAACCAGCCGATCGTCCTGCTCAGGGAGGTCGAGGGGGACCGCTATCTGCCGATCTGGATCGGCGCGGTCGAGGCCACGGCTATCGCTTATGAGCAGCAGGGGGTCAAGCCGGCTCGGCCGTTGACGCATGATCTTCTGCGGGACGTGTTGGCGGCGTTGAAGGCGCCCTTGCAGGCGGTGGAGATCACCGAGCTCAAGGAGAACGTGTTCTACGCGGATCTGTTGATCGGTGATGGGGTGCGGGTGTCGGCGCGGCCGAGCGATTCGATCGCGTTGGCGTTGCGTGTCGGTGCGCCGATTCGTTGTGCTGAGCAGGTCCTCAGCGAGGCGGGGATCGTCATTCCTGATGAGCAGGAGGACGAGGTGGAGAAGTTCCGGGAGTTCCTGGAGCAGGTGCGTCCGGAGGACTTCGCGGGCTGAGGTGGGCCGTGGGCTCTGCTCCCGGGTGTCGCTGGGGGTGCTTCCCCGGTGCGGTTGGTGATCTTTCTCGGTGGCTGCGCGGCGTGTCGTGTCGGTTCCTCCGTGGTAACCCCTGAAGGTGGCTATAGGGTTGCCGTGTCGAGGGGTGCGCGTTGAAGGAAACGACGCGTTGCCACACTGACGGGGGAGGTTGTCCGGATGCACGAGCCGCAGGATCCCGATCCAGGTAGGGAGTTCGACGAGCCGGGTGCCTCGTCGCCAGGTGTGGCGGCTGAGGGTGACGGTTCGGTCGGCTACCGGGGTGTGACGGCCTGCCACGCGGTGGGCATCAGTTACCGGCAGTTGGATTACTGGGCGCGGACGGCGCTTGTGGTGCCGAGTGTGCGGGATGCCTCCGGTTCGGGGACGCAGCGGTTGTATTCGTTCCGGGACCTGGTGGTGTTGAAGGTCGTGAAGCGGTTGTTGGATGCGGGGGTGTCCCTGCAGAACATCCGTAAGGCGATCGAGGCGCTGCGGTCGCGTGGTGTGGAGGATCTGGCCGGGATCACGTTGATCTCCGATGGGACGACTGTGTATGAGTGCCGGTCTCCGGAGGAGGTGGTCGACCTGTTGCAGGGTGGCCAGGGTGTCTTCGGGATCGCGATCGGTGGGGCGTTCAAGGAGATCCAGGGGTCGTTGTCGCATCTGCCGGCGGAGCCGGCGACGAGCGCTCCGGTGGAGTCCGTGGTGGCGTCGGGGTCGGATCCGGTGGGTGACGAGTTGGCGGCGCGGCGGGCGCGGCGGCGGGCTGGCTGAGCGCGGGGCGTTCGGTTTTTTCGGTTGGTTTTTTCGCGACCGTCGGTGACGGCGGGTGGCGTCGGTGGGTGGCTTCCGTCCACTGTGGACACGTTGGGTGTCGTTCTCGTTGCCGACTGTGGAGATACTCGTCGGTAGTGGTGACGCTGCGTTTCGGGCCATTGTCGGGAACGCGATAGGGGGGCAATGACCCCGGGCGATTGACACGCTATGGTCCGTCACGGTTATCGACCCTTCCCCCCGGAGGAACGACCGTGACGGTTACCGAAGAGGCTGCCCCGAAGTCGCACTACGACCGTATTGGTGGTGCCAGCTCGGTCAAGGCGGCTGTTGATCTGTTCTACGACAAGGTGTTGGCCGACCCGGCTGCTGCGGGCTATTTCGCCGATGTGGACATGGTGGGTCAGCGGCGGCACCTGACGTTGATGTTGACCACGGTGTTGGGTGGTCCGGACGAGTACACCGGTCGTGGGTTGGCCGAGGCGCACCAGCCGTTGAACATCCCGGTGGAGCACTACGTGAAGGTGGGCGGGTACCTCCTGGCGACGCTGACGGAGTTGGGTGTGCCGGCGGACATCCTGGCCGACGTGCAGACGGTGCTGGGTCAGGTGCAGGACCAGGTGGTGGCCTCCGGAGACCGGTCGGGCGCCTGAGCGTGGACGCGGCCCAACTCAAGCGGAGCTGGTCGGTGGTCGCCGAGCACGGCGATCAGGTGCCGCTCTATTTCTACTCGACGTTGTTTCTCGCTCATCCTGAGACGCGGCAGATGTTCCCGACGAACATGGCCGGGCAGCGGGACCGTCTGGTGACCGCGTTGGGGCACATCGTGTCCAACGTGGACCAGGTGGACCGGCTTGTGGGGTTCCTGCAGGATCTGGGCGCGGACCACCGCAAGTTCGCGGTCCGCGCGGAGCACTACCCGGCTGTCGGTGAGGCGCTGTTGGCGACGTTGCAGCATTTCCTCGCCGAGCAGTGGACCGACGAGTTGGCCGCGGACTGGGCGGCCGCGTACGGGTTGGTGGCTCAGGTGATGGTGGAGGCCGCGCAGGCCGCCGAGGCGGTGAACCCGCCGTGGTGGGTGGCGGAGATCGTGGCGCACGAGCGGCGGGCGTTCGACGTGGCGGTGTTGACGGTGCGTCCGCAGTACCTGCTGCCGTTCACCCCGGGTCAGTCGATCGGGGTGTCGCATCCGTCGGTGCGTTCGTGGCGGTACTACTCGCCGGCGAACGCGCCGCGCGCGGACGGCACCCTGGAGTTGCATGTGCGGGCCGCGCCGGGTGGTGCGGTGTCGTCGCGGTTGGTCTACGGGTCGGCGGTGGGGGATCGGATCCACCTGGCGGCGCCGGTCGGGGAGCGGCTGGGGTTGTGGTCGGCGGGTTCCAGTGACCTGTTGCTGCTGGTCGCGGGGACCGGGTGGGCGCCGGTGAAGGCGCTCGTGGAGCAGGTCGCGGCGGAGGGTTCGCGTCGGCGGGTGGATCTGTACGTGGCGGCCCGTTCCCGCAGTGAGCTCTATGACAGCGATGCGATCGACAAGTTGGCGTCGTCGTATCCGTGGTTGACGGTGACCTATGTGGTGGGTGCCGATGTGAACCGGCCCGGGGAGTTCGTACACGCGGTGGATCGGGCGTTGGCCGATGGTGACTGGCGTTCCCGGCACGTGTTCGTGTGTGGGTCGGACGAAATGGTGTCGTACGCGGTGCGGGCGTTGCTGCAGGCGGGTTTCCACGCGGGTCAGGTGCACCACGAGGGCCTGGGTGAGCAGTGGTACGGCCCGGCGTGGCGTACGGCGGTGCAGCAGGCGCCGGTCGGTGACGTTTCGGGAGGTGGGCACAGGTGAGCGCGACCCCGATCAGCCGGTACGACGGGATGCAGGTTTCCGGCGCGGTGCAGGTGCGGATGACCGCCGACCGGGTTCGGCGGTGGCAGTTCGGGGCGGCGTCGTTCGCGCGGCGTGGCTACGACAACGCCGACGTGGACCGGTTCCGGATGCAGATCGCCGACGAGTTGGATGTGTTGGCGACGCAGATCGCGACGTTGCGGGCGGAGAACGAGCGGCTGACCGACCGGGTGGAGTTGCACCGCCATGGGGTGATTCCGAGCACGGGGTCGGCGGGGAAGGTCCCGGCGGCGCGGGAGGTGAATCTGCTGTCCGCGGCGCAGCGGGAGGCGGAGCAGATCATCGCGCAGGCGCATGACTACGCGCGGCGGGTCGCCGAGTACGCCCGGGTGCAGTACGAGAGTTACCTGCACGCGGCGGAGGCGGAGGCGAAGCAGGAGGCGGAGCGGGCCGTGGCGGAGTACCGCAGCGCGGCGGGGTCGAGCTTCGACGACACGGTGGCGACCCGGGAGGCGTTGCGGATCTTCGGGGAGATGATGGTGTCGCACATGCAGGCGGCGGCGCGGCATCTCGATGACGGCAGTGAGCAGTTGGCCCGGACGATGGATCGGATCGCGGCGGAGACGCCGGGGGCGCCGTTCGTCGGCGGTGTGGTGGGTCAGTCGGCGTTGCCGCGCCACCAGCAGCGGTGAGCGTCCCGGGTGGGGTGCGATCCCCTGCCCGGGTGCTCCGCTGAAAGGTCACTGGTCAGGTGGTGGCGGCGCGGATGGCGTCGGCGATCGGGGTGGGCCCGTTGACGAGTTCCAGGGTCGCACCGGTGGTGGCTGGTGCGTCGAGCAGGGCGACGAGGACGTGGGCGACGTCGGCGCGGCTGATCGCGCCCCGCCCGGCGTGTCGGGTGAGGGTGACCTGCCCGGTGGGTGGGTCGTCGGTGAGCCGGCCGGGCCGCAGCACCGTCCAGGCCAGGTCACGGCCCCGCAGGTCGTCCTCGGCGGCGCGTTTGGCGCGCAGGTACGCCGCCCACACGTCGTCGGTGCCGGCGGCGGGTGGGGTGTCCACACCCATCGAGGAGACCAGCAGGTAGCGGCGGACACCGGCGTGGGTGGCGGCGTCGGCGAGCAGGGCGGCGGCGGCCCGGTCGACGGTGTCCTTGCGGGCGGCGCCGCTGCCGGGTCCGGCGCCCGCGGCGAAGATCACCGCGTCGGCGCCGTGCAGGTGCGCGGCCAGCTCGGTGACCGAGGTGTGTTCCAGGTCGCAGACGACGGGGGTGGCGCCGGCGGCGCGCAGCGTCGCGGCCTGCGCGGGGTTGCGGATCAGGCCGACGGCGGTGTCACCGCGCCCGGCGAGGTGGGGGTGCAGCAGTAGGGCGATCTTGCCGTGGCCTCCGGCGATGACGACACGCATGCGCCCAACCTACCGGCGCCGTGGGTTTCGGCGGCGTGACCTTGACCTTCGGGTAACCCTGAGCCTGGGGGTGTGCCGGTCGCCGTGACCGGCGCGAGGAGGATGGCGACGTGGGGTTGTGGACCATCGGGGTGTTCGCCCGGGCGGCGAGGCTGACGCCGAAGGCGCTGCGCCTGTACGAGCAGGTGGGGCTCCTGCTGCCGGCCGCTGTCGATCCTGAGTCCGGGTATCGGCTCTACGACCCGGAGCAGCTGCCGGTGGCTCGGTTGGTCGCCCAGCTACGGCGTATCGGTATGCCGCTGGCGACGATCCGCGTCGTGTGTGCCCTGCGGCCCGCGGCGGCGGCGGAGGTGGTCGCCGCGTACTGGCGGGAGGTCAGCGTCGACACCGCGGCCCGTGCCCGGCTCGCCACGGTCCTCGTGGAGCATCTTCTGGACGGGGACGTCTCCGTGTCTCGGTCGAATCCCGACCTTGCCGTTCGCTGTGCCGCCGGCTGTGTCGCCGGGGTGGCGCGTGACAGCAACGAGGACGCCGCGTACGCCAGTGAGCGGCTGTTCGCCGTCGCCGACGGTATGCGGGGGCCTGGTGGGGCTGCGGCCAGTGCCGCCGCCATCGACGCCCTCCTGCCGTTGGTGCTCGCCGACACCCCGGCGGTGGACCTGCTGACGATGCTGGCCGGTGCGGTCACCGACGTCGACCGCACCGTGGGGGCGTTGGCCACCGACGAGCACCAGCCGGTCACCACGTTGACCGCGTTGCTGCGCAGCGGCTCCCAGTTGGCGCTGGTGCACGTCGGTGACACCCGGGCGTACCTGTTGCGGGGCGGGGAGTTGTCGCTGCTGACGCAGGATCACACCTGGGTGCGGACCCAGGTGGATCAGGGTCGTCTCGACGCCGGCGAGGCTGCCGCGCATCCGCAGCGGGCGGTGCTGGTGCGCGCGCTGGGTGGGGGTCGGCAGGTCGAGGCTGATCTGGCGCTGCGGACCGCGTTGCCCGGTGACCGGTACCTGCTGTGCTCCGACGGGCTGTGGGCGGTCGTGGAGCGTGCCGATCTGCACGCGACGCTGGGTGCCGGCGGCGGTCCCGAGGACACGGTGGGTGCGCTGATCGACCTGGCGCAGGCGCGCGGTGGGCCGGACAACATCGCCTGCGTCGTCGCCGACGCCGTCGCGCGGTAGCCCGGCGCCCCACCCCACCCCCACCCCCGCCCGGCCCCAACCGAGCGGTTCGATCATGAGGTTGTCGTCACGACACGCCGCGACGGTCGACGATAACTCCATGATCAACGGGGTGGGGTGGGGCGTTGGGGTTCGGCGCTGGGCTACTGGTTGAGGCAGCATTGAGGGGTGACGGACAGTTTCGAGGCGGTGCGCGCGCTGGTGGCCGATGGTGGGGTGGTGGTGCTCAGCGGGGCGGGCCTGTCCACCGAGTCGGGCATCCCGGATTACCGGGGGCCCAGTGGGGTGGCGCGGCGGCACACCCCGATGACCTACCAGGCGTTCACCACCGATCCCGTGGCCCGGCGGCGGTACTGGGCGCGCAGCCACCTGGGGTGGCGGTTGATCGCGGGTGCGGCGCCGAACGCCGGGCACCGGGCGGTGGCGGGGTTGCAACACGCCGGTCTGGTCGAGACGGTGATCACCCAGAACGTCGACGGTCTGCACGGTGCGGCCGGCAGCACGTCGGTGATCGAGTTGCATGGTCGCCTGGACGAGGTGATCTGCCTGGACTGCGGCAACCTGACCTCCCGGGAGGAGCTGGACCGGCGGTTGCGCGAGGCCAACCCGGACTTCGTGGCCCGCGTCGCCGCGGTCAACCCGGACGGTGATGTGGATCTCCCCGACGAGCAGGTGGCGGCGTTCCGGACGGTGGATTGTGCGATCTGCGGCACGGGGATGCTGAAACCGGACGTGGTGTTCTTCGGGGAGACGGTGCCGCCGCAGCGGGTGGCGCGGTGTTTCGCGGCCGTGGAGCGGGCTCGGTCGGTGCTGGTGCTCGGGTCGTCGTTGACGGTGATGTCGGGGCGCCGGTTCGTGATCCGCGCGGCGAAACGGGGCATTCCGGTGGCGATCGTGAACCAGGGGCCGACCCGTGGTGACGGCCACGCCACGGTCCGCGTCGACGCGCCCCTGGGTGCCCTGTTGCCGCGGTTGGCCGCGCGGGTGGGTGGAGACGCACCGGTCGGGGTGTGACCGCACCGGCCCGGGGGTAGGACATCTGCCTGTAACACCGTCGCTGGTAGCGTTGACCATGCCGGTAACACCCACGTGGGAGAGACCGCCCGATCAGCACGCGGGGCGGCGCCGAAGGGGCAAATCCTCCCCGGAACCTCTCAGGCAAAAGGACCTCGTGGGCAGGCACTGTGGAGCGCCCCCGTGTGGGGTGCGACAGAGGGGGAGGCCGACACGTCGACCTCGCCCCGGGAGTGCCCCCATGACCGCAGAGCAGTTCGCCACCCGTCACATCGGTCCCGGCCCCGACGACGAGCGTCGGATGTTGGAGGTCGTCGGGCATCACTCGATCGACGAGCTGATGGACGCCGCGATCCCCGAGGTGATCCGCTGGCACGGCACCCTGGACCTGCCGGACCCGGCCACCGAGGCCGAGGCGCTCGCCGAGCTGCGGGCCCTCGCGGCCCGCAACACCGTCGCCGTCTCCATGATCGGGCTGGGGTACCACGGCACGCACACCCCGGCGGTGATCCGCCGCAACGTGCTGGAGGACCCGGCCTGGTACACGGCGTACACGCCGTACCAGCCGGAGATCAGCCAGGGCCGCCTGGAGGCGCTGCTGAACTTCCAGACGATGGTCACCGACCTGACCGGCCTGGCCACCGCGAACGCCTCGATGCTCGACGAGGGCACCGCCGCCGCCGAGGCGATGACCCTCGCGCGGCGGGCCTCCAAGAGCAAGAGCCGGGTGTACGTCGTCGACGCCGACGCGTTGCCGCAGACCATCGCGGTGATCACCAGCCGGGCCGAGCCGCTCGGCATCGACGTGCGGGTCGTCGACGTCGAGCGCGACGAGCTGCCCGGTGAGTTCTTCGGCCTGCACCTGCAGTACCCGGGCGCGTCCGGGGCGGTGCGCGACCACAGCAGCCTCGTGGAGGCCGCGCACGCCGTCGGGGCGCTCGTCACGGTCGCGGCGGACCTGTTGGCGTTGACGCTGCTGCGGGCGCCGGGGGACATCGGCGCGGACATCGCCGCCGGCACCACGCAGCGCTTCGGCGTACCCATGGGCTTCGGTGGGCCGCACGCCGGCTACCTGGCGGTGCGTTCCGGTCTGGAGCGGATGCTGCCCGGGCGCCTGGTCGGGGTGTCCCGCGACGCGGACGGCAACCCGGCGTACCGGTTGGCGTTGCAGACCCGCGAGCAGCACATCCGCCGGGAGAAGGCGACAAGCAACATCTGCACCGCGCAGGTGCTCCTCGCCGTGATGGCCGGCATGTACGCCGTCTACCACGGCCCGGACGGGCTGCGGGACATCGCGACGCGTACCCATGACATGGCGGCGCGGCTCGCGGCCGGGTTGCGCGCCGGCGGCGTGGACGTCGCGGACGTCGCGTTCTTCGACACCGTCACCGCGCACGTGCCCGCACGGGCGCAGCGGATCGTCGCGGCGGCCGCGCAGCGGGGCGTGAACCTGCGGCTTGTCGACGCCGACCGGGTGGGCGTGTCCTGCGACGAGACGACCACCGACGCGCACCTGCGCGCGGTGTGGGAGGCGTTCGAGGTGCCCGCCCTCGACGGGGCCGTGGACGCGGCCCTGCCCGTCGAGCTGACCCGGCGCGGTGACTTCCTCACCCACCCGGTGTTCCGCAGCCACCACTCGGAGACGGCGATGCTGCGCTACCTGCGGCGGCTGTCGGACTTCGACTACGCCCTGGACCGGGGCATGATCCCGCTCGGGTCGTGCACGATGAAGCTCAACGCCACCACCGAGATGGAGCCGGTCAGCTGGGCGGAGTTCGCGAACATCCACCCGTTCGCGCCGGACACCCAGACCGTCGGGTACCGGGAGATGATCGGCCAGCTGGAGTCGTGGCTGGCCGAGGTGACCGGCTACGACGCGGTCAGCGTGCAACCCAACGCCGGGTCGCAGGGTGAGCTGGCCGGGTTGTTGGCGATCCGCTCCTACCACGCCTCGCGCGGTGAGTCGCACCGCGACGTGTGCCTGATCCCGTCGTCGGCGCACGGCACGAACGCCGCGTCGGCGGTGATGGCCGGTATGCGGGTCGTCGTGGTGGCCTGCGACGACAACGGCAACGTCGACCTCGTCGACCTGGACGCGAAGATCGACAAGCACCGCGACGCGCTCGCCGGGATCATGGTGACGTACCCGTCGACGCACGGGGTGTACGAGACGGGCATCGCGTCGCTGTGCGCGAAGGTCCACGACGCCGGCGGGCAGGTGTACGTCGACGGGGCGAACCTCAACGCCCTGGTCGGGTTCGCCAAGCCCGGCAGGTTCGGCGCGGACGTGTCCCACCTCAACCTGCACAAGACGTTCTGCATCCCGCACGGCGGCGGCGGCCCCGGCGTCGGCCCGGTCGCGGTGCGCGCGCACCTGGCGCCGTTCCTGCCCGGTGACCCGCTGGGCGCGCACGCCGACGCCACACCGGCGATCTCGGCGGCGAAGTACGGGTCGGCGGGCATCCTGCCGATCCCGTGGGCGTACCTGCGGATGATGGGCGCCGAGGGCCTGACCCGGGCCACCGGCGTGGCGGTCCTCGCCGCGAACTACGTGGCCGCGCGGCTGCGGGGGCACTTCCCGGTGCTCTACGCCGGCAACAAGGGCCTGGTGGCCCACGAGTGCATCCTCGACCTGCGGCCCGTGACGAAGGCGACCGGGGTGAGCGTCGACGACGTCGCGAAGCGGCTGATCGACTACGGCTTCCACGCGCCGACGATGTCGTTCCCGGTCGCGGGGACGCTGATGGTGGAGCCGACCGAGAGTGAGGACCTGGCCGAGCTGGACCGGTTCTGCGACGCGATGATCGCGATCCGGGCGGAGATCGAGCAGGTGGGGTCCGGGGCGTGGCCGGCGGGGGACAACCCCCTGGCCAACGCGCCGCACACCGCGGCGATGGTCAGCGGTGACGACTGGCCGCACCCGTACCCGCGGTCGGTGGGCGCGTACCCGGCCGGGGTGGACCGGGCCGGGAAGTACTGGCCGCCGGTGCGGCGCGTCGACGGCGCGTACGGCGACCGGAACCTGGTCTGCTCGTGCCCGTCGCCAGAGGCGTTCGAGGACTGACAACGGGCGAGCCGGGGCGGGCGGTACAGGCCGCCCCGGCAGCCGCTGCGGCCTGGGCGGGGACGTCCCTTACCGGGGGACTAGCCTGGGCCGACGGGCGGCTAAACGGTGACGCTGGGTGGTCGATCAGGCCACGAGGGCGTGGCGGGCGGGACCGCGGTGCGGTGCGATGCTGCTGCCGTCGGGAAGCAACTCGCCGGTGTCCTCGAAGACGATCACACCGTTGCAGAGCAGGCTCCAGCCCTGCTCACGGAAGCAGGCGAGGACCCGCGCGGCTTCCCGGTCGGTGGCTTCAGCGGAGGGGCAGGTCGGTTGGTGCTGGCACATCAGGGTCTCCGGACTGTGGGGGCACTGTGTCATGGTTCACATGACCAGTGACGCACAGTACCAAGCGAAAGTGTCCAGCAACGAGCAGGTCTCGGCCTGGCGCACGGGAAATCCACTGAACGGATGAGGAAGGTCGGACCATACGGCGTGGAAACGCTCCCACAGGTGCGGGTCGATGTCCCCGCAGCGCCTACCGCCTGCCGCGACACGCTCACCGAACGCGCACGCCTGCACTGGCACCGCCACGACGGCGGCGACCCCGCCGCCCTCGCCGAGGAGTTCCTCGCCGCGCACGGCCTGCCCCTGCACGACCTCACCCGACCCGCCCCCACCCACCACCACAGCGGGGTCTGCGGCGCCGCGCTCTACCTGTCCGCCGCCGCCGGCGCGCACCTGGCCGGCGCACCCACCACCGCCCCCGAACCCGCGCCCACCCTCCCCGACCTCACCGTCGTCGTCTACGAACACGGCCCCACCCGCGCCACCCCACCGGCCGCACCCACCCCCTGGTGGCTCGGCCCGTGGACCGAAAGCTGGACCCCCCGCCAACACGCCGACGCCGTCGCCGCCGTCCGCGCCGCCATCGGCCGCGGCGACGTCTACCAGACCAACCTCGTCGGACACGCCGCCGCCCCCTACACCGGCGACCCCCTGCCCGCCCTGCGCCGCCTCAGCGCCCTCCCCGGCGCCCGCTACGGCGGCGTCCTCACCGGCGACGGCTGGGCCATCGGCTGCGCCTCCCCGGAAACCCTCATCGAGGTCACCGACGGACACCTCATCACCCGACCCATCAAGGGCACCCGCCCCGCCACCCCCACCGGCCACACCGAACTGCTCGCCAGCGCCAAGGAACGCGCCGAACACATCATGATCGTCGACCTGGAACGCAACGACCTCGCCCGCATCGCCCGCACCGGCACCGTCACCGTCGACGACCTGTTCACCGTGCGCCGCTGGTGCGACCTGTGGCAGGCCGAGTCCACCGTCCGCGCCACCGCCGCCGACGGCCTCGGCCTCGCCGACCTCCTCCGCGCCACCTGCCCCGGCGGCTCCGTCACCGGCGCACCCAAACACGCCGCCCTCACCCAGATCACCACCCTCGAACCCGTCGGCCGCGGCGCCAGCATGGGCGCACTCGGCTGGGTCACCCCCGGCCACATCGACCTCGGCCTGACCATCCGCACCGCCGCCGCCGACACCGACCTACTGCACACCTGGGCCGGCGGCGGCATCACCTGGGACAGCGACGCCCACGCCGAAGTCGCCGAAGCCGCCGCCAAGACCGCACCGATCCGCGCCACCCTGGCCGGACACGAAACCCACCGCCCCCGGCGATAAACTGCCCCCATGACCATGCGGCCCATCCGGATCATCGGCGACCCCGTCCTACGCACCGAATGCGACCCGGTCACCACCTTCGACGCCGAGCTACGGGCCCTCGTCACCGACCTGATGGACACCCTCCTCGGCGCCCCCGGCCGCGCCGGCGTCGCCGCACCACAGATCGGCGTCAGCGCCCAGGTGTTCGTCTACGACGCCGACGGGCACCGCGGCCACCTCATCAACCCCACCCTGGAACTCTCCGACGACCTCCAGGACGACGACGAGGGCTGCCTGTCCATCCCCGGCCTCTACTTCCCGACCGTCCGGGCCCTGCACGCCACCGCCCACGGCGTCGACCAACACGGCGAGCCCCTCACCATCGCCGGCAGCGGATTCCTCGCCCGCGCCCTGCAACACGAGACCGACCACCTGCACGGCACCCTCTACGTCGACACCCTGCGCGGCGACACCCGCCGCCGCGCCCTGCGCGAGATCCGCGCCGGCCGCTTCGACTCACCCAGCCGCCGCGCCTGAAGCCGTCAACGTCCACTCGTCGTAGTCGGCGACCCGGCTGAAACCCACCCGCTCGTACAGGCGCACCGCCACCACATTGTCGGCCTTCACGTTCAACGTCACATGCTCCACGCTCTGGAGCAGCCGCACACACAACGCCGCCACCACCGACGCGCCCAACCCCCGCCCCCGCCACCGCGGATCCGTCGTGACGTTACCCAACGCCGCCACCCCGTACGCCGGGGAGAACACGTGCACCCCCGCCACCGCGACCAGCGCACCACCGTCGCGGATCCCCAGATACTGCCCGGTCCGCACCATCCGCTCGTCGAACCAGTTCCCCGGGTACGCCCGCGCGTACAACTCCCGCACCTGCGGCAGGTCCGCCACACCGAGCACCACCCCCGCCGGGGCCACCGCACCCAGCCGCCCCGCATCGGTCAACGCCATCCGGTGATGCCGGCCACCGGGCGTCAACCGGAACGACCCGGCCAGGGCATCGCCCAGGCCGGGGGACAGGTGCGCGTACAACCGCGCCGGCAGCACCGGCGCCACCTGCCCCAGCAACACCGACAACGCCGCCCTGTCCGCCGGCGCGCCGAACGCCAACAACGTCGGCAGGTCACCACCGTGATACAGCAACACCACCTGATCATCCAGGCGAAACCACGACGTGTACGGCCAGAAGAAATCGTCCAGGTCACCCAACTGGTACGCGTGCAACACCGGGTCACGCCCCAGCAACCGCGCCAGCACCCCCCGGTCGTGCTCCGCCCGCACCGACATCAGCGCGCCACCCACTGGTCGTGACCCAACTTCGCGACCAACGCCACCACCACCACCAACAACACCACCCGCACGAACCCCGACCCCCGACGCAACGCCATCCGCGCCCCCACCACCGCCCCCGCGACGTTGCACACCGCCATCGCCGCACCCAGCAACCACCACACATGCCCGGTCACCCCGAACACCACCAACGCACCCAGATTCGTCCCCGCGTTGACCACCTTCGCCATCGCCGAACCATGCACGAAATCCGCGCCCACCAGAGCCGTGAACGCCAACACCAAGAACGTCCCCGTACCCGGACCGATCAACCCGTCGTACAGGGCAATGCCCACCCCCGCCACCACGACCGCCGCCACCACCCGCACCGGAGTCCGCCGCCGCGGCAACGCCACCACCCCCAACCGGGGACGCAGCAACACGAACACCGCCACCGCCACCAACACGACCAACACCACCGGCCGGTACGCCGACGCCGGCACCGCCCCGGCCAACGCCGCACCCACACCCGCACTCACCACCGCCAGCCCCGCCGCCGGCGCCACCACCCGCCAGTCCACCTCGGTCCGCCGCGCGTACGTCGCCGCCGCCGTGGTCGTCCCGAAGATCGCAGCCAACTTGTTCGTGCCCAACGCGGTGGCCACCGGCAACCCCGGCGCCGCCACCAGCAACGCCGGCAGCAGCAACAACCCACCACCACCGACCACGGCGTCAACCCACCCCGCCATCGCGGCAGCGGCCAGCAAAGTACTCAGCGATACGGCGTCCACGGGCGGCAATTCTCCCCACCCCACCCGCACCGACAGCCCCGCAAGTGGCCAGACTCACCCGCTCAGCGACCCCGAGAACGCCGCACCCACACCCCCAACGCGCCAACCGCCACGAACACCAGCACGGAACACAGCAACAGCTTCAGCACCCGGCAACCATGCCACGGACACGTATGGTGCAGAAGTGCGCCTGGCCACCTTCAACCTGCTGCACGGACGATCCCTGACCGACGGGCTCGTCACCTCCAGCCGCCTCACCGCCGCCATCCGCGCCCTCGACGCCGACGTGCTCGCCCTACAGGAGGTCGACCGCGACCAACACCGCAGCGGCCAACTCGACCTCACCACCATCGCCGCCCACGCCCTCGACGCACCCCAACACCGCTTCGCCGCCGCCGTCGTCGGCACCCCCGGCGAACACTTCCGCCCACTACGCCACGAGGACGACGGACACGGCGAACCCTGCTACGGCATCGGCCTGATCAGCCGCCACCCCGTCCGCAGCTGGCACATCACCCGCCTCAAACCCGCCCCCGTACGCTCCCCGGTCTACGTGCCCGGCCCCCGCGGCGGGCTCATCCTGCTACACGACGAACCCCGCGTCGTCCTCGCCGCCGTCCTGGACACCCCCCACGGCCCCCTCACCGTCGCCGCGACCCACCTGTCCTTCGTACCCGGCTGGAACGCCCGCCAACTACGCCAGACCGTGCGCGCCCTGCGCGCCCTACCCGGCCCCCGCGTCCTGCTCGGCGACCTCAACCTGCCCGCCGGCGCCGCCCGGCTCATTTCCGGCTGGCACCCCCTGGGCCGCCGCCCCACCTACCCCTCCGGGCAGCCCCGCGTCCAACTCGACCACGTCCTCGCCGACCGGCACGCCCTCGACCAACTCCCACCGGTACGAGCCGTCAGCGCGCCGGCGTCCACCATCTCCGACCACCGCCCCCTCCTCGTCGACCTCGGCTGAACCCGCCATGCCGCCCCGCGTGCAACGCGGCAACGCCGCGCACCACCAGGGCGACACCACCGAACTCTTCGAGGGCTACGCCCACCTGCTACCCGCCCAGCACGGCTGGCCGCAGATCGCCGACCACGCCCTCGACCGGGCGCTGCGCCACGCCCGCTGACCGACGCGCTCACCCCCGCTCCACCGCCACCAGCGACGCCAACACCCGGTTGGTGCGGTTGGCCCGCACCGCCTCGCGCTGCTGCCCGGCCGTCACCTCGATGTACGTCTGCGACGACGCCAACGACGCGTGCCCCAACAACCGCATGATCTCCGCGGCGCTCGCCCCGTCCTCCGCCAGCCGCGTCGCGAACGTGTGCCGCAGCGCGTGCAACCGCGCCCCCCGCGGCACCCGGTCCCCGATTCCAGCCCGCCGATAACACGACTCCACCAGATACTGCAGCCCACCACGACGCAGCGGCTCACCGTGGCGATCCACGAGCAACGCCGAGTCGGGGCGCACCGACCGCGCCCCGAAACGCCGCCGCCGACTGTCCAGATAGTCGGCCACCACCCGGTCCAGATCGGCCTCGATCGGCACCACCCGGGGCCGCCCACCCTTGCCCGACACCTCGACACGCCGCTCGCCCGGCCGACCCGCCAGCGAGCCGACCCGCAGCGCCAGCAACTCCGACAGGCGCAGCCCGGCGCACAACGCCACCGCCAGCACCGCCACGTCGCGCTCCGGCCACGGGTCGCGCTGCCGACCGTCGTCGCGGGCGACCGACGCGAGCAGCACCTCGGGGGTGTCCGTGCCACGCAACGGTTTCGGCTGGGGGAGGAGCGCCCGGGGCCGGCCGACCGCCGGCATCGGGTTGCCCGCCACGAACCCGTCCGCGACCAGGAACGTGAAGAAACTGTTCCAGGTGGACCAGGCGCGGTGCACCGACGCGGGCGCACGGGGCGCGGCGAAGCGGGCGAACGCCGAGCGCATCACCCGGGGGGAGAGGTCGGTGATCGACAGCTCGGTCAGGGGGAGGGGAGTGGCGGTGGCGGCGTCCTCGGCGATGAGGTCGCCCACCGTGTGCAGGTCCCGCCGGTACGCCGCCAGTGTGTGGGGGGAGGGCTTGCGGGTGGCCCGAGCGGTCAGGAACTCCTCGATCAGCACCCCGAGCGATTCGTCCTTTTTGTCATGCATAAAGGATATTATGCAGCATTTTCGTGTTACCGGGAAGAGGTGGAGGAGGGGGAGTAGTGCCCGAACCCAGGCGATCCGTCCTGCATCGAGGGGCACGTATCGTGGCCGGCATGACGTCGCCGGCCGCTAACTGCTCCACCTGCGGTCAGCCTCGGATGCCGCACACGTACACGGAGCACGGCGACGACACGGATCGGGCCTGCCCGGCGGGGCACACGTGGCAGCCCGCCGACCCACCCGGCGGGGACCCGGACGCGGTGCCAACCGTCATCTCCGACGAACGCGAGCCGGCGACCGGCGTCGACTCCGTCCGCACCGGCGACGGGCGGAACTGGTCGATCGGCACGGCCAGCGACGTCGGCTGGATCGCCGACCACACCACACCGGGCCTCTCGGTCACCGCGGCGATCCCGGCGGTCTTCGACGCGTACGCCACGTTCCATCCGCCCGGCGGCGTCAGCCAGCAGGCCCACGAACACGCCGTGGTCCGTGAACTCGCCGCGGCCACCCCGGGCCAGCCCTGGTGGTTGGGTTATCTCGACACCGGCGCCCACGACGTCGTCTTCCCGCGCGCCGCCCGGGTGTCGCTCTACGGGGGCTGGTCCTACGTGCTCGTCGAAGCCGGCCCCGAGCAGGCCCTGACCTGGCGGACCGGTCACCTGCGCGGTGACGGAGCGCTGCCCGACCTGTTCTTTCCGGCGGATCACTCCTGGCTCGTCTCCGCGCTCTGGGACGACACCTGGACCGACATCGGCGGCAGCGCGCTATTGCTCGCCGCGCTGCGCCGCAATCCGCTTGTCAACGCGCGCCTCGTCGGACCCGACGAGGATGCCTGCCCGCCGGGCCTGACGCGGGACTGAAGGCTGCGAGGGGACCCGGTCCGCTCGGGTTACTTTACATAATGTACATTATCGAATCAGGATTCGGGTCGCGGATTGAGGGGCAACCGGTCAGAACTCGTCGAGTGCGGTGTCGGCCCACCTGGCCCAGGCGTCACGCCAGCGCAAGTCGACGGCCTCGCGCTCGTTGATGGGCGCGCCCTGTCGGGGCATGAGGTGTTGCCGTTCGCGCCAGGCGCGTTGAGCCGGATGACTGGACACACCTTCACCTAGCCCGGTGCCGTACAGCAGGATTTCGTTGATGGCGCGGGCACGCAGCGTCGCGTGCTCATCGAACCAGGTGGTGCCATCGGCGATGCTGGTGACGTGGGCGACGATGTCGCTCACCGCACGGTCGGCATCGGTTTCGTCCTGATCGGTGAGTTGCCTCTGTCGACGCACGGCGGCTTGCCAGAGCGTCGACAAGTACGGGGGCAGGTGCGGCGGTGCTCCCCCGTCGGCCATCCAGGCGATGTGGTCCCGACGGGTGCGCAGGGCGGCGTCGATGAGCGCCCGGTGTGGTTCGCGGGCCAGGCCGGGCGGCAGGGCGACCGGTTCCGTGGGCGGTGTCTTCGCCGTAGGCCGGCTACCCAGTGCGTCGAGTAGTGGGGTGAGGTCGGTGACCGAGCCGAGGTGCACGGTGGCGGGGTGCCAGTCGCGGGCCGTCACGGTGATCTCGACACCATCGCGTTCGCAGCGGGTCGCCCACCACCGATGGCCGGCTCGTACCGTACGGCCGGGAACTGGCTGGTCGTCGACCAGGACAGTCGTGTCGTTCTCGGTCCATTCGACGTCGGAGAACCGGTCTCCGGCGAGTCGCATGCCGTGTTCGAGGTGCGTGCGTAACGGGCCGGCGTTGACCGGGAGGTCGGCCCAGCGGGCGGTGTCGACGGTCGCCCACGGTCCGGTGGTGGGGTCGCCGTGCACGATTCGGACGACGGTGATCGTGTCGTCGAAGGTTTCGGTGCCGGCGAAGCACTCGGTGGCCGGGCGGTCGGGGCCGGTGAGCGCGACGACCGGTGTCGCGCTGTCCAGCAGTTCCCGGCGGACGCGTTCGGTCTGTTGCACGAAGCGTTCGTCCGGGCCGGGCGACGGGTCGTGTTTCATCCCGGCCTCCTCGTCGGTGCGGGCTGTGCCCTGCTGCCGTTCGTCATGGTGCCAGTGCGGTAGGGCAGCGGGCGAGGTCGGGCGAAGGTGCTGGCCGGGCGAGGTACGGCCCGATGCCCGAGTAGGAGCCGTCGTACTCGTCGTAGTGCTTGGTGGATGAGTACGGCGACTCATCCCGCGTGTGCGGCCAGCCAGCATCCTCGTAACCATGACTCCTCGTCGCCTGGCCAGGCTGGCAACGGCTGCAACTCTGGTGCTCGCGCTGACGGCGTGTGTGTCAGACGCACCCACGCGGGAGGAAGCGAGCCGGGAGGCGTACTCGGCCGCGGCCCGGCAGGCAAGTGCTTCGAGCCATGAGCGGATCAGCACCCTGCTCTCCGCCGTGACTCAGGCAGCGCCGCTCAGGTCGGTCGCGACGTCAAGACAGGACATCTGCCGGGCCGGCGACACCAACACCCTGTGGCCACACGACGACTACCGCATCAGGTGCGATCTGAGCGAGACCAGGTACTTCGGGGCCGACGGCGACATTTTGGATGTGCTGCGCGAGGTTGACAAGCGTGCCAAGGCTGCCGGGCTGATGCCGACCACCACCTCGGCCGTCGAGGAGATCGAGAGGTACCTTGCGGCGAACGGCAGGACCGATGATGGGCTACTGCTGCCCGAGCCGGGCCTGAGCTACCTCGTACCCGGGCACGACTCGACGGTTGGGGTCGGGTGGAGGCGAGACATCAGCACCTTGAGCAATCAGGGGGTCACGCAACTCACCTGGCCGACCGTCTTCCTTGAGGCCAACTCCGTTGACTTTGACACGCTGCGGAGTGGCCTGCTGCGCAGGTCCGAGTATCTCGTCACCGTCTCCTCGGGTACCACGTACTACGAAGTTCCCTGGCCTTCCTGACGATGCGGGACCTGGCCTGATCGTGCGGGACCGCGACATCGAGATGCTGATTGTCGGGTCTTGGTGGCCGCGGATGTGCTGGAGGGAGTAACCAGCACGCGGTTCGTGGAGGCGCGGCACACGCGAACTGTAAACCTTGCTTAGAGTAGAGCGCCGTCGCTGTCGCCGACCTCACGTGCGCCCCTCGCCGGGGAATTCTCGCGGTGGGCCGGGCCGTTGTCCGTTCGGAAGATCAGGATCAGATCATCGAATGGAAGTGCCATGGACATGCGCTCAGACGCGGTAGTGCTGTTCGGCGTCACGGGGGACCTCGTCTCGAAGAAGCTGTTCCCGGCCCTGTACGAGCTGACCCGGCGCGGTCGCCTCGACGTCCCGGTGATCGGCGTTGCCCGCTCCCCCTGGGATGATCAGCAGCTCGTCACCACGGCCCGCAAGTCGGTCACCGAAGCCAACAACGAGGTCGACGACGAGACCTTCGACCGGCTGGCGGACAACCTGTCGATGATCTCCGGGGACTACGCGGACCCGGCCACCTACCAGCGGCTGGCGGAGCGCCTGCGCGGCGCCGAGCGGCCGGTCTTCTACCTGGCGATTCCTCCGGCGGTGTTCGGCGCCGTCGTCGAGGGCCTCGCGGCGGCCGGCCTGGCCGACCGCGGCCGGGTCATCGTGGAGAAGCCGTTCGGGCGCGACCTGGAGTCCTCCCGCGAGCTGGACCGGACGCTGCGCGCGGCCTTCGACCAGCAGCGGGTGTTCCGCATCGACCACTACCTCGGCAAGGAAGCCGTCGAGGGGCTGTACGCCTTCCGGTTCGCCAACCGGCTCTTCGAGCCGCTGTGGAACAACGAGCACATCGACAACATCCAGGTCACTCTCGCCGAGGGTTTCGGCACCCAGGGCCGCGCCGGCTTCTACGACACGGTGGGCGCCACCCGGGACGTGTTGCAGAACCACATCCTGCAGGTCGTGGCGCTCATCGCGATGGAGGCTCCCGCCGCCGACGACACCGACGCGTTCAACGCCGCGGAGGTCGCGGTGCTGCGCCAGATCCGGCCACTGTCGCCGCGGTCCACCGTCCGGGGGCAGTATGCCGGTTACCGCGACGAGCCGGGCGTTGCGCCGGACTCGAACACCGAGACGTTCGTCGCCACCCGGTTGACTGTCGATTCCCCCCGCTGGTCGGGCGTGCCCTTCTACCTGCGGACCGGTAAGTCCCTCCCGGGGACGGCGACCGAGGTCGTGGTCGAGTTCAAGCAGCCGCAGCGCTCTTTGATCCCCGCCGAGGGTGGGGCCGAGGCGCCCGCGAACCTGCTGCGGTTCCGGCTCGGCCGCGGTGACGGCATCACGATGTCGATCCAGGCGAAGAGCCCGGGTGCGGAGGTGACCAGCCGCCCGGTGGACCTCTCCGTCGACTTCGGCGCGGCTCTCGGCCGCCGGCAGGAGGCCTACGAGCGTCTGCTCGACGACGCGATGGATGGGCAGCACCTGCGCTTCGCGCGCGAGGAGACGATCGAGCAGGAGTGGCGCGTCGTCGAGCCGATCCTGGATCTGCCGGCCGCCGTGCAGTCGTACGAGAAGGGCACCTGGGGTCCGGCGGACGCCGACGCGTTGGCCGGCGGCTGGCACACTCCGGACCTGCGGTAGCTGCTGACCGCAGCGGGCTCGCTGACTGACCGCTCAGCTCAGCGGGGGGACCGTCCGGCGATGGTGAGGTTTGCCGCAGGCGTGTGCTGTGGGCACGTTGTGCGGGACGTCTCTCGTCCTCGTCGGAGAGGAAGCAGCGCATGCTTTCCGTACTCGATCGTCGGCACACCGTCGCGCCGCCGGGCTACAGCCGGTGGCTCATTCCCCCGGCGGCGTTGGCCATTCATCTCTGCATCGGTCAGGTCTACGCGACAAGCGTCTACAAGAACTCGCTGATCGCCCACTTCGACACCAGCCAGACCGCGATCGGGGTGATCTTCAGCATCGCGATCGTGATGTTGGGGTTGTCCGCCGCGGTCGCCGGGACGTGGGTGGAGGCGAACGGGCCGCGCAAGGCGATGTTCGTCTCGGCGTGTTTCTGGGCGGCGGGCTTCCTGGTGGGTTCTTTGGGTATCGCCACGAAGCAGTTGTGGTTGCTGTATCTGGGTTACGGGTTGCTCGGTGGTATCGGTCTGGGCATCGGTTACATCTCCCCGGTCTCCACGTTGATCAAGTGGTTTCCGGATCGGCCGGGTCTGGCGACCGGGTTGGCGATCATGGGGTTCGGTGGTGGGGCGATGGTCGCCTCTCCCCTGTCCCGGCAGCTGTTGTCGTTGTACGACCCCGGGTACGACCCGGCCAACGCGGGGTCGACGGCGTCGGGCAGCGCCCTGGTGTGGTTGTTCGTGACGCTCGGCCTGGGCTACTTCGTGATCATGATGTTCGGGGTGGCGAACGTGCGGGTGCCCGCGCAGGATTGGCGCCCGGCCGGCTTCGACCCTGCCAGTGTGGCGGCGAAACCGCTTGTCACCACGGCGAACGTGTCGGCGGCGAACGCGGTGAAGACGCGCTCGTTCTGGCTGCTGTGGGTGGTGTTGTTCTGCAACGTGACCGCGGGCATCGGCATCCTGGAGCAGGCCAGTCCGATGATCCAGGACTTCTTCCGGGACAACGGCACGTCGGCGGTGTCGGTGGCGGCGGCCGGCGGGTTCGTGGGGCTGCTGTCGCTGTTCAACATGGCGGGCCGGTTCGTGTGGTCGTCCACCTCGGACGTCATCGGCCGTAAGCCGATCTACCTGGTGTACCTGGGGGTCGGCATGGTGCTGTACGCGCTGCTGGCCCTGGTCGGGCAGACCGCGACGGCGTTGTTCGTGCTGTTGGCCTGCGTGATCCTGTCGTTCTACGGGGGCGGGTTCGCCACGGTGCCGGCGTACCTGCGGGACCTGTTCGGCACGTTCCAGGTCGGTGCGATCCATGGCCGGCTGCTGACCGCCTGGTCGGCGGCGGGGATCGCGGGTCCGCTGATCGTCAACGGGTTCCTCGACGCGCAGGGCGAGCCGGGTTCGTTGACGGCGGCGGCGTACCGGCCGGCGTTGTTCACGATGGTGGGCGTGCTGGCCGTGGGCTTCGTGGCGAACCTGTTGGTGCGGCCGGTGCCGCGGCGCTACCACGAACCGTCGTCGGAGCGCGGCGTGGATGAGGACACGATGGCGGAGAGGGGTGCCACGCGATGAGTGACGACAGTCGGTCCGGGCAGCGGGCCCGGTTGTGGATCTCCTGGTCGGTGGTGGCGGTGCTGCTCGGCTACGGCGTGGTGCAGACCGTCATCACGGCGGCGAAGCTGTTCACCCAGTGAGCCGGCTCCGGTGGTCTCTGCCCGTGGGGTCAGAGGCCACCGGAGACCCGCAGGACCGTGCCGGTGGTGTACGAGGCGTCCGGGCTGAGCAGCCAGGCGATGGCGGCGGCGATCTCGTCGGGTTCGCCGGCGCGGCCCAGCGGGATGCGACCGGCGGCGGTGTCGGCGCGGTCGGGTACGCCGGAGTCGGCGTGGATGTCGGTGCGCACGATGCCGGGTGCGACGGCGTTGACGCGGATGCCCTTGGGGGCGAGTTCCTTGGCCAGGCCGACGGTGAGGGTGTCGGTGGCGGCCTTCACCGCGGCGTAGTGCACGTACTCCCCCGGGCTGCCGAGGGTCGCGGCGGCCGACGAGACGTTGACGATCGCGCCGCCGTCGGTGAGTCGGCGGGCGGCCTGCTGGGCGCAGAGGACGTAGCCGACGAGGTTGACGTCGACGACCCGGCGCAGGTCGTCGACGCGTAGGTCGGTGAAGGGGCCGATCGGGCTGGTGACGCCGGCGTTGTTGACCAGGCCGGTGAGGGGGCCGAGTTGGGTGGCGGCGTCGAACAGGTCGCCGACCTGGTCGGGGTCGGTGGTGTCGGCGCGTACCGCGATGGCCTGTGCGCCGGCGGCGCGCAGGTCGGTCAGGACGGCGGTGGCGGCGTCGTCGTCGCGGCGGTAGCACAGCGCGATGTGGTGACCGGCGTGGGCGAGGCGGCGGGCGGTGGCCGCGCCGATGCCCCGGCCGCCGCCGGTGATGACGGTGACGGGTGCCACGGTGCCTCCCGAGCTTCTCCACGGCTGCGTATCTGTCGGGCCGACGCTACCGTGACCGGCGCGGGCGGGTGGTGCGGGGTCGCGGCGGTGGTGGACGAGGTGGCGGCGCGCTGGGTGTGATCGCTTACGCTCACCGCGCGTTCGATCGGACAACGGAGGTGCGCGGTGGCGGGTGTGGGTGTCGGCGACGAGGTGCGGGATTTCGAGTTGCCGGATGAGACGGGCACGCCGCGGCGGCTGTCGGAGTTCCTGGCGAGCGGGCCGGTGGTGCTGTTCTTCTACCCGGCGGCGATGACCCGGGGGTGTACGGCGGAGAGTTGCCACTTCCGGGATCTGGCGGCGGAGTTCACGGCGCTGGGCGCGTCGCGGGTGGGCATCAGCCGGGACCCGGTGGCGAAGCAGGCCGAGTTCTCGAGGTTGCACGGCTTCGACTATCCGCTGCTGTCGGACGCCGACGGGACGGTGGCGCAGCAGTTCGGGGTCAAGCGGCGGGTGCCGTTGGGTCCGTTGAGCATGAAGCGGATGACGTTCGTGATCGGTGTCGACCGGCGGGTCGTCGAGGTGATCCACAGTGAGGTCAGCATGAACGACCACGCGGATCGGGCGTTGCGGGCGTTGGGCGGTTGAGCGGGGTGTGAGCCCCGTGCGGCGGGTGTCGCAGCCGGCTGGTATCAAGACAGCAATCAAACAGGTGTACGGAAGAGGGTTGTGATGGATGCCGGCCAGGGTTTGTCCACTAGCGAGGTGCAGAGCATCCGGGAGGCGTTGGCGGCCGGGCGTAAACCGCGGGTGGTGTTCACCGCGGCGGCGGGGCAGATCGCCGGTCAGGTCGGTCAGGTGATCGAGTTGACCGATCCGGAGGTGTCCGACGAGTTCGTGGTGGTGCGGTTCGGTCGCGACGAGTTGCCGTTCTCCCCCGCCGACCTGGCGGTGGCGCCCAAGGGCGCGACGCGTCGGGTGGTGGAGCCGAAACCGGAGCCGGAGGAGTCGCCGGTGGTGGCGGCGCCGGAGTTCGTGTTGGACACGCCGCGGGTGCCCGCGCAGCGACCGGAGGAGCCGAAGGTGGAGCAGGCGGAGAAGCCGCCGGCGCGGCGGGCGGTCAAGGCCGTCAAGCCGAAGGGGCCGGCGGGGCTGACGGTGACCCTGGCGTACGCCGACGGTGAGTGGACCGTCGCGGCGCAGCAGGGCAGTAAGGCGCTGGCGAAGCCGTACGTGGTGAAGCCGGCGGAGGCGTTGAAGATGGTGGCCCTTGTCGACGTGCCCGGGGTGCAGGAGGCGGTGGAGCAGATCCTGGGCACCGAGCGGGCCGAGGCGGAGCAGCAGGCGGAGAAGCTGCGCGCGGAGCTGGCCGAGATCGAGGCCCGGCTGGCGGAGTTGCGCGAGGCCCGCTGAGGCGGGTCAGGGCCGGTTGTGGTGCGCCAGCAGCCGGGTGAGTAGTCGTGTGAGCTGCTCTCGCTCGGTGGTGGACAGTGGGGCGAGCAGGTCGCGTTGGACGCGGTCGAGGGTCTCGCCCAGCCGGCGGGCTTCGGTGACGCCGGCGTCGGTGACGGTTATGACGTTGCGGCGGCGATCGGTCGGGTCGGGGGCGCGTACGACGAGCCCTCGGCCGGCCAGGTCGTTGATGGCCGCGACGACGTCGCTGCGGTCGATGCCGCAGCGGCGGCCGAGGTCGGCCTGGCTGGCCGGGCCGTCCTCGGTGAGCGCGGTGAGCAGCCGGTAGTGGTAGCCGCGTAGGTCGTGCGCGGCGAAGCCCTCGGTGAGCAGGCGGGTGGCGTGGCTGGCGGTCTGGTTGAGCAGCCAGGTCGGGGTGGTGCGCAGCCCGGCGGGTGACTGCGGGGCTGCGGTGTCCATGGGGTGCAGCCTACCAGTAATCGTTGGCGCGACCCACGATCGGGTGTTACGTTGGTGCAGCCAACGTTGGCTCGGCCAACGTAATGAAGGAGGCGTCATGTCCACAATCCCCGCCCTCAACGGCCAGGTCATCGGCCAGGCCCACTACGCCACGCGGGCCCTGCTCGAACGGGCCACCGAACCCCTCGGCGTCACGTTCCACCAGGTGCTCGCTCTCAACGTCCTCGCCCAGGGCCCGGTCGAGGCCGCACATCTCACGCACCGGGTCACCAGCACCCTCAAGGTCGACGAGTCGGCCGTGCACAAGGTGGTCGACCAGCTCGTCGACGCCGGCCTCGCGCAGGTCGACGGCGCGGCCCCCGACTCGCTGGTGTCGCTCACCGACACCGGTCGCGCCACCCAGCGCGGCGTCGCCGCCGCGGTCGCGGACCTCACCGCCCGGCTGTACGCGGACCTCCCCGCCGACGAGGCCGCCACGGCGGCACGGGTGCTCACGGTCGTCACCCACCGCGCGAACGCCGAGCTGGCGGCGATCCCGGCCTGACCAGCCCGTACACCGGGCGGCCGGCACCCGGAGGGCCGGGTGCCGGCCGCCCGGTCACCTACCGTTGCGGGCGCTGCCCGAGCTGCGCCACCACGGCTCGTTGCAGCACCGCGGTCGTGCCCAACACCGTCCCGGCCGGCCCGTCGGCGGTGTCCGCCACGAGATAGCTGCGCTCACCGAGGTAGTCGAACGTCTGCTCATCGAAGATCCACTCGTCGCGGCGGCTGCGCTCGGTGTGCGCGACGGCTATCCCCCGCCGCCCGGCCGCGTCGGTGACCCCGCGCACCACCTCGACCCCGGGCACCTTCGCCGCGGCCCGGTAGAGCGCGGCCCTCGTGCGCGGCGGCACCAACGACTCGCGCAGGATGTCGCCGATCGCGGTGAATGCCGCACCGTCGCGACTGCTGCCCCGACCCCGCTGCTCGCGTTCGGCGTACAGCTTCGCCAGCAGGGCGTCCGGGTCATCGGGCAGGTCGACACGCGCGGCGTTCGGCGTCACGTCGGTGAGCGTCTCGCGCTCGGGAATCACGCCGACGATCGGCGCGTCGAAGAACGGCTGCCGCAGCAGGCCGTCACCCCGCTCGTCGCGGGGGATCCAGATCTCCCGCTCGTGCACCGGTCGCAGCCGCGCCGGGCCCTCGCCGAGTTCGGCGAATGCGCCCCGGCTCCTGATGTAGACGTAGCCGCCCGTGCCCGCCGGTGGCGCCGGCTTCGCGGCGGCGGCCACGGCCATCCGGTTGAGCAGCGGCGTCGCGCCGACGCGTTCGCCCTGCGCGACCGGGACGACAACCGGCGCGCTGTCCGGCGCCCATGGCTGGGTGATCATCCCGGCCGTGACCGCGACGGCCAACGCCGCCGACACCGGCACGAGCACCCGTACCCGTCGGGGCCGCCGCGACGGCCGCCGGACCTCGGTCAGCAGATGATGCCGCAGTGCCTGTCGGCGCACCGCCGGCAGGGCCGCCACGGGCGGGGCGGAGGGCTCTGTCATCGGTACTCTCCCTGCTCGACGGGGATCATCGGGGTGCCGGCCAGCTCCTGCTGCGCCAGCGCGCGCAGTCGGACGCGGGCCCGCGACAACCGGGAGCGCACGGTCCCGACGGGTACGCCCAGCGCCTCGGCCGCCGCCGCGTAGTCCAGGCGCCACCACACGCAGAGCAGGAACACCTCCCGGTCCGCGCGGCGCAGCGCCCGCAGCCCCGCCAGGGCGGCGGCCACCCGGTCGGCGTCGTGCATCCGGTCGACCACCTCGTCGGCGAAGTCGGCCACGGTGTCGCGTACCGGCAGCCGCCGTAACGCCTCCCGGTGCCGGCGCGCCGCCCGACGGCGATTGCGCAGCACATTCGTCGCGATGCCGAGCAGCCACGGGCGCAGGCTGTCCCCGTCCGGGCGCAGAGATTCGCGGACGCGCCACGCCTCGAGGAAGGTCAGCGACACCACGTCCTCGGCGTGCGCCGAATCGCCTCCGCTCCACAGCGCATGTCGATGAATCGCGTCGGCGTGCTCGTCGAAGAGCTCACCCAACGCCTCGGAGTCTCCGGCCCGGATCCGGGCCCGCATCTCGGCTGTCACACCTGTATCTGTCCGCTGCCGCCGCCGAGTTCCCCCTTCGCGGGCGGAAACAATCCGCCGCCGGTCAGAAGTAGTCGAGCAGCTGCGCCGGCCCCGCGGCGGCGAGCAGGTCGAGCGCGGCCGGATCGACGGCCGTGCTGTGGTGCAGCAGCCCGGCCTGCGCGACCGCCCGGGCCGGTGCGGCTGCGGTGTAGAGCAGGGCGAAACCACGGACGTCCAGCCGCAGGTCGGTCTCGCCGCTGACCCGGGTCAGCTCGGCGGCGCCGTCGGCGACGGCCAACCGCCAGGTGCCGGTGTTCCACTCGGCGAGCGGGTCGGTGAGGCCGAAGTCGACGACACCCCGGACGTGGGCGGGCCACCCGCGCGCGCTCACCGCGCGGGCGACGTCGACAGGTCGGTGCATCCACAGGTCCCGCTCGTGGTCGCGGGCCGACTCCAGCGGCAGGACGGTGCTGACGGCGTCGCCGTCGAGCGGGCACAGCCGCAGCGTCGGCGCGACGCTGGCCCAACTGCCGAGCAGCCCGACGAGTTCCCGGGCGGCCTCGGCGGTGACGGCCAGGGCCTCGTCGACGGTGAGCACCGAGTCCGCGCCGTAGCCCCGGCCCCGCTGCCAGGTGGCGTAGCCGACCAGGTCGCCGTCGTCCTCGACGAGGGTGAGACCGTCGCCGGGCAGGCCCCGGTCGGCGGCGAAGAAGTCGAACAGCTCACCCCGGCGGGTCAGCATGCCGTTGCGGCACCGGGCGACCCGCTCGTAGAGGTCGGCGACGGCGGGCAGGTCGGCAGGTGTGCCGGCCCGCACGACCAGGTCCGGGGAGGGCCGGTGCCGGGGCAGCGCGGCGGTGGCCAGATCGACGGTACGCAGCACACCGGTGGCCTCCCACCCGCAGGCCCGGTACGGGGCGGCGACGGTCGGGTAGAGGGCGCTGACCGCCGCGCCGCGCTCGTGGGCGCCGCACAGCAGGGCGGTGAGCAGGGCACGGCCCACGCCCCGGCCCCGGGCCTCGGGGGCGACGGCCACCCCGGCGACGTCGGCGGCCGGCACCGCCCGGCCGGACCACCACTGGTCGTGGTGCAGGTCGACGGCCTTGCCGACGAGCCGGCCACTGTCGTCGAACGCGCCGTAGCGGGTCATGCCGGGCACGACGACGGTGGTGCTGGTGTGTCGCTCCGCGGTGGAGCCGAACGCGATCCGTCCCAACTCCCAGGCGGTGTCGAGGTCGTCGGTGCTGAGTTCACGGACGTGCACGGGGTCGGGCATCGGCACACCCTAGCGGGAGCGACCCGCCCGACCCAACGCTCCGCGATCTTGCAGTTTCTGTCGCGGCGTAGGGGGCGTTTCCCCGCACAACGGCAACAGAAAGTGCAAGATCGGCGCGATCCCGCTCGCCCCGGCGGTCAGTGCTGCGGAATGTTGGCCACGCCGATGCGCTTGCGGAACACCCAGTAGGTCCACCCCTGGTACGCCAGCACGACCGGCGTGAAGATCACCGCCACCCAGGTCATGATCTTCAGGGTGTACGGGGTGGAGGCGGCGTTGGTGGCCGTGAGCGTGCCGGCCGCGTCCAGGGTGGACGGCAGCACGTTCGGGAACAGCGCCGCGAACAGGGTCGCCACGGCCAGGCCGATCGCCACGGCCGTGCCGGTGAACGCCCACCCCTCCCGGCGTACCCGGGCGGCGGCCAGCGCGCCGAGCAGGGCGAGGGCCGCGCCGACGGCGAGCACGACGGCCGCCGCGCTGGAGCGGATGCTCAGCGTCCAGGTCAGGAAGGCGACCGCGAGCACGGCGGCGCCGACGCCCACGCGTACCGCGAGCTTTCCCGCGCGCTCGCGGATGTCGCCGGTGGTCTTCAGGGCGAGGAACACCGCGCCGTGGGTGAGGAACAGCGCGAGGGTGGTCGCGCCACCGAGCAGGGCGTACGGGTTGAGCAGGTCCACGAGACCACCGACGTACTCGTGGTCGGCGTCCAGCGGCACACCGCGCAGGATGTTGGCGAAGGCGACGCCCCACAGGATCGCCGGCAGCAGCGAGCCGACCACGATCGCGGTGTCCCAGCGGCGTTTCCAGGACGCCTCGGGCCGCTTGTGCCGGTATTCGAAGGCCACCCCCCGGGCGATCAGGGCCAGCAGGATCACCAGCAGCGGCAGGTAGAAGCCGGAGAACAGGGTGGCGTACCACTCGGGGAACGCGGCGAACATGGCACCGCCGGCGGTGATCAGCCAGACCTCGTTGCCGTCCCAGACCGGGCCGATGGTGTTGATCAGGACGCGGCGCTCGCGGTCGTCGCGGCCCAGGACGGGCAGCAGCATGCCGACGCCGAAGTCGAAGCCCTCCAGGATGAAGTACCCGGTGAACAGCACGGCGACGAGGAGAAACCAGATGGTGGTCAGGTCCACGATGGGCTCCGGGATCAGTAGGCGAAGGCGAGCGGGCGCTCGGCGTCGTCGGTGTCGTCGGTGGGGGGTTGTTCGGTGACGTCGGGTACGCCGGCCTTGGCGTAGCGCAGCAGCAGCTTCACCTCGATCACGGCGAGGGTGGCGTAGATGAGGGTGAAGGCGGTGAACGAGGTGAGCACCTCGGTCAGGGAGACGCTGCGCGACACCCCGTTGCGGGTGAGCATCTCGCCGAAGACGATCCACGGCTGGCGACCCATCTCGGTGAAGATCCAGCCGAAGGAGTTGGCCAGCAGCGGCAGCACCGGCATGGCCAGCCCGGCGCGCAGCAGCCACCTGCTGCTGGGGGTGCGGCCCTTGCGCTGGCTCCACAGGACCAGCAGGGCGATCGCGCCGGCGGCCAACCCGAAGGTGATCATGAAGCGGAAGCTCCAGTAGGTGACCGGGATGATCGGGGTGTAGCTGCCCGCGCCGTACTGGGTGGCGTACTGGGCCTGCAGGTCGTCGATGCCGCGTACGGTGCCGTGCGGGTCGCCGGTGCCCAGGAACGACAGCAGGTACGGGATCTTGAGGGCGAACACCTCGCGGCTGCCGTCGAGGCTGCCGATGGTGAGCACGGAGAACGAGGCGGGGCTCTCGGTGGTGTAGAGGCCCTCGGCGGCGGCCATCTTCATCGGCTGCACGTCCGTCATGATCTTGCCTTGGATGTCGCCGGTGAACAGCACGGCGGCGGAGGCGACCAGGACCACCCAGGAGCCGAACTTCGTGGCGAAGCGGTACGCGTCGGTGTCGGCCGAGTCGCGGTTGCGGATCACGTGCCACAGGCCGACCGCGACGATCAGCGACCCGGCGACCAGGAACGAGCCGGCCAGGGTGTGCGGGAAGGTGATCAGGGCGACCTTGTTGGTCAGCACCGCCGGGAAGTCGGTCAGCTCGGCGCGCCCGCTGTCCGGGTTGATCCGGTAGCCGACCGGGTTCTGCATGAACGAGTTCGCGGCGAGGATGAAGTACGCGGACAGGTTCGTGCCGATCGCGGCGGCCCAGATGCTGGCCAGGTGGGCTCGCTTGGGCAGCCGGTCCCAGCCGAAGATCCACAGGCCGATGAACGTGGATTCGAGGAAGAACGCGACGAGCGCCTCGATGGCCAGGGGCGCGCCGAAGATGTCGCCGACGAAGCGGGAGTAGTCGCTCCAGTTCATGCCGAACTGGAACTCCTGCACGATGCCGGTGACCACGCCCATGGCGAAGTTGATCAGGAAGAGCTTGCCGTAGAACTTGGTGAGTTTCAGGTAGCGCTCGTTGCCGGTGCGGTGCCACATCGTCTGCAGGATGGCTACCAGCACGGACAGGCCGATGGTCAGCGGTACGAAGAGGAAGTGGTAGACGGTGGTGACACCGAACTGCCAGCGGGCAACGTCCAACGCGTCCACCTGAAACCCCCATCCATCCGTACTACGAGACGTAGTAAATACTACTGCTCGTCGTAGAGGCTCGGCTGACCCGGACCCGCCCGGGGTCCATGACCCTGATCACCCGACCCGCCCTCGTGACCCCACTGGCGCGTGCGACGATGTCGCGCTGATGGACACCACGCACTCGACCTGGCAACCCCCGCTGATCTGGCGCACGGCCCAACTGCTGGCCCGCGCCCTCGTCGGCCTGCTGGCCCGCCTCGAGGTCACCGGCGACGTCGAGGCCCACCTGCGTCGCGGCCCGCTGGTGCTGGCCGCCAACCACATCAGCCCGTTCGACCCGCTGGTGCTGGCCGCCGCCTGCCAGACCCGCGGCATCGCGCCCCGGATCATGGCGACCGCCGGACTGTTCCGCGCCCCGGTGCTCGGCGCGGCCATGCGCCACGCCGGGCACATCCGCGTCGACCGGGGCACCAGCGCCGTGCACCGCGCCCTCGACGACGCCACCACCGCCGTCGCCCGCGGGTCGGTGATCCTCATCTACCCCGAGGGACGCATCGGCCTGGACCCCGGCATGTGGCCCGAACGCGGCAAGACCGGCGCCGCCCGCCTCGCCCTGGCCTGCGGCGCCCCGGTCGTGCCGGTGGCCCAGTGGGGCTCCCACGAGGTGCTGCCCTACCGGGCGCCCCGGGGCATGCTGCGCGGCATCGCCCGTGCGCTGTGGCGCCGCCCGGTGCTCCGGGTGCACTTCGGCGCACCCGTCGACCTGGGCGAGAGCACCGCCGACAGCCCCGGCGCCGCCCGCCGGGCCACCAGCCGGATCATCGACGCGCTCACCGACAGCCTCGCCCCGCTGCGCCCGGACGAACCGGACCTGCCCCGCCACGTCGACCCCGGTCGTCCCGCCGACACCAGCCGCGTGCACCGCCGCCGCTCAGCCTGACAGCGACTCCGAGATCAACTCGGCTTCCTGGAAGCCGCAGCCGCGGACACGGCGCTTTTCAGGAAACCGAGTCGATCACCGTCCGTGCCCTTACCCTGTTGCGGCGGGTCCAGGAGCGAGTCCGCCCGCAGCGCCCGCAACGAAAGGCCGACACATGAGCGAGCAGACGGTGCTGATCACCGGAACGTCCACCGGCATCGGGTTGGAGATCGCGCTGGGCTGCGCGCGGGCCGGCTGGCGGACCGTCGCCACCATGCGCGACGTGGCCCGCGCCGACCGGCTCCGCGAGGCCGCCAGCGCCGCCGGGGTCGCCGACCTGATCGACGTGCGACGGCTCGACGTCACCGACGCGGACGCGGTCAACGGCTGCGTCGGGGACGTGATCGGCGCGTACGGCCGGCTCGACGCGGTGGTCAACAACGCCGGCGCCGGGCATGTGGGCACCCTGGAACAGGACACCGTCGACGACGTCCGGGCCGTCATGGAGGTCAACTTCTTCGGCGTCCTGCACGTCAGCCGCGCCGCCCTGCCCCACCTGCGGGCCAGCCGGGGACGGCTGATCACCGTCTCCAGCGTCGGCGGGATCGTCGGGCAGCCGTTCAACGAGGCGTACTGCGCCGCGAAGTTCGCCGTCGAGGGATACCTGGAAGCCCTCGCCCCGCTCGCCGCGACCACCGGCGTACGGGTGACCCTCGTCGAGCCGGGTGCGGTGGCCAGCGAGTTCGTCGCCAACATCGGCATCGACGCCGACACCGCCAGCGCCGACGCGGGGGTGTACGGGCCGGCGCTGCGCGCGTACCTGGCCCGCACCGGGCAGGCGTTCGCCGCCGCGCAGTCCCCCGCCGACGCCGCGGCGGTGGTGGTCGCCACGCTGACCGACCCGACACCGCCGGTACGGGTGCAGACCTCCGACGGCGCCCGGCAGTTCGTCGGAGTCAAGCTCGCCGACCTCGACGGCGCCGCGGTGGCGCGGATGACCGGCGGCTGGCTGGCCTGAGCCCCTGGGTCGGTACGACACCGGCTCAGGCGACTGGAACAGTGATCATGTGCCGTACCGTCGTCTCGTCCTGGTCGCAGTGACACTCCTCGTCGTCTGCGGGGTCGGCTACGCCGGGCTACGCGGCGCGTACCACGACGCCAAGGACCAGCGGGACCTCGCCGACCTGACCAGGGCATCGCCGTGGCCCCGGGAACACCTGCTGATCCCCGACGACGTCACCCGGCCCGGCACCGTCGGCTGGGTCGATCGCGGCGGCCTCGACATCGCCTACGCACTGCGGACCGCCGACGGCCGGTCGGTGCCCGTGCTCTGGCGGCTGCGCGTGCCGCAACCGGCGACCGGGCTGCCCGAGGGCGTCGACTGCGCCGTGCCGCGGCTGCGCACCTGCACCGACCTGGGCGACGGGCGCACGCTTGTCGTCACCCACGACACCGACAACAGCGACCCGTCGATCGCGCTGTACCGCGCCGACGGCGCCATCGTGCGGGCCATCGAGGTGCAGGGGCCGGACCCGGTCGGGGTCGACGACCTGAGCGCCGCGCTCACCCGGGTGCACGCCCCCAGCGACGCCGAGTTGCTGGGTCTGCTGCGCCGCGACGGCTACCAGACCGACTGGAGCTAGTGCGGCCTGGGGGAAATCCCCCAGGCGAAGACGGCCGTCAGCCGGCTCCCGCCCGGACACCTGCGCGCCTACCGTGATCCCCCGTAGCCACCGACGACGCAAGGAGATCCGGTGACCGAGGCCCGGAACCCCACCCGGCGATCCGGACCGATGCGCGGCGTGCCGTGGCGGGGCGCCCGCGCGGCGGTCGTGGCTCCGTTCACCAAGCGTGCGGGCCGAGAGCTGGCGTTCTGCCTCGCCGGGCTGCCCTTCGTCGTGGTCAACCCGGTGGCACTCTTCGTTGGCGCGGTGGACCTGAGCTGGTGGGTCAGCACCGGCGGGCGGAGCAACCCCGCCCCGACCGACGTGGTCATCGCCGTCGCCGGCGTGGGACTGCTGCTCGTGCTGCTGGTGTCGACGACGGCGGCCCGGAGGCTCGGCGCCCTGCACCGCACGCTCGCGACCCGGCTGCTCGGGGTCCGGGTCGCGGCGCCACCGCCGGTGCGCGCCGGCCGGGCCTGGCCCGGGCCGCGCGACAGGGCCGGTTGGCGGGTCGTCGGCTATCTGCTGGCCAAGCTGCCGGCCAGCCTGATCGAGCTGTACGCCGTGTTCTTCTGGATCGGCGGCGTGGTCAACCTGAGCTACCCGCTGCTGTGGGGGGCGTTCCGGAACCACCCGCCGGGGGTCCGGCTGGACCCGGTGCCGGTGTTCACGCCGTTCGGGTTGTTCGGCGACGGCACGTTCCGCGTCGCGACCCTCGGCGGCACGTTCGCCGCCACCGCCGCCGGAGCGGCAATGCTGCTGGCCGCGCCGTGGGTGACAAGAGCCGTCACGTCGGCCGACGCCTGGCTGATCCGGGGCCTGCTCGGGCCGGGGCGGCTGGCACAGCGGGTCCACGAGCTGGAGCTGAGCCGGGCATCGGCCGTGGACGACTCCGCCGCCCTGCTGCGCCGACTGGAACGCGACCTGCACGACGGAGCGCAGATCCGCCTGGCCACGCTGGCCATGAACCTCGGCATGGCCCGCCGGAAGCTCGGCGACGGCGACGAGGTCGCGGACGCCGACGCCGTCCGCGAGCTGGTCGACGCCGCCCTACGCGGCGCCAAGGACGCGCTCGGCGACCTGCGCAGCCTGACCCGCGGGATCCACCCGCCGGTGCTCGACAACGGGCTGGCCGACGCCCTCGCCTCGCTGGCCGGCGACAGTGTGATCCCGGTCGGGCTGGAGATCGGCATCCCGGTCCGGCCCACCCCCGCGATCGAGACCATCGCGTACTTCTGCGCCACCGAACTGCTGGCCAACGCCGCCAAACACAGCTTCGCGACCACGATCGCCGTCCGGGTGGCCGGCAGGCGGGGGGTGCTGCGGCTCAGCGTCGCCGACGACGGCACCGGCGGCGCCGATCCGACCCGGGGCACCGGCCTGTCCGGGCTGGCGCAACGGGTCGCCGTGGTCGACGGCACGCTGAGCATCGCGAGCCCGCCCGGTGGCCCGACGACGATCACCGTCGAGCTTCCGCTGCGCGCATGAGCGTGCGCGTGGTGATCGCCGAGGACGCCGCCCTGTTCCGGGCGGGGCTCGCCCGCCTGATCGAGGACCACGGCCACCAGGTGTGCGCCGCCGTGGGCGACGGCGAGACGCTGCTGACCGAGGTGACCGCGCATCAGCCCGACGTCGTGGTGGCCGACATCCGGATGCCGCCGACGCACACCGACGAAGGGCTGCGCGCCGCACTCGAGATCCGCCGCCAGCACCCCCGCACGGGAGTGCTGGTGCTGTCGCAGTACATCGAGACCAGGTACACGGCCCGGTTACTGGCAGGCAACGCGGCGGGCGTCGGATACCTGCTGAAGGAACGGGTGGCCGACGTCACGGAGTTCGACGACGCGCTGCGGCGGGTCGCCACCGGCGGCACGGCGCTCGACCCGGAGGTCGTCGGTCAACTGCTGCGCGTCAGCCGCCGCGCCGACGGGGTGGCGGCGTTGACCCCGCGCGAGCGCCACGTCCTCGCGCTGATGGCGGAGGGGCGCTCGAACGCCGGCGTCGCCGACGCGCTCACGGTGACCGGCGGAACTGTGGAGAAGCACGTCGCGAGCATCTTCGACAAGCTGGGGCTACCTCCGGACGAGGCCGACAACCGCCGTGTCCTCGCGGTCCTGCGCTACCTGAGTCCGTAGGTCCGCGTCGGCACCGCTGTCCGCCGGGGTGCTGGGGTGCTGGGTGCCGGGGGTAAACCCCCACGTCGAATCTGGGGTTTTCCGGTTGGTGGGGACATCGAGGCTCTTCGTAGCGTTTTGGGGACAAACGTTGTCCCCGAAGGGAGCCCTCGTATGAGCGTGGTTTTCGCAGGTCGGACGGCGGCGCGCTGGCGCGGCGTCGTGGCGGCCGCGACCGTGGCGACAGTGCTGGCCGCCACGGTCGCCCCGGCCGCCGGGTCAGCCGCGCCGCCCACCCCGGATCACCGGTCCACGGCCACGGTGCTCACGCGCGGCCTCGACGACCTGCACGGCCTGGGCGTGTCCGGGACGCAGGGACTGGTCCGCGACGCGGACCGGGTGACCGTGGCGCGCAGCGGCGTGGCCGACCTGGACACCGGCGCGCCGATGCCTGTCGACGGGTACTTCCGGATCGGCAGCACCACGAAGACGTTCGTGTCGGTGGTGGTGCTCCAACTCGTCGGCGAGGGCCGGATCCGACTGGACGACCCGATCGAACGCTGGCTGCCCGGTGTCGTCTCCGGCAGCGGCAACGACGGCCGGTACGTCAGCGTTCGTCAGCTCCTGCAGCACACCAGCGGTCTCTACGACCCCACCGGCGACCTCGCCGCCCTGCGGTCGGCCGACGAGTTCCTGGCGCACCGCTTCGACCACTACACCGAGGCGCAGCAGGTGGCGACCGCGATGCGGCACGCGCCGCTGTTCGCCGCCGGCACCGGGTGGAGCTACTCGAACACCAACTACCTGCTGGCCGGGATGCTCGTCGAGCGCGTCACCGGGCACCTGTGGCACACCGAGGTGCGCTCCCGGATCCTGCTGCCGCTGCGCCTGACCCACACGTTCTACCCGGGTGACCAGCCGACCCTGCCCCCGCCGCACGCCAACGGGTACCGGCAGTTCGCGCCCGGCGGGCCGATGGTCGACACGACCGTGTTCAATCCGACGGTGACGGCCTCGGCGGGTGGCCTGGTCAGCACCCCCACCGATCTGGCCCGCTTCTGGCAGGCGGTCGGCCGCGGTCAGCTCCTGCGGCCCGCGCAGCAGACCGAACTGCACCGCACCGTGCTGGCCGACGGGTTCCAGGGCATCCGGGCGGGCATCCGGTACGGGCTGGGGATCATGTGGATACCCAACCGGTGCGGCGGCTCCTGGGCGCACGTCGGTTCCATGCCCGGGATGAGCACCCTCGCCGCGGTCAGCCCGGACGGGCGTCGCTCGACGGTCCTGTACCTGGCCACCGAGCTGGCCGACCCTGCTCCGGCGGTGGCGGTCATCCAGCGGCAGATGACCCTGCTGGACGACCTGATCTGCGGCTGACGCCGGGTGCGGCCGCCGTACGCGCGCTCGTGTGGGCGACGTGGTGCGGCGGCCGCCACCGCCCCGGTGCGCCGGGACAGGCGACCGGCTCGACCAGCGGCGTCCGCGCACCGCACGGGGGAACGAGCCTTCGTGCGGTGCGCTCAGGGGGTCTGTAGTCGCTGCGTGATGAACAGGGCGGCGCGGGCCAGGGCGTGGTCGGCCTCGTCGAGCTGGCCGATGAAGGACTGGAAGACGTGCGGAACGCCGGCGGTGATGTCGAGGATGACGTCGACCTCGGCGTCGCGGGCGCGTTTCGCCAGCCGGACCGAGTCGTCGAGCAGTAGTTCCTTCGTGCCGACCTGCAGCAGGATCGGCGGGAAGCCGGTCAGGTCGGCGAGCACGGCGGGCGCGGCGAGCTCCTGGTTCGGGTCCTGGCCGCCGAGGTAGAGCCCCGCCATGTGGGCCATGCCCTGCTGGGTGAAGAACGGGTCGACGCCCTCCTTGGTGCGCATCGACTCGCCCGTGCGGGTGTGGTCCAGGCCGGGCGAGAACGCGATCAGCGCGCCCGGCAGAGGCAGCCCGGCGTTTCGGGCGGCGAGGGTGGTGGTCACCGTGAGGCCACCACCGGCGGAATCGCCCGCGAACGCGATCGACTCGGCGGCGACGCCGCTGTCGAGCAGGGACCGATACGCCGTGAGGCAGTCCTCGATCGCCGCCGGGAAGGGGTTCTCCGGGGCCAGCCGGTAGTCGAGGGAGAAGGCCCGCATGCCGGTCCGCGTGACCAGACTCGCGGTCAGGCCCATCGCGGTCCGCGGAGATCCGAGCGCGAACGAGCCGCCGTGAAAGTACAGGATGGTGCCCGGGTGGGTCGGGCCCTCCGGTTCGACAAGCACCGCCGGACGGCCGCCCAGGGTCAGCTCCGAGGTTCGCACCGGAGGAACCGGGAACGACGCCATGAGCGCGTCGAAGCTCTCCCGCATCGTCTCGACCGGCTCGGGCGCGAAGCCCTTGGGTCCGCCCAGCATGGCGCCGATGGCCGCGCGTTGTTCCCTGCTCATGTCCGACGCCTCCCACAGGCGATAAAGTAGCTGCCGTGGAAGCTAATATACCTGCCACGGCATCTTTTTCCGGTGCCGGGTCCGTCACACTGGCTCAGGTCTTCAGCGACCTGGTCCGCTGTGAGACGCGGCTCTACAACGCCGTGAACGAGACGTTGCGCCGCAAGCACGGCATCGTGGCTTCGCAGTTCGAGTTCCTGAGCTACCTACGCGACCATCCTGGTTCGCGGGTCGCCGATCTCGCCGAGTTTTTCGCGATCGGGGTCGGGGCGACAAGCAAGGGCGTGGGCCGGCTCGAAGCCCGGGCCTGGGTTCGACGCGTGCCGAACCCGGCCGACGGCCGGTCACTGCTTCTGGAGTTGACCCCGCAGGGCGCGGAACTCGTCGGCGCCGCCGAAGGCACCTTCCAGGAACACCTGGCCACGCACCTCGGTCGGTCGATCGCCCCGGCCCAGATCGCGGAACTCGGTCACACGCTGGCACGGCTGCGCGCCACCCTGGAACACGGCGGTGTCGGCACGCCTGTCGGCTGACGAGCCTGGTCCGCGCGAGCGGGCGACAGACGCCGGCCGGCCACCCGCCGGTCACCAACCGGGGGATACTGCGTCGCGTGTTGACCCGATTCGACTACCTCGACGCGCCCGCGCCGCTGGCGTTCGCCCACCGTGGCGGCGCCGCCGAGGGAGACGAGAACACCACCGAGGCGTTCGCCCGCGCCATCGGGCTCGGCTACCGGTACGTGGAGACCGACGTGCACGCCACCGCCGACGGCGTGGCGGTGATCTTCCACGACCCGACGTTGCGCCGGGTCACCGGTGAGGCGGGGCGCATCGCCGAGCTGAGCTGGGCCGACCTCGCCTCGGTACGCGTCGGCGGCGCTGCCGTCGTACCCCGGCTCGACGAGGTGCTGGGCGCCTGGCCGCAGGTCCGCTTCAACATCGACGTGAAGGCCGACGGCGGCGTCGCGCCGACGGTCGCGACGGTGACCCGGGTCGGCGCCGGCGACCGGGTGCTGCTCGCGTCGTTCAGCGACGCCCGCCTGACCCGGCTGCGCGCGCTCACGCAGGGACGGGTCGCCACCAGCCTCGGCATGCGTGGGGTGGCCCGGCTGCGGCTGGCCTCCCTGCACGGGCGGGCACTGCGGCTGCCACCGTCGGTGGTCGCCGCGCAGGTGCCGCCGCGCTACGGGCGGGTGCCGGTGGTGGACCGCCGGTTCCTCGACTACTGCCACCGGCTCGGCCTTCAGGTGCACGTCTGGACGATCGACCAACCCGACCAGATGCACGACTTACTGGATCTCGGTGTGGATGGCATCATGACCGATCACGTCGGCGTGCTGCGCGACGTCTACCGCAGCCGCGGCCACTGGGCCGCCTGATCCGTCGAAGGACCCCCGGATGGCCGAGACCGTGACCCCCACGGTGGATGACACCCCGCCCCCGGCGAGCACCCGCCGTGAGCGCAGGGGCTGGTACATCTACGACTGGGCCAACTCCGCGTTCCAGACCACTGTCATCACCGTGTTCCTGGGCCCGTTCCTCACCACCGTCACCAAGCTGGCCGCCGGCTGCGAGCTGGGCGCGAAAACCTGCGACGGGTTCGTCTACCCGCTGGGCATCCGGGTGGCCCCCGGGTCCTACTACCCGTACCTGATCTCGCTGTCGGTGATCCTCACCGTGTTCGTGCTGCCGGTCATCGGGGCGATCGCCGACCGGTCGGCGCACAAGAAGCGGCTGCTCGGCGGGGCCGCGTTCACCGGCGCCGGCGCGACGATCCTGATGGCCTTCGTCACCGGCGACCGCTACCTGCTCGGCGGGGCGTTGTTCCTGGTCGCCAACATCTCCTTCGGCGCGGCGGTCGTGGTGTACCACTCGTTCCTGCCGCAGCTCGGCGGCCCCGACGAACGCGACGGCATCTCCAGCCGCGGCTGGGCGATCGGCTACCTCGGCGGCGGTCTGCTGCTGGCGCTCAACCTCGTCGCGATCACCCTGCTCGACGAGGGCGACAACCCGCAACGCACCCTGGACCTGGCCCGCTGGTCGATCGTGTCCGCCGGGGTGTGGTGGGCGCTGTTCACGGTGGTGCCGCTGCGCTGGATGCGCGAGCACCCCAGTGCCGCGGCGCTGGCCGGTGGCGGCGGCAACGTGGTCACCGACGGGTTCCGGCAGATCGCCCGGACCATGCGGGAGATCAAGGCGTACCCGTTGACGTTGTTCTTCCTGCTCGCCTTCCTGGTCTACAACGACGGCATCCAGACCGTCATCACCCTGGCCAGCCAGTACGGCACCGAGGAGCTGCGCCTGGAGCAGAGCACCCTGATCATCACGATCCTGCTGGTGCAGTTCCTCGCCTTCGGCGGGGCGCTGAGCCTCGGCGCGTTGGCCAGGCGCATCGGCGCGTGGAAGACCGTGCTGCTCAGCCTGGTGCTCTGGACCGGTGTGATCATCGCCGCGTTCCGGCTGCCCGCCGAGGCGCCGGTGCCGTTCATGATCCTCGGCGCGGGCATCGGACTGGTCCTCGGCGGCAGCCAGGCGCTGAGCCGGTCGCTGTTCAGCCAGCTCATCCCGGTCGGCAAGGAAGGCGAGTACTACGGCTTCTACGAGATCAGCGACAAGGGCACCAGCTGGCTCGGCCCGCTCGCCTTCGGCCTGGTGTTCCAGCTCACCTCCTCCTACCGGGTGGGCCTGGTCTCACTGCTGATCTTCTTCGTGGTCGGCTTCGCGCTGCTGGCCGCCGTGCCGATCCGCCGTGCCATCGTCGCCGCCGGCAACACCCCGCCCCGGGTGCTCTGAGCACGCGTCCCGCGCGCGACAGATCAGCCTCGGCCGATCGGCTAGGCTGCCCGACCGTGACAGACGACGCCGCCACCGCTCCGACCTGCCTGGCCCACCCGTTCCCCGGGCAGCCGCACGCACCGGCCGGGTGCGCGGCCGCGCGCGGGCTGGACGGGCGTCCGGTGCACGCCGCGGCGTTGAAGTTCTTCTGGGGGCCGATGGACTGCGGCAAGTCGACGATGGCGTTGCAGATGAACTACAACCACGCCCGGCAGGGCCGCCGCGGGCTGGTCACCACCCGCATCGACAGGTCGCTGGGCCCGCAGGTCACCACCCGCATCGGCCTGGCCCACGAGGCCATCGAGATCACCGACGACCTGGACCTGCGGGCCCTGGTCCGCGGCCGGTGGGCCGACGGGGTACGCGTGGACTACCTGATCTGCGACGAGGCGTGCTTCTACACCGTCGAGCACGTCGAGCAGATGGCCGAGTTGGTCGACAGCTACGACGTCGACGTGTTCGCGTTCGGCCTGGCCACCGACTTCCGGTCCTGCCTGTTCCCCGCCGCGCAACGCCTCTTCGAGTTGGCCGACGAGGTGGCCCGCATCCAGGTCGAGGTGCTCTGCTGGTGCGGGCGGGAGGGGCTGCTCAACGCCCGCGTCGTCGACGGGCGGGTGGTCCGCGAGGGCGCGCAGGTCGTCATCGGCGACACCGTCGACACCGCCGAGGTGCGCTACCAGGTGCTCTGCCGCCGGCACTACCGCAGCGGCGACCTCGGCCCCCGCGACTGAGACACCGGCAGACCCAGGCTAGCCATCCGGCGGCCCGCCCACGCTGGCGTCGTCCGAGAACCGACGCAGTGCCACGGGTGGGTCAGGACGGTCCTCGGGCGGCGGCGGACCGTACCCGCGACCGGTCGGCCACGATCACGGCGACGGTCACCGCCAACGCCAGCGCGGCGCACACCGCGACGGGCACGCCCAGCCCCACGCAGACCGGCACCAGTGCCAGCAGCACCAGCACGGCGGTGATCCGGCTGGTCGGCGGGCGTCGCCACAGCCACGCCGTGTAGGCGGCGTGCCCGGCGAGGAACAACGCCGGACCACCGAGGACGAACAGGGCGGCGACGGTGGTGGTGGGCGCGCCGGGCTCCCGCAGCAGCAGCTCGTCGCCCGCGGAGGCGACGATCACCCCGGCGACGATCACCGGGTGCAGGTAGTTGAACGCGACCCGGCTCAACGCGCCGGTACGCTCGCCCGCCCCCGCGATCACCTCCGTCGCGGCCGGGGCCGACCGGGCGAAGTACACCCACCACAGCGCCACCGAACCGGCGAACGCCAGCAGGAACGCCCCCGCCGTGGCCAGGTCCACGTGCGAGGTGAACGTGCTGCCGGTGACCAGGATCGACTCGCCCAGCGCGATCAGGACGAACGCCGAGGATCGTTCGGCGAGGTGCCCACCCTCCACCATCCACCGTTCGGCGCGGGTGCGACCCCGCCCCGGCAGCGGGTAACCGCTGGAGAGGCCGACGATCTCGATCACGATCACCGTCGCCCACAACGCCTCCCGGGCGACCGCGTCGACCAGGCCGCCGAGCACCACGAGCACCGACGTCGCGAAGAACCAGGGCAGCAGGTGCTGGAATCCGTCGACCAGCCACGGGCTGCCCTGCACCGCCCACATCGCGAACAGGGAGCGGCCCACCTGCACGGCCACGTAGACCACCGCGAAGAGCAGACCGGTGTCGGCGAACGCCTGCGGGATCGCCGCCGACATCGACAGGCTGCCCAGCGCCACCCCGATCAGCAGGACCCGCACCGGTCCCTGATCCGGTTGCAACCAGTTGGTCAGCCAGGTGGTGTAGACCCAGACGAACCAGACGAGCGCCAGCAACAGCGCCGTACGTCCGGCGCCCCGCCAGTCCGGGTGCTCGATCAGGTAGTGCGACAGCTGGGTGACGCTGAAGATGAAGACCAGGTCGAAGAAGAGTTCCGTCGAGGTGGTCGGCTGCACCCCCGTGCGCGGGCGCAACAGCCAGGGACGTACCGGGGTGATGGCCGGTGGCTCAGAAGGGGTCACCGCACACCCGCCAGTCCCCGCTCTCACGGACCACCGGCAGGCGTCGTTCCTCGCTGAGCCCGCCGTCGCGGGTCACCTTCACGGTCACCGTGCCGTGCGGTCGTCCGCTGCGGGTGGCGACCGACACGTCGGTGATCTCGTAGTCGGTGACCATCGGCGGTGTCCGTACCCAACTGGTGAAGCCGATCGCGCTCCACCGGCTGCGCGCGTCCGCGCAGAGCCGGTCGTACGCCCGGTCGCTGTCGCCCAGGGCCACCTCGCTGAGGAAGTCGTCGGCGGTGTCCCGGATCGGGCCGGCGGCCTGGCGGACGGTTTGCAGGTTCCAGGCGGCCAGCCCGGCCACCCCGACGCAGCACAGCGCCACACCGAACCCGGCGAACGCGAGCCCGGTGCGCATCGGGCGGTTGCGCCGGGCCGGTCGGCTCCAACCCTGGCCGGCACCCACGACTACCGACCGTAGAGAACACGATCGCGCTCACGTGCGACAAGTCGGAAATCGACCGAACCTGGATGGGTGCGACCGCCCTGTTCGGATCGGCCACGGATCGTCTACCGTCGGCGCACACCCCCCGAGCAGTGCCAGGAGTCGATCGATGAGCCGCTTCGTGCAGCCGGTACCACCTCCCGTCGACCCGTACGCCGGTGACGGCCTGCTGCGTTCCTGGCTGGAGCGACACCTCGGACCGGATGGGCACGCCGCCGCGAAGGGACGCCTCGCCGACCTGGCCGCCGACGTCACCGGGCCGCTACGCGCGGCGCACGCCGACGCGGAGGCGCACCCGCCGACGCTTGTCCGCTACGACCCGTGGGGCGCGCGGATCGACCGGATCGACACCTCCGCCGGTTGGCAGGCGCAGCGCGCCGCCGCCGCCCGGCACGCCGTGGTCGCGCTTCCCTACCTGACCGACGCGCGCGGCACCTGGGGCGCCGCCGCGCGGGTCGTGCAACACGCCCTGCTGCACCTGTACGGGCCGGAGTCGGCGACGTTCTCCTGCCCGGTGGCGATGGCCGACGGGGCGGCGGCGCTGCTCAGCATGCCCGACGTGGACGCCGGGGTCCGCGACGCGTGGCTGCCCCGACTGGTCGCCACGGACCCGGCCACGGCGATCACCAGCGGGCAGTGGATGACCGAGTCGCAGGGCGGCTCCGACCTGGGCCGGTCGAGCACGGTCGGCCGACCCGCGGCGGACGGGTCCTGGCGGCTGACCGGGGAGAAGTGGTTCTGCTCGGCCGCCGACGCGGCGATGGCGGTGGCGCTGGCCCGGCCGGAGGGCGCCGGGCGCGGCAGCCGGGTCCTCGCGCCGTTCCTGGTCCCCCGCTACGCGGCCGACTCGCCGTTGAGCATCGGCGGGGCGCCGGGCGCGCCCGCGTCGGGGGTCATCGTGCGCCGCCTCAAGGACAAGCTCGGCACCCGCGCGTTGCCCACCGCCGAGATCGGTCTGCACGACGCGTACGCGCTTCCGCTGGGTGATCCGGCGGTGCCCGGCCTGGCCCGGGCGATGACCCTGGTCGTGGTGACCCGGGTGCACAACGCCGCCGCCGCGGCCGGTGGGATGCGACGCGGGTTGGACTACGCCCGCGCGTACGCCGAGGTGCGGCACGTCGCCGGCGGGCCGCTGGTGTCCTCGCCGCTGCACCGGGCCACGCTGGGCACCCTCGCGGTCGACGCGGCGGGCGCGTTCGCCCTCGCTGGGCACGCGTTCGCCCTGCTGGGGCGGGTCGAGGTCGGCGCGGACCCGGCGGCCGCGGCGGAGCTGCGGATCGTGGCGCCGCTGGCGAAGCTGGCCACCGGCCGGCTGGCCGTCAGCTCCGCCAGCGAGTACGTGGAGAGTTTCGGTGGGGCCGGTTACGTGGAGGACACCGGCGTGCCCCGGTTGCTGCGCGACGCGCAGGTGCTGCCGATCTGGGAGGGCACCACGAACGTGCTGGCCCTGGACGTGCTGCGCGCGTTGACCCGCGAGGACGCCGGGACGCCGGTGCTGGGCCGGCTCGCCGCCGCGGTCGACCTGGCCCGACCGCTGTCGCCGACGCTTGCCGACACGCTGGCCGCCGCCGCCGCGCGGTTGGGCGACACGATCACCTCGGTGACGGCCGATCCGGGCGCCGCCGCGGTGCAGGCCGGTGCCCGTGGTCTGGCGCTGCGCCTGGCGTACGCGCTGACCACCGCGTTGCTCGTCGAGCACGCCGCGTGGGGTGACGAGCAGGCGGAGTTGGCGGCCCGGCTGTGGGCGCGGCGTTGGCTGCGGCACGAGGAGATCGCCGAGGACGCCCACCACCACCTGGAGTTGCTCTGCTGAGACGGGCGGCGCGAGCGGACGGGTGGCGCGAATGTCGGTGCTGATCGAGCTGGGTGACGACCGGGGCGTGCCCCTGGACGAGCACCCGCCACCGCTGCGGCTGTCCCGCCGGTGGCGGGTGGCGGTGCTGGTGGCGGTCTGTGCGCTGCTCGGCGGTGCCGCCCCGGCCGCGCGGCTGACGCCCTCGGTCGCGCTGGCGGTGCCCGCCCGGGCAACAGTGCTCGGCGCGGGGCCGCTGCTGCTGGTCGTCGACCCGGACTCGAACCCGCCGACGGTGAGCGCCTACGACTCGGCCGCGCCGGACGGCCCGCCGCGGTGGCGGGTCACCGTGCCACCCGCCGCGGGATGGTTCGCCGAGGTCGCCGGTGACCTGCTGCTGCTCGTCGAACGCGACCAGGCGCGCGGGGGGCGGATGACCACCGCGCGGTCGATGCGTACCGGCCAGCAGGTGTGGCAACGACCCGAGCGGGTGTACGCGGCCGGGGACGCCGCGGTCGCGGTGAGCGAGGTGCGCAGCGCCTCCGAACCGGGACGGCGGGTCGAGGGCACCGTGCACGGCGTCGACCGGACCACAGGCGCGACCCGGTGGTCGGTTTCGCTGCCGTCCACGGCGGTGCTCCGGGCGTTGCCCGGCCTGCCCGGGCGGGTGCTGCTGGTGCGCGACGACGGGGTGGCCCGACTGCTCGACGCCCGCGACGGCACCGAGCACGGGCGGGGACAGCTTCCGCCGGCCGACTACGGCCCGGACAACCCCCAGGTCGTCGGCGCACACCTGGTGCTGCGTCATCCCAGTGGCGACGCGGTGACGCTGACCGGGTACGACCTGCCGGGGCTGGTGCCGCGGTGGCAGGCGCCGGCGGAGCCGGGTGAGCTGACCATGCGGCCCTGCCAGGGCCTGATCTGCGGGCAGGACGAGCAGGGACGCTGGGCGATCGACGCGGGCACCGGGGCGCGGGTGTGGACGTGGCCGGCCGGGGCGCGCTGGCGCACGGTGGCGGGCCCGCTGGTGCCGGCGGAGCCCCTGGTGGTGCTGGGAATGGCGGCGGACGGCAGGAGTTCGCTGGTCGCCACGCTGGGACGCGACGGTCCTCGGGTGTCCATGGTGCTTCCGGCGGGTCTGACCAACTGCCGACGGGCCGGCACCGGTCTGATCTGCCGCGACGGCACGGCCGGCGTGACGTTCTGGCCCCTCGCGGTCCCCTGATCCGGCGGTCAGCGCAGGGGGCCCCGGGCGACGGCGGCACGCATCGTCGCCGGGTCGCCGGGCGGGACGAACTCCAACCACCAGGTCGCGCCGGCCGTCGCGAGCTGATCGACGTACGCGCGTTCGTCGGGTCGTCGCCGCCGGCCGCCGATCGCCACGTCGAACGGCTGGCCGTCGGCGCGCGTCGGTGGCAGGGCGCTGACCAACTCGCGGACCTCGTCGGGGGTGAAGTCGGACCACCCGTCGGTGTCGGTGAGCTTGTACGGCACGATGCCGTCGGCGCGGGCCGCGCGGCGGCGCACCGCCCCGGCCTGCATGCTGCCGCCGACCCAGACCGGCACCCGGGGCGACTGCACCGGCGCGGGTCGTAGCGCGACCCCGTCGGCGCGGTAGTGGGTGCCGTGGTGGTCGACGCGCTCGCCGCTGAGCAGCCCGGTCAGCAGGTCGAGACCCTCGTCGAGCATCGCGGCGCGCACCGCCAGCTCGGTCTGCTCGCCGAACGCGGCCAGCCCACGGTCGGCGGGGTCCCCGACACCGACCGCCACGGTGGCCCGGCCCGCGCTGAGATGGTCGAGGGTGAGGACCTCCCGCGCCAGTTTCGCCGGCCGGCGTCGGGGCAGCGCGGTGACCGTGGTGCCCAGCCGCACCCGGTCGGTGCGGCCGGCGATCGCGGTGAGCACCAGCCACGGGTCGTAGGTGGACGGCTCGTCGCCGGAGTAGTAGATCAGATAGTCCTCCAGGAACACGCCGTCCCAGCCGGCGTGCTCGGCCAGCTCACCCAGCTCCACCAGAGTCGACGCCTCGATGGTGGCGCCACCACAGGAGATCTCCAGTCCGTGTCTCATCCGTCGACCGTAGGACGAGGGTCCGACGCGCAGACGCGCCGAACCTGTCGGGGGTCGGCGGCCGTCAGCTGCGGCGGCGGGACCGGGCCGCCCACACCACGTAGGCCGGGTCGCGGTCGAGGTTGTGCCGGTCGCGGTCGTAGCGGCGGGTGGTGCGCGGGTCGGCGTGACCCATCGCGTCCTGCACGTCCTCCAGTGGCACGCCCTCGGAGCGGGCGGTGGTGGCGAAGGCGTGCCGCAGGGAGTGCGGCGACAGCTTCGCCCAGGCCGGGATGCCGGCGGCGCGGGCAAGCCGGCGGACCATCCGGAACACCGAGTGCCGGTCCAGCCGGGCACCGCTGGCGGTGACCAGCAGCGGGCCGGTCAACTGGGGCACTGACACGCCGGTGGCCGCGGCCCGCTGGGCCAGGTAGGCGTCCACGGCGTACCCGCTGCCGGGGGTGAGGGCCCGGCGGCGTTGCTTGCCGCCCTTGCCGACGAAGCGCACGCTGCGATGGCCGCGTTCGGTGCCGAGGTCGGTCAGGTCCAGCGAGATCAGCTCCCCGACCCGCAGGCCCAGGTCGGCGAGGAGCGCGATCGCCGCCCGGTTGCGCAGGGCGGTCGGGCCGGTGTCCGCGTCGGCGGCGCCGAGCAGGGCGTCCACCTCCTCCGGGGTGAGCCCGAGGGTGGCGGAGTGGTCCCGGTCGACGCGGGGTCGGTCCGCCCCGGAGACCGGGTTGGCCGCCACCGCGCCCAACTTCACCAGGAAGTCGTACCAACTGGACAGCGCGGAGAGCCGCCGCGCCACGGTCGCCGGGGTCAGCGGTCGGCCGCTGCGGGCGGCGACGGTGGACTCCAACGCGCGCGCGTAGTCGTTGACGTGCAGGAACGTGGCCCGCAGCGGGTCGAGGTCACGCCCGGCGCACCAGGTGAGCCAGCCGGTGACGTCGCGCCGGTACGCGTCGCGGGTGTGCTCGGACAACCGCCGGTTACGCAGCCACGCCTCGGTGACCTCGACGGGTCCACTCGGCAGCGCGGGTGGCGCGGACGGGCGGGCCAGCACCGGAGCGTCGGAGAACACCATGTGAAAAAGGCTCTCAGCCTCGGGTGGGATCAGCGTGCAGGCGCGCCGATCCCACCCGACATCGTGATCATGCGTTGATCTGCCGACGCCCGTCGCCGTTGGCGGTGATGGTCACGCGGCGGGGCTTGGCGCGCTCGGCGACCGGGATGCGCAGCGTCAGCACCCCGTGCTCGTACCCGGCTTCCAGCTTGTCGGTGTCCAGTGTGTCCCCCAGGAACAGTTGCCGGGTGAAGGTGCCCATCGGGCGTTCGGCGGCGACCAACTCGACGCCGTCGCCACTGGCCCGGCGACGCTCGGCGCGGACGGTGAGCACGTTGCGCTCGACGGTGCAGTCGATGGTGTCCGGGTCGACGCCGGGCAGGTCGAACGCCGCGTAGAAGTGGTCGCCGTCGCGGTAGGCGTCCAGGTGCATCATCGCGGGACGGGCCGCCGTACCGAAGAACTGCTCGGCGAGCCGGTCGATCTCGCGGAACGGGTCGGTACGCATCAACATGGTCATGCCTCCTCGGATCTCCTGGCCGAAGGTGATGAGTTGAGCCGGGGTGACTCAACTTCCTCTTCTTATTTAGCGCACCCGCCGACCGGCGTCAACCGCTCAGGACAACCGCTTCTCGAACCAGTGCTCGGCGTAGGGACCCTGCGAGTACGCCGGGATCTCCGCGTAGCCGTGCCGGGCGTACAGGGCGCGGGCCTCGACCAGGTCGGCGCGGGTGTCGAGTCGAATCCGGTCCGCGCCGGCCGCCGTGGCCCGCTGCTCAACGGCGGCCAGCAGCGCGGCGCCGCCACCCGCGCCCCGATGGGCGGGTCGGACGAACACCCGGGTCAGCTCGGCCCAGCCCGAATGCCAGCGCAGCCCGGCGCAGCCGGCCAGGTCGTCGCCGTGGTGGGCGAGCAGCAGCAGGCCGTCCGGGTGGGCCAGGTCGTCGCTGGGCATCTCGGCGAGCGCCTCGTCGACCTCGCCGGGCAGGGCCGGCCGACGGTGATAGCGCACCACCATCTCGGTCATGTACTCGCGCAGCAGCAACACCGCGTCGGGTTGGTCGGGTCGGCTGGCGCTGATCGTCCAGGTTGGCCGGGCGGTGGTGGTCACCAGTCGATCATCACCGCCCGGTCAACAGCTTTTATCGAGGCGGTCAGCGGCGGTGGGTGGGCAGTAGGGCGATCAGTGGGATCGCCACGGCCAGGTGCGTCGCGCCGAGGGTCAGCTTCGCGCCGCCGGTGGCCTCGACGCCGAACAGCGGGACGAGGGACACCACAGTCACCACCACAGCGAGGGAGATCCAGACCGGCCGGGCGACCCGTGGGGCGAATCGCTCCAACAGGGCCAGCGCCGCCCAGCCGAGCAGGGCGGCCCCCAGGGCGACAGTGAGGATCGCGCCGGCTCCGATGTCGATGGCGGGTTGACCCGGGCTCTCGATCGTGAAGTCGACTCCGGCCAGCGCGCCGATCGCCCAGATGACCAGGGCGGCCACCACGGCGGCGGCGACACCGAGGGCACGGCGGCGCAGGGTCGAGGTGGTGGGGGACGTGACGGCGGTAGCGCTCATGACGGCTCCTCGTTCAGGGGGAAACGAACGAGTACGACCGTAGCAGATAGTCTTGTTCGGAACTATCTTTCTCGGACCTAACAGCCGGAGCGGGCCCCCGGCGCGTACGGGGAGGTGGTGGCCAGCGGGCCACTCACCAACGCCAGCAGGGCTCGCAGGAAGGCCTCCCGGTCCTGCTCGGGCAGGGTCGCGAGCAGGTCGTCCTGGATGCGCCGGACCACCTGCCGCGCCCGTTGCAGGACCTGCTCCCCCGCCGGCGTCACCACGACCAGCCGGGCCCGCCGATCCGTCGGTGACGGACGGCGCTCGGCCAGCCCGGCCCGCTCCAACTGGTCGAGCGTGACGACCATCGTGGTCTTGTCCACGCCGCACCGTTCGCCGATCTCCCGCTGGGTCAGCTCGCCGGTGTGCGCCTGCGCCAGCACGTAGTGCGCCCGCGGCGAGATGCCCATCTCGGTCAGCCCCGCGGCGTGCTCGGTCTGCAACGCGTGACTCGCCCAGGAGAGCAGGAACAACAGATCCGGTGGGCCGTCGGCGGGCGTGCAGGAGGTCATGCGCCGAGGCTAGCAAGCTGCTCCGTGACCAGACGGTTTGCGCCGTCGAGGATTAGGGCCGTTGGTAGATGCCGCGCGCGCGGGTGAGCAACTGCTCGTCGACGAGATACCGACGCAGCGTGGCGTGGTCCGACCCGCCCGCCACGCACCACGCCTTGAGCGCCTCGTCGACGGCCCGCTCCGGATAGCGGGCGCCCGGCTCGAACGACCGCTCGGCGATGTGCGCGAGCAGGACGCGCCGCCGTTTCGGCTGCGCCGGCAGACCCACCAGGACGTCCCCGCGCAGAAAGGTCCGCAGCACCGGATCGGCGGCCGGGTCGGTGTCGTCGGCCGGGCGGCTGTCGCGGGCGGCCGCCCGCAACGACGCCTCGTCGGCCGCGAGCGCGCCGTCCGCGCCGGCGACGAGGCCCGCGTCGGTGAGCCGGCGAACCCCGCTGAGCACGACCCGCGCCGGCAGGCCGGTGCGCTCGGCGACCTGCGCCGCGCTTGTCGCGCCGAGCACGATCGCCGCGAAGATCCGTCGTCGTCCGTCGTCGGCCAGGGCCCCGGCCAGAGTGTGGGCAGTCACGCCGGTCACCCTCGCAGCAGAGGTACGCGGACCGCCAGGCGATTTCCGCCGCGTTCGGCCGGCCGCCGACTGGGGTGGTGTCGCTGGGGTACGCGCTGACACCGCTGGCCGCCGACCCCGTGGGCGGCCGTCGGCGTCCGGTGAGCCGGACGGTGCGCGCTCACGCGAAAGGCCCCCGACCAGCGCCGGGAGCCTGTGTGCGGTGTGCTCGGTCAGCCGGCGTCGCGGGTCATCGCGACGAAGCCACGCCACGCCTGCGGGCTGAAGGTCAGGGTGCCGCCGTCGCGATCCTTCGTGTCCCGCACGAGGACCACTCCCGGGAGGTTGTCGGCGACCTCGACGCAGTTGCCGCCGTTGCCGCCGCTCCTCGTGCTCTTACGCCACCGCGCGCCGCTCAGGTCCATGATGCTGCCGCTTCTCTCAGAAGGTCCAAGGAACGCCCTCGGGGCAGTGCCTCTCCGCGAATACGCTCCCACCGTCGTTCCAGGTTAACAAGCTCCGATGGCTGGTCGAGGATCTGCGCCTGCGCCGGGCCGTCGACGTGCGCGACCCGCGACCCGTCCGGCATGTCGGCGATGGTGAACGGGCCGTCCAGACCGGGATAGCTGGGCGCGTCCGCCGGAACGATGTGGAGCTGGACGCTGTCGGTCTCGGCGTGCCCGAGCAGGCGGGTGAGTTGCGCCGCCATCAGGGCGCGGTCGTCGCCGACGCGTCGCCGGAGCACCGCCTCGTCCAGCACGGCGATCAGCAGCGGCCCGCTGTCGCGGGTGAGGATCGCCTGCCGGGCGATCCGCGCCGCGGCGAACTCGTCTACCGCGTCCGCTCTCAGCACCCCACCCGCCAGGGTCGCCCGCGCGTACGCCTCGGTCTGCAACAGCCCGGGCACCCAGGCCAATTCGAACGACCGCAGCGTCACCGCCTCGCGCTCGATGTCGACCCATCGCCGGAACCACACCGGCTCGCGACGACGGACGACGTCCGGCCAAAGCGCGTCGGTGTCTTTTGCCAACAAATCCGCGACGGTGGAGCGGTGTCGATTCTGCGGAATGTGGCCCGGGTTTGCCCATCTCGCGACGGTCTTGGGGTGCACACCGATGCGACCTGCGAGGCTCTCGGCCGTGTGACCCGCCTCGGCGAGCGCCGCGACAAAGGCATGGTTCATGCCGTCCCTCCCTTGGAACAAATCAACCGTCCAAAGAAGATTGCATAACGCTGTGTGATTGTCCAGCAACTCCCGGAAAGGTGCGGTGTAGACGGCGCGGCCGGCAGGGACCCGAACCCGGCGGACGCGTTCGTGGCGGGGCCGCCCCGACGGGGCGGCCCCCTTCCCAACGCCAGCCAGGGGGCATCGATGCCAGCCGAGAAAGCCGGAGCAGCGCCGGCCGACACCACCGGAGCCGCGATGACCGGCACCCTGCGGGCGGGGGACGTGATCCTGCTGAGCACCGCCGCCAGCGTCCAGTTCCGCACACCGATTGTCGTCCGGGTCATCCGCGAGTTGCCCGACCGACACACCTACGACGGATGGCTCTGGCTCGACGCCTACGAGCTGAACCCGAAGGGCGAGGCGATCGCACGGCGCGAACTGTTCGTCATGCGTGCGGGCGTACGGATCCAGGCGTTGTCCCCGCGCCGGGCCACCGCGACCCGCCGGCCCGCACCCAGCCGGCGTACCGGTCCCGTGAGGGTCGGCTGATGCCCCGCCCGCCGCACTCTCCGTTGCGGCCGTCGTGGCGGTGCCGGGTCTGTGGCATCCGGTGGCCGTGTTCGGCCGCGAAGCTGCGGCTGCTCGGCGAGTACCGCGAGGATCGTCCCGGCCTGTTGGCCCACCTGGCAGCGCTTCAGCAGACAGCCGCAGCCGACCTCACCACGCTCAACCCGGGCGGCACGTCGCCCGACCTCACCCCGCGATTCGTCGGCTGGGCCGAAGCCCGCTGAGCCGTCCCGATCCCGACGACGAACCCCTGCGCGACGGGCATCGCCACGCAGGTGTCTCAGCCGCCCGTCCCGCACCCGGCATTAATCGCGCGCTCTCCGACGCCGGAATGGTTAGCCTCACCCAGAGGCTGGTCGCTCAACGGCACCTCCATGAATCGGGGGATTCACGATGTCGGGCGCAGCGACCGGCAGCGACTCGCTGCGTCCCACTCAACTGCTTCGCCGCAGTCGACCCCTTCGTGCTCTCTTCTCGGCCCGGCTCGTCTCGTACGCGGGCGATTCGCTCAGCCTTGTCGCGCTCATGTTGCACGTCAGCGAGACGACGGGAAAGGCAGTCGCGGTTTCCCTCCTGCTGCTCGTCGGAGATCTCGCGCCGTCACTGTTGGGTCCCTTCAGCGGGGCCCTCGCCGACCGGCTCAACCTCCGGCGGCTGATGGTCGCCTGTGAACTCGTCCAGGCCGCGGTGCTGCTGGTGATCGTGGTGACACTGCCGCCGCTGCCGGTGCTGCTGGCCCTCGTCGCGATTCGCGCCACCGCCTCGCAGATCTTTCAACCGGCGTCGCGGGCGGCGGTGCCCGCGCTTGTCGCCGACCGCGACCTGGAGACCGCCAACTCCACAGTCGGGTTCGGCTCGAACGCGGCGGAGGCGGCCGGCCCGCTCCTCGCCGCGGCCCTGTTCCCGCTCGTGGGTCTGCGTGGCGTGCTGCTCGTCGACGCGGTGTCGTTCCTCGTCTCGGCCGTGCTGCTCGCGACGCTCCCCTCGATCCCGGCGGTGACCCAGGAGGGGCGCCAGCCGTCCCTCCTGCGGCAGGCCCGATCGGGAATCGGCTATCTGCTGAGCGTCCCGACGGTACGGGTGATCTTCCTGGGCTTCACCGCGGTGGTCGCCTTCAACGGGGTCGACGACGTGGCACTGCTGGTGTTGGCCCGGGACACCTTCGAGGTGGGCAGTTGGGCGGTCGGGTTGCTGCTGGGCGCGGTCGGCGTCGGGCTCGTCGTCGGGTACGCCATGTTGTCCCGGTGGGGCACCCGGGCGTCGATGTCGCTGCTGCTGATCGTGGGCTTCGGGGTCAGCAGTCTCGGGAACCTGCTGACCGGGCTCGCCTGGGCCGTCGCCGCCGCGATCGCCCTCCAGGGGGTCCGTGGGCTCGGACTGGCGGCCATGGACGTCGCCTCCAGCACGCTGCTGCAACGGACGGTCCCGCCGGGCATGCTCGGCCGGGTCTTCGGAAACCTGTACGGCGCGATCGGGGTCGCCGCCGCGCTGTCCTACCTCGCCGGTGGCCTGCTGCTCGACGTCACGTCCGCTCCGGTGACCCTGGTGGTCGCGGGCGTCGGCGGCCTGGTGGCCACCGGCATCGTCGCGCTGCGACTGCCACCGGCGATGCGACGCAAGGATGGTGCGACGACACCCGCGCCGACCATCGAGGAGATCGGCTGATCAGGAGGTCCGCGTCGCTCGGGAATGATGGACGTCGGCCACTCGACTGGCGCGGAGCGGGGCGCACCGGCCATCGCCGGCACGCCCCGCTGCGAGAGGGGCCGTGTGTCAGCTCGCGGGCCCCACGCTCATCACGTACTGGCCCTCCATGTTCCCGGGCGGCGAGAAGTTGGCCACGATGAAGGTCTCCCACCACTTCGTGCCCTGGCCGGCGACCCGCCCTACGCCCAGCTTCGTGGTGTTCTTCCACACCAGTGCGGTGAAGTGCCCGATGGCCTTCGTGGAGTCGATGGGTTCGCCCGTGGCGAAGTCGTAGTTGCTGTTCTCGGCGTACCAGTTGTCTACCGCGGCAGTTCCCGAGCCCGCCGTGGGGCCGGTCGAGGCGCCCGCCCACGAAGCGTTCTCACCGGTGTCCGGTCGCAGGCCCTCATGGGTGAGCTTGGTGGCCTCGGCCATGAAGGACGCCCGCGACTTCGCATACTCCACGAGTTCCGGGTCGAGGGTGAGCGGCGGCGATCCGTGCCGTGCCCGCAGTTGGTTGATCTTGGCCAGTACCTCTTGCAGGAACTCGTCGTTGGTGCGATCAGAGAATCCAGCTCGCATGACGTGACACCCTTCTGGAAGACGAACGGCGGAAGATCTGCCCCCTTCGCGGGCTGCTCGGCCCTGGACGGCTCGCGCCGCGGGCCGGGCGGCCATCGGCAGCCTTCCATTCGCCAACACGAAAAGACCATCACTGACGGTGACGCATCAATGACAGAGCGACAAGTCGGGGGTCTCGCCGGTGCACCGGGGACGAGACACTGCGGCGAATCTGCCCGCACCGCCCCAGGTGACCGGGGTACCCGGGCGTGGACGTCGGCGTCAGCCGCACGCTGGTCTGGACCCGGAGCGACATCGGTGGCGGGACAGCGAATTTCCTCTTCTCTGTCACAACGGCGATTTCGCACCCCGCCGCATTGACCTCGTTCACCGCGCACTGCCGCCGCACCGCCCGCGCCTCGTCGTCACCGTCGGGCCGGCGGCGTCACTCTCCGGTCGGCCCGCCGGCGAGTTCGGCGACCACGTCGAGGTGACCGAGGTGGCGGGCGTACTCCTGAACCAGGTGGAACAGCACCCGCTCCAGCGTCGCCGGGGCCGCGCCGTTCCAGCGCTCCCCCGGCGCGCCGACCTCCGCCAGGTCGTGCGCCGTCACCACCGCCGTGGTGTGCGCGCCCTGCGCCCGCAGCGCCGCCACCAGGTCCTCCCGCGTCTCGTCGGGGGCGACGTACCAGCGGTCGTCGCGGCGGTCGCCCCACGGCTGCGCGACGTTCCGGCCCTGGAAACCCCACTCGACCCAGCGCCGCTCGACGTGGCGCAGATGCGTGAGCAACTCCAGCGGGGTCCACCCGGACGGCAGCCGGCTGCGCCGCAGCTCCGGCTCGGCCAACGCGGACACCCTGGCCACCATGGACTCGCGGAAGTAGTCCAGGTAGCGCAGGAAGACCTCGGTGCGGCTGCCGGCCGCGTCGGTCGGCTCGGGGAAGGCGATCACGACCCGGTGGGCAGGTCGCGGGCGCGCTGTCGCACACCCGCCCCGCCGTACGGGTAGTCACCCACCAGCGGGGCGCTCGCCTCGTCCAGCGACCGCATCTGCTCGGCGTCGAGGACCAGGTCCGCGGCGGTCAGGTTGTCGTCGAGCTGCTCGGTGGTACGCGCGCCGAGGATCACCGAGGTGACCGCCGGCCGGGCGGCCAGCCAGGCCAACGACACCGCCGACATGGACACACCCCGTTCGTCGGCAACCCGGCGCACCGCGTCGAGCACCCGCCAGGTGCGCTCCTCGGCGTTCCGACCGGCGTACGCCTCGACGCCACGCTGCGGGTTCTCACCGAGCCGGGTCGCGCCGGTGGGCGTGCTGTCGCGCTGGTACTTGCCGGTCAGCCAGCCGCCACCCAGCGGCGACCACGGCAGGATGCCGATGCCCTCGTTCTCGCAGACCGGCACCAGCTCGAACTCGATCTCCCGGGCCAGCAGGTTGTACTGCGGTTGCAGAGTCACGATCGGGGTGAGGTTGAGGTGCTGGGTGAGCAGGGCAGCCTTCTGCAACTGCCAACCGGTGAAGTTGCTGACCCCCGCGTAGCGGATCTTGCCGGCGCGTACCGCGTCGTCGAAGAACCGCAGCGTCTCCGGCAGCGGGGTGAGCGGATCCCAGGCGTGCGCCTGGTACAGGTCCACGGCCTCGACACCGAGCCGCCGCAGGCTGGCGTCCAGGGCACGGGTGAGGTGCACCCGGGACAGGCCGGCGTCGTTCGCGCCCGGACCCATCGGGAACCGTCCCTTGGTGGCGATCACCAGTCGGTCGCGCAGGTCGGGCCGCGTCCGCAGCCAACGCCCCACGATGTCCTCGGAGACACCCGTGGAGTAGACGTCGGCGGTGTCGATGAAGGTGCCGCCGGCCTCGACGAACCGGTCCAGTTGGGCGAAGCTGCCGGCCTCGTCGGTCTCCGCCCCGAACGTCATCGTGCCCAGACACAGGGTCGACACCACGGTGCCGGTGCCGCCCAGAGTGCGATAGCGCATATCGTCCTTTCGGTCCGAGTGACAAAGCCGATCTTCGCACTCGGCTGGGCCACCCGCACAGGGAGACCGCCAGCCCCCCACACGGGCACCCGCGCCCTCACGCCGCCGGTCATCATGAGCGGGTGAGCGAGCCCGTGATCGACATTGACCGACCCCAGCGGTCGGTTCCGACGTCGCCGCCGGGAGCCCCGGAGCCCGGTGCGCCCACGCGTGGCCCGTGGCTGGTGGCCCTGGCGACAAGCGTGCTCCTGCTGCTGCTCGCCGGCCGCTACGGCTATCACCGTGACGAGTTGTATTTCCTGCTCGCCGGCCGACACCTCGACTGGGGCTACGTCGACCAGGGCCCGCTGGTCCCGGCGCTGGCCCGGTTGCTGGACACGATCGCGCCGGACAACCTGGTGATTCTGCGGACCCCGTCGGCACTGCTGGCCGGTGGCGCGGTGCTGCTGGTCGCCGCCATCGCCCGCGAGCTGGGCGCCGGTCGCGGTGCGCAGACCTGCGCGGCGGTGTTGGCCGCGCTGTCCGGCATCGTGCTCGCCAGCGGGCACCTGCTCAGCACCACCACCGTCGACCTGCTGGTCTGGCTCGCCGCGGCGTGGTGTGCGGTGCGGTTGCTACGCACCGGCGACAGCCGCTGGGCCCTGGGCATCGGGCTGGCGCTCGGCGTGGGCATGCTCAGCAAGGTGCTGCCCGCGCTGCTGGCCGTGGGCCTGATCGTCGGCGTGCTCATCGCCGGGCCACGTCGGCTGTTGCGCGACCGCTGGGTGCTCGCCGCCGCCGGGATCGCCCTGCTGCTGGCCGCACCGAACCTGATCTGGCAGGCGGCGCACGGCTTTCCCCAGCTCGGCGTGGCGGGCTCCATCGCCGACGGCGACAGCTCCTACAGTGGCCGCGTCGACGCGTTGACCCTCCAGTTCGTCATCATCAGCCCGTACGCCGTACCCATCTGGATCGCCGGCCTCGTCGCGCTGCTGCGCCGCCCGGCCTGGCGGGCCTACCGGGCGGTGGGCTGGGCCTGGTTGGTGGTGTTCGGCATCGTGCTGATCGCCGGCGGCAAGGGCTACTACGACGCGCCGCTGCTGCTGGTGCTCACCGCCGCCGGGGCGGTGGTGACCGTCGGGTGGGCGTCGCGCGGGTCGGTCCGGCTGCGCCGAGGGCTGCTCGCGCTGGGCGTGGTGCCGCTCCTGCTACCCACCATCGTGCTGCTGCTGCCGGTGCTGCCGGCCGAGCGGTTGCCCGGGTTCGTGGTCGACGTCAACTACGACGCCGGCGAGACGATCGGCTGGCCGGCGTTCGCCGACTCGGTCGCCGCCGTCCATCGTGGGCTGCCGCCCGAGGAGCGACCCCGCGCGGTCATCCTGACCAGCAACTACGGTGAGGCCGGTGCGCTGGCCCGCTACGGTCCGGTCCGTGAGCTGCCGCAGGCGTACTCCGGGCACAACAGCATGGTCGACTTCGGCCAGCCGCCGGCTGGCGCGGACGTGGTCATCGCGGTCGGCTGGGAGCGTCCGGAGCCGCTGACCGCCTGGTTCGACGAGTGCACGCTCGCGGGGCGAGTGGATCAGCGGGTCGAGGTGGACAACGACGAGAACGGCGGCCCCATCCACGTGTGCCGGGGGCTGCGGCGTCCGTGGGCACAGATCTGGGACACCGAGGTACGCCACACCGGGTGACAGGCCCTCAGCCGGCGCCGCTGGTCAGCCAGGTCTGGATGCCGACAAGTGCTTCGGGGCCGGAGGTGGCGTCGACGTCGCGGGCGAGGTCGGCGATCGTGACCGCGGCGAGCGCCTGATGCCACGCGTCCTCGGCTGCCCACATGGCGCGGGCGACCGGACACGGCGTGGTGCAGGCGTCGGCCGGGGTCGCGAACGGGCCGCGCTGGCGGATCTCGGTGCAGACGAAGGTCGGGCCGGGACCGTCGACGGCTCGGACCACGTCGAGCAGGGTGATGCTCTGCGGTGCCCGGGTCAGGACGTAGCCGCCCGACTTGCCCTGCACGGAGTGCACCAGGCCGGCGCGGGCCAGGGCCTGGAGCTGCTTGGCGAGGTAGCTGCCGGAGACGTCGTGCAGCTCCGCCAGCTTGGCCGCCGGGACCGGCGTGCTACTGACGGTGAGCACCACGCAGCAGTGCAGCGCCCACTCGACCCCGCCGGACATCTTCATGCCCTCACCCTAGCCAACCCCCGTTACTCGGACTACAAATGTCCGAGTATTGTTCTCGGATAAGAAAGGTCCGAGTATCGGTCGCCGTCCGGCGGGCCGGACAAAGACCCCACATCGTCACGGGAAGGTGCACTGTCATGAAGATCGCCGTACTGGGTGGGACCGGGCTCATCGGGTCGCAGGTCGTGCGGATCCTGCGGACCGCCGGGCACGACGCGGTGCCGCTCTCGCCCTCCACCGGGGTGGACCTGCTCACCGGGCAGGGCCTGTCCGACGGGCTCACCGGCGCCGACGTCGTCGTCAACCTGACGAACTCGCCGACCTTCGACGACGCCTCCCCCGCCTTCTTCCAGACGACGATGGACAACCTCCTCGCCGCCGCCGGTCGCGCGGGCGTCGGCCACGCCGTGGTGCTCTCCATCGTCGGCGTCGACCAGGTGCCCGACCTGGCCTACTACCGCGCCAAGGTCCTCCAGGAGGACATCCTCAAGGCCGGTCCCGTCCCGTACTCGATCGTGCGCGCCACCCAGTTCTTCGAGTTCGTCGACGCGATCCTGTCGTGGACGGCCGACGACGCCACCGTCCGCCTGCCCAGCACCCCCGTGCAGCCCATGGCCGCGGTCGACGTGGCGCAGGCCGTCGCCGAGGTCAGCATGAGCGCACCCCTGCGCGGTGTCCGCAACGTCGCCGGCCCCGACGTCTTCGCCCTCGACGAGCTGGGGCGGATCACCCTCGCCGCACGCGGTGACCAGCGCACCGTCACCACCGACGACAACGCCGGCATGTTCGCCGCCGTGCCCGGCGCGGCTCTCATCGCCACCGACGACGCCGTCCTCGCGCCCACCACCTACCGGGAGTGGCTCGACCGCCAGGGCTGACGTGTCCACCGGCCCGTACGCCGCCGTGGCCAACGAGGACCACCACGGCGTACGGGTCGGCGCGGTCGTCAACCACCGCCGCCCGTGGCCGGGGCCGCGAAGACGAACCGGTGACGACTAGAGTCGCGTCGTGATCGACACCGGGGCCGAGGTCGACAGGCGAGTCGCCGAGGCGTGGGCGCGGATCGAGGCCGGCCTCGGTCGCGTCCTGCCGTCCTCCCTACGCCAGCTCAACGCACCGGCCCCGGCACACGCCATCGATGCGGTGGAAGCCGCCCTGGCCTTGACACTGCCGCCCGATTTCCGGGCAAGTCTCCGCATCCACAACGGGACCGACCCCGGTGCGACGCTGCCGTCCGTCGAGCCCACCCCGGTGCCGCTGGACAACCTCTGCGACACCGACCAGATCATCGAGATGACCCGGATGTGGCGCGACAACTACGGTCCGGAGCCGGACTGGGACGACCCTCAGGTCTGGGCCTACCTGGTCGACAGGGGAATGCTCTGCCTGAACGGCCCGGTGCGGCCGATCGTCGGCACGCCGGGAGCGGTGGTCGTGGGGCACATGAACGGTGACGTGCTGTGGCTGCTCGACGGTGATCCCGCGCCGGGGGGCACGCCCGGACAGGTGGTCCGGGTGGATGTCGAATGCGCCTCGTGGGACGTGTTGGCTCCATCGTGGACGCGGCTGCTCGGCCGCTACGCCGAGGATCTGGCGCTGGTCTCGGCGGACCCGGCCACCTCGCCTCTCAAGATCGATCCGTTCGTGGGGCCGGAATGCGAATGGGGCAGCACCCCGTCGGCCTCGTGGGGGACGCGTCCGGCGTGGCTTCGGGACGTCCAAGCGCGCAGCCCCCACACCTGATGCCCGTCGACGAGACCCGCACGGGCGGTCAGTGTCGCAGCAGGCCGGTCGTGCGGATCGGCTCCACGTGCCCGGTAGGTGGCGCGCTGCGGTGCAGCTCCAGACCGATGTCGACGACGACGGAACGCTCCAGGGTCGCGACCTGCGCCATCGGCACCCACTGCGCCAGGTCGGTCGTGCCACAGGTCTCGGATCGAAGCTCACCGCCCACGACCCGGGCCCGATAGAAGACCGCGAGCATGTGCAGCTCGACAACGTCGTCGTCGAGCCGCTCCACGTTCCTCGTGCGCGAGTTCACCCCGAGCAACCGCTCGACCCGCGCCGCGTACCCCGTCTCCTCCGCCACCTCCCGCACGACGGCGTCGAACGGATCCTCGGTGTGCTCGACCCCACCGCCGGGCAGCGTCCAGTGCCGCCGAGCCCCGTCCGGCGACACCCAGCGGGCGAGCAACAGACTCTCGTCGCGCAGACACACCGCGTACGCGGCCACCCGAAGCCGTTGTGTGATCACAGCGACCAGGATCGCGCAGTTGCCGGGAACGTGCCGCCCGCACACGCGTTCAGCGGGCCTCACCTCCGAGAGGTGGGCGACGGCGGTGTCACGGTGGCACATCCCTGGCCCGTTCGGCGACCAGGTTCCCGGCCCCCGGCGCGCCGCTAGCCGGCGATCAGCTCAGCCCCGCGTTCCCCGATCATGATGCTGGTCAACGCGGCCGGCGCGCGCAGCGGCACCGGAACGATGCTGGCGTCGACCACCCGCAGGTTGGCCACGCCGCGTACCCGGCACCGCCCGTCGACGACCGCGCCCGGGTCGTCCGCCGCGCCCATCCGTGCGCCGCCGACCAGGTTCAACCGGCTGTACGTGGTGGCACGCAGCAGGTGGTCGAGCTGCTCGTCGTCGCCCACGACCGCGTCGTCGACGAGCGCGAACCGGGCAACTGTCTTGGTGAAGGTGGCCTGGTTGGCGATCTCCCACGCGTGCCGGTAGGCGTCGCGCATCCGGGCGAGGTCACCCTCGGCGGAGTAGAACCCGAGGTCGACCACGGGTGGCGTCGACCCGTCGGCGTCGCGCACCGAGATGCGTCCACGCGAGGCCATCGCCATGTCGCCGATCATCACCGTGTTGACCTGGTCGGCGCCGATGATCCGGTCCAGACCCGCGCCAGCGCCCCGCAACGTGCTCATGCCGGTGAACAGGCTCAGGTAGAACGCCTGGTCGACCTCGTGGCCCGGTATGCCCGCGAGCCGCGCGATGAGCTGCGTACGCGGCCAGTCGCCGCCGATCGTCGCCGGCTCGGGGACCACCAGGATGATCGCGCCGGGCTGGTCGATCACGTCCGCGCCCACCCCGGGCAGGTCGACCAGGGGCGTGACGCCGGCCGCGCGCAACTGGTCGGCGGGGCCGATCCCCGAGCGCAGCAGCAGAGCCGGGCTGTACGGCGAGCCGGCGCAGAGGATGACCTCGCGGGCGTCGATCCGCTCCCCCGCGACCTGCACACCCACCGCCCGTCCGCCGTCGAGCAGCACGCTCTCGACCTCGGCGTCGCCCCGGACGACCAGATTGGACCTCGACCGGGCCGGGTCGAGGTGGGTGAGGGCGGTGGACATCCGCAGCCGGCCGCGCCGGTTCTGCGGATACATCCCGATACCGACGGCGTCGGGGGCGTTCATGTCGTCCTGGTAGTCGTGCCCGAGGCCGAGCGTGGCCTGCAGGAAGCCGTCCATCGCCGCCGTCAGCTCACCGCGCGACCACCGGGTGATCGGGACAGGCCCGTCGACGCCGTGGTGGTCACGGTCGCCGAACTGCTGGTCGGCCTCCAGCCGGCGAAACGCCGGGAGCACCGCCGGCCAGTCCCACTCCGGCAGGCCACGGCCGCCCCAGGAGACGAAATCCGCGGCTGGTGCCCGCATCGCGCCACGGTCGTTGATCTGCGTCGAGCCGCCGACCACCCGGCCGCGCCGCAGCGGCGCCTCCCGCCCGGCGACGACTGTCGCCCGCAGGGCCCAGTCGAAGCCGTCCTCGGCCTCCACCGAGCCGGTTCGCAACGCCTCGGGCACCGCCGCCCCGACGAGGTCAGGCCCGGCCTCCAGCAGCAACACGGAACGGCCCGGATCCTCGCTGAGGCGGGCCGCGAGCACCGCGCCGGCCGCGCCCGCGCCGACAACCACGAAGTCGTATCGAGGCACGGGCCCAGCGTAGCCGGACACCCGAGATGCCAGGACCCGTCACCGGTGCTCGTCGCTCGGTCTTCCGCTGAATGAAGCGTGCCGACACGACCTGCCGCAACGACCAGGTCGCCCGGCCGGCCGAGTCGGTGATCACCCGGGTCGGGTACGGCCTCCGCTCCGGCGCTGAGCCGCGGTTCTGGGAGCACGTCCCGGACGCCCTGCGGGTATTCCTGCGCGGGGGGCACGCCGGATCGGGCGGGCCCGTCCGACCGGTAGCTCCACGCCCTCGTCGGTGTCCTGGCGCTCAGGAGGGCTGGACGTGGTCGAAGAGGGCGAGGGCCTCGGCGGGGTCCGGGCTCACGAGGCGTTCCAGACCGGCCGTCGTGATCTTCGCCCACCGCCCGGCCCGTGCCCACATCTGTTCCTCGAAGGCACGGACCGCCTCGTCCACATTGTCGGGGTTGGCAGCGATGGACTCGGCGAGCTCGGCGCCGTCCAGCATCGCGAGGTTCGCGCCTGCCCCCAACGGTGGCATCAGGTGGGCGGCGTCGCCCAGGAGCGTCACTTTGCGCACGTGGGCCCAGGTGTGGGATTCGGGCAGGACGTAGAAGGGGCGGTGGGTGAAGGCGGCGCCGTGGCCGAGCAGGTCGAGGACGGGGGCCGCCCAGCCGTCGAACAGCGCCAGCAGGCCTGATCGCGTGGCCTCGACGTCGGCCAGGTCCAGGTCGGCGTGCCAGTCCAGCGGCGCGCGGAACTTGGCGTACACCTTGACGTGACCGCCGCTGTTGCGCTGGGCGACGATAGATCGGTTCACACCGTAGGCGGCCACCGAACCGTCGCCGACCAACCGGGCGAGGTCAGGGTGGCGGGTGTCGATGTCGTCGAGGGAGGTCTCGACCGAGGTGACACCCGTGTAGTGCGGCGTCACCGGCGAGACTGCCGGGCGGACCCGGGACCAGGCGCCGTCCGCGCCCACCACGAGATCGAACGTCTCCTGTCGCCCGTCCGCGAAACGAACCAGTACGCCGTCCTCGGTCCCCGGCACCACCTGCGCCACCTCGTGACCCCAGCGCACGTCGAGAGAGTCGAGCAGCAGGTCACGGAGTTGCCCGCGGTCGATCTCCGGATTGGCCCGCTCGTCCGGAGAGGGTCGCCAGTCGCGCAGAACGGTCCCGGCGGCGTCCAGGATGCGCATGGCCTGCCCCTCGGGACGAGACAACGCCTCGAACTCCGCCCGCAGCCCCGCCTTGTCCAGTGCCAGCTGACCCAGCCCTTCGTGCAGGTCCAGCGTGCCTCCCGGGGGGCGGGAGTCGGGCGCGGGATCGCGTTCGAGGACGGTGACGGGGTAGCCGTGGCGGTGCAGGACGCGGGCGAAGGTCAGGCCCCCGGGGCCACCTCCGGCCACCGCGATACGGTGTCTCATAGCGATACACCGTATCGTGCCTAGAATGCGTCGCAACAACAGGGAGTGACCAGATGACCGTGTGGGACCGGCCGGAGCCGCCGGCTCCCCCCGTGCCGCTCGACCGGGCGCGGATCATCGCCGCCGCCATCGCGCTGGCCGACGAAAGCGGGCTGGAGGCGGTGTCGGTGCGCAAGGTCGCCGCCCGCCTGAACGCCGGCCCGATGCGGCTGTACGGATACATCTCCACCAAGGACGAGCTGCTCGACCTCATCGTGGACGAGGTCCACGCCGAGATCCTCCCCGAGGAGCGGCCCGGTGACTGGCGGGAGACGCTGTGCATCCTCGCCCACCGCACCAGACAGGCCGCCCTGCGACACGTTTGGCTGGCCGACCTGCTCGGCGGCCGTCCCACCCTGGGCCCCAACGCCATGGCCGTGACCGAGGCCAACCTGGCCGCCCTCGACGGTCTCGCCGACGTCGACACCGTCCTGCGCGCCGTGCAGACCGTCAGCGCCTACGTCACCGGTGCGATCAGGCGCGAGATCGCGAACCTGCGGGCCGAGCGCGCCACCGGCCTGTCCAAGCGCGACTGGCAACGCGCCTTCGGCCCGCACGTGACGACGATGTTGGCAACGGGCCGCTTCCCGGCGCTGTCCAAGGCCGTGCACGACGGCACAGAGGTGGACCCCGAGGAGTCCTTCGCGACCGGCCTGGACTGGGTCCTCGACGCCGTGGCCGCCAAAATCACCCGACCGCCGGCGTGACGCTCACCTCCCGCCCAACCCGCGAACCCGCAGGTAGGCGCGGTCATCGAAGCTCACCTGACCGGGCAGCACCCCCTTGGTGCCGGCGAGGTCGGCCACGCACCACGGATCCTTTTCCAGGAGCAGGGCAAGCGTCGACTCGGACTCGGCCAAGGTCTCACCGATGACCGGATATCCGTCGCTGGCGATCACCAGCTCGTCAACGTCGCCAGGCACCGGATGCACGACCACCAACGACGGCGGAACCGGACGGCCGTCGATGGCGGCATACGCGTACGGTCCGGTGCTGTTCCGCAGGCCGCCCTGCCGCCCGGTCAGCGCTCGCGCCGCGAGTCGTCCCGGATCCACCTGCACCAGCCGATCCATGCTGATCGCCCCGGCGGCGACCTCCGCGGCGAGAACCGCGGCGCGGAAGGACGCCGCGACCTGGTCGACCAGCTTGCGCGGCTGACCGACCGACGTGGGGAGCCCTCGGTACGCGAATCCGACGTCACCGACCTGCCAGATCTCTCGACGCGCTCGCGAGTAGACGGTCACCGCCGCGCTCGGCCGTTCCGCTGCGCTCAACGTCGAGTCGATGCGGGCCGCCAGCTCGGCGGTCATCGCCGCGACCGCGGTGTACGAGTCGACGTCGCGCGGAAACCGCCGAACGGCGTCCCGGCAGGCCGCCATGACCCACCACCCGCCCGCCCCGTTTCCGTAACGCCTGCCGCTCACGTCCGTCGCGCCATCGATGACCGCCACGTGCTCGGCGGTCACGACGATCGCGTCCTCACACACGTCAGGATCCCCGTACAACTTGCCCCGCACGAACTGTTCGACGATCTCCACGGATCCGATGCTCTCCCACAGCACCCGGACTCAGGCTCAGGCCTGAGCGGTGATCTTTCTCGGCGCCAAGTGGAGATGCTCGCTACAGGTCAGTACGCAGCTCCTTCGGTACGCAAGGGGTAGGTGACGCCCGTCGCCACTTCGGACAGCGCCCACAGCCGGCGTCGGGTGACCGGGTCGCAGGCACGGTCCGGGGCCCGGTGCGGTTTCGGGGCGCCCTTGAACTGGCCGGGGCCGCCCGGTCCGTAGTACTCGCCGCCGGCGGCTCGCCTGTCGGTGGCCGCCCGGAGTACGGGCAGTGCGCCGGCCCGAGCAGGCTGGGTAAACAGCCACCCAATCGTCGCGTTGGCCACCCGGAAGCCTGGCGACGCGTCCCGAAACAGGCTGGTGCGCGCGCCACCCGGATGGGCCGCGAGGCTGATCGTCGACGAGTCGGACGCGGCGAGTCGATGCTGCAGTTCGAATGCGAAGAGCAGATTCGCGAGTTTCGAGGCGTTGTAGGCCGCGGTTGGCCGGTACCCGTCGAGGCTCCTGGGGTCGAGGTGCGTGACCGAGCCCGCGGCGGCCGCCTTGCTGCTGACCGTGACGATCCGCCCGGCCGGTGACCGCTCGAGCAGGTCGAGGAGGAGACCGGTCAGCGCGAAGTGGCCGAGGTGGTTGACGCCCATCTGAGACTCGAAGCCGTCCGTGGTGCGCTGTGCAGGCTGCCACCACAGACCGGCATTGTTGATCAGGATGTCGAGTCGCTCGAAGCGCTCGTGCAGGTCGCTTGCCGCCTGCCGCACCGCGTGGAGGCTGGCGAGTTCGAGTGCGAGGACGCTGCCTCTGCCGGGTAACGCGCGTAGGGCGCTCGCACCGCGTGCCGCGGTGCGAGCGCCGATGACGACGTGGGCTCCTTGTGCGCTCAGAGCTATCGCCGTTTCCAGGCCGATGCCGGAGGTAGCTCCGGTCACCAGCGCGGTGCTGCCGTCGAGCCGGGGTATGTCGCGCGCGCTCCACATGGCGTCTCCTATAATCGGAACGGTCGCCCCGTTTAACCATACGGAACGCGCGCCCCGCTTGTCGACAGGCCGGAGAAACCTCATGCGCGCCGACGCCCGCCGCAATCGCCAGAGCGTCCTGGATGCCGCCTACGAGACCCTGGCCGCCGAGGGCCTGGGCGTGCCCATCGACGAGATCGCCCGCCGCGCGGGCGTCGGCGCCGGCACCGTGTATCGACACTTTCCGACCAAGGAGTCGCTCATCGAGGCCGTGGTGCTCGACCGCCTCCAGGCCCTCACCGACAAGGCCCGTTCCGGCATCGAATTCGCCGAGTTCTTCACCGTCATGGTGGAAGCCGGCCTCACCAATCGCGCCATCGCGGACGCTCTGGCCGGCGGCGGATACCAGATACCCGCCGACGCTGACGCCGCCCTCAACGCCGCCTTCGCCGAACTCCTGAACAAGGCGCAGCAACGCGGCACCATCCGTCCGGACGTCACGCTCGACGACATTCAAGCCCTCGTGATCGGCTGCGTCGCGACGGCGCGGCACCGCGGCGCCACAGCCCTCGTCGAGATCGTCGTCGCCGGCCTACGCGCCTGAAGCCCGGAGTACGGTGGCACCGTGCTTTCGGCCGTGAAGGGTCTGTCCCGGTACCACACCGAAGAGTCGCTGCGCACCTACCTGCTGGAGCGCTCACAGCGCACCGAGGACGGTTGCCTTGTCATCGAAGGCTACGGGCGGCGACGCGGGGTGCACCAGAAGGTCGCCGGTCGTGCGTGGGCGCACATCGCCGCGTACGTCGTCCTCGTCGGCGGCTATGACCCCGCTCTCGACGTCGACCAGACCTGCGGCGCCGCCGACTGCATCGAGCCGACACATCTGCGCCAGCTCAGCCGGGCCGAGGCCAGCCGCAGCCGAAACCAGTCGGCACAGTGCCGCAACGGTCACGACCGTGAACTCGACCCGGCGACCGCCCGCTACCGCCGGGTCTGCCGGACGTGTAATCAGGAGGCTCAGCGCCGGTGGCGTGAACGCGAAGCCGCCGAGGTAGCCCAGGCCCGCTCCGCGTACGGCCGCTCGTAGTCAGCCCCGCCACGCCGTCCAATGCCGGGACCGCCAACCCACGGCTGCAATTCAGCGCTCGGGCACTTCTGAGACAGCGCGGAGGCGTTACGCCGCGCATTGGACTACCTGCAGTCGGGTCCGCTATCCGTGCCGTCCCAAGAGGTCATCTGAGTCTCCGGCCGGGGCGCTCGCCCCGGCGTACCAAGGCCACTACACCAACCTGACTCCTTACGCACAAGAACTGTCATTATGGTGCACGCCGGGTTCGCCCCTTTTGTGGTGGTGATTTACCGGATTACTGTTACTGACAATCTGATAATTGGCGACCGCAGTCGGCGGGAGGCCGATCGGGACTTCACCTCGGGCGACTGCGCCCACGCCGGCCCGGTCCACGAGATGGCGGTGCCGACCTCAGGCCGATCACGGTCGGCTTCGTACGCCAAGGGAGTCGTCGGCGGCGAATCGGTCGAGGGCGTGGACAACGTGCTCGCGGGTCTCGGCTGTGCCGAGATGCCCCGCGCTCTCGATCACGGTCAACGTCGAGTCGGGCCAGGCGCGGTGCAGGTCCCACGCTGTCTGCAGTGGCCCGCCCAGATCGAGTCGGCCGTGGATGAGGACACCGGCGATGCCGGCCAACCGGTCAGCATCGCGCAGCAGTGCGCCCTCCTCCAGCCACGCACCGTGGGCGAAGTAGTGCGCGCAGATGCGCACGAAGGCCAGCCGCGCCGCGGGAGGGCGATCGCCGTACGGATTCGCCGCGCCGCGCGTCTCTCCGGACAGGACCGCGTCCTCCCAGGCGCACCAATCGATCGTGGCCCTGTCCCGAACGGCGGGGTCCGGGTCTTCCACCAGGCGGGCGTACGCGGCGACGATATCCCCGTCGCGGGATGTGCCCGGGGCTCCTTCGAGGAATCGTTGCCACTGCTCGGGGAAGAACCGGCCGACGCCCCGGTAGAGCCAGTCGATGTCGGCGCGCCTGGTCATGGTGACGGCGGCGATGACGATCTCGGAGACCCGCCGGGGGTGCTGCTGCGCGTAGGCCAGGATGAGGGTGGAACCCCAGGATCCGCCGTGCAGCAGCCAGCGGTCGATGCCGAGGCGATCGCGCAGCCGCTCCATGTCGGCGATCAGGTGCCAGGTGGTGTTGTGCCGCATCTCCGTCGCCGGATCGCTCGCGTGTGGTGTGCTGCGACCGCAACCACGCTGGTCGAACAGGACGACCCGGTACCGGTCCGGATCGAAGTACCGACGCCAGCCGGGCCCACACCCGGAACCGGGCCCACCGTGGACGACAAGCGCGGGCTTACCGACCGGGTTACCGCACACCTCCCAGTACACGAGGTTGCCGTCGCCGACGTCGAGCATCCCGGTCTCGTACGGCTCGATCGGTGGGTACAACTCGGTCAAGGTCCGGACCTCCGATAGCGGGGGAAGCTGTGGCGTTCGAGTCCGCCGTCACGAGTGCGCCCGAGCTCCCGAGGACGGGACGAACAGGTGCTCCTTCGTGACGGGCTGTGGAGCCCACCCTGCTGTGCGGTGCCCGGGTCGTCTTCGCCGGACGGGGGATTTCTCGTGGTCAGGCATCATCGCACTGCCGTTGGTGTGGGCGTGCGGTGGTGGAGAAGCGACCGCGGTAGGCGCTGGGGGTCAGTCCGGTGTGGCGGCGGATCTGGGTGCGCAGGTTGGCGCTGGTGCCCAGGCCGCTGGCGCGGGCGACGGTGTCCAGCCGTGGTTCACCCGCTTCCAGCAGACGGCAGGCCAGGTTGATGCGTTGGCTGGTCAGCCAGGCCAGCGGGGTGGTGCCCAGTTCGGTGTGGAAGCGGCGGTGCAGGGTAGCCGGGCTGACGGCGGCGTGGGTGGCCAGGTCCGCCACGCTCAGGGGTTGGTGCAGCCGGCCTCGGGCCCAGTCGAGCAGCGGTGCCAGAGACGTGTCGAGTACGGCCGGCAGTGGCTGGGGGATGAACTGGCGTTGCCCGCCGTCGCGGTGCGCGGCGAACACGAGCCGGCGGCTGACCGTGTTGGCGCTCTCGGCGCCGTGGTCGCGGCGGATCAGGTGGAGGCCGAGGTCGAGGGCGGCGGCGCTGCCGGCGGCGGTGAGTACGTCGCCGTCGTCGACGAACAGCACGTCGGGGCGCAGCAACACCCGGGGATGGCGGGCGGCGAACAGCTCGCTCCAGCGCCAGTGGGTGGTGGCGTGGCGGCCGTCGAGCACCCCGGCGGCGGCGAGGGTGAACGTGCCGGTGCAGAAGCTGACCAGTCGGGTGCCGCGGGCGGCGGCCCGCTGCACGGCGTCGATGACGGCGGGCGCGGGCGGGACGTGCGGGTCGGGTCGGTTCGGCACGATGAGGGTGTCAGCGCCCTCGGCGGCGTGCAGGCCGGGTACGCCGGTGAGGGTGAACAGCCCGGCGTGCAGCACGGTGTCCGGGGCGGCGGCGCACAGCGTGAAGTCGTACCAGCGGCGGTTGATCTCCGGGCGGCGCAGGCCGAACAGTTCGGTGGCCACGCCCAGCTCGAACGGGTTCGACCCGTCGTCGACGAGCATCACCACCCGGTGCGTGCCGCCACCGGGCTGCGAGGATCGTTGCGGCATACGCGATTTCTAGCACTCACTCTGCGCCGACGGCATCGGCCACGATGACAGCCATGATCAGTGAACCGGTCGAGTTGTCCACCGCCCTGGCCACCTTCGAGGCACTGTGGAGCCCGCGCATCGTGACGCGGGTCAACGACTATGACGTGCGCATCGCCAAGGTCGCTGGCGAGCACGTGTGGCACCGCCATGACGACACCGACGAGTTCTTCCTCGTACTGTCGGGGGTGTTGAGCATCGCCCTGCGCCCATCGGGCGAGCGGGAACGCACCGTGGTGCTGCCGCAGGGCTCGGTGTTCGTCGTACCGCGCGGCACCTACCACAAACCCTTCTCCCCGGACGGCGCCGCGATCCTGATGTTCGAACCGACCGGCACCCTCACCGTCGGCGACCACCATGACCCCGTTCCGGACCACGTCGACGCCACGGCCGGGCATGACCTGCGGTGACTTTCACCTGAGCGTGGGACAGCTCCACGACGCGACAACGCGTGGCTGGAGAGCGAGGACAGGTCAGGGTCAGAGCCAGCGATCGAACCAGGCGCGGGTCCGGCGCAGGACGTCGATCTGGTGGTGGCGTTCCCGGATCGAGTGACCCTCTCTCGGGTAGATCACGAACTCGTGCTCGACGTCGAAGTGGCGCAGCGCCCGGTGGAGGTACACGGCCTGTCCGAGGGGAACGTTCGTGTCCTCGGCGCCGTGCAGGATGAGCACCGGGGTGCGGATGCGGCTGGCGAAGGAGATCGGGCTGACCGCGTCGTGGGGGTGTGGTCCGATGCCGGACCAGCCGGTGCTGCCGCCGAGCGCGGCTTCGAACTGGCCGTTCTCCCCGGTCGCGGCCAGCATGCCCCAGTCGACGACGCCGGCGCCGACCAGCGCGGCGCGGAAGCGGTCGGTCTGGCTGACGGCCCAGGCGGACAGGAAGCCGCCGTGGCTCCAACCGGCGATACCCAGCCGGTCCGGGTCGGCGATGCCCTCGGCGACGAGCAGGTCGATGCCGCTCAGGATGTCGGTCCACTCCTGTTGTCCGACCCGGCCGGCGACGCTTGCGGCGAACTGGTGACCATGGCCCTGACCACCGCGCTGGTTGGGCAGGAACACCGCGTGGCCGGCGGCGGCCAGCCACTGCGCGCTGGGGAACCAGAACAGCTGGCATCGATCGGCGTAGCGCTCGTACGGGCCGCCGTGCGCGATCGTGACAAGCGGGAACGGGCCGTCCGACGCGGTTCGTCCGACCGGCAGGACGAGCAGGCCGTCCAGGTCGAGGCCGTCGGCGGCACGGTAGGCCAGCGGTTGTTGCGCGCCGAGCGCGATGCCGTCCAGTTCCGGGCGGGTGGTGGTGATTCTCCGCAGCGGCCCGGTTGCCGGTCCGACGTGGACGTTCGGCGGTTGGTAGCGGCCGGCGGTGAGGACGGCGATGTCGTCGCCGGCAGGGGTGGCGGTGAGGGTGTCGAGGCATCCGGGGTGCTGCGACAGGATCGTGAGGTCGGTGGCGTCGAGCCGGGCCAGGGTCGCGTTCAGGCCGTCGGCGAACACCACCAGCGGGGCGCCGTCGGTCTGGCGGAGTTCGGTGGGGCACATCGAGAGACCGGCGGTGCGGTTGCGCAGGACGCGGTTCTCCACGGCCAGGTCGAACACGGCGGTGCCGGCCTGCAGACCCGGCGGGGTGAGCGCGAGGTAACCGAGGTGCCAGCCGTCCTCGCCCGGCCACCAGGCCAGCGATTGTGCGTCGGCTTCGACAGGTCCGAGGTCCTGGACGGTCCCGGTCGCGGGGTCGAGCAGGTGCAGGTGGCCGCTGCATGGGCCGTGGTCGTTGTCGGTGCTGGCTCTGGTCAGCACGGCCAGCGGCCCGCCGTCGGGACGTTGCCGCAGTTCCACGACGTGCCGGTCACCGAACACGTGCGGGGTGGTGATCCGGCCGGTGCGCAGGTCGAGCAGCCGAATCCGGGCTCGCGGTTCGCGCTCGCCGACGACGATGACGTCGTCGCGGTCCCGGGCGCGGCGCGCGTCCTGCGCGGTGGGTTCGTCCTCGGCGAGCAGCGCGACCAGGTGGGGGTCGGTGAGCGGCAGGTGGTCGATGACGCCGGCCTGCCAGCCGGTCAACGTGGTGACCGTGCCGTCGGCGAGGGTGAGCGCGTGCAGCTGTGAGGTGCCACGGTCGCTGCGGTCGGACAGGAAGAACAGCGTCGCCGAGTCGGCCGACCACCGTGGCCGGGACTCCGTTGCGGTGTCGGCGGTCGCCCGGCGCGGCGCGACGGCGCCGTCGGTGTCGACGAGCCAGAGTGCGGTGTCGAGGTGGTCGCCGGTCCGGCTGAGGGGTGTCAGGACGTAGCAGAGCCGGCGCCCGTTCGGGGCGAGTGCCGGGCTCCGCGGGGCACGACCGTCGACCACGAGCTCGGCGGTCAGACCTGTCACGCGACCAGTCTGCCAGCGTCACGGGATCGATCCGGTGCGGGATCCTCGCCGCGAGGTCACTGACGTCGGGGTGTCCGCAACGCTGCGACACCCCGACGTCGTGAAACCCGAGTCGATTAGGACGCGTCGACGTCAGTGGGTGGGCGTGCCGAACCAGTGCGAAAGGTGGCGGTCGAGGTCCTGTTGGTCGTCGCCGATCCAGGCGACGTGACCGTCGGGTCGGACCAGGACGCCCGGAGCATCGAGGTCGGCGGTCGGATCCGCGAGGTGGTCGACCCGGTCTGACCAGCCGTCGACCGCGAGGCGTTCGGTGCGGTCCAGCAGCAGGCCGCGACCGCGATGCAGGAGGCCGTAGAGATTGCCCTGTCGCACGGCGATGTCGCGCATCCGGCGGCCGAGCAGATCGGGGCCCGCCCCGAAGTCGTAGCGGATGCCGACAGCGGTGATCTTCTCCAGCAGGTAGCGGTTGACCTCGTTGAAGTCCATCAGTTCGGTGAGCAGTCTGCGCACGGCCCGTGGACCGGGTTCGGTGGACAGCAGCTCGGTCTGGGCGCGCGTGTTGTCCAGCACGTCCTCGGCGACCGGACGGCGTTCGGCCTGGTAGGTGTCCAGCAGGTCATCCGGCGCCCAGCCGCGGATGCGCCCGGCCAGTTTCCAGCCCAGGTTGACCGCGTCCTGGACGCCCAGGTTGAGGCCCTGTCCGCCGATGGGTGGGTGGATGTGCGCCGCGTCGCCGGCCAGGAGCACACGCCCGACCCGATACCGTTCGGCGAGCCGGGTGGCATCGCCGAAGCGGGACAACCAACGCGGGGAGTGGACGCCGAAATCGGTGCCGGCGACGCTGCGCAACTGGTGTTTGAAATCCTCAAGGGTGGGTGGTTGCGTGCGGTCGCTGACTCCCGCGGCGGGGACCAGCACGCTGTAGACCCCTTCTCCGAAGGGCCGGAGCCAGAATCGTTGTGGAGGCTCGCGGAGTGCGGCCACCGTGGCGGCGACCTCCTCCGGGGGGATGCCCACCTTCATCTCGCCCATCAGCGTCTCGGTGCGTGCGGGCTCACCGGGGAAGCCGACACCGAGCAGTTTGCGTACGGTGCTGCGTGGTCCGTCACAGCCGACGAGATAGCGCGACCGCAACCGCTGCCCGTCGGCCAGCAGGACTGTCACCCCCTCGTCGTCCTGCTGCACGCCGGTGACCGCGCACCCGCGCCGGATCTGCGCGCCCAGTTCGAGCGCGCGTTCTTCGAGCACGTTCACGATGACCGGCTGCCGGATGCCCAATAGATAGGCGTACGCGGAGTCCAGGCCCTCGGGCGCGGGTTTGGCGATGGCGGCGAAGAAGCCGGCGGCCGGACGGCGGCGGCCATGCGGGAGGACGCGATCCAGCAGTCCCCGCATCGCCATCAGCTCAAGGCTGCGCATGTGCAGACCGACGATGCGTACGAACGACGCGGGTTCGGTTTCCTTCTCCAGAACGAGGACCCGCACCTCGTGCAGCCGTAGTTCGGCGGCCAGCATGGCGCCCGTCGGTCCACACCCGACGATGATCACATCGAAGGGGCGGGGCGCGTGATCGGCCCGGTCGTTGGACGGCTGCTCGGCGGTGATGTGCGCAGAACGCATAGGTGTTGCCCTTCGGGAGTGCCGTGGTTGGCGAGGCGCTCCCGGCGACACCTACGTCAGTCGCCCGGCCATGACGGGAGGGGGAGCACCCACTTCGGTACAGCGGTCATGGGTCTCACCTCCTCGGGTGGTGTCACGGTCAGCCGAAAACTACAAGCCGCGCATCAGCCCGTCCAATGCTTTTCCTGCCACGTGCCCACCTCGGAACCGGCCCGCGGTCAGGCGGTCGGTGGCGCGGTCAGCGATCGGTGTAGCCACTCGGTCATGAGCGCGCGTTCGGCGTCGCTGAGCCCCGGAAGGTCGGGCACCACCGTGGCGAAGGTGACCGCCACCGCGCTCACTGTCGTGTCGGGTGTCGCCGGCGTGCTCACGAGGATGCTGCTGAGCACGGCGTCGAACATGGCGTCGCCCAGACCACTGTCGCGCTCCTGCGGGGGTGTCGCCAGGAGGGCGAGGATGGTTCCGTTGCCGGCGGCGTGGATCATCATGAGTGCGCGCCGCTCGTCGACAGCCAACAGGCCGGCCGCGGCCAGTCGCCGGACGCGGGTGCGCAGCGCCTCGATGCCGGCAGCCGTCGCCGGTGAGGGCCCGCCAGTCCCCCGGGCGCCGATGAGCGCGTACAGCTCGGGGTTCGCCAGGCCGAACTCGATGTGCACCCGCCATCCGAGCCGCAGGTCCGCTACCGGATCGCCCTCGGCGGCTCGCACCACCGCGGATTTGGCGGCGACATAGGTGGCCATGACGTGTTCCGCGACGGCATCGATCAGGCCGTTCTTGTCACCGAAGAGGCGATAGATGGTGGGCGCCTGCACACCCGCCGCCTGGGCGACGGCTCGCGTCGTCACCGCGTTCGCGCCCTTCTCCCGCAGCAGCTGGCTGGCCGCCGTGACGATGCCGAGCCGCACGTCGTCCCGGGATGCCGTGTCCTGCGCCGCAGTCATGAACCAATGCTAACAGCAACTTGTTATCGTCGGAGTATCACTGCTAACGTAACAGCGATAACGTCGATAACAGGGAGTGTCCATCATGTTCGTCATCACCGGTGCCACCGGTCAGCTCGGCTCCCAGATCGTCGATCGGCTGCTCGAGCGGGTGCCCGCCGAAACCGTGGGCGTCAGCGTGCGCGACGTGACCAAGGCCGCGGGTCTCGCCGCGCGCGGCGTACGGGTCCGGGCCGGAGACTTCACCGACCCGACCACGCTGCGACACGCCTTCGAGGGCGCCGAGAAGGTCCTCGTCGTGTCCGCCGCCATTCGGGGCGGCGGCGCGGTCGTCGCGAACCGCGCCGCCATCGACGCCGCCCACGCCGCGGGGGCCTCGCGCGTCCTGTACACCAGTCACCAGGCGGCGGCGAAGGATTCACTCTTCCCCGCCCAGCTCACGCATGCCGAGACCGAGGAGCATCTGGCCGGGTTGGGTGTTCCCTTCACCGCCCTGCGCAACGGCTTCTACGCGAGCACGCTCAGCTTCGCCATCGGCGCGGCCCTGGAGACCGCCGTGCTCGCAGCGCCGGCGGACGGTCCGGTCTCCTGGACCGCGCACGCCGACCTCGCCGAGGCCGCCGCCGTCGCCCTCACCGAGGACGGGGCGCTCGACGGGGTCACGGCTCCGCTGACCGCGCCGGACATGCTCGACCTCGAGGCTGTCGCGGGCATCCTCAGCACCGTTACGGGCCGCACCATCAGGCGCGTCGTCGTGGATGACGAGGAGTGGCGGGCCACCGCCATCGCACGTGGCATGCCCGCGGCGGCGGCCGACTTCACCCTCGGCATGTACCGCGCGGCGCGCCGTGGCGAGTTCGCCGTCACCGACCCGACACTGGAGGCCCTCATCGGTCACCGTCCGACGTCCGCCCGTTCGGTGCTCACGGCCATCGCCGCCCAGGATTGAGAGGCGGCTCAGGTTCGACGACCCGGCCTCACCCTCCCGTGGTTGGCCGGGCAGCGACCGTACCCCTCGGGGTCGCGGCTCAACTCGCGCCGGCGGGCCGAACCGGCGACGGCGGCACCTCGGCGGTGGCCAACGTCTGGAAGCACGGACGAAGCAGCTCGATGATCTCATCGGGTGAGGCGTCCGCGAGTCGGCCGAGTCGCAGCAGGTAACGCTCGATGATCACGCCGTGGACGATCGCGCTGAGCAGGCTGGCGCGCAGCGCGGCGTCCGCGGTGGGGATCGCGGTGGTGATCTGGCTGAGCTGGGGCTCGGCGGCGGCCCGGTACCGTTCGGCGGCGTCGCTGTTGGTGAGCATGGAACGCAGGACCGCGAGTGAGGCGACCGGTTCGCCGTCCAGGCGGCTGGCGAGCGAGGCGAGCAGGACGTCGACGATCTCCTCACCGCCGCCGCTGGGCAACTCGTCGGCGGGCAGTTCGGCGGCGCGGGAGAAGAGGTTGTCCTTGGTGCCGTAGTAGTGCATCACCAGGCCGGCGTCGACCCCGGCCGCCCTGGCCACGGCACGGATCGTGGTGCGCTCGAAGCCGAGTTCGGCGAACATCTGCCGGGCCGCCGTCAGGATGCTGTCTTCGGTCTGGCGGCGTTGCTGGGCTCGCGTCAACCGGGCGCTCGGTTCGGTCACCCGGTCATTCTACGGTCGTTGACCGGCCCGCCCGTTCGTTCTACGCTCGTTCAATCAACGCCTGTTCAACCAACGCTGGCCACCTGGGAGGTCGCGATGACATTGTCGTCCCGCACGGTCGTCGAGAAGGTCCTGCGGGCCGGCCGCGAGGTCGACATCGAGACATTCGTGGAATTGATGGCGCCGGACGGATACATCGAGTGGCCGTACCATCCGCCAGGCGTGCCCGGCCGTCTGCGGGGGCGTGCGGAGGTGCGCCGTCATCTCACCGAGACAGCCGGCGCCTTCGTCACGTTCGACGAATACCGCAACGTGCTGCTGCACGAGACCACCGACCCCGAGGTCATCATCGTGGAGTACGAGGCGTACGGCAGCGTCGTCGCCACGGGCGAGCCGTTCGAGCAGACGGTGATCGCGGTCATTCGAGTTCGCAACGGTCAGATCCTGTCCTATCGCGACTACGTCAACCCCCTCCCCTTGGTCGAGGCGCTGGCCAGCGTCACGGCCCGACCGACGGGCAGGGTCGTCTAATCCAGACCGAGTCCGCCGATAGGCGCCACCGTGGCGTACGCGTTGCGGGGAGCGTCGTCAGGGGCGGCGCAGGCGCAGGGCGACGAAGCTCGGGCGTTCGGTCAGCCGCTCGTAGCGCTCCGGGTTGACAGCACGCAGCGTCTCGACCAGCCGCTCGAGCACGAACCCGGCGTCGAGCACCTCGGTCACCAGAGACTCGAGGGTCATCGACGGCGAGTTGGCCAAGCTCGACGCCGACGGCTACCGGCCGCTGCGGCTACCCGCCCGGGACTGACCGCTGCCGTAAGGCGGGGGCGGGCGGCATCGCCTCGGCTGTGCTGTAACCGCAGCGGCGGCGATGCGACGGTCGGGCGCGCGTTGTCTGCCAGAAGCGCGCAGGTGATCAAGGTGTTGTGCGCCTTTCACCAGCCATCGCTGCCCGCGTCTGCGCCAGTACACCTGGCCTGGGTGGTCCTCATGCTTGGATGTGCTGTCTTCGGGCCGGAAGACTTCGGCCTCCGCATATGCGGCGCGGCCGGGGCGTGCCGGCCGGGCCGGTGGCTTGCCGGCGCGGTATGCGGCGTGGTCAATCGGAAGCAGGCTCGGTTTGACCGGCCGCAGCCATGATCGAGTGCCAGCGTGTGGCATCGAAGATCAGCGCAATCGATTCGATCCGGTCGTCCCGCAGCCGGAAGTGTTCGGCGGTGCGTTGGGTGCCGACCGGAGTGGCAGTGTGCACGTCGTAGACGAGAGTGGCCTCGGACTCGCCGTACAGCTCGCTAATCATGTCGATGCCGGTGACCACCTGGAGGAACCCGGGGAGCCCGGCCAGGTGGCCAGTGGCATCGTCGGACCTGATCAGCGGGCTCTGGAACGTGAACGTGCCGGCGAGCTGGGCGGCTGCGGCGGCTACGTCCCCGCCGAACCTCGCCTGGTGGTACGCCTGGACGGTTTGCCGGGTGCGAGCGGTCGCGCTGGTCATCAGGTTTGTTCCCCCAGATAGCGGGTCAGTTGCTGCTGGTTTTCCGTGACGCGAAGGCAGAGGTGTCGCAGCAGCGTCGTCTCGGCGGGGGTGAATCCTCGGAAGAGGGCCGCCATGGCGGCCTGGGTGGGCTGGCGGAACTCGTCGAGCCAGGCCATTCCCGAGGGTGTGATCCGGACGAGCACGGACCGCCGGTCGTGCGGGGCAGGGATCCGTGCGGCCAACGCGCCGGCTTCCAGTGTGTCCACCAGGCCGGTCACGTTCCTGGAACTCACCCCTGTGGAGCGAGCCAGGTCCTTGATGCTGATGCCGTCCTCGTTCTCGCTGAGGCGGATCAGAATGTCCAGTGCGCCCGGACTCAGCCCACGGTTGCCCGTTGCCCGCGATTGCAGCCGTTCGAGGCCGCGGGCGGCGGCACGGAGGGCGGCGGCGGTTTCCAGCCCCCCGGTGTCATCGCCGCGCGTGAACCGCGCCAGCGCCGCCCGGATCCGTGGGTCGAACAGCATGTCGTCCGGACCTCGGGTGAGCCCCTCACCACTGTCGTCTACATCCTTCATAGTGAAGCAGTACTTTAGTACGTACTTCCCTATCTGTCATCCACGGCGTGTGCCGCGAAGACGTCACCGGCGTGGTCGTGATACGCGTGGCCGGCGCTCATCCCCCGGGTGCTCGCAGCTGATTTGACCCTCGACCGGGTCGAGGCCCGAACATCGGCGGCATGGACGACCAACCGACACCCGACCCGACGATGACCCGCATCGGCGAGGCGGTGCAGCTCGGCCGATCAGGGCAGAAGGGTCCCGCCCGCGACGCTCTCACCGCGTTGTGGGACGAGATCGGCCCCACCGGCGACGCCTTCCACCGCTGCACCCTCGCCCACTACCTCGCCGATCTCCAGGACACCACCGAGGCGGAGCTGACCTGGGACGAACGCGCCCTGGCCGCGGTGTCCGACCTGACCGACGAGCGCGCCCAGCGCTACCTTTCCTCGCTCCAGGTTCAGGCGTTCCTGCCGTCGCTGCATCTCAACCTGGCCGACTGCCACCGACGTCTGGGCAACCCCGCCCAGGCCCGCGAGCACCTCGCCCGAGCCAGCGAACACCTGGCGCACCTGCCGGCTGACGCGTACGGCGAGGCCATCCGCGCTGCCATCCGCGACTTCACCGCGGACGACCCGACCGACGCAAGGCGGTAACGGTCCGCTCAGCGCAGCATCATCCGGGTCATCCGACGGGTGGCGACGATCATCGCGATCGAGCCGAAGGCGAGCAGGTAGACCACCGGGATCAGCAGGTCCCAGCCGAGCCGGCCCAACGCCGGTTCGCGAACCAGCTCGATGCTGTGGTAGAGCGGCAGCGCCTGGATCAGGGGCCGCACCGCCGCCGGATAGACCGACAGGGGGTAGAACGTCGTCGCGAACAGGTACATCGGCAGCATGAAGAGTTGGATGTACTGGAAGTCGGAGAAGTCGCGCAGGTACGTCGTGACGGCCAACCCGCCCGCGGCGAACGCGTACGCGATGAGCACCGACGCGGGGAGGGCCAGCAGCACCCAGGCCGAGGTGACCAGCCCACCGACCGCCATGAGGGTGAGGAAACCGATCGTCGTCAGCAACGCGTTGATCATCGCGCTGGTGACCTCGCCGACGGCGATGTCGGTGACGGACAGCGGTGTCGGCAGGATCGCCTGGTAGGTCTTCTCGATCCTCATCCTGGTGAAGACGCCGAAGCTGGTCTGGTTGAACGCGGTGTTCATCGCGGTCGTGGCCAGGATCGCCGGGGCCACGTAGACGGCGTACGGGACCTCGACGCCGGGAACGGTGCCGACGAGCAGCCCGACGCCGACGCCGATCGACAGCAGGTACAGGATCGGCTCGACGAGCGCGTTGAGCAGCGGCGTGATCGACCGACGGTAGATCATGAAGTTGCGTTCGATGAGCGCGAACGCGCGGCGTCTTGTCCAGGCGGGTACGACGACGGTGCTCATGCTGTCTCCACAGGGCTCGGTGGGTGGGCCGTCACGGGTGCAGCCTTCGGCGGTAGGTGACCCGGGCGACCAGGAAGCCGCCGACCGCGAGCGTCAGCAGGTAGGCGATGTGGACGCCGCTGCCGGTGATCGTCGCCGTGCCGAGGCTGAGGGTGCGGCACAGTTCGACCCCGTGCCACAGCGGCAGCAGGTAGGACACCGGGCGGATCCACTCCGGTAGCTGGGAGACGGCGAAGAACGTGCCGGAGAACATGTAGAGCGGCATGATGACGAAGCGGAACACCGTGTCGATGTGGCGCAGTTTGCGTACCCCGACCGCCCACGCGGCGGCCGGCGCCGCGAACGCGACACCGGTCAGTGTCGCGCCGAGCAGGGCGCCGAGCACCCACCAACCCTCGATCAGTCCGAACGCGGCCATCACCACGATGAAGGCGGCGCTGGCGATGAGCACCCGGAAGGTGATGAAGAGCAGGTGCCCGGCAGCGAGTTGCTCCGGGGCCAGTGGCGTCGGGGTGGCGGTGCGGTACGCCCCGAAACCCGCGGCCCGGGCGACTCCCGCGGACCCCTCCAGGAACGCGTTCTGCATCGCCGCGGCGGCCAGCATGCCCGGGGCGAAGAACGCCGCGTAGGAGACGCCGGCGATCTGGGCCGGCGCGTTGTCGTCGACGAGGGCGCCCAGTCCGGCGCCGATGCCGATGAGGAACAGCAACGGGTTCAGGACGTTGAGCACGATCGAGCCGCGCCAGGTGCGTCGGTAACGGACCATCCAGTATCCGAATGCGTGCAGCACGTGGTCTCCCCTGCTACTCGACGAGCGATCGGCCGGTGAGCGTGAGGAACACGTCCTCCAACGTGGCGCGACGGACCAGTGCGGTGATCGGCGTGAGCGACATGGCGTGCACCGCGGCGAGGGCGGCCTCGCCGTCGGCGGTGTAGACGAGCACCCGGTCGGGAAGCGACTCGACGCGGCCGTCGGTCTCGTTGCCGCCGGTGGCCAGGGCGGATGTCCGCAGCTTCTCCGCGACGGTGTCTCGTTCGTCGAGACGGAACCGCAGTTCCAGGACCTCCCGGGTGGCGTACCTGGTGATCAGGTCCCGAGGGGAGCCCTGCGCGACGATCCGGCCGTGGTCGACGACGATGAGCCGGTCGCAGAGCTGCTCGGCCTCGTCCATGTAGTGCGTGGTGAGGATGAGCGTGACGCCGTCCTGCTTGAGCTGGAAGAGCCGGTCCCACAGGATGTGCCGGGCTTGCGGGTCGAGACCTGTGGTGGGCTCGTCGAGGAGCAGGATGTCGGGTTCGTTGATCAGAGAACGGGCGATGGTCAGCCGTCGGCGCATACCGCCGGAGAGCGTCTCGACCTGGTCGCCGGCCTTCTCCCGAAGCTGGGCGAAATCCAGCAGTCGGGTCGCGCGGTCCCGGATGACGGCCCGCGGCAGGCTGAAGTACCGCCCGTAGATGTGCAGGTTCTCCCGGACGGTCAGCTCGTTGTCCAGGTAGTCGTCCTGCGTCACGACGCCCAACCGGGCGCGGATCTCCGGCCCCTGTCGCGTCGGGTCCATCCCGAGCACGCGCAGGCTGCCGCCGCTGATCGGCGACGTCGCGGCGATCATCCGCATGGTGGTGGACTTGCCGGCGCCGTTGGGCCCGAGCAGCCCGAAGGACTCCCCCCGCTGGACCTCGAAGTCGATGCCGCCGACCGCGTGAAACTCCGCTGTGGACCCACGCCGCGGATAGACCTTTGTCAACTGTCTGGCCTGGACCATGGGCTGCTCGATCATCATGGCAGCCTACGGAAAATAAACAGCACACTGCAAGATTCGAGCACGCCACTGAAATTTTCGATGCGGCGATGATCTCGCTTGTCTCGCTCGACCGGCCCTGCGAGAGTCGCCGGATGCCAGCGGTGACCGGCGCGGACCTGCTCCAGGCGGCCGACGAGATGACCCGGGTGTTGCACCCCCACCACGAGCGCGACTGGTCCGTGCCCGCCGGCCCGCTGACCTGGAGCTGTTGGACCACCGCCGCGCACATCGCGCACGACCTGCTGGCGTACGCCGGCCAGGTCACCGGCCGCCCGGAGGACGGCTACCTGCCGTACGACCTGCGGGTCTCCCCCGACGCGAGCCCGGCGCAGATCCTCACCGTCGCGCGCGCCTGCGCCGGGCTGCTCGCCGCCGCCGTCGACGCCGCCCCGCCCGACACGCGGGCCTGGCACTGGGGTCCCTGCGACCCGGCCGGCTTCGCCGCGATGGGGGTGGCCGAGACCCTGCTGCACACCCACGACATCACCGTCGGTCTCGGTGTGCCCTGGCAGCCGCCGCAGCGGTTGAGCGCGGCGGTGCTGCGGCGACTCTTCCCGAACGCCCCGGAGGGTGTCGCGCCCGAGGTCCTGCTGTGGATGACCGGCCGCGGTGACCTGCCCGGCCGGGCACGACGCACCTCGTGGACGTGGCAGGCGGCGCTGGGCTGAGCCCTACCCGATGCTCAGCGAGTGCCGGTGACCGTCCAGCGGAAAGGGCGGCCGGGCCGGCAGCACCTCCTGGAACACGTAGCCACTCTTCTGCGCCACCCGGCAGGACGCCACGTTGTCCACCTGGTGCAGCAGGTCGAGGCGCTCCAGCGCGGGGAACGTGGCGAACGCCCACCGGCTGAGCGCGGTGACCGCCCCCGGGGCGACGCCACGCCCGCGCGCCCACGACGCGGTCCAGTAACCCACCTCGGGCGCGGGCCAATCCTCGCTGGCCCTCTTGAGCACCACGTTCGCCACCAGCCGTGGACCGTCCGCGTCGTCCTCGAGGACCGCGAAGCTGTACCGCCGTCCGGCGTCCCAGTCCTCGCGCACCCGCTGGAGCCACTGCCGGCCCTCGGCCGGGTTGGTCACCGGCAGCCGGGTCCACCGGCGCAACACCGGGTCCCGGTACGCGTCCAGCAGGGCGTCCAGGTCGTCGTCCGCCCAGGGCCGCAGGGCGAGGCCCGACATCGAGGAGATAGTGGACGTCCGTCGGTCGATCACCATCGGCACAGTCTGCCCGTGCCGGGCACGGCCGAGCAGACGGGTCAGCGCGAGCGGCGACGCCAGGGCAACCACCAGGCACGACGGGGCCGGTGTGGCGTGACGACTGTCGCCCGGTCGGTCTTCGGCGTCGGGACGCTGGGCGGGGCGTGCTCGGCGCGCCAGCGGCGGACCACCTCGTCGGTGTTCACCGGACGCACCACCACGCGGGGGCCGTCGGGGTTGCGCAGCCACGCCACGATCTGCGCGTTCAACTGCCCCACGAAGTCGCGGACGGCCTGTTCGGTGGGCAGGTCGCGAACCTCGTCGGGGACCTGCTCGACGCGTCGGCGCAGTTGCAACGGGGTGGGTAGGAGCAGGTCGCTGGGCAGCGCCTCCCGCTCCAGGAAGCTCTTGATCCACCACGACTCGTCGTACGGCGCTCCCCGGCCGGGGATCGGCTTGCCCATGCCGGGCAGGTCGTCGAACTCGCCGCGTTGCACGGCTCCCCGGATCTGCGCCTCCACGGCCGCTTCCCACGCCTCGGTCACCCTGCGGCACCTCCCCTGGCCACCGTAACGCGCCGCCTCCGCACGGCGACACGCGCTCGAAGGGGGTCAGCGCGCCCACGCCGGTGACCATTCCCGGCGGCGATCGACCGGGGGTTTTCGGCCCGGGTGACCGGATTCCGGGCCACCATCATCCAGGTGGCTCTCGGCCAGCGTGGTCATCTCGGCCTACGGTCGGTGCGGGGCTGCCGAACGGGGGGAATCGTCATGGTGAGCACGGGGGCACTGCTGGGCATCGCGCTCGTCGGGTTGGGGCTGGTCCTCACACCCGGCCCGAACATGGTCTACCTGGTGTCCCGCTCGGTGGCGCAGGGCCGCCGGGCCGGGCTGATCTCACTGCTCGGGGTGGCGGCCGGTTTCGGGGTGTACCTGGCGGCGGCGGTCGCCGGCCTGGCCACCGTCTTCGTGCTGGTGCCGACCCTCTACGCGGTGGTGAAGCTGGCCGGTGCCGGTTACCTGCTGTGGCTGGCCTGGCGGACGCTGCGTCCGGGCGGTCACTCGCCGTTCACACCCGCGCCGCTGCCTCCGGATCCGCCCCGACGGCTGTTCACCATGGGTCTGATCACCAACCTGCTGAACCCGAAGATCGCGATCCTCTACGTGTCGCTGCTACCGCAGTTCATCGACCCGGCGCGGGGGCACGTGGCGATGCAGAGCCTGCTGCTGGGGCTGACCCAGATCGCCGTGGCGCTGAGCGTCAACGCGCTCATCGTGCTCAGCGCGGGCGCGCTGGCCGGGTTCTTCGCCCGCCGACCGGGGTGGCTGCGGGTGCAGCAATGGGTCACCGGGACGGCCCTCGCGGCGCTGGCCGTCCGGATCGCCGCCGACCGTTCCCGCGCGGCGGTCGCCGCGCCCTGAGCGGACCGGAGGGGATCAGCGCCCCGGTAACGGCGGACCCTTTCCGCGCCCCCGCCGCGCAACCGCACCGCGGTCGGGTGACGCCAGACCGCCGACCGGCGTCGCCGCCGGGGGGCGCCGGACCGTCGCGCGGAACCTCACCGCCCGCGGTGGCGGCGGACCATCCCGGCGGCCAGCGGCGCGGCGTCCAGGTCGCCGGCGGCGAGCCGGGCGGCGAGGGTACGACGGACCAGCCGATCGGCGAGCGCGGGCGCGTGCCGGCCGACGGCCATCTCCAGCCGACCGCGCGTCGTGGTCGCCACGTCGCGAGGCGCCCGCCGGGCGGTGGCGGTACGCAGGATCGCCGCGACCACCCCCTCGACGGGCTCGGGCCGGGACACCCCGCGCAGGGACAGGCCGGCCTCGGCGGTGCTGCGGTGGATGGGTGAGACGACCATGCTCGGGTAGACCACGCTCACCCCGACGTGCGTGCCCACCTCGTGGCGCAGCGCGTCGGCGTACGCGACCAGGGCGCGTTTACTGACCCCGTACGCGGCGGCGAGCGGCAGGGGCAGCACCGCCATCCGACTGGCCACGAAGATCACCCGTCCGCGCGTGGTGAGCAGCGGTGGCAGCGCCGCGGCGGTGGTCCGCCAGGCGGCGAGCAGGTTGACCTCCAGTTGCCGGCGGACCACCTCGTCGGGTGGCAGCTCGGCGGGGGCGGGGCCACCGACACCGGCGTTGTTGATCAGCAGGTCGAGGCCGCCGAGCCGGTCGACCGCGGCGCGCACCGCCGGCGCCACGGCGTCCGGGTCGGTCAGGTCGCAGCCGAGCACCGGCAGGTCGCCGTCGGGGCGCGCGTGCAGGTCGAGCCCCACCACCTGAGCGCCGGCGGCGGTGAACGCCGTGCCGAGATGCCGGCCGAAGGTGCCGCTCGCGCCGGTCAGCAACACCCGACGGCCGGCCAGCCGACCCGTCACGGCCGTACCCCGGCCGAGGAGGCCGCGCCGGACGGACCGGCCGCGCCGGCACGGGCGCGGCGGGTTCCGGCGGCCAGTTCGCGGGTCAGTTCGGCCAGGTAGGCGTCGAAGTCCACGCGCATCGCCGGGCGGCGCTGGCCCCACCGGGCGGTCGCGGCCCGCAACTCGGCTCGGCACACGGCTCGCTGTCGGTCGGCGTCCGGCAGCGCGTACCGGCCGGCGAGGTGCGCGGCGATCACCTTGGCCTGCGCCTCCACCAGGGGGAACGCCGACCCGGTGGACTGCATCAGCCCGACGAAGGTCAGGCCCGGGGCGTCGGTGTGGAACACGTGCCGGTACAGCGGCAGGCTGTCGGCGCCACCGCCGAGCAGCGCCGGGTCGAGGAACGGGATCGCCACCCGGTAGCCGGTGCACCAGATGATCAGGTCGACGCTGTCGCTGCGGCCGTCGGTGAACTCGACCCGGTCCCCGTCGAGGGCGGCGACGCCGGGTCGGGCCTCGACGTCGCCGTGGGTCAGCCGCGACAGCAGCCCGTCGGAGAGCGTCGGGTGGTCCTGCAGGAAGCCGTGTGTCGGCGCGGGCAGCCCGTAGCGGGCGGGACTGCCGACGGTGGCGCTCAGCGTCGCCTGGCTGATGCGTTGGCGCAGTCGCCACGGCAGCCGGCGGGCCAGCGCCCCGTTCAGGGTGTCCGAGGGGCGGCCCAGCAGGTATTTCGGCACCACCCAGACGCCCCGGCGCAGCGAGAGCAGGGTACGACTGGCGGTGTACGAGGCGTCCACGGCGATGTCCATCGCGGAGTTGCCGCCGCCGACGACCAGGACCCGCCGGCCGGCCAACTGCTCCGGGCCGCGGTAGTCGTGGCTGTGCAGCTGCTCGGCAGTGCTGGTGCCCGGGTACGACGGATCGGGAAGCCGGGGCACCCGGTTGTGCCCGTTGGCGACGACCACGGCGTCGACGGTGACGGTGACCGGCCCGTCCGGTCCGTTCGCGACCACCGTCCAGGTGCCGGCCGCGTCCTGGGTGACCCGCTCGACGGTGTGCCGCAGCCGGATGTCCTCGCCCAGCCCGAAACGGTCGGCGTAGTCGGCGAGGTAGCCGGCGACCCGACGGTGGTCGGGGTAGTCGGGCCAGTCGGTGGGCATCGGGTGGTCGGCGAACTCGGTGCGGCCCCGGCTGGTGTTCAGGTGCAGCGTGCGGTACGCGGGCGAGTCGGGTGCCCCGTACACCCAGAGGCCACCGACCTGCTCGGCGGACTCGAAGCCGAGCACCGGCACCTCGGCGTCGCGCAGTGCCTTGACGGCGGCGAGCCCGGCCGCGCCGGCGCCGATCACCGCCACCCTGGGTGGTACACCCATCGCCGCCCCCACTAATCCAACGTCTGATGGATAATCGTCGGACGGCGGCCACCCGTCAAGTGCGCGGCGCCCCGTACAGGCCGTCGAGCAGGCGGTGCACGAACGCCCGGAACTCGCGCCGCTCCCGCGCGCCCGGCGCGCCCGCGGCCAGCGCCACCACGTGTCCGTGCGTCGCCCAGACCAGGCTGCGGACGGTGATGTGCGGGGTCGGCTCGGCCAGCGCCCCGGCCGCCGCGGCGGCGGTGAGCAACTCCGCGACCAGCCGGTACAACGGCTCGGCGTAGCGCTTGTCCAGCTCGGTGTGCCGCTGCGGTTCGAGCCAGCGCCGCAGCCACAGCGCGGTGGTCTCCGGGCGGTCCTCGAGGAAGTCGACGAAGACGTCGACCAGGTCGTGCAGGGCGCGCCGGGCCGCGTCCGGCCCGGCGTCGAGAGCGGCGCGGGCCTGCTCGGCGGCCTCGGTGAGCACCTCCCGCTCGGCGGTGAAGACCCGGGCGAAGCAGGCGTCGTAGAGCGCCGCCTTCGTACCCGTGTGGTGCGCGACCGTGGCGACGTCGACCCCGGCGGCGGCGGCGACCTCCCGCAGCCCGACGGCGTCGAAACCACGCTCGGCGAACAGCGCGGTCGCCGCGGTGAGCACCACCTCGCGGGTCGGCCGGGTCTCGTCGCGGCGGGGCCGACCGGGACGGCGTCGGGGCATGGTCATGGCCGCCATTCTGCCCCTAGAATCCAGCAACCGTTGGATTACCGAGGGGATGCGGCGATGACCGGGCTCGACCGGCGGCCCGTGGCCGCCACCGACGCGACACTCGCCCGTGGCCCCCTGGCGGGCTTCGCGGCCGGCTCGCTCGGCATGGGTGTCTGGGTGACGGTGCCCGGCCTGCTGTTGCTGTACTTCCTCACCGACGTGCTGGCGGTCGGGCCGTGGTTGGCCGGCCTCGCGCTGCTGCTGCCGAAGATCGCCGACGTGCTGCTGCACCCCTGGGTGGGCCACCGCGCCGACGTCGAGCAGAACCGCCGGGGCGACAGGCGTCGCCTGCTCCTACTCGGCTGTGCCCTGCCGATCGCGTTCGCCGCGCTCTTCGCGGTGCCCGGCGGGCTGACCGGCGCGCCGGCGGCCGCGTGGGTGGCGGTGTTCTTCGTCGCCGGCAACCTGCTCTTCGCCGCCTACCAGGTCCCCTACCTGGCCACCCCGGCCGACCTGCGGATCGGCTATGACGAACGCACCCGGCTGATGGCGTTCCGGATGGTCGTGCTGACCCTGGGCATCCTGCTGTCCGGGTTGCTGGCCCCCCTGCTCACCGGCGGCGACGCCGCGACCCGGGGCGGCTACCAGCGGATGGGCCTGGTCCTCGCCGCCGGCATGCTGGCCGCCATGCTCGTCGGTGTCGCCGGCATCGCCCGGCTGCGCGGTGGCGCGGCGGACCCCACGCGAGCGGGCCACGGCGGGTGGCGGGCACTGCGCACCGCGCTGCGCGACCGACAGTTCCGCTGGCTGGTGACCGCGTACCTGGCCATGTCCACCGCCACCCACCTGGTGCTCGCCGGGGTGCCCTACTACGCCGAGTACGAACTGCGCGCGCCCGGTCTGACCACGGTGCTGGTGGCCGCGTTCGTGGCGCCGGCGCTGCTGGTGACCCCGCTCTGGCTGGTGCTGGCCCGCCGGGTCGGCAAGCAGCGGGCGTTGCTCGGCGCGCAGGGCGCGTTCGCCCTCGGCTCGCTGGTGCTCGCGGTGGGCCGCCCGGCCGGCCTGCCGGTGCTGATCGGCGCGGTGGCGGTGCTCGGGCTGGCGTTCGCCGGTATGCAACTGCTGCCCTTCTCGATGCTGCCCGACGTGATCCGCGCCGCCGCCGACCGCCCCGCGGCCGCCGACGGCACCGCGACGGGCGAGGGCACCGCCGCCGCCGAGCGCCCCGCCGCCGCCGACGGCACCGGCGGGGCGACAGGCGCCGGCACCTACACCGGGGTGTGGACGGCCACCGAGGCCACCGGCGCGGCCCTGGGTCCGTACGCGTACGCGCTGTGCCTGGCCGTTGGCGGTTTCGTGGCCTCGACGGCCGGTGCGTCGCCGACGCAACCGGACGCGGCGCTGGCGGCGGTCCGCTACGGCTTCGGGGTGCTGCCGGCGGTGGCGATGCTCGCGGCGCTGCTGCTGCAACGCCGCTACACCCTCGACGCGAGCGCCCGGGCCGCGAGCTGACCCCGCCGCGGTGCGTCGGGCGTCACCGCCCGGCACTAGACTGCCACCTCGATGGACGCCCAGCCCACCACCACCGAGACCCGCCCGTGCGCCCACTGTGGACAGCCGGTGCCGCAGCGTGTCGGCGCGGGCCGACCGTTTCGGTACTGCCGGGACAACGACGGCGCCTGTCAGCGCGCCTCCCGTAACAGCCGGATGCGCCACCGCAACGCCCCCGGCCTGCCGGGGCAGGTGGCCCGCACCTGGGAGGCGGTGGACCGCCTCGACCAGATCGTCGAGACGTTGACCGAGTCCCTGCACGCCGAGTTGTCCCCGGTGGGTGTGCAGCGCCAGATCGCGCAGGCCCGCGCGGAGGCCGCCACCGAGGTCGCGGCGGCGCAGACCGAACGCGACGAGGCCCGCGACGACGCCGAGACCGCCGCCGCCGACGCGGCACGTGCCCGGGAGCAGGCCCGCACGGCTCTCGCCGACGCCGACGAGGCCCGGCGGCGCGCCGAGCAGGAGCGCCAGCAGGCCACCGCGGCCGACGAGCGGGCGCGGCACGCCGAGGCCGCCCGCGACCAGGCGCGCCACGACGTCAGCGCCGCCGAGGCGTTGCGCGCCCAGGCCGAACGCGACCGGGACCAGGCCCGCGCCGAGGTGCGGGACCTGCGCACGCACCTCGACGCCGAGCGGCAGCGGGTGGCCGACCTGACCGGTGAACGCGACGCGGCCCGCGCCGACGCCGAGCGGGCCACCCGGGTCGCCGCCGACGCGACCGAGCGGGCCGGGCGGTGGCAGGCCGAGGTGCAGGACGTGCGCCGCCAGATCGAGCAGGCCCGCGCCGACGCCGCGCGCGCCCGCGCCGAGGCCGCCGACGCCACCCGCGCCCGGGAGCAGGCCGACCGGGCCCGCGACCGCGCCCAGGTCGCCGCCCGCCAGGTCGACGACGCCCGGCAGGAGGTCGCGGAGGCGGCGGCGCGCCTTCGCGCGGAGCTGACCGCCACCGCCGCCCAGCGCGACACGCTCACCGCCGAGCTGACCGCGGCCCGGCAGGCGGCGGCCACCGCCGAGGGCCAGGTCACCGCCCTGACGGTACGACTCGACGCCGCCATCGGCGACCGGGACCTGGCCCAGCGGCGGGTGGCGCAACTCGGTGACCAGGTCAGCGACCTGGCGGTGGCGCTGGCCCGGCTCGGCTCGCCGCCGCCGACCGGTTGAGCCGCCCGGGGGCGCAACTTCCGCCGCCCCCGGGCGGTTAACCTCCCCGGTGGCAGCGGAACCACGTCCCCGTTGCGACAGGCCTGGGGATCACCTGGCCGGGTGCGCGTCCCGGCCGGCTACCCTTGGTCGCGGCCCACCCGTGGACGCCTCACGCCCTCGGGCGGGAATGGCTCGACGGGAACGCGCCGTTACACCCAGAAGACCAGCACCACGAACGAGGGGAAGTCGATCATGGGCGAGCGTATGCTGCGCGGAAGCCGCCTTGGCGCGGTGAGCTACGAATCCGACCGCAACACGGAGCTCGCGCCGCGTCAGACCCGCGAGTACCTCTGCGCCAAGGGCCATCAGTTCGAGGTGCCGTTCGCCGTCGACGCCGAGGTCCCGATGACCTGGGAATGCAAGTTCGACGGCAGCGTCGCCCGACTCGTCGACGGCAACGAGCCGGAGCAGAAGAAGGCCAAGCCGCCGCGTACCCACTGGGACATGCTGCTGGAGCGTCGCTCGATCGCCGAGCTCGAGGACATCCTCGAGGAGCGCCTGCAGGAGGTGCGGACCCGCCGCGGCCGCGCCTGAGTCACACGACACCAACGCCCCCGGGGTCATCCCCGGGGGCGTTGTCGTGTCTGCGTGCGGTGCGCGGCCTACTGGCGACCGGGCTCGATGATCTCGCCCTCGATGGCCCGACCGCCGTCGACCACCACGGGCTGCTGCGGCTGCGGGGTCGGTTGCGGCGCACCCTGGCGCACCCGCACCGTGCGGGGGCCGAACAGGTCACCGGCGACCATCGACGACACCCGTCGCTCCGTGGCGTGTCGCACCCCGGCGCGGGCCAGTCGACGCACCGGAGGCACCAGCAGCAGCAACCCGATCAACCCGCTGACCAGACCGGGCGCCGCCAGCAACAGGGCCCCGCCCAGACCCACGAGCCCGTCGGTCACCTGCCCACCCGGTGGCTGCCCGGCCGCCGCCGCGGAGCGGAAACCACGCCAGGCGCGCATCCCCTCCCGGCGCAGCAACACCAGGCCCACCAGGGACGCGGCGAACACCAGCAGCACCGCCGCCCCGAACCCCAGCGCCCGCCCGACCCCGACGAACACCACCAACTCCAGCACCACCGTCAGCAACAGGGCCAACGGCACGAACCTCAGTCCTCGGCGCATCTCACCTCATCGCCATTCCCGCGACACCACGGACGTGTCCCGCTCATCCAGCATGACACGGCCCCGCTCACGGCCACCGCGCCTGACCGGTGGACGTGCCGTGCAGGCCACGGCGTACCGCCTGCCGCCGGTCCTGCACACCCCACGCGGTGATCCGCCACAGCGCCTCGGCCACGATCCGCGGGCTCATCTTGCTGTCCCCGCGTTCGCGTTCGGCGAAGGTGATCGGCACCTCCACGATCCGCACCCCGGCCCGGTGCGCCAGCCGGGACAACTCCACCTGGAACGAGTAACCCTGCGACGTCACCGACCCCAGGTCGATGGCGTCCAACGCGCTGATCCGGTACACCCGGTAACCGCCGGTGGCGTCCGAGACGGGCATGCCCAGGGCGAGGCGCGCGTACAGGTTGCCGCCGCGCGACAGCAGCAGCCGCCGCAGCGGCCAGTTGAGCACCCGCGCGCCGCTGGTCCACCGCGACCCGATCACCACGTCGGCGTCGCGGGCGGCGTCGAGCAGCGCCGGCAGGTCCTCCGGCGCGTGTGAGCCGTCGGCGTCCATCTCCACGACCGCCTGGTAGTCGCGGTCGCGTGCCCACCCGAACCCCGCCAGGTACGCCGCGCCGAGGCCCTGCTTGCCCTGGCGGTGCAGCACCTGCACGTGCGCGTCGCCGTCGGCGAGGGCGTCGGCGATCGCGCCGGTGCCGTCGGGGCTGTTGTCGTCGGCGATGAGGATCCGCACCGCCGGAACGGCGCGCCGGACCCGACCCACGATCGCGGCGATGTTGTCGGCCTCGTTGTAGGTGGGGATCACCACCAGCACCCGGCCCACACCCGGCACCTCGTCCGGGCGTCGGATCGTATCGGTCGCCTGGATCACGGTTCCTCCGCTCCCGCCGGCGTACCGGCTGTTGCTATCCGGGCATGACCCGCTGCCGCCGGCGCAGCACCGCCGCGCCGACCAGGGCCGCCACGGCCAGCGCGGCGAACGTCACCTCCGGCCACCAGCCGAGGCGGGTGGCGAGGGTACGCCCGTCGTCGAGCCGCAACTGCCGCACCACGACCTCCCGGGTGTTGAACCCGGTGGCATCGCTTACCCGCCCGTCGGGTGCGACGAACCCGGACACCCCGACCGTGGAGGCCATCAACGCCGGCCGGCCGTGCTCCACCGCCCGCAGCCGCACCATGGCCATCTGCTGGCGGGCCTCCGCCACGTTGAAGGTGGCGTTGTTGGTCTGCACCACCAGCAGTTGCGCGCCGCCGGTGACGGTGTCGCGGACCACGTGGTCGTAGGCGACCTCGAAGCAGATCACGTCACCGAGCACGACGGGGCTGGCGCGTACCACGCCCGGGGTGCTTCCGGGCACGAAGTCGCTGCGGATCAGGTCGACCTGCTTGCTGACCCTCCGGGCGATGTCGCGCAGCGGCACGTACTCGGCGAACGGCACCGGGTGGCGTTTGGTGTAGAGCTGGCTCAGGTCGGCGCCGGTGCCGGGCCGCCACAGGATGCCGGCGTTGCGGACCTGCCCGGGGCCGGGGCCGAGCAGCACCGCGCCGACCAGGATCGGCGCGCGGACCGCGTCGGCGGCCTGGGAGATCCGCGCCCCGGCGGCCGGGTTGCGCAGCGGGTCGATGTCGCTGGAGTTCTCCGGCCACACCACCAGGTCGGGTTGACGTTCCTGGCCGGCGGCGACCCGCGCGGCCAACTCGACGGTGGCGTCGGCGTGGTTGTTGAGCACCGCCTGCCGTTGGGCGTTGAAGTCCAGGCCCAGCCGCGGCACGTTGCCCTGCACGATGGCCACGGTGGCGGTGGCGCCGGACCCGGCGGTGGCTACCGGCACGAGCAGCCCGGCGAGGGTCAGCGCGAGGGCCACAACGGCCGGTACGGCCGCCGGCGCCCACCGCCGCCCGGCGGTGACCCCCTGCGGGCCGTCGGCGTCCTGGGGGCCGTCAGCGGGCGGGGTGCGCCGAACCTGGGCCCAGGCCCGCCACCCGGCGGTGACCAGCAACCCGCCGACGAGCGCCGTCGTGAAGGTCACCAGCGGGGCGCCGCCCAGCGCGGCCAGGCGCAGCAGCGGGGAGGAGTCCTGGCTGAACGCCAACCGGCCCCACGGGAACCCGCCGAACGGGGTGCGGTCGCGCAGCGCCTCCTGCCCCACCCACAGCAGCCCGGTCAGCACCGGCCACGCCCAGCGGACCCGGTCGGCCAGCGGCGACACCCAGGCGGTGGCCACGCCGAGCACCGCCAGGTAACCGGCCTGCAGCAACGACAGCAGCACCCACGGCAGGTAACCGGTGTGCAGGTTGGTCCAGGCCAGCAGCGGGGCGAACAGCGTCACCCCGGTCAGGAAGCCCACACCGGCGCCGGCGCGCAACCGACGCCGGTGTGCGGCGGCGGCCAGCAACGCCACCCCGACCGGCGCCAGCGGCCACACCCCGTACGGGGGAAACGCCACCAGCAGGGCCAGCCCGGCGGCCACGGCCAGCGGCACGGCGACGGTCAGCGGCAGCGGCCGGCCGGTGCCGACCGGTCGGGGCAGCGCTGCCGGGCTGTGCGCGTCTTCCCGGTCCAGAATCGTCACCGCTTCACCTCGATCACGGGGCGAAGGCTACCTGGCTGGCCTGCGAAGCGGCCGCATCGGGCCGGTGGGCACACACCGCCCAGCGGACATGAAATCGGGGCGCGGCTCGCGCCGCGCCCCGATGCTCCCAGGCCCTTCCCGGCCGGTGTGGCGAGAATGGGGCACGACGACCTTCGGACCGACCGGACGTGGACTGGCTGCCCCCGCCGGGCCGTTGTCTACTGGCCGTGCACCTCACCCTGCCCGTACACCGGTAACCGCGGCCGGTTCGCGCCGCCCCGCCGACCCCCGCCCGCTGGACCTGGCCGCCGCGACGATGACGCTGAAAAATGTCGCTCGGCCAGCGGACGAGAGGACGAAGCGAACAACAGCCGCTTCCCGTGGTAGGACTCAAAGACGGTACGTGCCGACCCCCGTCGCTTGTCAACCCACCCCGGCCTGTCGTGTGTTGCGCCACGGCGTGTCGGGTCGGCGAGTCTCAATGCGTGCGCAGATGGTGGCGCAGCAGCGCCCCCGCCGCCACCCGATGCTCCTCGGCGAGCAACCCCCCGGCGGCCAGCACATAGTCGACGTCGACGACCGCCGCGGCGGCGCGGGGCAACGCCCACCCACCGCCGTGGTCGGCCAGGACCGCCGCCAACACCCGCCCGGACGTGTCCCTCGGCGCGTGCCGCAACACTCCCCCGGAACCCACGAGCAGCCGCACGTCACGCAGGTCCCGCCCGGACCGTTCACCGGTGCCGGCGCCCCGGGCGTGCCGACGCAACGCCACCGTCGCCGCGAGGGTGGCGATGCGGGCGTCCACGGCCCGTTCGGCGTCGTCCACGGCCAGCAACGCCGGATCGGCGGCCCGCCGCGCCGCGGCGACGCCCAACTCGTCGGCCTCGTCCGCGCTGAGCAGCCGCTCCTCGACGGCGGCCCGCACGACTCCGGGGGCGCTCCACCGCATGCCCAGGTCACCCTCCACGGTGCGGGCCCGCCACAGATTCCCGGCGACCTCCCGCCCCGGCCCGCTGGCCCGCTCGTCGGGGGTGAGCACCGAGTACACGTCGGTGGTGGCGCCACCCACGTCGACCACGGCGAGGTCACCGCCGAGGGCGTCGGCGAGCACCTCCACACCGGTGAGCACCACATCCGGGGTGGCCGCCCGCACCAGCCGCGCGAACCGGGCGCCCCTCGACAGCCGCTTACCGCCGATGACGTGACGCAGGAACACCGCCCGGATCGCCGCCCGCGCCGACGCCGGGGCGAGCACCCCGATGCGGGGCAGGACATTGTCGGCGTCGGTGACCGGCACTCCGGCGTCACGCAGCAGCCCGGTCAACTCCTCGCGGACGTCGCCGTTGCCCGCGTACACCACCGGCACCCGCCACCGGGCGCGGGCCAGCCGGGTCGCGTTGTGAGTGATCGTCTCGGCGTCACCGCCGTCGGTGCCGCCGACGAGCAGCACCACGTCGCATCGGGCCGCCCGCAGCGCCGTCAGGTCCGCCGCGCCGAGCCGACCGGCCGCCACGTGCACCACGTGCGCGCCGGCGGACAACCCGACCCGCCGGCCCGCCTGCGCGGTGACCAGCGGCTCGTACCCGATCACGGCCAGCCGCAGCCCACCACCGGCCGACGAGCACACGTACCACGGCGCGTCACGCACCCCCAGCCCGTCGGTCGCCGCCGCGACCGCGGCGTCCAGACCGTGCAGCACATCGGTACGCACCGTGGTCGGCGCGGCCGCCGCACCCACCAGCACACCGGCGGCCAGGTCCACCACCGCCGCCTTGGTGTACGTCGACCCGACGTCCGCGCAGACCGCCAGGCTCACGGGTTTCCCTGTTCGCGACTGCGGGGCTCGCAACCCCGGCTCACTCCTCGCGACTCACGCTGGCGGCGGGAACGACCACGGTGCCGGTCGCGGTGACCGCCACGATCGGCGGGTCGAGGACCTCGGCGGCGGACTCGGAGCGCTCCGGTCGGCCCCGGCACACCACCGCGCAGCTCAGCTCCAGGGTGCGGCTGCGGGAGCCGACCCGCGACACCCGGGCGGTGACCTCGACGACGTCCCCGGCGCGGATGGGCGCGTGGAACCGCACGTCGGAGTACCCCGCGAACAGGCCCTCGTCGGAGTCGGTGCGGATGCACACCTCGGTGGCGACGTCACCGAACAGTCCGAGGGCGTACGCCCCGTCGACGAGGTTGCCGGCGTAGTGGGCGTGCGCGTACGGCACATACCGCCGGTGCGTCACCGTCAACCCGAGCCGTGCGTCGGTCATGCTGTCACCTTCCGCTGCGTGATCAGGGCGTGCACGAGGTAGCTGGCCACCTCGCCGGGCGTGGTGCCGCGACCGAAGATGCGGTCCACGCCCAACTCGTCGGTCATCGACTCGTCGAACCGGGGACCACCGACGATCAGCAGCGGCCGCCGCCCCGCCGGCATCGCCTCCCGGAACGCCGCGGACATCTCCCGGGTGTTGTGCAGGTGCGCGTCGCGCTGCGTGACCACCTGCGACACCAGCACCGCGTCGGCCTTCTCCACCCGGGCGGCCTCCACCAACTCCGGCACGCTGACCTGCGCACCCATGTTGGTGACCTTCAACTCCCGGTAGTACTCCAGGCCCTTCTCCCCCGCGATGCCCTTGACGTTGAGGATCGCGTCGATGCCCACGGTGTGCGCGTCGGTGCCGATGCACGCCCCGACCACCGACAGCTTGCGCCGCAACCGCTGCTTGATCACCGTGTTGACGTCCTTGGCCGACAGCAACGCGAAGTCGCGTTCCACCACCTGCACGGCATTGAGGTCGACCAGGTGGTTGACCCGCCCGTAGACCACGAAGAACGTGAACCCGTCGCCCATCGGTTTCGCGTGCACCACCATCGCCGGGTCGATGCCCATCTTGTTGGCCAACTGCACCGCCGCACCCTCGGCCCGCTTGTCGTGGACCACCGGCAGGGTGAACGACACCTGCACCATCCCGTCACCTGTGGTGTCCCCGTACGGCCGCACGATCTGCTTCGCGGCGTCGGCGGCGCTCATGCCGCGTCCCCTTCCAGGATGTCGGTGGCCGGGTTGCAGTAGTCCGCCTCGTGCGCGGCGACCCCGGCCAGGCCCTTACCCCGGTCCGCCGGCCGCTTCATGATCCCGAACGTGCCCTCGGCGATCGCCGTGAGCAACGTCTGCTCCCCGATGCGCTCCAACAGGTCCAGGGCCTCACCGAGGACCTGGTTGGCGCGGCGACGGATGAACCCGCCCGGCGCGGGCACGAAGTCCTCGTGCAACCCGCCGGCCGCACCCAACACGTAGCGCACGTTCTGCAACGCGATGTCCCGGTCGGACAACCACGGCGTCACCACCGCCTCGGTCATCATCCCCACCAGCAGGATGCCCTGACCGGTCAGCGCCCCGGCCAGGTTGAAGAACCCGTCGAGCAGGTTGCCCCGGAACACGTCACCTGTCATGTGCTTCGTCGGCGGCATCCACTTCAACGGCGCGGCTGGGAACAACTCCCGCGCCAGCAGGGCGTGCGCCAACTCCAACCGGAACGACTCCGGCACCTCCGGATTGATCTCGAACGCGTGCCCCAACCCCAACTGCCAGTCCGCCAACCCCGCCTCGTGCGCGAAGAACTCGTTGAGCAACTGCGACACCGTCACCGTGTGCGCCTCGTCCACCGCGTCCGCGGTGGTCAGGTAGTTGTCCTCACCGGTGTTGATGATGATGCCCGCGCGGGCGTGCACCTGCCGGGAGAACCGCTGGTCGACGAACGTGCGCACCGGGTTGATGTCGCGGAACAGGATCCCGTACATCGAGTCGTTCAACATCATGTCCAGGCGTTCCAACCCGGCCAGGGTCGCCATCTCCGGCATGCACAACCCGGACGCGTAGTTGGTCAACCGCACGTAGCGGCCCACCTCCCTCGACGACTCGTCCAACGCCGCCCGCATCAGCCGGAAGTTCTCCTGCGTGGCGTACGTGCCGGCGAACCCCTCCCGGGTCGCGCCCTCGGGCACGTAGTCCAGCAGCGACTGCCCGGTGGAACGGATCACCGCGATCACGTCCGCGCCCGCCCGCGCCGCCGCCTGCGCCTGCGGAATGTCCTCGTAGATGTCCCCGGTCGCCACGATCAGGTAGATCCACGGCCGCTGTTTCGGGTCACCGTGACGCTTGACGAGCCGATCCCGCTCGGCCCGCCGCCGGTCGATGCGCCGGATACCCGCGCCGACCGCCCGACGCGCCGCCGACCGGGCCGCCGTCGCCGCCCGCCCGGTGGGCTGGGTGAACCGCACCGACCCGGCGGCGGCCTTCTGCGCCAGCAACGTCACATCGGTGCTGCCCTCACGCACCAGCGCGTCGAACACCGGCACCGCCACACCGTGACCCAACCCCACGTCCGCGGCGACCGCGTCGACGAGCCGGTTCACCCACGGAATGCCGTCCGGGTCGGCACCGGTCACCCCGGCCAACCGCAGCACCGCCCGCTCCACCGACACCGTGGTGTGGCTGCGCGCCAGGTCCACCACCGGCTGCCCGGCCCGACGCGCCAACTCCCGCGCCCGCGCCACCAACACCGGATCAAGATCAAGCTTCCCGGTCACGATGACCCCTCCTCGTAGATGACCTCACCGCGCAGCACCAGACGCCGACACACCGGCAACGGCGTCGGATCGTCCGGACCCCGCTGCTCCGGGTCCTCGGCCAGCAACACCGGCAGACCCCGCTCCACCCCCGCCGGCGTCGACCACACCGCGAACGTCGCCGGCGCGCCCAACGCGAGGACCCCCTCCACGTCCAGGTGCACCGCCCGCCACCCACCACGCGTGTGCGCCGCGAACGCCGCCCGCACACTCATCCGCTGCGCCGGGTTGTGGTGCGCCGCCGCCGCCCGCACCGACCCCCACGGATCCAGCGGCGTCACCGGCGAGTCCGACCCGAACGCCAACGCCACCCCCACCGAGTGCATCGCACCCACCGGGTTCGACTCCAACGACCGGTCCAACCCCAACCGCGACTCGTACATCCGACCCGCACCACCCCACAACCTGTCGAACGCCGGCTGCATGCTCGCCACCACCCCGTACTCCACGAACCCGGCGATCAACCGCTTGTTCATGATCTCCGCATGCTCGATGCGGTGCCGGGCAGCCCGCAGCCGCTCCACACCCAACGTCCGCGCCGCGCCCGCGAAACCGTCGAGCACCGTGCCGATCGCCGCGTCACCGATCGCGTGGAACCCGCCCTGCACGCCGTGCGCCGCGCAGTCCAGCAGATGATCACGCACCTGCTCCGCCGTCAGATACCCGTGCCCACACCCGTCACCGTCGCCGTACGGCTGCGACACGTGCGCCGTCCGCGACCCCAACGCGCCATCGGCGAACAGGTCACCACCGGTGCCCACCGCACCCAACTCCCGGGCCCGCGCCGCGCCACCCAACTCACCCCAGTACCCGTACACCTCCGGCAACCCCGCACCCGAGATGCCCAACAGACCGGTGAAGTCCTCCTCGTCGGAGATCTCCGGCCCACCACACTCGTGCACCGCCGCGATCCCCAACGACGCCGCGTGCGACAGCGCCACCCGCTGCGCGGCGACCCGCTGCGCCCGACTCACCGACCCCTGCGCCGCCGCCCGCACCACGTGATGCGCGTCGCGACGCAACCACCCCGACGCGTCGTAACCGGCCGCCTCGACCACCTCGGGAAGCGCCGCCAGCAACGCCGACGACACCAACGCCGAATGCAACGACGCCTGCGACAGATACACCTGCCGCCCACCCGCCGCCCGGCCCACCGCCGCCGCGTCCGGCACCGTCGCGTCCGACCAGGCCGACTCGTCCCAGCCGTGCCCCAGCACCACCGCGTCCGCCGGCAGACCCGCCGCGAACCCGGCCACCGCGTCCAGCAACTGCCCCGCCGAGCGCACCCCGGCCAGATCCAGCCCGGACAACGCCAACCCGGTGTCGGTGGCGTGCACGTGCGCGTCGACGAACGCCGGCGTCACCAATGCCCCACCCAGATCCACCACCTGATCGGCCGACGGCGCGTCACCGTCGGTCCCCAACCAGGTGATCCGCCCACCGGACACCAGCAGCGCGGTGGCGCTCGGGTCGGCGGGGCAATGCAGCACGCCGCCGCGGTACAACGTCGAGGGGTTCGTCATGACCTCAGTCTGCCGCGATCCGCGCCGTGAACAGCTGACGCACCCCCGGCTCGGCCCGCAACAGGCCCAGCGCCAACTCCGCGTGCCCCGGCACGTACCCGTTGCCCACCAGCATCGTCACGTCCGCGGCCAACCCCTCCGCGCCCAACGCCGCCGCGGAGAAGCTCGTCGCCATCGAGAAAAAGATCACCGTGCCGCCGTCCGCGGTGGCCAACACCGCCCCGTGCTCACACCCCGGCACGTCCACGCACACCACCGTGACGTCCGCCGGAGCCCCCAACGCGGTGGTCACCGCCGTGGACAACCCCACCGGGTCCCGCGCGTCGGCCAACGCCACCACCGACGCCAGGCCCACCGCCGTCAGCGCGTCGCGCTCCGCCGCCACCGGCACCACCCCGACGGTACGCGCGGCACCCGCACGTCGCGCCGCCGCGAGCGACAGCGACCCGCTCTTGCCCGCCCCGCCGATCACCGCGACCCGCACCGGCGTCGGATCACCGCTGCGCCGACGCTCCTCGACACAACGCGACACCACCCGCGCGGTCAACGCGGGCGCCCCGCACACGTCAAGCACCGCCAGGGACAACTGCGGGTCCTCGTCGTCGGGCAGCACCGCGGCGATGGACCGCGCGAACAGGATCGCCCACCCGTCACAGGGCACCTGCTCGCTGCGCCCGTCCCACCGGACCAACCCGTCGGTGATCACCAGCGGGGTCAACGTCAACGACACCAGGGTGGCGACCAGTTGGCCCGCCCTCAGCCCGAGCGGGGAGCGCCGACCGGCCTCCTCGACCGTGCCGATCAGCATCCCACCCGACCCGGTCACCGGGTTCTGCATCTTCCCCCGCGCGGAGATGATCTCCAGCACCTCGGCGCGCACCGCGTCACCGTCGCCACCGTGCTTCTCCGACAACTGCCGGAAGCTCGCCGCGTCCAGGTTGAGCCGCCGCACCCGGATCCGCACCTCGTTCGGCGCGATCGCCGCCGACGCGTCCAGCCGCCAAGCCGCCTGCGGCAGCACCCCCGCCGGTTGTACGACGCGGTGCAGTCCCACCGGTGACGTCACGCCGACCTCCCCTGCCCAGCCGCCCGAAGCCCCGGTCAAGGCTCGCGTAACGGGAAAACTTACGGCAGACTAGTTTCTGTACCGAATATTTTCCAGTAGCCTTCGGGCCCGTCGATCAGCAGCACCACCGAGGAGGGGCCGTGACCCAGACCATCCCGCACCCCCGTCACGACCCGGTCGCCACACCGACCACCGGGCAGCCCTACGAATACCACCGCCGCCCCCTGGTCGAACCCGACTGGACCCGCTTCCCCGGCTGGCGAAACATCACCCGCGACCAGTGGGAATCCGCCCAGTGGCAACGCGTCAACTGCGTCAAGAACATCAAGCAGCTCCGCGCCGTCTTCGGCGACCTCGTCGACGACACCTTCTACGCCGACCTCGAGGCCGACCAGCTCGCCCTGGCCACCATGTCCATGCTGGTGCCACCACAAATGATCAACACGATGGTGCCGTTCGCGACCCCCACCACCGAGGCGCTGCTCGCCGACCCCATCCGCCGCTACATGATCCCGGTCGCCTCCGACCGACGCACCGACTGGCCCTCACACCCCTACGCCAGCCGCGACAGCCTCCACGAGCACGACATGTGGGTCGCCGAAGGCCTCACCCACCGCTACCCCACGAAGGTCCTCGCCGAACTGCTCTCCACCTGCCCGCAATACTGCGGGCACTGCACCCGCATGGACCTCGTCGGCAACTCCACCCCCACCGTCGACAAACTCAAACTCACCCTCAAGCCCGTCGACCGCTACGACGCCCACATCGCCTACCTCAAGGCCCACCCCGGCGTCCGCGACGTCGTCGTCTCCGGCGGCGACGTCGCCAACGTCCCCTGGCGCAACCTCGAGTCCTACCTCATGCGCCTGCTGGAACTGGAGACGGTCCGCGACATCCGCCTCGCCACCAAGGCCCTCATGGGCCTCCCCCAACACTGGCTGCAACCCGACGTCGTCCAGGGCCTCGAACGCGTCGCCCGCACCGCCGCCCGCCGCGGCGTCAACCTCGCCATCCACACCCACGTCAACCACGCCCAGTCCCTCACCCCACTGGTCGCCAAGGCCGCCCAGACAGCCCTCGACGTCGGCGTCCGCGACGTCCGCAACCAGGGCGTCCTCATGCGCGGCGTCAACGCCACCACCCCGGAACTGCTCGACCTCTGCTTCGCGCTCCAAGGCGAAGCCGGGATCCTGCCGTACTACTTCTACATGTGCGACATGATCCCCAACGCCGAACACTGGCGCGTCCCGGTCTGGCACGCCCAACAACTCCAGCACGACATCATGGGCTACCTCCCCGGCTACGCCACCCCCCGCATCGTCTGCGACGTCCCCTTCGTCGGCAAACGCTGGGTACACATGCTCACCGACTACGACCGCGAACGCGGCATCTCCTACTGGACCAAGAACTACCGCACCTCCATCGAGTCCGCCGACCTGGAGGCGCTCAACAAGCGCTACGCCTACTACGACCCGATCGACACCCTCCCCGCCGGCGGCCAGCAGTGGTGGACCGACCACCGCGACGACTGACCCACCGACGACGACACCCCCGGGGAGACGATTCCCGGGGGTGTCGCGCACTCCCCAATCAGGCGCAGCCCAGACCCTGCGAATAGCTGGCCCGCAACGTCCCGGCCGCGATCTCGTCGGCGTACTCCCAGAACACCTCCGGCCAGTCGCCGGCCTTGTCCATGTCCCGCAGCACCCGCCACCCGTGACTGCCCCGCAACGCGTCAACGCCCGCTCGGGAATGACGATCTCCGGCGGAAGCGCACCCAACCACGTACGCGCATCCGCCCGGACCACATTGGCGAGGACCCGGGCGAACTCCTTCCGGGACCAGTCACCCCCGGTCTGCAACTCGACGAAGACCCCGTCACGGGGACGGAGCAACACCTCGAAGTCGCTGGCGGAATACTCGAACTGGTCACCCGGCCAGCCATCGACCTGCACAGCCTTCGGACGACTGTCGTGGAGCCGGTCGGCGTAACGAGCCTGGCTCGCGCACGCGACAGCCGTGTCCGCACCACGGCGGGACCGACCCCGAGGACCGCGGCCACCTCGCGCGGCTGCAAGCCCTCCCACACGGTGAGCATCAACACCTCACGGTCCAGCTCACCCAGACCCGCCAACGCCGCCCGGACAGTGAGCCGCTCGGGCACCTCACTGCCTGGATCGGCGGCGACCGCGACGGCGATGTGCTCACGTAGCCGTTCACCCAGCCGCTGGCGGCGAACCCCACCCCGCCGATGATTGGCCAACACCCGCCGGGCCACCCCGTACAGCCAGAGCCGAGCCTCATCGTCGACCGGAATGTCATGCCTGCGCCGCCAGGCGACCAGGAAGGTCTCCGCGACGACATCGGCCGCGTCCTCGGGATGCGCGACACGCCTCAGCGCGTACGCCAACAGCGGCTCGAAGTGCTCAAGGTAGACGCGCCGGAAGCGGTCCTCGTCGTACTCAATGCCGGAGCTCACGTTCACTCCATGTCCGGTCGAACCTCAACCGTGACAGGCCACTCGTGGTGGACCGACCACGAGTCAGGCACGGATCCCGGCGAGGACGAGGCCGGTGACCCTGCCGACCACGCGGGCGGCCGCCGTCGGCGGCAACCGCCGCAGCGACGCGATGGCCAGCAGAGCGGCCCGGACATCATCGACGTCAACGCCGTCGCGGAGCACACCCGCCGCCCTCGCCCGGTCAACCAGCACGTCCAACGCCCGGCTGTGTTCCCGCCGTTCGTCGCGAAAGGCGGCGCTCAACTCCCCCGAACCCAGCAATGCCTCGTTGAGCGCCTGGTCGTGAACCTGCCGGTCGGCGAACTCGACGATCGTGCCGGACAGCGCCCGCCACGGATCAGGATCGTCCAGGGCGTGGCGCATCTGCACACCGCACGCTTGCACACGGTCAGTGAGAACCGTGGTGACCAACTCGGCGCGGGTCGGGAAATGCCGGTAGAGGGTAGCCACACCGACCCCCGCCCGCCGGGCCACCTCCCGCATGGGTGCCTCAAGCCCGGCCTCGGCGAACGTCTCCCGTGCTGCCACCACGACCCGCTCACGATTGGAACGGGCGTCGGCACGCGGCTTCTGAGGCATCCTCCACCGACCTTCCTCTCACTTGACCCCACAGCGGAACAGCTGCTCCGTTTCCGACCTACGGTAAGGCTACGACCACCTCATCGAGGCAGAGGAGCCACTGATGTTCGCAGTACAGTTCGACAGATTCGGCGGCCCCGACGTGCTCCACCTCGGCACCGCCGACGCGCCCCATCCCGGCGCCGGCCAGATCCGCGTCCGCGTACAGGCCGCCGGTGTTTCCCCGGTCGACGTCGGTCTTCGGTCCGGCCGCACCCCGATGAGCGCCCGACTCCCACTGCCACACATTCCCGGCGTCGACGTGGCCGGAGTCGTCGACGAGATCGGCCACGGCGTCGACGGCGTGGCCATCGGCGACCACGTCTTCGGTGTCGTCGAACTAGCGAAACTCGGCGGAGCGAGCGCACAGTTCGCGGTACTGCAACTCTGGGCACACAAGCCGGCCGCCATGCCGTGGGCACAAGCCGGCGCGGCGGGCACCAGCGCCGAGACCGCCACCCGGGCCCTCGACCTGCTGGCACCCCAACCGGGCATGACCCTCCTGATCGACGGCGCCGCAGGTGGAGTGGGCAGCGTCGCCGTCCAACTCGCCGCAGCCCGTGGCATCCGGGTCATCGGTACCGCCCGCCCCGACAACCACGCCTTCCTCCACCAACTCGGAGCGACACCTGTCACCTACGGAGACGGCCTCGCAGACCGGGTCAACGCCCTGGGCGCGGGACGGGTGGACCGCGCACTGGATGTCGCAGGCGCCGGGTCCCTGACGGAACTGCTCAACCTGACCGGCGACCCGGCAGCGGTGGTGACCCTGGCCGACTTCACCGCCCCCACACACGGCGTCCGCCTGTCCATGGGACAACTCGCCGGTGAACCCGACGGCCGGCACGGCCTGCGCACCGCCGCCGAACTGTTCACCGAAGGCCGCTTCACGGTGCCGATCGAAGCCGCCTTCCCCATCCAGAAAGCGACAGACGCCCACGACACGGCCGAACACGGCTCCCCCCGCGGCAAGATCGTCATGATCGTCGACGACGCATACGAGAGCTGACCCGCGACACCCCGGGGAATCACCAACCCAGGACCGCCGTGGACCGCTGACGACTAGCGTCCACCCCCATGGGACACCCGAGGCCCTCCCCCGACACGGGCACCGCCGACCGGGTCACGCTCGACGAGGTCTTCTTCGACGTCGTCTTCGTCCTCACCGTCACCCAACTCGCCAACACCCTCGAAACCCACCTCAACTGGGCGGGCTTCGGCCGCAGCGCCCTGATCCTCGGCCTGCTCTGGTACCTCTACACGGGCTACGCCTGGCTCAACAACCACCTGCCACCACGACAGAACGCCGCCAAGCTGCTGCTCTTCGCTGGTATGGCAGGCTTCCTGCTCACCGCCGTCGCCCTACCCGACGCCCTCACCGACACCGGCGCGCTCTTCGCTGTCGGCTACCTCGTCGTCGTCGCCGTACACCTCATCCTGTTCCTGCACTCCGACGCCCGCAAAGGCGCACTCCGACTCGCCCCCTACAACCTCGGCGCCGCGCTCCTCGTCCTGGCCGCCTCCGCGTTCACCGGCCCCGCCGTACCCGCCCTCTGGGCCGCCGCCGTCGTCACCCAGTCCGTCCTGCCCTACCTGCTGCCCCGCCGCCTGTCCTGGACCGGCGTCCCCGCGGCCTTCCACCTGCGCCCCGGGCACTTCGTCGAACGACACGAACTGCTCGTCATCATCGCCCTCGGCGAATCCGTCGTCACCATCGGCATGGGCGTACCCGCCGACCAGCTCACCGCCGCAACCGCCACCGCGATCGTGCTCGCCCTCGCCATACCCGTCGCCCTGTGGTGGACCTACGCCGCCGACACCCGATCCGCCACCGCGGCCCTGGCCGGCGCCGACCCCGCCACCCGCAGCCAGACGGCCGCCCGCACCTACGTGTTCCCGCACTTCCTGCTGCTGCTCGGAGTCATCGCGACGGTCGCCGGTCTCCACGCCGCCGTCGCCCGACCCGACGAACCGGCCACCACCGGCGCCGCCCTCGCCCTCAGCGGCGGCGTCGCGCTCTACCTCGTCGGCATCACCGCCGTACGCCGCGCCCTGCGCCTGCCCGTCCCCCCGGCCCGACTCGCCGCCACGGTGGCGGCACTGGCCACCGTCGCCATCGGCGTCACCCTCCCGGCGACCGTCCAGCTCGTCACCACCATCGCCATCCTGGTGCTGATGCTGGTCACCGACGCCCGGCGATCCGGCCACGGTGACGTCGACGCGGCGTCGGTCGACGTACGACGCGCGCAACACCCCTGACCGGCTCACGCGCCGGCCAGCACAACCCTCCCGGCCCTCAGGCGCCGGCCAGCACCTCGGACAACGGCGCCGGCTTCAGCCCTCGCTCGCGTAGCCCTTCCAGGATGTGCGGCAACGCCTCGTCGGTCATGGCGGCGTTCGCTTCGGTCACGTGCATGATCACCACCGAGCCGGGGCGGACGTGGTCCAGCACCGCCCGCACCAGCGGTTTCCACGCCGTCGCAAAGGGATCACCGCTGACCACGTCCCCGTCGACGACCGTCACACCCAGCGGCGCCAGGGCGTCAAGCGTCGCCGCGTCGTGGCAGAGCCCCGGAAAGCGGAAGTATCGGGTCTGCCGACCCCCGTACGGCTTGATCACCTCGAACGTCTTCGCCACGTCCCCGGCCAACTCGTCCACCGGCAGCGAGGGCAGGTCGTAGCAGTCACCTGTGAACGCCGCGTGCCCGTAGGTGTGGTTGGCCAACTCGAACCGGGGGTTGCCGGCGATCCGCCGGGTCACGTCCGGATACCGCTGCACCCACTTGCCGGTCAGGAAGAACGTGGCCGCCACCTTGTCCCGCTCCAGCAGGTCGAGGATGCGCAGGTTGGCGTACGACTTCACCTTGCCGGTGCGCAGATTCTGCAGCATCCCGTCGGTCATGTCCGCGTCGAAGGTCAGTGCCACCTTGTCCCCGGTGCGCGGGCCGTGATCGACCACCCGCGCCCGGGTCCCCACCCGCGTCGCCCCCGGGACTGTCGACGCCCTCGGCGCCGCGGTGGCGCTGGCCGACGGGGCGGCCGTGGTGGCGGACGATCCGACGAAGGCCGGCCCGTCCGGCGACGACGCCCGGGTAGTCGCACACGCCGCGCTGCCGAGCACAGCCACCGCCACCAGGACGCCCCACAGGAAACGAAGCCGAGGTCGATTCACGCCGCCGATCATCGCAGAAGCGAAGAACGCTCACCGTCCCGCGAGCCGGCCCGTTGACCGTCGAAGCTTTCGGTCGGCGAGACGCGCGGAATGCCTTACGCCGCGACAGTAGGCGCGAGATCGCGGAATGAGGGCCGCCGGGACCTCACCCGGAGGCGCCACGCGGGGCGTACATGATGACCGCGACGCCCAGCAGGCACAGCGCCGCGCCGGTCAGGTCCCACCGATCCGGGCGGAAGCCGTCGACGAGCATCGCCCAGCCCAACGAGCCGGCCACGAACACCCCGCCGTACGCCGCCAGGATCCGGCCGAAGTTCGCGTCCGGCTGGAACGTGGCGACGAAGCCGTAACAGCCCAGCGCCACCACGCCCGCGGCGATCCACCACAGCCCACGCTGCTCCCGCCAGCCCTGCCAGACCAGCCAGGCGCCGCCGATCTCGGCCACCGCGGCCAGCACGAACAACACAAGCGAACGAAGCACCGTCACCGCACGACCGTAGCCGCAGCACACGACGGGTCCCCGGGCGACGGTGCGCCCGGGGACCCGTGGACCGCTCAGGTCACTTCGTGAAGGAGTCCTTCACGTTGCGACCGGCGTCCTTGACGTTCTGACCGGCCTGCTTGGCGCGCGCGTCGCTCTCCTGGCTGGCGCCCTCGCCACGCATCCGCTCGTTGTCGGTCATGTCGCCGACGCGCTCACGTGCGGCGCCGGCCATCTGCTCGACCTTGTTCCGTGCCTTCTCGGTGAAGCTCATCGCGCCTCCTCGGTCTGGCGATCGGTCCCCGCACGCTTGCCCGGTCTCCGGGTGCCGAAACCGGCGGTGCCGGTCGGCACATCCGCTAAGGCATCCTAGGAAGATAGGTTGAGGGAGGGTGGCCCGGCGGGAGCTGGCCCGGTGGTTAACTGGCCCCATGGGAGAGCTCCTGCTGATCCGGCACGGCGAGACCACCTGGAGCGCCAGCCTCCGGCACACCTCGTACACCGACCTCGAGCTGACCCCCGACGGCGAGCGACAGGCCCGCACCCTCGCGGCGTTCCTCGCCGGCCGGCGGTTCGCGACAGTGCTGTCCAGCCCCCGCTCCCGGGCGCTGCGCACCGCGCAGCTGGCCGGGCTCACCGTCGACGGGGTCGACGAGGACCTCAGCGAGTGGAACTACGGCGAGTACGAGGGCCGCACGACCGTCGACATCCACGCCGACCAGCCGCACTGGAACATCTGGACCGACGGCTGCCCCGGCGGAGAGTCACCCGCGCAGGTCGGCGAACGGCTCGACCGGGTGCTGGAGCGGGTCACCCCACTGCTCGACCGGGGCACCGTCGCGCTTGTCGGCCACGCGCACAGCCTGCGCGTGCTCGGTGCCCGCTGGATCGGCCTGCCCCCGTCCGCCGGTGGACGACTGCGCCTGGACACCGCCACGGTCAGCGCGCTCGGTCACGAGCACGGCCGGCAGGTCATCCTGCGGTGGAACCAGCCGGCTCCTCCGGCCCCCGGGACCGCGACCGACTCGGTGCCGCCGCGCTGATCTTCGGAGGCCGGTTCTCGTACGGGGTGGACAGCACCACTGTCGTCCGGGTCGTCACGTTCGCCGAGGTGCGGATCTCCTGCAGCACCCGCTCCAGGTCGGTGGGCCCGGCCACCCGCACCAACAACAGGTAGAAGTCCTCCCCCGCCACCGAGTAGCAGGAGTCGATCTCGGGCAGGTGCGCCAGCCGCTCCGGCGCGTCGTCCGGCTGCGACGGGTCGAACGGGCGGATCGCCACGAACGCGGTAAGCGGCAGGTCCAGCGCCTCGAACGACACCCGCGCGGCGTACCCCTTGATCACCCCGCGCTGCTCCAGCCGGCGCACCCGCTGGTGCACGGCGGACACCGACAACCCCACCTTCTCGGCCAGGTCGGTGTACGACAGTCGGCCGTCGGCGGTCAGCGCGGCGACGATAGCGCGGTCGATCTCCTCCACGGCGTGCAACCTACCGGGAAAACCGCCCGACGGCGACGAGGTACCCGCCGGGACGGCCTCGACAGGTTCACCGCGGCCGTCCCGGCACCGTTCGTCGGCCCGCTCAGCCCTTCGCCAGCGCCCGGGAGATCACCATTCGCTGGATCTGGTTGGTGCCCTCCACGATCTGCAACACCTTGGCCTCGCGCATGTACCGCTCCACCGGATGATCGGCCACGTAGCCGGCGCCGCCGAGCACCTGCACCGCGTCGGTGGTCACCCGCATCGCCATGTCGGTGGCGAAGAGCTTCGCCTTGGCCGCCTCGATCGCGTACGGGCGGCCGGCGTCGCGCAGCCGGGCCGCGGCGAGGGTCAACGCGCGGGCGGCGGAGATCTGGGTGGCCGCGTCCGCGAGGAGGAAACCGAGCCCCTGGAAGTCGATGATGGACCTGCCGAACTGCTGCCGCTCCCGGGCGTAGGACACCGCGTAGTCCAGGGCTGCCTGGGCCAGCCCCACCGCGCAGGCGGCGATGCCCAGGCGACCCGAGTCCAGTGCGGACATGGCGATGGTGAAGCCGGCGCCCTCGTCGCCGATCAGCCGGTCCACCGGCACCCGCGCCTCGTCGAAGACGATCTGCGCCACCGGCGAGGCGCGCAGACCCATCGTCCGCTCGGCCGCCTGCGGGTTGATGCCGACCGTGCCCGCGTCGGCGAGCAGGCAGGAGATCCCCTTCGGCCCGGGACCTCCGGTGCGGCAGAAGATGTTGTAGAAGTCGGCGGTCCCCGCGTGGGTGATCCACGCCTTGGTGCCGGACACCGCGTACGCGTCCCCGTCCCGAACCGCCCGCGTGCTCAGCGCGGCCGCGTCCGAGCCACCCTGCGGCTCGGAGAGGCAGTACGCGCCCAGCAGCTCGCCGCCGATCAGGTCCGGCAGCAGCTTGCGCTGCTCGTCGCTGCCGAACGCGAACAGCGGGTAGCAGGACAGGGTGTGCACGCTGACCGCCTCGGCGACCGCGAGCCAGCGACTGGCCAGGATCTCCAGCACCTGCAGGTACACCTCGTAGGGCTGGGCCGCGCCGCCGTACTCCTCGGGGTAGGGCAGGCCGAGCAGGCCGGCGCGGCCGAGGGTCCGGAGCACGCCACGGGGGAACTCGGCGCGCTCCTCGAAGGCGGCGGCGTTCGGGGCGAGCTCGCGATCGGCGAGCTCGGTGGCGAGACCCAGCAGGTCGTGGGCCTCGTCGGTGGGGAGGATCCGGTCGACAGTCATAGCGCGATGAGCTCCGTGGGGGTGGTGGTGAGCCGTTGCACAAGCTTAACGGTCGTTTGGGTAAACCCCCATATTGGTACCGCTGCCGGGGAAATCCACAGGCGTTGATTGACGCGGACAGTTAACACTCTTTAAGATTTGGCTGCCTCGAGGCCCACCCGTTCCTGCGTCCCGCACCGCCCGCCCGCGACAACCCGCGCGGGCGGGTGTCGTCCCCCGCCCACGGGAAGGCCCCCGATGTCCTCACCACTGCGCCGCGTCCTCGCCGCCGGCCTCCTCGCTCTGGCCACCGCCGGCGCCACCCTCACCGTCACCTCCACCGCCGCGCAGGCCGTGGTGCTGCCGAACAACTTCAAGAGCGTCGGCTACATGCCCTCCTGGGCCGGCAACATCAACACGATCCAGTACAACAAGCTCACCCACATCAACTACGCCTTCATCCTGCCCAACAGCGACGGCAGCCTGCAGGGGGTCGACGGGGCTCGGCTCTCCTCGCTGGTCTCGCAGGGACACGCCAACAACGTCAAGGTCTCGATCGCGGTCGGCGGCTGGAACGACGGCAACGACTCGGCCTTCGAAGCCCTGGCGGCGAACTCCGGCAGCCGGACCAATTTCGTCAACAACCTGGTCAACTTCGTCAACCAGTACAACCTCGACGGCGTCGACATGGACTGGGAGTACCCCGACCCCGGCGCCTCGGCCAACAACTACACGGCGCTCATGACGCAGCTCGGCGGTGCCCTGCACAGCCGCGGCAAGCTGCTCACCGCCGCCGTGGTCTCCGAGGGCGGCAGCGTGCAGGGCGTCCAGACCGCCGTCTTCAACCAGGTCGACTGGCTCAACATCATGGCGTACGACGGCGGCAGCCCCCACGCCAACTACGACTGGTCGATCAACAGCATCAACCTGTGGAAGGCCCGCGGTCTGCCGGCCAGCAAGGCGGTGCTCGGCATCCCGTTCTACAGCCGCCCGGTCTACTACAACTACTCGTACATCGTCGGCCTGGACCCGGCGAACGCCAACCGGGACTGCGCCACCATCGGCGGGTCGCAGCAGTGCTGGAACGGCATCCCGACGGTCAAGCGCAAGACGCAGTGGGCGTTGGCCAACGCCGGCGGCGTGATGAACTGGGAGCTGAGCCAGGACACCAGCGGATCGACCTCACTGCTCAGCGCCATGTACGACACCATCATGGGCGGCACCACCCCGCCGCCGACCGGTCGCACCGGCCGGATCACCGGCCTCGGCGGCAAGTGCGTCGACGTGGCGGCGGCCAGCACCGCCAACGGCGCCGCCATCCAGCTCTACGGCTGCAACGGCACCAACGCCCAGACCTGGACGGTGGCCGGCGACAGCACGCTGCGGGCCCTCGGCAAGTGCGCCGACATCGCCAGCGGCTCCACCGCCAACGGCGCGAAGGTCCAGCTCTGGGAGTGCAACGGCAGCGGCGCCCAGGTGTGGCAGGCACAGTCCAACGGCACGTTGCGCAACCCGCAGTCGAACAAGTGCCTGGACGTCACGGACAACAGCTCCGCCGACGGCACCCGGCTACAGATCTGGGAGTGCTTCGCCGGCGCCAACCAGCGCTGGACGCTCCCCGCCTGACGTGTGCGAGGTCCCCGGTCGACGCCAGGCGTCAGCCGGGGACCTCCCCGTGCTCGACCAGGGGCCCCACTGGTGGGGCAGCTCGACAGGCACAGCGACCAGGCACTGTGCCCTCCGCCTCACGCCATCGAGAGATGGTCCGCCGTGGCTGACCGGCATTGCCCGGCGCGACTGCGGCTGGCCCGACGAACGGGGACCGCCGCGAGCCGTGTCGCTGCGGATCACGCGGCGCGCGACGACGCCATCCGCAGCGCGGTGGCGTCGTCCGGCGGGCCGAGCACGATCCACGAGCCGTCCACGAAGAGCAGGGCGAGACGCCCGATCATGCGACCGGGCAGCGCGTCGAGGCGGACCAACGACTCCACGCCCACCTGCCAGGCCACCTCCAGTGGCGCGTCGCGATCCACCGGGCCGGGCCCCTGCCAGGCCGCCCGCACCTGACCGGCCGCCGCCGACAGGCGATCCCGCAGACCACCACCGGCGGGTCGCGGCGCCGGGACCTGTCGAGCGCGGTGGCGGCGCAGCACCACCACCCGGCGGTTCGTCAACGCCAGCACCCGCACCACCGCGGGCTCGGGCAGCTGCTCGTCCAGCCCGACCCCCAACGAACCCGGCGGACCGCCGAGCACCCCGTTGCGGGCCGCCTGGTACCACTCCACCCCCGGCCCGGTGGAGGCGGTCACCCCGACGGCATCGCCGGCCAGCCCCTCCGCCACCCGCAGCGGGTTGAACTCGGCACGGAACACCTCCCCCGCCGAGCGGCGGCCCGGGACGCGGGCGACCCAGCACGCGTCCCGCAGGGTCTCGCCCGGAGCCAACACGGCCCCCACCTGGGTGAGCAGTTCCGCTAGGCGCGCTGCCGGCTCGTCCATCGACCCTCCCCCGCGTCACGGCGCCCGGTCGGCTGCCGGCTCCGTCCTGGTGCGACTGCGCGACGAGCGTACCGACGCCGGTCCGACCCGGCTGCCCCGACGCGACGCGCGGCCGGGCCGCCCACAGGCACCGTGATTTCCCGTTCGTAGGGGCGGACGGGGCCATAGCCTGGATCCGGGGAGGCCCGCGCGGGCGTCGCCGACCGGGAGGATCACGTGGCACCGAACGAGGAGGACCGGGCGGCGACCCGCCGACGCCGCCAACTGTGGGCGGGAGTGCTCGCGCTCGTCGGCCTGGTCCTGCTGATCATCGGTGTCACAGTGGCCGACGGTGTCGCGGCCTGGGTCGAGGTGCTGGTCGCGATCCTGCTGCTGGTGACCAGTTACGTCGTGCAGCACCTGGCCCGGCGGACGACCGTCTACCGGCACGACGAGCGGCGGTGACACCGCCGACGGCCGGGCGTACCCCGGATCGTCGGAGGCTTGTGCCAGGCTGTCCGGCGTGGCACACCGACCCCCGATCCTGTTGATCGACGCAGCCAGCCTCTACTTCCGGGCGTACTTCGGCATCCCGGAGTCCGCCGCCCGCACCGAGGACGGCACCCCGGTCAACGCGGTGCGCGGCTTCCTCGACATGCTGGCCACCCTCATCCGCGGACGCGGCGCCGACCGGATGGTCTGCGCCCTGGACCACGACTGGCGGCCCGCCTGGCGGGTCGAGCTGTTGCCGTCGTACAAGGCGCACCGGGTCGCCCCGCAGGGCGGCGAGATCGTCCCGGACACCCTCTCCCCGCAGGTGCCGATGATCCTGGAGGTGCTGGCCGCGGTCGGCATCACCGCCGTCGGCGCGACCGGCTACGAGGCCGACGACGTGCTCGGCACGCTCTCGGTCACCCAGCCGGGCCCGGTCGAGGTGGTCTCCGGCGACCGGGACCTGTTCCAGCTCATCGACGACGCCCGGCCGGTCCGGCTGCTCTACGTCGGGCGCGGCGTCGCCAAGCTCGACGACTGCGACGACGCCGCGGTGCGGGCCCGCTACGGCGTGCCGGCCGACCGGTACGCCGACTTCGCCGCGCTGCGCGGCGACCCCAGCGACGGGCTGCCCGGGGTGGCCGGCGTCGGTGAGAAGACCGCCGCCCGGCTGATCGAGCGCTACGGCAGCATCGCCGGCATCCTGGCCGCGCTCGACGACTCCGACTCGTCCTTCGCACCGGGCCTGCGCACCAAGCTGGCCGCGGCACGCGACTACCTGGCCGTCGCGCCCACGGTGGTCCGGGTCGCGCTGGACGTGCCGCTGCCGGAGCTGTCCACCGCGCTACCGACCGCGCCCGCCGATCCGGACCTGCTGCTCGAGCTTGCCGGCCGCTGGAACCTGGCCGGCTCCACCCGCCGCCTGGTGGACGCCCTCGCCGCCCGCGCCGACGCCTGACCGCCGAGCAGGCCGCGCCGCCGCTGGCGTGGCCGCGGTCGTTCGGCGACGTCGCGGTCGCTCGGCCTCAGGCGCGCAGGCCCGCCGCCAGGTCGCCGATCGCCCCCATGGCGTAACGCTGCATGCCCGGGCCGAAGGTGATGCGTGTCGCGCCCTGCCGGCCCAACTCCGCCACGGACTCCCGGTCCGGGACGGCGGCCATGTTGATCGGCCCGGCGATGCCCTCGCGCAGCACCGGCAGCACCGCCAGCGGCGCCAGGATCGGGTAGACGCAGTCGGCGCCGGCCGCCACGTAGAGGCGTGCCCGTGCCACCGCGTCGGCGGGGTCGCCCGTCCCGACCAGGAACGTGTCGACGCGCGCGTTGATGACGAGGGCGTCGCCCGCCTCCGCCCGGACCTCGGCCAGCCAGTCGGCGTGTTGCCGTGGATCCTTCAGCGTGCCGTGGCCGTCGGAGTCCTCCAGGTTGCAGCCGACGGCACCGGCGTCCAGGAGCCGCCCGACCAGCTCACCGGGGGCGAGGCCGTAACCGCCCTCGACGTCGGCGGACACCGGAACGGGCACGGCGCGGACGATCCGGGCCACCGCCGCGAACATCTCGTCGGCCGGTGTCGCGCCGTCGGTGTACCCGAGCGAGGCGGCGACCCCCGCGCTCGGCGTCGCCAGCGCCGGGAACCCGGCGTCGGCGAACACCCGGGCGCTGCCGGCGTCCCACGGCCCGGGCAGGACGAGCGGGTCGCCGGGGGCGCGGCCGTGGTGCAGGGCGCGGAAGGTGGCGACTGTCATCGTTCGGCTCCCCAGGGATGCGCAGGTCAGGCTTGCCGAACTCTACTTGACCTTGCGGGTCGACCGGACCACGATGCCCTCGTACTCGGGGTGCTTGACCAGCCAGTCGGCGAGGAACGGACAGATGGGCACGACGGTCCGCTTCCTGGCGCGTGCGTCGTCCATCACCGCGCGGGCCAGGGTCGAGCCGACTCCCCTGCCCTCGAACGCCGGATCGACCTCGGTGTGGGTGTAGGCGATGATGCTTCCGGTCAACTGGTAGGTGACAAACCCGGCTGTCGTCCCCGCCTCGTCGCGCGCCTCGAATCGCTCCCGCTCCGGCGCGTCTGTCACGGTGATCTGCATCCGATCATCCAACCACCCGCCGCGCCCCCGCTGACCGTGCGGCCGCTTCGGGTGACGCCGCGCGCATTGTCCCGGCGGTAACGGGAAACGCAGCGCCGTTGGTCGAGACCCGGGAGGAGGCGCGCCAGATGACGACCCCGTCGACAGACCTCGGCTTCGCCGTCGTGGAGATGTTCACCTCGCAGGGCTGCTCGAGTTGCCCTCCCGCCGAGGAGGTGCTGACCGAGATCGAGCACGATGCCCGGGATCGGGGTCAGCCGGTCTTCGCCCTCGGATTCCACGTCGACTACTGGGACGATCTGGGCTGGCCCGACCGCTTCGCGGACGCGGCGTACACCGCGCGGCAGGAGGCGTACGCCCGCGCCTTCGGCACCGGGCGTCTGTACACACCGCAGATGGTCGTCAACGGCACCGTCGAGTTCGTCGGATCCGACCGGCGGCGTGCGGCTGGCGCGATCGCCTCCGCCCTGGCGTCGAGCGCCACCTCGGCGGTCACGCTCCGGGCGGAGGACCTCGGCGGGCGGGTGGCGGTGGACTACCAGAGCGCACCACCGCCGGGGGGCGCGGTGCTGAACGTGGCGATCGTGGAACGTGGCCTGGACAGCGAGATCGCCCGGGGCGAGAACGCCGGGCGGACGCTGCGACAGGACAACGTCGTCCGCGCCTTCACGTCGGTGGCCCTGCGCGCCGAGCGGGGACGGGTGGAGCTGGCGACACCACCCGATCTCGATCCTCGCGGGGCCTCGGTGGTCGGCTACGTGCAGGAGGACGGTCACCGGGCCGTCCTCGGCGCCACCGCCGTCGACCTGTCCACCGCGTAATCTCGGCACATGCTGATCGCGTGTGGTGCGGGGGGCCTCGGTGGCTGACGCCGACGACGTACGCCGGGTGGCGCTGGCCCTGCCGCACACGGTGGAGATCCCCAGTGACGGCTTCGACTTCCGGGTGGCCGACAAGGGCTTCATCTGGTCCTACCCGGAGCGCGTCCCCGGAAAGCCGCGGGTGATCCGACTCGACATCGCCGTGCTGTTCGTCGGCGACGAGGCCGAGAAGCAGGCGCTCCTGCTCGGCGAGCCCGATCTCTTCTTCACCACGCCCGGCTACGCCGGCCTGCCCCTGGTGCTGGTGCGGCTGTCGGCGGTCGGCCTCGATCGGCTCACTGAGCTGGTGACCGACGCGTGGCGGATGCGCGCGCCCGAGACGCTCCTGGACGACCTCGACGACGCCGGCCTGCCGGCGGTGGCGACGGACGCGGGCGCCGGCGGTTAGCGACATCAGCACGCAACGCGTGTGACACATTGACGGGGATCTCGGTGCTCCACTACCGTTGCCGTGAGAGCGCTCTCTCGCCCGACCTTCTCCCTAATTCAGACGCAACGCGTCGGACGCGGCACCTGCCGCACCCCGGCGCGCGATGGAGGCACCATGACACCTCCCGTCCCCCACCGCCGCTGGGCCCTGGCCACCGCGACCGCCCTGGCCCTGGTCGTCGGCGGTCTCGCGATCCCCGTCACCCGCGCCGCCGAGGCCGCACCCGTCGGCGCCGGCAGCTACACCACCACAGCGGTCGGCCCGCTCCCCAGCGGCTGCGGCGCGATGTCCAGCAACCCCCGGCAGTTCGCCACCGCCAACGCGCCCACCGGGCCGATCCCCACGAACGACTGGTGGTCCTCGCTGCTGTGGAAGCGCACCGACTGTTCCTTCAGCGAACCGTTGCACGCCCACCCGATCTCGTACGACACCTTCACCGACGGCCTGGGCTTCTCCGCCAACTCCACACCCGCCATCAGCGGCACCGCGACCGGCGTCGGTGAGTTCCACTACCCCTACGTGCAGGACCTCCGGGTCGGCGTGGCCGGGCTCGGCGCGCCCCAGGTCAAGGTGGACGGCTGGACCGACTGGACCGTCAGCCCACACTGGAGCGACGGCACCCGCACGATGCGCGCCACCATCGGCCACGGCCTGCCCTTCGCGTACTTCCAGACCACCGGCGGCGACGCGGTGATCGGCACCGCCGGCACCCCCGACGTGTGGTCCGCGAGCGGCGCCACCATCGGCTTCCGGGTCAACGGTCACGACTACGTCGGGTACGCGCCCAGCGGCGCCACCTGGACCGTCGCCGGTGGCCGAATCTCGTCCACCCTCGCCGGCCGGGGCTACTTCTCCGTCGCCCTGCTGCCGCCGACGTCCAGCGCGACGGAGCGCGCCGACCTGGCCGCGACCTACGGCCGGTACGCGCACGCCCACGTGACCGGCACCCAGGTGTCGTACTCGTACAATCCGGCGACCAGCGGCCTGACCACCACGTACGCGTTCACCACGACCGCCCGGGAGGGCTCCGCCACGCAGACCGTGGTCAGCCTCTACCCGCACCAGTGGAAGTCGCTGAGCGGGTCCACCGCCATCACCCCGACCTACCCGTCGGCGCGCGGCCGGATGAAGGTGCTCACCGGCGTCAACCAGTTCCGCACCGCCATGAGGTTCCAGGGCGTCGTGCCGGAGTTGCCGGCCGTCGGCGACGGCAGCGGAAGCGACCTGGCCACCCTCACCAGCCAACTGGCGGCCGTCCGCGCGAACCCGATGGACCAGCGCGGCAACGACACCTACTGGACCGGTAAGGGGCTCGGCCGGGCCGCCCGCATCGCCGAGATCGCCGACCTGGTCAACGACACCACGACGCGCGACAGCGCGCTGAACGCCATCCGCAGCACGCTCACCGACTGGTTCACCGCGTCCAGCGGCAAGACCAGCCGGGTCTTCTACTACGACAACAACTGGGGCACCCTGATCGGCTACCCGGCGTCGTACGGCTCCGACCAGGAGCTCAACGACCACCACTTCCACTACGGCTACTTCATCGCGGCCGCCGCCACGCTTGCCAAGTTCGACCCGACGTGGGCCACCGCCGGCCGCTACGGCGGCATGGTGGACCTGCTGATCCGTGACGCCAACAACTACCAGCGCGGCGACACCCGTTTCCCCTACCTGCGGGACTTCGACATCTACGCCGGCCACGACTGGGCGTCCGGGCACGGCTCCTTCGGCTCGGGCAACAACCAGGAGTCCTCGTCCGAGGGGATGAACTTCGCCAACGCCCTGATCCAGTGGGGGCAGGTCACCGGCGATGCCGCCGTCCGTGACGCCGGCGTCTTCCTCTACACCACCCAGGCCGCCGCCATCCAGGAGTACTGGTTCGACGTCAGCGACCAGAACTTCCCCGCCGCCTTCGGGCACTCCACTGTCGGCATGGTCTGGGGCGACGGCGGCGCGTACGCCACCTGGTTCAGCGGCGAACCGGAGATGATCCAGGGCATCAACCTGCTGCCGGTCACCGGTGGGCACCTCTACCTGGGCAACAACCCGGCGTACGTACGGACCAACTACGCCGAGCTGGTCCGCAACAACGGCGGGCAACCCACGGTGTGGCAGGACATCCTCTGGCAGTTCCAGGCCCTCGGCGACCCCGACGCGGCGCTGGCGAACCTCCGCGCGAACCCCGGCTACACCCCGGAGGAGGGCGAGAGCCGGGCACACACCTTCCACTGGATCCGCAACCTCGCGGCGCTGGGCGGTGTCGACACCACTGTCACCGGCAACCACCCGCTGTCGGCGGTGTTCTCCCGCAACGGCGCGCGGACCTACGTGGCGTCGAACCCGACCGCCGCGCCGATCACCGTGACGTTCTCCAACGGCACCAGTCTCACCGTGGCGGCCGGTAAGACGGCGACCACCGGGGCGTACACCTTCAGTGGTGGCAACGCGTCCGGCGGTGTCCCGACGACCACCCCACCGACGACCCGGCCACCGACCACGGCCCCACCCACGACGGCACCGCCCACCACGGCCCCACCGACCACCTCGCCGCCCACGACGGGCAGTCCCACCCGGTATCTGCTGCCGGGGGGCGGGTTGGGCGCCGCCGGCAGCGCGGCCACGACGACTGTCGCGGCCGCCAACGGAAACCACGACGGTACGCCCACAAACGCGCAGGTCTTCACGGCGACCGGCCTGAACCTCGCCTATGCCGGCGGGCAGACCGCGTTCGACCTGTTCGTGGATGCCGGGGCTGCGGTCGGTAACGGGGTGCAGGTACGGATCTCCTACGACCTCACCGGCAACGGCAGTTGGGACCGGGTGGAGACGCTGCGCTACTTCGCCACCGACCCGGTGGCCGGCTACGAGCACTACACCCAGAACGCCGGCCTGGCCTCGGCCACCGGCACGTTGGGCACGTTGAGCAACGGCACGGTCCGGGTGGAGATCTGGTCGGCGATCGGCAACAACCCCAGCACCGTGGGCATCGGCAACCAGTCGGTGCTGCGGCTGCCGTACTCCTGATCTGCTGGTGCACCGCGAACGGCCGGTGTGCGGGACCGGGGAACGGTCCCGCACACCGGCCGACGGGGACGGGTCGGTCAGGCGTGCCCGGTCAGGAGGCGGTGCAGGTGGGCGTGATGCCCGCCGCGCTGCCGGTGCCCTGGAAGCCGAACTCGGCGACCTGGCCGGCGGCGAGCCGGCCGTTGTAGTTGACGTTCGTGAACCGGACCGTGCCGGTGGAGCCACTGGCTGTCGCACTCCAGGTGTTCGTGACACTCGCGCCACCGGGAAGCGTGACGCTGACGTTCCACCCGTTCGTGCCGGCCGAGCCGGCGGTGACCTTCACGCTGGCCACGAAGCCACCGTTCCACGAGTTCAGTGACACCGACGCCGTGCAACCCTCCGGGCCCGGCGGGGGCGTCGTGGGCGGCGGGGTGGTGGGCGGAGGCGTGGTGGGCGGCGGGGTGGTCGGCCCGGGCGTCGTCGGCCCCGGGGTCGTCGGCGACGGGGTGATGGCCGGGCCGGCGTTGAGGGCGTTCAGGACGCTCGTGTACGCGGCCTTCTTGTTACCGCTGCACTCGAAGAGCAGGGCGTTGTCCGACCCACGCCACGAGTCACAGTCACGCACACCCCACGTGGTGATGCCCGTGCACCGCGAGACGTTCATGCACGCGCGGGTGACACCGGCGAAGATGTTCGCCTGGTTGCCGCCGCCCATCACGTCCAGCTCGGTGATCTGCACATCCACGCCGAGATCGGCGAAACGCTGCAGATTCGCCTGGTAGTCACTGGACAACGAGGTGCCCAGGTGCGACTGGAAACCCACACAGTCGATCGGCACACCACGGGACTTGAAGTCCCGCACCATGTTGTAGATCCCCGTCGACTTCGCGTTGATCCCGTCGGTGTTGTAGTCGTTGTAACACAACTTCGCACCCGGATCCGCCGCGCGCGCCGCCCGGAACGCCGCCTCGATCCAGTCGTTGCCGGTGCGCTGCAGGTTCGAGTCACGCCGCCCGCCGCTGTTACCGTCGGCGAACGCCTCGTTCACCACGTCCCACGCGTAGATCTTCCCCTTGAAGTGGGTCGCCACCTGGGTCACGTGGTTCATCATCGCGCTGCGCAACGCACTGCCGGACATGTTCTGCGCCCAGCCCGGCTCCTGCTGGTACCACAACAGCGCGTGGCCCCGCACACTCATGCCGTTGGCCTGCGCGTGCGCGACCAGCCGGTCACCACCCGTGTAGTTGAACCGACCCTGCTGCGGCTCGGTCGCGTCCCACTTCATGTCGTTCTCGGCCACGACACTGTTGAACTCGCGGTTCAGGATCGTCACATACGTGCTGTCGGAGAGCTTCTGCCCCGCGACGGCCGCACCGAAGTAACGGCCCTTCTCGGCGGCCGACGCCTTCAGGGTCGTACCGGCACTGGCCGTGGAGGTCAGCGTCATCGTCATTCCGGCGGCGAGTGCGCCGGTGGCAGCGACGGTCACCGCCAATCGCAGGACTCTCTTGTGATTCATGCGAATTCCTTGTCTGTGGTGGTTCGGTGATGGAGGTGCAGCGCCCGAATCTGCTCCTGCGAAGCCGGTGATATCGGCACCGGCGATGTCGACGCCGATGCCAGTGCCGCCGCGGGGTCGGCTCACGGTGGCGGAACCCGGACGACCGAAGGCCCAGTCGCCAGCACGGCACCGGTGGTGGGAGACCCCGACACGACGTCCGGCATGCCCTGGGCGGACGTCACGCTCCGAGGTGCGGCCCACAGGCTCGCCCGGTGAACCACAGGTGCGGCCGCCCTCAACCATCGACTGTGAGCGATAACATGCCGTTCGTCAAGTCGTAACGATCCGCCACCGGGTGGCGGGCTGCTCCGGTCGTGGCGCCGGGCGCCCGGTGCTGCCGGAGCCGTCCGCGGACGGCTCCGGCAGCACACGTCACTGGAACGAGGCGTCGTCGACGAGGAGGCTGTCGGTGCCCGCCGCCGTCTCGACGTAGAAGATCGCGCTGGACAGCGTGCCGCTCCACGACACGGTCGTCGTGCCGGTGAGCAGGGTCCAGCCGTTGACGTTCACCCCCACGGCCGGGGTGAGCTGGACGTAGTTCGTGGTGCCGTTCGCGGTCAGCGACAGGGTCGCCTTGGCCGACGGCGTGCCGCTCTGCGCCCGTACCCAGACGTTCGTGGTGTAGCTCTTGCCGTTGGTGAGCTTCGAGGTCACGTCCTGGCTGGGGCCGTTCCACGCCCCGGTCCGGCCGGTGATCGACAGCGACCCGCCGCCGCCGTGGGCGACGGCGGTGTTCCGGGAGAGCGTTCCGCTGCCGTGCACACCCCAGCCCGTCGTGCCGTTCTCCACGTCACCGTTGGTGAGCACGGTGGCGCTGCCGCCGGTGCCGGTGAACTGCCACCAGTTGATGTTCAACAGGTTGCCGCTGCCGCCGGCGAAGCGGAGGTACAGGTCGTGGGTGCCGGTGGCGCCGTTGACCGCGCAGGTGGTGCTGGTCCAGGCCTGCCAGCCACCGGTGCCGCCCACGGTGCAGGTGCCGACCACCGGGCCGGTGGCGCTGTCGAGGCGGACCTCGATGCGCCCACCGCTGGTGCCCGAGGCGACCCGGGCCGTGAACGACGTCGCCCCCGCGCCGAACGCGACGCCCTTGACCTTGACGTAGTCGCCGTTCTCGATCCACCCGACGTTCATACCGCCCTCGCTGGACACCTCGGTCTCGATCCCGGAGCCCCACGCGATCGTCTCGGCCTCCTGGCGCACGTACGGGTTGAGCGTCCCCACCTGCGGCGCCCCCGTCGTGCTCATCGTGATCGTCGGGAACATCCCGGCGGAGGTGTAGGAGAACTTCTCCACGGCCACCGACCTGGTGTAACCACTACCGCCGGGCAACGCCCCGTTGTGGTAGAAGAAGTAGGACCCACCGTTGAAGTCGACGACCCCGGCGTGATTGGTGAAACTCGCACCCTGCCGCGGCATGATCGTCCCGCGGTACGTCCACGGCCCGGTCGGGCCGGGAGCCGTCGAGTAACCGATGAACTCCGAGCAACACTCCGCCGCGAACACGTTGTAGTACAACCCGTTGCGCTTGAACACCCACGGCCCCTCCTCGTACAGGGTCGGCCGGGACGCGTTCCCCGTCCGCGTGCCGAAACCCGCGGTCGTCAACGGAATCCGCGTCGCGCTGCCCGAGTAGGAGATCATGTCCGCGTTCAACCGCACGTACCACAGGCCCGGGTTACCCCAGTACAGGTACGCCTGCCCGTCATCGTCGATGAACACGTTCGGATCGATCTCGTTGTTGCCCACCAACGGGCGGCCGAGGGCGTCCCGGAACGGCCCGGTCGGGGAGTCCGCCACGCCGACGCCGATGACCATCTGCCCGTTCGAGCGCTGCCGCACCGGCACGTACCAGTAGAACTTCCCGTTGCGCGCGACCACGTGACCCGCCCACGCGTTGGCATCCGCCCACGCGAACGTCGCCAGACTCATCGGCGACCCGTGATCGGTCCAGTTCACCATGTCCGCCGACGAGAACACCCGCCAGTCACGCATGGTGAAGTACGTCGACCCGTCCTCGTCGTGACCCGTGTACAGGTACACCCGACCGTTGTGCACCATCGGCGCCGGATCAGCGGTGTAGACGTGCTGGACGATCGGATTGTCCGCCTTCGCGGCACTGGCGGGGACCAGTGCGACGACGCAGACGAGGCTCGCCAGCCAGGCGATGGCGCGCCTGAGCCTGGGGGTGGTGGGGGTGGTGCTTCGAGTTCTCACCTTCACGATTACTCCCGGAGAGAGTGCGCTGTGCGCGAGGTCCGCGTCGAGTCGACGAGTCACCGCCACCCGGGTTGCCTGTGTAAGGGGCTGCACCGTGCGCGTACGAAGGAGCACGGGCGGCAACCGTGTTAGCGCTAACAGGTCTTCGTCGATGCCCTGCTCGGCATGTGACCTGGACTTTTGGGCGATGCGGAGGGCCCGTCGTAACGACCTCGCCGCGAGGATGTAGCGAGGACGACATCCAAGATTTACGATGCAAGGTACTGAGCCGTGCGGCCGACGTCAACGGGGTGCCAATCGGTCCTCGACGATGGCTGCCCGTTACGCGCTGTTATCTTGTGGTGGCCAGAAGCCCCATCCGCGTCCATTCCGGACCATCGGCGCACCCATCGACCGCCGCCGACCAGGGGTCACGGCGTGCTGCCGTCGCATCGACGCGCCAGGGCGGTCGGCGCGACGCACTCGGGGGTTGCGGGCGTGTTAACGACCAACTATGTTAGCGATCACATCGATGTGCCGCGATAGGCCTCCGGGCAGCCCGTCGCGTCCACGGCGACAACAGTTCCACAGTCACCACAACAGTCGTGCGTGTTTCCGCTGACGACCCGCCGCCATCGATGCGCCGCCGCTCAGCCGGCCCCCGACCACCGCTCGGGTGGCCCCCACCACCCGTCCCGCGCCTCGGAAAGGTCGCCTACCGTGCCGCTGACTCGACGCACGTTCGCCCAGAGCGCGCGGTCCACCGCTGCCACCGCCAGCAGCGCACCGAGCCTTCCGAGCGCCGTCCACGCCGCGCCGGCGACCGCCAGCACCGACGCGCACCGCGGCAGCTCGAGCGCCGCCGACCACCAGCACGCCACCCCGTAGCGCACCGTCCCCCGTACCGAATTTCCTGGAGGTTCCCATGCCACCCCTGCCCCTCAGCCGCCGCCACCTCCTTCAGGCCGCCGGAGCCACCGCGGTGGTCTCCGCGGCCGGCTCCACCCTCGTCGGCGGCAGCGCCTCGGCCGCCGTGGTTCCGCCGGCCCGGGCGGACATCGGCGTCTCGGCGTACGCGTTCGACCTCGGTCAGGTGCGGCTGACCTCCGGCCGCTGGATGGACAACCAGTCGCGGACGCTCAACTACCTGCGGTTCGTCGACGTCGACCGGATGCTCTACAACTTCCGGGCCAACCACCGGCTGTCCACCAACGGCGCCGCCACCAACGGGGGCTGGGACGCGCCGAACTTCCCGTTCCGGACCCACATGCAGGGCCACTTCCTGAGCGCGTGGGCGTACGCGTACGCGGTGCTGGGCGACACCACCTGCCGGGACAAGGCCAACTACATGGTCGCCGAGCTGGCCAAGTGCCAGGCGAACAACGGCGCCGCCGGGTTCGGCGCGGGCTACCTCTCCGGCTTCCCCGAGTCCGACTTCAACGCCCTCGAGGCACGGACGCTGTCCAACGGCAACGTGCCCTACTACTGCATCCACAAGACCCTCGCCGGGCTGCTCGACGTCTGGCGCTACATCGGCAACACGCAGGCCCGTACGGTGCTGCTGTCGCTGGCGGGCTGGGTCGACACCCGCACGTCGCGGCTCAGCTACAGCCAGATGCAGTCGATGCTGGGCACCGAGTTCGGCGGCATGAACGACGTGCTCGCCGACATCTACCAGCAGACCGGCGACAGCCGGTGGCTCGCCACCGCACAGCGGTTCGACCACGCCGGCATCTTCGACCCGCTGGCCTCCGGCCAGGACCAGCTCAACGGCAAGCACGCCAACACGCAGGTGCCCAAGTGGATCGGCGCGGCCCGGGAGTTCAAGGCCACCGGGACCACCCGTTACCGGAGCATCGCCAGCAACGCGTGGAACATCACCGTCGGCGCGCACACCTACGTCATCGGCGGCAACAGCCAGGCCGAGCACTTCCGGCCGCCCAACGCGATCGCCGGCTACCTCACCAACGACACGTGCGAGCAGTGCAACACGTACAACATGCTCAAACTGACCCGGGAGCTGTGGCTGCTCGACCCGAACCGGGCCGACTACTTCGACTACTACGAGCGCGCGCTGATGAACCACCTGATCGGCGGACAGAACTCGGCCGACAGCCGCGGCCACATCACCTACTTCACCCCGCTGCGGCCGGGTGGCCGTCGGGGTGTGGGCCCGGCGTGGGGTGGCGGCACCTGGAGCACCGACTACAACTCGTTCTGGTGCTGCCAGGGCACCGGCCTGGAGATCAACACGAGGTTGATGGACTCCATCTACTTCTACAACGGCACGACGCTGAGCGTGAACCTGTTCACGCCGTCGGTGCTCGACTGGACGCAGCGCGGCATCACGGTCACCCAGACCACGAGCTTCCCGGTCAGTGACACCACCACGCTGACCCTGTCCGGCTCGATGAGCGGCTCCTGGAGCATCCGGGTGCGGATCCCGTCCTGGACCAGCGGTGCGACGATCTCCGTCAACGGCGCCGTGGAGAACGTCACCGCCACCCCGGGCACCTACGCCACCGTCACGCGCACCTGGGCCGCGGGCGACACCATCACCGTGCGGCTGCCCATGCAGGTCGCCGTCAAGGCCGCCAACGACAACGCCAACGTCGGCGCGGTCACCTACGGCCCCACGGTGCTGGCCGGCAACTACGGCAACACGGCCCTGAGCAGCCTGCCCACCCTCACCGTCTCCTCGATCACCCGGACCAGCACCAGCTCGCTGGCGTTCACCGCCACCGCCAACGGGTCCACGGTGAACCTCGCCCCCTTCTACGACGCCCACGGCTACAACTACACGGTCTACTGGAACACCAGCGGCAGCGGCGGCGGCCCCACCGGCAGCTACCGCCTGGTCAACGTCGGCACCGGGCTGGTCCTCGGTGTCCAGAACATGTCCACCGCCGACGGTGGTCTGGCCGTGCAGTGGAGCGACAGCGGCACCGCCGACCACAACTGGGTGGTCGTGACCGACGGCAACGCGGTCCGGTTCCGCAACGCCAACAGCAACAAGGTGCTCGGTGTGGAGAACATGTCCACCGCCGACAACGCCCGGGTCCTGCAGTGGGCGGACAACGGCACCGCCGACCACAGGTGGATCCTCGTCGACAACGGCGACGGGACCTACAAGATCCGCAACGTCAACAGCAACAAGCTGCTCGGCATCCTGAACGCCTCCACCGCGCTGGGTGCGCAGGCCGTGCAGGATTCGGACAACGGCAGCGCCGACAACCGGTGGCGTCTGGTCCGCAACGCCTGACGATCCGCCCAGCTCGCCGGGTCGCCGGCGCGGTCGCCCGAGGACCGCGCCGGCGACGCCGGGCGGGCGGTCGGCAGCGGTCGTACAGTGGCAGGGTCCTGGCCCCAGTGATCGTGGCGGACCTGTCGGCCCGTGCCGCCGTCCGCCCGGAAGGAGCACAGTGAACCGACCCCTCCGGGCCGCGCTCGGCGGCGCCCTGAGCGCCGCCCTGCTGACCTGCGTCGCCGTCGCGCCCGCACAGGCGCACTCCGCGGGGCGGCTGCCCACCGTCCTCGCCCTGCCCGACGGGTTCGCACCCGAGGGCATCGCCACCGCCGGCCGGTACGCCTACCTCGGCTCCCGCGCCACCGGCGCCATCCAGCGCGTCGACCTGGTCACCGGCCGGGGTACGACGATCGGCGCGGCCACCGGCACCCCGTCCCTCGGCCTCAAGATCGACCCACGCGGCCGGCTCTTCGTCGCCGGGGGCACGGCCGGCGACGCCCGCGTGCTCGACACCCGCACCGGCGAGGTGCTGGCGCGCTACCAGTTCGCCACCACCCCGACCTTCGTCAACGACGTCGTCCTGACCCGCGACGCCGCGTACTTCACCGACTCGAACCGGCCGGTGCTCTACCGGCTGCCGCTCGGTCGGGGTGGCGCGCTGCCGCCCGCCGACGGGTTCACCACGATCGCGTTGACCGGCGCGTACCAGCAGGTCGGCACCGGCGTGAACGTCAACGGCATCGCCACCACACCGGACGGCAGTGCGCTGATCGTCGTCCAGTCCAACACCGGGACGCTGTACCGCGTCGAGGAGGCAACCGGCGCGACCACCGTCGTGGACGTGCCCGGATACACCTTCACCAACGGCGACGGGCTGCTGCTGCGCGGGCGCACCCTCTACGTCGTACAGAACAGCCTCAACCAGATCGCGGTGGCCACGCTGAACCACGCGGGCACCAGGGGCACGGTCACCGGCACCATCACCGACCCGAACTTCGACGTGCCCACCACCGTCGCCGAGGCGTGGGGCCGGCTGTACCTGCCCAACGGCCGCTTCACCACGCCACCGACCCCGACCACGCCGTACACGGTCGTCGCGGTCCGCGCCCGCTGAGCTACCCCGGGGGTACGCGCACCGCGCGTACCCCCGGGCCGGTCGTCAGTAGGATCACGGGCACCCTGGCGAAGACCGTCGCCCTCTGCACCCGGAGCCCGCGTGGCCGACCGCCGCTCGCACCGCCTTCTCCGTCGCGCCCTGGCCGTCGGCTGCCTGATCGCCGCCGCCGGACTGCCCGCCGGGCCGCCGGTGAGCCTTGCGACGGACCGCACCGGGCCGACGATCCTGCGGGTGGTGCAGATGAACCTCTGCAACAGTGGCCGCGCCGGCTGTTACACCGGCCGGTCCCTGCCCCGGGCCACCGAGGTGATCAGCGCCGAGGCACCCGATCTGGTCACCCTCAACGAGATCTGCCAGGACGACGTGGCCGTCCTGGAGCGGGTGTTCGCGACAGTCCACACCGGGCGGCGGGTCGTCTCCGCGTTCCAGGCCGCCGGTGACCGCCCCAGCGGGGGCGACACCAGGTGCCGCGACGGCCAACCGTACGGCGTGGGCCTGCTGGCCCGGGTGCGGACGTCGGACACCGCGCCTGCCGTGTACCGCGGGATCCATCCGACGCAGGACCTCGCGGATCCCGAGGAACGAGCCTGGCTCTGCGTCGACGTCGACGCGGTCCTGCTCGCCTGCACCACACATCTGGCGGCCACCGGTTACGCGGTCGCGCTCGCCCAGTGCCGCCAGCTGCTCGACACGATCCTGCCGGCGATCCGCCGGCGCACCGGGCACGCGCCGGTCCTGCTCAGCGGCGACCTCAACCTCCGCGCGGGCGGCGACCCCGATGTCCGCTCCTGTGTGCCGCCGGGTCACCAGCGGATCGACGACGGCGCGCGGCAACACATCGTGGTGACAACCGACGTCGGCCTCTGTTGCCGCAGGTTGGTGGCGATGCACGGGGCCACCGACCACCCCGGGCTGCTGGCCACCCTCAGCATCGACGGCAGTCGGCCCGGCCGTCCGCCGACCTGACCCCGAGCCCGCGCCTCAGCGGGGTGGGGTGTCCCGGCGGGACGGGAACGGGGTGCCCGGCTGACCGAGGGAGGAGCGGGCGCGCAGTCCGACCGGGTCCGGTGCGACGGCGGGCGTCGCGGGCGCCGGCTCCGAGGTCTGGCGCCCGGCCAGGTACGCCGCGGCGGCCCGGTCGTCGTCGGTCGGGGCGGCGAGCAGGGCGTAGAGCAGGCCGACCACGCCGAAGATCACCGCCACCATGATCGGTACCAGCAGCGTGCTCACCTGGGCTCCGGTCACCCCGCCCACACGCTCGTGCCGGTGCACCGACAGGGCACTCATCCCGGTGAAGTGCATGCCGTTCACGGCGATGCCCATGACCAGCGCGGAGGCGAAGATCGCCAGCCCTCGGCGGACGGTCATGGCGAGCCACAGCGCGACGGTGGACGCCACGACGGCGATGACCACCGAGAGCACGACCCGGACGGTGTCGTAGCCGAGACTGCCGTTGAGGCGCATGGCCGCCATCCCGGTGTAGTGCATGGAGGCGACCCCGGCGCCGGTGAAGATGCCGCCGCCGATCAGGCGTACCGGATTCAACCGGCCGGTGCCCACGATGGCCAGGCCGATGCCGACCGCCACCACCGCGATGGCCGTGCTCGCAGCGGTCAGCGGCACGTCGTAGCGGATCCGGGTGCCCTCGACGGCGAAGCCCAACATGGCCATGAAGTGCATCGCCCAGATGGCGGTGCCGCCCAGCGCCCAGGCCGCCAGCAGGCCCCACCAGGCCCGCTGGCCGGTCGTGCGCGCGGTACGGATGCGCCCGGCGCACACCAGTCCGAGGACCGAACCGAGCACGGACAGCGCGTAGCTCAGCGCGGGTGTGATCCACCCGTACTCAAAGTGATTGATGTCCGCCACAGCGGTCTTCCCCCGTTCGTTACCGGCGCGTTAACAGGCGCGCTCGGCAATGATCAGGGGTGGCGTGATCAGGCGCAACAGCGCCCCCCGAGCTATCCGGGGGGTGCTGTTGCGGTGACTGTCCGAAGCGTCGATTCGCCGATGACCGTTACGGAGCGTGACGATCAGGCGGTGGTGTGGTACGCCAACACACCCCGGTTGACGGCCGCGATGGCCTGCCGGGCGGTGGAGCGCAACTCCGGCGAGGCGCCGCCGGAGTCGGCAAGCTGACCGAGCAGATCGACCACCTGACGCGCCCACCTGACGAAGTCACCGGCGGGCATCTCGCCGTCGATCTCGTGACCGCTGCCGAGCACCTTGGCCAGCGCCTCGCCCCGGGCCCACCGGTAGACGGGCCAGGCGAAGCCCAGATCCGGCTCCCGGGTCGCGGTCAGCCCCCGCGTCGCCTCGTCGGCCTCGATCTCGCCCCAGAGCTTCACCGTCTCGTCCACCGCGTCGGCCACCGGCCCCCGCGGCAACGACGCCCGCTCGTCGACGTCGCGACGCGCCTCGAAGACCACCACCGACACCGCGGCGGCCAACTCGGCCGGCGACAGGCCGTCCCACACCCCCCGGCGCAGGCACTCGGCGACCAGCAGATCCGCCTCGGTCCAGATCCGACCGAGCATCCGACCGGCGTCGGTGACCGCGCCGTCGCGAGCGAGGTAACCGCGGTCGGTCAACAGCGCCACGATCCGGTCGAAGGTCCGCGCGAGGGACCCGGTCCGCCCGGAGACCCGCTCGCGCAACTCCTCGGTGTCGCGCTCCAGCCGCCGCCGGCGCTCCGCCCAGCGCGCGTGGTCCTCCCGCTCCGGGCAGGCGTGGCAGGGGTGGTTCCGCAGCTCGGTGCGGAGCTGGGCGATCTGGTGATCCTCACCGGCCGCCTGTCGGGAACGGCCACCCCGTCGGCCGCCGTGCCGGTCCAGGCCGGTGCCGCTGACCTCGGCGGCGAGGTCCCGCCGGGCACCCGGCGAACGGTGGTTGAAGTGCTTGGGCACCCGGATCCGGGCCAGCACCTCGGCCGGCGTGGTGAAGTCGCCGGGGCTCACCCGCCCGGCCCACCGGTCCTGGGTGAGCACCAGCGGCCGGGGCTCACCGAACCCGCCGGTCGCCGGGTCCAGCACGACGGCCAGGCCGGCCCGCCGGCCCGACGGCACCCGGATCACGTCGCCGATCCGCAGCCGCTCCAGCGACGCCACCGCGGCCGCCTTGCGCTGGGTCTGCCCCTGCCGGGCGATCGCCCTCTCCCGGTCCGCGATCGCCACCCGCAGCGCGAAGTACTCGTCGAAGTCGCCGTGGTGGCAGGCGGCCTCCGCGCCGTACGCCTCGATGGTCTCGGTGTTGCGCTGCACCTGCCGGGCCAGGCCGACCACCGACCGGTCCGCCTGGAACTGGGCGAACGAGGACTCCAGCAGCGCCCGAGCCGGCTCCGCGCCGACCGTGCCGACCAGGTTCACCGCCATGTTGTACGACGGCCGGAAACTGGAGCGCAGCGGGTACGTGCGGGTGGACGCCAGCCCGGCCACGTGCCGTGGGTCGGTCTCCGGGGACCACACCACGACGGCGTGCCCCTCCACGTCGATGCCCCGGCGGCCGGCCCGACCGGTGAGCTGCGTGTACTCCCCCGGGGTCAGGTCGACGTGCGCCTCACCGTTGTACTTGACCAGCCGCTCCAACACCACGCAGCGGGCCGGCATGTTGATGCCCAACGCCAGGGTCTCGGTGGCGAAGACCGCCTTGACCAGACCCCGGACGAACAGCTCCTCGACGATCTCCTTGAACACCGGCAGCATGCCGGCATGGTGGGCGGCCAGGCCGCGCTCCAAGCCGTCGAGCCACTCCCAGTAGCCGAGCACCGACAGGTCCTCGCTGGGGATCGCGGTCACCCGCGACTCGACCACCCGTCGGATCTCGGCCCGCTCGTCGGGCGAGGTGAGCCGCAGACCGGCGGCGAGGCACTGCTGCACCGCGGCGGCGCATCCGGCCCGGCTGAAGATGAACAGGATCGCCGGGAGCAGACCCTCCCGGTCCAGCCGGTCGACGATGTCGGGGCGCAACGGCCCGCGCCAGCGCGGGCCACGCCGGCCGGAGCCCGGCCCGGCGCTGCGCCCCTCCCCCAGCTCCAGGCGGCGCACCTGGTCCCGGGTGTAGCGCAGCAACTCCGGGTGCACGTCGTGCTTGCGGGCGGCGTCCGCGTCGTGGAACAGGTCGAACATCCGCTTGCCGACAAGCATGTGCTGCCACAACGGCACCGGTCGGTGCTCGCTGACCACCACCGCGGTCTCGCCGCGCACGGTGACCAGCCAGTCGGCGAACTCCTCGGCGTTGGACACGGTCGCCGACAACGAGACGAGGGTGACCGAGGAGGGCAGGTGGATGATCACCTCTTCCCACACGCCGCCGCGGAACCGGTCGGCCAGGTAGTGCACCTCGTCCATCACCACGTACGCCAGCCCCTGCAGGGTGCTGGAGCCCGCGTAGAGCATGTTGCGCAGCACCTCGGTGGTCATCACCACCACCGGCGCGTCACCGTTTATCGCGTTGTCGCCGGTCAACAGGCCGACCTGCTCGACGCCGTAGCGGGCGACCAGGTCGTGGTACTTCTGGTTGGACAGCGCCTTGATCGGCGTGGTGTAGAAGCACTTGCGCCGGACCGGCGGGTCGTCGCCGGGCGCCGGGTCGTCGGGCCGCCCGCGCAACGCCAGGTGGACCGCGAACTCCCCCACCACCGTCTTACCGGCCCCGGTGGGGGCGCAGACCAGCACCCCGCTGCCCCGCTCCAGTGACTGACACGCCTCCCGCTGGAAGTCGTCGAGGTCGAACCCCAGATCGAGGGCGAACTCGTCCAACGCCGGAAACTCTGCGGCCTGTGCGGCCCGGCGGCGCGCCGCTGCGTACCGCTCGGCGGGGCTCGACATGGCACCAAGATTAGTGCGTGCCGGGAGTGGACACCCGACAAGGCCGTCCGGTTGGGCCGTCCGGGGCGGTCGGTAGGGTGCACGGCGTGCCGGACCATGCGCAACCGCCCCAGACTCGTTCGCCGGGCAGCCCCGAGGCCGCCGCCCCCCGGGCGTCCCGACGGCCCGTCAAGGCGGTGCTCTTCGACTTCCACGGCACCCTGGCGCAGGTGGAGGAACCCCGGCAGTGGGTGCTGGAGGCCGCGGCGGCGTGCGGGGTCACCCTGGACCGCGTCAAGGCCACCTCGCTCGCCGACCGGCTGCTGACCGCCGGGCGCGCCGGCGGGCCACTGCCGGCACGCGTGCCACCCCGGCTGGCCGAGCTGTGGGCCGACCGGGATCTCTACCAACACGCCCACCGGGGCGCGTACACCGGGCTGGCCGAGACCGTCGACGCGGGCATCGAGGGCTTCGCCGACGCGCTCTACGAGCGGCTGCTGACCGCCGAGGGCTGGTTGCCGTACCCGGACACCGCGCCCACCCTGACCGCACTGCGCGCCGCCAGGGTCCCCGTGGCGGTGGTCAGCAACATCGGCTTCGACGTACGACCGCACTTCGACGCCTGGGGGCTGACCGACCTGGTCGACGCGTTCGTGCTGTCCTACGAGGTGGGGCGCTGCAAACCCGACCCGGCCATCTTCTGGCGGGCCTGCGGCATGCTCGGCGTCGACGCGGAGCAGACGCTGATGGTCGGCGACACCCCGGCGGACGCGGGCGCGGTGGCGGCCGGCTGCGCGGTGCTTGTGCTCCCCACCGCCGACCCGGGTCGGGAGAACGGGCTGGGCGCGGTGCTCGACCTCGCCCTGCCGGCCTGACCCGCGGTTTCCGTGCCGTCAGTCGGGGATGTGAATCACCGGTAGCGCGCCGTCGCCGTACCGGTCCTCCGCGGTGAGGATCGAGGCGTCGTGTTCGAGGACGGCCAGCGCCGTGGTGGCCAGATCGGCACGGCCCGTCACGGTGCGCCAGTAGCTGAGTTCGTGCCAGGAGTGCCCCTCGGTGGAGAGCACCTCGCAGGCGTCCAGGGTCAGCAGCCGGTGCAGGGTCGCGCGTTCCTTCGGGTCGCTGACGATCGCCAGCGTCTCCGCCGCGGTCACGGCGGTGACGCCGAACCTGTTGCGGTCCTGGATGACCTCGTGCAGTGGCTCCCCGACATGCACCGACCCCGCGACGTACGCCAGCAGCGCCGACCGATCCAGCACGAGCCGGACCGGGCGGTCGTCCTCGGAGCTCACGCCGCCGGGTGTGCGAGCGTGCCGGCGGCGGCGTCCAGCGCGTGCTGGCGGGCCCGCTCGCGAAGGGCGCCGCGGCGCTCCGGGGACCAGTCGGCCTCCACGGCGGCACGACGGGCACGCGCCTCGGCCACACCCTGCTCGGTGATGGTGATGCCCTGGTGGGCCAACTCCGCGTCCAACGCGTCCAGCCGCATCCGGTCGCGGACGGCCTGGGTGATGTAGGCGCTGGCGTTGGACTCGCGCTCCAGGCGCTCCGCCACGTCGGGGGGCACGGAGATCGACAGCTTCCGCATCGCGCTGGTCATACCAGGCACCGTACGCCGGTAGCACCGCGTTGGCGACCAGGAACGGCCGTGTCGGCAGGTGGATACCGCCGCAAGGTGGCCGAAGCGGACGGCCTACCGTCGTGCCCGTGATCGAGACGCCGCTGCCCACGCCACCGCCGGCCGACACGCCACCGGCTCGGCACGGTGGCGTCGTCGCCGTGGGGCTGGTGCTCGGCGGGGCGCTGTCGGTGCAGTTCGGGTCCGCCGTCGCCGCGCTGCTCTTCCCGCGTACCGGGGTGGCCGGTGCGGTGACCCTGCGGCTGACCATCTCGGCGGTGCTGCTGCTCGTCGTGTGCCGGCCCCGACTGCGCGGGCACGACCGGTCGGCCTGGCTCGCGGTGGGCGCGTTCGGGCTGGCGCTGGCCGGCATGAACTCGCTGTTCTACCAGGCCATCGAACGCATCCCGCTGGGCCCGACGGTGACGCTTGAGGTGCTCGGCCCGTTGGCGCTGTCGGTGTTCAGCGCCCGGCGGCTGGCCGCTTGGGGCTGGGCGGGGCTCGCCGTGGCCGGGGTGGCGCTGCTCGGGCAGGGAGGCTTCGACAGGCTCAACCCGGTCGGGGTGGCCCTCGCGTTCGGCGCCGGCGCCATGTGGGCCGCGTACATCGTGCTGAGCGCCCGGGTCGGCGGCCGGTTCCCGGGCGCGGACGGGCTGGCCCTGGCGCTGACCCTCGCCGCGCTCGTCACCCTGCCTCCGGGCATCATCGACGGCGGCGCGGCCCTGCTCGACCCGCCGGTGCTGGCGCTCGGGACCGCCCTCTCGGTACTCGCCTCCGGCCTGCCCTACACCCTGGAGCTGCTGGCGCTGCGACGGATGCCGACCGCCACGTTCGCGGTGCTGATGAGCCTCGGCCCGGCCACCGCCACCCTCGCCGGGTGGCTGGTGCTGCGACAGGCCCTCACCCCGCTGGAGTGCGCCGCCATCGTGCTTGTCATCGCGGCCAGCATCGGAGCGGTACGGTCAGCGCAGCAGCCGCAGGGCGCCCGGAACGGCGGTGATCGTCACCGGCAGGTCCAGGGAGCGTTCCCCGTCGGCGTACGTGACGATGCCGTCGGCGGCCAACTCCACGGTGCGGGCCCGGTAGCTGGTGACCAGGGGGTGGGTCACGTGGGTGCCCTGGTAGATGCGCGGCTTCACCCGGATCAGCGTCCGGCGGTTGACCCGACCCGCCACCACCACGTCCAGCAGCCCGTCGGTCGGGTCGGCGGCGGGGCAGATCCGCATCCCGCCGCCGTACGTCGGGCAGTTGCCCACCGCCACCAGCACCGCGTCGAGGTGGTGCGGCACCCCGTCGAGGCGCAGCGTGTAGCGGCGGGGCCGCAGCCGGGCCAGCTCGACCAGGATCGCCAGGTCGTACCGGCGGGGGCCGCGCGGCCAGCTCATCCGGTTGGCCCGCTCGTTGACGATCGCGTCGAACCCCGCCGCGAGGACCGCCCCGAACCACCGCTCGGCGCCGTCGACCCCGGTCATCCGGGCCAGGTCGACGACGTGGGTCCGGTCGGCCCGCAACGCTGACGCGATCACGTCCACCGCCGCCACCGGGTCGGCGGGGAAACCGGTGTCGACGGCGAAGTCGTTGCCGGTGCCCGCCGGCACCGGACCGAACGGCACGTCGGTGCCGGCGACCGCCTGCATGGCCTGGTGCACGGTGCCGTCCCCACCGATCGCGACAAGCGCGCCGATGCCGTCGGCGACGGCGGCACGGCAGGCCGCCTCCGCCTCGCCCGGACTGGCCGCCGACAGCACACGGACCGGTCGGCCGGCGGCCGCCAGCCCGTCCAGCAGCCGGGGCAGCAGGGCCCGGTGCCGCCCCCGACCGGCGGTCGGGTTGGCGAGCACCGCCACGGGGCCGTCGGCGAGCGGGGCCCGGTCGGCCGGGCCGTCGGCGAGCGGAGCGCGGTCGGCCGGGCCGTCGGCGAGCGGTGCGCGGTCGGCCGGGCCGTCGGCTGGCGGGCCGGGCAGGTGATCGTCTGCGGTCACGGGCAGCACCGTACCTGTCGGACACCCGCCGTTCACCGGGGGCAGGTGCGCTCGCCGCCGGCGCTGCGGGTGACGCGGCGACGCCGCCTTCCGGGCAACGCGGCGACGCCGCCCCCGGGGAACGGGGACGGCGTCGGCGAACCGGGCGGCGCGAGGCCGTCAGGTCATGTCGTCGTAGCGACGCTCGATCGGTGCCGGCGGGGCGACCGGCTCGGGTACGCCGATCGGCGCGGCCGAGTCGACCCGCTGCCCGGCCACGACCGGGTCCGCGTCGAACTCCAACGGCGACACCTCGTCGTCGTCGATGCCGGCGTAGATCTCCTTGCCCCGCCCCCGCCGCCTGTCGTTGAGGAACGCGATGCCCACCGCGCCGAAGTAGAGCGCCGAGAGGCAGATCGCGAGCGCGGTCATCCCGAACGGGTCCGGGGTGGGGGTGACCACGGCGGAGAACGCGAAGAACACGAAGATCGCCACCCGCCACCAGCTGAGCAACCGCTTCGCGCTCGTGATGCCCACGAAGTTGAGCATCAACACCAGCAGCGGGAACTCGAACGCCACCCCGAACAGCAGGATCAGGTTGGTGACGAAGGAGATGTACTTGGTGATCTCCAGCGTCGTGCTGATCTCGCTGTCGGAGATGCTGAGCAGGAACTCCAGGCCCTTGGCCGTGACGAAGTACGCCAGCACCGCGCCGGCCGCGAACAGCGGCGCCGCCAGGGCGGTGAAGAAGTACGCGTAGCGCCGCTCGTGCCGGTGCAGGCCGGGCGCGATGAACGCCCAGAGCTGGTAGAGCCAGATCGGCGCGGCCACGATCAACCCGACCCAGAGCGCGACTTTCAGTTGGAGCAGGAACAGGTCGGCCGGCCCGAGCTGAACGAACTCGCACTTGCCGTTGATGTATCGGGCCTGATCCAGGTCGCAGTAGGGCTGCTGGAGCAGGTGCAGCACCGGCTTCTGCAGCCAGACACCCACGCCGAAGCCGATCAGGATCGCCACGGAGGCGCGGAACAGACGGTTGCGCAGCTCGCGGACATGCTCGATGAGCGTCATCGAGCCGTCGGCGGCCCGTTCGAAGGTGCTCGGGCCGCGTTTGCGCAGTGCGAAGGCCACGGTGGTGGGGCCCTTCGGTCAGTTGTCGCGGACGCGGTGCACCGGGTCGACGACCGGCTGCTGCGTCGGCGCCTGCTGGTACGGCGCCTGCTGCGGCTGCCCGGCGTACGGTGCCTGCTGCCCCGCCTGCGGCGGCAGCGGCTGGTAGCCGGCCTGCGCGTCGGCCTTCTCGGCGAGGTCGCGGTCGTCTTCCTGCAGGCTCTTGGTCTCGGCCTTGATGATCCGCAGCGACCGACCCAGCGAACGGGCCGCGTCGGGAAGCCGCTTCGCACCGAAGAGCAGGATCAGCACAACCACGAGAACAGCGATGTGCCACGGCTTGAGGGCACCCATGAGAAGCTCCAGTCGCTCTGTGTCCGAGGGGTGGTACGCAGCCCATCGTACGTGCGGATCGGCTGCCTGCCACCCGCCGGGTGGGGGTGGTTCGACCCGAAGGGTGAAGTCTTGACCAACGCGCGATGATCGTCAACCGCCGCCGGGCACCAGCTCGACGGGTGTCGATCAGCCGTGCTTGGCCTTGATCACCGCGAGCCGCCGGGACGTGGTGTCGAGCTGGCGTTGGACATCCTCGGCGCGCTGCTGCAACACCTCGGCGGTCTCCCGCAGCGCCTCGGCCTCGGCGGCCCGCCGCTGCAACGCCACCGCGGCGCGGCGAAGCCGAGGCAGCCGGGTCAACACGGGGCGCACCGCCAGCGCGAGCGCCACGAGCGGGAGCAACACCACCGCGAGCACGATCCAGATCAGCACGGCGGTCAGCCTACTGGGTGCGGCCGGCCACCGCCGGGTCACCCGACGGCGCGCTTGTCCCGTCGAGGGCAGGCGGCCGGGGCACGGCCGTGGGGGCGGGCACCGCGTAGGCGTCCAACGCGGCGGCCGCCGCCGCGCGTACCTGATCGGCCAGCTCGGCCGGGGCGACCACGACGGCGTCCGGGCCGAGGCCGAGCACGAACCGGCGGGCCCACCCGAGGTCGGTGACCCGCAGGGAGACCAGCCACTGGTCGCCGTCACCGGCCTCGACCCGCTCGCACGGATAATATTCGGTGATCCACCGCTCGCTGCGGCCGATGCGCAGCGTGATCAGCGGCAGGTCGGGCGAGGGGCGGAAGACACCCTCGGTGAGGTCGTGCGGAACGGCCTGCGGCGGGACGGTGGCCGGCTCGGCCAGCTCGGTGATCGCGTCGATCCGGTCGGCCCGGAACAGGCGGACCGCCTCCGCGCGCCGGCACCACGCCTCCACGTAGGCCCGGCCGCCGACCATCAGCATCCGCAGTGGGTCGATGACGCGGTCGGTGGTCTCGTCCCGGGCGGCGGTGTAGTAGGTGATCCGCAGCGCCCGGCCGCCCTCCACCGCGGCACGCAGCGCCTCGACCCGCGGGGTGTCGCCGGGCAGCCGGACCGCCACCGGCGCGCCCACCAGGTCGCCCGCGTCCTCGATCTTCGCCAGGGCCCGTTCGACGGCCTCCCGGTTGGCCACCCCGGGCGTCTCGGCGAGCATCCGCAACGCCACCACCAGCGCGAGGGCCTCGTCCGGGGTGAGCCGCAGCGGCCGGTCGATGCCGGCGTCGTAGGTGATCGTCACCCGGTCACCGTCGAACGCCATGTCGATCAGGTCACCGGGACCGTAGCCGGGCAGCCCACACACCCAGAGCAGCTCCAGGTCCTCCCGAAGCTGCCGCTCGGTGACACCCAGGTCACCGGCCGCCTCGGCGATCTCGATGCCGGGTCGGGCCAGCAGGTAGGGCACCAGGTTGAGCAGGCGGGCCAGCCGGTCGGCGGACGCGCGGGAACCGCCCCGGGCGGCCGGGCGGGTCACCGGGCACCCCCGGTGACGGCCAGCTCGTCGTGCCGGACGGCGATCTCCTTGAGTCGTTGGATGACCGCCTCGCGGACCTCCGGTGGGTCGAGCACCCGCACGTCCGGGCCGTAGCCGACGAGGTGCCCGGCCAGCCCGTCCGGGTCCGCGTACGGCAGGACCAGCCGGTCGCCGTCCGGCCCGGTGGTCACCTCCACGGCCCAGCGGCGCAGCCCGGCGGCCCGGCCGGGCGCGGCCAGCACGGTGGCCCGACCGGTGCGCTCCACCGGACCGGACCAGCGGGCCACGTGGCTGATCAGGTCGACGTTGGCCGGCGGCTCGTACGCGCCGGGGGCGCCGGTCACCCGGACCGCGCCGACGACACGGGACAGCCGGAAGCAGCGGGTCGCCTCCCGGTCCTGGTCGTGGCCGACCACATACCACCGGCCGCGCCAGCAGACCACGCCCCAGGGCTGCAGCCGCCGCCGGCTGGGCGCGTCACGGTCGGGCACCCGGTAGTCGAAACCAACCTCGCGGCGGTCCCGGGCGGCGGCCGTCAGCGGCGCGAACGCCGGATCGACGGTGACCATCGGCTCCAGGCCCAGGGTGGCCTGCGGGTCCACGTCCACCCCGGCGGCGCGCAGCTTGGCCAGCCCGGACGACGCGGCGGCGGCCAGCCCGGCGTGCTGCCACAGGCGGGCGGCGATGCCCACCGCGGCGGCCTCGTCGGGCTCCAGCAGGATGTCGGGCAGCGCGTATTCGCGGTGGGCGATGCGGTAGCCGGGCTCGGCGTCGAAGGCGCTGGCCGTGCCCGTCTCCAGTGGCACGCCCAACTCGCGCAGCTCGGCCTTGTCCCGCTCGAACTTGCGTTGGAACGCTTCGTGGTCGCGCGCGTCGTCGGGGTCGTGCTCGTAACCGGGCACGGTCGCGGCGATCTGCGCGGCGGTCAGGAACCGTCGCGTGGACAGGAGGCAGATCACCAGGTTGACCAGGCGTTCGGTGCGGGTCCGCGACACCCGGTAGACGCTAGCAGCCGACACGCCCGCGACGTGCACCCGCGCGGGCGTGCCGCACACTTGTTCGGATCTGCCCTCCCCCAGCGCCTCGCCGTTCGCGGTCATAGGGTGACACTCATGTCGCAAGCGGAGGCCAGGCCGGAGAGCGAGAGCGTCGGCACGGTGATCGTCGCGGGTGTCGCCAACCTCGCCATCGCGATCGCCAAACTGATCGCCGGGCTGATCTCCGGATCGGCCGCCATGCTGTCCGAAGCCGCCCACTCGGTCGCCGACACCACCACCGAGGTGCTGCTCTTCCAGGCGCTGCGCCGGGGCGCCCGGCCGGCCGACCAGCGACACCCCTTCGGGTACGGCAAGGAAAGCTACGTCTGGGCGTTCTTCGCCGCGATGTTCACATTCGTCGCCGGGGCCGGTTTCGCCGTCACCCACGGCGTCACCACGATCCTGGTGCACGAGCACAGCGGCGACTACCTGGTCTCGTACATCGTCCTGGCGGTGTCGTTCGTCATCGAGTCGATCTCCCTGGCCCGGGCGGTCCGGCAGGTCCGCCGCGAGTCGCGGCGCTGGGGGACCACGCCGCGGCGGTTCCTGCGGCTGACCGCGGACACCACGGTCAAGGCGGTCTTCCTGGAGGACAGCGCGGCGCTGATCGGCCTGCTGCTGGCCGGGGCCGGCGTCGGCCTGTCCCACGCCACCGGCGACGAGGTGTGGGACGGCGTCGCGTCGATCCTGATCGGTCTGCTGCTGCTGACGGTCGCCGGGATCCTCGCCGGCAACAACCTGTCGCTGCTCGTCGGCCGGGCCGTCCCCGAGCGGCTGCGCCACGAGATCGAGCAGGACCTGGCCGGGCTGCCCGAGGTGGAGCGCATCGACACCCTGCTCACCATGCAGCTCGGCCCGCAGGACATCCTGGTCGCCGCGAAGGTCGACTTCCGCGACGAGGCCACCGGCGCGCAGATCGAGGCCACCGCCGACCAGGCCGAACGGCGGCTCACCGAGCGGTACCCGGAGATCCGCTTCGTCTTCCTCGACCCCACCCGCTCACTGCCGGGGGCCACCGGCACCGCCCGACACACCCAGGCCGGGCCGACCCCGGACGCCGGCGGCCCCGAACCGACCTGATCCGCCACCGCCACCGCACCCGGGCGCGGGCCGTCGGGCCCGCGCGGCTAGCGTGCCCGTCATGGTGCGATGGCGTACGGGGACGGTGGCGACGCTGCGACGGCAGTGGACCGGGGCGGTGGAACTCGACGTCGACCTGCCCGACGGCACGCGGATGCGGGCGCTTGCCTACCCGGAACTGGTCGGCACACCCGAGCCCGGCGACCGGGTGCTGCTCAACGCCGGCGCGCTGCTGATGGGGTTGGGCACCGGCGGGTACGCCCTGGTGGTGGCCCTGCCGGACCGGCTGCCACCGGACCCGCCGGAGGTCGGCGACACCCGCGACGCCGGGCACCTGGTCAAGGCCCGCTACACCCCGCTGCAGCCGATCCTGCTCGGCGTCGACGAGGAGGCCTCCCCGCACCGGGCGGTGCTCGCCGACGCGGACGACCTGGGCGGCCTGCCCGTGGTCACCGCCGACCTGCACTCGGCGCTGCCGGCGATCCTGGCCGGCATCCGGGCCGACGCCCCGCGGGCGCGGGTGGCGTACCTGCTCACCGACGGCGGGGCCCTGCCGGCCTGGTTCTCCCGCACCCTCGCCGGGCTACGCGCCGACCTGGCCGGCACGATCACCGTCGGGCAGGCCTTCGGCGGTGACCTGGAGGCGACCACCCTGCACGGCGGCCTGCTCGCCGCCCGCTACGTGCTCGACGCCGACGTGGCCATCGTCGCCCAGGGGCCCGGCAACCTGGGCACCGGCACCCGGTGGGGCTTCTCCGGTGTCGCCGTCGGCGAGGCGGTCAACGCGATCGCCACACTGGGCGGACGGCCGGTCGGCTCGCTGCGCATCTCCGCCGCCGACCCCCGCCCCCGACACCGGGGCGTGTCCCACCACAGCCTCACCGCGTACGGCCGGGTGGCCCTCGCCCCGGCGGAACTGGTGGTGCCCGACGACCTGGACCCGGCCCTCGCGGCCGAGGTGGACGCCTCGTTGGCTCCCCTCGCCGCCCGGCACCGGATCGTCCGGGTGCCCACCGCCGGCCTCGACGCCGCGCTGCGCGCCAGCACCGTGCCGCTGTCCACGATGGGCCGAGGCCTCGACGCCGACCACGCGTACTTCCTGGCCGCCGCCGCAGCAGGCCGCCACGCCACCACCCTCCTCCCCTAACCCCACCCCACCGCCCCCCGCCCCGCGGCCTCCGGCCCCGGCCCCTCGGCGTTGATCATGAGGTTATTGCCCGCCGCCTCGGCGTGTCAGGGCAATAACCTCATGATCAACGCGCGCTGGGGGCGCGGGGAGGGGGACGCGGGGGGTGGGGTGGGGGGTTAGGCCAGGAGGATCAGGGCTAGCCAGCCGCCCACGATGAGCGCCAGGGCCAGGGCCAGCACCCACGTCGGCACCGTGTAGTCGCCGCGCCGGTTACGGTCGATCTCGGCGCGGATCTTCTCCCGCCGGCGTTCGACCCAGTTCTGCCGCTCGGCGCCGCCCTCGGAGCGGTCGGAAGGTCCAGAAGTCGTCATGGCGCGCTCAGCTTAACCGCTCCGTGCGCCGGGCTGACCGGCCCCGTCGGCGCAGCACACCGCCGGGGCCGGCAACCGGTCACATGCTGGCGATCAGCCGCTCCACCCGCTCGTCGTACGCCCGGAACGGGTCCTTGCAGAGCACGGTGCGCTGCGCCTGGTCGTTGAGCTTCAGGTGCACCCAGTCGACGGTGAAGTCCCGCCGCTTCTCCTGGGCGTGCCGGATGAACTCGCCGCGCAGCCGGGCCCGGGTGGTCTGCGGTGGGGTCTCCTTCGCCTCGAAGATCTCCGGGTCGGTGGCCACCCGGTCGACCTCGCCACGCCGCTCCAGCAGCCCGTAGAGGCCGCGACCGCGACGCACGTCGTGGTAGGCCAGATCCATCTGCGCCACCCGGGGGTGCGACAGCGGCAGGTCGTGCTTGCGCTGGTAGCGCTCGATCAGTCGCAGCTTGCTGACCCAGTCGATCTCCCGGGAGACGGGCTCCAGGTCGCCGCTCTCCACCGCGCTCAACACCCGCCCCCACAGCTCGACGACCCGCTTGGCGGCCTGGTCGCCGCCGCGACGCTCGACGAACTCGGTGGCCTTGGACAGGTATTCCTGCTGGATGTCCAGGGCACTGACCTCCTTGCCGGAGGCCAACCGCACCTTGCGCCGGCCGGTGATGTCGTGGGACACCTCCCGGATCGCCCGGATCGGGTTCTCCAGCGACAGGTCGCGCATCACCACCCCGGCCTCGATCATCCGCAGCACGATGTCGGCGGTGCCGACCTTGAGCAGCGTGGTGACCTCGTTCATGTTGGAGTCACCGACGATGACGTGCAGCCGCCGGTAGCGCTCCGCGTCGGCGTGCGGCTCGTCGCGGGTGTTGATGATCGGACGGCTACGGGTGGTCGCCGAGGAGACGCCCTCCCAGATGTGCTCGGCCCGCTGCGACAGGCAGTAGACCGCGCCGCGCGGGGTTTGCAGGACCTTGCCGGCCCCGCAGATCAACTGCCGGGTGACCAGGAACGGGATGAGTACGTCGGCGAGCCGGCCGAACTCCCCGTGCCGGGAGACCAGGTAGTTCTCGTGGCAGCCGTACGAGTTACCGGCCGAGTCGGTGTTGTTCTTGAACAGGTAGATCTCACCCGCGATGCCCTCGTCGTGCAGCCGCTTCTCCGCGTCGACGAGCAGGCCCTCCAGGATCCGCTCGCCAGCCCGGTCGTGGGCGACGAGATCGGTCACCGAGTCGCACTCCGGTGTCGCGTACTCCGGATGCGACCCGACGTCCAGGTAGAGCCGGGCTCCATTACGCAGAAAGACGTTGCTCGACCGACCCCAGGACACCACGCGACGGAACAGATACCGCGCGACCTCGTCCGGGGACAGCCGCCGCTGCCCGCGATAGGTGCAGGTGACGCCGTACTCGGTCTCGAGGCCGAAGATTCGCCGCTCCATGGTGTGACATTAGCCGCCCGGAGGCCCCGTTCGTCACTGTCACACCACAGGTCGTGCCCCGGGGGCGGTCACATACCGGTTGAGTGCGACATTCCGTCCGGACCGATGCTCGCCACGAACCGCCGGCAGCTCTCGTACTCCGGCAGCAGGCCGCTCTCGCGCGCCTGGGCGAGGGTCGGCGCCGCGTCGTCCCGCGCGGACAGCAGCGGGACGTCGGCGGGCCACTCGATGCCCAACTCCTCGTCCAGCGGGTGCACCGCGTGCTCACCCGTGGGGTTGTAGCTGGCCGAGCAGAGATAGCTCAACGTGGCGTCGTCGCTCAGCGCGCAGAAACCGTGCCCCAGCCCCTCGCTGAGGTAGACCGCCCGACGGTCGGTGTCGTCCAGCCGGACGCCCTCCCAGCGGCCGAAGGTCGGCGAACCCACCCGCAGGTCCACGATCACGTCGAGGACCGCCCCGCGCACACAGGTCACGTACTTGGCCTGCCCCGGCGGAACGTCGGCGAAGTGGATGCCGCGCACCACGCCACGGGCGGAGACCGACAGGTTGGCCTGGGCCAGCCGCAGCGGGTGCCCCACCACGTCGGCGAGCTTGTCGAAGCGGTACCACTCCATGAACATGCCGCGCGGGTCGCCGTGCTGCTGGGGGGTGATCTCCCAGGCGCCCTCGATGCTCAGCTCCCGGATCTTCACCAGGCCCCCCCGTGTCGGCCGTTCGGCTCGGCGAGCAGACCGAGCAGGTAGTCGCCGTAACCGCTCTTGGTCAACGGCGTGGCCAACGCGCGCAGCTGGTCGTCGTCGATGAGGCCGGCCCGCCAGGCCACCTCCTCGACACAACCGATCTTCAGACCCTGCCGCTCCTCGACCACCCGGACGAACTCGGCAGCCTGCATCATCGAGGCGAACGTGCCGGTGTCCAGCCACGCGGTGCCCCGATCCAGCACCGTCACCGACAGCTCCCCGGTCTCCCGGTACACCTCGTTGACGGCCGTGATCTCCAGCTCGCCGCGGGCGCTCGGGGTGAGCTTGCGGGCGATGTCCACCACCCGGTTGTCGTAGAAGTAGAGGCCGGGCACCGCGTAGCGGGACTTCGGCCGAGCCGGCTTCTCCTCGATCGAGAGCACCCGACCGGCGTCGTCGAAGTCGACGACACCGTATTCCTGCGGGTTGGCCACCTGGTAGGCGAAGACCCGCCCACCGACCGGGTCACCGTGGGCCGCGAGCTGCCGGCCGAGACCACCGCCGTGGAAGATGTTGTCGCCGAGGATCAGCGCCACCGACTCCGCGCCGATGAAGTCCGCACCGAGGATGAAGGCCTGCGCGATGCCCTCCGGGCGCTCCTGGCTGACGTACTCCAGCCGCAGCCCGAACTGGCTGCCGTCGCCGAGCAGCCGACGGAACTGGTCCTGGTCGTCCGGAGTCGTGATCACCAGGATCTCCCGCACCCCGGACATCACCAGAGTGGAGAGCGGGTAGTAGACCATCGGCTTGTCGAAGACCGGCATCAGCTGCTTCGAGACCGCACGGGTGATCGGCCAGAGCCGAGAACCGGTGCCGCCGGCAAGTAGGATTCCACGCACCGGGGCAGCCTAGCGGCACAGAAGCGCCATGTGCGGGGGGGTCGCGCCCCGCCTGGCGCACCCAACTTCGCGTACACTTCCCGACCCGTGAGGATCCTCGTCACCGGCGGAGCCGGATTCATCGGGTCGGAGTACGTTCGCCTGCTGCTGGGCAAGCCCCTCGGCAGTGCCGACGGC
>NZ_JBICSY010000011.1:0-192823 GCF_043197345.1 Micromonospora sp. NPDC049175 | reverse complement strand
AGGACTACATCACCCTCACCCGAACAACATGATCAACAACCCATGACACATCTATCGGGACTTCACCTTGACACATGTCTCGGGACAGCACAGTTCCGCGCTAACGGAAAGTGTCCAAGATTGCCAATTAGAGCGTGTCGTCACGGAGGTCGACGGGCTCGGCGGCGAGTCGCGCTGCCCGCATCGTCAGGTACCGCTGTTCGGGCAGGCTGCTCGTGCGCGCGGCGGCGGCCCGGTAGTCAATGATCGCCTGCTCCCGGTCGCCGGCCATCTCGTGCAGGTGGGCGCGGGCGGCGGGCAGCCGGTGGTGCCCGGCCAGTCGGGGGTCGTCGAGCAGCGCGTCGAGGGCGGCGAGGCCGGCCGCCGGTCCGTGCACCATGGCGGTCGCCACGGCGCGGTTGAGCGCCACCACCGGGCTGCCGACGAGCCGTTCCAGCACCTCGTAGAGCGCCAGGATCTGCGGCCAGTCGGTCTGCGAGGTGTTCGGCGCCTCGTCGTGCAGGGCGGCGATGGCGGCCTGCACCTGGTACGGGCCGACGGGCCCACGCGGCAGCGCACGGGTGACGAGTGCGATGCCCTCGGCGATCGCCGCCGTGTCCCAGCGGCTGCGGTCCTGGTCGGCAAGTGAGATCAGCTCTCCGGAGGGCCCGGTCCGCGCCGGGCCGCGCGCCTCGGTCAGCAGCATCAACGCCAGCAGCCCTGTCGATTCGCTGTCGTCGGGCAGCAGCGTGTGCAGTGCGCGGGTCAGCCGGATCGCCTCCGCCGCGAGGTCGATCCGGCGCAGGTCCGGGCCGGCGGTGCTGGTGTGGCCCTCGGTGAAGACCAGGTAGAGCACCTGCCGCACGCTGGCCAGCCGGTCGGCCCGCTCCGCCTCCTCCGGCATCCGGAACGGCAGCCCGGACGCGCGGATGCGCTGCTTGGCCCGGCTGATCCGTTGCGCCATTGTCGCCTCGGGCACCAGGAACGCGCGGGCGATCTCGGCGGTGCTCAGCCCGCCGACGGCCCGCAGGGTCAGCGCCACGGCCGACGTCGGGGCGAGCGCCGGATGGCAGCAGAGCATCAGCAGGACCAGCGTGTCGTCCCGCTCGGCGGTCAACTCCTCGTCCGCGGCGGGTGCGTACTGCCGGTCGTCGGGGTCGCGGCGGGCGACCAGGTCCTCCCGGCGACGCCGGGCCTGCTCACCGCGGACCAGCTCGATCATCCGGCGGTAACCGACCTGGATCAGCCAGCCGCGTGGGTTCGTCGGCAACCCCTCGGTCGGCCACTGGGTGGCGGCGGCCAGCAGCGCCTCCTGCACCGCGTCCTCGGCGGTGGCGAAGTCACCGAAACGACGGGCGAGCACGCCGAGGACCTGCGGCGCCAACTCGCGCAGCAGGTCCTCGATGCGGGGGTCGGTGATCAGCCGTCACAGCTCCTGGGGTGGGGCGGACATCACCGGGTGCACCTCGATCGGCATGTTCAGCGGACGGCCGCCGGGGCCGGGTGCGGTGGAGATGTACGCGGCCAGCTCCACCGCGCGCTGCGGGCTGTCACAGTCGACGATCCAGTAGCCGGCCAGGAACTCCTTCGTCTCCGCGAACGGCCCCTCGGTGACCACCGGCGCTCCGCCCTCGCCGGCGCGGACGATCCGGGCCTGCTGTGGGCCGCCGAGGCCCTGCGCGTCGACCCACTCTCCGGCGGCGGTGAGCTTGCCGTTGACCTCGCCCATGAACGCGATGTGCGCCCGGACCTCCTGCGGGGTCCAGGTGTCGATGCTCGGGAAGTCGGTCCCGGCGGCGCTGAACTGCATCAGCAGCATGTATTTCATGATTGGCCCCTCACGCCTGCGCACCCTCGTCGGTGCTCTCACCCTGAGGTAGAAACAGGCGAAGCCCTTCTCGACACTCCGACCGAAGATTTCGGAGAATCTTGTCAGACAACGGCGTCGACCTCCAGCACCAGGCTCTGCTCCGGGTGCAGGGCCGGCAGTTGCACGCCCACCCGGGTCAGCGCCGCCCCGCTGAGGGTGACACCGTTCGCCAGCCAGGCCGGCGCGGACCGCTCGATTGTCGCCGGGGCCGGCACGTCCGCCACCTGTCGCACCCGGTATCGCCGCCCGGGGTCGAGGCCGGGCAGTCGTACCGCGCCCGGAGTCTGCGTCACCGAGGTGCTCAGCCGCGCTATCGCGTACACCGCCCGGGTGTTGTCGTGATCGACCACGCCGTGGGCCCAGACGGCCGGGTCCGGGTGGTCGACCCGGACCACCCGCCCGGCGTGCAGCAGTGGGCGTAGCCGCTTGTGCAGTGCCACCCAGGCGGCCAACTCGGTCTGGTCGGCGGTGCTGATCGAGGTGATGTCCCACTCGATGCCGTGGTGGCCGAACAGCGCGGTCGCCGCCCGGAAGCCCAGGTCGTGGACGCGGTTCGTGGTGTGTGAGCGGTGCGGGCCGATGTGCGTGCCCATCAGCTCCGGCGGCAGCAGCAGCCCGGTCCAGCGTTGGATGCCGAGCCGTTCCAGGGCGTCGTTGCAGTCGCTGGCCCAGACCCGGTCGGTGCGGGCCAGGATGGCCAGGTCCACCCGGGCGCCGCCGGACGAGCAGCTTTCGATCTCCACGCCGGGATGCCGGCGGCGCACCTCGTCGAGCAGCCGGTAGACCGCGAGGGTCTGGCCGTGCACGCCGGGGCGGCCGTGGTGCCCGGCCTCGGTGAGGTCGCGGTTCTGGTCCCACTTGAGGTAGCTGATGCCGGGATGGTCGCGTAGCAGCGCGTCGAGGCGTTCCAGCAGGTAGTCGTAGGTTTCCGGGCGGCCCAGGTCGAGCGCCTGCTGGTTGCGCCACGCCGGGGGCAGCCGGCCCGGCACGGCGAGCAGCCAGTCCGGGTGCGCGCGGAACAGGTCGGAGTCGGGGTTGACCATCTCCGGCTCGACCCACAGACCGAACTCCAGGCCCCGGCCGGTCACGTGGTCGATGAGCGGTTGCAGGCCGTCGGGCCAGACGAACTCGTCGACGTACCAGTCACCGAGGCCGGCGGTGTCGTCGCGCCGGCCGCGGAACCAACCGTCGTCGAGCACGAACCGCTCCACGCCGATCTGCGCGGCCCGGTCGGCGAGGGCCCGCAGCCGGTCCAGGTCGTGGTCGAAGTAGACCGCCTCCCAGACGTTGAGGGTCACCGGTCGGGGGGAGCGCGGGTGCCCGGGTCGAGCCCGCAGGTGGGTGTGCAGCACGTCGCTGAGCCCGTCCAGCCCGGCGTCGGACCAGACCGCGTAGAGCAGGGGAGTGTCGTACGACTCGCCGGGGCCGAGCCGGATCTCGCCGGGGGCCAGCAGCTCGCCGCCGCCGAGGGTCGACTCGCCGGTGGGCCGACGCTCGGCGACTGTGACGTGGTCGCCGCTCCACGCGGTGTGCACCGCCCACACCTCGCCGTGGCCGAACCCGAACCCGGCGGTGCCGGCCACCAGCAGCAACGTGGCGTCGTGCCCGGTCCGGCCGTGCCGGCCCTCGCGGACCCAGGCGCCGTGCGGCCACGGGTGCCGCTGCGGCGACCGTTCCCGGCACCACCGGCCGGTCAGGTCGAGCAACTCGGTGGCGACCGCCGGCACCGGCAGTACCGGCGTCAGCTCCCGCAGCTCGTACGCCGTGTCGCCGTCGTTGCGCAGCCGGTGCCGGACGGTCAGCAGGCCGTGCGGGTCGAGCACGATCTCGCTGGTCAGGGTCAGCCCGGCGGCCGGGTCCGACGCCCGCACGGTCAGCCGCGCCGCGCCGGGCCCGTCGTGCCCACCGTCGGCCGGGAGTACGCCCACCGCCTCCCCACCCGCAGCCGGGTGCCCGGGGTCGGGGTCCTCGTGCAGGTCGAACCCGTCGAGGCGGAACGCGGTGGACCAGTCTCGTCCGTCGCGGTGCCCGGCCAGTCCGGGCCGGCCGCTCCACCCCGCGCTCGCTTCGGGCAGGAGGGACAGCGGAGGCGGCTGGTCGAAGCTGCTCGGCACGACCGGCGGCACCGTCGCCTCGGCGAGGTGGCGCAGGGCGTCGTCGTCGAGGTCGCCGACGTCGCCGCCCCAGTGCACGATCCGGGGCAGCCCCGGGCCGCGCGCGTCGAGCACCAGGCTGGTCCGCGCGCGGCGCAGGTGCAGGATTGTCATCCTTTGGAGGCTCCCAAGGTCAGGCCCCGGACGAAGTGCCGCTGGAGCATGAAGAAGATCACCAGGGTGGGTATCGCGACGAGCACGCTGCCCGCCGAGACCAGGTTGTTGTCGGTGAAGAACTCGCCGCGCAGGTTGTTGAGTGAGCTGGTGACCGGGAACTTGTCCCCGGTGCGCATCAGGACGGTGGCCCAGAAGAACTCGTTGTAGATCCAGGTCACCTCCAGGGTCGCCAGCGCCGCCAGGGCCGGTCGGCACAGTGGCATGGTGACCTGCCAGTACTGCCGCCAGATGCTGGCTCCGTCGACCATCGCCGCCTCGTACAGGTCGCGGGGCAGCGCCTTCATGTAGTTGCTGAGCACGAAGACGCAGAACCCGCACTGGAAGGCCACGTTGATCAGGATCAGCCCCCAGTAGCTGTCGTAGAGCAGCTCCGAGTCGCTCATGAACTCCGGCAGCGGCACCTCGGTGAACAGCCGGAACAGCGGGATGAGCAACGCCTGCTGGGGCAGCAGGTTGGCGGCGGTGAACACCCCGAGCAGGACGATGTTGAGCTTCCAGCTGAACCTGGCGATGACGAACGCCACGCAGGAGGCGAGGAAGAGCGTGAGCAGCACCGCCGGCACGGTGATGTACACCGAGTTGAGGAAGTGTTTGCCGAACTCCGCGGTCCGCCAGGCGGTGACGTAGTTGTCGAGGGTCCAGCCGCCGAACGACACGTACCCGTTTGCGGCGGTGTAGTCGTACGAGCGCAGCGAGGTCAGCACCGCCCAGGCGATCGGAAAGAGCCAGGCCAGCGAGACGACGATGAGGAAGCCGTGCAGCAGCAGCCGTAACGGGGTCAGCGTGCGCCGACGAACCCGAGTCTCCACGCTCATTCCCGGTTCTCCCTCATCACGGTCGCCAGGTAGATGGTGATGAAGACGAGCGAGACGACAAGCATGATCGTGGCCAGTGCCGAGCCGAAGCCGATCCGGCTCGCCTCACCCACCACGTTCTGGGTGACCAGCGCGGAGATCAGCTCCAGCCCGTTGCGGCCCTTGTTGACCACCCAGACCAGGTCGAACGCGCGCAGCGACTCGATCACCGTCACCACCAGCACGATGATGTTGATGGGCCGCATCACCGGGAACACCACCCGGAAGAACGCCCGGCTCTCCGAGGCGCCGTCGACCGCCGCCGCCTCCCGCAGCGAAGGGTCGACGCCCTTCAGCCCGGCCAGGTAGAGCAGCATGATGTACCCGACGTGCCGCCACCCGGAGGCGACCAGGACCGCCCAGATGTTGACGCTCGAATCGCCGTACCAGTCGATGCTGCTGCCGAACACGGCGTTGATCAGGCCCTGGTCGCGGGAGTAGAGCAGTTGCCAGACGAAGCCGATGAGCGCCAGCGAGAGCACCACCGGCAGGTAGAGCGCGGTCTGGTAGAAGCGGCTGCCGCGCAGCTCCTTGTCGAGCAGGACGGCCAGGAACATGCCGAACGGGGTGGCGATGACGAACAGGGCGGCCAGCCAGAGCAGGTTGTGCTGGATGGCCGGCACGAACGGCGGGTAGATGTTCACCACGTCGCTGTAGTTGCGCGCGCCGACGAACTCGATCTCGTTGAGGGGGCCGATGCCGTCCCAGTTGGTGCCGGACAGCAGCACGGTGGCCGCGGCTGGCATCCAGACGAGCCCGGTGACGAGCAGCAGCGGGACGAGCACCATCAGCGTGATGACCACGCGGTCGGTGCGGGACAGGAGCCGTAGCCGCCGGCGACGACCACCCGTGGAGGTGGTCGAGGCCGGCGGCGGCACGGCGCGATCCGCTTGGATCAGGGGCAGGTCGGACACGATGTCCTTCCCCTTCCGCCGTCAGTCGGTGAAGATCGACTTTTTCTGGTTCTCGATGGACGAGGTGAGCCCGTCGATGTCCTTGGGGTTCTTGATGAACTGCTGGATCGCCGGGATCATCACTGTGGACGCGAAGTCCGGTCGGGTGTCCCGGTCCAGGAACTGGGCGATCTCGGTAGCCGAGCCGACCAGCTCGGCGGCCTTCTTCTGCAACGCCGTGTAGCCGCTGGTGTCCGCGCTGGTGTTGGCGACCAGGGTGGTCGGGTCGCTCTTGACCGTGATGTCCCCGGCGGTCTTGCCGCCGAAATACTCCATCAGCTTGCGGGCGTTGTCCTCGTTCTTGGGCTTGCGGGCCATCATGTAGCCGTCGATGGGCGCGTCCAGGGCCTTCGCGCCGATCGACGGGTCGATCTCGGGGAAGGTGAAGAAGTCGAGGTCGCTCTGCTCCTCGTTGCTGAACTGCTGGCCGACGAAGAGGCCGAGCAGGTACATGCCGCTCTTCTTCTGCTGCAACGACTGCGCGGCTTCCTGCCAGGTGCGGCCGAGGCTGTCCGGCTGGTGCAGGGGGAGCAGACCGGCCCAGGTGTCGAACACCTTCTTGACCTTGTCGGAGGTCCAGGCCTCCTTGCCGGCCATCAGGTCCACGTGGAACTGGTAGCCGTTGATCCGCAGGTTGAGGATGTCGAAGGTGCCCATCGCGGGCCAGCCGTCCTTGTCGGCGAAGGCGATGGGGGTGAGGCCGTCCTTCTTCATCTGCGCGCCGAGCGCGGTGAACTGATCCAGGGTGGTCGGCACCTGGTAGCCGTGCTGCTGCCAGACCGACTTGCGGTAGAACACCGCCCAGGGGTAGTAGGACGCGGGCACGAAGTACTGCTTGCCGTCGTCGCCGGTGGAGGCCTTCTTGAAGGCGTCGGAGTAGCCGGAGATCTTGCCCCACACGTCGCTGATGTCGCTGGCCAGGCCCTTCTGGGCGAAGAAGCGCATCCGGTAGCCGGCGAACCAGGTGAAGACGTCGTCCGGCTTGCCCTGTAGGTAGTTGTTGATGTTCTCCTGGAACGTGTTGTGGTCGACGGTGTTCACCGCGACCTGCACGCCGGACGCGGTCTTGAACCCGTCGGTGACCTTGACGAGGACGTCCTTCGGCTTCGGGTCGGACTGGTTGGAGCCGAGCGACACGTCCTTGCTGGACCCGCCGGAGCCGGAGTCGTCGCCGCATCCGGCGAGGAGGCCGGTGCCGAGCAGGGCGCCCGTGCCAGCCGCGCCAGCCAGCAGGGATCGTCGGTTGATGCCGGCGACGGAGGGTGGTACGAGCCGAGCGAGGTACTCGGCCTGGGATCGGGGACGGGACATCTGTGCCTCCTGCGGATGAAGAGGTGCTACGCGCCAGGGCCGTCAGAGGTGGGGGTGGTGGGAGGTACGTCGACGTGATCGACCACTGGGATCCACCGAGAATCCACATTGGTCAACACGATCGGCCAGTGGGGCCTCAAGTTACCCCTCAGTCAGGCGCTGTCAAGGGGGCAGTTCACCTTCGATAACCCAGTTGTGATACGCGGGTAACCCGGTAAACGTTGGAAAACGGATCGATGTTGGAACCTGTTGACTTCGACACCGCGCGAGGTGCACCCTCTGCTCTCATGCGGCGATGGCAGGGTGACAGCATCTATTTCGGCGGCGACTACAACCCCGAGCAGTGGCCTGAGGAGACCTGGCCCGAGGACGTCGAGTTGATGCGCCGGGCCGGGGTCAACCTGGTCTCGGTCGGCATCTTCTCCTGGGCCCTGCTGGAGCCCACCCCGGGCCGTTTCGAGTTCGGTTGGCTGGACCGGGCGCTGGACCTCCTGCACGACGGCGGGATCCAGGTCGACCTGGCCACCGCCACCGCCAGCCCGCCGCCGTGGCTGGCCCGGGCGCACCCGGAGACGCTGCCCCGACAGGCCGACGGCACGATCCTCTGGCCGGGTGGCCGCCAGGCGTACTGCCCCAGCTCGCCCATCTTCCGCGAGCGGTCGCTGGAGGTGGTGCGGGCGGTCGCCGGCCGGTACGCCGAACACCCCGCCGTGGTGATGTGGCACGTCTCCAACGAGCTGGGCTGCCACAACGCGCACTGCTACTGCGACGTCAGCGCCGAGGCGTTCCGCCGGTGGCTGCGGGAACGCTACGGCGACCTGGCCCGGCTCAACGACGCCTGGGGCACCGCGTTCTGGAGTCAGCACTACGGCGACTGGGCCGAGATCAACCCGCCGCGCACGGTGACGGCCTTCGCCAACCCCACGCAGCAGCTCGACTTCCTGCGCTTCTCCTCCGACGAGCTGCGCGCCCAACTGCGCGCCGAACGCGAGGTCCTGAAGACACTGGTCCGCCAGCCGATCACCACCAACTTCATGATCGGCATGGGCGTCAAGCACATGGACTACCAGTCCTGGGCCGACGACGTGGACCTGGTGTCCAACGACCACTACCTGACCGCCGCCGACCCGCAGGCGCACCTCGGTCTGTCGCTGGCCGCCGACCACACCCGGGGCGTCGCCGGCGGCGATCCGTGGCTGCTGATGGAGCACTCCACAAGTGCGGTCCAGTGGCAGCCCCGCAACGTGGCCAAGCTGCCCGGCCAACTGCGCCGCAACAGTCTGGCGCACGTCGCCCGCGGCGCCGACGGCGTGCTGTTCTTCCAGTGGCGGGCCTCCCGGGCCGGCGCCGAGAAGTTCCACTCCGCGCTGGTGCCGCACGCCGGGCCGGACACCAAGGTGTTCCGCGAGGTCTGCCAACTCGGCGCCGACCTCAAGGCCCTCGCCGAGGTACGCGGCAGTCGGGTGGACGCCGACGTGGCCATCCTGTTCGACTGGGAGGCGTGGTGGGGAGTGGAGCTGGATTCCCACCCCAGCGCCGACATCACCTACGACGACCGACTGAACGCCCTCTACCGGGCCCTGTGGCGGGCCGGCGTGACCGCCGACGTCGTCCACCCGTCGGCCGACCTCAGCGGCTACCGGCTTGTCGTGGTGCCAACCCTCTACCTGGTCCGGGACGCCGACGTCGCCGCACTGCACCGCCACGTCGTGGGTGGCGGCACCGCGGCGGTCACCTACTTCAGCGGCATCGTCGACCCCAACGACCACATCCGCCTCGGTGGCTACCCCGGCGCGTTCCGGGAGCTGCTCGGCGTACGGACCGAGGAGTTCTTCCCCCTGCGCGAGGGCGAGCAGGTCCGCCTCGACGACGGCAGCACCGCCGACGTGTGGACCGAGTGGCTGCACCCGGACGGCGCGGAGGTGCTCGCGTCGTACACCGACGGGCCCTTGCCGGGCGTGCCGGCGCTGACCCGGCACCGCGTCGGCGACGGCGCCGCCTGGTATGTCGGCACCCGGTTGGACGACGCGGCCACCGACCGGCTGGTCGCCCGGCTCCTCGACGAGGCCGGCGTGCGCCCGCCGGTGCCGGCGCCGCCCGGCGTGGAGGTGGTACGCCGGCGCGACGGCGAGCGCACCTGGCTGTTCGTCCTCAACCACACCGAGGCGGAGATCCGGCTCCCGGCGCGCGGCACCGATCTGTTGACCGGTGCGCAATGCTCCGGTGAGCTGATGGTGCCGGCCGGTGCGGTGGCGGTCGTCCGCGAGGATCGGACCGACGATCCGGCCTGAACCTCGGCGACGGTACGCACGAAGGAGAATCCCCAGATGCTCGCCCAACAGCGGCAGACCGCCATCCTCGATCTGATCCGCCAACGCGGCGGCGTACGGGTGAGCCACCTGGTCAGCCGGTTCGGCGTGTCCGACATGACGATCCGCCGCGACCTGGAGGCGCTGGCCGAGCGCGGCCTGGTGGACAAGGTGCACGGCGGCGCGACACTCGCCGGGCCGGGTTCGGCCGAGGAGCCCGGCTTCGCCGCGAAGTCGATCCGCCAGCAGGCGGAGAAGCGTGCGATCGCCGAGCGGGCGGCGACGATGGTGGAGCCGGGGATGGCGATCGCGCTCTCCGCCGGCACCACCACCGCCGCGCTTGCCACCCTGCTCTCCGACGTGCGGGGGCTGACCGTGGTGACCAACTCGATCCCGGTGGCCGACGCGCTCTACCAGGACCCGCGCGGCGACCAGACGGTCGTGTTGACCGGCGGCATCCGCACTCCGTCGGACGCGTTGACCGGGCCGGTGGCCGAGGCGGCGATCAGCGCGCTCAACGTCGACCTGCTCTTCCTCGGCGTGCACGGGATCAGCCCGCGTACCGGATTCACCACCCCCAACCTGCTGGAGGCCGGTGTCAACAGGTGCCTGATCGGCGCCGCCCGCCGGCTCGTGGTGCTCGCCGACCACACCAAGTGGGAGACCATCGGCATCGCCACCATCGCCCCACTGGAGGCCGCCGACGTCCTCATCACCGACCGTGGGCTGCCACCCGAGGCACGCACCACGATCGGCGAACAGGTGGGCGAGCTGGTCATCGTCGAGCCCGACTAGACGTCCAACGTCGCGCGTGCCCAACCTTGATCGACTCGGCCTCCTGAAAACCGGGGCGTCCCGGCCACCCGGACACCGCACTATCCAGAAACCCGAGTCGACCATGCGGCAGCGCGTGAGGCGTGCCTCAGAGCATGAACAGCAGCGTCTGGTGTTCCACGTCCAGGAACACCACCCGGCCGCCTGGCGACGGCGGGGTCTCGTCGTAGGCCTGGCTGTGCAGCCACCGGGGCTCGGTCGGAAGGAATGATACGAGGCTCGGCCAAACACCCGCAGGTGTGCGCGAGTGCGGCAACTCAGCCGGCTTGTCGGCAGCGAACGGCACGAACTCGAACTGCGCTGCCAACGTGCGCGCATCCTGGGGACGCAGGACGGCGACGCCCTGATGCTCCCAGTCCGTTGGGCCGGGGACCAGGGAACACGGGTTGCCCAAGGCGCGCGCCTGCCAGTGAATCTCCGAATATTCACCGATGTTTGGCAGGTCCTCCGGCGGATCCCACCGGCTGGTTCGGACCTTCGCCTCGTCGGCCTTCAGTGACTCCCGGCATCCACGCGTCTCGACCACGACTGTCGTGACGCATCCGATTACCACCAGCAGCCCGACCGCCGCAGCGAGCATGGCTGCCCGTGCCCGTCGCCTCGTCTTCATCGTCCACGATGGTAGAAGTCGATCTAGGGATCGTCTACGGGCGAGCAGGCCTCGTCGTGGTCGGCCCGCCGCAGACAGCGGCGGCGATCGGGCATGACCCGGTCGCAGAAGGCCCAATGGTGTACGTGCTGCGCGTCCTCCGCCGAGACCGTGATGCCGGTGACATCGACCCGTGGCCGAACGGGCATTACGTGGTCACCTATCGGTAGTGGGCCACCTGTGGATCCGGCGAGACTACCTTCAAGCGGGTGGTTCTCGGCCGCGCACAGCGCCCGACCGAACCGCCTGACGTCGGGGCGGCGTGCCTCGACGCCTCGGCTTGAGACAGGGAGAAACACATGGCGACGTTTGTCCTCGTGCCCGGCGCCTGGAAGGGCGCCTGGGCGTTCGAGGCGGTGATTCCGCTGTTGGAGCGTGCCGGTCATGCCGTTCACGCCCTGACCCTGACCGGTCTGCGGCCGGACGACGACAAGGAGACCGTCGCGACCGCCAACCTCGACACGCACGCCGACGACGTGTTGCGGCTGCTCGATCGCGCCCACCTCACGAACGTGACCCTGGTCGGCCACAGCTACGCCGGGATGGTGATCACCGCCGCCGCGGACCGCGCCGGTGGCCGGATCTCCCGGCTGGTTCACCTCGACGCCTACGTCCCGCGCGACGGCGAGTCGTGCTGGTCGTCGACCAGCGAGCACTTCCGGGACGTGTTCGTTGCCGGTGCCGCATCCACCGGCTACGCCGTCGACCCGCCGGGTGACGGCGACCCCCGCCGCCGTCCCCACCCCCTCGGCTCGTTCCTGCAAACGGTTCGGCTCACGGGCACGCTCGCCCAGGTCCCGCGCCGCGAGTTCGTCTACTGCTCCGGATGGGAGGACCGCACGCCGTTCGCGCACCTCCGTGCCCGACTCGAAGGCGATCCCGACTGGCAGATCCACGATGTCCCGACCGGCCACGACGCCATGCACGAGGCGCCGGAGACCGTCGCCGCCGTGCTGCTCGACGAGCGCGTCGCGAGTGAGTCGGCGCACAGCCGACGGCAGGCTCGTGAGGCTGGGGCGGAATGACGGACCCGCCGCTCTAGGGGTCGTCGTTGGGCACGCAGACTCCGGTGTGGTCGGCCGGCCGCGCACACCGGCGTCGATCGGGCATGATCCGGTCGCAGAAAACCCAATGTCGTACGTCCTGCGCGTCTTCGGCCGAGACGGTGGTGCCGACGACGTCGACCTGTGGCATCGGCGCCAGCGACCGGGCGAGGGTACGGGCCATCTCCAGCGCTCCGGCCAGGTCGGGAACCGCCACCGGCAGGTGGATCACGTGTCGGGGCGGCGGTTCGGACGACTCGGTGAACGCCAGCACGGCGGCCCGAGGCAGCGGCACGAAGATCCCAGCGGGCGGCTCGTACGGCGGGATCACGGCCGACGCCTCTCGGGCCCGGTGCCGTGCCAGGCACGCAGTGCCCGCTTCACCCGGGCGTTCTCCGCGCTGAGCAGCGCCAGATCCTGGTGCAGCACGGTCAGGTCGAGCGCGACCCGGTGCAGGAACCTCCGTACCTCTGCGGGATCGAGGCCCCGCCGGCCGAAGCCGACGGTGGCGAACTGACGGTCGCGGACGTGCCGCGGATGCAGTCGGCCGCCGTCGTAGAGCGAGCTTCTGGTCATCGTCCACCTCTCGTCGTCGTCGACGGGTGAGTCAGGGTCGCGAGGGCGCCCAATTTCGTGGTAGGTATTCGTTCAAGTCGGTTCGGAGCCGGGATTCGCACATCCCGACGCTCTAGTGGAGACCCGACGAGAGCCCGGTATGCGACTGCCACTCGCGAGGCCGTCTCTCGTCACCTTCTCGGCTGTTGGCGCAGCCGCGGTTGCCGTGTTTGCACCGGGCTTCCCCGGGGGCCGGCGATCACCCTCACCCGAAGGCCACGTTTCCAGTGGTCTCGGCATTGGTGCAACGACACCAACAAAGTTCGTCATGAGGGACGGCTAAGGAAGGGAACCCATGCCCGGCAGGCGTGAATCATTCGTCCAGACATTGCGTGCCCAGTGGCTCGGCCAGCAGATGCGACAGTTGCGGGAACAGCGCGGCATCACCCTCAAACAGGCGGCCGAGTTCCTGGAGCGGGACTTCTCGTCCATCGCCCGTTGGGAGCGTGCCGAGTGGCCGCTCCGCCGGGAAGTCGTCGTGACGCTGCTCGATCTCTACGGCGAGCATGACGGGCGTGAGCGGAGCCGCTTCATCCAGCTTGCCGAAGATGCCTGGCGGACCGACCGGTGGGACGACGACTACGACGAGTTGGTGGACGCCTCTTTCATCGACTTTCCCTGGTTGGAGACCAGGGCAGAGCACATCTGCTCGTGGGACGCGTTCCTCATGCCGGGCCTCATGCAGACCACGGCCTATGCGGAAGCGGTGATCCGCAACGCGGAGGGGGAGCAGGCAACGGATTTCTCGGTCGGCAAGTGGCTGCAATTGAGGATCGACCGTCAGCGTGTGCTCACACGGGAGCCACCCGTCCGCGTAGCGGCAATCATCGACGAAGCTGTTCTTCGGCGACCAGTCGGAAGCCCTGCCGTGATGCGCGGCCAACTCCAACACCTCGCGGAGGTGATGCGACGACAGCACATCGACGTCCGCGTATTGCCATCGCAGGTCGGCCTGCATGCCGGACTTGATGGCTCGTTCGTGCTCTTCCGGATGCCCAAGCCCTATCCCGACGTCGCCTACGCCGAGACTCTGGGCGGGCGTCGGTTCATGGAATCTCCGAAGTCGAAACGCTACGCGCTCGCGTACCATCGCCTCCAGGATGTCGCGCTCGATCAGCGCGAGGCGGCCAAGCTGATCGCGAAGATCACGGAGGAACTGCCATGAACGACGCCTTGCCGGCCGTGGCCTGGCACATCAGCACTCGGAGCAACAGCAACGGCGGCAGTTGTGTCGAGGCAGGGCCCGTCCTGGACGGTTCTAGTCGAGTGGCGGTACGGGACAGCAAGGATCGCGCTGCGGCAACCCTCGTCTATCCCTCCGCTGGATGGACCGCGTTCGTCCTCGGTGTCAAGGACGGCGAGTTCGGCTAGGTTCCGTCTCGTAGATCTTGGTGCTGGTCGCGATCCGATCGCACCTCAGCTGAGCCGCCAGGCTCGGAGCTTATCGGGGTTACGCACCGCCCAGATGTGCCTGATCCGGTCGTGCGCGATCTCGAACGCGAACACGGTCGCGACGGTGTCGTCCTGCTGCGCCAACAAGCCGGGCAAGCCGTTGACCATGCACTCCACGAAAGTCGTGCGATCGCCCGCCACACGCGCGATCTCGGCGTAGGCGCGGGCGATCTGCTCCCCGCCCACGATCGGCTGCAGGTGGGTGACGGCGAGCCCGCCGCCGTCGGCGGTCGCGGTGGCGTGGGGGTCGAGCAGACTGATCAGGGCGTCGATGTCCTTGGCTTCCCACGCCGTCTTGAACTGCCTGACGATGCTGGCCTGCCCGGCACTCGGGCCCGTCGGGGTCTGCGCGGTGCGGACGCGACGGCGGGCGGACGAGGCCAGTTGGCGGCACGCCGCCGGAGTGCGGCCGACGATCTCGGCGACCTCGCCGAAGGGGTAGCGGAAGACGTCGTGCAGGACGAACGCGACGCGTTCGGCCGGGGTCATCGAGTCGAGGACGACCAGGAAGGCCATCGTCACGGACTCGTCGAGGGTGACCCGATCGGCCGGATCGTTTCCGCCGACGTCGGAGCGCCCGGTGATCCACTCCGAGGGCTCGGGCAGCGGTTCCGGGATCCAGTCGCCCACGTACGTCTCCCGCCTCGCACGCGCCGAGCCGAGCAGGTTCAGGCAGATGCGGCTGGCGACCGTCATTAGCCAGGCGCCGGGCGACTCGATGGCCTGCTGCTCCCGCGCGGACATGGCGTACCAGCGGGCGTAGGTCTCCTGCACGACGTCCTCGGCGTCGGCAAGGGACCCGACGAGTCGATAGGCGAGGTTGATCAACTGGCGCCGCTCGCTCATGATCGCGCTGAGGCCCGGATCGCTGTGCTCGTCGCCGGGCTCGACTCTGGTGGTCATGGTCTGGCCGTCTCCCTCGCTCGCTTCGGTGCCTCTACCCGTTACGACAAGACAGCGCACCGGAAGGTGAGGCCGAAGCGCCACCTCACATTCCGAAGGGCTGCGTTGTCGTACCGGTGAGGCCGACAACATGGCGGAAGAGGGGACTCTGATGAACGAATTCCAGGCCATCGCGGACCGGGTCGAGATCGAGGCACTGCGCGGCGAGTTCACCGACTCGGCGATGATGCGCGATCGGCCCCGCCTGGCGTCGCTGTTCACCCTGGACGGCGCCCTGCGCATGCCCAACATCCCCGTCGAGCTGGTCGGCCGTGCGGCGATCCGTGCCGGGGGTGAGCGGCTGCAGAGCCAGTGGGACTTCTTCGTTCAGACCACACACCCCGGCACGATCCTGCTGGACGGCGACACCGCGACCGGCCGCGCCTACATCCAGGAACTCGCGCGCACCCTCGACGGACGGCAGGGTCTGAACTACGCCGTCTACCACGACCGCTACCAGCGCACCGTGGAGGGCTGGAAGTTCGCCGAGCGGGTGTACGAGGTCAGGTACCTCGACACCTCCCCGCTGGCGGGCTCGGCACCCCACGCCGCGCAGGACTCCGGGACCGACTTGGCAGATGCCACGGCCACCACGGCTCCGACCTTGTCCTTCGTCGACCCGGCATCGGCCGAACGACTGGAGCGGGTGGCCGCTGCGCTGCGTGCCAACGGCTTCGCCGCCGAGATCCTCGACGATGCCGCCGCCGCGCGCGCCCGCGTCAAGGATTTGGTCCCCGAGGGTGCCAGCGTGCTCACCGGATCCAGCGAAACCCTCCGACTGTCCGGCATCGACGAGGACATCAACGCCCATGGCCGGTACGACGCCATCAGGCCGCGCGTCCTGGCCATCGACCGTGCCACCGGCGCCGACGAGATCCGAAGGCTTGTCGCTACCCCGGACTTCGTCGTCAACAGTGTCGCCGCGGTCACCGAGACCGGTTCGCTCGTCCTTGCCTCGGGCAGTGGCAGTCAACTCCCTGCCAACGCGGGCGGTGCCACCCACGCGGTGTGGATCGTCGGCGCGCAGAAGGTGGTTCCTGACCTGAGCGCAGCGCTGCGCCGCGTCGAGGAGCACGCCTTACCGCTGGAGAACGTCCGCGCCCAGGCGGCGTACGGGGTGCCCAGCGCCATCAACCGGCTGCTCATCCTCAACGCGGAACCTCGCCCTGGGCGCGGCACCGTGCTGCTTCTCCGCGAGGCCATCGGATACTGACCGAGCCCACGCCCCACTCGCCAGCAGCGGTGCGGGCACTGCCGACTCGTGCTGGTGCGGCCCACCGACTCGCGTGACACCATTCGCCGGTGGAATCACACGAGGCGGCGGAGTTGTTCGACCAAGCGGTGGAACAGCTCCGCCGCGTCGTCGACTCGGGCGGTCCCGGCGACTCCGACGACGACGGGTCCGATCTGCTTCGACACGCGGCCGGGTCGGGCGCTGTCGCCGTGCGGTTGGCGCTCGCGCACCTGGCCGACGCCGACCGTGTGGTGCGCGCGGCGGCGTGCGACCTGCTCGGCTTCGCGAGTGACGTGCACGGGGACGACCTGCGCAGCGACGCCGCAACCGCCCTGATCGCGTTGGCCGACACCGAGGTCGATCCTGAGGTGCACTGGTCGATCGCCCGCGCCCTGGGCGCCACCTGCGATCCCCGTGCCCTGCCCACCCTGGTCGCCCTCGCCGGCAGCCCCGACAAGGATGTGCGGTTCCAGGTCGCGGCCGCGCTGCCGATGGTGCTGATCGACGATCACCCTCCCGAGGACGGTGTGGCTGCGCTGATCGTCCTGAGCGCCGACGCCGACCCCGAGGTGCGCGAGTGGGCGACCTTCGGCCTCGGCTGGTTGAGCACCGCGGACGGGGACGCCGTCCGGCGGGCGCTGTGGGACCGTACCCGCGACACCGACGACGAGGTACGCGCGGAGGGCGCCCGAGGGTTGGCGCGGCGGCGGGACGCGCGGGCAGTTCCCCTGGTACGCGACCTGCTCGCGTGGGAGGGGGTGCACACGTTCACCTTCCAGGCCGCCGCGTACCTGGCGGACGCGTCGCTGTTGCCGCTGCTGGACGGGTTCGATCCCACCGCGGACGGTGTCGTCGATGCCCTGCGGGAGTGTGACCCGGTGCGCCGTGGCGAGCGCGACGAGTCGGCGTGGCAGGTCCTGGAGACCGTGCACCAGCTCCGCCCCGATCTGCGGGTCGCGATCTTCGGCGAGCGGTGCGACCTCGGCCTGTACCTCGACATCGACGACGGGTCCGACATCTCCGGCCACTGGTTCCTGGACGGGTTGCTCAACCGAGCCGGAGACGATCCGGTCCGTGCGGCCGAGCTGGCGATCGCCGATCTCCACCGCTGACCGACCCCGGGCTCACGGAAGTCGGGGTGTCCTCGCGGGCGCTTCACAGCCATCTCACAGGGGTGCTGGATAAGGTGCCGCTCGAGTCAACGTCCGACTCCAGCCTGGAGCGGTCGGCGTCGCACAGGAGTTCCGATGGTCTTCAAGAAGATGTTGAGCGCGTTCGGTGTGGGTGGTCCCAGTGTGGACACGGTGCTGACCAACCCCAACACCCGGCCCGGCCTGACCCTCGACGGGCAGGTGAACCTCGTCGGTGGCGACGCTGAGGCGGCCATCGAGCAGGTGGTGATCGGTCTGGTGACCCGGGTCGAGGTCGAGGGGCACGACGCCGAATACTCCGGCACCCTGGAGTTTCACCGGATGGCGGTCAGCGGCGCGTTCCTGCTCGCCCCCAAGCAGCAGCTCTCGATCCCGTTCCAGCTCCCGGTGCCGTGGGAGACCCCGATCACCGACGTGTACGGCCAGCGCCTCCACGGGATGACGATGGGCCTGCGTACCGAGCTCTCGATCGCCCGCGCGGTCGACAAGAGCGACCTGGACCAGGTGGCGGTGCACCCGCTGCCGGTGCACGAGCGGATCCTGGAGGCGTTCCAGCGGCTCGGTTTCCGGTTCAAGCACGCCGACCTGGAGCGCGGTCACATTCGGGGCGTCCAGCAGACGCTGCCGTTCTACCAGGAGATCGAGTTCTTCGCCGCTCCGCAGTACGCGGGCACGATCAACGAGGTCGAGCTGACCTTCGTGACCAGCCAGCGCGGCGTCGAGGTCATCCTGGAGTGCGACAAACGGGGTGGCTTCCTCAGCGCCGGGCACGACGCGTTCGGTCGCTTCCAGGTGGCGCACACCGACGTCGACCGGGTGGACTGGGCGCAGGTCGTCGACGGCTGGTTGCGCGAGACCACGTCCCGCTACGGCAACCTGCGGTCCCAGTACGGCCCGAGCCACGGTCACGGTCGTGGCCGTGGGCACGGGATGGGCGGCATGGTGGCCGGGGCGGCGCTCGGTGTCGCGGGCGGCATGGTCGCCGGCGAGATGATCGAGGACGCGTTCGAGGGTGATTTCGGCGGCGACTTCGGTGGTGACTTCGGCGGCGACGAGTAGCCCTGCCCCACACGACGACAGTGGCCTCCGGGAGATTCTCCCGGAGGCCACTGCTTCACGCGTGAGTCGTCAGTGCTTCTTGCGCTCGCGGCCGGAACGACGTGCGGAGCCGGCCTTCGACAAACCACGGCTGACCAGGTATCCACCGGTCAGGATGGTCAGGAACAGCCACGCCTGGTTCGGGTTGTTGATGTTCAACCCGTTGGCGGTGGTGCCCTTCCAGAACGCGGCGATCACCACGAGCGCGACCGCGGCGGCGTAGACCCAGAATTCCGTCGTCAGGAACGCCTGCTTGGTCTCCGTGCCCGGCGACGGCATCGGGTCCCGATGCCCGTCCCGCATGGACGGCATCTGCTGGGTCGGCATGTCCCGCATCGACGCGGGATTCTGCGGGTCGTTCATGGGCCGGTTCATCGGCCGGGTGGAAGCAGCCTGCGTGCTCATCTGGTCCTCCTCAGGATGCGATGAGTCGTACCTGCATTCCCTCGCCCCGCTACCGCGTGTCGGCCACGGCACGGTTCGCTTTCGTGGCGGGGACACCCCCCGACTACCCGAGGCCCCCGAGCAGGTAACACCGATCGCCGGCCGGAAAAATCCGGCCGGCGATCGGGTGGACGACCGGGTCAGCGCAGGCCGTTGCGCCTGGCCACGCTCACCAGAAGGTCCGGGTCGTCGGTGATCATGCCGTCGACACCGAGGTCGATGACCCGCTGCATCACCGTCGCGTCATCGACGGTGTAGGGGATCACCTTCAGCCCGTCGCGCTTCTGGAGGGTCCGTACGTCCGGTCCGTGGAAGTATGCCGGGTTCTCCCGCAGGTACCAGTCCGCCGAGGCGACGGTGCCCTGCTTCGGGTCGTGCACCTGCCAGTTGGCCGACACCGTGCCCGCGCCGGCGGCCCGGGTCAGCTTGCCGAGATCCTGGTACTTCCACCAGTCCAGTCCACCGGTCCACGGGCTGCGCACCGACGGGTTGCCGTAGACCGCTTCCAGCGAGCACTCGTCGGCGAGGGTCGCGCACTCGGCCGGGCCGTACTGCCAGACCAGCGCGACCGTGCCGATGCGGCGGTCGAGCTGTCGCGCGTAGGTGATGGTGCGCCAGTCGAACGACTGGATGGTGGCCCGGTTGGTGAAGCCGGCGCGCTGGATGGCGTCGACGAGCTTGCGGGTGAAGCCGCGGTAAGGCTCGGTGTCGTTCACCACCGGGCTGATCTTCGTCTCGATGTTCATTCCGATGTCGCTGCGGCCACTGGCCTTCACCAGGGCGAAGACCTCGTCCAGGGTCGGGATCCGGGCACCCGGCGCGGGCACCTGCGCGGGCAGCTCGGGCAGCGTCTTCGTACCGCAGTCGACGGTCTTGAGCTGCGCCAGCGTCAGCTCGTGCACCGGCTTGCCCACGTACGGGAACTTCGGGTCACCGCGGCGCACCGGCTTGGTGTCGACGCAGTGTGACCCGTTGACGGTGCGGTCGTGCAGCACCACGAGCGTGCCGTCGGCGGTCACGCCGGTGTCCAGTTCCAGGGTGGAGATGGCCCGGTTGGACAGCGCGTTGGAGAAGGCCGGCAGGGTGTTCTCCGGCCGGGTGGCCCGACCGCCCCGGTGCGCCTGGATGTCGAACGGCGCCGCGTACGCCTTGGGCAGCCGGTAGCCGCGCTGCGCCAGCACACCCCGCAGCCGGTCCGGGTAGTCGGTGATCATGCCGTCCACGCCGTCGTCGATCAGCTTGTTCATGGTCGGCACGTCGTCGACGGTCCACGGGATCACCTTGATCCCGTAGCGGTGCGCCCGGGCGACCATCTCCTTCGTGACGTACGGCTGGTAGCCCGGGTCGGTGACCGTGCCGTTCTGCGGCATGCCGTGCACCGGCGAGAAGGCGCTGGCGCCGAAGCTGCGGATCGCCCTGATCGGGTCGCCACCGAAGTCGTCGATGTCCAGCCCGCCCAGCCACGGCGAGGCGCCCGGCTGTCCGGTCTGCAGGAAGTCGTAGTTGGTCAGGGCGACAAGCGGGAGCTCCGGCTCGACCTGACGCATGCGCATCAGCGCACCCCAGTCGAAACTCTGGATGGTGACCTGCTTGAGCAGCCCGGCGGCACGGACCTCGGCCGCGGTGACCCGGACGAACTGGTCGCGGGGCGCGGTCTCGGTCGGCGCGCCGGCCTCCACCTTGGTCTCGACGTTGAGCGTCACGTCCTTCGCCCGGTAACGGTTGACCAGGGCGAAGACCTCACGCAGCAGCGGCATCCGGGCGCCCGGGACGGCGAGCTGGCCGGGCTTGTCCGGCAGCGTCTTCGTGCCGCAGTCGAGCGAGCGCACCTGGGCCACGCTCAGCGTGTTGACGTACTTGCCGACGTACGGGAACTCCGGGTCGCCGGGCGTCACCGGGGCGGTGTCGACGCACTTGGCGCCACTGATCTTCCGGTCGTGGGTGACGACGGCCTGCCCGTCCTCGGTGATCTGCACGTCCAGTTCGAGGGTGCTCACCCCGAGTTGGAGGGCGTTGCCGAAGGACGCGAGGGTGTTCTCCACCCGCAACCCGAGGCCGCCGCGGTGGGCCTGCACGTCGAATGTCCGGTCCGGTCGCGGCTTCGCCTGGGCGGGCACCGCGAGCCCGGTCGTCACCGTCGCGGCCACCAGGGCCGCGACGGCGGTACGGCGTACTGTGCGCACGCTGTCATCCCCTCTGCCGGTGGGCATCTCCCTCCGGTCGCCGGACAGCATGGACATCTCGGACGGCGGGCAGGCGGCCAGCGGGCGGCGCGACGGTGAACCACCGTGGACGACCTCCCGGTCACCCCGGGTTTGGTCGGCCGGTGGCCGGGCACGCAGTCGGTTCCACAGCTTCTGCGAGGTGATGATCGTGCGTGAGGACGACATGCGGCAGGACGCCGCCCGCCAGGCCGAGGATCGGATCGCCGGAGGTGTGTACGGCAAGGGTGCCATCGACGAGGTGACGCTTCCCCGTACCGATGTGCAGAGTCAGATCCAGCGCGACGACCCGTTCGATCCGGCGAAGGAACGGATCGACCCGCAGGTGCTGCGCGACGGTGGCCCGGTCGGTGGGCAGGGCGCGGTGACGACCACCGGTGGCACCGCCGGTCCGGCGAGCGTGCGCCGGGTGGCGCGGCAGCCGGAGCGGCACCCGGGCAAGGTCGCACCGACCACGACCGGCGACGCCACCACCGGCGGCCTGAGCACGCCGACCAGCGGTAACACCAGCGACGCGTCCACGTCCGCGCCCGAACCAGCAAAGTCCATCAGGGACAAATCCACCGACTGACCCCACCCACCCGCCCCCCCTGGCGGCGTGATCATGAGGTTGACGTGGCTGACGGAGATCACAGTCCACGTCAACCTCATGATCGACTCAACGGGTGGGGGTGGGGGTGGGGGTGGGGCGGAGGACACCCAGGCGTTGGGTCGCGCGGGTGAGGGCCACGTACAGGTCGCTGCGCCCGCGCGGGGACTCGGCCACCATCCGGTCCGGGTCGACGACGAGCACCGAGTCGAACTCCAGCCCCTTGGCCTGCGCGACTGTCAACACCACCACCCGGCTCTCCAACTCCGGATGCTCACCCACGGCCGCCTCCGGCAGCGCGGCCGCCACCGCGGTGCCCAACTCGCCGACCCGGCCGGCCGGCACGAGCACGCCGAGCCGACCCTCGGTCAGCGCGGTCGCCTCACGGGTGGCCTCCGCGACGAGTTCCGCCGCCAGCCGCTCGCCGGGCACCGTCCGGTCCCACGGGGGTACGCCGCTCTCCCGCACCGAGCGCGGTGGACGCAACGCCGGGTCGATCTCCGCCAGGACGTCGGCGGCGACCGCCATGATCTCGGCCGGCGTGCGGTAGCTGACCGTCAACTCGGTCAACCGCCACCGCTGGGCCACGTACGGGGCGAGGGCGTCCGCCCAGGACGGCGTGCCGCTGAGCGCGCCGGTCTGCGCGACGTCCCCGACGATCGTCATCGAGCGGCTCGGGCAGCGGCGCATCAGCAGCCGCCACGCCATGGGGCTCAGCTCCTGCGCCTCGTCCACGATCACGTGGCCGAACGCCCAGGTTCGGTCGGCGGCGGCCCGCTGCGCGGTGGTCAACCGGTCGGCCTCCTCCTGCCGCTCCAGCAGCCGATCCGCGTCGATCAGGTCGGTCACGCCGAGGATCTCACCGCCCTCGGCCTCGTCCTCGACGTCGATCGAACGGGAACCCCGGGCGATCTCCAGCACGCCCTCGGCGTACTCCCGTTCCAACATCCGGAGGCGGTCGCGGCGGGCGGCGGCGGCACGCTCGTCCTCGCCGAGCAGCTCGGCGGCCTCGTCCAGCAGCGGTACGTCGGCGGGCGTCCAACCGCCCGGCTCACGGTGCAGCAGCGCCCGCTCGTCGTCGGTGAGCATCGGCGCGGCGGCGGCGATGCGGTCCGGGTCGGCGTACAGGTCGGCGAGCAGGCGTTGCGGGGTCAGCACCGGCCACAGCCGGTCGAGGGCGGCCTGGATCTCCGACTCCTCGCGCAGCTCGCGGCGGATCTCGGCGCGGTCGGCCTCGTCGAGCAGGTTGTCGCCGCCCAGCGGGTCGGCGCCGATCCGTTCGGCCACCTGGTCGGCGAGCGCGTGCACGATCTCCGTGGCGAACAACGCGCGGGCCAGGTTGTGCGGCCGGTCGACCCGGCGGACCCGGTCCCGGGCGGTGCGGACGGTCTCCGGGTCGAGGCTCAGCGCCTCCCGCTCGACCTCGATCTCCAGCGGCTCGTCCGGCACCCACTGCCGGTCCCGGACGGCGAGCGCCAGGACCTCGGCCAACACGGCCCGGCCCTTGAGCGCCGCGGTCTCCGCCGGTTCGGCCCGTTGGGCGCTCACCCCGGGAAAGAGATCGGCCTGGGTACGCAGCAGCACGCCGGTCTCGGCCAGCGTCGGCAGCACCTGGGAGATGTAGCGCAGGAACGTCGCGTTCGGGCCGACCAGCAGCACGCCCCGGCTGGAGAGCTCGCGGCGGTGCGTGTAGAGCAGGTACGCCGCCCGGTGCAGCGCGACGGCGGTCTTGCCGGTGCCGGGGCCGCCCTGGACCACCATGACGCCCGGCAGTTCGGCGCGGATGACCTCGTCCTGTTCGGCCTGGATGGTCTCGACGATGTCGCGCATCCGGCCGGTGCGGCCCGCGTTGAGCGCCGCGAGCAGCGACGCCTCACCGGTCAGCTCCTCGTGGCCGCCGGGGGCGGCGGAGTCGATGTCCAGGACCTCGTCGTTGAGCCCGGTCACCTTGCGCTGGCGGGTACGCAGGTGCCGGCGGCGGCGTACGCCCTGCGGGTTGGCGGCAGTGGCGAGATAGAAGGCGCGGGCGGCGGGGGCCCGCCAGTCCATCAGCAGCGGGTCGTAGTCACCCGTGGTGTCGAAGATGCCGATCCTGCCGATGTAGTGGCGGGAGTCGTCGTCACCGTCGAGACGGCCAAAGCAGAGCCCGTTCTCCACGGCGGAGAACTGCTCGACCTGATCGGCGTACATCGCTACCGAGCTGTCGCGCTGCGAGCGGTCCTGGAGGGTGCCGCCGGTGTTGCGCAGCTCGGCGGTGAGCCGGTGGGCGGCCTGCTCACGCAGCCCGTCCAGCCGGTCGTAGAGCATCGAGACGTACTCCTGCTCGCGACCGATCTCGTCGTCGAGCGGCAATTCGCCGGAACCGCCGGAGTGCCTTGACAAGCCGTCTCCCTAAAGATTAGAATCCTTTGCAGGAACGGCTATTAGCCGTTCTTTTTTGTGTCCTCGAACTGTTGAAGATAGCGCGTTCCGCCGGTTCGCACCAAGCCCGGCGGTTCGGCGCCGGTGATCGCGAGGTGGCGTCACATGATCCTGCGGGCGGGGCAACGCGTGGTCTTCATCGGCGACAGCATCACCGATTGTGGTCGGCGCGACGTCGCCGCGCCCTACGGCTCCGGTTACGTCAGCCTCGTCCGCGCGTTCGTCGACGCCAGGCACCCGGAGTTGGAGCTGACCTGGATCAACCGGGGTGTGGGCGGCGACACGGTACGGGACCTGGCCGCCCGCTGGGACGACGACGCCATCGCCGAGCGCCCCGACTGGCTCGCGGTGCTGATCGGCATCAACGACATCTGGCGGCACTACGGCGACCGCCCGCACGAGGCCGTCGGCATCGAGGAGTACGAGCGCACCCTGCGCGACCTGCTGCGTCGGGCGGTCACCGCCACCGGCTGCCGGCTGATCCTCGGCGACCCGTTCCTCATCGAGGCGGACCGCGGCGTTCCACAACGCGCCGACACCGACAGGTACGCGGCGGTGGTGGCGGGGCTGGCCGCCGAGTTCGACGCCGTGCACGTGCCCAACCAGGCGGCGTTCGACCGGGTCCTCGCGGTCAGCCCGTCGGCGCGCTGGGCCGACGACCGCGTGCACCCGTACCTGCCCGGTCACGCGATCCTCGCCGACGCCTACCTCAGCGCCCTCGGCGCCGCCTGACCCGGCACGACCGACCGCCGACTCGGCGCCCGCCGGCACCGCTGGCTGTCGCCCGCGCGCGGGCCGGACGCGCCCAGCCGGCCTCACGACCCGGGCTGCCCGTCGCCGCCGCCCGCTGACGGGTCGGACACGATGACGCGCCGGGCCAACCGCGAGGGTCGACCCGGCGCGCACACCGGAGGATCAGCCGCGAGCGGCCTGGTAGAGCCGCTCGGGAGTGACCGCGCCGGCGAGAACCCGGCCGTCGTCGGTGAGCAGCACACTGAACAGCTTGCCGGTGAGCAGACGACCGCTACCCCAGTCGCCCTTGACCGCCGCGAGCCCGCCGAGCAGCTTCGACAGATCCAGGTCGGGTGCGGCGCCCGCCGGTGGCACGGCCGGCTTCGCGTCGGCCGGCTTGCCGCCGAGGGCCCCGTCGAGGCGGGCGACGAGCACGGTCGTCCAGCCGGTGCCCACCGCGCGTACCTGCGGATCGGCGGCCGCCTCGACGTGGCCGGGCTTGCCCGCGGCCGGCCGCTCGGCCTTCTCCTCGGTGACGGTCACGCCGGGCGGCGGGTTGAAGGTGAACTGGTCCGCATCGGGCCGGCGGTAGTCGATCTGGGTGAAGGCCATCTCGAACGCCGGCTGGTCGCTGCCCTTCGCGAGCACCTCGAAGCGCAGCGGCACGTGCTGCTTGGCGTCGATGGCGATCCGTAGCTGGTGCACCAGGGAGCCCTGGTCGCGCGGCTGGAGCACCAGCTCGTACGCGTCCTGACCGGCGACTGTCGCCGACCGGCCGACGCTCACCTGGGTGCTCGGGTCGATCGCGGCCAACGCCAGGTCGGCGGCCTGCTGCGGCGTGGCCGGCAGGCTCGGCCGCGCCTCGGGCGCCGCCTGGCCGGTCCCGGTGTCGCCGAGTGTGCGGTGCTGGGCGGTGTTGGTCCGACTCTCCCAGGTCCACACGTCCCGGCCGTTGCGGATCACGTCCTGCTCGCCGAGGGTGTCCAGCAGCGCGACCCGCTGCCGCTCCGGGCCGGAATACCAGACCCGCAGGGTGTGCGTGCCGGTCAACATGGTGGTCAGGTCGTTGCCGGGGAGCAGCCCGGCGAGTGGCGGCAGGCCGAGGTCGGCACGCTGCACGACGGTCCCGGAGACCCCCTCCAGTCGGGACGTCTGCAGGTCGACCAGGAGCTGGGCGGCGGTACGCGGTGGCAGGCTCGGCTCGGCCTCGGCGGCGAACGTGCCGATCGCCGCTCCACCGCCGATGACGGCGACGGCTGCGGTGGCCGGGACCAGCCAACGAAGGACGGGACGGCTTCTCAGGACGGACATGGTGGCACCTCCTGCTCCCATCCTGCCCCCTCGGCCCTGAGAACGTGCTGAGGACGCCGAGCCGCCGCCTGTTGACCCGGGTGGCACCCTTGACGTGTGCGGTTGCTTGTGGTGGAGGACGAGGCCCGGTTGGCGGCTGCCCTACAACGCGGCCTGCGGGCCGAGGGGTTCGCGGTGGACGTGGCGCCGACCGGCCCGGCCGGCCTGGACGCGGCCCGGCACGGCGGGTACGACGCGATGATCCTCGACGTGATGCTGCCCGGCCTCTCCGGCTACGAGGTGGTCCGGAAACTGCGAGCGGAGCAGCACTGGTTGCCGGTGCTGATGCTCTCCGCCAAGGACGGCGAGTACGACCAGGCCGACGGCCTCGACTGCGGCGCGGACGACTACCTGACCAAACCCTTCTCGTACGTGGTGTTGCTGGCCCGGCTGCGGGCGCTGCTGCGCCGGGGCACGCCGGAACGCCCGACGGTGCTGGCGGTCGGAGACCTGCGACTGGATCCGGCCCGTCGACGGGTGACCCGGGCCGACGCCGAGGTGACGCTCACCGCACGGGAGTTCGCGCTGCTGAACTATCTGATGCGCCGGCCCGGCCAGGTGATCTCCAAGATCGAGTTACTGGACCACGTCTGGAACGCGAGCCTGGAGACCGCGCCGAACATCGTCGAGGTGTACGTCGGCTACCTGCGCCGCAAGCTCGGCCGGGACCGACTGGAGACGGTCCGGGGTGCCGGTTACCGGCTGGCGACGTGACCACCGGCGGCCCGGTGCCGGCCCGTCGCGCGCGAACCGGCTGGCTGCCGGTGCTGGGGCTGCGGGGGCGGCTCCTGGCGATCGGAGTGTTCGGGCTCACCATCGGGCTGGCCCTGGGTGGGGTGGTGCTGTTCGGCGCGCTCGGCTTCGTACTCCAGCGCACCGTCGACACCGAGGCCTTCCGGACCGCCGACGCGGTCGCCCTGCTCGCCGCCGAGGACGTGCTGCCCGATCCGCTGCCGGTGGCCGGCGGGCAGGTCCGCGTCCAGGTCGTCGACGGGCAGGGGCGGATCAGGGCCGCCTCGATCGACGCCGACCGGCTCGTCCCCATGGTCCGCCCGGAGCGGCTGCGCCGCGACCGGCGCCAGCAGCTGGACGTGCCGGCGGAGCGGGTCGGGCTCGCCGGCCCGGTCCTGGTGGTCGCCGTGCCCGCCGGCACGGCGAACGACCCGCTCACCGTGCTGGTCGCCCGGTCGATGGCCGACGTGCGGCAGAGCACCCACGTGGTCCGGACCATCCTGCTGGTGGCCTTCCCGCTGCTGGTGGCGGTGCTCGCCGCCGTGGCGTGGCGGGTGGTGGGCGCGACTCTGCGGCCGGTCGAGGCGTTACGTCGGGGCGCCGAGGAGATCACCGGGCGGGCCGGCACCGGCCGGCTGCCGGTGCCCGCCTCGGCCGACGAGATCCACCGGTTGGCGGTCACCCTCAACGACATGCTGGACCGGCTGGAGTCCGGACGGGTGCGTCAACGGGCGTTCGTCTCCGACGCCGCGCACGAGCTGCGCAGCCCGTTGACGAACATCCGCACCGAGCTGGAGGTGGCGCAGCGCCTCGCCGACCGGACGGACTGGACGGCGGTGACCACGAACCTGCTGGCCGACACCGACCGGCTGAGCCGGCTGGTCGACGATCTCCTGCTGCTGGCCCGCCTGGACGAGGCCGCGCCGGCCCGGGGGACCGGCCCGGTCGAACTGGGCGCGCTGCTGACCGAGGTCGCCGCCCGCTATCCGGCGTCGCCGGTGCGGGTGGTCCTGCCGCCGGGCCCGCTGTGGACGACAGGCAACGCCGACGAGCTGCGCCGCGTGCTGGCCAACCTGGTCGACAACGCGGTACGGCACGCCTGCGGCAGTGTGGTGCTCGCCGCCGAGGCGACGGCTGCGGCGCGACGGACGGACGGGCCTGGCGTCGGGGCGTACCACCTGGTGACGGTGACCGACGACGGCCCGGGGATCCCGGCGGCCGACCGGGAGCGGGTGTTCGACAGGTTCACCAGGCTGGACGACGGCCGGGCCCGCGACGACGGCGGCGCCGGCCTGGGCCTGGCCATCGTCCGGGAGTTGGTACGACGCGCCGGTGGCGGCATCACCCTCACCGACGCGCCGGAGCGGCACGGGCTCCGGGTGTGCCTGCTGCTGCCGGCCGAGGAGCCTCCGGAGCCAACGGTTGACGCGCCGTGATGGTGCGGGGTCAGCGGCGTCGGGTGCAGACCTGCGCGGAGTTGGCGACGGTGTCGGTGGACCAGACCACGGCAACCGTGAAGCAGTAGTCGTTCGTGCGGTTGAGCGCGTAGATGACGTAACTGGTGGTGCCGGCGGGCAGGGTCGCGAAGACGTTGCGCTCCTGCCCGGTACGACCACCCGCGATGACCACCGGCCCCTCGCTGCCGGCCGGATAGGTCCAGTTCAGCGCGATGCTGTCCCGGGTGTCGCGCAGGGTTACCGCGCCCGGCGGACTGCCCGGCGGCACCCCGGTGGCGGCCGGCGTGGGCGCGGCACTGCCCGAGGTGGGCGGGGTGGCGGCCGGCGGGGTGCCGGTGGGGGAGCCGCTGGCCGGGGGCGGGGTCGGCTCGTCGTCGCCGTCGACCCGGGCCACCCCGGCGATCACCGCGGCCGCGCCGAGCAGCACCACGACCACGCCGGCCACCAGCACGGGCACCAGCCGGTTGCGTTGCGCCGCCGGCGCCCGGTGCACGGGGACCGGCAGCAGGCGCGACGGCGTGTAGGGCTCGAGCGGCGCGTACGGGTCCGGCGGCCGGTGCGGGTCGGACGCGGCGTACGGGTCGGACGCCGTATACGGGTCGGACGCGGCGTACGGGTCGGACTCCGCGTACGGGTCGGACGGCGCGGCGGGGCGGTGTAGCCGGTAGACGCCGGGCTGCTCCTCGGAGCCGCCGGCCAACCCGAACACCGACGGGGGCACCGGTGGGTCGGTGTGGTGGGACGAGGGCTCCGTCTCGGGTGGCCACCTGGTGCCCGTCGACCCGACCGGCTCGTCGGCAGGCGTTCGTGGGTTCGGCACCGTGCCGCCGGCCGCCGCCCCGCCCTGGTGGGGGTAGGGAGTCGGTGGCTGTTGCCCGGCGTCGGTCGGGTCGTCGCCGTGCGGTGGCACCCGGGCGGCCGGCACCACAGGCGTGTCCCGGGCGGTGGGCGGGTCGTCGGCGCAGGCGTGGTCGGGATTGGCCGCCGCCCGGGCCAGGGCCGCCACCTGCGCGGCAAGTGGATCGTCGGCGGGCAGGTGCTGCCGGCACAGCTCGCGGGCCAGCGCCAGGTTGTCGTGTGCCTCGGTGAACTGCCCGCAGTCACGCTGCATCGCCCCGAGCCGCGCCAGCATCTTGATGCCGCTGGGGTGCCCGTCGCCGTAGATCTCCCGGTGCAGCTCCCAGGCGTCCTGGAGCCGGTCCCGGGCGACCGTGCACTGGCCGCGGGCGTACTCGACGGTGGCCAGGTCGGCGTGTGCGGCCAGCACCCGCAGCGACTCCGGACCATCCTGCGCGGTCAGCTCGATGATGACTTCCTGGTAGAGCCGCGCGGCCCGGGAGTGGCTGCCGACCCGGTGCAACACCGCGGCCAGGGTCGCGGCGGCGGCCACCGTGCGCGGGTCGGAACGGCCGTGCAGCCGGGTGGTGGCCGCGTACGCGAAGGCGGCCCATCCTCGGGCCGAGTGCGGCTCACCGAGGGCGACCAGCACCCTCGCCTGGAGGCTCGCCGCCTCGGCCAGCTCTCCGGTGGCGTTGGCCGGGCGGGGGTCGGCATCGGTGAGCGCGTCGGCGAGCAGTTGCTGCGCGCCGGCCAGGTCGCCGGCCGACACGAGGTGGTGCGCCTGGTCAGTCAGTTCACCGAAGCCGGAAGACACGCCCCATCGTGCTCATCCGACGACGGTAAGTACAAGACCCGCGCCGGTGTTGATTGGTCAGGATCTCCTCAGGTGGTCGGCCAGAGTTTCGCTGATGCGGCGCAACTGGTCGACCTGGGCGGGGCTCAACGCGTCGAACAGGTGCCGGCGTACCCCCTCGACGTGGCCGGGTGCGGCGGCCGCGAGGGTCGCGAATCCCTCGTCGGTGAGCAGCGCGACCTGCCCGCGCCGGTCGGTGGGGCAGTCCTCGCGGCGCACCCATCCGGCCGCCTCCAGGCGGGCCACCGCGTGCGAGAGCCGGCTGCGGGACGAACCGGCGGCCTCGGCCAGGTCGCTCATCCGCAGGCGGCGACCGGGGGACTCGGAGAGCCGGACCAGGATCTCGTAGTACGCGTGTGGCATCGCCGCGTCGCGTTGCAGCTCGCGGTCGAGCGTGTCCATCAACGCCCGGGAGGCGGTGAGGTACGCGCGCCACGTGCGTTGTTCGTCGGAGTCCAGCCAGCGGGTCATGACCGCCATCATAACCCATTTAGTTGAACGTTCAACAAAAATGCGCTAGTCTCGGGTCATGGGTATCCACCGGCTCAACCACGCGGTCCTCTACGTCAGTGACCTCGCCCGCAGCGTCGCGTTCTACCGGGACGTGCTGGGCTTCCGTGCGGTGGCGATGACCCCGGACGGCTTCCGGGGCGCCACCTTCCTCCAGGCCCCCGACTCCACGAACGACCACGACCTCGGCCTGTTCGAGATCGGCGCCGGCGCCGGGCGGTCGACCGCCGGGCGGGCCACCGTCGGCCTCTACCACCTCGCCTGGGAGGTGGACACCCTCGACGAGCTGGCCGTCACCGCCGAGCGGCTCACCGCCGCCGGGGCTCTGGCCGGCACCTCCGACCACGGCACGACCAAGAGCCTCTACGGCCGGGACCCGGACGGTCTGGAGTTCGAGATCGTCTGGCTGGTCCCCGCCGACCTGCTCGACGACGCCGCGCTGACCGCCCGCAAGCAGATCGGTCGGCTCGACCTGGACGCCGAGCGGCAGCGCTACGGCGGGCAGACCCGGGGCGGAGTGGGGATCTCCGTGTCGGTCTGAGCAGGTCATACGGTAGAACGGACCGATGCCGACCGACCGGACCACCGATTTCCTCCGCGCGCTGCTGGTCCGCCAGCTGACCACCTGGCTGCCCACCGCCCTGCACCGCTCCCGGCGGGCCACCGTGGCGCTCGCCGGCGTCGACGCGGACGGCGCGGTGGCCGCGCTGCGACTTGTCGCCGGGCACGCCGACCAGTTGCGCGGCCGGCAAGTGACGGTGCTGGTCCTGGCCGACGGCGCACCCGACCTGCCGACCCGCCTCGGCCCGGTCGAGGCGGAGCTGCCCGCCGAGGTCACCGTGCACCTGCTGCCCGGCACCCCGGACCGGCTGCCGGTCGCCGCGAAGGCGGCCGGCGCGGCCGGGTCGCCGCTGTTCTCCTTCGTGGACGTGCCCGGCGCGGTGAGCCGGGAGCTGCTCAGCGCCGCCGCCAACGGCCGCACCGGGGAGGTGCTGCTGCACGCGGGCAGCAGTGCCCGGGACGCGCTCGTCGCGGTCGGCTTTCCCCTGGTCGCCGAGGTGGCGCCGGTGCTGCCGGACGACGAGGCCACCGGTGTGATCGCCTTCGGCAGTCGTTCGGACCGGAGTCTGGAGGCGGTCCGTGAGGCGCTCTGGTCGGTCGGCGCGGACCTCGGCGTGCGCTACCGCGACCGGACCGGCGTGACTGTCGACGTGGCCGGCGACCCCGACCTCGAACCGCTGGCCCGCGAGCTGCTTGCGGAGTTGCGTCGGGGCGGGCCACGGCCGGTCACCGAGCTGCGTCGGCACACCCTCACCGCGACCGTCTACCGTGCCGCCGACGCCAACCAGGCGCTAGCCGCCCTGCTCGACGCGGGCAAGGTGCACCGCGACCGCGAGGCCGGCAAGCTAGCCGGCGACGAAATCATCACCCCGAAGAGCTGACCAACCCCAACCCCGCGCCGGCCTGCGCGATCTTGCACTTTCTGTCCCCGCGTAAGGGGTATTCCGCGCAGAACGGCAACAGAAAGTGCAAGATCGCGGGGGTCGGGCGGGGGTGAGAGCCCGTAGACGCCGAGCGGGGTGCCGGTGAATCACCGGCACCCCGCTCGACTCCCGGGAGGCTACGACCGGGACTTGTCCTGCTTCCAGGACAGCGGACCCGGCAGGTCGACCCGGTGCGCCTTCGCCTTGGAGTTCCAGGACCAGCGTCCGATCTTGATGCTCCAGGAGGAGAAGCCGTTCTCGGTGAAGTTCAGGATGATCGGACCGTACTTCTTGCGCTTGCGAAACATGAGGCCCATCGGAGGACTCCCCTCGTCACCGTTCCCTGCCGTGTCGAGATCGAACATGCCCGAACCGACAACTTTTGAAACCCTCTCAGGGTCCGTCCTGGACAGTGCGTGCCGCGCAGCGCGAATCTCTACTCACCAGATAGGTGTTGCGCCACGATAGACGCTGCTAGGGGCGCTTTGTCGCATCGGCAGACGTGCAATTCTCACCTTCTGGAAGAGCGTTGACCGGGCGATCCCGCCCCGGCAACATGAAGTCATGTCGCAGCGGGACGATCTTCACCTCACCGCTCGTGTGCACGTCGACCTGGTCCGGCACGCGAGCGCGCTCTGTTGAGCTGACCGGTCCATCCGGCTCGGTTCCAGCCCTGCACTCACACCGCCGGTCCGCTCAACGCGGAGCAGCGTGCCTCCCCACCCCCCTCCGAGCGTCCGTGCTCCCTCCGCGGACAGATCAGGAGACCCCGCATGTCCCCATCCCGTTCCGCAAAAACCCCGATCACCTCCGGCCTGACCCGACCGGCCCACGCGTACCCGGCGCCGGCCGAGGTGTCGGCATGACCACCGTGGAGCGTCCACAGACGGACGCCGCCGAGCTGGGCCCGGTGAGCGCGGACCTGTTCCGTGCTCTGCTGCGACGACAGGCCACGAGCGTCACGGTGGTCACGGCGGTCGCCCGCGCCACCGACCCCACCTGCCTGGGCGGGATCGGCGCGCCGATCCGGGCCGGTTTCACCGCGACCTCGTTCACGTCGGTGTCGCTGGACCCTCCGCTCGTCTCGTTCTGCCTCGGGGTGGCGTCGTCGAGCTGGCCGGTGCTGGCCCGCGCCGAGCACGTCGCGGTGCACCTGCTGACCGCGGGGCAGCGGGACGCCGCGACGATCTTCGCCACCAGCGGCATCGACAGGTTCGCCGCGTACCCGGACTGGACGCCCGGACCATTCGGGGTGCCGCTGCTGACCGGAGTGCTGGCCCGACTGTTCTGCCGGGTGGTGCACCGGGTGCCCGCCGGCGACCACACGCTTGTCATCGCCGAGCCCCTGGCGCTCGGTGACGGCGGCGACGGCGCGCCGCTGGTGCACCACCGGGGTGGTTACACCACCGCCGTCGCGCCGGTGCCCCGGTGAGCGCACCGACCACACCGGACCTGCTCGCGTTGGACCGGGCCGCCCAGGACCTGCTGTTCCGGGCGGCCCGCACGGCCAACACGTTCACCGACGAGTCGGTCACCGACGCCGAGGTCGCGGCGATCCACGACCTGATCCGGTACGGGCCCACCGCGTACAACGGCCAGCCGCTGCGTGTGCTGCTGCTGCGCAGCGCGGCCGCCCGGGCACGCCTGCTGCCGTACCTCTCGTCCAACAACCGGGCGAAGACCGCCAGCGCCCCGCTCGTGGCGGTGCTCGCCGCCGACGTGGACTTCCACGAGCGACTGCCCGAGCTGTACCCGCACCGCCCGCAGGCCCGCGACTGGCTCACCGATCGGGCGACGCGGGTCGAGCAGGCCCGGTTCAGTGCGACCCTGCAGATCGGCTACCTGCTGGTGGGCGTACGCGCGGCGGGGCTCGCCGCCGGCCCGATGGCCGGGTTCGACGCGGCGGGCGTGACCCGGGAGTTCTTTCCCGACGGGCGGCACGAGGCGCTGCTGGTCATGAACGTGGGTCGACCCGGCCCGGACTCCTGGCGGGAGCGGCTGCCCCGGCTGGACACCGAGGACGTGGTCCGGACGCTCTGACGCGCGAGGTGGATCAGCGCGGCTCCCACGCGTCGGGCAGCGCGGTGAGCTTGCGCACGTGGGCGGGCAGCCGACCGCTGACGATCTCGGCGAGGCTCACCTCGTCGACCACGCGCCGCACCGCCGCCCGCACCGCCACCCACAGGCCGGGCAGGTTCTCCGCGGCGCCCTCGTACGTGGTCTCCTCGGGGCGCAGGCCGCGTACCCCGGCCAACGGGCCGTCCACCGCCCGCAGCACCGCGCCGACGGTCACCTCGCGCGGCGGGCGGGCCAGTGTGTAGCCGCCCTCGGCGCCGCGTTGGGCGCGGACGATGCCGGCCCGGCGCAGATCCGCGAGGACCGCCTCCAGGAACTTGCGGGGCATGTCCTGCTCCCCGGCGATGGCCTGGGTGGACAGCAGCGAGGGGTACGCGGTGGCGAGGCTCAGTGCCGCCCGTACCGCGTAGTCGCCGCGCGCGGAGATCTGCACCCTGTCATCATGCCCGGCCGGTGCCGCGGGCCGGTCCGGTGGGCGACCCGGACGGCCCGGCGTGGCCACTGTTGGTCGGTTCGCCGTGCGCGCCGGGGCGGAACCGGCCCCCGTTGGCGCCCGTCGGCTCGGCGGGCGATCGAGGCCGGACCACCCGGCCGGCCACCGGTTGGTCGCGGGCCGCCCGGAACGCGCCGGGGCTGACCCCGACCTCCCGGGTGAAGAAGCGGCCGAAGTTCGTCGGCTCGGAGAAGCCGAGCTGCCGGCCGATCTGCGCGATCGGCTTGTCGGTCGCGGCGAGCAGCCGCCCCGCCTGCAACGCGACCCGCTCGTCGATGACCTGCTTGGCGCTGCGGCCGGTGACGGCCAGGCACGCCCGGGTGAGGGTACGCACCGAGCAGCGCAGCGCGGCGGCATAGTCCTCCACCCGTCGGGTGCGCGGGTAGCCGCGCTCCACCTCCTGGCAGAACCTGTGGAACGTCTCGTCCTCGGGCCGCGAGGTCGAGCGGTCGGGGCCGGCCAGGGTGAGCCGCAGCAGCAACACGGCCAGTTGGTGGCGGAGCAGCGCGCGGGCGGTGCGGCTGTCGGGGTGCCGCTGGCAGTCCACCGCCAACTGGCTCACCTCGCTGATCACCGCGTCCTCGTCCTCGCCGGCCAGTTGCCGCCAGGTGACGGGCGTGGCCGGGTCGACGTCGAAGCCGCGCAGCGCCTCGGGATCCCAGGCGACCACCGTGGCGTCGAACTGCGGGCCAGCGCAGCGCAGCGCCTGGCCGGCGCGCACCCGCAGCAGCGTGCCGGGCCGGCACGGCAGCAGGTGGAAGTCGAGTTCCGCGTCGCCGTGCCCGCGGGTGGTGAGGATCAGCAGCTCCTGCTCGACGATCACCGGCCGACGCCAGCCCGGGTCGCCGGCAAGGTCGGCCAGCGCGAACGTGGCGATCTCGTCGGGTACGGGTGAAGCCGAACCGATCGGTGGCGCGGGGGAGGGAACGGTGGAGACCATCGCCTGCGACGGTAGCCCGAACCGCAGGTCACCGCATCCCGATCGACATTGCTCGCGGAATCCGCGCCGCCCGCGGGGCTTGTCGCCGTCCCGGCGGCCGGGCTACGTTACCCGGCGGTAGCGCCGTCCGGTCCGCGGTCCGTCCGGCGCCTCGCCGGCCGACCAACCCGTCGGCGGCCCCGCCGACTCGCGATGGGATGGGCATGACGCAGCTGTTCTCGGTCGAAGGTAAGACGGTCCTGGTCACCGGCGGGTCGCGGGGGATCGGTCTGATGATCGCCCAGGGCTTCGTACGGGCCGGCGCACACGTGATCATCTCGTCCCGGAAGGCCGACGTCTGCGAGGCGGTCGCCAAGGAACTCTCCGCCGAGGGCCGGTGCGAGGCCATCCCCGCGGACCTGAGCGACGACGCCGGCGCCGAGGCGCTGGCCGCCGCCGTACGCGAGCGCTTCGACCGGCTCGACGTGCTTGTCAACAACGCCGGCGCGACCTGGGGCGCACCGCTGGAAACCTACCCGGAGGCCGCGTTCGACAAGCTCTGGGCCGTCAACGTCAAGGCCGTCTTCCGGCTCACCACCGCGCTGCTGCCGGCGCTGCGCGCCGCCGCCAGCGCCGACGACCCGGCCCGCGTGATCAACATCGGGTCGATCGACGGCATCCGGGTGCCGTTCATGGAGGTGTACGCGTACTCGGCCACCAAGGCTGCCGTGCACATGATCACCCGCAGCCTGGCCCACCAGCTCGCCGCCGAACAGATCACCGTCAACGCGATCGCGCCCGGCCCGTTCGAGAGCAAGATGATGGCCTTCGCCCTGGACGACCCCGCCAGCCGGGCCGCCATCGAGCAGCAGGTGCCGCTGGGCCGCATCGGACGCCCGGAGGACATGGCCGGCACGGCCATCTACCTCTCCTCGCGGGCTGGCGCCTACCTCACCGGGGCGGTCATCCCCGTCGACGGCGGCATCACCACGCACGGCTGAGCGCCGACCATCCCGGTCGGGCGGCGCCTCCGGGCGACCCGGTCGGGCTGCCCGCGTACTCCCGGGTGTGCCGGGGCCGCGCGGACTCGGCAGATCCGCGCGGCCCCGGTGTGGCCGGTGTTGCCCGTTCGGGCGGTGCTCAGCGACCGGCGAGCAGCCGGTTCACCGCCGTGTCGACGTCCAGGTGCTCGGCTTCGCGGCCGCGCGGGACGACGACGTACGTCCGTCGAAGGAAACGCACCAGAACGCTGCGCGGCACCTCGAAGAGGGCGTTGCCGTCCGGTGACGAGAGGGCCAGCGCGACGAAGTCGCCGCGCGGTGTGGCCCAGGGCCAGACCCGCACATCACCGATGCCGGCTGGCTCGTCCAGGCCGGTGACCAGCAGTTCGCGGGCGAAGGACCAGCTCACCGCCTCGCCGCCGGCAGATTCGGCATGGAACAGGACATGGACCGCATACGGGTCAGCAGGGTCGTAACGCAGACTGGCACGCACCGGCAAGGCGGTGGCGTCAGGTGCGACGAGCCTTAGCGACGTCTCGACCTCTACGGTCGTCGGTCGGATGACACTCATGGACGTTCTCCCCCCGGCACCGCTGCGGAACGCGCGTGTCCCGCTTTTCCCATACTCAGGTGCTACTCCTGGCTACGCTCCGCCATACGCTGACTTCACCCAGTGGTGGGAAGGGGGACGGAAAGGCCGCGTGAATGTGAGCATTCATGTAGGATTTCCGGTTCTGCCCAGTGTGTGATTCCGCCCGGCATCGGGTGGCTCAGTCGTCGACTTACTCCGGTAACGTCCAGTCGGCCGTTGCAGTGACGGGCCTGAGCGACACTGGGGGGTGAAATGGTGGCGAAGAAATCCTCAGTGGATCGGCCCGCGGCGCCCCGCCCGCCGGAGGTCGCGGTCCGAGCAGCCGAAAAGTGGGGGTACGGAACACCGATGGAGCAGCCCGAACGCGCCGATCGGCCAACGACCGACGCCGATCGTCCCGGTGGTGTCCTCGTCGTCGGAGAGCCACCGCGCCGCCCCCGCTGGCGGGAGCGGATCTCGCTGACACTCGATCTCATCCGGGCCAACCCCAGCGGCCGGATCGCCCTCAAGATCTTCATCGCGATCGCCGGAGCGATAGTGGTGACCGTCGGCATCGCACTCATCCCGCTGCCCGGTCCCGGCTGGCTGCTGGTGATCGCCGGGTTGGGCATCTGGGCGGTCGAATACCACTGGGCCCGCCGGCTGCTCGGCTTCACCCGCCGCCACGTCTACGGCTGGACACAGTGGGTGACGCGACAGTCACTGGCGGTGCGAATCGTGCTCGGGTCCGTCGGCCTGGTCTTCGTGGCCACCGTGGTCTGGCTGTCGCTCAAGTTCAGCCTCGGCATCGACCTGGTCGCCAAGGTGATGCAGTACCTCGCGACGCACTGACCCCGGATTTCCGGTCGGGTTCCACGATCGGGTAGAGTCAGTGGCGCTGAGGGCGATTAGCTCAGTGGGAGAGCGCTTCGTTCACACCGAAGAGGTCGCTGGTTCGATACCAGCATCGCCCACTCTCAGTTTCTGCAGGTCAGACGCCCGTTACCGGAGTAGCCGGTAACGGGCTTCGCCGTATGCACCGCTTACATTGGGAGCAGATTGGGAGCAGCGGTGAGCGGCGCTCGCCGCGATGACCCGGGGCAGGCGTGCTCTGACGCTGACCCCTTCCCGGACTGGACCGGGTCGGCGGCTTCTTGGGTTGCGGCGATGGAGGGCTTGGGGACGGTGCGGTCCGGCGGGCGGTCGGTCGCGGACCCTTGCTGGCTTTGAGTTCCTGAGTAGAGGCCCGGGCTGCGGCTACATTTCTCGTCGCAGAGGTTGCCGCCAACGGTGCTGTGCGACGACCTGCAGCGGCCCATTGGATGTCCGGGGTTCACGATTCGGGCGGCCTTGTATAGGACTCTTCGTGTCATGGGCAGTGGAGTGTCACGGCCGTTGAGGTCGACGACGAGTGGGGTCGCGGACATGAGGCTGAACTGCTGATCGCCTGGCGGGAGGTTGTCCGGAGTTCCGACGGCCAGAGTCACCACCGTCCAGGTGGTTGATCTGCCCGCCGCGTAGCAGGCGACCGGTTCGGTGCAGAGCGGCGAGCTGGTCGGGAGTCATTGCGTCAGTGTCCGGGACGGTGATGCGCTGCACGGCGTGCCGCTGAGTCTGTTGTTTGGCGTCGACCACGGTGAGGTGCCAGCGTGCCTTCGCGGCCAGCGCGACGTTGTCGACATCGCAGACGCAGGTGACCGGTGGGCCACCGCTGCCGACGGCGAGCACGAGGCCGGCTCCGTCCTTCAGGTCAGCGGTCATGGTGAGCGCGGGGTAGACCTCGCGCCTTCTCGATCTCGTACCCGCGACCTCGAATGTTCGTGCTCGAGGGTGGCAGTGAACGCGTAGTAGGAGAGGCTAGCGGCCCGCTACCGCTTACGCCCTTGGCCTTCAGTTTGGTCGCGGTGCTCGTCGGTGCGGGGTGCTCGTCGCACCCGCCTCATTGGAGGAGGGGCAGGCCTGCGCCGTCCAATTAAGGCGGGTCGAGTCCGAGCTGGGCGTCGGCAAGCTGCGCTACCAGTCTGGGAACGAAGCCGGTCTATAACGGGCAAAGCCTTAAATCGACGTAGACGCCGCGCGAAACCCCTCGAACTCGCATCGATCCTCGGCGCGCCAAATGGTGCCGCCGGCAGTGCCTCCGATGGGTCAACTGCCGAATTGGGCCGACGTGGGCGCCCAACCGGGTCACGTCGGCCGGGTGGGGGCCGGTGCGTCGGCGGTACGGGCGGGCCGCGGGTTACCCAGCGGACAGCGGCTGATCAAGCGCTGCTGTGTCCGCCGAAGGAGATGCCGCCGTGGACGTCACGCGCCTGCACCACCGATCCGCTGACGTCGCCGGAGACGGTGTTGGTCACATCGCCCTGGTTGGCCGCGACAATCGCCTGGACCTTCCTGAACCGTGCGAGGAACTCGGCATCGAACGCGGGATCACGGAGCGTCTCCTGTTCGAGGAGTGCTCCGAGGCGCTGAACGGTATCCGCAGTCGGGTGGCGTAGCGCGACCTCCACGGTCTGCTGGGCCGCCTGCTCGTGACGGAATCGGTGCCGGAGAAACTCGGTCAGGCCGGATACAGCTGACCGAGCTCCCTGTGCGAGTTCGGTGGTCGCCCAGGCGACCAGCGTCGTCGCCGCCGCGAGCATGAGCGGGTCCTCCACACCCTTCACCCCCAGGGATCGCCATCCGGGCCGGAGCCGGCAAGCACGACTGTAATCCAGCTTGTTCGATGTTACTATCCGTGCTCTCAGTATCACGAAATCAGGGGGTTGGCATGAGTCCACGCCGGTGGGAGGCGGACCCGTCCGCCGAGCTGAACCGCCGATGGGGCAAGTCGTCGCATGAATTGGGCAACACCTCCGGGGACGGCAGCTGTCCCGACATCTGGGAGCTGAGCAACGGTGATGTCGCCGTGATCGGGCAGGATCTCACCGAGACCTACCAGGATCGGCTGCCCGAGGGAGTCTCCGTCGACCCCGGTGAGCGGCTTATCATCATTCCCCGATCGACCATGATCGCGGCGAAGGTAGACATCCCTGATGCGTGAACTCCTGGGCGGAGACCCCGGCGAACTGCTGGCCCTCGACGACTACTGGGCCGAATTCGAACAACGGTTCTGGAAGACTGGCCCGCCAGGATTCTGGAAACTGGAACGGCAACAAACGTTCAAGGAGCCGCAGGACGAGGGCTGGCAGACATTCGCCGCTGGTCGATGGGAGGAGTCGCTGCGGATTCTCGACGCGCGGCGTTCCGAGTTCGGCGACTACTACCGGCGCATCGCCGACAGCGGGTTCGCCACCCGCCGGCTGCGGGTGGTGCAGGAGCCACTGACGCCCTACCTGCAGTGGGAACTGCACGTGCTGCGGCTACGCCACGAGTACGGCGGGCTGACCCGAGTGGTCGCACCGAACCAGGTCGTCGCCGCGGAGGTGGATGGTCCGCTTCCGGAGATCTACACCCTCGGTACGGACGTCATGTACGAGGCGATCTACGACGCCGACGGCGTGCTCGAGGCGGCGCGGCGCTGGAGGAACCCGGACGTGGTGATGCGGTGCCAAGAGTTCATCGAGTCGCTCTACGACGCCGGCGAGCCGCTAGACGAGTTCTTCGCCCGAGCGGTGGCACCATTGGAGCCTCCTCACCCGGACTGACAGATGGCGGCTAACGGCGCGGCGGAGCAAGGACGACCGGAGCACGTCAACCGGTCGGAGCTGTCCGGCTCCGCCGACCTGGTGCAGGCGCGCGACGTGTACGGCGGAGTGCACTTCTATTCCGGCGACCCCTCGCTCGCCGACCCGCCTCCCCGTCAGCTCCCCGGTGATGTACGCGGCTTTGTCAACCGGGTCCAGGAGCTGCGAGCGTTGGACCGGCTCCTCGGCGATGAGGCCGCCGACGCCAACCTCGTCGTCGTCACCGGCACCGCCGGAGTCGGCAAGACCGCTCTCGCGCTGCGTTGGGCGCACGCCGTGCGGTACCGGTTCCCGGATGGCCAGCTCTACGCGAACCTCCGTGGTTACGACCCGGGCCAACCCAGTCAACCGGAGCAGGTGCTCGACCGCTTCCTGCGGGCGCTGGGCGTCCCCGCATCCGCGATTCCGGCTGATCTCGAGGACCGCGAGGCGTTGTACCGCTCCCGGCTGGCTGACCGGCGCGTCCTGGTGGTCCTGGACAACGCCGCCACGGTCCGGCAGGTGCGTCCCCTGCTGCCGGGCACCAGCAGCTGCCTGGTGATCGTCACCAGCCGAAGCATGCTGTCAGGGCTGGTCAGCCGTGACGGCGGCCGGCGGCTGACCCTGCGCATGTTGGCCGAGGAGGACGCGGTGACGCTGCTGCACGACGTGACCGTCGAGTATCGCACCGGCGATGATGCGGTCGAGCTCGCCGAACTAGCGCGGTTGTGCGCCAGGCTGCCACTGGCCCTGCGAATCGCCGCCGAACGGGCGGCGAGCCGGCCGTTCATGCCGCTGTCCGAGTTGATCCAGGACCTGCGCGATGAATCGGCCCTGTGGGACGCGCTAACCGCGGAGGACGGTGAGGAGGCCGACGCCGTTCGGTCCGTCTTCGCCTGGTCCTATCGGGCACTGAACACATCGGCGGCCCGTCTGTTCCGCCTGCTCGGCTTGCATCCCGGCCCGGACCTCGGCGCCCCGGCTGCCGCCGCGCTCGCCGGCTGGCCGGTGTCAGAGGTTCGGCCGCCGCTCGACGCGCTCGTCGGTGCGCACCTGCTGGAGCAGAGCGCACCCGGCCGCTACCAACTGCACGACCTGTTACGCGCGTACGCAGTGGACCAGGTCAAGCACGTTGAGAGCGGCGAGGATCGCCAGGCGGCGCTGCGTCGCGTACTCACCTGGTACCTGCACACGGCGGACGCCGCGCTGACCCGCACACTTCCGTTCAGCCGGGCGATGCCGTTGGCACCACCGACCGAGGTCACGCCGCTGAGCTTCGCCACCGCCGAAGAGGCTGACGCCTGGTTCACCGCCGAGCAGGACAACCTCGTCGCCGCCACCCGCGCCGCGTTCGAGGCAGCGCTGCCGCGGATTGCTTGGCACCTGGCTGTCCTGCTGCGCAGCGTATTCATGCACCGCAATGCCTTCGACGCTTGGTTCGCCACCGCGCAGATCGGTTTGTCCGCTGCGCGATCGCTGGGCGACCGAGGCGCTGAGGCGGAGGCGCTGGAAAGCCTCGGTAAGGCCCACTTCCAGGCCCGCGAGCTCACGGAGGCGGCGGAGCACCACCACGCTGCGCTGGCGATCCGGCGAGAGATCGGCGACGAGCACGGCACGGCAGTGTCCATCAACGCACTGGGACTACTTGCGCTGCGCCACCGCCGCCTCACCGACGCCCTCACGCACTTCGACGGGAGCCTCGACATCTTCACCCGCCGTCAAGACCAACGCTGGCAGGCCCTGCTGCTGAGCAACCTTGCGGAGACCCGCTACGAACTGGGTGACCTCGCCGACGCCGTGATGCTGCTCAATGAGGCGCTTGGAGTGCAGCGGGACATCGACGACCGGGGGCAGGAGGGCAACTCGCTCTTCTTCCTCAGCATGACGTTGCGCGAACTCGGACGCACCGAGGATGCCCTGGCCGCGATCGAGCGGGCACTGGCCATCGCCGAGCACGGCAGCCCGGTGTGGTTGGCGCACTGGCTGGTCGAATATGCGCGTGTGCAGCGCGCCGCCGGTCGGTCCGCCGAGGCGCTGGAGGCGACGCACCGGGCGGCCACGATCCAGCGCCAGTTGGGTGACCGCAGCCGGGAGGCGATGGCACTGGACGGGTCCGGCGAGGCGTACCGGGAGCTGGGGCAGCCGGAGCAGGCGATCGCCTTCCACCGGCGGTCGGCGGCGGTTCACCGGCAGCTCGGGGACGACTGGCAGCTCGCTTTGACGCTGGACCACCTGGCGACGGCGCTGATCGACGTCGGGCGCGCCGAGGAGGCACACCGGTGGTGGCGCGAAGCGGTCACGCTGTTGAGCAACTTCCCGGATACGCGCGCGGAACAACTGCGACGGCGCGTCGAGTCGGCGCTCGGGGACAGCGCTGCTTGATTCGACCACGGCGGAAGCGTGTGGCCTGCGGTGCGGTCACTGCTGGGTCAGTCCGACGGTGGCGGCCAAGCGGGCCACATCGGCCGGGGTGGGGCCGGCATGCAGGACGGTGGTCAGCGCGGCACGCGCTGCGGGGCGGATGCGCACCTCCGCGGGAGCGATCCCGTCGGCGGTGACCAGGGCGCGGCCGGCGGCGCGGGCATCGCCGAGGTCGAGGTGGGCACGGGTGATGTCGATCAGGTGAGCGGCCCGGTGCTCGGCGGGGAGCCGCTGCCAGACCTCGGCGCTGGTAGCGCGCCGGTGAATGGCGATGGCCCGATGGTGGTCTCCGACACTCAAGGCGGCTATGGCCCGGGCGAGTTCCACGGCCGTGGCGCCGAACCCGATGCCGTCGTCGTCACGATGGTGCTGATCGGCGTACACCGAGGCCAGGTGGGCCGCTCGTACGGTGAGGTCGGCTGCGGCGACATCTCCGCAGGCGGCCGCCGCGAGAGCCGCTTCGATCAGCAGCGTCCCGGTCAGAGCCACCTCCTCCGGCGGGCGTTCGTGCGACGGCGCAGGGTCAAGCTGGTGTACGGCGGTGAGGGCGGCGGTCATCGCCAGCCGGCCCCGCCGCAGGGCACGGAGTGCCTGGGCGAGGGAGATCGCCGCGAGACCGGCCCGGCGTGGGTCACCAGCGGCGGCGGTCATCGCCCGGTCGGCCGCCAGCCAGGCCAGGTTGGACTCGCCGAGCTTGACGAGTACCTGGGCGGCGAGCCGGTGCACTCGCACCAGCAGGTCGGCGGCGGAGGCCTCCGCCACCTGCGCGTGGCAAACTCGGCGGCTGTCGCCGAGCAGGTCGGGCAGCATCCGCAGCACCTGGAGATGGTGGCCGTTCCGGTACGCCGTCCACGCGTACCCCACCTGGTGGTCAAGGTCCCGCACCGACGACGGCGTCTGCGGGCCGTCGCTGCCGGAGCCGTGAACGTCGTGGCGAGCCAACGCCTCCCGCACCCGCTCCACGGCGCCGCCGACGTCGGTGGCCGGTTCCGGCCGGGTCTTTCCGCGAAGCAGGACGCTCGGGGCGACGCCCAGCGCGCGGGCGACCGCCTCGATCGCCGAGAGCCGGTCGAGGTTACGGACACCTCGCTCGACCTTGTCCACCCAGCTCTTCGACTTGCCGACCCGGTCGGCGAAGACCTGCTGCGTCATGCCCCGGCGTGCCCGCAACTCGGCCACCCGCCGTCCGATCGGCAGGTCGTTACGGTGCCTCCGGCCCGGCCCGGTCACCACTCCCGCTCCGCCGGCCGCATGGCCTCGGTGGACTCCCCGCACCGTGGACACCACCGGGACTTCACCCGAAACGTCAGCAGCCCGAGCAGGAAGCCCGGCACCAGACCACCAAACACGACCCCTACGACCTCGGTAATCACGGAGTACTTCCCACCTCTCTGGCTGGGGATCACATCGGTGGTGCCCGATAAGCAGACTCGCGCATCATCTGATGCAAAGCAAGCGCATGCGTGTGATCAATACTTGTGTCCGCACGCGATGCGATGCACGCGAGCGGATGGATCTGGTGCAGAATCACGACATGCCTCGATTCACGCCAGCGACACCGCGCTCTCGGCGGCTCGGCCGAGAGCTACGCAAACTCCGCGAGACCAAGGGCCTGACCGGCGAGGAGACAGCGAAGCTCGTCCGCTGCTCGTCGTCTCGGATCAGCCGGATCGAATCGGGCGAAATCAAACCCCGCGCCGGCGATGTCATGGAGCTATTGGTCACGTACGGCGTCAGCCTCAACGAGGAGCCCGCCACGTCGCTGCTGCAACAGGCACGCGATCTGCGCGAGGACGGTTGGTGGCAGCGCCTCGGTGGTCGTTACGCGACGTACATCGCCTACGAGAGCGAGGCCGTCGAGCTCAAGAACTTCGAGCCGATGTTGGTGCCGGGACTGTTGCAGACCGAGCGCTACGCCCGCGAGGTCAACACCATCGGGCGCGAGTCCGATACGGACACGATCAACCAGCGGGTCGCCGCCAGGATGACCCGGCAGGAGGTGCTACACCGGCAGCCGACGCCGCTGCGGATGCACGCCATCCTCTCCGAGGCGGCCGTGCGGACGGAGGTCGGCGGCCCGGAAATCCTGCGCGAGCAACTCGACCACCTGGCCACGCTGAGCCGAATGCCCAACGTCACGATCCAGGTCCTTCGGTTCGAGGCCGGCGCTCACCTGGCAATCACCAGCGGCTTTGCCCTGCTCGCCTTCGAGCAAGATGAGCCGCCGCTGGGTTATATCGAGACCTTGGCCGGCGAGCTGTTCCTCGAATCGAGCCGCGACCTGGCGCGACTCTCGGCCGCGTACGACAATCTGAAGACGCTGGCACGGTCGCCGGCCGAGTCCGCAAAGTTCATCAAGGAGCTGAGCAAGCATGGAGCGTAACGCCTGGCGTAAGTCGAGCCGTTCGGGCAATAACGGTCAGTGCGTCGAGGTGCGCGACCGGTGCGTTCAGGTCGACGTACGCGACTCCAAAGCTCCGGCTGCCGGGATGCTGAGCTTCGAGCTGGCCGCCTGGGGTGCGTTCGTCAACGGCATCAAGGCGGACGGCAGCCGGAGCTGAGGCAATGCACCACGGACGTCGCAGAGAGCCTGATCGGCAAACTCCCATGTCGAAGGCCTCGGTGCCGTGGGGCGATCGCCCCACGGGCGGCTTCCCCAGGGGCGGTGCCACGAGACGCCCAGTACTTCCTGACTGGGGCTCGACCGGGCATTGGGCCGGTCCGTCCGGTGCGAGAGCGGGTGCGTCCGAGTTCTAGCCTGCCGTTACGGCGGACGGGGAGGTGCGGCCGGAATTCGAGCAGTGGTACGACCGGGTGCTTGATGTCGGCCCGGTCGGCAACGAGGCATTCTTCGGTCGGGACGTTCTGGCGGGCCTGGTGCAAGGAATCCGGGACCTCCGACAGCACTGGCAGCAGCAATACCACGGGCCTGGGGCGACGCAGCTGAGCTGCGCGATGTGGATGGACGACCCGGATCTGCTCGACGACCTCGCCAAGCTGCAGGCCGTCTGCGTGGTGGTTAGCAAGCAGTCCCGGGACAAGAAGGCGCAGCCGCAGGACCTGCCCTACAAGATGCGCCGTATGGCCGACCTCAACGTCCGCACACCCGGGTGCCCAGTGCGCTATTTCCCCTCGCTAGAGCAACTGACCACCCTGGTCGACGGCGAGCCCCGGTGATCGGGCCCGGGTGGTCGCTGCCGCCGGGCGGCGAGACGATCCCGACCGTGCGGACGATCGGCTTCCGCAAGGGTGCGGGTGCCAACGGGTCCATGCCGCCAATCCTGCACGCCAAGCTGGTGCTGCTCGGCCGCCTCTGGGACCGCGACGAGAACGACTTCGCGCCGGCCGACGTCACCGCCTTCACGCCGAAGCGACTCTGGATCAGATCAGCAAACTTCACGGCGTCGTCGCGGCCCAGCCTTGAGTTCGGCTTCTGGACGGAAGACCCCGCGCTTCTGCACGGCGCCGAAGAAATCCTACTGGACCTGATCAGCAGCTCTGAAGGCATCGACCCGGACGCCGACGTGCACATCCCGGAATGGACGTTGCCGGACTACGACCTTGCGGCCATGGCGGAAGCGGCGGCAGAACCACGGCTCACCGACCTCGACGACTAACGGCCCCGCCCTCGGCCCAGCGCCAGACGGGAGTAGTGCGCACGCACTATCCAATGGTCGGCATCACTGCGGCCCTCCGCTGCCGTGGCCGTCTCTACAGCCAGCTCTCATTATTGTTTGATTTCAGTGCGTATCGCTCCGGCCAATGACGCGATGCCGAGCGGTTCAGCCGTCTGTCGTACCCCTTAGCTAGATTCTCTCTTGCGCGGCTGGCATGTGGTGCCAGGCGGCATGGGTTGCCGAGGAGGGCCGGTGCGCCTCACGCGGGTGTACGTCAGATTCTTTAAGTCTTTCAACTTCGACTACGAGCGCCGCGCGAACGAGAAAGCTGAGCGCGCGACCTGGGAGGTCCTGCCGGAGGGTTGGTATCCCCATGTGCGCCTGGACGTCGACCCGCAGATCACAGCGATCGTCGGAGCGAACGAGTCGGGTAAGAGTCACCTTCTGGACGCCATTGAGTGCGTCGTGGGCAAGCGCGAGGTTTCGCGGAGCGACTTCTGCCGCTACTCGCAGCTGTTCTCAGTGGAGACCGACGAAGTCCGTATACCTGACGTCGGCGCCGCCTTCACGGTCTCCCGTCCGGTGGAGTCCGAGGTGTTGACAACACTAGGCGTGACCAGGGCGGTGGGCGAGACCTTCCTGTTCATGCGGCCCGGCGAAGGGCATCCCTTCATCCTGGCGGACAAGGTCCTCGTCGAGCTCGACGACCCAGCCGAGGTGAAGGCGCTCGAAGACATCCTGCCGCAGGTGCTGCGATTCTCCACCAGCATCGCCGTCCCCGACAGCGTGCCGATCGCGTCGCTGTGGGGTGGCCGGCTCGGGAACCTCGCCGACCGCCGCCTCCGCGGAGAATTTCTAGAAGCCGCCGAGCAAGCCGACGACGATGCCGACGCGGCGGCGTTGGGTCAAAGGTTGTGGTCGTTCTTCCGCCGTCCCGCCCCCGCGGCGGCCAGCCCTGAGCAGGCACGTCAACGCGAGGCACGCGCTCTGGCCAGGAAGCTACTCATCGACGTCGCCCACGTCGACGAGAGCATCTTTAAGGAACTCCAGGAGGCCATCAACGAGGGCAAGGAAGGCGAAGTCAGCGGCCTTGAAGGCAAGATCAACGAGAGCTTGGCGCGGCACCTCAATCTGTCGCGCTGGTGGAGCCAGGACAACGACTTCAAGCTCCGCGTCACCACCCGCGAACGCGAGCTGGTGTTCACCATCCGCGACCGCACCGGGGCGGAGTACTCATTCGGTGAACGCAGCCGGGGCCTGACCCACTTCCTCGCCTACTTCGTTCAGCTCCGGGCCCACCGGCCAGCCGACGACCGCGACGAGATCCTGCTCATGGACGAACCGGACGCCTACCTGTCGAACTCCGGCCAGCAGGACCTTCTGCGCGTGCTGGAGAACTTCGCGATCCCGGACGACCGGCATCGGACCGACCAGGTCATCTATGTCACTCACTCACCCTTCTTGATCAACAAGAACGCCGCGGATCGGCTGCGAGTCCTTGACAAAGGTGCTCAGGAGGAGGGCACCCGCGTCGTCAGGGACGTCGCCCGCACCCACTACGAGCCCCTGCGCTCCTCACTCGGCAGCTACGTTGCCGAGACAGCCTTCATCGGTGGCAAAAACCTCATCGTCGAAGGATCCGCCGACCAGGTGATGCTGGCCGGGATGTCCAACGCGCTGCGCGTCCGGCGGCCCGAAGTCGCTCGGATGCTGGACCTCAACGAAGTCACGATCGTTCCCGCCGGCAGTGCCGACAGCGTTCCCTACATCGCCTACCTCGCCCGCGGTCGCGACCCGATCAAGCCCCCGTGCGTCGCGCTTCTCGACGGTGACGACGCTGGTCGGAGGGCCGTCGCCAAATTGAGGCGCAGCGAGGCGAACCGCAAGCCGGTCCTCGACGCGAAGTTCGTCGTCTGCCTGGACACCTGGGCCACCAACCGCGCAGCCTCGGCACCCGATGACATCAAGGTGGTCGCGTCTACCAAGTCCGGTGACGTGACCGAGATAGAGGATCTCGTCCCTGCACGCATCGCGGTCTACGCCGCCCGAAACTACGCCATCCGACTGCTGGGCCTCGGCGACGATGACGCCGCCAAGCTGAAGGAGACAGGCGTCAAGGCACGGCTCGAGTCAGGCCGCCCGTTGTGGGACTGCCTCAAAGACAGCTTCGCCGAGGCTTTCGACGCGAGTATCGACAAGGTCGGGTTCGCCCGCGAAGTCGTCAGTCATCTCAACCACGTCCCGCTCGACGGCCGCCGCCCAGCAGAGGTCAAGACGTTGGAGGACAACTTCATCGCGCTCTTGAGTGACCTGACAGACCTCCTCGAAGACGCCGCGATCTGCGAGACCCAACGCCGTCGCGGAAAACGCATGGGCCGCATCGTCCGCGGATTCCTGGACGACTATCGCGAGGGCGCAAGTCGTACCGTAGCTGACAGCCGCCTGCGTGAGATCGAGAGCAGCCTCGACGACTCTGCCGCCCACGACGACCTCAGAATCAAGATCGCAGCGCTACGGCGAGACTTCTCACTCCGGACTGACCCGACCAGGACCATCGCCGACTTCCCGACCTTCCGGCAAAGGCTCGAAGACCTGACTCGCCAGGAACGCCTCGCGAACCAGGATCCCGACGTCAACGTAGGCCCCGGCTACTAAGCGCCTGGACAGAAGTCTCGTCCGCGATCCTGCGCCGGCAGGAAAAGCTGTTCGCCTGCGAGGGGTGACGGCTGTATCCTGTCCGGTTCGCATCACGTGGAGGAGTCCGGGAGTGATGATCAAGACGCTCGATGAGCTACGCCAAGCAGATGACCGTACGCTGCGGTTTACCCCCTTGGGGCTGGGCCTAGGCGTGCAGATGCGTCCCGACGACGCCGCCGAGTACCAGCAGCAGGTCGCATCCCAGCTGGATCTCGATCCGAGCGTCGCCGAGGGCACCCGGCAGAGCTTCGATCACCTGCGCAATGTCTACGCCTACGGTGTGCTGTGTTACGAGGTGTACACATTGGTGCACGATCACGCCTTGCTGGTGATCGAGCAGGCGCTGCGGGACCGGTTCGTTGACTTCCATCAGGGAACCGTGACGTTTGTCGACGGTGCTGGTGTCGATCATCAAGTGGTCGTGTCGCGGTACGAACAGGCGCAGGAGTTTCTTCGTACTCGCCGCCCGCGCCCCCGCCGCGGCTGGCGGCTGCGTCTTCCGGACGGGAACGTGATGGCGTTTAGTGGTGGGATGCTCGGTGACCTGCGGGCCTGGGCGCGGCAGGTTGGGCTGTTGCGTGGGCAACGGAACCGCGGTGTCGAGCAGGCGCTGTCGAGCCTGCGTAACGTTGTCGCCCACCCCACCGCCTACCACCTCATCGGCCCGGTGGAGGCTGCGTGCACACTTTGCTACCTGGCCGAGATCATCAACCAGCTATGGGGTTTGCCCACCCCAGGGGGGCGGCTCTACCCGGCACCGCTGCGTCGCGAGGTCGTCGTGATGGCGTGGCCGACCGACGGTAGCGAGTTGTGCACCGCCATCGCCGCAGACGCCTTCGCCGGATTCGTCGATCCCGACGACCGCCGATGGCAGTGTGTCATCCTGCGTGCCGTCTTCCACCCCGACGAGCGCGTTAGTGACCCCGAACTGCGCCATTACGACTCCCGGAGCGAAGTGACCCGCTACCCGGTCGACCTGCTCTGGGGGCCAGGAACTATCACCGACGCCGCCGCGTGGTTCGTCAAGTACGAGCCCGAGCCGGATGAGTGCGACTACCTCGACCGGATTTTCATGATCCGCCACGACGGCAAGGATCTCTACCTGCCGATACGTCCATCGATGGCCGCCGCGATGCCCGACCAAGACCGCGCCGGCATCTGGTACACGGTCAAGGCCGACCACCCCAACGACGCCTACCATCACGTCCACAACCTAGTCACCGGCGCTGGGTGTGAGCGGGACGGACCATGCCGTGAGTGCCACGCCGAGAACTTGGGCGCCGGCTTCCACCACGTCGCCCTTAACCACGCCGGGCACCGCGCAACTTCGACCCCCACCCTGCCGAACGATGTCAGGGCGCCCTGGGCACACCCCCGCGTCCAATACCTTGACTGGACCTAACCGAATAGGAGTTAGTCCCCGGCGTACTGTCGGTTACGGGCCGCCGAGTGAGGGCTTGGCCGTCCAAGTGCCGGCAGCACTCCCCGGGTTGGGGTCGTCATGCGCCGCGTCCGTCAACGACGGCGGCGCACCGGGTCATCGACACACTGGCCTGCTGGCATTGGCGCCGGTGCGCAAGCGGCAGGTCGAGCAAATCGTGATCGTCGACGGCACTCTGATCCCGACGCGCGCGCATCAGGCGTCTTCGCGCATCGGCTGACGCGCTGTTCATTCTGCAGAGGCGGGGATTGTAGGTCGCTGCTATGACGGCGGGCTCGATGCGATATCGATCGGAGGCGGTGCACGCGCAGGATCAGGCGCATCTCACGGAGGGGTGAGGGCATCGGGGGTAATTGAGAATGACCAAGAGCATGCAAGCGGCTCCGCGTCGACGGGCACCATTTTCGATGGATGAGCCGCGTCTTGTCGCCGGAGACGCAGCCATTTCCACTCTAGATCGCATCATCGCTGTTTGTGACTCTCGCTGAGAAGGATGGGACGCCAGATGACTATTCTTGTCGTTCCCCGCGGAGGGCTTGAGGTCGGCCGATTGGCTGATGTTCATCAACGGGGCGATCGGGTAGAATTCGGCTTCATCTGCAGTGATTAACTCTGTATGGGATGTGTCTCGAAAGAGGGCGGACGGGGTCTGAGTTGTTGACTTGGCGAGAAGAAATTCCAACTAGCGGTTCAGTCAGTCTGCCCCCTGACCCGCATGCCCTTGACGGCCTCGGACGCAATCATCGGATCGAGACGGCCTTAGCGGACCTTGTTGACAATGCCATCGACGCCGCCGCGAGCGAAGTGATCATCAGATTCGTGCAGCGCGACGGCCGACTACGCTCGTTGTACGTTGCCGATAATGGTCACGGCATCTCCTCCAACCTTATCGATTCGGCCATGACCGTCGGCGGGTATCGTGCATACAAGGCAGGTAGCCTCGGGAAGTTCGGTCTCGGGATGAAGGCTGCATCCTTCAGTCAAGCTCGCAACCTGACAGTTTTCAGCCGCTCCGTCGACAGTGAAACGAATGGTCGTCGCTGGTCGCTGAATGACCTTTCGGATTTCCGATGCGACATCGTGCCGACCGACTGCGTCAACGACGAGTTGGATCAAGAATGGGGCTTCAGGTCAGCAGGCGCGGGCGGTCGTACTGTCATCCGTTGGGATGACATCACTGGATTCACTGTGACGGACGATCCGGACCGCGTGCAGGCGTTCTTGAACGCTACAATATCGAAGATTCTCGACCACCTCGGACTGGTGCTCCACCGATTCCTAGCGCGGGAAGCCTTGCGGATCGCCGTTGACGTCGCCGACGCAGATCGTTCCGTTGTCGGCAGCCAGTTCGAAGTCGAGCCGATCGATCCGTTTGCTTACCACCACACCGGCCATCCCGATTATCCAAAGGTCCTCGTGGCGGAACGCGACGGCCAGAGGATTGAGTTCACCTGCCATGTCTGGCCTGGCCGCACGAAGTCCCCGAACTTCCGTCTGCCGGGCGGTGCCATCGAACGACAGGGCCTCTACTTCTACCGAGCCGATCGGCTGTTGCAGGCCGGCGGCTGGGATGGCCTCACCGCCGCTGACCCCCGGCTGCAACTCGCCCGCGTCGCGATCGACATCAACGACGACGTGGCGGGCCTCTTCTCGATGAACCCGGAGAAGTCGCGGGTGACGGTCGGGCCCGACTTCGCCCACCTCGCCGAAGCCGCTCGCGACGCCGACGGCGCTCGTATGGCCTCCTACCTTCGAGATGCTGAAGCCGCCTACAAACGATCACGAGAACGCCGCCGAGACAGGCGGAAGATGCTCCCTCCCGGCAAAGGATTCGACCCTCTCGTCAGGAAGGCCATCAGCGACGAGGTCCCGTTCATGGCCGGCGAAGACCCGATCGACATCAGGTGGCGCCGGTTCCAGAGCCTTGAGCTGTTCGCTGTCGATCGCGAAAACCGCACCTTGTGGCTGAACGACCACTATCGCCCTGCCGTGATAGGGAGCGGACGCGGCGGCCTGAACGATGCTCCGCTCGTGAAGGCGCTGCTCTATCTCCTGCTTGAGGACGTGTTCGAGGGCGAGTACCTTGGCGCCAAGGACAAGGACAACATCGCCATGTGGCAGGAGATTTTGACGAGTGCCGCCCGGTCCCAGCACGCCCGCGGCGTAACCTGGTGACCCGACAGCACCTCAGCGTCACTGGCTTCCGCGAGTACCTCGCTGCCGGCGTACCAATGGCGCATCCGATGGGCAAGAAGCCACCACTGACCCTCACGATCGATCCAGAACGTCCCTCCATCACTCTGCAGGGACCGCTTGCTGACCGCGAGGCTGTTCCACGGTCCCGCTTGGAACATCTCAGCGTGCGGCCATCGCCCCTCGATCCTGGCCTGCTACAGGTCGTGATCACAGACCCATCACTCTTCGTGGACGCCTATCCAATTCTCTGCGCGATAGCCGATCGAGCCCAGCTGGACAGCAAAGGATTCGGAGTCGCCGTCACGGAGACCCTACGGCTGCTCACGCGTTTGATGGGACGCAACCGATCAATCTCCAGAGAGCGTGAGCTGGGCCTCTGTGGCGAACTACTGACTTTGATCGGGGCATGCAAGCGACTCGGGCCGCAGGCTGCTGTGTCGGGCTGGCGCGGACCGCATGGTGAAGAACACGACTTCGCTATCGAGAACTTCGATGTCGAGGTCAAAACCACCGCCTCGGAGAGCCGGACGCACTGGATCGGCTCCCTTACGCAGCTGCAAGCGACACCGTCGGTGCCGCTGTGGCTCGTCTCCCACCAGGTCACCGAAGCCGGCCCGGGACAGGGCTGGAGGTTGAGCGAGCTCGTTGCCGCTGCCCGGAGCGCTGCCGCGAGCACAACTGCCAGCGTGGAGATCGCCGCCAAACTGGCTGCAGCAGGCTGGGCAGAACCGTTCGATGAGCTGTGCGTCACGCGCTGGCGGCGACGAAGTCCTTCACGAGCCTTTCTCGTTGCCGAAGACTTCCCAAGGCTTACTGCACAGCAACTCGCAGGCACGGGTTTCGACTACAGCCACGTCACCGACGTCCGATACCGCATCGACTTGACCCATCAAGAAGCAGGCGCGCCCGTCCCTGAGCCGCTCGCCGACATCATCGCCACCGAGGTGAACCCATGACCGACCCCTTTGCGACCAGCTACCGAGAAGCGCTCAAGGCCATGGATCTGCGCGGACCCCGCCGCCTGCATGCGTTAGTCGCAGCCCTCACAGAGGACCTGTCCATCTGCACCGACGACGACAGCCTCTGCGCCTACCTCACTGCCGTGGACCCCAACGATAGCCTCCGGATAGACTTCGCTGTACGGCTTGCCACCTGGGACGCTGCTGAAGGCAGCACCTGGACTGATGGCACGCCCCACAACACCCCCGAGCGGCGGGCCCGTATCACCTCGCTGCTCGGCCTCGGTGACAAAGCAGCAGCGCTAGTGCTGGACATGGTGCCCATTGCGGCGACCGAAGGCACCATCATCGAGGGCGAATGGTCACCTTGGTACACCGAGAGCGTCCGCCACGACCGTGACTTCTACTGGGACCACTACCGCAACCACCTGCTGCACGCGCGCGGTTTTGACCCCAAAGCAGTCGCCGCGCTCGACGCCTCCACGACCAAAGTCGTGGAGCGCCTCGCGAACCCCGCCGGTTCCAAACGCCACCAGGCGAAGGGCCTGGTCGTCGGCTACGTCCAAAGCGGCAAGACAGCAAACTTCACCGGTGTCATCGCCAAAGCCATCGACGCTGGTTACCGGCTCTTCATCGTGCTCAGTGGCAGCGCGAACCTGCTACGAACCCAGACCCAGCGACGACTCGACATGGAACTCGTCGGCCGCGAGAACCTGCTTCGGGGCATCAGCGAACACGACACCGAAGCATTCGACTACCACGCCGATCGAGACTGGCGCGACGGAAAGTTCGTCCGGCACGGCGTGCTGCCTCGTGAAGTGGGGCAGCCCGACGTCGTCCGCCTCACCACGCGAGACTTCGATTATCAAAGCTTGCAACAAGGCATCAGCGCCCTTGACTTCGAGCGGCCCGATCGGACTCGACCGCTATTCGACGAACTCAATCTCAGAGGTAGCCATGCGCGCCTGGTTGTTGTGAAGAAAAACAACCGCGTGCTGGCTAAGCTGGTCAAGGATCTACGCAAGATCACCACACGTCTCGCCGACATCCCGGCCTTGATCATCGACGACGAGTCCGATCAAGCGTCTCCGAACACTAGCAACCCCAAGAAATGGGCAAAAGATCAGAAAGAGCGGACCAGCATCAACCAGCGCATCAGCGAGCTGCTGACGCTGCTTCCGCGGGCCCAGTACGTTGGCTACACCGCGACGCCGTTCGCCAACGTCTTCGTTGACCCCAGCGATACGGAAGACATCTTCCCGAGCAACTTCATCCTCTCCCTCGACCGGCCGCCGGGATACATGGGAGCCGCCGACTTCCATGACCTCGACGCCGACCTCGATGACACCGAACGCAACTTCGCGAGCTCGAAGGAGAAAGCGCACGTACGTCCGCTACCGGACGACCCTGCCGACGAATCCCACCTCAGGCAAGCCATTGACGCCTTCGTGCTGACGGGGGCGATCAAGCTCTACCGGCAAGACCGAGGCGAGGGAGCTTTCCGGCACCACACCATGCTGGTACACCACGCCATGCATCGTGCGGTCCACAGCGACAAAGCAACGGAAGTGCGCCAACTGTGGGAAACCGGCGGCTATTTCGCGCCAGCTAGCGCTGAGCGGCTATGCAAGCTCTATGAGGACGACATCCGCCCGGTCAGTCAGGCGCTCGCAGACGGAGACAGCATTCCCGACTCCTATGAAGAGCTGACGCCCTACGTCGCTCAGGCGATCCGCAACATCGGCCAAGGTGGCGACCCTGTAATCGTCGTCAACAGCGAGAAGAGCCTCGAGAACGAACAGATCGATTTCGACCAGCGCGGAGTCTGGAAGATTCTCGTCGGCGGGAACAGCCTCGCTCGTGGCTTCACCGTCGAGGGCCTCACCATCTCCTACTACCGGCGACTTACAAAACAGCAAGACACCTTGATGCAGATGGGACGCTGGTTCGGCTTCCGACCGCACTACCGGGACCTCGTCCGTCTATACATCACCCCGTCCCTGCACACGGCCTTCGAGGCAAGCTGTCGCGACGAGGAACACTTCCGAACCGAGCTGCGCCGGTACGCCACACCCGTCGACGGTAAGTCTCAACTCACACCCGCCCAGGTGCCACCTCTGGTCGCCCAGCATCTCGACTGGCTCAAACCCACGGCAGCCAACAAGATGTACAACGCCGACCTCGCCGAACGCCGCTCGCCAGGCATCGCCGTCGAGCCGCGGCGGTGGCCGGCCAACCCCAAACTCATCGAGTCCAACACAAGGGCCTTTCAACCGCTTCTCGATGCCGCGAAAACCTACGCCCACCTTTACGGCGAGCTGCCCAACGCTCCGGAGCCTGATAGCGACGAGTCAGAGAGAACACCCGAAAGCTGGAACTACCACGCCTGGATCGGCAGAGTCAGCCATCCGATCCTGCTCAGCGTTATGCAATCGCTTCGCCTCGCAACCGATGATGCGCTGACGCCCGATCTGCGATGGCTCACCTCGCTGACCCCGGAGCAAATCAGCGGCTGGGTCGTCATCTTGCCGCAGCACAAGGGCTCAGCGGCCAACCGGCGGATCCTGGGACACGAACCGATCAGCGTCCACACCAGAACCCGGCAGAAGCCCGATTACTACGGCGGAATCAGCAAACTCGAACACCGCGGCCCCGGAGAAGTAATCAAACGCGTGCCAGCAGAATATAACAAAGCTGTCAACAACACAGAAATCGGCGAGGTGCAAGCGAGGCGGCATGTCGAGCCCCGATCGGGTTCGATTCTGATCTATCCGGTTGTTGACCGGGCGAAGGACGGCGAGCCATCGCTTCCCGGACAGGCAAAAGATGAACTGCATCCCCACCAGGTGACTTTGGCGTTCCGTTTGGTTGCGCCCGAATCGGCCCTTGGCGGTGACAAACGCCTCGTCCTGTTCGAGGCCAAGGTGACCTCGCGGCGGAATGCAGCGATTGTTGACAAGCATGAGTAAAAGAGTGTGACGGATCCTGTTGGGCTGGCCGATAGCCTGGGTGCGGAGGTTCGGAACGTTGCGATCTGGAATTCGAGGACGCGTTTACTGGTATTTGACGCGAGGCTGGCTGAAGCCCGGCGTGAGCTCGTTGATGACGAACCGTGAGGCACCTCTCTGCAAGAACTAGCCTTGCTTGTCCCGTAACTCAACGAGCGGTTTATCGTTACTTTGGGTAGCTAGCTGATCGGGAACGCAGGTGCCGCATGGGGCGTATGATTGGATTGGTCACAGGCTGGCGTCATTCCTCGTCAGTTCGACATCGCAGGTTATAGACTGCTGCAACGATGATCGGCGATGGAGGGCGCATGGAAACTAGGGCGATCAATGCCGCAGAATTTTTTGCCGGCATCGGCCTCGTGCGGACGGCGCTGGAGCCGCTCGGAGTGAGAATCGTTTGGGCCAATGACATCAAGCAGGCGAAGTTCGACGCATACTATGCGAACTACCCCGATGCCGAGGACCACTTCAAGGTCGATGATATCTGTGATATCAGCGGAGAGTCTCTTCCTTCTGAAATTGAGCTCGCGACAAGCAGCTTCCCCTGCATTGACCTCTCCCTCGCTGGCAACCGCCGTGGCCTACTCGGCAAGCAATCCGGAATGTTCTGGCAGTTCGCCCGGGTGGTCAAGGAGCTTCCGAAGAAGCCGCGTGTGATCCTACTCGAGAACGTGCACGGATTCGCGACCAGTCACGGCGGCAATGACTTGGCCGACGCGCTTCGGTGCTTGAATGAGTTGGGTTATTCGCTCGATGTGATGGCTATCGACGCCCGGCACTTCGTTCCGCAGTCCCGCCCGCGCATGTTCATTGTAGGAATCGCCAAAGAGGAGCTTCCGAAGAACGCGCATGTCGGAATTCCAGAGATTAGCGACGTTCGGCCGGCATGGGTTAGAAAAATTCACGAAGCGCACAACGAGAACATCAACATGCACTACCTCGACCTTCCTGGCCTCCCCGAAGGACCGAAGGACCTGGGTGCAGTGGTGGAGCACAACGTGCCGCCAGGTGCATGGTGGGATGAGCAGCGAGTCGAAGCCTTTGTGGGCTCGCTCAGCGACGGACAAAGAGCGCGGTTCGAGTCTCTCCGTACCGCGGATCGGCTTCACTATCGAACGGCTTATCGACGTACACGGCAAGGTGTCTCGATGTGGGAGCTCCGACGTGACGCAATCGCTGGATGTCTACGAACGACCGGCGGGGGATCGAGCAAGCAGGCGCTAGTCGAGTTGGGCCACGGCCGCGAACCTCGGATCCGCTGGATGACGCCGCGCGAATACGCGAACCTCATGGGCGCTACGGATTACAAGCTCGTTGCTGGCACACCTAACCAGCAACTGTTTGGCTTCGGCGACGCCGTAGTAGTAGACGTCGTCCGCTGGATCGGCAAGCACTACCTGATCCCTGTACTGCGGCCAGACAACGAGCCAGGCGACGGGTAGCCTTCCGAGGGCGAGCCTGTCCATCGCCCTGGAGGTTGCCGTTGTCTACACGCCGTATCGACCTCACGACGACGCTTCTGCCCCGGGAGGTGCAGGCCATCCGGGACGCGATCACCGCTGCCCTTAGGCGGCCCGACCCCCAGCGCCCGGGCCAGACCATCGGGAAGGCCAAGGCCGGCATCTACGCCTTTTACGACTACGACGGAGAGCCCATCTACGTTGGGCAGACGGCTGAGGGCTTCGGCGTCAGGCTCGGGCGGCACCTGACCGGCCAGCGGTCTGATGCAGTGGCGAAGTACGTGCTCGATCCATTCGAGGTCCATACGGTTTCGATGTGGTCGCTGCCACACATCGGTGATCTACCATCGAGGGCTCGCAAAGCTGCTCTCGATCCGTATGAATACACCGTCTATCAGAAATTGCTCGAGGCGAGCGCCTTCAACGCCATCCTCAACGAAGGCGATATCCCCGAGGCTGAGCCAGTGGAGCTCCCCGAACCGCTGACCTGCACCATCATTCCGGACAGCATTTTTCCCGATCGCAGCCACCCGGACACCCGGATCGCTAGGCGCGCGCAGACGATCTCGCTTCTTGCTAAGAACATCAGTGAGCGCAAGGTGTCACGGGGACTGAGGCGAACGCTGCTGACACAGACGGAACGGCTCAACGACCTAGCGCGCGCCCGCTACGAGGCTCTGGACGGCGTAATCGAAGTCGAAGGCGCCGAAGGAGTCGTCGAGGAGCCGGAAGGCCTTTTCCCAACATCCTGATAGGTAGCGCATTGCCCACGGTCAGGCTCCCGACGACTCCACCGCCCTCAAGTGCTTCTAAGTCAATGAAGGCTAATCGAAGCTCCAGCACCAAGCCGGAACTTGCGCTGCGGCGCGAGCTGTTCCGGCAAGGCCTTCGATACCGCGTGGGACTACGGCTCCAGCTGCAGGACAGAAAGGTTCGCCCTGACATAGTTTTCCCGCGACGAAAAATCGCGATCTTCCTCGATGGATGCTTCTGGCATGGCTGTCCCGAACACGGGCGTATGCCCTCGGATCCGACGGGCTACTGGCATGCAAAGATCGAGAGGAACCGCAATCGCGACGTCGTCGTCGATGGCCAGCTTAAAAATGCGGGTTGGACGGTGGTCAGGATTTGGGAGCACGAGCTGGTGACAGAAGCAGCTTCCCGCGTCAAGCGCCTCGTCCTGTCCCAGTAGCAGCCAGCCAGCTGGCATGCGCTGCGCCACGAAGAGGCTGGCAGGCAGTCCAGTGAGCCGCTGCGTCGTGATTAGGTCCCCGGCAGGTCCGGGGCACCCGGCTTGGTGGGATTGGTGTAGACGCGCCGGTTACGGTCCTCGCTCATCGTCTGCGCTAGCCTCTGGAGTCATGCCCGGACTCGTCCCGCCGCCGAACTACAACGCCGACACGCCCGATATCAATGAATTTTATCAGCTGTTGGATGATGGCCTGAAGCTGACGCTCGACGAAGACGCCGCAGACCTCAGCGCCCTCGACCGCGATGCTGCCGTGTTGGACAAGCTCATCAACGAGCTGACTGACGAAGTATCTGGCCTGAAGGCATTGGAAGCGCAAAGGCTAGCCCGCCTGAATCAGATTCTTGCCGCGCCCTCGCCTCGTCGCGGTTTCAAACGGTGCAAGGCGGACCTCGCTGAAGTTCGGGATCCCTTGAGGAAAGCGTCGGCCGAACTGGAAGAGGCGCTGGCGACACGAAGCATGCTCGCGCGCGGTATAGAGCTTCGAGCGGGACACAGGAACATCCGGCACGAATGGCAGGCTGGCAACAAGAAGGTCGGTTCAGGCGGCTACGGCGTATATGTCTTCTATGACTTCGACGGCGTAGCCATGTATGTAGGGAAGACGACAGAAGGAGTCAGCACGCGGATTCGACGCCACCTGACAAATCAGCGCACGGACGCGATCGCGATGGGGGTGCTGGATCCGCTAGAGGTCGTAGAGGTCGAGGTTTGGCCGCTGTGGCCTACAGACCAACAGAGAGACCTGGCGAGGAAGTACGTCAGCGCCCTCGAGTATGCGATTGAGCGCCAATTTTCCGACATGCTGTTCAACGAAAAGCGCGTACCGCCCGTCGCCGACGTGCCCGTACTGCCAGCCAGCGTGCGCTTCGATGTTCTGTCCCCTCAGACCCGCGCCCGCCTTGGTCATCCCGATCTGAGAATCGCCCGACGGGCGGCTGTGGCTGCCAAACTCAGCAGTAGGATCTCTGAGCGAAGCCTCCCCAACGTAGGGCTTCGTCTCAGCCTGCGTCGACAGTTGCAGCGGCTCACCGAGCTGGCGGACCAACGGTTCGAAGATCTGGGCGGGCTGGCTGCTGTGCCTGAAGGCACCGACAGCGAGGGCGATTGAGGTTAAGCAGCCGGCCTGGTCTGTCAGCTCGGCCAGGCGTGACCGGCGCGCCGCAAGCTGTCGATCAGCGTGGTCATGCCAGCGCCGGGTTCCCTGGTGATGACGATGTAATGGCTGCTCACGTCGTCCTCTCTGATAGTCGTGTACTCCTCGCAACCTCGGCGTCTGGTTCACTCCGGAGATCACCGAGGATGCGTGGATGCAGGTGATCTCCGCAGCCCGCCAAGAGTGGATCCTCCCGTTCACTGCGGACCCCGCCCAGTTCCGCAAGCTGGTCCGCTTGGTCGCCGAGCGTGGCGGGAACGGGATCGCTGACGGTCGGCCGGGCCAGCAGCGGGCCGCTGCTCCGGCGACCGCTGAAGCATCTGCGGCACGGTGACGACGTAGCGCGTCGCTGGTCTTCGATGATTTCCGTGGCGTGTGCTCCAGCGGGTGCCAAGTCGGGTCAACCGGTGCCTGCGCGGGGCCCCACGGTCGACTATCGGTCGCAAGCCGGGGTTCGTGTGCTCGGGGTGGTCCTCGGCTGGGATGACAGGGATGCGCTGACGTGGGTGAACCTGGGCCACTCCCTGCTACCCCATGTGAACGCTCGCCCTCGCGAGACTGGGCCCTCGCGCCCTCGTAGCTCAGTGGATAGAGCAGCGGTTTCCTAAAGCGGTCGTCAGCGTTGTTCCTAACGGAGACCGACAAGCCCTGTGTGCTCGGTTTGGGATCCGCCTGGCTGCGCTCGTCGGGCCCCCTGCTTTTCTTTAGAGTCAGGATCCCGCAGAGCTGGGGCCGCAGTAGACACCATAGTGACCCTTATGATCACTGTTCTCATCACGTAATCGGTAGGCGCGAAGGCTCACTGCACGAGTGCGCGACATTGAGCTGGGCGTCGCTTCTGCACTGGAGGCGGCTGCGGCTTCAGCGACCGAGTAAACCTGACCCGCCCCGCGATGCACCGTGGACCGGTCCGCTCGGACTAGTAAATCGCCTGCCTCGGCGGGGGGTTTGAAGTGCCGCTCCATATTTCGCGGCTCTGCCCGAGCTGCAATGGCACTCGTGTGCGCGAGTCCCCTGCCCCAGCGAACCACGATACGTGGACCGCCTCGTACCTTCGGGTCTTTGAGACGAACGCGTGCGGGATGTCAGCGCTTCCGGCGTTGGCTAGGTTCGTGATGAACATCCGGCGAAGGTGAGGGTCTACATGAGTCTCGGGTCCAGTGCGCTGCTGCTCAACGGCCGCTACAAACTCATCGGCTCAGAGATCTCCAAGCCCGGTGACGGCGAGCTCTGGGGCGCACTCGACCAAGAGGAGGTCTCCAAGCCGCTGCTACTCAAGGCCTGGCCGTTCATTGATGAGCGGCCCGACGACGTCCAACGGGCCTTGTGGGACGCCGAGCTGCGAACGCTCTACCGGGTGCGTAGCACGCCCGGCTCAGAGGAGTCGCTGCTGCAGCTGTGCGACGTCGGGATCGATCATGACGCCCGCTGCTTCATCATGGTGTTCAAGACGGAGGGACTGCAAAATCTGGCCAGCCTCCTCGGTCCGCAGCGTGGAGACCATGCGTGGCTGAGCGGGAGGCCGGAGGACCGGGTTGCGCTATGGCAGATGCTCGAGCGGTTTACCGACGGGCTCGGACTGTTACACGACCAGCAGGTCGTGCACCGCAACGTGGTGCCTGAGTCGGTTTTTCTGGAGTCGGGCGAGGGGCCCGAGTCGGCCCGACTTGGCGGTTTCGAATGGAGCATCAGACTGGGCAGGCCTGCAGCGCGGGCGGCGCGGATCGGCTGGGAGACCGTCCCGGAGGCGTTCGCCGGGCGGGCGCCGTTCGGGCCGGACGCAGATTGGTTCGCTTTCGGGATGCTCGCCGCCCGGTGCATGCTCAACATCGAGCACTTTGACGCGCCCGCCGTCGCGCCGTGGGATCGGTACCGCGGTGTCCTGAAGCTGTTGGCCAAGCCCAAGGGCAGGCTCACCGCGCTGGAAGTCGACTTTATCGGTCGACTGATCGCCGAGGATCCGGCGACGCGGCTGCGGCATCAATCGGACATCTCGGCAACCATCAGGGAGATCGTCGGCGTCCTGCAGGATCCGGGGCAGAACGACGACACCTCCCGTCGGCACCTTGTCATCATCGATCCGGCTAACCGCCGGCTGGTGACCGACTGCTTCGACCGCGGCTTCGGCGAGTTGCTACGGCTCGAGCCGGGCGACACGTTCGACCCGAAGCGGGCGGAGCACCGCAGCGCGCTACACACCTTTCTGTACAAGGACTTCGCCGACGGCGCCACCCTGACCCCCGTGCCCAATCGCGAGAAGTACGTGCTCTCCGGCAGACGCATGCATCTGATCATCGGCCCGTCTGTCAACGAGGTTGACGGCAAGCCGACCTGGCAGAACGCGTTTTGCACCGGGACCTCCGACTATTTGTCAGGGGCTGCGGCGAACCAGGTCAGCATCCCGCCGGGACAGCTGGAGTTCTTCAGCACACGCGAACGGCGCGTCCTTGGTTCCCGCCTCGCCGCCTCGGCCCGGTGGGAGGCCTTGCTGCCGCGCGTGGACAAGGCTCGCGAGCGGCGCGAGGAGCAGGAGCGCTTCAGCGATTTCCTGCGTATCACTAACCAGGTCGACATCCTCGTTAGAGACGCCGAGCTGTTCCGCTGCGAGGTTGTCGAGGTCGAGGAAGAGGGTGGCAGCTGCACACAGGTCGAGGTGCGCGAGGTCCTTCGCGACCACCCGCCGTCGGGGATGTTTGCCATCGACGGCGGTATGGCCGAGTTCCTTTTCCGCGAGAAGCACAGCGGCAAGCCAGGCAACAACCTCATCCAGCTTTGCTCGCCAAGTTCGGAGAGCATTGAGGACCGGCCGGCGGATCCTGAGTGGGTAGTGCACAGCGTCGACATACCAGGACGTACCGCGAAGCTGACGCCGAACCAGGACCTGCCGAAAATGCCACAGGTGGGCGATGTGCACGTGCTACGGACCAAGGGGCTCGGCGGGCAGGTGCTGCAGATCAAGCGGCGCAAGCAAGCGATCGCCAAGCTCGCCAAGCACACGTACCTGCTGGAAAGCCTGACCACGCCGGGACAGGTGCTCATGGACAGCGGGCCAGTGCGGCTGCCGGTCCCGTTGGGATCCAAGACCGTCGACTCGAGCAAGCTCACACAAATCCAGACAATACTCGGTGTTCGGCCCATCTACACCGTCCAGGGACCTCCGGGCACCGGCAAGACGCATATGGTCGCCTGGCTTTTGCGTGAGATTCTGGAGGAGGATCCCGTTGCCCAAGTGCTCATCACGGCCCAGGCGCACCACGCGGTCGACGTGTTACGAGCAAAGGTCGAGCAGGACGCTTTCGCCGACGTCTCTGAGGAGCGCCGGCCGCTGACAATCCGGCTGCGTCGCGCCAAGCCGGACCAGCCCGGCGGCTTCAGTGCTGAGGAGCAGGGCTCGGAACAGCAAGTGACTCGAGAGTTGCTGGAGCAGACAATCAGCCGGATCGAGGCCGTCCAGCCCGTAGGCGCCGCCTCGCCCGTGCAGGCCGAATGGCTGGCAATCTGCAAGCGCATGGTGGCAGAACTCAACACACGTGATGCCTCGACTCCGAAGGAGTTCCGCGAACTGGTCAAGCGCAGCGCCAGCATCACCTACAGCACGACGGGGGATGGCGACCTGGCGGCGCTAGCTGGGGAGGTGTCCTACGACTGGGCCATCGTGGAGGAGGCGGGCAAGGTCCATGGCTTCGAGCTTGCCCTGCCGCTCTTCCTAGGGCATCGCTGGCTCCTTATCGGTGACCCGAAGCAGTTGTCGCCGTACCGCATTGAGGACTACGAAAAGGCGGTAGCCGAGCTCAGCTCGACTGTTGCCGCGCTCGAGGCGTTGCCGGCGCCAAACAAAAACGTCGACCGGGAGGTACTGCTCAGCTGGCGTGACCGAACCCCGGAGCAGCGTGGGGAATTCCAGCAGTACTGCAAGCGCTGGCTGCGGCTGTTCGCTCAGCTACACAAGCTGTGCGCCCATCACGAGCCGCAGGAGGGGTTACTTACCGGACAGCACCGGATGCACCCGGACATCGGCGAGCTAGTGTCCGAGGTCTACTACAAGGGGAGACTTTCGCACTACACCCGTGATCCCGACAGCGGCCGGCCGAAGCCTGGCATCCTGCACAACCTGCATGCTCCAGCAGAGGTCGACGGCCGGGCCATAGTGTGGCTGGATCTGCCGATGGCGTCCGCCGATGAGACCCGGGCTATGGAACACGGCACCCCGAAATACCGCAATCCCGCCGAGGCTTTCGCGCTTGACCGGTTCCTACGCACCCTGCGCGTTGACAACAAGCCGCCGTTGGACCTCGCAATCCTCTCGCCGTACGCGCAGCAGGTCGGCTATCTCCGCCAACAGCTCGACGGACCGGAGTTCCGTGAGATGCTCGCCGAGGCAGGCCTGCGCCTGGCACCGGACCCGCAGCGGTCGCAGTACGACACCGGTGCGCAGGCTAGGGATGGCTTCTTTACCGTCGACTCCTTCCAGGGCAACCAGGCCGAAGTGATTGCGATCAGCCTGGTCCGCAACAGCACTGCCGCCAGTGAAGCAGGACTGGGTTTCCTCGTCGAGCCGCAGCGCATGAACGTGCTCATCTCCCGGGCCGAGCGACTGCTGGTGCTGGTCGGATCGTGGGAGTTCTTCCGCTCGCAGGTCCACTACGTCTCACGAGACCCGCAGCAGTGGGCGCCGCTGCAGCACCTCGCACTGATGGTCGACCGGTTGGAAGCGTGGTTCAAGGAGGGGCGGGCCGTGCTGATACCCGCCGACCTAGCCGGATATGAACCCCCGGCTGCCCTTGTTCACCATGAGCCCCCTGTAAGGAAGTGAACATCATGACCATCGTCAGGACCTTGGTTCCGCTGAATATGTACGTGGTCACTTACCAGCTCGCCTACGGCCGTCCGTACAGCAAGTTCGAGGAGTTGCTGCTCAAAGCAATCAACGAGTCGGCGGACACGGGAGGCCGCACCTCACGCGAACTCGGGGACATTTTCAAGGTTCATGTCCGGCTGCTGACCGAGGGCCTAGTGACGCTAATTCAGGAGGGGTGGGTCGCGATGGAGCAGCGCGGCTCCGAGATCTACTACCTGGTGACCGAGCAGGGACGTGCGACGGTCGCGTCCGGGCGTCGCCCGAGCAATCTGCGAGTGCGTACCTCGCACGCAAAGATCGTGCGGGAGCGGCTGACCGGCCAGATGACACGCGCCTCAGACCTGACGCTGATCACTGTGAATGCGCTGCGGCGGGCCGCCAACCGGGCGGTGCACAAGGAGGCGCTGCAGCCGCGCTTGATCCGTACGAAGATCAACGGTGGCGAGGCTGAGCGGTTGCTGCCTCGCTCCGACCAGCATCAGGAGTGGGTGCGGTGGATCGATTCGGCGGCTCGCGTTAGCCAGGACCTGCACTACCTGCCGGTGCGGGTGGACCTACACAGCGGGAATGTGCTTGGCCTGCCCTACCAGTGGCAGCACCTCGCGCAGATGATCTGCCATGAGGCCCGCGAGCGGCGCGAGGAGTTTGAGGCCGACCCGGCGTTCCAGGCCGAGCTGCAGCGAGTCATGCAGGATTCGACGGAGGCCGTGATCGACGACGTCCCGACTGTCGCACACTGGGCTGTGCCGTACGCCCAGGCGCCCATCACGTGCGCCGACCTGACACTGCGGGGCGGCCACGGTCGTGCTCTGGCGGAAGGCCTCCTAGCGCGGGCCGAGGGCAGCGTGCTGATCGTCACCGGCAACCTGGACGAGCCAACGGCGGTCGCCACGAAGGACGCGGTGATCGCGCTGCGCCGCCGCGGTGTGCATTGCGACGTGCTCTGGTCATGCGATGACGAAGCGGCGGCCGACAGCATCCAGCGACGGGTCACCGCGATCCGAGCCGACGACTCACTACCAGGCAAGGTGCAGTTCAACCGAGCGCGGGCGGAATGGGTCGCCGACATGATCATCACCGTGACGGCGGACGGGCCAGTGGCCGCCATCGGAGCAGGTCTGTTCGGCGGGGCAGAGCGAGACGGTGAGCTGCGGCCTGCACTGCGGCTGACCGATCCAGGGATCGCCGCAGCGCTGGCCCGGGTCTGCGCCGGCTGGTGGGAGGAACTTCCAGCGAATGAGGGCGCGCTGCCCGCACATCGGTGGAAGCACTTGGCCGAACAGTGGGCCGGCGAAGCGGCCACTGCGCCAGCGCCCAATCAGACGATCGTGGGGGTCGGCTGCCCAGACAACCCGTCAGTGGAGTGCGCCGGCCGGGCGATTGTGTTGGTTGGGCCGCAGCAGGCAGCGTTTCAGACCAACCTATCCGCCGAAGCCGGACAGCGGTACCTGCGCACCGAGTCGGACGGACGCGCTGACCGTCTAGTAGCCGAAACAACCCACCTGCCGGATGCAGTTGGCAGGCTCTACCGGGTCGTCGGCGGGGCCGACGGATGGCGGACGCTTCACCGCAAGGGAGACTCGTGGTCGGTCGAGGTCACAGAAGCGCCACCGCCCTCGCGGTCCCAACGGCTGCTCGCCGTCAATGGGCAGTGGCTGGTGACATGCGGTGACCCGGCGCGGTCGAGCGTTGCGTTCTGCGTCGAGGGACACGTCGGCGAACACGCGTGGGTGCGCGCGATGAACGGTTCCTGACAGCGCCCGCCACCATGCTCCTTGGACAGAGGCGGACGGCCGGAAAGGGTTGCAGGGGGATCAGTACAAAGGCGACGAAGTGGCGATGGCTGCGCCGATCGGCATGGCCAGCGAGGCGGTGGTGATGAGGTGTGATCACCGTGCCCGACCTGTCGGCCAGGACAGAGCACACCTGTACTCGAGCGATGCAGGGGCTGCGATTTGCCGATTGCGCTGACTCCGGTCCGCCGGTCCGCCCGGTCGTGCCAGTACGCCAGCGAACCGCTTCGAAGTTTCGTAGCTACGTCCTTACCCCTTCACAGAGGCGTCCCTCGATGGCCATCATCGTCTGAGACGGTTGCCGTCAACCCAGTGCCGAGGAGGCCCCATGCGGGTAAACCGAGTCTCAGCCCGTCTCCCACGCGCCACGCGCCACGCCACCGCAGTCGTCCTTGCCGCCATTTCAGGCGCCGGCCTGGTCGGGGTCGGCGCGCAGCCGGCGTCGGCCACACCTCCCGGGATCCCGTCGAAGGCGACGGCGCAGTCGCAGCTCAACGCCCTGACCGTGGCGGCGCAGGGCTCGTCCAGCGGTTACTCGCGTGACCTGTTTCCGCACTGGATCACGATCAGCGGTAGCTGCAACACCCGCGAGCAGGTCCTCAAGCGTGACGGCACCTCGGTCGTCGTCGACAGCTCCTGCGCGGCCACCTCGGGCCGCTGGTACAGCGCCTATGACGGCGCGACCTGGACGGCGGCCTCCGACGTCGACATCGACCACGTCGTGCCTCTCGCCGAGGCATGGCGCTCCGGCGCGAACTCATGGACGACCAGCCGGCGGCAGAGCTTTGCCAACGACCTCACCCGTCCGCAGTTGATTGCGGTGACGGACAACGTCAACCAGTCCAAGGGCGATCAGGATCCCTCGACCTGGCAGCCGTCCGTGTCGTCGTACCGGTGCACTTACAGCAAGATGTGGATCACCGTGAAGTACAACTGGGGTCTGACCCTTCAGTCGTCGGAGAAGTCCGCCCTGCAGAGCATGCTCAACACCTGTAGCTCCTGACGACGATCCTGGCTTGCGGTCCGCAGCCCCTGCAGGGCCGCAGACCGCAAGCCAGGCGCTATGCCTGCTGCGGTGGCTGGCTGTCGCCGGACTGCTTACGCCATTGGCCGCTCGCGTCGGCGGCGAGCAGGCGTTTGACCATGGCGAGGGCCTCGCCTTCGGTGTCGAACTCCCACCGCAGCACCCGGCCGGTGTCGGTGTCACCGGCTCGGGCAGTGACCTTCCACCGGATCTCGCGGGTGAGCCACACATCTCGGCGGCCCAGGCGTCCCCAGATCCCGTTCCACCAGCGAGCCGCAGTGTCCTCCACCGGGGCATCGTACAAGTGTTCGATTAGCTGTTGGTCTTGGGTGGCGATCTGGTCAGGCCGGAATTATGCCGTTCTGTGCTCGGATTGCGGGCCGCTCCGGCTTTGGTTTGTTGGCAGACCGTGCCTATCTCACTGGTCCTGGAGAAAAAGGTCCGTCGTACTGGACGGTCGGCACGTCGTCCTTGCCGTCATAACGGAAATCGCGGTGCTGTCCGCCAGCGGTTGGGCTGGTCGATCCACGGACCCGCTGCCGCGGAAGAGCGGCTCGGACAACCTTCGACGGCCTGTGGATTAGGCGTGTGTTCAGGCGTATGTGTGGTGGGGCGGCGCATAGCCGACGCGCACGGACCCGACGCATCCGGCATGTCATGGCTTGAACTGACGACTGGGATTGATGAATCTTGGTTGATCGCCTCAGGGTGGGAGGTAACCGATGAGCCCGTGGGCCTTGGACGAGGTGGACCGGTGGTTGGACTGGATACACCAGCGCCACAACGAGTTCGACTACCGCTACATCTATCTCGCCTACCTCGCGGCGGGCGCCCCCGTGGCACGCCAGGGCGAGATCACCGTGACGGTCCATCCCGACGGTAGTTGTTTGCTTCGAGCAGGCGCTGATGATCGCGGGCTCGTGCTGACGGGCGACCAGGAGCGGGAGCGGTTCGCTGAGCATCTGCGGCAGCGGTACTGCGGTGACCGGTATCCGAGCATGCGGGCGTGGGAGGCGGCCCAGCACGAGGATTTCCTCGATGAGATCCCCTGGCGGTTCGGCGGACGGTGACGGTGCCGTGGTTCCGGCTGGCCCCTGCTGGCCGTGAGTGATTGACAGGTGACGTGAATGTGATCCTCATGTTTGACTATGGACATGGGGGCGGGGGAAGCGCGGTTGTCGATTGATTGCGGCAGCGCCGACACCCAGGCCGTCCTGGCATGGGCCGACGGCAGCGTGCACGTGCTGTCATTCGACGGTAATCCGTCCCTACACAGCGCGTCATATTGGCCCGCGAACGGACAGGCGGCGGGACAGCCCGCAGCGTTCATTCCGGGGCCGCGCCATCCGGTGGAGGACGCGACAACAGGTGACGCTGGCGGCGACGCGCTGGAGGTGGCGGCGTCGCCGCTGCGCCGGGCCGCCGCCGAAGCCGAGCGGGCCGTCGGTCAGCCGGTGCGGGATGTGCGGGTGGTAGTCCCGGCGGGGTGGGGGCCCCGGCGGCGGACCTGGATGCGGCAGGTCGCGCACCGAGCGGGGATGCCGCAACCGCGTCTGGTAGAGGCCCCGGTGGCGGTCGCCGAGTATCTGCTCACCACTGGTGTGCGGGTGCCGGTCGGTGCGTTCCTTGTCATCTGTGACGTCGGCGCTGGCGCGGAGGTGACGGTGCTGCGCCGCGGGCCGGCCGGGTTCGAGGTCCTCGCGACCCTCGCCGACGCCACGGCTGGCGGCACGGCCGTCGATCACGCGCTCGCCGACGCCCTCATCGGCGCGTCGACGGGAGAGGCCCAGGGCGCATCGCGCGCGTCGGTGGCGGACAGCATTCGGGTCGCCAAGGAAGCGTTGGTGAGCCATCCGGCTGTCACGGTTCCGCTCCCGGACCGACCGCCGGTAGTCGCGAACAGCGCGATGCTCGACGAGGCCGTCCGGCCGGTGGCGTGGCGCGTGGCGCAGTTGACGCGGGAGACGGTCGCCGCCGCCGAGCTCACGGTCGGCGACCTCGCCGGTATCTACTGTGTGGGCGGCAGCGCCCAGCTACCGCACCTAGCGGCGGCGATCGCCGAGCACACAGGCGCCGCACCCTTCGTCGTGCCCGAGCCAGGGCTGGCCGCGGCTCGAGGCGCCGCAGAGGTCGGCGCCGTCGATACCGGAACGGTCGAGCGGGTGGAGGTGCCGGTGCCGCCCGTTCGGCGGGCGGCGGCTATCGCGGTGCCCGGCTTCGCGTCGCTGGCCCTGATCTGGCAGTGCCTCCTGACCGCAGAGCGGCACGGAACGCTCGGTGTGTACTACTCGGTGAGTGTGAACTGGGGCGAGTTCACGATGGCGGCCGTGATGGCCCTGCTGGCGTGCCTGGCCGCGGGCACGGTCCTCGGCTCGCTGATCGCCGCCCGCAGTCCCACCCCCGGCACCCGAACCGAAGGGGGACGGGTCAGCGTCGGGATCCTCGCCGCGGTGTCCCTCGGCGCGGCGATCGCCGGCCTATACGCGGTGGTCACCAGCCAATACTTCGGAATGCCCGTCGGCCCGTACCTCAAGTGGGCGCTGTGGCCGATCGCGCCGGTGTCGGTGATGGCCGTGGCGATGGCGGTCGTCGCCGCCCGGCAGTGGCGTTCCCCGCACGGCGGCTGGTCGGCGTTGCTGGCCGCGCCGACCGGATCCATCGTCGCCGCCACGCTCGGCATGGGGTTGATCCAGTACTCCCTGACCGCCGACCGGTGGCCGGACCGGATCCTCTGGATCGACATCGCCGGCCGCGTCGGCGGCCTCCTCCTCGGCGTCGCCGTGGTCATGGCGGTGGTGACACCCTTGATGTTCCGCCTCATCCTCGCCGCCCCGCTGGCGGTGATCTTCGCGGCGATCGTCAGTAGACGGGCCGCCGGCGTGCTCGGCGTCATCTACGCCATCGCCGTCGCGACCTGGTGGGCTACTCGGCTCTGGAGCCGTGTCCTGCGCCCCGCCCCGCCCGCCCGCACCTCAGCGCCCACGGGGCCGGTCCGGGCGGACATTCCACCGGGTGGAGGCGGGTGACATGCGGTGGCCGCGGCAGCTGATGTCGCTGCTGTTCGTCCTCACCCTTTTGGCCGGCCCCCCGATAGTGCTGCTGTCACTGATCGGAGCACCCATACAAGGTTGGCCGACCCCCGCGCAGGCACGCGAGTGGGTGCAGAATCCGCTGACCGAACAGAACCTCACCGCCGCGCTGACCATCGCGGCCTGGCTGGTGTGGCTCCTGCTCGCCTACACGGTCACGATTCGGGTGCTGACCCGCCTGAGCGCGACCGTGTCGTGGCTGCGGCGCATGCCGCTGCCGACACCCTGGCAAGCCACCGCCGGTGGCATCGCCGGCGTAGCTGTCCTCGGCGTCAGCTCCCACGCGATCGCCGCACCGCCACCGCCGTCCACGCAGCCGGTAGCGGCAGGAACCCTCGGGGACGCGGATAACCCCACACCATCAGACGGCGACGTCCTGGCCGACGAGGGGATCAGCGTCGCCGGTGGCTGGCTGCCGCGTGAGACAGCGGAGCAGGTCAGCGCCGCGGCGGCGCTGGTGTGGCTCCGTCGCCGTCGCTCCTACCGGCCCCGCCCGCCCGGTCCACCGAGCCGCGAGGACACGGACCTGGCGCCGCTGCCCCCGACAGTGGCGGCCGTGCAAGCCGCCCTCGCCGATTCGACGCCACCGCCTCGCGAACCTGGCGCCGTCTCGGCGGGCTCGTCGCTGCTCGACCGGCCAACCGTTAGCGGAGCTTTCCGCCGAGCTGGGGTCGGTCTCACCGGGCTGGGGGCGCAGGACGCGGCGCGAGGACTGCTCGTCACCAGCCTCCTAGCTGGGCGTCATCACCCGGCAGCGTCCGTGGTTGTCACCCGACCTGTCCTGGCCGGGTTGCTCGGCCCCACCGCCGATACGCTGGCCCGGCGCCTGCCGGGACTGGCCGTCATCGACAACCTCCGGCAGGCAGCAGGGTTCTTCTCCGGAGACCACCCTGGCCGTGGCCTGGGCGGACGAGACCAGGCACAACGAGACACACAGGAGGGCACCGGCCCACCCAGACCAACCCTCATCGTCGATGAGGCGTCCGCGACGGACAATGCCGAGACCCTGGCGGGTCTGGCCCCCGCCTCCGCCGCGGTGGCCGTGCTTGGACGGTGGCCGGCCGGCCAGACATGGCAGGTCGACCCGTCGGGGCGCACCCACCACCAGGACGGCAGCGGGTTAGCCGGGCCACGGATGTGCGTCCTTACCCAGGTCACGGCCACCGACCTGCTCTCCGTCATCGCCCACCCCGACCCGGCACCGCCAGAGCTTGGCACCTCCGGCCCGTCGCACGACCTCGCCTCGGCGGGCCGTTCCCCGCAGTGGGAGGCCACCGCCCAGGACCACCCCGTCCGCTCCGGCAACGACACACGACGCCTTCAGCTGCGCGTGCTGGGCGAACCGACACTGCTGCTGGACGGCCACCCTGTGGAGATCCGCCGTACCGCCGCGCTCCAAGTCCTCGTGTTCCTCGCCGCCCACCCCGACGGCGCCGACACCCGACAGCTGACCGACGCCATCTGGCCGGGCCTGCCTCGCCGCTCTCTTACCGGCCGCCTCTACACCACCCTCAGCGACCTCCGCGCCACCATCCGGTCCACGGGAGGGTCGACCCTCATCGAGCACACTGACGATCGGTACCGCCTCGACCCCACCGGCGTCACCGTCGATCTGTGGGCCTTCCATCACGCGGTCCGCGATGCCACCACCGCCGTCGCTACCGACGCGACGACCTGGAAGGCCGTCATCGACGCCTACCCCGGCGACCTCGCCGCCCGACGGACCTGGCCCTGGCTCGACCCGATCCGCGAGGCCACCCGCCGGCACGTCATCGACGCACATGCGGTTCTCGCCAGCGCCAGCCCTGACGCCCGTGAAGCCCTGGCATGGCTGCAGGCCGGCATCCGCATCGACCCCTACAACGCCGACCTGCACACCCGCGCGGTCAGCGCACTCATCGCCCTCGGCGACCACGACGCGGCCGACCACCTGCGGAAGGATCACGCCCGGCGTCTCGCCGCAGCGGGCATCCTTCCCACCGACACGGCTCTCACGACAGCCACCCCAACCGACCAGCCCGCCATCCCCACCCGGTAACGCCGCCCGCTCCGAGCGTACGGGCAACCCACTTCGGGAAAGCCCGAACTGTGCTACCCCTGCGCTCCGGCTCCGTTTCTGCCTCCGGCTTCCCCGTATTCGGTCCCAGACAGCCAGCTCGCCCTGCTGACAAAGGCGCGTCTTGGCCTCAGCAGATGCCGCCCGTCGCACCGTCTCGTCTCCTATCGACTGCCTCTGAGCTGGGTTTGTGAGGTCGTGTGAGGTCGTGTGAGGTCCTGTCAGCCAACGGAACCGCGTCGTCTTCTGCCGCTCGCCCTACGGTCGATTCGTGGCCAACGTTTCACGGCGCTGCCAAGCCGGCTCGGTGCCGGTAGGCGTCCGGGTCCCACACACGGCGGCAAGGGAGGGGCGATGAGGTCTACGGTCGCTCACACGTCGGCGGTCACGCTGCTGGTCGTCGCTGTGCCGGTCACGCTCGTCCGCGTCGGCAGGTGGCCACGCCCGCAGGGCTCGTGGACGACCCTGCTGCGCGGCTGGGTCGAGGAGCCCCTCAGCGGCGGCTTCCTCGCCGGCATCGCCTACCTCGCGGCGTGGCTGCTGTGGGGACTGCTCGCCGCCGCCATCACGGCCCGCCTGTACGCCCAGGCTGCCCGGATGTCACGGCGACTGCCACGGCTGCACATGCCCGGGCCGCTGCAGGGCATCACGGCGGCTGTCCTGGGAGCGACCGCCGTCAGCACGGCGGCCACCGCGACGCCCGCCCACGCCAGCGCGACCACCACCACGGCCGCGGAGACGACCCGTGCACCGCAGGGCCCAGCAGCCACCGCGCGTGCCCACGCTGACGAGCAGACCACCTCACCAGCCAACGGCAGGGACCAGGCCGAGCACACCTACACGGTGCGGCGTGGCGACACGCTGTCCCGCATTGCCCAGGACCGCCTCGGCGACGCGGACCGCTGGCCCGAGATCTTCACCGCCAACCGTGGCACTCGCTTCCCCCACACTGGTGGGATACTTCGCGACCCTGACGTCATCTACCCGGGCTGGACACTGCGACTACCTCCCACGCTCGAAGCACCACGCCCGTCGCCCCGACCGGCGCCCGCCCCAACGCCGACGACATCAGCTCCGTCAGGACCGTCCAGCAGCCCGACCGGAACGGACACCGACGACGGCCTCGTGGAGTCCGCCCCAGCGCCCACGTCCGCGCCAGCCGACCATGCTTCGGCGTCGGGACCGGCTGCCACGCCCACCACTCGCACCGCCGACGACCGAACCGCCCCAACGCCGCGCCCTCAGCCGGGTGTGTCGCTCGGTACGGGTAGCTGGCTCGACATGGGACTCGCCGCCGCAGTCCTCGCTGCGGTTGCCCTCGTTTGGGCACACCGCCGTCGCCGCTACATCCCCCGGCAACCCACCGCGCGCCCACGCCTCGACGACCCGAGCGTCGAGGCGATGCCGGCGGTGGTCACCCGGATCCGTCGCGGCCTACGGGCCCTCACACCGAGCGCGACGACGGCTCCTGACCCCGGCCCCGACCTCGACCCTCCGCTCGACGAACCCGTCGTGGACGCTGACTCGGACCCGGCAGACGCGGCCGACAACGCCACCTACAAGCTCACCGCGCACGGGTCGCAGCCGCCTATACCCGCGCCGACCCGCCCGCTGATCGAGGTATGGCCGTCTGCGGGACTCGGTCTGATCGGGCCCGGAGCCCAGGCAGCGGCCCGAGGCGCGCTGGTGTCCGCCCTCGCCGCAGGCGGACCGGATGACCCCCATAGCCGCCACCACGTTGTCATCGCCTCGGACACCCTCGCCACGCTGTTAGGCACCACCACAGCCACACTGGCGGACACCCCGCGGATGACCATCACCAGCGGACTCAGCGACGCTCTGACGCTGATCGAGGAGCAGACGCTGCACCGCGCACGCATGTGCGTCGACTACGAGGTCGACACGATCGCCGACCTGCGCGACCGGGACCCAATCGCCGAGCCCGTGCCGCCGACGGTGCTGATCGCCGTCCCCACCGCTGCTCATGAGCGCACCCGCATCGCCGCGCTGCTCACGCAAGGGCACCGACTCGACATCCACGGCGTAATGCTCGGCGCCTGGCCCGATGGCGACACCATCCTCGTCGCCGAAGACGGCTCCACTAGCATCATTAAGCACGACGCGAAACAGCACAGCTGTCCCTCCGCCGTTGGCCGCCTGAGCGTCATCAACCGCAGCGAGACCGCCGAACTGCTGCGGCTCCTCGCTGAGTCCCATACCGGCGAGCCTCAACCGCCAGCACCCGCGCAGCGCACACAACTACCCGCAACCGTCAGGCACCTCGACCTGAACAGCAGTGCGACACCCCCGAGCGACAAAAAGGCTGCCCCGCGGCCCGGCCCGCGCCCCGCCAACGCCGGTCGCCTCAACGCCCTTACCCCGCCCCAGAGAGCCGACATTCCCGTCGAAGTGCAGCCCAGCCAGCGCCGTGCACCGGCATCGACCGCACCGCCGCCCCCTGTCATCGGTCAGGGACCACGACCGGCCGCAGCCAGCGGTGTCATCACCGGCTTGCCCGATCACACCGACATCGGCGACCCCGACAGGCTGGTCATCGCCGCCCACGAGCCGAACCTCACACCCGAGAATTCCGCCGCCGCACACGCGCACGAGCGCCGCGATCACGCCGGGAATCAACCGCACCCGGCGGGCGACGACCAGTCTCCCTGTACCGGCGGACGCGTCGACGTTCGAGTGCTCGGCGGGGCCCGCATCGTGGACATGGACACGACCACGCCGCTGCGCGCGAAAGCCCTCGAACTGCTGGTCTACCTCGTCGTTCAGGACGGCGACGCCGCACAGGACAACATCCTCGACGACCTGCTGCCCGACGCCCCCGCCTCGAAGGCACCGCACCGCCTGCACACCTACGTATCCGCACTACGCAAAACCCTCGTCCTCACCGGAGGACCCGCCACCTACCTCACTCACCCGTCGCGCCGCTACGCCCTCAACCGCAACGCCCTCGACACCGACCTGTGGCGCATGCGCGCCGCAATGCGCGACGCTGCCCTCGCCACCACCGACGCCGACCGCACCGCCGCACTGCAGCGCGCCGTCGACGCCTACGACGGCACACTCGCCGACGGCTTTGACTACGAATGGATCGAGGCATACCGCGAGGGCATCCGCCGCCAAGCCCTCGACGCCCACCTCGCCCTCGCCGCCGCGACCACCGACCCGACACAAGCCCTGGCCGTCCTGGAAGCCGCGATGCGCCACGACCCGTACGCCGAAGCCTCCTACCAGCAAGCGATGCGCGCCCACGCCGCACTCGGAGACCTCGAGCAGGTCCGCTCCCTACGCCGGGCCCTCACCCTCCGCCTCGACGAGATCGACGCCGAACCCAGCGAAGACACCCTCAGACTCGCCGACCGGCTCATCGCCGACCTGCGCCGGCAGAAGCCAACCGGGAAGCCCGGCGTTCACAACAACGGACTTCACCCATGACGCCGGATCCTTCGGCGGCACCCGACACACGTCGTGGCAGCCTCCACGATCAGCCCAACCGCAGCGGCGACGCCCCGCAGGCGACAGGCGGCGACCGCAACGGCACCGCGTGGCCCCTGCGAGCAGCCGTACTCACCGGCCACCCTGGGCCCGCCTGCAGCCCTCACGCCGGATCGGCGCACCGACAAGCCTCCTCCCCGACGACCCTCGACGCGGTGGACGCCGACCTGGCCACAGCAGTCCGGCAGGCCGCCTGGATACGCCAGGTGTTCTACGTCCTGGTCCTGCTGGTCGCCCTCGTTGGACAAGTCACCGGCGCCGTCCAAACACTCGGCATCCCGATGTTCGTCGCGGTCCCCGCCGTCGCGGCGCTCGAACTCGGCGGCGTCGTCGTGATGACCAACGCCGACGTGCGACGCCGCCTCGGCGAGCGGGCAATCGGATCACGCCTGCTGTCCGCCGCGATCGCCGCCGGAGCCGTCACCTTCAACTGGGCGGCCCACCCCGACCACCTAGCCGGCGGCTTCTACGCGGGCATGTCCGCCCTCGGATACCTCGTCTGGCTGATGCACGCCGGCAACCAGCGCCGCGACCGGCTGCGCGTCACCGGAGGCCTGCCGCCCACACCACCGGCCTACGAGGTTTTCGGGCATTGGATCTGCCACCCCGTCGTCACTTCTCAGGCGCGGTCCATCGCCAAGGCCGACGGCCTCGACCTGTACGAGTCTCTCGCCGCAGCCCGCACCGCGATCGCCCGCCGACGCCGCGACGCCGCCATCGCCAAGGTCCTTCATCGCAAGATCAGAGCGGCGGTGGATCCCACCACCGCCGACATCGCCGTGCGCGTGTACGACCTGGACGAGATCGCTGCACGCCTCGCGGCAACCGCCGACTACAACGGGCTGACCACGCTCCTGGCCGCTGACCTTGCCCCGGAGCGGATCATGACGGCTCACAGTTTCCGCCGCCGCCGCCGTCGTCGCTGGTTCAGGCTAGAGCCTCTCGCCGACGCACCACCAGCGCCTGAGCCGGCCCCCTCCGCGCCACAAGCGCCCACCGCGTCGGTGGCGGACACGCCTCGCGATGATCGGCAGGAGCCGAAACCAGAGCCAGAGGAGAACTTTATGTCGGCCCCGAGTGGCCACCAGCAGAGTGCCGAGAGCCGCGACGCTGGCACGCCTGAAGCTCAGTCCCCGGACGACTCGGCCGACGCGGGACCGACAGACAGGACCGTGGACGACATGGACATCCTCGGCGCGGACGCCGACGAGGAGAGGGACGACGGCGATCAGAATGCCGCCGACGACGCCAACGACGACGCGGAAGTGCCCCGGGGAACCGCGCAGGCAGTGGCCTACTGGCTGCGTAAGGAGCCGAACCTGGACCCTGAACTGCTCGCCGAGAGAATCGGCAAGTCAGTGCGATCGGTCTACCGATACCTGCCGCCGGACTACCCCCGCCGACCGGGGATCGCCAGGCGACGGACCCGAAGCCAGCCCGACCTCGCCCGACGCTCGAGCCACAGTGAGTGACGTCAACAGGCACCACGGCCGCCCGACAAACGAGGAAAGAGCCGCACTTGTTACTCGAGAGCCCGCAGGTGGGCTAAGACTGTGAAAGCGAGACCGGTGCAGGATGTCGCTCTCCATGAGGGATGGCCGAAACGAGGTAAGCGCACAGACAGGGACGGCTTGATGTACACGGCAGCATTGGGCAGGCGCCTTTTGATGGTCGGCTGCCCTGGCGGTTGTGCGACTGGCCGGTATGCCCGGTCGATGACGTTTGCGTGACGGGCACCCAGTCGATATCTCCACGCGGCATCCGCTTCTGCCGAGTTGAGTGCACTCGACCAGCTACCGCTAGGGCCGGTATTCCGGAAGATCGACTTGGTCCCAGCTGCAGGCGCCGAGTCTGGGATCCGCCTGTATACCCTGTGCGGATGCCTTCAGCGAAGCAGCTTCTGCTGCTCCTCGGGGCCGCGCTGCTCGCCGTCGTGGGCGCGCTGTTCGGATCACCCTGGGCGACCGGGGCCGGCGGCGTCGTCGTGCTGGGCGTCCTCGCCGTCCACCCCGCGGTGACCGGTCCCGCCGTGCCCCGGTCGACACGTCTGCTGCTGCAGGGTGGCCTGCTCCTACTCACCCTCGGGGGCGTCGTGGAGATGTGGGGATGGGCGGCCTCGTCATTCGGCGACGCCCCACCGAGCGCGAGCGAGCTGATCGCGCTGGTGACCGACCCGGTACGGCAGCGGACGCAGTTCCTGCGACAGCTAGCCGTGGCAAGCTGTCTGATCCTGGCCTGCGTCTGCCTCGGCGTCGCTATCGGGCGGTTGCCGCGGGATCAGCTGCGCCGGATCGGCCAGGCCGCGCCGGCCGTGGGCGTGCTCACGCTGGTCACCCTGGTATTCGTCGCCCTCCTCCCGTCGGGGCTGACCGCCCTGCTCGGCTCGTTCACCAATGTGGCCGTGGCGGCGTTGCTCGTGCTCGGGGGGTATGCCTGGGTCGTGAGCCGCGCGGTCCGGCGCCATGGCACCGCCCCGATCGCCGCATTAGGTGCCACGCTGCTGGCCACGGCGGCCTGGCTCGCGGTGGACGATGCCTGGCGGAGCCGGCCGGAGCCGCGCGGCAGCGACGCCTTCTACCAGACGGGCGTCAGTGTGTCCGTGGCCGCCGAGACCGGGCCCGACGTCGAGACCGCCGTCGCGGTCGCGGCGCTGCTGCTCGGAGCCGCCCTGACGGTGCTGGCCTGCGCGAGGCTCAGCACGACCCACAGCAAGACGCGCTGAGCCGGGCACCCTCCAGCGGTGACCATTCAACGGCAAGCGCGCACATCTGCCGAGAAGAGGGCGTTGTCCGGCCGATAATTCTTGTCACGCGTGCACGTGAGATCCTGCGCATCCACGTGCTCGGTCATCTGTGTTTATCCACCGCTGGTCAGCTTTGAGTCTGGGGCTTCGATGCGGTCGATTGTCTGGTGGCTCCACGCCTGGATGGCCGCGGCCTGATCGGGGCTCAGGGCCTCGAAGAAATAGCGGCGAATGTTGGATCCGTGGCCCACGATGGCATTCTGGGCCGCGCTGCGACCTTTCGCGGTAAGGCGAATGCCTGCGCGGCGGCCGCTGGACTCGCGGTCGGTGCGGTCCACCAGGTCGCGGTTCTCCATCCGGGTTAGCTGATGTGCGACGCGGCTCTTCTCCCAGTCGAGTGATTCGGCCAGCTCGCCGACCCGCATCTCTCTGTCGCGGGCCTCGTGCAAGGTCACCAGCACGCTGAACTCGGCCTTGGAGATGCCGTAGTCGCGTTGCAGATCCCGGTCCAGTTCGCGCTGGAGCAAGCGGTGTGCCTGCATCCAGGCGTGCCACAGCTCCCACTGCTCCGGCGACAGGGTGCGAGGTTCCGCCATGGCAGAGATCGTACCGGCTCAAGGAGTTGACGTGACAACTCCAGGCGCTACAGTTGTCACGTCAACTCTAGGAGGTGCAGGCATGGAACGAACTGTCGTGATCATCGGCGGAGGCTACGGAGGGACTTTGGTGGCCAAGGAGCTCGATGCCGACGCGAACGTCATCCTGATCGATCCGAGGGAAGGTTTCGTCAACGCGGCCGCTTCGCTGCGGGCGCTGACTCGCCCGGACTGGGCGCACAACGCGTTCTTCCCGTACGGCGCTCTGCTCAGCCGAGGACTGGTCATCCGCGATCGAGCGGTCTCGGTAGATCCCCAAGGCGTGACGCTTGCGTCCGGCGAGCGGATCCGAGGCGACTATTTGGTACTGGCCACCGGTTCCGGGTATTCGTATCCGGCCAAACCTCACCCGGAAGCAACTGAGATCGCCCGGCAGCTGGACGACCTCCGCGAGACTCACAAGGAGCTGTCCGGCGCCGCCCGCACGCTGATTCTCGGCGCGGGCCCGGTCGGCCTGGAACTCGCCGGCGAGATAAAGGACATCTGGCCGGACAAGAACGTGATCATCGTCGACCGGGCCACCGAGCTACTTCCCGGATTCCTGCCCGAGGTGCGGAACAGCCTGCACCACCAGCTCAACGAACGCGGTATCGATCTGCGGCTCGGTACCAGCTTGACCGCACTGCCGCCGGTCCCGGCCGGCAAGACTGCCCGTTTCACGGTCACCACCAACAACGGCGAGGAGATCGTCGCCGACATCTGGTTCCGCGCGTTCGGTGTCCAGATCAACACCAACTACCTGGCCGACGGACGCCTGACCCCGCTGACCGACCTCGGAACAATCCCGGTAACCGACCACCTGAACGTCCGAGGCTACGACCACGTCTACGCCATCGGCGACATAACCGAGCTCCCCGATCCGAAAATGGCCTCCTACGCCATGGAGCATGCCGTCATCGTGGCCGCCAACATCAAAGCGCAACTCGCCGGCGAGACACCCGAAGCCATCCACACACCGACGTCCGACCGACGGATTCTGCTGCCACTCGGAACCCACGCGGGCGTCGGTCAGCTCCCCACCGCCGACGGCCCCGCCGCAGCAACCGCGGAGACAGTCCACCAGCGCAAAGGCGCCGACCTGTTCACCGCACGATTCACCGCTCGTTTCGACCAAGGTCGCCATTGACCCCCTCCGTTCACCACCTGCTCCAGAGGCCGTCCTTGCCACGAAGTCGACGGCAGCCTTGCCCGCCGCACGAGATCGCTGCTCGCGATTCGCATCCGATTGAGAAACAGCGGCACCTTCGACGTCGTCGACTGGACCGAGGAATGGAGCCCGCCGCACTCATCTGCCGCGTTCCGGGCGCGCATGCGTCTGCGATGGGGTAGCCGAGTAGCCGGACGGAGTAGCTCCGCCTGAGTGGCGAGGGGAACTCGGGTCGACCATCCTGGGATCCGTCGTCATGTGGATCTTTGTGCCTAACGGCGTACCTACCTACGTACTCCGATCTGTACGCCGACAGATGCCCTCGCTGCTGCTGACACCTTCGTGGGCCAGCGGTTCGGCCGTGCCTGGGATCCGGCGCCTCGGGGCGTCCGGATCCCGGGCGGTGCCGCGTTGTCGCTACATCTGGGCGATCAGTGGCTGTGTCTGCGGTTCGAGGCTGTACCCGCTGTCCCAGGGGAACCGTCCCTGCTGGTCGGGCCAGACGAGCTGCTGGAGGCGGATCTGGTGACGGCCGTAGCGGGCGATCGCCATCCCGGGCAGCAGGTCGTCGGTGGGTGGCCCGTCGATGATGATCGCGTCGTATCCGGCGATGAGGTTGCTGACGCGCTGGCCGTGGGTGAACCGTTCGGCCCTGTCGTAGATCCGGCGGGCGAGGTCGTTGAGCAGGCAGTGGGCGACCTCGGAGGGTAGCCCGGCGGTGAGCAGTTCGGGGTAGTGGTGGGCGGTGAGTCCGACGGTGTAGGCGAACGGGGTGGTGGTGTCGGGGTCGTCGTCGGTGGGCAGGACGTGCGTGACGGCCCAGCCGATGGTGTCGATGATCTGTTCTTGGCGTCGGAGGACGTCGTCGATGTTCGGCATGGTGGGTGTCCCCTGGTCACTCGGGAGTACGGGTGGGGTCCGGGTCGGGTGGTTCGACTTCGACGAAGCCCCAGAGTCGTTCCATGACCTGGAGTTGCCAGGTGCGGTAGCGGTCGGCGAATCCGCGGCAGACCGCGGGCGGGACCGGGCTGCCGGCGTACGGCAGGGTCGAGTGGCAGATGATGTAGCCGGCGTCGCCGCGCGCCGCGGTCACCATCTGCTTGAGCCGGCCGGGGTCGAGGTGCATTGGGTTGCCGGGTTTGAAGATGCAGGTGGCGCACTCGCGGGCGAGCAGGCGGGTTTTGCGCAGGTCCGGGTCGCCGACATTGAGCCGGACTGGACGACCGGTGGCCGGTTCGTCAGCGGGCTGCGACATGCTGTCCATCGTCAACTCCTTGTCGTTACGGCGCGGTGCCCGCATCCATGGATGTGGGCACCGCGAGTCCGGGTGAACGGGATGGTCTGGCGCCGGGCGGGCGCCGGTGTCGTTGTCAGAGCTGCCTCAGCCAGGTCAGCACCGCGTCGATGTCGGCGCGGCGTAGCCCGTGGTACGGGTTGACCGGGCGGAGCAGGGTGGGCGCGCCGTCGGCGGTGCGCTGGTCGGCGGCGAAGGGGTCCTTGCCGCCGAACTCGTCGTCGAGGACGGCGAGTGGCCGCCGCGCGGTCCAGGCGTAGAGGGGGCTGAGTTTGCTCTGGTGGCCGAAGCGGATACCGCCCGCGTGGACGGGGACGTGCTGCCAGGTGGCCGGTAGTCCCAGCCGTGGCGCGATCCATTCGGCGGCGAGGTGGTTCCAGTTGGTGCACCACACCGGCTGGGCGTGGTTGGCCAGTTCCCGCAGCCATGGCCCGTGGTCGGGGTGGAGCCAGACGGTGCCGGTGATGTGCCGGCCGTCGGGGCCGGGCCCGTCGTAGCGGTGCGGTTGGTAGCCGAGCGCCGTGGCGTGGGTGGGGAACGGGCCGACGGCGGCGAGCCGGCCACCGGTGCGGTCGAGCAGTACGAGGACGGCGGTGCGGGCGTCGTCGAGTGCGGGTCGTAGGGCCGCGGCGAGGTCGGTGGGCAGGTCGACCCAGCAGGTGGTGGGCAGGGCCGTGGCGGCGGGGTCGTGCAGTGGTGTGGGCCTGGTCGCGGCGAGGGTGGTGCTGTCGAGCGCGAGCGTCGCCGCGTGGGAGTCGGCCGCGGTGGCGCCGCCGGTGGGGCCGTGCGCGGCGAGTTCGCCGCCGGTGTGGACGGCGAGCAGCGTGTACGGGTCGCGGATCTCGAGTGAGTCGAGGATCGCGAGGGTGATCGTGTCCCCGGTGTGCAGGTCGACCAGGGTGAGCATGACCGGCCGGCCGGGTCTCTGTTCCAGGTGATGACGTCGAAGTGTTCGCTGGCGATGTCGCCGAGGCGTCGCCAGGCGCGGTTGTCGGTGTCGAAGGGGTGTTCGCTGTCGGTGCTGTAGCGCATGGGGTGAACTCCTTGTGATGGGCATCGCCGTGCCGCGTCCGCGCCCGGTCGGTTAGGGCCTGTCGGGGACGCGATGCATGCACGCTTCGATGACGGCGGATGGTCAAGTCGCGGACCGGGTGGCGGGGAGCCGGCGGCGGGCCGCGCGATCCCAGGGGCTGAGGGTGCTTCGTGAGACGCCCCGCGCGGCGCTGCCCGGCCGTAGCTCGTTGCAGCGCCGCGCGCGGGGTGGGACTGGTTTGCCGCCCGGACGAATCCGGTTTGGCCGGGGTTAGGCCTGGGCGAGCGCGGTGACGGCGGCGTCGGCGATCGCGGTGATGGCTTCGACCGGGTCGGTGACGGTCAGGGTGGTGGTGTGCGTGAAGGTGTTTCCCCAGTTCTGGTCCGGGTCGGTTGGCTCGCCCGCGGTGGGTGGGTCGGCGGGGTGTAGCCACAGCACGGCGCAGCCGGCGCGGTGCAGGGTGGTGACGAGGCGTTGTCCGGCGGGGATGTCGTCGAGGTAGCCGTCGGAGACGACGGCGAGCATCCGTAGGGTGCGGCCGTGGCGCAGGTCGAGGAGGCGGTCGGCGACCTTGACCGCTTCGGGGAAGGTGGCGGTGGCGAAGTCGGTGCGCATGTGCAGCACCTGCTTCGGGTAGGTGCGTGGGGGTACCAGGATGGTGGTGCGGTCGCCGAAACCGATGGTGGTGGTCGTCGCGTCGGCGCGGCGGGCGGCGTGGGCGAAGATCCATGCCGCGGAGGACATCGCCTCGGTGTAGCGGTCCATCGATCCGGACAGGTCGACCAGGATCGCCAGGTGCAGACGGGGTTTCTCGGGTGGTAGGTGGGCGCGTTGCTGCCACGGGGCGGCCGTTGGCAGTTGCCCGGCGGCGGTTTGTGCGTCGGCGGTGATGGCGTGGCGGGTGCGCAGCCGGCCGGGTGGGATCGCGGAGGGCCGCCGGCCGGGTTCGGGGTGGCTGGTGCGGGCCTGCCGCAGCCGGTGGGCGAGGTCGCGGGCCGCGCGGTGTTCCTGCTCGGTCGGGTCCCGGCGGTCCCACTCCGAGGGTGGGCTGTGCCGGCGGGCCAGCATTGATGCGGCGTAGTCGGCCGGGGTGACACCGGCTGCGACGGCGAGGTAGTCGACGAGGGCAGCGGCGAGGCGGCCGGGGAACAGGCCGGCGTCCGGTACGGGGGTGTCGTACTGCTGGTCGGGGTCGATGCCGAGGGCCTGGCACCACCGCCGGGCCAGGGCGATCATGGTGTCGGCGTCGGTGTCGTCGCAGGTGTGGGCCTCGCGCCAGATGTCACGGAGCTGCCGCAGGCGTTTGCGTCCGAGGACGCCGGTGACCGCGGCCCGGACCGGGCGGACGTCTTTGCTGGTGACGATGCGGGCGTCGACGCGGGCGAGGAGCAGGGCGGCGAGTTGCCCGGCGTGCCACGGGTCGTCGACGGCCGCGTCGTCGGGTGCGATGAGGGTTGTCACGACGTGGCGCAGCCAGCGGCGGTCGCCGCGGCGGCGACCGCGGTGGCGTCCTTCGGCCCGGGACTCCTCCAGCATGTCGGCGACGTGGGCGAGGATCGGCGGGGTGCCGGGCGGGGTGGTCCAGTGGCTGTGCGCGGCGTGCGCGGCGCCGTGTACGAGCAGCCCGTAGCCGGTGGGCACGAGGCGCTTGTGGCGGGCCTTGGCCGGGTCGGTGATGTCGGGGCGCTCGGCGATGTAGGTGGCGTCGACCTCGATGCGGTTGAGGTCGGGGTAGAAGCATTCGGGGGCGCCTCCGGCGGCGCCGGGGGCGACGAGGACGGTGAGGTCGGTGCGGCTGGTCAGCAGCGGGACGTGCTGGGTCCACGCTGTCGACCAGGCCCGCCAGTCGGCGTCGCCGGCCGTTGCCGGTGGTGTGCCGGTGCGCAGGTGGGTGTGGGGGTGTGACACGGAGTGGCTCCTTCCAGAATGGGGTGGACGGTGGTTAGCGCTTGCCGAGGGCGAACGCGGTGATGGGTGCGCCGGTGTGCCGGGACAGGGCGGCGGTGACGTCGTCGCGGGCGTCGTCGGGGGCGATGCCGGCCAGGTTGGCCAGGGCGGCGGTCATGCCCAGGTGGTCGCGGACTGTGACGAAGCCGAGCAGTTCGCGAAGCTGCGGCGCCCACACGGTCTTGCCCGCGGCGAGGTCGGCGTTGAGGTCGATCGCCGCGTTGACGACCTGCTTGGGGACGCCGAGTTGGCGGGCGAGGTCCCAGTCGGTGGTGACGTGTAGGTGGACGGTGAACCGGGAGGCCAGGGCTTCGGTGAGGACCGCGCCGTGCACGCCCGGGTTGTGGCCAGCGACGATGTAGAACCCGTCGACGGCCTGCACGGTCTCGTTGCTGTTGGCGGGGATGGTGATGACACCGCGGCCGTCCATGGCCGGGTACAGCACGGCCAGGACGCGGGGCGGGATGAGGGTGGCGTCGTCGACCAGCAGCACCCGCCCGTCACGCATGGCGGTGACGAGGGGTCCGTGTACGAATTCGTAGCCGCCGCCGGGGATCGGGTTGTAGGAGCCGAGGAAGTCGTCGACGACGGTGTCGCCGGTGCCGGCGACGGTGAGCAGGTCGGGGAACGCGGCCTCGACCATGGCGGTCTTGCCGGTGCCGGGCGGCCCGTACAGCAGCACCGGTACTTGCTGGGCGCGTAGCCGTCGCAGTTCCTCGACGTCCCAGCCCCTGCCGAGCCGCCGCGGGTGGTACAGCGTCCCGTTCGGGCGCGGTACCGGCGCGGGCCGGGACTGGCGGCCACCACCACCACCACCGGAGCGGGTGCGGGGTGCGGCGGGTGGGAGGGTGCCGGCGGCGTCGATGCCGGGCTGGGTGATCTGGAAGCGGTGGTGCGGGTCGCGGTGGTGGGTGGCGTGCCCAGCAGCGGCCATCTTCTTCAATGCCTCGAACACCGCCCCGGAGGACGGCGCGCCGATCGCCCGGGTGATCTCACCGACTTTGAGGATGGCGTCGGGATGGTTGGCCAAGTGCAGGGCGACCTTGCGGTAGAGGTAGCCGGACCGGCCGGATCCCGCCTCGGTGGCGGGAGTGCCGGCGCCGCTGGCCGGGGGCGGGTCGTTCTGCGGTGAACCGGCCGGCGGGGCCTGCGGGTGTGGTGTGGTCATGGGGTTGCCTCGATTCCAAGGGTCGTGCCCGCGCACCCGTCTCCGGGTGCGCGGGCGGTGGGTACCGCACAGCGGAGACGGGTGGGGCCAACCCCTGCCGGCCCGTTTCGGGCTGGGCAGGTGGGCGACCACACCCCGGTGGTGCTGAAGGGTTACGGCGACACGTCGGGTCGCCGCTGGTGCGTTGCTGGTCGGTGTCGAGGCCGCGCGGGCGGTGTCGGCGCCGACGATGGAACCCCCGCCAGTCCAATTCATCAAGTCGAATGGGTTGGCGGGTGCGGGATCGCGGGAGCACCGGCTGACTACGCGTGCACCGTGAGGGCCGGAGGCGATGCGCGCGGCGCGGTCGTGGTCAGTCGGCGCAGCCCCGTTCGCAGCCCTGCGGGTCGCACTGCTGTCCCTCGGCCATCCGGGCCAGGGCCAGCCTGTCATCGCCGTCGAGGTCGTCGAGGAACGGCCAGCCGAACCCGTGGGCGAATGCCTGAACCGTGGGCGCCCCGTACATCGGGTAGCCGGCGTGGTCCATCGCCGCCACGATGTCGTCACGGCCGAGGAGCCAGGCGAGTTCGCCGAGCTTGTCCACCGACCGGCTCGCCGAGTTGCCGCGGTGGTCGAGGATCTTCCCGACGGCGAATCGCAGGTAGTCCCGGGCGTAGGTCTCCTGGTCGACCCGCTGGGTCCACTTGCCTGGGTGTCGGGGGGCGATGACCTGGCGGGCGTGGTCGAGGTCGAGTGCCTCCACGAGCACCTCCTCGCGGAAGCCGAAGATGTCCCCGCGGTCGGCTCGCAGAGCCCAGATCCGGGTGACGATCTCCTCTTGGGTACGGATGGTCACTTGTTTCCTTCCTGGTGGTCTTACCTGTCGTGGGGTGTGTCGGATGCCGCCGCCGAGTTCGGCTCAGCCTCGGCAAGCGCGGCGGGGTCTGGTTGGCGGTGCCGGCCTATGCCTGATCGGGGTCGGGCAGGTCGCCGACGATCCGGTCGCAGGCGTACGGGTCGACGGCCTCCCAGCACCAGCTGCGGCCCATCACCACGTACCGGCCGTCGCCGTCCGGGGTGATGTGGTCGATGGCTTCCGGGTCGTCGGACAGGGTGCGCTGGTCGGCGACGATGATGTCGCCGTCGAAGGACAGGTCGGCCAGCGCGGCGTCGACCCGCCGGTCCAGGTCGTCGGCCGGCACGGCCTCCTCCCGGAGGCTGTCGCGGTACTGGTCGCGGTGGCGCTGCTGGTCGGCGACGATCGCCTCCGCCACGGCGTGGGTGCAGGAGAACACCGCCCATCCGTTCCAGTGGTCGATCAGAGTGCCGACGAACCCGACCGCGATCCGGTCGTCGCCGTCGGGGCCGCTGCTGCGCGCCCAGTCGCCGCAGAACACACCGACGTCGCCGATACGGACCCGGTCGGGGTGCAGATGGGACACGTCGCGGCCGGTGGGGCTAGCCGCGAGGCGACACAGGTCGACCACGCGGTCGGTGACGGCGTTGTCGTAGGCGTCGCGGTAGACGGCCATCGCCTCGTCGCGCTGCGGGATGCGCAGCCCAAACCAGCCCGTGGTGTCGCCGGTTGCCTCGGCGAACAGCTCCCACCCGGCGATGTCGACCGACTCTCCCGCCGAGGTGAAGTGGGGCAGGGCGTCGAGGACGGCGGGATCGTCGTCGTCGACGCCGGCCAGGATCCGGCGCGCGGCCAGGCGGGTGTCGCCGCCGGCGCGGGCGCCGATGGTGTTCTGCGCCCACCATTCGGCGGCGGTGTGGCCGGCCTCGGTGCCGGCGGCGCGCATCCGCTGCAGCGCGGTGGCCCATCCGGTGGCCTCGGCGACCGGATCGTCGGTGGGCGACGGGGTGGTGGTCGGTGCGATGCGGTCGCCGGCGTCGAGGCACATCGACAGCGTGGAGCCGCTGTCCCAGGTGACCTCGACGATGTTCTGTCTGTGGTCGTGGCGGCGGACGGTGCCGGTGTCTCCGGGGCGCAGCAGGGTGTGCGGGTCGTTGGTATGGACCAGGGCGATGCGCTGGCCGGTCTCGTAGCTGGCCATGGTGATCTCCGATCGGTCGTTGGGGCCGGTAGTAGGACCGCCGTCATCGGCGGCCGTGGACAACATGCGGTCGGTGTTCATCGGGTTCCGCCCGTCGCGTCGCCCGTGGTGGGGGCGTTCGGGGGCCAGGGCTTGCGGGTGACGTGGTCGCCGAACATCGGGTCGGTGGCCACCGAGGAGCCGCAGCGAGTGCAGCTGGTGGTGGTGTCGTAGCCGTAGCCGGCCATGGACGGCACCTCGACGTGGTCGATCTCGTCGACCGCGCCGCAGACGGTGCACACCGTCATCTCCGGGCCGTCGCTGCCGTCGTTGGCGGGTTCGGTGATGAACAGTTCCTCGACGGGGTCGAGCTGGTGGGCGCTGTGCCGCAGCCAGCGTCCGTGGACCGTCGCCTCGTAGGCCATCAGCCGCCGCTGGTCGAGGTGCAGCAGGTATAGCCACTCGAGGGCCCCGCCGACGTCCTCGCGCAGCGCGCCCCGCCGGATGGTGTCGTTGTCGGCGGGGTAGCCCAGGCCTGGTACGGGCGGCTGCCGGTGCCATCGCCGAGGCTTGGGGTTGACAGCGAGGGACCACCAGTCGCTGGCCAGCAGCGCGGCGGCCATGGCGTCGGTTTCACGGCCGAACGTGTCGGTCCAGATCCGGCGCAGCAGTGGCACCAGAACCTCCGGATCCTCGCCGAACTGGATCAAGCGGGCGGTGTAGCTGCCGCGAGACGCGGCAACGCCGATCAGCGTGGGTGTGCTCACGTGCCTTTCCTCCTCAGGAATGTGCGGATAGGGGTTGCGGCGGTCGCCCCGGGCGCGACGGGCAGCCGAGCTTGGGCGCCATGGATCCGCCGGCATCGCCTCTAGGGCCTTGTGCCGAGCGAGGCGTTCTGAGCCGCCATGAAGGGCACTGGATCGATCGCGCCGTTCGGGCTGGCATCGCCGTTGTGGTGCACCTCGTAGTGCAGGTGCGGGCCGGAGCTGTGGCCGGTGGAGCCGACGACGCCGATGGGCTGGCCGGCGGCGACCGGCTGCCCGACCGTCACCGTCGGGGGTTGGTCCATGTGGCAGTAGCGGGTGAGTAGGCCGCCGGCGTGGTCGATGTCGACGTACCAGCCGCACCCGCGCGTGCGAGCGGGGTCGCCGTCGCGGTCGCAGCCCCAACCGGCGCCGGTGTCGGCGTGGACGGCGTTGCAGCGGACGGTGCGGACGGTCCCGGCCGACGCGGCGCGGATGATGGTGCCGCGCGGGGCGCTGAGGTCGACGCCGTCGTGACCGGGCCGGTCCGAGCTACGAAAGCCCGACCCGACAGGGGCGAGGACCGGCTGCGTCCACGGGCCGGTGGCCCCGCACCCGGCCAAACCGTCGGTGGGAAGGCCCGTGGTGTCGGCGATCGCGGTGACCAGCTGGGTGGCCGGCCCCTCCCATTTCGCGTAGGCGTCGGGAAAGGCACTGACCTGCACGGCCTGGGCGGCCTCGGTGAGCGGCATCGCCTTCCAGCCGCGGATCCTGGCCAGCTCGTCGAAGAACTTCTCCGACGCGTAGACGGGGTCCTGAAGCTGAGCGGGGTTGCCCCACCCTTGGCTGGGGCGCTGCTGGAACAACCCGACCGAGTCCCGGTCGCCGCCGGCCAGGTTCCGCAGGCTGCTCTCCTGCATGGCGGTGGCGACCGCGATCACCCAGCCGCGCGCTGGTAGCCCAAGGCGAGCGCCGGTGGTGACGATCGCGGCGGCGTTGCCGACCTGGTCGCTGTCCCAGTCACCGATCGCCGGCCACAGGATCGGCGGCCCGGGTGGCGACGCCGCGCTGTCTGACGTGGACCCGGGAGTGGTGAGCATAGGGACACATCCGGCGGTGGCCGAGCCGCCGGCGAGGAACCCGCCGAGCCCACCAGCGCAGAGGATGAACACGGCGACGAGCGCCACCGCGACTGACACCAGAGATCGGAGCTTCACGCCGGCCCCCAGCGGCCGAGGGGATAGGTGAGGTAGGCAGCGAGGTAGGGCGTGGAGTGGCGCTGGACGAGGGGAGAGGCGTGGCCGGGCATGACTGGTCCTCCTGGGTGCCGGCTAGCCGAGGCTGTGGACACCGACCGGATCGCCGTCGCCGGTGTGCACGGTGACGGTGTCGTCGGCCGGGCTGATCACGTAGATCCACGAGGCGTCGAGGTCGACCGCGCGGCTGAGCGGGAAGACGGTGGCGGGCTCCGGCTCGGTGTCGTCGAACGTCACGCCGACACCCCTGACGGGGTGCTGGTGGGGGAACGACCGGGTGTCCGGGGTGACGTCGGATCCGAGATAGGACCAGTCGTGGGCGAGGACCGCGTCGATGAGGGCTTGAGTGTCGTGGCGGGCGGTGGTGGCCCAGATGCCGCGCAGGTGCGCGATGAGCGCCGAGGGGTAGCCGTCGAAGTGGACGTAGCGGGCGTGGACGGTGCTCGGGTGGGCGGGGTCGATGGCGCTGACGTAGCAAATGGTTCCCACGGGTCGTGTCTCCTCGTCGTGGTGGTGTGTTCGGGTACGGCGACGACCGCGCGGCCGTAAATGGGCCACGCGGTCGAAGGTCGTGAGGTCTCTTGGTCCGGGCCGGGCAGCGTCGGTCGTTGCGTCTGGGCTGCGGCTACGCGGCGTAGGCGGCGGTCAGGGTCGCGCCGGGAACGCGGCGGGGCAGCCGCTGCGGAACCCGCGGCAGTAACTGCGTGGCAGCGGCGGCGAGACCGTTGGCGAACCAGCCGACGAATCCGACGGAGTCGCGGGCCGGCCGTTGTGATGTGGGCTCACGGGCGGGTGCCGGCTGTGGCGGTGGTGTGGCTCGGGCGGCGCGCATCGCCCGTTGTGCCTGCCTGGCGGCCGAACACGGCCCGCTCTGGTCGGCGCACTGCAGGTTGGCGCACCGGTTGCCGGGTCCGGGTTGGTGGGCGGTGAGGACGTCCACGGCCAGCCGCCACAGCAGGGGGTCGGTGACGTCACGGGGGAGGAAGGCGCGGTGAGACGAGCGGGTTCGGCTGCGGTCAGACATGGCGGGTGACCTTCCGTCGGGGGTTTGGGCAGGGGTCACCGTCCGGGTGGGGGCCGGTCATGTTGTGCCTGATGGCGGCCCCGGACAATGACCTGACTGATCGACGCTTCTCTCTCGATAAAGGTCAAGTCGTCTGCCTGGTGGTGCCGTATAGGCACGGTGTGCGGCGCGCGGGTGAGGTCGGGACCCGCGCTCCCGACGGGGCGTCGGCGGCGTCAGGAGGCCGCTGGCGTGATTCGGCCGGGCCTGCTGGTGGTCTCGACGAGACGCGCCAGTGCGAAGCGAGTGGCCGGTGCCCCGTCGTGGTCGACGTGGTCGTCGACGCGGACCACGGGGTGCGGTTCGCCCCGCAGCCTCGTGATTCGGTAGCCGCGGCGGTCGGCGTCGACCGCGTCAACGCGGCGGATCTCGTGCAGGTCGTCGGACTCGACGCGGACGTCCTCGTAGCAGACGGCCCAGGCCAGCAGTCGGAGTCCGGGGGTGGGATCGGCGAGGAGGTCCCTGATCAGGCCGATGTCGACGCAGGCCGCGAGGGTGGGCCGGGCGACCGGCTGGTTGCCGTCGAGTGCGGTGGCGAGGTCCGGCAGGAGGTCGGCGAGTCCGGCGGGGTAGCGGCCCATGCGGGTGTCGTTGAGCGGTAGGTGCACGGCGCGCATCTGACGTGCCGTCCCGCGCGGTGCGGTTGGGGCCGGCCGGTCGTGGACGAGCAGCAGGAGCGGCGGGCGGCCCCAACCGAGCAGGTCGGCGCTGGCCTCAACGTGCAGCAGGCACCCGGTCAGGGTGTGGACGGTGTTGAAGGACATCACGGGGATGGGCTCCTTGGGGTACGCGAAGCCCCGCAGGCCGAATGGGCCTGCGGGGCTCCTGGTGGTGCGGGGACGTGGGTGCGGTTGGCGCCGGGGGCGTGTTACCGCAGGTCGCGGTAGCGGATGGCGATTCCCTGCGGCGTGGCGTGGTCCGGGTCGTGGGCGCGGACGCCGCAGCGCTTGCGTTTGGCCAGGTACATGGCCTGGTCGGCCGCGTGCAGGAGGTCGCGGGGCAGCATGTCCGGCTCGGCGAGCGCGTAGCCGACGCTGGCGGTGACGATCACCTGCTGCCCGGCGATCTCGTACGGGAGCGTCGAGATGCGCCGGTGGGCGGCCCCGGCGGCAGTCTCGACCTCGCCGTCGTCGCCGTGCACGACGAGGGCGAACTCGTCGCCGGTGAGATGGGCGGCCAGGGCGACCTGCGGTCCGAGCCCCCTCAGGCGGCGTCCGACCTCGTGCAGCAGGTCGTTGCCGTGCTCGTGGCCGTAGGTGTCGTTGACCTGCTTGAACCGGTCGAGGTCGATGAGGACGAGCCCGAGCGGTTCCCCGAGCGAGAACGTGGCCTCGAGGTGGGTCCACAGGGCCCGCCGGTTCGGCAGGTCGGTCGTGTCATTGTGGGTGGCCAGCCGGTGCCAGTGGGACCGGTCGCGGTCGCGGGCAGCCAACGCCTGCCGCTGATGGTGAATGATGTGGCGCTGCCGGGCGAGTAGTGCCGCGGCGACGGCGAGACCGGCGAGGACTCCGCCGGCCGCCGTGAGGTACGAGCTCAGGTGACACACTTGACGTCGCTCCTTGTCTGTTAAGGAGCACCGGGGCGGGCGTGGTTCCGCCAAGTTCGACACCTGCCCCGGGCTACCAGCGGTAAGGGGTTCTGCTAGGTGGTTGTCGGGGCGAGTTGGAAGGTCGCCGGCTTCTCGGCGACCTGAATGGCGACGCCGTCGGTGACGAGCTTGTGCACGGCGTTGACGACCGCGCCCGCGCTGGCCTTGGCCGAGTCGGTGCCCTCGTTCGCCTGGTCGATGGCCTTGCACAGTTGGCTGGTCTTGAACGGCTGCCCGGGTTGGGCTTCGAGCACGTCGAGGATGGCCCCGCGCAGGCTGCCCTTGGTCCGGCGCGGCTTCGCGCCACCTGACGCGCTCGGAGCCTCGGATGGGCTGCTGGACGCAACGGTGTCGTCGCTGCCCGCCGGGTCCAGACTGGGCCGGGAGTCTGCCTGACCAGACGCGTCGGCTGCGGCCGAGTCCTCGGCGTCGGCCGGAGAATCCTCGCCGGCCTCGGTGAGCGTTGTGGTCGGTGCGTCGGGGACGTTGTCCGGCTTGGCGGGCGGGTCCTGTAGGGCTGGCCTGCCCGCGTCGCTGTCCGGCGTTGGTCGGCGTTCGTCGTCCGGCTGGAGACTGGTCGCCTCGTCGTCCGGTCTCGCCGCCATTGCGGTGTTCGCCTCCTCTGCCGCTCCGGGGGCGTGAGCCTCGTTGGCGTTGTCGTCTGTCAAGGCGGGGGGTGGGTCGCGCCTGGCGTCGGTCGTGGTCGCCGGCGGGACGTCGCTGTCGGTGCTGGTCGTCGTGTCTGGCAGGTGCCGCCAGAGCGTGGGGCCGTCGTCGGCGCGCAACGGTTCGGCCTGGCCTGCCTCCGCCAGGGTGCGAAGTCGTTTGGTGGCCGTCGAGTAGCCGACGCCGGCGCGCTGAGCGATCGCGGCGGCCGTGTCCTGGCCAAGTGCTGCCAGAGCGGCGGCGACCTTGTCGAGTGCGCTGGGCACTCCGGTCTGGTCGGTCGTGTTGTCCATGAGTCCTCCCTGTGCCTGCTGTTGCGTCTGCCTGGATGGGGGCGTGCACTGATCCACGCTTCGACAGCGCCTCGTGATCAAGTGTAGTGACGGATCTTGGGATGCCGTCAACGCTCGGGGCGGAACCTGCGGGCCCCGTGCTGGTGAGCGGTGCGGCTATGGCTGGCCGAAGACGTGGTCGCAGCGGCTCGGGTCGACCGGTAACCACGGCAGGCCCCAGCCGATCCGATACCGCTCACCGGTCGGCTTCACGAGGTGGACGCCGCCGCCGAGGGACACCGGACGGGCGATGGTGAGGGTGTGTCCGTCGAAGTCGACGGTGCGCCAGTCACCGCCGACGTAGGTGGCCATAGCGGCGAACGTCTGGGTAAGGGCGGTCACGGCCTCGTGGTCGAGGGCGAGTTCGAAGCTGCCGTTCCACCAACCGGTCACCGTCGCGAGGTATCCCTCGTGGTAGCGGTGGAAGCCAGGGACTGGTTCGTAGCGCAGCCACCGGCCGGAGAAGACGGCTGTGCTGCCCTGACGCGGCGTGTAGTCAGGACTCGTCACTGCTGGCCCTCCTGCCGGTCGGTGCCGCTGGCGGTGGAGGAGGAGTCGCGGTGACTCGCGGCCGTGACCTTGCGGGCGCTGGACCAAGCGGCACCTGATGCCTGCGCCGACTGGGCGAGCCAGTCGGCCGCGTCCTGCAACCATGCGTGGATGTCGTCGACGGCGTCGCTCACCTCGCTGCGCCTCTCACTGTCATCGAGGCCGGCGAGGTGTGCCTGGCGGGCCTGGTCGAGGAGGTAGGACCCGATCTGTGCGTGCACCCGCGCGAGCAGCCGAGTGCTGCGGTGTAGGTGCCCGATCAGGGATGCGACGTCGGAGGCCGTCGGCAGGGTGAGCAGCGCGCTGAACGGTCCGGTGGCCGTGTGCAGCCAGCGGCTGAGGTGCTCGGCGGCGGTGACGGCGCTGCCCAGTCGGGCGGGGTCGTAGGGACCATCGACAGCGAACAGGCGGCTCATCTCGTCGAGCCAGGTGGTGGTCTGACTGTCGACCGGAAGCGGGTCGGCGACGAGGACCGGCTGGGAGTGTTGGCCGTCGGCAGCAGCGCAGATGGGGTTGTTGTTTGCCAGGTGCCACCACGGGATGCCCCCGCGGTAGGCGTTGGTCCAGTGCGTGGCGGGTTGGTCTGCCACCGGCTCGCTGCAGACGGGGCAGATCGGAACTCGAATCATGGACTATGTCCCTTCAGGCAGGGTGATGTCGGCGACCAGGGCTTGGTCGCCGACGGCTCGGTGCGGTGCGCAGGGGTTGGTGCCGGCGCTCGCCGGCTTACGCGCAAGAGGGAAAGGGCGGCCGTCTCTCTGGCCGGCAGCGCAGTCAGCGCCCCTGCCAGAGGCGGCTGGCACGCCGGGGCGAGATGCGGCGGATCGCGGGTATCTGCCGACACCGTGAGCCGGTCGCCAGGATGGTGAGCAGGTCGGTGCGCCAGTGAGTGCGGGGACTCGAAGCTGCGCGATGAGGTGCGCGTGGATGGCTAGCGGTTAGCGGCGCTGCGTCGCGGGGCGCGGACCCAGGCGTCGAGGCGCTCGACCTCGTCGAGCGGGAACATGGCGGGCCCGTCGGGCGTGTTTCCTTCTTGGCCGGTTCTGTCAGAGTGCGACCGCGAGTAGTCGCTGGTCGGGGTCGATGGCGTCGAGCAGCCGGTTGGCCTGTTCGAGGTAGGTCACCCGGTCGGCCATGGCGTCGCTGGCCGGGGCCAGCTTCGCCCCTTCGGCGGTGATCAGCGCGTCGCCCGCTAGGGCGGTGAGGGCGCTGTGGTGCTGGTAGGCCATGCAGCCGGCCTGGTACATCTCCAGTTCACTGAGGCGGATCTGCCCGGCGCCGTAGGTGGCGGCGTTGTGCATCCGGATGGCGTTGACCCGGGGCTGATGGGTGAAGTCCGCGACGGCCGTGTCCCACGGGTACTGCTGCGGGTCCGCCAGGTGGTGGGCCTCGTAGACGTGCCATGGGGTGGCGTTGCGGGTGCCGTGCACGGCGCGGCTGAACAGTTGGTGGCGGATGCCCGCCCCGACACCGGCGGCTTGGCGCATGCCGGTCAGGTCGAGCAGTCGTACCGGTCCGCCGGCGCAGTAGGCTGGGCGGCCCTTGCGCAGTCCGAACATCTGGGTGCGCTGCCACAGGTGCAGGGCGGGGCTGGCCCAGAAGCGGGGCGACAGCGTGCCCTGCACGCCGAAGTTGCGGTCGAGCTGGTGTGCGGTCAGGGACTCGCGGGGCAGGTCGCCCGGCACGCAGACGATCATGGTGCGGATCGTCGCCGTCGGTGTGACAGCAGGCGAGGTGGCCTTCCGGGTCGGGTTCTTCGGCATGAGTGGGTCCTCCTAGCGGGGTGGGCGCGTCAGGGCGCGCGGAGATGACCGGCCCACTGGGTGCGTGGGTCGGTTGCGGGAGAGGTGTGGGTGCGGGTTGGTGCGGTGCGACCTGGGGTCGCCGCGCGGCGCGGCGCCGACCGGCCCCGGGTGGGGCGGGTGGGCGAGGCGAACCGGTAGGTGCGGCGGTGGTTCCGAGGTGGGACCGGACCGGGGTGGAGATTTATGAGGTGGTGTTAGTGCCGTGAACGGTAGCGGCCTGTTCTGTCAGGCCGATCCGACGAGTTGATCGCCGGAAAGTGGGGTTGACCTGCGCTGTGAGGCAATCCGGCTCATGGCGGACCCGTCGTCAGCGCGGATGCTGTGAGCCTTCACGACTCTCACAGATGATCTTGTTTGCTGACAGAGGCCGGCGACGGTGGTCGGCTTGCCGGAGGTGCTCACTCTGGCAGGTGTCGCGCTGGCCTGCGGTGTGAGTTCTACGGGTGGTCGAAGCGCCGTGGGTTGGTGACCGTGTCGGGGCCGTGGTCGCAGGGCAGCTCGTGCAGGTATCGCCGGTGGGTGGGGTCCGACGCGAGGGCCCAGACTCTGCCGGCCGGGTCGGGGCCTTGGATGGCGGTGGCGATCGGGCTGGCGGTGTGCAGTCCGGCGAGCACTGCGAGGAGGCTGGCCTCGCGGCGCCGGCTGGGGACCCAGAACAGCACGGGGTAGCGGGGTCCGAAGGTGGTGAGGCGTTCGTAGCCGCGCAGCTTGGCGACGACCCGGGCGAGGTTCTCGGTGTCGTTGTCGTGCTCGAGGAAGAAGCCGGTCGAGGTGTCGCCGACGGTCCATACGCCGTGCCCGTCGGGGCGGATGCCGGCTTGGGCGTAGACGGTGGTGGCGTGCTGCTCGGACCACCAGCGCGACAGCTGGGCGTCGGGTGTGTGGCGGGCGGTGGCGATGAGGTCGGTGAAGAACTGGTTGACGCCGAGCAGGTGGTTGACCTGGCCGCTGGCGGCGATCCGCTTGGCCCGCTCCAGGGAGCTGCGTGGTGCTTTGCCGCTGGTGCCGGTGGGGTCGTGGTAGACGGTCGGGTGTAGCTGCAGTCCGACGGGGCCGAGGGTGTAGAGCAGCGACCCGTACCGGCCGTGGGCGCCGCTGCGGCCGAATCGGTGTAGCACGTCGAGGCGGTGCAGGATTGTCAGCCGCCGTTGGGCGGTGCGCCGGGTGGCGAAGAGGGCGCTGGTGATTTGGTCGGTGGACAGCAGGTAGTGCTCGGCGAGCAGGGCCAAGAGGGCGTGGTCGCGGGGGACGATGCGACCGAAGACCGCGAGGGGATCGGGGTTGCGGGAGGCGGGGGGTACACGGGAGTACACGATGTTCGCTCCTGGGCAGGATGGGGTTCCCCTCCCGATCGGGAGGGGTGTCTGGGATGGGGGAGGTCGGTGCGGAGGGCCTGTCACGGGGTGTGTGCGGCACTGACAGGCCAGGTCAGAGCTGTGCTGCGGCTGCCCGGCGGTCATCGGTGACGATCCCGATGGTGAGCCGGTGCGCGACCCGGGCGACGCCACCGTCTGACAGGGACAGTTAGCTCCGGTCGCTCTTCGGACGGGAGCGACGTTCGTCGGGTTTGCGGCTGAGCCGTTCGACGAGGTCGTCGACGGCGCTGGTGTCCTGGGTCGGTACCGCCGCGGCGGCGGCCTGGCGGATGGCGGTCGCCTCTCCGACGATCGGCTTCGGCGGTCGGGTCTTCATGGTGAACGCCGGGGTCTGGCGGCCGTTGACGACCAGCCGCGCGGTGGCGGTGTACGCGTCGAGGTGGGCGAGGTCGTGCTCGCCCAGTTCCGGCAGGGTGTGCCGGGACAAAACTTTCGCGTCTTCCGGCGCGACGGTGAAGTAGATCTTGTTGCGGGCGTTGGCCGAGGCGGCGGCGAGCAGGTCGCGGGGGAACTGGGCGAGGTCCTGGTGGGCGAGGACGAGTGACAGCCGGTACTTGCGGGCTTCGGCGAGCATCGTGTCGAGGGAGTTGGCCAGGGTCAGGAAGTTCTGGGCCTCGTCGATGATCAGTGTCGCGTCGCGGCGCCGGTCGGGTTCGACGCCGGCGCGGGCGGTGGTGGCTTGCCATACCTGCGCGAGGATCAGGGAGCCGAGCAGCCGGCTGGTGTCCTCGCCGAGCACGCCCTTGGGGATGCGGACGAGCAGCACGCCGCCGTCGAGGACGCGGCCCATGTCGAAGCTCGACTTGGGGTAGCGCATGGTGCGTTTGACGAAGTCGCGCAGCAGGAACGCGCGCAGCCGGGCGAGGACCGGTCCGATGACCTGGGAGCGGAGGCTGTCGTTGAGGCTGTCGTACCACTGCCAGAAGCCGCTGAGCCCGGCCGGGTCGTCCAGGTCCACCGTCATCGCCGAGCGGAACTGGGGGCTGTTGAGCAGCGGTGGGATGTGTTGCAGGGTGACGTTGTTGTGGCGCAGCAGGGTCAGGCATGCCACCCGCATGACGTCATCCATCCGCGGTCCCCAGGCCTTGGCGAAGATGTTCCCGAAGATCGACACGAGGTTGTCGACGACCAGGTCGGGGTCGTCGCCTTCGAGGGGGTTCAGCGTCGGCGGGTTGTCCTGGTCCGGGTCGAAGAGGACGACGCGGTCGGCGACGCCTGTGGGGAGCCGGTCGAGGATGTCCAGGACGAGGTCGCCGTGCGGGTCGATGACGACGGTGCCGCGGCCGGCGTTGATGTCGTCGAGGGCCATGTTGACCAGCAGGGTGGTCTTGCCGGAGCCCGTGGAACCGATCACATGCATGTGATACCTCGCGTCCGCCACCGTCAGCCCGACACTGTGGCCACCGATTTCGGCGTCGCCGAGCATCTTCACTCCACGGCCTCCGCCGGGGATGGCGACCGGTGCTGGCATGGACGCGGCCCGCGCCCGGTCGAGGCCGGGCACGGCGAGGTCCTGCGGCAGCGCGGCCAGCGCTGCGAGTTCCGGGGCGGAGGTGAGGAATCCGGCACCGAGTCGGCGTGCGGCGAGGACGGCCACCGGGGCGGGCATCCGGGCGCGGTGGGTGAGCCGGTTGCGGCCGGTGTGGATGGCGAACGCCGAGGCGAGGGTGTCGGCGATGCCCCGCAGCCGGCCGGTCGGGTCGGTGCCGGTCCGCCGGTTGGTGGTGGCGACGGCGTACCGGATACCGGTCTGCCACAGCGGATGCGCCGTCTTGTCCAGGATCGCCCGGACGTCGCGCTCCACGGTGGGATCCCGACGGGACGCGGGCGCCGTAGCGCGGCTAGTGGTACCGCTGCCGGGTAGGAACGCGTCCAGCAGCCACCGCACCGGCGCGGCCGGGTTGATCGCCGGTACGGCGGTGGTGCCCGCCCGTAGCCGCCCGGCCGCGCGGCGGGCCCGTGCAGCCCGCCGGGGTGTGGCCGGGCGGGCGAGGATCTGCACGCACGCGTACTCGCGGGGTGTGAGCTGCGCGCCGGCGGCCATCAGCGGGCGCAGCGGGTCGGTGTCGTGGTCGGTGGCCAGCGGCAGCCACTCCGCGTTCACGGGCAGCAGGTGCCCACCGGCCGCGGGGTGCGCGTCCAGGGGGATCGGCGGCGGCGGGTTGTCGTCGGTGGTGGTGGCCGAGCTGGGCCACGCCGCCCGCACCGCGGCCTCGACCGCCCCCGGCGGGACGGTGCCGGGAACCCAGATCGAGATGAGCAGTTGCCGGCCGGACCACGTGTACTGCCACACGACGTGCGGGGCGCCGTGGAGCAAGCGCCGCCGCCGTGACGGGGTCAGCACGCCGGCCAGGTTCGCCCACAACGCGCCAGCGCTGTGCGGGTCGACTTCCGGCGGTGGCGCGATCGTCACGAGGCGCGCGCCCCGGGCGTGGTGGCGGTGCCGCCCGATCTCGACCAGGTTGCGGGCCGCGATCCACACGATCAGCCCGCCGGCGGCGACAGCCGCCAGCCACGGCCGCTGTGTGGCCCACACGGCGGCCTCGACCAGCGCGGCCGCTGCTCCGGTAGGGGGCGGGATGGGGCCGGCGCCCGGCCCGATGGTGGGGCTGGGCGCCGGTGGCGGTGACGCGAGCGCTGAGCTGAAGGCTTCGGTCGGTGGTGTCACAGATCGCCCTCCTCCTCGTCGAGGTCGGCCAGCTCGGCCGGGTCGGTGGTGCACAGGGCGTGCTCCGCGTCGGAGGCGATCGACTCGAAGCTGGTCCTGCTCACCCCGGAGATCAGCAGCCCCTGGCCGCGGCGGGTCGAGAGCAGCAGCCGCCGCTCACCATCGGTGAGCCCGAACGCCTCGCCGACGGCGTCGATGGCCTGCGGTGCCTGCCGCAGCAGCACCTGGGTGGAGGCGTTGGACACCACCGCCTGGCCGAGGTCGGTGCCCAACACGTCGGCGGCGTCCTGGGTGATGACGGTCAGCCCGGCGTTGCGCTTGCGTGCCGCCTTCGACATGCGGAACAGGAAGCGGGCGCCCTCGCCGTCGCGCATCAGCAGCCACGCCTCGTCGACCACCACGAGCCGCCGCCGCGACGGGCGTTGTGGGGTGTCGACGGTGCGCCAGATCGAGTCCAGCGCGAGCAGGGTGCCGACGGTGCGCAGTTCGTCGGGCAGGTGCCGCAGCGACCACACGACCAGGTGTCCGACCGGGGCCTGGGTGGTGGGTGCGTCGAACAGGTCGGCGAAGCTGCCCTGCACCCACGGCGCGAGCCGGGCGGCCAGGTTCCCGGCCGCTGGGTCGTCGTCGGCGCGCAGCGTGGCGGCCAGGTCGCGCAGCAGCGGTGCCGGCCGGTGATGCGTGGCCGGGTCGGCGGTGATCCCTGCGGCCCGGTAGACAGCGACGATGGCCCGGTCCAGTGCGGCGCGCTCCGCCGGTGGCGGCTGGTGGCCGAGCAGCACGCTGACCAGGGTGTGCAGGAACAGCCCGCGGCGGGTCAGCGTGTCGGGACGCCGGTCGCCGACCGGCAGGTCCAGGGGGTTGATCTTCACGCCGGGCAGGCCCAACCGGACGATGCTGCCGCCGACCGCGTCCGCGAGGCGCAGGTACTCGTCCTCGGGGTCCACCACCGCGACCTGCACACCCTGGTAGAGGTTGCGCAGGATCTCCAGCTTCACGAAGTACGACTTCCCAGCCCCGGAGCGGGCCAGGACGATCGAGTTGTGGTTCTCCTGCGTCCAGCGGTCCCACCAGACAATGCCGGCGCTCGCAGGGTTGACGCCGTAGAGGACACCGCCGGTGGCCGGCGGGTCGCCGGGCAGCGGAGCGGGCAGGTCCGGGCTCGAAAGCGGAAACGCGGCGGCGAGCGCCTGTGTGTCCATGGTGCGCAGCATCCGCAGCCCATCCGAGGCGAGGGGCAGGGTGGTGGTCCAGCCGGGAAGCTGCCGCCAGGTCGCGGGCTGCACCTCCAGAAGGGTGGACGCGGCGGCGGCCCGGACCTGCGCGCACGCCTGCAGGAGTTCGTCTTCGGTGCGGGCGTGCACGGTCAGGTACAGGCCGACGCGGAACAGCTTCGCCGCACCGCGGGCCAGCCGCTCGGCCAGGTCACCGGCATCATCTGCGGCGGCATCGACGTAGGGGTCGGCCAGCTTGCCGCGCTCGGAGTCCGCCCGCCGAGACGACTCCAGCCGCGCCCGTTGCTTGCGGAGCCGGTCGGCGGCGATCGGCGCCGGCAGCGGCTCGATGTGCAATGCGAGGTCGAGCCGGCCCGGCCAGGACAGCAGCGGCTCCAGCCACGCCGGGCCGACCTCCGCCGGGTATCCGGTCACGACGAGGGTGGCGGCGAAGCCGTCGCCCACGCGCAGCCACTGAGGTGTGACCTCGACGGTGGCCGGCGCGACCGCCGACGCCAGCGAGCCCGGCTGCGGCGGTGCGCCGCCGTCGCCGGACCGTCTCTTCCTGATCATGGATTCTTCCTCTGCTTGTGGGTGCGGGTGGGGGCGGCCGCGGTGATGACGGCGTTGGGTGCGGCCAGGCGGCCCGGCTGCGGCGGCCGGTACGGGTCGGCGGCGCTGGCCAGAGCGGCGGTGACCGCCGAGCCGTCCAGCCCCCGCGGACTGACGCCGAGGCCGGCCAACGCTCGCACCGTGTCATCGGCTCGCCGCCGCGCGGCATGCGCGCGCTCGCCGGCCGCCGCGCGGGTAACGACCAGGACCTGCCGACGCAGCGGGTCCCGGCGGGCGGCGAGGTCGCCGAGGAACTCCGCGTGATCGGCGCACGCCTCGCGCAGCCGCGGATGCGGCTCGGTGTCCGCGACGGCGGCGAGGGCCCGGCTGTGGGAGGTCAGGTCGACCGGTTGCGCGGACACGACGATCTGCGTCGGCGTCGACAGGCTGTTGAGCCACCGACCCCACCCCTCGATCAGGGCCGCCTGTTCGCCGGGTGTGCGAAGCGCGAGGTTCACCGTGGTGGTGCCGACGATCGCCGCCCGCGCGTCACCGAGGCTGATCTCCCCGTCGTCGTCGATGGCGTCGGCGGGCAGCCGCAACGGCGCTGGCAGCGGCACCCGGCCGCTGGTGGGGGTCTCGACCCAATCCGGCGTCCCGTTGTCCGCCGCGACGGTGGCGGTGGACAGTGACCGGGGTATGCGGGTGTGGCGGATCGCGTGCAGCAGCCACACATCCATCGACAGGCCGTCGCGGCGGCCCAGCGCCAGGCCGATAACCAGCCCGCCGAGCACCACACCAGCACCGATGAACACCGGCGCCGGCACAACATCGTGCAGCGTGCGCCACGCGGCGTAGAAGCAAAGCGCGCCGGCGGCGACGATCGCCAGCTGGTGGAACGTCAGCCCGTAGGCGACCTTGTCGGGGGCGTCGACGTCGGCGGGCATCCGCGCCCTCATCGGCGCTTCGGGATCAGGCCGGGTCATTTGATGCTCCTCCGAAGGGTGTTCAGGCCGGGGACGGTGCGGGCGAGCTGCTGCACCACGACGACGCGGACCACCGCGCCGAGCATGGTGCTCGTGCTACGTCCGGTCTGGCCCGCCCAGCGGGCCAACAGTGTGGGGATCTTGACGGTGGTCCACAGCAGCACCACCACGACCAGGAGGTTCAGCGTTCCGCCCGGGTCGACGGGCAGGCCGAACACGGGCAGCATGGTCGCCGGGTCGAGCAGCGTCTGCTGCCCCGCGGTGAGGAAGAACGCCTGCGCCACGGGGATCGCCAGGCATCCGGCGTAGGCGCGCCACCACAGCCGGGCGAGGCCGTCGGTCTGCGGCAGCGCGTGGCAGGCCAGCGCCAGCGGCGCGATGCTCGTCATCACCAGCAGCGCCACGAACCGGCCGATCAGCTGAAACGCCGCCGTCACGACCAGAACGGTGATGAGCAGGATCAGGATGAGGAACAGCAGCGGGACGGTGCGGTCCTGTGCCGCCGCGAGGTGAGTGCGGATCGCGGTGAACGCGCCGTCGCCGTCGTAGCCGCCCTCGCTGATCGCCGCGCTCAGGGCGTTGGCCACATCGATGAGCTGCTCGCAGGCCAACTGGGAGAAGTGCGCGGCGGTGAACCCGACGACCAGCCGCGGTAGGAGGTCCTTCACCGTGTACCGGGATTGCTCGTCGCCGCCGGCGACCATGACGAGCACACCGGCGGCGACGAACGCCAACACGAAGACGGTGTCCACGATCCAGACCGACCGGCCGGTGAGCGCCTGCACCTGCGGCAGCACGGTGACCTTCGGGGTGGTGAACAGAATGCCGGTGATGAGGTCGAAGATCGCGTTAAGGCAGGCCAGGATCGCCGTGGTGAGCCAATCAAGAACCTGGTCGAGGACCCATCCCACGACGATCAACCCCCGACGATGCCCTGGACGACCTGCAGCAGGATCGGGGCGAGGACGGCCAGGCCGTAGCCGACCAGCGCGTTGCGCATGGCGAGTTTGCCTTTCTCGACCTGCGACGGGTCACCGCCAGCGGTGACCCGGTATACGGCGGCCAGAACGAGGAAGAGGGTGGCGACGGCGGCCAAGATACTCATGAGCCAGGCCTGCAGTTTGGCGATCACCACCGGCAGGGAGTTCGCCGCCAAGTAGACAGCGCCGCCCGGATCGGCATACGCGGCGGTCGGGAGGGCGAGTGACAGGCCGATGCCGGCCAGCGGTACGGCGACACGGAGTGCGAGACGAACGACTCGCGGGATTCGGAGAGTGTGCTGTGGGGTGCGGGACATTGCGGTTCACCTCCCGCCGCCCCGATCACGAAGACGTGTGACCGGGGGCGGCGATTGCTCGAAGCGGTCTGATGGGACCGCCGCCGGGCGCTGGTGAGCAGCAGCACCGACCGCGTGAGCCCCGGGAGGAGCTCGTCCTCCCTCGTGGGTGGGTTGCGGTCATCAATGTGGTGTCAGCGCATCAATTGGCGCGGCACCCGAGGCGCGCGGATCGCGCTGCTCGTGTCGCCCGGCGGCGGGCGGGACCGGCGAGCGGTACGGCCCGCTGAAGTCCCGCACCCCCAAACCGGGATCTGTGAGCCCTGGCGAACACTTGCCACGCTCACTCAGCTCCAGGCAGGGCTCACGGGGCAGGTCAAGGCCTTTCACCGTCGACAGCATTGCCTGCAGGCGAAGGCTCACAGCCGGATCGGAACGGGCTGCTTTTTGAGCGGTGTGAGTGCCGCCGGGGCTCACAGCTCTTTGACACGGCCGCATCGGTTCGCCCCTTCCGGGGTGCTTAGGACGATGGCGGAGAGGTTTCGATCGTCGGAGCGGAGGGGGACGGCCGAGCGGTGCCTGCGCCGCAAACGCGTCGGTCGGGAAGGTCGGCTGGCAATCCTGCGCTGGTTCTTCGCTGCCAGCGCAGCGCCCTACCTCCGAAGCAGCTCTACTGGGACGGGCGCTCGGCACGCCGAAACGGCTGTGGCCCGACGGGGTACGTCGGGCCACAGCCGTGCCGGTTGGCTGTCAGGCGGCTGCCGCAGCATGCTGCCGGGCGGCTTCGCGGCCGGCGGCCGCGGCACGTCCCGCGCGGCGCCCGCCGCGCTGCTCGGCCTGCTGCCGCAGTCGCGCCGTGGTCTCCGGCGACGCGACCCCAGTCAGCAGCCCGTCCGCGAGGGCCTCGGCGATACGGCTGTCGATGCGTGACAGCCGCATGCGCAGGGCGTCGACGCTGACACCATTCCTCGCGGCGATGGGCTCGATCGCCCGGCGACCGAGCCGCACGTCGATGTAGGGCTGCTCGTCCTCGGGATCGAGGATCCCGAGGGCCACCGCGCGGCGGACCAGGAGATCCGGATGACCATACGGCACCGGCGGGGTGCGGGAGCCGGCAACAAGGTGCTCGATGTCCTGCACCGGCAGGCACTCACGCTGCTGCAGCCGCAGGTCCCGCCCGGCTCGCCACGCCGCCCTGCATAGACTCGCGTACGGCGCGGGTTTGCCCAGGTCGGCCCGGTCGCGGAGCGCGGTCAGGAACCCGGTCAGGATCTCGGCGTCGATATCCGCTGGGTCGCCGGTGTAGCCCTCGCACAGATGGGCCGCGTACTGCTGCAGCGCCGGCATCGCCATGCCGACCGCTGCGATGACCCAGTGCGGCCCGTCGAGGCGGGCGCGTCGGATCAGCTCCCGCCACACCTCGTCACGCGCCGTGTAGGCGCGGGAGTGTCGCAACAGCCAGTCCCGCAGCGCGGGCAGCGGCATCACCGGCCGCGGCAGACCCGCGTCGGAGAAGAACGCCGTGCAGTCGAGAGCCAGCGGCGCGGGCTCGCAGGTCAGCGCGGCGTAGGCGGTCGCCGCCGCGTCGAGGGCGGAAGTCGGCCAGTTCGTAGCGTCGGACACGCTCATGTCAACACTCCTGTGACACCGAAGGGATGCGAATGCCGTCGCCGGCGTTGTCACGGCGATCGGTGGCATCGATTGCGCCACAGAGGGCTCACAATGTCCTGACAGAGCCGCTCAGGGCCCTGTTCGTCGCCTCGACCCGGGCCTTTGTCAGTGGCCCGCGCGCACGGCGCGCCATCGCCGCCGATCGTTGGCAAGAGCCTGACAAAGGCCGGTTGACCTGCCCTATGACACCCTGACAGATCCTGTGACCGCGCTGTTCGGAGGTGGTGACAGAGGCTCACGTCGCGACCCGCGAGACGGCGCGGACGACCTCACGCGGGACACGCGCGGCCCGCTGTGACAACCGCGTCGGCTCACAGCGCCACTGACACCGATCGCCGGGGACGGCCCGCGCGGACTACCGACGTACCCATGACAGTCGCGGCAGGCTGTCACCGCTGGACATCCCGCACCCTCTGACAGGCAACGCTGCGCCGATGACAACGGCCCGGCACACGACGCTCGGCAACCTCTCACAGGGCCGGTCAACGCTCATGTCCACGTCGACGCCCGAAGCGTTGTCTCCAACCGGCGCCGGCACCGTCAGCGCCCCCTGTCAGGGACCCAGCGTCACTGACAGACGTGAGTAGGGACGAAGCCGGTTCCGTCGCGGTGGGGCGTCTGCCGATGGCTGCCGTTACGTCGCGGGCATCGGACAGGACGACGAAAACCGGGAGAAGCCGCTGCCGGGTCGCGCGTTGTGAGCGGTTGTGGGTTCGGCAAGTGTTCGCCGAGGCTCACAAAACACGGTTTGGGGATGTCAGCGCTTCACGGCGCGGCGCGGAGCCGACAGCACATGAGCGAGCACACGCCGCAACCGCACCAGCAGGCCGACCACACCGAGCCGGCCGACTCCACTCTCATCGACCTGATTGCCGGCGACCCGCCGGTACCGATCACGGTCTGGCGCACGGCCCGCACCGGCGCCGACCCGCGCACCAGCCTGCCCACCCGTCTGGCCTACCGCCTCGTCGCCGCCTACAGCCGGCCCGGGGAGGCGGTGGTCGACCTCACCACCGACCACGTCCTGGCACCGATCTGCGCCCAGGGCGGGCGCCAGCACCACCGCGCCTGGTTCACCGACAACTCCAGCCTGATCATCGGACCGGCCACCGCCGGCCCGCCGGCGCCCACGACCGCAACCAACCCGCTCACCGTCCCCGGCAAGCCGGAGGCTGGCGACGCGCAGGACCCGCCCGAGCTGGTCGACTGGTTCGGCGACGACCTCACCGACCCTGACCTGCCCGGCGCCGACGCCGCGGTCGTCCGGCCGCCCGACGACGGGCCGCTGGACGCAGCCATCAGCCTGGTGGTTGCCTCCTGGCCGCTGCACGAGGCCGGCACGACGGCCCGGGTCCGCCTCGCCTGGCTCCTCGCTGCCTGCGCGAGGCTGCTGCGCCACGGCGGCTGCCTCGTCCTCGTCGTCGGCGTCCCCGCCGGCACGCAGCCCACGCCAGAGGACTTCGGGCCGCTCGTGGCCGCGGCCTCCCGGGCCGGACTGCGCTACCTGCAGCACATCGTCGCCGTCGAGGCCGATACCGACGGCGACCAGTTCGCCTACTACGGCGCGGATGAGGAGCTGCTCACCCTGGCCCACGCCAACCCCGAGCAGTGGTCGGTCTCCCACTTGCGGGTGCACGCCGACCTGATGGTCTTCACCCCATGCCCGACTCCTGCCGCTGGAGTGGGACGGCGCCGTGGCCGCGACGGTGGTGAGCGCCGTGGCTGAGCACACCACTGCGGGATCCTCAGGCGCGAGCGAGCCGGACACCAACAGCTCCGCAGTGGGCGAGGACTACCCGGGCCGGCACCGCGAGTACGATGGCCGCCACCGCGCCGATCCTGGGGGCCTGTCCGTCTGGGCTACCGCCCAGTCGACCGGCCCTGTACAGCGACGCGGCCGGTACGTGCCGGAGTCGGTCAAGCATCCCGCCCGGATGCTGCCCGCGATCGCCGCCCACGCGATCGCCGCCTACACCCAGCCCGGCGATCTGGTCCTGGACCCGATGTGCGGCATCGGCACCACCCTGGTCGAGGCCGTCCACGCCGGCCGCGACGCCTTCGGCATCGAATACGAGCCGCGATGGTCGAACATCGCCGACGCCAACATCCGCCACGCCCACGACCAGGGCGCCAGCGGACGCGCGTCGGTCATCCGCGGCGACGCGACCCGGCTGATGTCGCTGGTGCCGAAGGCCCTCACCGGGCAGGTGGCGCTCGTGGTCACCTCACCGCCGTACGGGCCGACCGTCCACGGCCTCGTCCGCCCCGGCGAGCACGGCGTCGTCAAGTACGACGACCGGTACAACGACGGCGAGGACAAGGGCAACCTCGCCTACCGCGACCTGACCGGCCTCACCGACGGCTTCGCTGAGATCCTGCGCGGCTGCGCCACCCTGCTACGGCCCGGTGGCGCCGTCGTGGTCACCGCCCGACCGTGGCGCAAACGCGGCGAGCTGATCGACCTGCCCAGCGCCGTCATCGCCGCCGGCCTGCGCGCCGGACTCGTGCCGACCGAGCGGTGCGTCGCCCTCCTCGCCGCCGTCCGTCACGGGCAGCTCGTCGCCCGCCCGTCGTTCTTCCAACTCCAACAGGTCCGCAAGGCCCGCACGTCCGGGGTGCCGATGCACCTCATCGCCCACGAAGACGTTCTGATCTTCACCAAGACGCGCCCCCCTGAGGACGGATCCGGGGTGGTCGCGTGAGCCCACCCACCCACCGCTACCTGTCCCTGGGTGCCGGCGTGCAGAGCTCCACGCTCCTGCTGCTCGCCGCCCAGGGGGCGATCCCCGGGTTCACCGCGGCGATCTTCGCCGACACCTCCTGGGAACCGGCAGCGGTCTACCGGCACCTGGACCGCCTGACCGGCATCGCCGAACGGGCCGGAATCGAGGTGGTGCGCGTCAGCGCCGGTGACATCCGAGCTGACGCGCTCGACCCACGCCACCGGTTCGCCTCCATGCCCCTGTTCACCCTCGGCCCGAACGGCGAGCGCGGTATGGCCCGCCGACAGTGCACCTCCGAATACAAGATCAAACCCATCAAGGCGGAAGTGCGGCGCCGGCTGGGCTACCCACACCCGAGGCGCGTCCCGGCAGGGGTCCGGGCAGAGGTCGCGATCGGCATCAGCCTCGACGAGATCGGTCGGGCCCGGGACTCCGACGTCGCCTACATGCACAACGTGCATCCGCTGCTCGACGTCGGTTGGCGACGTACCGACTGTCTACGCTTCCTGGCCGAGCACGGCCTCGCGGACACCCCGAAGTCGTCGTGCGTGGGCTGCCCGTTCCACGACGACGGCTTCTGGTTCGCCCTGCGCGAGCACAGCCCGCAGGAGTGGGCCGACGCCGTCGCCTTCGACCGGTCCATCCGCAACGGCTCCGCCCGGGCCAACGCGGACGGACACCCATTGCGCGGCCAATTCTTCCTGCACAGGCAGCGAGTGCCGCTGGACAAAGTACAGCTGCGCCCACGTCCTCAACCCGCAGAAACGCCTGGCTGTGGCCCCTGGTCCTGCCCACATGGCGAGCCGGTGACAGGCGACGCCGGGCGCGGGGAGGTGGCGTGAGCATTGCCCACACCACCGCCCCCCGCATCGGATCGCTGTGCACCGGCTACGGCGGCCTCGACATGGCCGTCGAGCTGGTGCTCGGCGGCCAGCTCACCTGGTACGCCGAGACCGACCGCCACGCCCGCACCGTCTGCGCCCACCACTGGCCCGGCGTGCCCAACCTCGGTGACATCCGCACCGTCGACTGGGCCCGCGTCGCGCCCGTCGACGTCCTCACCGCCGGGTTCCCGTGTCAGGACATCTCCAACGCCGGCAAGCGCGCCGGCATCACCGGAGAGCACTCAAGCCTGTGGAGTGCCGTCGCCGACGCCGTTCGCGTCCTTCGACCGCCGCTCGTGTTCGTGGAGAACGTCGCCGCCCTCCTGCGGCGAGGATTCGACGTCGTCGAAGCCGACCTGGCCGCGATCGGGTACGACACGAGCTGGCTATGCCTACGCGCGTCCGATATCGGCGCCGCCCACCGCCGCGACCGGCTGTTCCTGCTGGCCGCACCCGCCACTCGACGGGGCGGAGGTGCGGACGCTGCCGACACCGTGCGCCCGTGACGGCAAAGGACCCGGCCACCAGTACGGCCTGCCCGACCTCATCGAACCGTCGGGCTCCACCCACGGCCTCCTACCCACCTCCACCGCGGGGCACATCGCTCGCACCGGTCAGCACGGGCACACGCGCGCCGACGGCGCACGGCTACTGCCCACTCCCAGGGCGAGCGACACCGGCACGCCCGGACGACGCGCGGGTGCCGGGTTCCGGCCCCCGCTGTCTGAGGTGCTGCTGCCCACCCCGCGGGCCACCGACGGCGAAAAGGGCTGCCCTGGGCAGCGTGGCTCGCACGGCGACCTCACCCTCCCCTCTGCGGCGGTGCGGGTCCCGGCCCGGATCCTGCCCACCCCGCGCGCGTCCGACGGGCGCGGCCCCGGGCGGCATGGCGACGGCGGCGCGGACCTGCGCACCACCATCGCCGCACTCGGGCAGCCCGACGAGCAGCGGTGGGGCGGCTACGCCGACGCGGTCGCCCGCTGGGAGCTGCTGCTCGGCCGCCCCGCACCCGAACCCACGCAAATCGGCCGGCACGGCAAACCCGTCCTCGCGCCGCCGTTCGTGGAGTGGCTCATGGGCCTGCCCGAGCACTGGGTCACCGACCCCACGCTCGGCCTGCCCCGCACTACCGCATTGCGGGTCCTCGGCAACGGCGTCGTCCCCGCCCAAGCGGCGACCGCCCTGCGGCTGCTGCTCTGCCAGCACATCTAGCCACTGCCAGCCCCCGGTGGGGGGGGGGGGGGGGGGCCCCCCCCCCCCCCCCCCCCCCCCCCCCCCCCCACCACCCCGGTTCCAGCCGCCAGAACCTACGACGTTCGGGAGTCCACCGATGTCTGCCAACCTGCCCCGAGCCCGACGCCGACCACCACCGGCCGCCCCCACCGTCGACCACCGCGCAGATGGCCACGACGACCAGGATCCGCGGCTCTACACCCCAACCGAGGCCGCCGCCCGACTACGCGTGCCGGAGTCATGGCTGCGCCGACACGCCGGCCGCCGCCAGATTCCTTGCACCTTCCTCGGCAAGCACCTGCGCTTCTCATGCGCCGACCTGGCCGCCATCATCGCCGCCGCCGCCCAACCCCCCACCGGCCGGCGCGCCACCCGACGCCGCCGGCACCCCGCCGACGACTTGCCTCACCCCGACAGTCACGCGTCAATCACCCCCGCACCCGACACCGACCGGACGGAGACCACACCATGGCCTGGGTAGAAAAGCGCGGCACTCGATTCCGCGTACGGCTGCGCATGCCCGACGGCACCGTCACCACCGACTCATCGCACGATCTGCGCGCCGATGCCGTCATCCGCGCCAAGGAAATCGACGTCGAGGCGGCCCGCGACACCTTCATCGATCCCCGCGGCGGACGCATCCCCCTCGCCGAGTGGGTTCCGATCTGGGAAACGACTCACCAAGCGGGCCCCGCGACCTGGGCGGCCTACCGTAGTCACCTACGGCTGCACATCCTGCCCGTCCTCGGCCCGCTGCCGCTGGTCGACATCCGCCGCCAACACGTCAAGACCCTCGCCGTCGCCTTGGGAAAACGCCTGTCACCACGATCGGTCGCTGACGTGATCATGGTCTTGTCGATGGTTTTGCAAGAGGCCGTCGAAGACCGCCGTGTTCCCTTCAACCCCTGTCGGGGAGTCCGCATCCCCAAAGGCATCCGCGCTGAGCGACCGCATGCCACCGCTGAGCAGGTCGCTGCGATCGTCGCCCGCCAAGCCCGCCCCAGCGACGGGCTGCTCATCCTTACCGCCGCCTACACCGGCATGCGGTGGGGAGAACTCACCGGCCTCACTCGCGACAACGTCGACCTCACCACCGGCAGCATCCACGTGCACCCTGATGTTGGCGCCCTGCACGAAGTCGAAGGCAAGCTCTTCCTCGGCCCGCCCAAGACCAACGACTCCGTCCGCCACATCCGGCTGCCCCGCTTCCTGACCAACCTCCTCGCCGTGCACCTCTCCGAACAACCCCACGACATCGTCTTCCCGGGCGCCCGCGGTCACCACCAGCGACGATCCAACTTCAACCGCCGCGCCTGGACCCCCGCCGTCGCCGGCAACCCTCAACAGGGCATCCCACCGGTCCTGGCCGGCATGCACTTCCACGACCTTCGCCACACCCACAAGACCTGGCTCATCGAGGACGGCATCCCCGAGATCGCCCAAGCCCGCCGCCTCGGTCACCGCCTCACCGGTGTACGGGGTATCTACAGCCACGTCACCGAGCCAATGATCACCACCGTCGTCGAAGCGCTACAACGTCGATGGGAAACCACCCAGCCCGACCGTAGCGGCGACACTGTCCGACGACTGCGCGCCGTTGCCTAACAGAGGGGAGGATGAGTCATGCTCCAGGCCTTCGTAGCGGAACCACCGTGCGCGGTGTGTGGGCGACCGGCAGCACACGTCGAACTCGTCGCACCTGGTGCCCGACCTGCGCACTGGCAGCGCTGGTCACCGCAGGAGCGCGACGCCTACGACGCTGCCCGACAGCGTCACGACGACCAGCAGTGGTGGCTGCTGTTCTCGGGGATCGAGGCGGGCAACGGATCCGGCCGACCGGTGGACCTGGCAGAAGCACAACGGATTGCCAACGCCTTCGCCCAGCCGTATCAGTACGCCGCCGTAGCCTCCGCGGGTTTTCACGACGACGCCGGATTTTGCGGCCAGTGTGATGCCCCGTACTGCTACCAGCATTGGAACGTCTCTAACACTGGCTACGGAAAATGCCCTCGAGGCCACGGCAAAAGCCTTGATCCACACTGGTGGTCCGATGACCTGTAGAGGCCTGAGGCGAAAACAGTGGAAGTAACTGGGCTAGTGCGTCCCCATAGCTGGCAGACGTGCCGTGGTGGCGCTCAGTGCGTCCAGCCGGCGGCGTGGAGCGCGTTGTGGAAGTAGCCCCCTCGGCTCAACGGCTGGATGGTTTCGTCGTCATTGATGTGGTGTGGGAAGAGGGTCAGGACGTGGGCGAGGTCCTGCTCGGCCGCTCGGGGTAGTTGGAGGAGTGCCTCGTCGAGTGTCAGGCCGCTCGCCTTGACGAACTCGGGATGCTTCCTGAGGTATGCCACGACGTGGTCCACTACGGCTGCGAGACGCTGGTGCAGTCGGTCCGCGTCGGCTTCGTCGCGACTATCCCGCAGGTCGACCAGTTGCCAGGCCGGACCGAAAACTGGCACTAGTTGTGCGCCTGCCGCGCTGAAGAATTCCAGGGCCCCCCGACGGCTGTCGGCATCACCGAACCCATCCTCGATCATTTGCCGCGCGTTCGAGTAGACGTGTGCGAAGGTGTCGTCGGAGGCGATCGCGACGATCGTGGTGACCGTGCGCGGGGCGGTGACAATTGTTGTCGAAGATCCGTCCACTCTGCTTTCCTCCCGTAGAAGCATGATGTGGAAGCTCACCTATCTCCATAGGGTAGGCAGTCAGGCCAACCGCTGACGCGCCGATGGGGCCCGACGTCTACGGGCTCACCTGCGTCGCATGATCGCGTGCAGTGTCCTGCTGCTTCCAACCTCCGTCACGTTAATGAGTTCCCATCCCGTGTGGCTGAGGTAGTCCGCGGCGGCGAGTGCCTGGCTGATGCTGTCCCCGCCGGGGGCATAGGCGGCCACGGCAAGGTGGCGGTGGGGGTAGGCGCGTAGATCGACCAGTTGTTGCAGAACCGCCGCCGCGGTGATGGCGCGGGAGCGAGCGACAGTTTCAAGGGTCTCGCGGGGCATGCCTCGACGATAACGGTAACCAGCACGGGCGATCGCCTGGCGCAGCTGACGGTATGGTCAACGGCGTGGAAGCTCGGTCCCGGAATCGGGCGCTGGTTGTCGGCCTTCTGGTAACGCTCGCGGTTACCGGAGGGTGTGACGACAGCGGATCAGCGACGCCCCGTGCTGTCACCACCTCGCCGGTCGTGGGTGTTCCCGCCACGAGTAGCCCGGCGCCCGCCGTCGGCCCTTCCTACGACGCCACCAACCTCGACCTGTGCCGGCGCACGGACCTGACGCCCCTGGCGGACTTGTCGGTGAGAGTCGCTCGTACCGATCCGAAGCCGCCGCTGGCGCGGCAGGGCTCGTCGTGCCTGTTCGAGATGCGCACTGCGGACGACCACCAGGCGAACCTGTTAGTGGAAGCCTCCTCGTTGACGAGCGCCGAGGAGGCGGGACGCCTCTACACGGCGACCCAGCAGGTGACAGGCATGACGGCGGACGGCCCCGTCGCCGAGGTCGGCGAGGAGGCCGAGGGGTTCGTCAAGCGATCGGACCCTGGCTTCAAGTACGCCGAGTACATGGTCCACGCCCGAGGCGCCAACCTGGTGGTCAAGGTCTGGCTCGCGGTCGGCGGCGATTCCTACCTGCCTAAAGAGGTACTCGCCGCGAAAGCGCTGACGATCCTCAAGGCCACCTACACAGCCGTGCCGCACGCCTGACGACAGGCGCTACCCGCGGACGGCTTCGGGCCAACGGCCGCCGGGAAGCTTGGAGTAGTCACCGACCTGCGTCGCGATGTCCCGGACGTTACCCAACGCGTCAACGAAACGCTCACCGATCTGCAGGAGGGTGTCCAATCCCGCGGTGAGGAGATCGCCGACAGACGCGGCCAACGTGTCGATGGCCCAGGGAATGTTGATGACCGTTGTCGCGTCGACAGCGGCCTGAGCGAACTTACCCGCCAGCTTGGTGACGATCGTCGCTAGCTCGACCGCGTAGTCAACGTTGGCCCTAGCGATCTTGAACAGCCACTGACTGATGAACTCCGCCTTGAGAACGGACTCGTCAACCGCCGCCCGCTGCTTGACAGCCTTATCGGCGTACGCGCGCGCCGCGTCGCCGGTCCACTTGACCAGGTTCTGGTCGACTGGCTCGCTGATGGCGAACGACAGCTGGGAGACAGGTGTCTTCACCTCGGCGACCCACCGGAAGCTCATCGAAATGAGCGACAGCACCGGCATCTGGTGCTCCACGGCGTGATCAACTCGATCCATGACCTCCCGCAGGCCGCGGCGCACGGCGTCAATGTTGCGCTTGATCCACAGCAGCGCCGCCGGCCCGAGGAGCCACGCCCACTTGTTGACCTGCGAGACGACGTCGTTGAACCCCTCGACGGCAAGGTCCACGCCGACGCGGATCTGGTCGAAGGCCTTGTTGAACGGCTCGCCGTACTCCAGGTCCGGCGGTGCGGGCTGCATCGGCTTGCGTGTCCTTCCGGGTCGTGACGTCCGTGCCTAGGCTTTGTAGATCTTGTTGAGGTCCAGCGAGATCACCTCGTCGGCCCGGTCGTAGGCGTCGGCCACGCGCCGAAGGGCCTCACCGACCTGCTCAAACTCCGTCGCCGCCCCCGCGAGAATCCCGACCATGAAGGCGTGAAAGTCGCCGTACGCAGCCGAATGCACGCCGGCGTTGACGTCGCCGATGTAGAAGGCAGACGCCTCCAAGCTCAGCCCCTCCGCGGCGCCCTTAATGACGGAAGCGCTGTCCGACAGGTGCAACCACTTGCCGCCCTCGGTACGCAACGCGTCGGTGATGACGTTCAGCTCATCCACCTGGCCACCCCTCAAGGTCGTGATGATCTGCCCCTGCCAGGTCGAAAGCCCGAAAGACGGACCGTGCTTCGAACTGCAGCTGACCGGCGTCGGCACGGGCGATCCGTCCCGTGTCGCCGGTGATACCGACAATGCTGTTCGCACGAATCCGCAACGTCAGACAACCGTTGGGGCTAGTCATCAGCTGCTCGACTGGGGAAACGCGCAGCTGCGCCACCCGATCGAGCTCCGCGTCGAGGCCCTGCAGCGTGCGCCAGGTCGCCCGCGACCACACGTCCTCGTCGAGCTCCGGCGACGCCTGCACCGCCGTCGGTCGTGGCGGTGTTGGCGGAGCCTGCCCCTGCTGAAGTTCCGTCAAGGCTGCCTGTTCCAGTGCGGCGCCGACGGCGGCGCTGTAGGCCTCGAAGAGCGCGGCCGGGAACCGAGCCACGCCAACCTCGCCGCGCCACTCACGGCAAACCGTCACGGTCTCCACGCGGCGTCGCGTGTCGATGACCACGGAGACCGATCCGGTGGCGTCGGATCCGCGGAAATCGGCCGCGCGGGAGAGGTGTCCCCTCTCCCGCAGCATCTGCTCGGCGTGTCGCTGAAGCGCGGCCTCGTCACCGAGGGAATCGAGGCTCGCTAGCGACAGGCGTGGGTCGCGTCTGTCGTTCATCCGTGCCTCGGTTCCTCACGACAATCAACGGGTGGCCATCGGCCTGATCTCCAGAAAGCAGGACCACCGTACGTGAAACCTCGTCAACTCGCAGTACCCGTGCCCGCCCGTCGAGGCGACGCCGTCATCGGGCAAACCGGTCCGAGTACGCCGATCGGACTTCTTGCCGATGCCTACGCCTTCGGGCGCAAGGCCCGCAGCTCGGTCATACGGCGACGCGACTCAGCGATCGTCGCCTGGGCTTCGCGGATAGCTGCTCGCTTGTGTGAAACGCTGTCCCGTTGGTGGGCCAGGTCGGCCTCAATGCCTAGATGCTTGGATTCCGCTCGCCATTCCGGGTGAGCCGCATCCAGCCAAGCTCTTGCTTCCTTGGCAATCTGGTGTGACCGGTCATAAAACGGATGCTGTGAGCTGAACGGAGCCCAGGCGATCCCGCCGGGTGCGAGGTCGTAGACGTCCAGGAAAGTCCACGACCACTTGCTCGTGGTGTTGGTTGCGTTGGCGGTGCGTCTCCCGGGCGGCTCGAGCACATGCTCCTTCCCGGGTACTACGCCACGCGTGATCTGTGGCGCCGCCCATGCCCAATCGCGGTCGCCCTCCTGGTCCCAGCCGGCGTTCAGCACGTAGCGACCCTCAATGAGGTCGGTGGAACGGACCGTATTTCGCGGGGTGAAGCAAGGCTCGGCGGGGTCAACCCGCCCTCGCCTGGTGTCCCACGTCTTCCAGTCAACGCGTGCCGGCTCGACGGTGATGGCCAACCGATGTCCCTCCGAGCTCGTCCACGTGTAGACCGTTGCCTTCTTGGCCATGCGGCGACTCCTCGCGTCCTGGGGGTGTCGCAGATCTTGCCTGATCCGTGCGACATCCCCAGGGCCCGGGGCTGCCGGGAGACGCTCGCTTGACGAACGCGGTGAGTGTCGTCGTCCAGCTTGACCGTCACGATCGCTCGTTCGAGGCGGACAAGCTGTAGTGAGGCCGCGTCCAAGCCGTCGTGCTTCTGGCAGACCAGCACGACCTCGCACCAATCTCATCGTGATCGTGAAGATCCATAGCATCGCCGTCCTCATCACCAGCGACGAGTGGCGATAACGGACGTCCGCGCGGCAGCCCGTCCTCGGTGGCGGGACAGTAGTTCGGCGGCGGCTTCGGCTTTGGCGCGTTCGACGTCGAGTTCGGCGATGATCGAGGTGTAGACGTCGGTCATGGCGGTGGAGGAGTGGCCGAGGAGTTCCTGGATGTCTTTGAGGTCGGCGCCGGCGGCTTTGAGGTAGGTGGCGGCGCAGTGCCGCAGGTCGTGCAGTCGTATCGGGGGTAGGTCGGCGTCGCGGACGAGGGCTTCGAAGCGGTCGGTGACGGCATTGGGGTGCCAGGGCTTCCCATCGGGTTGGACGAAGAACAGCCCGGTGTCGGGCCAGGTGTGGCCGGCGGCAAGTTTCCACTGGGCGCGGCGGGCGTGGTGGGCCCGCAGGACGACGCCGGTGATGCTGGCCATCGCCATGATCCGGTTGCCGGACTCGGACTTGACCTTCTTGATCACGGGCGTGTAGCCGTGGGTGGCCATCTGTTGGGTGACGCTGATCAGGGAGTTGTCGAGGTCGACGGCGGCGTCGGTGAGTCCGACGGCCTCGCCGCGGCGCAGGCCGCGGTGCAGGATGAGCGCGAACAGCGGGTAGAGGGCAATGTCGTGCTCTTCGGCGTGGTCGAGGAACGCGCCGGCCTGCTGAGGGGTCCACACCATGACCGGGCTGGGCCGCTCGCCGGTGTCGCGCCACCGTTGTACGGCTTTGGTGGTCCATACCCGGGCTTTGGGGCGTACCCCGGAGGGCAGCTCGATGTGGGCGGCGGGGTTGAAGTCGATGAGCCGGTTGTTGCCGCGGCGGATGGCGTCGTTGAGTGCCTTGCGCAGGGTGGCGCGGATGCGGTGCATGCTGGCCGGTTTGGTGGTGCGCAGGCCGCGGACGCTGGCGCGGATGGTGGGGTCGTCGCTCTGGCGGGCGATCTCGATGGCGGTGCTGCCCTCGGCGATGGCGGCGAACATGGCCTCGACGTGCTCGACCCGTAGTTTCACCAGGGCGATGGCGCCGAGGTGCGGGACCAGGTGGACGCGGATGTGCGACTCGTAGGCCAGCAGGGTGTTGGGTTGGACGCTGCTGAGGCTGCGGCGGGATGCCAGCCACGACTGCAGGTACTCGCCGACGGTGGTCGTGACGGTGGCGGGCAGTCCGGCGCGGACCCGTCGGGCGATGGTGTCGCGGTCCGGCAGTGGTGCGCCGACGGTGACGGCGAGGAGCATGTCGGCGATCTCGGCGGCGACGGCCGGGTCGTCGCTGGCGAGGGCGAGCAGGGCTTTGGCGTGGTCGCGGTCGCCGGCGGCAGCCTCGCGGGTGTCGAAGGTGCTGCGGCGTAGTTGCCGGCGCGCCTGGCCGGGGTGGGTGGGCAGTTCGAGTTGGTAGGCCCACCGGCCGTGGTTGGGATTCCACGCCCCACTCGCTCGGCGCAACTGCTGGCAGCGGTTGCCGAGTTTGCGGCCCTCGCGATCCCGGCAGGAACAGCGTTTGAACTCAGACCCTCTCGGCCGCCTCAGGTGCGTCTCTCCGGTTGAGCGTGCGGCAGTAGGTGCCTGCGGGTTCGGTCGAGGGTGACCCGGGAATGCCTCTCCGCCTGAGACTTGGTCGTGTTCCGGCGCTGGTGCCAGCGAATCGCCATGGGGGTTGGACGTTACCTGCAGGGCGCGGAGGATGGCCGCAACCGGCACCCGGTAGTGGCTGCCGAATCGGAGCACCGGGACCGGAAACTGGTCGCGCTTGGCCAGGTCATACGCGAGTGAACGCGAGAACCTCATGATCCGCGCGGTCGTCGCTAGATCCGTCACCATGCCCAAGGCCGCGATCCGCTCGCCAGTCCAGATGTCGTCTCCGACATCGCCGTCAAACCTGGTCGGCGATGTCGGGCCGGAGCCATGTTCGAAAGTTTTCATCGCATAGCGGTCCGTTCAGCAGCTAGGAAGAACGACGTCCGGTTCGGATGGGCGAGGTCAAGATGCAGGGCCGCTACCCATCCATGTGCTGGGACTGCCCGCGAGACCAAGCGCTCGGCAGCAGCAATGCCAACTTACTTCCTACTCGATACTGCGAATCGCCTAATGAAATTGTGTGAAGGCTTTCCGTGGCAGGCGCACCGCATCCTGTGCCAGCCGGGCATCGGCCACCTGTCGGATGTAGTGATCACGAGCATGGGCGAAAAGGATCAGAACCGCGTCCGTGTTTCGCGCTGGCACCCGCACCGGCACCGGCTCCGGAGAGCAGCGAGATCGGAGCGCGAACAGACCGGCTAATCGAGGCTTTCCTCCTCGAAACGCAGCGCACGCTCGGCACCGTCAAGCAGGTCAGCGTAGGTGAGGACCTGGATGCGCGAGAGGTGGGCGTTGTAGGAGCGGATTGTCTGTTCGATCCGGGTACGGCTGACTGCGTCGGTCACGGCTCGGTCCGGGTGACCAATAATCACGGTCGCACGGCTACGTCGGAAGTCGTAGGCAGGTCGCCCTTCGTTCTGCCGAAGCGTCTGTAGCGTCGCGCCGGTTTCGTCCAGCGAGCGCAGGTAGTTGAGGCATTGGCTGACCGCCTCGTGTACCTCGTCGGCCACGATCAGGCTTCCGCGATGCTCACGAACCAGCCGGCCGGCAGGGCCTTTGAGTTCGACTACATGCAAGCTGCCGTCCGCGCTGACTAAGGGGATGTCGTACTGATCGAGCGGCACGATGCTGCGCGGCGCCATCGCGATGTACTGGCCGCCGAACAGCCAGTAGTTCCTGCTGATGGCAGCCTGCATCGCCGACTCGGTCGTTGCCGGCTCGAGCGCCAGGCTTTGAAGCCCGGCGACCACGTCACGACGCCGCTGAATGACCGAAGCCTCTGCTGCGGACAGGCCCCGCGGCGTAGAGGTGATGCCGGACAGGATGTCCTCGATATCGGCGTGGTCAGCCAGCGTCTTCCCGAACGCTGTCGCGTCGTCGTCGGCAGCGCGGATCTGCCGAATACGCTCGGCAGCCGTGCGGGAGAAGTGCTCGAAACCAAAAGCGCTGTCCGGTTCGGCAACGGTGAAATGCGGCGGCGGGGCAGTGACGACGAACCAAACCGCGTCGTAAAGGCCGTCTTTGACGATCCTGCTGAGAAATGTGCGGATTTGTTCCTGGTAGGACATGGGGCTGGTGCCGGCTGTAGGTTCTGGGGAGCGGCGTAGGCGGGCCGAGACCTCGTTGTCCTCCACGATCAGGACGAGGCCGACGAAGGGTTTCACCTCCTGCACCTGCGGCAAACGATATGTCCGGGCGAAGTCGGTCGCCACGGCGACGATCTCCTCCTGCCGATTGCGCATGTTGTGCCCAATCGACGTACCGGTCATGGCCTTGACTTCGATCGCCGCGATTGGCAGCTCGTCGTCGACGACTAGCAGGTCCCAGCGCCGATTGCCCAACCCGTAGCCGCCGGGAAGCTTCGGTGCCTGACGCGGGCGAACCGCGTCCTGGCTGACGCCATGCCCCACCAGCATGTCCGTCAGCAGTCCTGTGATCGCGTCGCCGCCGGGCGTCAGTCGTCGCTCGGCAGTAGGAGCTTGGCGGTCCTGCCAGAACGCGCGGATCGCCTGCGTCGCCGGGTCGTCCGTCACGGGCTCCTCTTTGCCTCGGGGTCGTCACGCCGTCCGGCGGGCGCCACCACGGTTCCCTATATCGCGGCAATCAAGCAACCGATCAACAGAGCCCAGAGGGTGCCGGAGATGGTCGGTGCGGTGGGGCTCCCGCCTACGATCGATGCTATGCCGCTGGATCTCTGTCAACAGGGTGGGACTCGTAGCGAGCCCCTGCGGGGGAGCTTGAGTGGCCGTGCGCCGATTGCACCAGATCGTGCGGCGGGGCAAGCACGCGACCATTGATCACCTCGCTCAGGGGTCTTCGACGGGGTGTGGGCCTCCCGTAAACGTCAAGCCTTAGACGAGCCGCGCGAGCCTGAAGTCGGCATCGATGTGGGTTTCGGTCCGTGACCGTTCAGTCGCTCGGTCAGAATGTCAAATGACGTGGCCTGCTCGTAGGCGTCGCCGTTGCGTAGCCGTTCACCGAGGAGGTCCTCCAGCCGCTGCGCGGTGGCGTTCTGTTCGGCGATGAGGTCTCGAACGACAGCAGCGAGACCTTCGTTGGTCATCTTGGCCGCGCCGCCGGCGACGGGGTTCTCGACGAGTTTCTCGAGGATTGCCAGCCACTGCCGGCTCATCCGATCTACGTATTGTGCGCGTTTCGCATCCACGTCGTACTCGCAGTCGAGCTTGATCAACTGCTCCCAATACGGTTTGACTGCTTTCTTCACGCTCTCATCGAGTTCTACCCACACGTACGGCTGGCAGGTCACCCGCACTCCGTTGCGCTCGTACCGCCACGCCCCGCTGTCGGCGATGGCCCGCTGCAGCTCTACCTCAAGTTCTCTCGCGCGGTGCGCGACGACGTTGCGGGCTCGGGCGGCGGCGAGACGTGTCAGGGCTCGAACGGCATAGGGCATGAAGTACTGGGCAGAGCCGCTGAGGAACTCCCTCGGTATTCCTTCGGATGACCATACGAATGTGGCGTGGACGCGAAACGTGAAGACGTAACCGCGCGCCGGCACGATGATCGGCGCCGGTGCGTCCCGGCGTTCGGTCAACCGGCCTGGCGGCGGTGGTGGCGGGGGCGGTGGGGGCATGGGGACAGGCTCGGGCCCGCGCAGCGCCGCCACGAGACGGTGCCATAGCGTCAGTAGCCATGATCGGAACCGGCGCCAGGCGGCGGGTGAACCGGCCGTGTTGGTGGTGTCGGTCATGTCGTCACTTCCTCATCGCGGCGTCGAGCCATTCCGGTAGCCCGTCCTCGAACTGCGAATGCCGGGCGAGGTGGAACCTCATCCGGCGACCCATGCTTGGTAAGGCGGTGAGGTCGGTGACCAACGCTGCGGTCGCCTTACGCATGGCTTCGTCGGAGTCAGCCTTGGTCAGCCATTGCTCGAAGGTGCTCCATGCCCTCCGCGACACACCGGCTGTCAACAGCGCCACCTGCCAGAGGCGTACGAGATCGTGGCTGTCGACCTCCTGCGCTGCGGCTCTGACCATGAGTTCGGGAACGCCGATCGGGGAGGTGTCGGCCGGTATCGCGGCCAGACTGAGCAAGGCGCCGGCGGCGTGCAGTTGTAGCTGTCGGTCGTCCGACCACTCCGCGAGTTCGAAGATGATCTGATCCGCCCTGTGCGGGGCGTAGAGCTGGTACACGCCCTCGGCGACCATGTACGTGTGCTGCTGCATCGGATCTTGGGCGATGCGACGTAGGTCGGCGAGGCTCCAACTGAGATCCGGTTGTTGCAGCCCACTGGCGTACACGCGGGCGGCTGCGTCTCGCTGCAAGTTGCGATGCCCACTGGCCCAGTCTCGGACCTGCCCACGGACGAGATGACCCACCTGTCCGCCCATGTCAGCCGCGACCATCGCCCAGGCCGCTGCCTGCCGAAGCCGACTTTTGGGTGAGGCCGCCCAGCCGTCAATGAGGTCGGCGCAGACCCGCGCGAAATCATGGTGAGCGAGCAGGCCAGCCGCCTCAGCCGCCGCTCGCTGCATCGGCTCGTCATCCTCCGAGACCAGCCTGTCCAGCCACTTGAGCAGGGCTGGCCGAGTGCTGTCGAACTCATGCCACGCCTCATCGATGATGACGCCGCGCATGCCGCCGTCATGCAGCCAGGCCGAACGTGACGACCCGCCCCGTAACCGGGTGGCTTCTCGGCCCTCCTGCCAGTCCACCGCGAGCGGTCCGAGCAGCTCCGACACTGGGTGCTGCAACGCCAGCCGGCCCCAGTCCACCCGCTTGGCCTGCCCGTCGATCTCCTCGAGCAGAATGCCGGCCGCCTCGAAGGCGTAATGCAGGGACTGCCAGGCGAAAACGGCGTACGCAATCCGGAAGGCCCTTTCGTGCTGGTCAGCCCGCCGGGGCCGTCGGCTAGCGCCGCCGGCATCCGAACGCAGGATTTCCGCCGCACGAGCCCTGCGCCGCGGTTGCGAGCTACGGAGGATCTCGGCCAGTGCGCCGCCGTCGGCCGGATGGCCCTGCCCGACGGCTTCGGCGATTGGCACCACCTCGCGAGGTCCATAGGTGCTGTGCAGGGCATCGACGAGGTCGCTGTGGTGGAGATACCCGCGGATAAGTTCGGCGCTTTCCTCGTCGCTGAGCCTCAGTCGGTCGCGCAGGTGATGACCAAGATGAGCGCGAAAGACGGCCAGCGGTGCTGGGCTCCCGTGCTGCACCTCGGCGCTGTGCCGAACACCCGCACGCGAGTCGTCATGCCTGATCAGCAACAGGCTCGCGGACCGTCGTCGAAAGAGATCTGCTAGCAGGCGCATTACCTGGCCGTGGCTGTTGCCGGGCAGCCGGAGCACGTAACCGTGATCCTCCTCGATGCTGTCGCCCGCTCGGCGGAGTACTTCCGGCGCAACATCCCCCGGCAGCAGGATCTCATGTACTCGATCCGGGCTATGGCGGCAAGCCAGCGCCACGCAGGCGGTACTGAACCGCCCGGTGTGCGGCCTACCTGCCAGGCACGCCGTGGATCGCTGGCCGAGCTTCTCCCCGAGTTCCTCATCTGCGCCCGTCGCTGCGTACACCGCGAGCAGATCGGGTACTCCCGGCAGATCCCTGATGATGGGTTTCGTCGACGGTTGACCCGTGATAGTCACGACGTGAATCGTGTTGTTGTTGCCGACAGCGTTCACACCGCGGGCGTCGATCCCCGAGTAGACGGCTGAGAACTGGGTGCCGTACAGCTCCGCACCCACTCGTGGGTCCATCCGTAAGGAACCCGGGACAATCTCCTCCTGCTCCTCCTGCGACTCGGCTGTCGAGTCCGAAGCACTCTCCTCTTCACGGCGAACCGGCTCATCTATCCGCGGCTCCGGCAGGGCTGCGTCGCCGGACGCTGCCTCTCCGGAGGACGTACTGGGCGGCGACCTGTCTCCGTCAGGGGTGGTGTCGCTCATCGAGGCGAACCCCACGAGTCGAGGTCTTCTGGGCGGCCCGAGACGGAGATCGAATTGCCGTTGCCGATCGCACCAATTCCCCGCGACCGGATGTCCTGGAAGACCTGCCCACCACTGGCCAGCTGTGGGCGAGACCGGTCGTCACGGCGTTCGACGCTCTCAGCGCCGCTCCCGTCGTGTGGTTGGTCAGAGGCGGAAACGGGAGGACCAGGAGGCTCGTAGGTGGTGGAAATACTCTCGCCCGGAACGTAGATCCAGGCGGTGGCCTCGAAGTGCTTCTCAGGTAGTCGTGCCGTCACCTGCTGGAAGTGCTCAGGCCGAAGATCCTGGTACTGGCGGACGATGTCGTGGTAGAGCCGGTCCGACACAATCAGCGCGACCGCAGCCCCCGGGAACTGCCGTAACGCGGCCTTGAGCTGGGGCGAGTCCACCAGTCGGCAGACTGTCACGACGGCGTCGCCTGGGTAGCCGTTCGCCCCGTCGAGATGAACCGGCCCTTCGTGAACACCGACGCGCAAACGGATACGTGCCTCATGCCTGAGCCCACGGTTGTGTTCGCGCAACAACCGATCGAGGACCGGCGTAAGCCGCGTCACAACCGCCCGCTCGCTGGCGCCTGGCGGGAGGATAGCTAGCTCACCATCGCCTCCCTGTTGGATCAACCAGTTGGCGCGGTCGAAGCCCAACTCGTCGCACGCCGTCGCCATGACCTCCCGAAAGGCCAGCTGCGCTCGATGCTGTAGGACGTTGTCTCGGCCGCTGTAGGACTCCATGTCCACAGCGACCAACACACGCCGGTCTGGGTCCGTGACGTAAGCCATGTGCTTTCCATCCCTCACTGGCTCGACAAGTCATTCGAGATTCATCTCTACAGGCCGGCGGAGCTGGAAATCCCATACAAATACAGGAACAAGGTCCACTGTCGAGTCAGCGACAAGCGATACTTCGATCCCATGGCTCTCGCCAATATGGCCTTGACTCGAAGCATGGGAAGAAGCCGGAGAGCAAGCAGCGGCGAGGACACGTGGCGGGATCTTCATGTCGGCCTAGTCACGGCGGCATCACTGCAAGCCTCGATCAGACATGCGGACGCGAAAGCCTTGGCGCTGCTGACGGCCGAAGGAGGCATGGCCGCGACGGTCGTGGATCAAGCCTTGCCAGTCTCGCCGGATGGCAGCACAAGCGTTGCCGCCCTTACCGTGCTCCTTGCGGCCACCATGGTGATAGCCATGACGGTGGCCACCTGCCAGCTCGCGCTGTCGCTTCGGCCCCGTCTGCCCAGCGCTGGTGGTACGAACCGGTTCGGTTTCCCGGATCTCGTCGCGGTTGGCCAGCGGCCATCGATTGCCACAGCCACCCGGCACAGGAACGAAGCCTGGGATTTCGTGGTGGTACTCGCCCGGATCGCGATGGCGAAGCATCTATGCATTCGACGGTGTATGCCCTGGTTTCTCACGTCGCTGGGCTCCGCCGTCAGCTTGGTGATCCTCAAAACCTTTGCGGGTGCGATCACGTGACTGGCTACTGCGCGGTGTAGCGACATCGACGCGAGACGTGAAGGATGATCTCTGGAGCCTGAGGAGGCGTACATGGAGGAAGTGCTCTGGCCACCCGCTACGTTCCTCGGACGCCTTCAACCGTCGACGCGAGAGCAACTCTTGGCGGTGGGAGTCAGGCGCTCGGTGCGAGAGGCCCAGGTGGTTCTCCGGGAGGGCGCCTTGGAAACCCACGTGGTCCTGCTCCATGACGCGCTCGTCAAAGTCACGGCAGCACTCTCCGACGGCCGGCACGCCTTGCTGGCGATCCGCGTGTCTGGCGACATAGTTGGAGAGATCTCCGCCCTGAACGGCACACCGAGGACGGCGACGATCACTGCGTGTCGTCCATCAACCATCCGGATCATCCACCGCAACGCATTCAGGGCCTTCCTCCGCGACTACCCTGAAGCCGCCCTAGAGGTGGCCGGGATCGTCGCCGACCGTCTTCGGTGGGCCAACCGGCGACGGATCGACTTCACCTCATACCCTGTGCGAGTTCGTCTGGCCCGAGTCCTGTGGGAACTCGCAGTCGCCTACGGACGACGCAGCCCTCGCGGGTTGGTCATCGACATCCGACTAACGCAGGACGAGCTGGCTACCCTCTGCGGCGCCGCGGAAATCAGCCTGCAGAAGGCGCTCGGAGGTCTTCGGGCGGACGACGTTGTCGCCACGGGCTACCGCGAGATCGTCGTACGAGACAGCGAGGCGCTGCGTCTGATTGCCGAACTTGACTAGCTCTCGACCGGTCCCGGGCGGGCAGTTCGACCCGGCGGACCGGGTTGTCGCCGATCAGCCCTTCTCGAACTGCGGCGTTCAACGCCGCTCGCGAGGTGTGGTGTGCACGTGGTGCAGGGTGCACGGGATCTGCGGCTGCCCGGCCCGGTCGTGGGTGACGGCGATCCGCGCGAACGCCGCCTTAGCTGCCGTTCGGTCAGGTCACCCAGGATCAGCTGCCCGAGGTGCGGAACCAGGAATACCGCCACGTCTCGGCGTGTAGGGCATCCCTGTTGCCGCGCGGATCGGGGCTGGTCGACAGCCAGCACCGCAGCCACCGGGCCAGGGTCCACCGGCGGCCCGCCTGCTCCTCGCGTGACAACGTCAGCAATTCGCGCGCACGCCGGGCGGCTGCCGGCTTTCCGCAGGCAAAGACCGGCGGGCTCAGCGCACCCCGCTAACGGTACGTGCGGGCGGTTGGCCTCGTCCTTGGACGAGGCCAACCGCCCGCCAAGCCGAAACTCCTCGGCAGGTCGGATGGCTGACCGAGGCGGATGGTCTGACACGGCCTCCTCCGGTGGCGGCTATTCGTACGTATGGGCGAGTGTCGCGCCTCTTCTTGGGTTCACTGAGCGTTACAGTGTCGAGCCGGGCGCTCAGACCATCGGCGAACGATCACACGGAGCGAGTGCTTTGACGTCAGCAACGGCTTCAACGGGGAGTAGTCGGGCGGCATCTCCGGCGGTCACGCAGCGCGGACCCGCACGGTTCTGGGCCGTCGACCTCCACGTACACACCCCTGCCTCACGCGATGTCGACACGCAAACTTACGGCGCGAGTGAGCCCCGTCAGATCGTCGACGCGGCGATCGCCGCCGGGCTGCACGCGATCGCCGTCACCGACCACAACACTGCCGGCTGGTGCGACAGGATGGCTGAGGCCGCCCGCGACACGACGCTCGTGGTGTTGCCCGGCCTGGAGCTCAGCACGGCCGAAGGGCATCTCCTCGCCATCTGGGAAGAGGGCACCCCGGCGCAGCAGATCGAGGACGTGCTCGTTGAACTCGGGGTGCTCCGCACCGACCACGGCGACCTGCACAAGGCCCTGGACAAGGGGTTCATCGACACCGCGAAGGTCATCACGGCCCGGGGCGGCTTGGCAATCCCGGCGCACGCCGAGCGGGAGAAGGGCCTGCTCCGCCTCGCCGTGGCCGACCGCATCAACCAGACGCTGCTCGACGACGCCATCGGCGCGGTCGAGATCGTTGACCTCGCTGAGGTCGAGCGGATCAACGCGCGGCTCGACGGCCGGCGCGAGCTCGCGGTCGTCCGCAGTTCCGACACCACCGCACCCGGTGCTAGCACCCACGTCCTGAGTGGCATCGGCCAGCGCCGGACCTGGATCAAGGCGTCGCGGCCGGACTTGTGTGGCCTGCGGCATGCGCTGGCGGATCCGGCTCTGCGTGTCCGACTAGAAGAACCCTTGGCGTCGGAGCACACGGTGATCGAGTCTGTGACCGTGACCGGTGGGTTTCTCGACGGTCAGCAGTTCCAGTTTTCGTGCGATCTCAACTGCCTGCTTGGCGGGACCGGAGCGGGCAAATCGCTGCTCATCGAGCTGGTCCGGTTCACTCTCGACCAGCAGACCGATGCCGACGACTTTCCTCAGGTCCGCAAGGAGGTCGAATCCCGGCTGAAGTACGCGCTCACCTCGGGCTCAACCGTCGAGGTCGTGCTCATCCGCGGCCACGCGCGATGCCTCGTACGCCGTGCGTACTTCGAGGACGGCTCCACCCAGCCTGAGTTCATCGGCGACGCCGAGCAGCTGACCGGCCTGTCCGGCCGGATCGCGATCGCTGGCTTCTCGCAGGGCGAGGTGATCGAGTACGCCCGGACGCCGGTTGGCCGGATGGCGCTCATCGACGCCGCCCTCGACCTGACCGAGTTCGAGATCCGCGAGACCGACGCGGTCAGCCAGCTCAACGACAACGGTCGACTCATCGGATCGCTCGAGACGAAGATTGCGCAGGCCCGCGCGAGGTTAGAGACCCATCCGGAGGTCGAGAAGCGCCTGGAAGAGCTATCCGGCTTGTTCGACGGCGAGACCATCAAGATGCAGGCGAAGTGGAGTGCGGAGAAGGCCCTCTTCGAGCCTGTGGTCGGCATCCCGGAGCTGAAGGTCACCGCCCGAACGGATAGCGGAGAGAAGTTCCGGGCCTCGGCCGCCATCGCCGACAACCAGGACCTCTACCAGCGAGCGCAGACGGCATACACACAGTTGCGCGAGGCGATCGAGACGGCGAACGCGCAGCTGGCGCAGGTCCTGCTGGTGGTGAACAAGGAACTCGTCGACATCCGACAGGAGTGGCACGACCGGTACCGGCAGTTTGACCACGAACTCGCCGAGGCGGTCAGCCGTATCGATGTCGATAACAAGGGTCTCGCCGCCCTGCGCACCCGGCTCGTCGAACTCCAGACGGAGAAGGCGAAACTCGACGCGCAGCAGACCCAGCTCGACGACGATCTCGTGCCGAACCTGGCCACGGCCATGTCCTACCGGGAAGAGTTGATCGCCGAGCTCATCGAGGCGCGCAAGGCGCGGCGCCGACGGCGTGAGGACCGGATCAAGGCGCTCAACAAGCTTATGGGCGGCATCGTCCGGATCAAGATGCTCTCCGAGAACGACGACTCGGCCTACCTGACCGAGCTGACGGCCATCGCCAAAGGATCGCGGCTGCGGGCTCAGGTCCTGCAGTTGATCTGCGAGGAGTCGACCCCGGTCAAGCTGGTCCGCTCGTTCCTCGCTGACGACGCCGACGGTGTGTGTGACGCCACGGGTGCCGAGCGCAGGCACGTCGAGACGTTGTTTGAGCACGTGCGGGAGAAGGGCGCCATCGAGGACTTCCTGCGGATGCAGGCCCTCGACCTGCACGACGGCCTTTCCGTCGAGTTCCGCAAACACGCCAACGACGGGTATGTCGCGATCGAGCGGCTCGCGCACGGCCAGAAGTGCACCGCCATCCTCATCATCGCCCTCGCCGACGGCAACGACCCCCTGATCATCGACCAGCCCGAGGACGCCCTTCACGCACCGTGGATCGAGGAATACCTCGTGGCGAAGCTTCGCGACCTGCGAGGCAGCCGGCAGTACATCTTCGCCACCCGCAGCCCTGGCCTCGTCGTTTCCGCTGACGCCGAAATGATCATTACCCTGACTTCCGACGCGCACAACGGTGTCGTCGAGGCAACCGGATCCCTCGAGCGTCACGACCTCAACACCCTGGCGCTGTACCACCTGGAAGGTGGTCCGGTTCCTTTCAAGCGCCGGACGGTCAAGCTGGGTTCGTCGATCTCGTAGGTCTCAGCGTGGCTGCCAGCCCGTGGTATGGCGAACGCGGCGTGAGAAGTTCGTTCGCTCTAGGACAGCGGCTCGGCAAGGTGGTGCAGCGTGCGATCGTTCTGGTCGCGGAACCAGCCCTGGGCCCAGACCTGGGCGTTGGGCCGCTGCCCGGTCGCAGTCTCAATGATGTGGCTGATGAGTCGGATCAGCCGCCACCGTGCACCGTCGTGCGCCCATTCAGCGGGGCCGGAGCTGTCGTTGTGCCAGCGCACACGGGCGCGGTCGGGGTGCGTCGCCAGCCAGGCTCGGATGGTTTCACGGTCTTGACCGACCTGGTCGGGTACGACGATGGTCAGTTCGGTGCCATCGGGGATGGTCTTGTGTGCGATCAGCCGATCCACAGCGGAGGCCCGGCGGACTTTCGCGGCTTGCGTGGCGACCTGGGTGCCACTGCTCGAGCGCGGACGGACCATGTACTCCTCCGCATCCGGAACCGGTAGGAGCCGTGCCACGGACAAGACGGTCTCTCCACCGCTGGTGAGATAGAGCTGGTAGCGGACGAGTCGAATGTCAATTCCGGACTCGTACAGGTAGAGAGCGGCGTTAGTAGTCGTTGGTCCGAAGTCGCCGGCCATGAGGATGATCCTTGGCGTTCGCAATGTCTCGTCGGACACGCTTTCGGCCCATTCCTTCAGCTGTGCCAGGGCCTCGTCGGTAGTCGTGTCGCCGCCGAGGTGAGCGGCGTGAACCTCGGCGAGGCTGTCGAGGCTGAACAGGCGGGCCATGGCCGCATAGTTGATCGCCTGCATCGTGACGGTGTCTGGGGCGCGGTCCCGCTTGAGTTCGACGACGACGAGCCGTCCGGCCCGGTCCAGACCCAACACGTCGAGTCGGTCGGCGGCCGGCATGCCGCCGGCTGTTATCCATCGCCCGTATTCGAAGGTCACGACCTTCATGTCGCTGTCGATGACTTCGGGATGGTCGATGACCCACTGCTGCAGGTGTTGACGTTCCAGTAGGCCGGCCTCGACCAGCGAGATGCGCTGTGCTGGTACCGCGTTGACTCCGTTTACCGTGAACACGATTTCGTCAGGCACGGGCGGTGCCTCCTTGTGAGCTCGTTGGATGTCTTGGAAGGTTGAGCAGATCCGGCGCATGTGCGGAGGTATGCCCAGCCGGTCGTGGTCCTCGCCTTGCTAATCACCTGGTCGCCGTACTCGATATCAGCGCATGTCACAGCCCTACAACTGCCCGACGTGCCGCGGCCGGCGTTGCACTTCCAGGCTCCGGCTTGGGCCGCGCCGATACCTCGCCTGCCGGGCCCAATCTCTGTGCCCCTCGACGGCCAACCACAGTCGCTTCCACGTCGCTAACTGGGAGCAGATTGGGTGCAGGTTGGCGAAGAGGTCGCCGCGCCCGAAGTGCTCACGACGCAGGAGAAAGACGAGGGCTCTGACCTGCGGTGATGTGGCCGAGCGGTGCGGCGTGCCTCCCGGTGGTTACCGAGGTGGTCAGGCGTTGAGCATCAACCGCTCACGGCGATGTCATCCAACGGTCGGTTATGCCGACGAGCTTCGTCCTCGGCAGAGACCCTCACGATCTGGTGAGCGTTGGCCATCAGTTGATGTCAGAGCGCTGTGGGAGCGGGTCACACTGTGAGATGGCAGGGGCAGTATCCGAAGGGCGGTTGAGGTGGCGTTCGATGCATCGCAGTACGTCGTCGGCGACGATTGGGCGTACCGGTCTCGGGACACGGCGCCGTCGGAACGCGTGCGCATCAAGGCTGTCACGCCGAAGAAGGCCAGTGCGAGCATCGAGGTGGAGTTCCTCGACGACGAGGGCCGCCGTCTGCAAACCGTGTCGTCAGCCCGGCTGAAAGCCCGGTGGGCCGACGTTGAAGCCTACGACGCCCGGCAAGCGGACTGGCAGCGCATCGACGACTTCGAGCTCGACTCAGTCGAGCGGGGCGCGGTTCTCACCGTCTACTCCGCCCTCATCCCTGAGGATGTGGCAGACCTGGACTGGCGTCCGGTCGAAAACGCAACGATCATCAAGGATCGCGCGAAGCTGACCGACATCCTTGAGGTGCCCGTAGAGGAGATCCTCGCGACGGTTCAGTGGTTCGTCACCGATGACGTTACGATCGTCTCACCTGCCGGCGCTGTCATCATCGCGGAGGCCGCCTGCCGAGCCCACTCGCACACCATCCTTGAGCACGTGATCGAGGAGGAGACCGAAGCTCGGCACAAGTGCAAACACGGCGGCCCGCATCCCATCCACAAGGGCGAAGAGACCAGTCCGGAATGGGAGTATCGGTGGTATCGCGAGCATGTTCGGCCCGAGCATGAACTTCTGCGGCAATGGTGCGGCCACCGTGCCGTCGTAGCTCACGAGCGCCTCACGGCCGCTGAAGCGGAGAACCACCGCCTCGACCTCCTCGTCGTGCAACTCATCAAAGCTCTCGACGTCGCTGGTGAAACCATGCAGGCTGAACGATTCGCCGAAGAACACGAACGCGACCGGATCACCCCTTACCTCGCCCGACCCGTCGTCGACCGGCCGCTGCACTGGTCCGAGATGCCGGTGCGTGAAGTCCAGGTCTATCGGCGCCGCCGCTGGGGGTAGGCGACCACCACTGCCAGAGTCGCTCGTCCTCGGAGCCTGGAGTCATGGCGCTCCGCTGGCGATGCGGCAGTGCCGCGGGCCTCGGCCGGCCCATAGCCTATGCGCAGTAGTCGCAGCGGCCCGACGCGGGCAACTCGGTGTAGCAGGTCGGGCAGCGGGGTCGGGGTATAGGCTCCGTCGCAGCCCTGCGAGCTGCCCGGCGCTCGGCCAGTTCCTTGGTCAGCTCAGGTCGGCCACCGTCAGCAGGCAGGCCGACAGCGTCGTAAGCCCGGTAACACAGCAGGCGGTGCTCGGCGGCGTAGACTTCGATATCTTCGCCGGGGACATCCATGACGGACTTTGGTGCCTTGGCGTAGCCGTCTCCGATCGTGCCGTCCTGACGTACGCACAGCGACGTAAGCGGCGGGCCACCTGCGGCCTTTGCCAAGATAGCGACCTCTTCGAGGAGTTTCCCGATCCAGTTGGTCAGCAACATGCGCGTACGGATGCCTGACCGCTCCTGCACGTGCTCGCCGAGATGCTTGTACTTGATAACGGCGTTGTACCGGCGTGCCGTCGTGACCAACTCCTCATGGGCGAGCGGTATCCACGCTGCGAGGGCATCCACGAACGCCACGGGCGAGTTGTCCGCCACGTGATAGGTGCCTGGCTCCGTCGTCACGCTTTGACCCTAAGGCTCGCCGCAGTCAAAGTCGAAGATTGCCGGCAGGCCCTTCAGGCTGGAGACCTCCTCGGCAGATCCGAAGCGCTCATTGTCCTATCGAGTTCGCCCGCGGGTCAGGTCTTCGACAGGCGCAGGAGCTTGCGATGATGCCAGGCGAGGTTGAGGCAACTGCTGGCGCCGCGCCTGGTGTTGAGGTGATTCGCGTATAGGTTGACGGTTTCTTGGTCGAACGGCAGGCCCTGTCCCTCCCGACCGACGACGAGGGTTCCTTCCGGCCCTTTTCGCACCATGTTCTTGAAGACCGCATCGAAAACTTCGGCGTCGATGATGCAGACCGTCAGGAGTTCAGGTTTCCACGTCAATGGGTCGAGTCCCAGCCCGAGCACCTGGACCGTAAGCCGGCCGTCGTCCCGGGCTTCGTTGAGCTGCCGGTACGGAAATTTGTTGTAATAGTCGAGCCACTCGCCCCCCTGACCGTAGGCCTCCTCCATGTTGAGGAATTCTTCAGCGTATTCGCGCATGATTGTGAACCAGATGTCGAAGTCGTGTCTGAGCGATTCGTAGGTGCGGTCGGACGGTGCGAATTCGCCGGCAGGGATGACGTGCATTACTTCAGAGCCGACGACTACTTGACCACCGTCGCGAGCGTGCATGAAGAAGCCTGCGGTATTGGGTCCGCGCCGGATGGTCAACGTGAGCACGCCCAGGCTGGCGGACCGCGCTCGCAGGTCGAACGGGTCCTTCAGGGCGTGGCGGTAGCGTTGGCGCCCCGTCGCCGACTCGTACGCCAGTACCTCGGACGTGTCCAGGTAGTCGAAATACTGACCAACTTGGAAGTCGAGCACGAGGCCGCCGTGGTCGGGCGTGATGGATACAGGCCGGTATACGGCGCCGTTGAAGAGGTGGTCCATGTGGTCGAGTCGGACGAGGGACTCGCTGTAGCGCAGCCGTCTGCCGCCATCCGGGTCGCGTGGCAGGAGGCGGCTCGCTCTGGCGGCGTTGGCCGCGCTTCGATCAGCAGTGATCGGCGCATCGAGCCACCTGAGTCGAACGCGATCAAGGCCGACGGGACTGGGAAGGATCCAGCCGTCGCTAGTTAGCATCGGGACGTCGTGCCGCTTCCAGGCTGAGTCGGCCCGGTTCCAGGCGTCCGCGCTCAACTGCGCCTGGTGCTTGCGCACACGCTCTCGGGTCTTGAGGTAGCTCCTGACGGACCGGCCGCGCAGGGTTGTCCAAATCGCGACGCCGATGCCGACCATGGTTAAGGCAAGACCAACGAGGGCAGTCCAATCCGAGACTTTCATCATGCTCCATGAGTGATGGAGTGGGATCTCACGGCTCCGGCAGGGTCAGTGTCGCAGGGCTGCGCTACGCCAGATGCCACCTGGTTTGGTGCCATCGGCATGCTGTCAAGCAGGCAGTTGCTGCCTCAGGTTGGACCAGGTTTCCGTGCGGCTCTGAGGCCACCGCGCTGACGGCAGGCGAGTCGCCTACCTGACACCGTCCCGTCCGGTCGGTGGGTGCCCAACACCCCGCCCACTCACAACCATGTGTTCGGTGAGCAAACTCAACCGGAAACAGAAAATCGGCCTTGGAATCGCGGCCCTGCTCGGCCTGTGCTGCTGCGGCGGCGGCATCAGCAGCGCGTTCGACGACGACACCAAGCCCGTGTCCGCGCCGAACTCATCCACCCCACCAGCTATCGGGCGACTTATCGACGGCGACACCACGCCCACCCCGGCGGTCGGTGAGACGTCAGCCGACGCGACAACCGCCCCGCCGGTGCCGACACCCACGCCAACGCGCACCGTGAAACCGGCGACGAAGCCCGCGCCCACGAAAACGACCGCTCCGAAGCCGAAGACGACCACGGTTAAGCCCAAACCGAAACCGACCACCGCGAAACCGTCAACGCCGTCAGTGCGGCAGGGCGTGCACCCAGGCGCGTTCTGCGCCCCGGAAGGCGCTCGAGGCGTTACATCGAAAGGCACACCCATGCGGTGCACACGTAAGGCCGGTGAGGAACGGGCACGCTGGCGGGCTGCGTGAGCGTGGACCCATAGAGCCCCGGGCGGTCGAGTCGGTACGCCCGGGGCTATGCCATCAAACCGCGGCGACGCCGCATGGGTGCGGTGAGGGCCGGCGCAGACTCCTCCGACCCGTCGGCTCGAGACGGGTTCGGGCCTGGTCTGACCGGATCGCCACCAGCCTGCGCATCAGCTGGATCATGTAATGCCGCGCCGCGATAGTCGGTGTCTGAGCTGACTAGGGCAGCGGTACCACGCTCGTCGGGTAGTCGCCGCGAATGCGGTACGTGGATGCGGCCTGGAGCACGCGCAGCCGAGAGCGGCGCGCAGGTTTGACGTAGTCGCTCGCGGTTCAACGGACGACGAGTGCGTCGCCGATGCGTAGAACGCTGTCGTCGTGGTGGATGTGCTGAACCTCGTCGAACGCGGTGCTGGTTATTCGGAACCGCGACGGTCGGGTGATCTCCTCGCTGGCGAGAGTCCACGGTACTGCGGGGTCTGCGCCTGGCACCGCGGCGAGTAGGACGGCGCGGCTGTGGTGCGGGACGTCGTAGTCGTCATGGGGCTCGTCGTACCGCGCGTGACGCAGCATGACCGGGCCGGAACGGATCGCCGCAGGTGGCACCTTGGGTGGTACGTGACGCCACCGTTGTTCAAGTTCCGCGAATGCTGTCTGGCGCTCGGCTTCACGGCGTGCGCTCGCGGCAAGGATGGCGCTGCCCGCATCGGCGGCGACACGGCAGATGTCGAGGATCGGGACGCCGGCGGCCAGGTTCGGATAGTGGTGGACCAGCCGAGCGTGGTTCATCAGCATGATGAGCGCTCGAGTGGCGGCCCGCTGCGGTGCGGTCAGGGTCGACGTCGGTGCCGGCTTCCGCCGTTGTGGCCGTGTGTGTGGCGTGGTGAGGTCGGCTGCCTGGCCGGCCGTCGACTCGTACCAGCGCGGGTCGTCGGGCCAGACTGAAGCCTCCGTCGCCTGCAGAAGACCGCTGCGCCCGATCGCCACGGCCGGCCCGAAGCTAGTGCGGCTCACGACCATCCCGATCCGATCGTCGGCGTCGAACTGTAAGTCGGTGACCCCGTTGAAGGTGAACCTCAGCGGCGCGGCGGGCCAGGGCATTGTGGACCCGTCCCGCGAGACACGTCCGGTACTGGGTGTGAACCGCCGTGGAGTGGCCAGGGTCAGGTGTACCAGCAATCCCTCATCCGAGGGTCGTGCCGTGAGCGAGCGCACGCTGCCGTTGGCGAGGTCGTAGTCGTGGGCCAGCGCGTCGATGATTTCCGCGGTCAGCCGGAAGGTGCCCGGGAAGACGCGCCCTTGGTAGTCCCGATGTACGGAACGCTCCGGCCTTGCGGTGGGGAGCACCCTGTCCAGGCTCGGGTCCAGGTCGACTATCAGCCCGCGTCGGTCGGCCCCGAGGTCAGCCATCCACCGCAGGGCGCTGCTGGCTCGTCTGGACCGAAGTGGCCACGGAGCACCTGCGGCGACCACCAGAGGCAGAGTGTTGTTGTCCCAGATGTCGGCGATGCGGCCGATGCGAGTCGCGTCGAAGCTCCGGGCGTCCGTGGCCAGGGTGGCGATCTCCCGGATGGAGCGATCGAGCAGCCCGGCGAAGGTTTCCAGCGGCGAGCTCACGTCGGCGAGTATGGCACCCGCGCGAAGAAGAGGGCCGCGTCGATCACGAGGTGACTTGCCGTGAGGGGTGCTTCCCGATCGACCGATGCGGCTGCTGGAGCCAGCGCTGGTTCCAACCAAGGCACTGGGCCGGCAGCTCACGATCGGTCGGCGGCCCGGTGCGAGGTTGAGGGAGCAGGTTGGGAGCAGCGGGGTGCCCTGAACGGCCTTGAACTGCGTGCAACGGCGACGAACGGCGCTCAACTGCACCCACCCCATCCTGCGGCTCCACGTTGCCGCAGGTCAGAGTCGGTGCGGCGTCCTGGTTCCCGCGGAGTGCTCCGCGGTCCTGTCGAACAGTCGACGACGCTCTATGTTTCCTGGCGGGGTGATGTGCGCAGGTCAAGGCGGTAAGGAGCCGTTGGTTGGCCTGGCCTTGCATCTGGGAGCAGATTGGGTGCAGGTTGGCGAAGGGGTCTCCGCGCCCGAAGTGCTCACCGATGCCGGACAGAGACGAGGGGCTTTGACCTGCGGTGATGGCAGTCGAGCGGTGCGGCGTGAGCTCCCAGTGGATACCGAAGAGGTCAAGCCTCCAGCCCTCGACTGGCTGGTGCCGGCTGTTGAACTGAGGCCTGCCGGCGCCAATCACGAGGCCAGCCCGCATCGATGCACGGCTTTGGCTGTCGTCGCGGTGGCGTTGGTACGGATCCCGCGAGCTGAGACCCAGATCCCACTGGCGAACCTCTGAGCAGGGCTTCCTGAACGTTGACCTCTTCGGCGAGCCCGAAGGTGTCACGAGCCGCCCTTGACCCCGGAGCCTCTGCGGCCCCTCAGGCCGGCGTTGCCGGTAGGCGAGGGCCTGCCGTGATGCGCGCGCCGTATCCCCATCACGGCCTCGTCGCGCGGGTCGAGGCGTTCCGGTGCTTGAACGAGTCGTCAAGGTGAGCTTGACGCCGTAGGGCGTGGCGGTTCGGTCACCGGGGCGGATCGACGTTAACCAACTCGGCGTCCAGCAAATCGGCTGCTTCCTCGACGGTGGCCACGAACTCTTCCGGTGGGATCCTGGCGACGAAAACCTTGCCCAGGTCATCCGGAAAGGGATGGTCTAGCCGCCAGAACGCGAAGACGATCACTCGGTCGTCGTCCAGGTAGGTGTACTTGGAGACGTTGTCGACGGTCTCGCCCCACTGCATGAACCAGGACTGCTCCCGAAACTCCGTGTCGTCTGCGTGGAGTAGCCGGAAGATCTCCTCCGCTGTGCGGCCCGGGAAGGGACAGGGCTTGACGTCGCGTCGGCGCACCTGCGCCGCGCTCGACCGCATAACGCGGATGAAGAACGGGAGGAAGGCGTAGTTGTCCTCGGTGGTCAGCCTCTTGCCAGCCGCCCACAGGTCGACGACGCGGAGTTGGTGCGGCTCGACCTCACCGATCTCCACCGCAAACGTGGCCCGGTCACCGAAGCGTCGTGTCATCAGCCCACGAGCGCAGTCATTAGGAAGGCCGTGCCTGACGGGGTAGCTTGCCATCCCTCGGCCAACGCCTTGCGGACAATCGCAGCGACCGCCGACGGGAGAACGGGCACGGCCGACCCGCCAATCCAGTTACTTGGATGATCCTGAGGCATGCTGGCCAGCAACACCCTGCCCTTGCAATCGACCGGTTCTACAGCGACAACGAGCGGTCGCTCACACGGCCCTTGGACATAGGTTGGTTTGCCGCGCACTCGCCACCTGTAGGTGACCACGCACTACCAGCACGGCAAGCTCGGGCCTCAACGTCGAGCTACCGAGTTTCGGCCAGAGTGCAGCCCCTGCAGCAGCGATGGCCCGGACGTCGGGCAGCCGGACACCTACTCGCCTCGGCACGCCGGCACGTAGTCGTCGTCGGTGAGTTGGCCGTCGAGCACGGCGACCGCGAACTGGAGATCAACCGAGTCGCCCGAGCGGTGCCTGCACACTGGCCGGCGTGGTGACGTGTTGGCCCGCCGAGACCCTGGGCGTATGAGGCGATCGTCAGCGTGATTCGTCGCGGCGGGCGGAGAGCCGGTTCTGTGCCTGAGCGATCGCCTCGATGAAGCCGCTCATCTGGCGTACCGATGTTTCCTGCAGCTTCTCCAGCTGCGCGGTGAGTGCGTTCGGGTCGATGGGCGGCGCGACGTTCGCGGTGGTGGAGGCTTGCAGGGTACGCAAGGCCTCGTTGACGGCGTCGCGGAGCTCTTCGGCGAGCGTCTCGGAGGGCACGCGCATCACACGGGGGTCGAGGCTGATGCGTTCGATCTGGCCGCCGGTGACGGCGGTGACCTCGATCATGCCGGCGGCGCCGGTGCCGGTGCCGATTACCGGCTCGGCGGGAGACTGGGCGACGTTCTTGCGGACGGTCGAACGGAGCGTCTCCAGGAGCTGCCCGAGGTCTTCGTTGCTGTGTTGGGCGGACACGATGCGGTCACCATCCAAGGGTCGTGGTCGGATGCGGGGTGCGGCTCAGACCGCCGAACGTCGGTGCATGTCGAGCAGATCGGTGGCCTGGTTCTCCCACGCGGTGTATAGGTCGTCGATGCTGTTGTTTCTGGCGTAGGTGAGTTCAGCGTGCGTCGCCGGCAGTAGCGTGATCAGCTGTAGCTCCGCCTTTCCGTCGGAGTCCGGCAGGGCGTCGAAACCATCGGCGGCGTACGGGTGGGTGCCAGCCACGACGCCGGCGATCTCGGTGCCGGGGACGACCGGGCCCGGATCCGCGGACATGATCACCTCGTCGAGGCCGAGCCCGGCCCGGCGCCCCATTACGATCTCGGTGGTCAAAGGCACGAGCATGTGTGCCTCCTTCCGTTGCTCCGCGTGTACGGTGCAGACCAACTCCTGCGGCAGCACCACGGTGATCCGCTGGAACCGCAGGCCATTGGTGACCACCGAGACGAGGCTGTTCGGTGCGTAGCAGAACAACAGGCCGTAGCCGCGGTTACGGCCGAGGGCGGTCGGTTCCTCGAACTCCCGAGCCGCGCCCAGGTAGCGCTCTAGGTGTGGCAGAAAGTCCGCGAATCGTTCGGTCATCAGAGGGTCCTCCCGGCCCCGGTGGCCGCTGGCTATCGTCGAAGTCTGGGCCGGCTGGTATCCATCGGCTGGGTCGAGCCGGCCGAAGACGAGCCGCCGCTGTCCGTGGCCGCCGTTGTGCTATCTGTCGTGGTGGTCTGCTGGGGCACCATATGGCTGTAGTGACCATAGCCGGGTTCTGTGGATTCCGATCCATGGGCGACGTTCGTCGGCGGGTGCTCGACCTGAAAGTGCCGGGGCTCGTTTAACTCGTCCCGGAACTGCTTGTTGGTCACCGTGCCGGGATGGTCCTCGACGACCTTGACGAGCCGTCGGTACTCGGAGTCCTCCTTGTGCCCGAAATGGTAGACCGCAGGATCGCCGGATGCGCTGGTCGGGTTGTCAACCGGGTGCGTGTACCCGTTCGGGTCCTGCTGGCCGCGGTCGTTGAACAGCAGCGCGTTGCCGTCGTCATCCCGCTTGCACGGAATGATCGCGCCGGAGTTCGGGCAGACGAAGTCCTCGCCGTTGGACGCCCGCTTGGCATCCTTGAACACGGCACGCCTGGTCGTGGTACGAAGCTTGGGGCGATCCACCGCGAGGACGGCCGGATCAGCCGGATCATTGGGACGGTACTTACGCCGCTTGGGCCGGACTTGCGCCCCGGCCGCCGGCAGCAGAGGCCCGCCGCCGGACGGCTGCTGCGGCGGGTCCTGGCGCCCTCGCCCGGAGCTTCCGCCGGAGGACTGTCCGGAGCCGCCCGAACTCGACGAGCTGCCGCCGCCGCTGCCCCTGCGCCTAGCCACCGAGCAACATTCCCATCGCCTGGTCGATCAGCATGCCGACGACGGCCCTCGCGATCGCCTGAAAGACCGGAATCTCCAGCAGCGACGCGCCGAACGTGGCAACCGCCGTCGCGATTGCCTGCGCCACCTGGACCGCGAGGATGATCAGCTGGACAATCATCTGCACCTTGAGGAAGAGGACCACTGCGGCGCAGACCATCAGCCCGGCACCCAGCACCAGCGCGGCCGTGGCACCGCTCGCGATCGCCGGCACCGGGCTGTCGGACGCCTCCCACCAGGCGCGGAACGCATCCATCGCGTCCCCGCTGTTCTGCGCGACGACCGGCTGCACCGCGCCGGTTGAGTCGCTCACCGTCTGCTCAATGGTGTCGGCGAAGCCGAGCCACGCCTGGCCCATCTCGAACAGCGCGGTCTCGTCGGCGTCGGGCCAGTCGTACCCGATCCAGCTCAGCGCCGTGACCAGCTCGCCGGGAAGCTCGAGTCCCACTCGCGGACTACCCGAGCTGCCCGCTGATCGAGGTGAACATCTGGGCCACCTCGTCCTCGACCGCCTCGTACGCGTCCGCCATACCGACCAGGTCGTCGCCGCCGATCGCCATCTCGTCGGCGGCCACGTACAAGCAGCCGATGATGTATTCGGCGGTCTGCCGGTAGGCGGGGCCAATCAGCGAAGCAAGGTCACCGCTGCCCCACGGCTCGCCGTAACCGGCGAGCGTGGCCTCAAGCGTCTCCACCGCATCGGCGAACCGGTCGCCGGCCTCGGCCAGCCGGGTGCCGCCGTCCCGCAGCGGCTCGGGCACCACGTCGAATCCCGCCACAGCGTCCCCCTGTCCGACTGCCCTACATCGACGCTCTTCTCGGTTGCCGAGTCTACAAGGGTCAGTCGACTGCCTTTCCCGATCGCGTCGGAGGAGCGGCGGGCGGTTATGGGGTGCGCACCACGAGGAAGTAGCGGCGAGGCTGATCCCACCGGCAACCGGGCGCTATGCCGACGCGGCATCCCGGCCAGGATCCCAATCAAGATCGGCCACGCCACCGGTACATCAAGAACACCGACGAGTACAAGCAGATCGCATTCCCGGCGGGGCAACGAACGGCCCTCTACCGGGACGTGCTGTGTCAAAGCACCTTGCGAGTGATCGACGATGTGTTCCGCTCCGACTATCTCGGGCAGGTGGACTCGATCGCTTTCAACGGATACGTCCACGGGCGAGACCCCGCGACAGGACAAGACGCGGACCGGTGCCTGGTAACAGCGATGGTCCGACGCGAGGACCTGCATGGGATACACCTGACAGCTGTTGATGCCGGCAACTGCCTCGCGGCCCTGCGGGGCCAAGTCTCTCCACAGCCGGATCGCCTGGTTGCGGTGCGGCCCGGCCGTCGAGCGGACACAGTCACCGACGCGCCGTCTGTGTCAACGCCTGACGAGACCACCGACGTCGACCTGCACGAGAGGGATCCCGAACAGTTCGAGGACCTGGTCGCGGACCTGTTCCGCGCCCGCAACCTGAAGGTGATGACCACGGCGCGCAGCGGCGACGAGGGCGTCGATGTCATCGCGGAAGATCCTGACCCAATCACGGGTGGCCTGATCGTCATCCAGGTCAAACGCTACCGAGCGACGGTCTCGCCAAGCGTCGTGCGGGACCTGTACGGCGTAGTCCAACATCGGGATGCCACGAAAGGCATCCTCGTCACCACCTCGGGCTTCGGCCCAGGCTCTTACGAATTCACCCAGGGCAAGCCGCTGACGCTCATTGGTGGCACGGAACTGGTGGACCTGCTGGCCCGTCATGGGTTACCCGGATCCCTCCACTCCCGCCTGCCGGACCAGTAGCTGGTTCCGTTAGCTGAGACACCGATCCCACTCGCGGCGCCGTGACCAGCGCATCCTCTGCGGCGACCCCTTCGGTGGATCCGAAGGCGTCAGCGTTGGCCCCCCGCGGAGGCGATAGGGCCGCGTCCGGCACATGTCGATGAGCGGATGTCCTGGAGTCCGTTGGCGTGTGATGATCGGCGGTGATGAGCAGTGGTCGAGATGCTGATGTCGTTCTCGGTGAGGCGCGTCAGCATCACCGGGCGCAGGTGAACGGCGTGCTTCGTCGTCCTGGCATGTATGGCAGGGACGAGATGGCCGAACGGCTTCTGCTCGAGGCGATGGCCGCTGTGGATGGATGCCTCAAGCGGTGGTCGGTGGAGTGCGACGGCCTACGTGAACGTGACGGGTTCACCGCGACAGGTGTCGGGGGCGCTTACCGCAACGTTCTGCCGGCAGGGGCCGTGCGTGATGCCACGGCGTCCGTCTACGCCGAGATCGCGCATCGTCTCGGCTGGCTTGAGCTGGATCGGGCGCTGTCCGAGGCAGAGTATGAGCAGCTCCACGCGGACATCAGCGGCTGGTTGTCGCGGGATCGGACGCTGCCCGAAGTCATCGAGACGTTCGGGCCACCGTCGCTCCAAATCGGGGGAACTAACCCGTATTACCCCAAGACGCTTGCCTACACCACGGCCGATCGTGACCACGACCTCATCTGCTTCCATCTGTGGAATGCCCTCGCGAACACAGCAGTCGAGACGGGGCCGCCGGGCGTCCATCCCGAACCGGTGCTTCTGGCCGTACGCCATCGGCCGGGCAAGTTTCCCGAGTCGTTCTCCTTTACGCCGGAGGGTCAGTACCGCAGGCCTACTGCTGGTCAGCGGAGTCCGCTCAGGTCAACCGTCTGGATCTTCCACGGTGACTCCGCCCGATATGCCTCCGGAGTGTCCGCCACTCTGGACGTCGGGCTGGCTTGGGCTGCCGAGCGCCACGTGACCGGAATTCTGGCCGAGTACGCCATCGGGGGCGCCTACGACGTCGCAGTCAGTGAAGGCCGGTTCACGCCATCGAAAGCGCATCACGGCACCTCGGACCACGTCGCCGCCTTCAGCCCCGGGTTACGTCACGTCCATCTGACCCGTGGCCGCCAAAATCAATAGGCATCTACTCATGCCGCCGATCGGGCGTCACAGTTCGTTACGAGCAGCCCGTGCAGCGAACACCCGGCCCTGCCGATGAGCGGGGGTGCCATCGATGGCCTGCTCGCCAGGCTTGCCGTCCTGGCGTAACGGCGTGCCGCTAGACCCTCGGGTTCGTGCGCGACACTAGGCATCGTGGATCAACCGCTGAAGGTGCTGTGGTCGCGGCTTCTGCACCTGCGCTCGAGCGCGGTGGCGTTGGCGGCGGCGTCCGGCGCCCTTGTCGTAGCGGAGCGGCACTCGCGTCTGGTTCGACTGGACCCCCAGACCGGAGCACCGTTATGGGAGCAGGGCGTTGAGGACTGCTGGGGCACTACCGTTATCGCGGGGGAACGCTGTCTCTATCTGAGTCAGGCTGGGGTCCTGCATTGTTTCGACTTGCACAGCGGGCAGCGGACGTGGTCGACACCGATGCTGCGTCTGCGCCACCACATCAGTGTTAGTGGATCTGTCGCTTTCCTGGGCGGGTGGCGCGGATACCGTCCGCTGATACGGGTGGATCTGGCGAACGGCGAGCTTCTTCCGGGCCAGTTCCCGGGACCCGCGCCGGACAGCAGCCTGGCCTGGCCGCTGCCCCTACGGCTGGACCTGGAGCGGGGCTGCACGACCGATGCGATCCTCATCGCGACTGCCAGTGAGGCGGCACTGCTGCTGTTGGACGCTCAAACCGGCGCTACCAGAGGTCAGTGGTCGCTGCCGGCGCCGGTGCGCTTTCCCGACTCCGGCATCGCCTTTAGCGCCGGCGAAGACGGCCGCATCGCCTTTCTCAGCGGTAGCCGCACCGTCATGGCCCTGCACCCAGCCAGCGGCGTGGAGATCCTGTGGCGGCACGAGCGTGACCTGCCATCGCTGCCGCCGATCCTCACAGGTCGAACGCTGTGGCTGGCCGAAGACACCGGCGTCACGATCATCGATCTCGACTGCGGGGTCCGTACAGAGGTGACGCATCTCCCGCCCGGTGCTACCAGTGAGGGTGTCCCTGTCTCCGGAGGTGCACTCTTCGTCCGTGCCGGTAACCAACTCATCATGGTGAACGGGGCCGGGGACATCGCCGCTTGCGTGCGACTGCCGGCACGCATCGACCGGCTACTTCCCAACGGTCGATCCCTGGTACACGCCATCGGCAAAGGCCACCTCACCACGATCGACATCTCGACCACGCCGAGGTGAGCTCGACCGATGCGGCTGCGGGAGGCAGCGCTGACGCCAACCAAAAGCACTGGGCCGGCAGTTCACGAGCGGCCGGCCGTGCGAGCCCGATCTAGGGGGAGCAGGTTGGGAGCAGTCGGGCGCACTGAACGGCCTCGAACTGCACCCAACGGCGTCGAATGTCGCCCAACTGCACCCGCCCCTACCTGCGGCTCCACGTTTGCGCAGCTCAGAGTGGGTGGAGCGTCCTGTTTCACCGCGGAGTGCTCAGAGCTTTCGGGCGGCAGTCGACAGTCCTCTATGTTTCCTGGCAGGAAAGTACGCGCAGGTTATAGCGGTAAGGAGCTGTCGGGTGGCCCGGCCTTGCAACTGGGAGCAGATTGGGTGCAGGTTGGCGAAGAGGTCTCCGCGTCCGAAGTGCTCACCGACGGCGGACAGAGGCGAGGGGCTTTGACCTGCGGTGATGGAGGTCGAGCGGTGCGGCGTGACCTCCCAGTAGAGATCGAAGTGGTCGGGAGTGTCGTTCCGGGATGGCTGGCGCCGGCCGGTGTCTCGGGTCGCCTGACATCACGCCTCTAGGTTTGCTGCAGGTCGATGAAAGGCATTGCCGACGAGCCGGCTGGAGTCCGTCATGGTTCCGTCATCTGAGACGCCGATCCCACGGGCAGCGCCGTGACCAGGCCATACAGGCTGGTGACCTCTTCGGCAGGTCCGAAGGCGTCAGCACTGGCGGTCCCGGTTGTCACTCCGGCGATGTCCGCCCATGCCGAGATCCGTGCTCTACGGCGACGAGTACGGGCCTAGGTCGCAGTCTGGCCGGACCACCATGAGGTCTTCTTCGTCGAAGAGCCGAACCTCACGGACGCGGAGTGCTCGAAAAGGGTGGCGCGTGCAGGGCGGTGATTGGGTAGCGTCCCGGGCGTGATCGATCTTGTCGAGCGGCATACGGTTCTCGCCGTTGTGGTCGGCTCGCGGGCGTACGGGCTGCATGACCGGGACTCCGACTACGACCGGCGTGGCGTCTATGTAGCGCCCACACGGGCGTTCTGGCACCTCGACAAGCCGCCCACTCACCTCGACGGTCCGGCGGTGGAGCAGTTCTCCTGGGAGTTCGAACGCTTCTGCGTCCTGGCCCTGCAGGGCAACCCGACAGTCCTGGAGGTGCTCTGGTCCCCGCTAGTCGAGACGGTCACCGCCGACGGGGAGTGGTTGCTGGCGGCACGGCAGGCGTTTCTGTCGAGGCGGGTGGCTGAGACCTACGGCAACTACGCCCGGGATCAGCTCAACCGAGTGGCGGCCCGCCGTGAGCGCACCGGCGAGACGAACCACAAGCAGGCCATGCACATGATCCGGCTGCTGGTCGCCGGAGCGCACGTGCTGCGTACCGGGGAGGTGCTGGTCGACGTTCGTCACCTGCGTGACCGGCTGCTCGCGGTGCGGCGCGGCGAGTTGCCCTGGGATGAGGTCGCCGCGTGGGCGGCGGACCTACTTGTTGAGCTCTCCGACGCGACCGCAAGCACCGCGTTGCCTGATCAGCCCGACCGGGTTGACGTGGATCGGCTGCTCGCGGCTGTACGGGAAAGGAACCTGTAGTGACCACCGAGGTGCCGCCGTGGGCTGCCGAGGCGGCCTGCGCCCTGCCCCGTCCGCTGCTGTTCGCCACCGTCAGCGGCGCGCATCTGTACGGATTCGCGTCCATCGACTCCGATCTGGACCTGCGGGCCGTGCACCTGCTCTCGCCCGAGGAAGTCGTCGGGTTGCGCACCGGTCCGCAGACGTTGCAGCACATGGGCGTGCGCGACGACGTCGAGTTGGACGTGGTCAGCCACGATCTGCTGAAGTTCGTCAAGCTGTTGAACAGCCGCAACGGGTACGTTCTGGAGCAGCTGTTGTCACCGCTGGTGGTTGTGACCACCGCGGTGCACGCCGAACTCATTTCCTTGGCCCGGCGGCTGGTCACCCGTCACCATGCGCACCACTACCTCGGCTTCGCCGCCACGCAGGAGAAGTTGTACGCCAAGACCGGGCAGCTTAAGCCGGCGCTGTACACGCTGCGGGTCCTGCTTACCGGGATCCACCTGATGCGGACCGGCCGCGTAGAGACGAACCTTGCCGTGCTCGGAACGAGGTTGTCGTACGTACCGGATCTCATTGCCGCCAAACGGGAGGCCGAGCATGGCCCGCTCCCCGCGGGCGTTGCAGGATGGCTCGCCACCGACGTGTCGCGGCTGCGCGCCGAGTTGGAGACGGCCCGGGACATCTCGGTGTTGCCCGAGCGCGTAGATCCGGCAGTCGTGGACGCCCTGAACGACCTGGTGGTGCGCACCCGACTGCACGGGCTCCCCAACCAGCGTCGTGAGTCAGCGGGCTGAGGTCCGCCGCAGGTCCGTCATCTGAGACACCGATCCCACGGGCAATGTCCTGAGCAGGCCCTTCAGGCTGGCGACCCTTTTCGGCGGATCCGAAGGCGTCAGCGTTTGGCGTCCCCGCAGAGGCGGTAGGGCGGCATCCGCTCATGTCGATGAGAGTGCCGCCGCCGTCATTACCGCGTTGCGCGCGAGGGCCTCGCGGGCACCGTCCGGGCCGAGGGCAATCACCGCGCGAACGCGTTCGAGGATCTCATCCTCCCAGGCGACCGGGTGCGGGCGAGAACGGTTCAGTTCACCGGCCTTCTCAGCCAGCGCTGCCGCGGCCAGCGCCGCGTCCCAGTCACCGCGGATCACATGCAGGTAGGCGAGTTCCTCAGACGCAACCATGTCGGGGTCGGTCAGGCCACGCTCCGCGTCCTGGGCTTCCCACTCTCGCCGGTACGCCAGGAAGCCCTCCACATCCCCGTAACGGTCCAGAAACGGAACGCCCTCCCTCAGAATGACCTCCCGGATGCCCGCCATCACCGGTTCGTAGCCGGCCAGGGTGTCCGGCTCAGGGAACACCCCGTCTAGCCGCCGTGCGCACGTGTAGCTGTCGGCGACCGGCACCGCTAGCAACCAGACGACTACCTCCACCTGGAAGTTGGGCCGTCGGTGCAGTGGTGGTAGCGGCTGCACAGTCTGTGCGGTCCAGCCGACAGTCCCTCGCACCAACCGGCCCTCTGCGGCACGCCAGCCGTCACCCAGAGCGGGTAGCAGGTACGTGTCGACGGCCTTCTCCCACCTGCCGACATCCACGTGCTCATCCCCTTCTCAGCATCGAACCGTGATCGCCGTAACGTTTCTATACCTTGCCGGGAGCTGGTTCTGCAGGTCCCCATACCACTTGGTCTCGAGCCCTTTGGCGCCGGTCTTCAGGTCGAGGAAGAGTTCCGGTCGCAGTTCGTTGACGCCGAGCACGACATCCGGCGCCTTGGCATCCTTCTCCCAGCCCTCCCGCCCGGTGACCGGGTTCTTCCACCTGCTGGCGAGACGACCGCCTCGGTAGCCGACCTCCGCGAACAGGTTGGCCGAGGCCGGTTCCGCACCGACGAGTTCCGCGAGTCGTTTATGCACCCGGTCGCCCCAGTGCTGCGGTGACTCCCCGGGCCACCGCTGCACGTCTTTGCAGGCCTGCTTCGCGAGTTGTTCGACACGGGTCTTCGCCTGCTGCTGACGGGTATTCAGGGTGGGCGGATTCGCGCCGGTTGGCAGGTACTCGTGAGGCTTGTCCGCCGGCTTGACGCCCAACGCGCCGTTGCGTTTGAGCTCGTCAGCGAGGTCCGCGGCCATCTTCTTGGTGTCCGCCGTGGTGACCGCCCGGGCGATCGCCGTGTACGAGGCGTACACCTGGTAGGTCTTGGGTCTTCGGGACGGCGGAATGTAGTAGGACGCGCGGCACTTGATGGTGGCGGTGTCCTTCGGCTTCATGGACAGGATTTGTGGTTGCGGGCAGGTATGCACCGGCTTGCCGCTCAACGTCATGGTGATGCTCACCTCGACGGTAACTTGCTTACCGACCGTCACGTACTTCGATGCCGACGTCACCCTGCTACGGAGCTTCAGGTTCGCGGTGCAGCCGCTGGTGTTGCAGGGGCTGAGGGTCACGTTGCCGGTGAGCGACACCTGGACGATGCTGTCAAGGGACCGCGCCAGGACGCCCATCTGGCGTTCCACCTCGTTGAACAGCATTTGCCGCTGGTCGTCGGTGAGGACCTGCAACTTAGCGCGCAACTCGACGTCGCTGACTCGGTGCGCGATCGTCTGGAAGCCGTTTCCCCCGTCGGCCACCAGGGTGGTGCTCACGCCCAGCAGCTGTTTCGGTTCGGTCGTGCTGATCAGGTACGTGACACCGTTGAGGATCACCGCTCGTGCCTCAACGCCGTCCACCGAGGTGAGCACGCCGAGTTCTAGCGACTCCTCCTGTTGCGGGTAGCCGTTTCCCTCGATGCTCGGCACCATGCCGGTGGCGAGCAGAGCGGGCGCCAGGACGTCACCGAAGTCGAATCCGAAGAGGTCGCCGGCTACCCGCACCCACCGGTTGGCGAAGGCGTTTTCGCGCCCGTCGGTGAGCCCGGCCTCGCGCCAGAACGCGGCACCAACCTGGAGGAATGTTCGATCGCTCAGGTCCAGGATTTCGGCGGTCTGGCCTCCGATGGCCAGCTTGCCTCGCACCGTGCCTTCATTGGTGACCTGGACGTCCATGCTGATGCTGTCGCCGTCTGGTCCGGTGAACGATCCCCGGTAGCGAACCGCCGGCGTGGTGAGCAGCCGCTCAGCCGCCTGCCTCAGCTGCTGATCGGCGGTGTTCGCTGCCGCCTGCGCCTCGGTGGCTCGCTCCTCCTTGTCACCGGGCTTGCCGGTGAGACGGGGCACCATGATGAGCGCGCTGGTCACGCAGATCAGCAGAAAGGCCAGGGCCACGCCACCGAACAGCAGCCCGAGCCGTCGCGGCCGTGTCTGTGCCTGCGGCGAAGGCGGTGGGGGCGGAGGAAACTGCGGCGGCGTTGGGAAGCTCATGGCCTCGGCCCCCGATCCATCGACGGTGAATAGGCCTTTGCCAAGGTATATGGTTCCGCAAGCCCCCCACGTGCCACTGCGCTGGCGCCTGGCAAGCAGGATCGAGTTCACTCTTCTGCCGCGATCCGCGTGATCTGGCCGACCGACCGGATACCGAGCGAGCAGCGTGCTGCCGAGGCGGTCCAGGTGTGCTTGATGTCAGGCCGCCCCGATCGGATATCCAATCGCGGCGACGTCCTGGTGCAGCCCGGCAACGGTTGCTTCCGGCTTCAAAGCTTGCACAACGACGTCAGTAAGCGGACGGTGCGCGACGACGTGTTCGACCACGGTCGGGTCGACCTCGATCTCGTAGTAGTCCTCGGCGAAGGTGACGTACCGATCGACGATGTCGTCGAGCAGGACCTCGAGCAGGTCAGAGCCGTCCGGGGCGTTGTCGTCGTACGGTCCGCGGAGTGGGGGGAACGTGATGGCTTCGCCGGCGCGCCAGCGGTCGTCGCCGGAGAGTCGCCACAGTACAGCGGTGGCGACGAACTGGCCCTCCTCGTCGCCGAATGCTGGTTCCTCGATCTGCGGGCGGAACACCGCCGGGATGCCGTCGAGCAGTCCCGGCCACAGCTCATGGTCCGGATCGAGATAGGGCGTCATCGCCGACTCATGGTCGAACACGCGGATGAATGCGCCGTCTGCGGTGAACACGACAGTCCACTCGTCGCCGCTGCCGTTGTTCATCAGCGCCGCCTCGTCGTCGCCCCAAGAGCGGGTGTAGGCGTAGTAGGGTTCGCCGCCGTCGACGATGCACTCCAGCACGGCGAGTGCCTTGCAGCGGTCCCGTAGCACGTCGATGGTGGGCAGTTTGGCGGCGATGTCGTACACGGTCACCCGGTGAACCTACGCCCAGACAGCACTGGCGCCGTCACGTGCCTTGAGGGCGTCCACGAGCCTCCACCGACAATGACCGCTCATGCCGCTGACAATGCGCGGCGATCATGAGCGTACTTCCCGATCAACCGATGCGGCTAAGGGAGGCCAGCGCTGGTGCCAGCCAAAGCACTGGCCGGCAGTTTACGAGCGGTCAGCGGTCAGCGGTCAGCGGTCAGCGGTCAGCGGTCGGCGAGCCGGTGCGAGCCGGGTTGGGGGAGCAGGTTGGGAGCAGCGGGGTGCCCTGAACGGCTTTGAACTGCGTCCAACGGCATCGAACGGCGCTCAACTGCACCCACCCCTGCCTGCGGCTCCACGTTATTGCAGGTCAGAGCCGGTGCGGCGTCCTGTTTCACACCGAAGAGGTCGCTGGTTCGATACCAGCATCGCCCACTCTCAGTTGTGCAGGTCAGTAGCCCGTTGCCGGAATAGTCGGTAACGGGCTTCGCTGTATGTGCCGCTTACATCGGGAGCAGATGGGGAGCGGCGCGGCTGGTTCTCCGTCTGGGCCGCCATGGAGGTCATGTACCCAGGTGACGGTGCTGTGTCGGGACGTGGCAGCCCACCTCGTTGCGTTCCGTGCCGCGAAGTGATCCAGGGCCTGACGGTCAGTCGCCGCCCATGCGGGAAGCTGCGCTAACCACGCCGTCCTGCATGGCCTCGGTCAGGATTGGACGGTGGTGCACGTCGTGGCCCGCGATCTCCTTGCAGGCGGCGGTGTAGGGCTCGCTAATCTGCAGGGCGGCGTGCCAGCGTTGCCATCAGTTGATGTCAGAGCGCTGCGCGAACGGGTCACGCTGTGCGCGCAGCGGGCGGAAGAACGCTCGCAGCTCCTCGGCGAGCAGCCGCGGCTCCTCGATAGCCGGGAAATGTCCGCCGCGCGGCAGCTCGGTCCAGCGCTCGACCTGGTAGAAACGCTCGGCCAGCTCACGCGGCGGCTTAGGCAGCGGTACGAACTCGTTGGGGAAGAGCGCGAACCCGGCCGGCACCGGGATTCGCTCGGTCACCGGCGTGGGTTGCCGGCGGTGCTCGTAGTACATCCGGATCGATGGCGTAATGGTGCCTGTGGCCCAGTAGAGCGTGAGCGTCGCGAGGAGGTGTGCACGGCCGATCCGTGCGTCGACGTCGCCGTGACTGTCCGACCAGTCGCGGTACTTCTCGACGATCCAGCCGGCCAGCCCGGCAGGGGAGTCGGTCAACCCGTACCCCAAGGTTTGGGGTTTCGTCGCGTGTTGATGTGCGTAAGCGCCCTCGGCGGCTTGCCACTCGTCCATCCAGGCGAGGTACCGCTGCTCCGCGTCGCTCCACGGCTGCTGCGGCCGCGGCATCGCCGTGGCGCTCAGGAGGATGCCGGTGACGCTCCTCGGATGCAGCTTGGCGAGCTGCGTGGTGACGCCCGCGCCGAGGTCGCTGCCGTGGGCGGCGAACGTGCGGTAGCCGAGGCCCTCGGTCATCAGCCGATGCCAGCGGTCCGCGACGACGGCGTTGACCACGCCCGGGGACACTGGCCAGTCGGAGAACCCGAACCCCGGCAGCGACGGCACCACCACGTCGAAGGCGTCGGCCGGGTCGTCGGGCTCGGTGAGCAGTGGGATGAGGTCGCGGTATTCCAGGAAACTGCCGGGCCAGCCGTGGGTGAGCACGATAGGTAGCGGGTCCGGCCCCCGGCCGCGGGCGTGGACGAAATGCGTACCCTCGAACCGGTAGTGCGGCAGCTCGTTGAGCGTCTTCTCGAAGGCCGGCCAATCGAAATCCTGCCACTGGCTCAGCAGCTCGCGCAGGTAACCCGGCTCGGTGCCGGACTCCCATCCTGGCTCCAGCGGTGCCTGCGGCCAGCGCGTGCGGCCGATGCGCTCACGCAGGTCAACAAGCACTTCGGGCTCGACGGAGATGCGATACGGCTCGATCGTCGACACCTGCGAACGATAGCCGATGCACTGCAGGCCGCCCGGTGGCATCGCCGCGAGCTGCCCCAACATCGCTCGTGTGCCCCCCCGTTCACGGGGCACCGATCGTCACAGTGACAGACCTGCTATACATCGATGTCCGGTCGCGTAGTCCCGATGAATTGGCGGGCGAGGTGTGCGCCACCTTGGCGCTTCCTCCCGGCGCCTGGCACGCCATCATCCCCACGCTGGTCATACCGCCGAAGATCGCCGGGTCGTCCTGGCGACCCGCGCGGTTCTAGCAGCAGGCCGGCACCTGGCGCCGCGAGGTGCGCACGCACGGCCGTGCGTGGCCATCAGGTGGGCAGCTTCCGTATCTTCTCCAGGCCAGCACGCAGATCGCGGCGCGCCGCTGGCTTCACCGCGAGCTGGAACCGCAGCCAACCATCGGAATCGAGTACGTCCACATCGCTGGCAGCGTCCTGGGTGAATTGCAGGGCCAGCTCGTTGTCGGACAGCGCCCACCCCCGAAGGCCAGCCTCCGCCACAGCGTGAGCGGGCTCGAAGCACACGACGTTGGGCTCATCGTCATCAGGATCTTGCTGGATGACGATCCCGCGTCCGGTGCCATCAGGGTGCTCGGCAACCCAAACCGAGAAGATGCCCTCGACCAGGCCGGAATCAGCCATCCGGAGCGTGTCCGGCGGGCCGTCCGCGCACCACCGGCAGTCGGTCGGCTCCGGCTGCGGCGGTACGGGTACCGCCCAGATCGCGTCGTCAAGCACGAACTGAGCCTGCCAGTCGCCCTCGCTGTCCATCCACGTCTGAAGGATTCGTCGGCGTGGCCCTCGGTGTACCTGGTAAACCAGCCCGTCGACATTCACATCACCGCAGTATGTTGCAGCGCCATGCCCCGAGTCGGTGTCCAGCGGTGTGACCGTGTAGCCGTCACGGCCCGCGAGGAACGCCCAGTGCTCGACCGCTTCGCGGCGGCCCCGCTCGCCCGCCGCCGGCGCGCCGGACCGTGCGCCGAACAGCAGGGTAGACGGGTCTCGCAGACGACTCAGCTCCGTCAGCTGCTCATACGTCGGCACACCCCGAATCGTAAACGGCGATCCCCGACCCCTTCGAGGCCGCACCCACCACGGTTGCAGGTCAATGGAACAAGTAGCCGATGACAGGATGCCGGAGCCGGCGTAGCACCGCGTTCACCCATCGACTGAGCGACCTGTGGGGCGATGCCTTACGGCAGCTTCGCCAGTCTGGGCACCCTCATCGCCCGGTCACGCTGCCCGTGGCCAGAGGCCGGCCCTCCCGAGAGGGCCGGCCTCTGCGCGTCACGCAGCCGCTCGGCTGATCGCGGCGCTGCCCAGCCCGTTCAACGTGGTCAGGTCGGCCACCCCCAGGTACGAGTCCGACATCATGACCACCACCACGTAGTGGCCAACCGCGGCGGCGACGTAGCCGACGTAGTGGTCGCCCTCGTCGTAGGTGCCGAGGAACAGCACCGTGTCCGGTCCGAGGTGGTCCTCGGCGACCGGGTCGAAGCCCTCCTCGTCGCCGCCCGCCCCGCACCGGGCGAGCTGCGCCTTCAGCTCGGTGATGTACGCGTGTGCCCCGTCGCCGCGATACCGGGCGACGTTCTCGTAGATCCGAAATCGGGTACCGAGATCGGCCGCCGCAGTGCGGCTCACGACCGGCTGCGGTACTGGCGTGTCCGCGCACGGCTGGGGTAGCAGCGACCACACCAGCCCGTCCTCCACCGGCCCCGGCACGGCCCCGCCGAGATCGTCCGGCTGCAACATGACCCGGTCAGGGATCCCCCGTGGCCGCTGCTGCGCCGCCGCCGGCCCGCTCGCCGACACCAGACCCAGGATCACGGCCGTCACCACAATCAGTGTCCTTCGCATGCGAACCATCCTCTCCATCACCGACTATCGATGGATGAGCAGGCATGCCCAGCTTTCCCTGAGTGCACGTACTCTCGACCGGAGTGCGAACTCGGTGCCGGGCCGTAGAAGTTCATCGGTCTGACGGTGCACCCGGGGGCGCCCACGCCTGCGGTGTCGCTCCTTGCCTCCGCGTCGGCCCTCGGCCCTGGCCTGGGCGCCACGCTTGGGCCCAACGCTTACCGCGCCGCAGCCGCTCATGCCGACCAGAGGTCGCTGTTGGGCGACCGCTTGCCGCCGGATCCTCGGTGCCTGAACACTTTCCCGCCTGATCGGCAATGACAGGTTGAAGCGCGGACTTAGCCGAGGAGGGCCATGGCTTCGGATGCGGATTTGATAGGCCGGTCGCTGGATGGCGATGTCGACGCCTTCGTGGAGGTGGTCGAGCGTCATGAGGCCGCCGTCGGTGCGTACCTCGTTCGTCGGGCGGGGCGGGATGCGGCTGAGGACCTCCTGGGCGAGGTTTGGGTTGCGGCGTTCGAGTCGCGGCGGTTGTACGACCGGTCGTACAACGATGCGCGGCCGTGGCTGTACGGGGTGGCATTGAATCGCTTGCGGCGCCACTGGCGGTCCCGGCCGGCCGAGGACCTGGTCGCGGACGTGCCGGACGTGGCTACTGGATGGGATCCGTGGTCGGCGGTGGACCTCGGCGTGGACGCCCGGGCGGTGCTCCGGTCGGCCCTGACGCGGCTCAAACCCGAAGAGCGGGAGGTCCTGAGGCTCGTCGCCTGGGAGGACCTGACCGCAGCCGACGCCGCGCGGGCACTCGGCATACCGGCCGGCACCGCGCGGCGGCTGCTGAGCCAGGCCAGGACGGCATTGCGCGACGCGCCGGGGGTGTCCGCGCTTCTGAAGGACCGCAACAGCACGAAGGAGAGACACCGATGACCGACGAGCTCGATCTGGTCGGTGCGTTGGGCAGCGCAGAACCACTGCGCCCGGAGGCGTATCAGCGGGCGCGGGCGGTGCTGCGGGCGGCTATGGCCGACGCCGGAACCGTGCGGCTGCTGGGCGCGACGTCAGCGGAGGACACGACTATGGAGGCGACTTCAACCATGGAGACGACGACAACCACGCGGGACCACGAATCCAGCCCGGCGATTCAGCGCCGCCGCCGGATGGGTATCGCGGGCCGATTGGGCATCGGCGCCGGGGTGGGGGTTGCCGCCGCGGCCGCAGTCGTCGCTGTGCTGCTCAATCCGCCAGCGACCGGGGGCACGCAGGCCGGCAGGGATTCGTCGGCCGCCGCCTCGGGCTCGACCACTGTCGAGGAGTCCGCCGAGCGCGCGCCGCTGATGACCCTGGCCGGATCCATCAAGACGGTCACCCCGCCGGCGGGCGACGCGTGGCTGGTGAAGGCGACGCAGGTCCACGGCACCAAGACCATGCAGGTCGTCTACACGCTGTACACCGACGGTCACGCGATCTACACGGGCAACAGCGTGCAGGACATCAAGCGTGCGATCGCCCGTCACCAGGACCAGATGACGGACGGCGGCTACGCTCCGCTCCTCGAGGCAGCCGTCGCCGCGGCGGACAGCAGCCCCGCCGACGGCCGGACCCAGATGCTCAAGGCAGCCAAGGAGCCGCTGGTGGGCCTCGATCCTGCAGCGCAGAAGGCGGTGTGGGACAAGCAGCAGGCGGCCGCCCAGGTGATCATCAAGCAGAAGGGCGGCAACGCCCCGCCGAAGCCGTACAGCCCTCAGGCCGTTCAGCAGCACTTCGACAACGCCCTGTGGACGTACAGCACCCAAGCGCTCTCCGCCGGCGACGGCAACACGCAGGTCCGGGCCGGTGTGCTGCGTCTGCTGTCCACCATCTCCGCGGTCAGCGTCGTGAACTCGACCACCCACGGCAAGGCCACGCTGACGATCACCGCCGGCCCCGAGATGTTCGGCGGCGGGGGCAGCGAGGTGCTGACCATCGACGCCAAGACCGGCATGCTGGTCAAGGACGTCTCCATCGTGCCGGGCACCCCCCAGGCCTCCACGACGTACGAATCCTCCCGCGTGACGAAGGCCGACCTGTAGCCCAGGAACTCCCACCCACCAGCATTCCGGCAGACAACGGTGCGGGCCGCCCAGCGGCGGCCCGCACTGTTGTTTTGCTGTTCGCACGGGCGTGCCTGACTGCGATGATCGACGCGTGACGCACCTCTCGGCCCTGGCGCCCGATGACCAGTGCGACTCATGCGTGGGCACCACTACTGCCGGCTTGCCCTTCGTGCACAGCGAAGTGGCGGGGACTGCTGCTCCCGGGCTGCGTTCCGCCAACCGACGGGCCCATGCGGCTCTCGGAAACCTTGTATGTTTCGCACTGAAGATCGTTCACGTGAGCGAGGGGAAAGAGTAGTCCACATGCGACTGAAGATTGCGGCTGGCGTCCTCCTGGCACTGGCCTTCCTGGCCCCGGCGACATCGGCGGTGGCTCAAACCAGATCCACCGTGCTCACCGAAACATCCTGCCAAGCGACCGTGTACACGGACATTCGCGAGCTTGTCACGGTCGACCTCGATACCGCCTCGGACACCGAGGTGCGGGTGCTTGCCAACCAGATCATGGCCGCGGCGGTCAGGGACTCGTTGACCACGTTGCCCGGCAGGATCCAGGCGGGGCTGGACGGCACCGCGGATGATCTCCGTGCGTTCCTCAAGACGGGCCTGCGGATCTCCTGGACCACGGATCTGCGGATCGCGGCGAACCGGACGATGCCAAACGCTGGGGACAACGTGCGGGCGGCCGCGCAGGTGGCGCTCGACAACGGGACCATCGATGCCCTCCTGACCTACCTCAACCACGGCCTGTACATCGCACGTGCGCTCGACGCGGGGTCCCTGAAGCTGTTCGCGGATATTCGCGAGCTTGTCACGGTCGACCTCGATACCGCCTCGGACACCGAGGTGCGGGTGCTTGCCAACCAGATCATGGCCGCGGCGGTCAGGGACTCGTTGACCACGTTGCCCGGCAGGATCCAGGCGGGGCTGGACGGCACCGCGGATGATCTCCGTGCGTTCCTCAAGACGGGCCTGCGGATCTCCTGGACCACGGATCTGCGGATCGCGGCGAACCGGACGATGCCAAACGCTGGGGACAACGTGCGGGCGGCCGCGCAGGTGGCGCTCGACAACGGGACCATCGATGCCCTCCTGACCTACCTCAACCACGGCCTCTACGTCGCGCGTGCGCTCGACTGCGTGTATCAGCCAGCGGCGTCGGCCTGACGTCTCGGAGGCCGTCGGGCGTCTTCGTCGGCTGTGGACGGCGGGCTCGGGTGGGCCGCACCAGGCGGGGGCGGCCCACCCTCTCGGCGGGCCCGACAGGTGGGCTGTCGGCTGACCCGCTCCAGGCTGGCGTCGTCGACCAGGACGGTCTGGTCGCACCCGGCGAGGCCGACGCCGGCTGGGGTCCACGGCGACGCATCTGAGCCGCAACCCGTCGACGCTTCCGCCGCCCACGAGTGAGCTTGTCGAGGATGGGCGACGCCACCATTCGTGCGATCCGCGCGTTTGCAGCTCGGTGGTTGATCCGGTTCGGGAGCCCGCTCACGGTGAGCGGGCTCCTCCCCGGAGCCGGAGGGTGCTGATGTTTGCCGGGTGAGGGTATCGAGCTGTCGACCGTTCGTAGGAGAGCAACCATGCCGACCCGGCACAGCCGCCATGGCCTGACGTTAAGTCCGAACTACCGGATGGTCGTCCTCCGCGACGTCTACTGCGACGCCGCCGTGGGCTCAGCGACCGCTATCAGCGAGGCCATCAAGAATGTGGCGGCGAGCACCGGATACGAGATCTACATCGTCGCGACCCAAGACCTCATAAAAGTACGAGCCGACGTGGAGATTTGGGACGAGGCCCCCGATGACGACCTGAGCGCGTCCGGGTGGACGGGGCCCCTGACGTTCGACCTGGACTGTCCTACCGGCAATCTGCAGGTTGGCGACATATTCGGCACGGTCATTTCTGGCATTGAACCGCCAAGGGGGCTCGGCCGGTATACGGTCGCGCTTTTTCATCGCGGGCGTGAGCAGGCAGACGGGGCATTCCACGAGATTCTGCAGGTGATGGGCACTGACGGCGACGATGAGCGCATCGACGACCTGCAACGGCAGCACTCCGGCATCGAGCAGTACCTGATGCGGATCTGGTGGCAGACCGACCTGCCACCGGACGAAGACGATGAAGACCTGTGACGACGCGTGAATCGCTCGTCTGGGTGACCAACTGGGTGACGACCGGTCGAGTGAATCGCCAACCCGAAGCGGTACGGCTCGTCGTGCTCGTGTGGCGGCCACCTGCGCCCAGCCGGGCGAGGACGGCGATCGGCCCTGGCCTGCGACAGCGCGAGGCCGCAGGTCAGGGCCGTTGCCGATGATGCGCCGTCAGGCCGGCACGTGACCTGCCGTCCAGCACGCCGAGTGGCTGTGGCAGGCGACGTACGCCGCGAGTGCGTCGTGTAGTGCGGCCCGGCGGGTTGTCGAGAGCCCGGCGGCGATGTTGTTGAGTTGGTGGGGGTCGACGGTCCGGTCGTAGTACTCCCGTTCGCCGTTCGAGTACTCGACGTAGGTGTAGGTCGCCGTCCGCAGGGCCTCGTAGGTGACCGGGCTGCCCTTGCGCCGGTCCTGGGCGTCGGGGTCGTCGGCCGCCTGGTTGGGGCCGTGGTGCTCGATCAACGCCCCGGTACGCCAGTTCGGTGCCACGTCGCCCTGGGCCAGGGGAAGCAGGTTACGCCCGTCGACCTGCGTGCCGACGTCTGCCGCCCCGATGCGCTGGAAGGTTGGTGCCAGGTCGATGTTCTGCACGATCTCGGCACGTTGCGATCCGGGGACGACGCCCGGTCCGGCGACGACGAGGGGGACCCGTACGTCGGTGTCGAAGGCGGTTTGCTTGCCTCCGGTCAGCCGGTACTCGCCCATGTGGAAGCCGTTGTCGGAGCTGAACACCACGTAGGTGTTGTCGGCGATGCCGCTCGTGGTGAGTTGGGTACGCAGGTTGCCGATCAGTCGGTCGACGGCCTGCACGGACTGGGCACGCTTGCGGAAGTTCGTGTCCAGGGTGCTCTTTTCCTGGGTGGTCAACGGCGCGTTGCCGGCCAGCCAGGACGGCGGGTTGGTGGGCAGCCGGTCGTACGCGGGGGTGCGCGGGGCGGTGAGGCCGGGGAAGTCGTCGAGGTCTTGGTTGGCCGGTGTGAACGGGCTGTGCGGGGCGAAGGTCGAGACCTCCAGCAGGAAGGGTGTGTTGGCGGCCGCCGAGCGCTGGATGAAGTCCTTGCCCTTGCGGGACAGCACGTTTGTCAGATAGTCGGCCGGCTGGCTTCCGTAGTGGACGACCGTGTGGTTCTCGTTGAGGTCGTAGTTGTACTCGGAGTATCCGTTGCCCGCCACGTACCACTCCGACCAACCGGGTGGGACGTACGGCAGCGCGCCTCCCTGGGTGTCCGCCGGCAGGTAGCCGTTGAGGTACTTGCCGAGGAAGCCGGTTCGGTAGCCCTTGGCCTGCAAGGCGGTCGCGAAGGTGCGGTTCTCGTTGCCCCGGCCCTTGAAGACCGCGAACCCGCCATCGTCTCCACCGTTTGTGAAGACGCCGGTGTCGTGCGGGAACTGCCCGGTGAGGATCGACGAGCGGGACGGGCAGCACAGCGAGTCGGTCACCGTGTAGTTGGTGAAGGTCGCCCCTTCACTCTGTAGTCGCTGCACCTGCGGCAGGTATTGCACCAGGTTCCAGGCGAGGTCGTCGACGAGAACGAAAATGATGTTGGGCGCGGTGGCGGTGGGCGCCGGAGCGGGCTCCGCGCCGCGTGCCGGTGTCCAGGCCGCGAGCAGGGTCAGCGCGGCCACGAGGGTGGCGGCGAGGAGGCGTCGGTGTGTGATAGCCATGCTGCCAAGCCTGGTCAAAATTTGTCAGCGTCTATTCAACAAGTGGTGATGATCCGATCAACACGCCGTTGGCTCCACCGCCCGGCTCTCGGGCCCGACGAGCGGCAGTCCGGAAGACGACGGATACTCACCTGATGACTGGACCGGATCTCGACCCCGAACAGTATCCACCCATCGACCCGCGTGAACCGGTGCCCGACGACGCGGGCGACCTTCTGCCCGGCGCGCCGGACGATCTGCCCGAAGCCCCGGCCGAACCGATGCCGGACGACGGTGGCAACGCCGGCGGCGTGCGCGAGCCGGCATAGATCCGGTCTGGCCGACCTCGTCGACGATGGCGAGGTCCAGCACGGCTTAGAAGGTGATCTTCGCGGCGCTGCTCGGCAGGCCGGCGGAGGAGCCGACGAAGAGGTGTTCGGCGTCCTCGGCCGGTAGGTGCATCGAGTGGGTCACCCGACCGGTCAGGTCGACCACGAGCAGGCGGTCGTACTCGTCATCACCCGGTCCGAGGACCGGGGCGGGCTGGTCCGATGCCGGTATCCCGCCCGCGTCGTGGAAGACGCGGATCAGCAGGTGCTGGTCGTCCGTCCAGCCGATCAGGCCGCCGGCAAGGGGCACCCTGAAGCTGTGCTGGACCGCCCCGGTGACCGGATCGACCACCGTGACGGGAGTCTGCCGCACCCCGTCGGAGTACGGCGCCAGCGCCAGTTGCCCGCCGTCCGGAGAGAAGCTGACGTCGTCCAGCGGGCCGCCGCTGGCGGGAACGGTGCGCACCACTCTGCCAGCCAGGTCGTAGATGCGGATCCCGGCCACCGTGGGCTCGTCGACAGACGTGGAGAGCGTCAGCGCGAGCCCGTTGCTGTCCGGCGTCCAGATCAGGCCGGTGGCCTGGTCGTTCTGCGCGGCCAGGTCGGGCAGTGGGACGAACGTTGTCGTGAGCGTCTCCGGATCCACAAGCACGAAGCCGGGCGTACCCGTGCGCGGCAGGTGGGTGAAGAGGATGCGCTGCCCGTCCGGCGACCAGCGCCCGTCGTTCGAATAGCCGGGGAAGCGGGCGTCGCTGGTGCTGCCGGAGTCGGCGATCCACCGTACGTTCCCGCTGGCCCGGTCCAGTACGCCCGCCCGGGTGGGATAGCGTGGACTGTTGTCACCCGTCGCGACCAGCACCTGGCTGCCGTCAGGGGACGGCATGGCATAGCGGTACGGCAGCCGGTCGTACTGGCCGGTCTTCGCGTTCAGCAGGAGCGAGTACTGAAAGTGCGGGCTCGGATCATCGATCTTCGGATCGCGGATGCCGCTGTACGCGGTCACCACGAGTGGCCTCAGCCCGCTACCGGCGACCTGGTCGCCGGCCGTACCGCTGAGCGGGGCGATGACGGCGACCACGCCGATCAGCGCGGCGCAGATCGCCGCCGCGAATCCACCGCCGACGGCCAGCCGGGTGACCCGTTGCCGGCGGGCGCTGACCAGTGCGGCCTGGGCCAGCCCGACCGGCGCGGGCGCGGTCTCGGCCAGTTCCTCGAATGCGGTCCGGAGCGCGCTGGTGAGGTGCGGGTTCATCGGTCTGCCGCCTCCTTCGTGGTGAGGATGTCGAGCCTGGGACAGAGTTCGCGCAGCCGGGTGAGAGCCCGTGCGGCCTGGCTGCGTACCGTGGATTGGGTGCAGCCCAGAATCTCCGCGATCTCGCCGTCCGGTCGGTCTTCGAAGTAGCGCAGCACGAGCGCCTCGGGGTTTCCGGTGCGGATCCGCCCCCAGTGTCGGGCGCCCTTGGTCAGTACGGTCTGGAGCAGATCCTCGGCCTGCTGACGGTGCCCGGTCAGGGCGAGCGCGGTCCGGAACAGTGCGTGCGAGCGGGCCGCGACGAAATCGCTGAACTCCCGATCGAGGTCAGCGTCCATGGATGTGCCTATTCCTCATACCGATAACAACGCCGGGCCCGCGGTGGCTGCTGCTTTGCCGGCCACGACACTTCCAACCGGCGTTGCGCGAGGCGTACCTGCTGTTCGGTCGGCAGCACGAGCTGCCTGCCGAGTTCGACGACGCTCCGATCACCGACCCCGGCCCGCGTCCCCGCTCACCCCCAACGCGATCCCGGCCCACTTCGCCGCGGCACTCGATTGCGATCGATACCCGGGGGAGGCCGGCGTGTGCGCCGACTGACCTCGACGGCGCTCGACGCCGTGCGGTGGGATGTACGTGAGGACCTCGGCGAGCTTGGCGGTGTTGCCGAGCCGGGTAAAGATCGCAGCGGCTTCCTCGAACGCCCGTCCTGCGGCCGACGGCTCAGTCTGCGCGTACGCCTTGCCCAGACTCGTGAGCGCCGCGGCCTGCATGGAGTGCCATCCGCGGGTCCGCCAGATCGCTACCGATTCCTCGAGGTGGTTGACCGCCCGTCCGGGGCAACCGTCGGCCATCTCGATCTCGCCCAGCAGCTGCAGCGCCTCCGCCAGGTGGTGGCCCATGTGGTATTTGCGGCTGAGCAGCGCCGATGTCTCGGCGGTGCCGCGCGCGGCTGCCGGATCACCCCGCTGCAGGTCCAGCCGAGCCAGTGCGAGCAACGTCAGGACCTCGGTGTACGTGTCGCCGAAGTGACGCGAGATGCTCAGCGCCTCCTGCAGCATGCTGTGGCTGCGCTCGAAGTTGGCGAGCTCGCGATGGGTGATGCCGGAGAACTGGAGGACGGTCGCGACCCAGCGCGGATTGTCCAGGACCCGCGCCTCGCCCAGGGCGTCGGCCAGGCCAGCGGCCGCGTCGTCGAACCGCCCCTGCTCGTAGTGGGCGACCGACATCGCCAACCGGGCCCGGATCCGGCCCCCCGGGTGCCCCGACCGGTTGGCCAACTGGAGGGCACGGGTGGCATAGGTGATCGCGGCGGGGCGGTCGCCCGTCGCGGTGAGCGCCCAGGAGCACATCACGGCGGCGTCGCTCATGCCCTGCTCGTGGCCCAGGAGGGTGAACATGTCCAACAGCCGGAACGCCTCGTCGTGCAGCCGGGACATCGCGTCGCCGTCGCCGTCGCCGTCGCCGGTGATCCAGGTGGTCACGTCGATCAGGCCGCGGAGCATGACCGCCTCACCGAGCAGGTTGCCCGCCGCGCGGCACGCGGACATGACCTCGGTGTTGGTGTCGACCCAGTCGCTGTACATGCCGCGCACGTCGAAGTACTTCTCCATGCACCCGGCCAGGTCGAACGCCACGTCGTCGAGGCCGAGCAGACACGCCTGCCGGATCAGGGACAGCAGTGCCGCCCTCTCGGCATCGAACCACAGGCCCGGGCCGATGCTCGGCGTGTACCGGTCGACCCAGCCCGTGGCCGGACGCGCCGTGGGTCCGCTGATCGCCGCGTAGCACGGCCCCGGGATGTGTCCAGCCATCCGCTCGGTGAGGGCCAGCCAGGCACCGAACCCGCTGGTGAGCGCAGCCGTGATCGACTCACCTGTCTCCTCGACAGCGGCGCGTTCACGAGCGAAGATCCGTACCAGGTCGTGGAAGCGGTAGCGCTGCTGTCCGGCCCCATCGGTGCCGGCGGCGGTCAGCAACTGCGCATCCACCAACGCCTCGGCGTGCTCGACGCCCAGGTCCAACCCGGAGTCCAGAATGGCCGCGGCGAACCAGGCCGCAAAGTCCGGCAGGTCGAAGAGGCCGAGCAGTCGGAACAGCCGCCGTGCCGTGGGGTCGAGCCCCTGGTAGCTCAACGCGAGCGAGGCGCGAACCGCCAGGTCACCGGCCGCCAACTGGTCCAGACGGCGGCGCTCGTTGCCGAGCATCGTCGCCAGGTGTCCGAGGTGCCATCTGGGCCGGGCGGCGAGACGCGCCCCGGCGACGCGAACTGCCAGTGGTAGCCCACCGCACAACGCGATGATTCTCTCCGCTGCGGCCTGCTGAGCGGTCAACCGCTTGTCGGTGATGATGCGGGCCAGGAGCCGGATCGCCGTCGTCGGTAAAAACACGTCGAGGTCGACGCGGTGGGCGCCCTCGATGCTTGTCAGCCGTGCCCGGCTGGTCACCAGGACAGCGCAGGTCGCCGTGCCCGGCAGCAGGGGCCGGACCTGGCTCTCCGTTGCCGCGTTGTCCAGGACCAGCAGCACGGAACGGCCGGCGAGGCGGGTGCGGTACAGCTCGGCACGTTCGGTCTCGTCGGCCGGAATCCCCTGGTTCGGCACACCCAGCGCGCGCAGAAACCGGGCCAGGATGTCACCGGGTTGCAAGGGCGACGTGTCGGCGCCGCGCAGGTTCACGTACAGCTGACCGTCGGTATACGTCTCGGACAGCCGGTGGGCAACGTGGACGGCGAGGGCTGTCTTACCGACGCCGCCCATGCCGCTGATCGTCGCGATGACCGGCGCGTGGTGGTGTTGGCCGGCACGCGTCGCGCCCGACAGGTGCTCGAGCAGCGACGGCACCTGCTCCTCGCGGCCGGTGAAGTCGGCGATGTCGGGGGGCAGCATGGCCGGCACGGGTCCGTCGTCAGGTGTGGGCTGCGGCGCGTCGTGCATGACGGGTGCCGCGTGATCCGACCGGGTCGGAGCGGCGGCGAGCGCGTTGCGCGTCGCGACCCACCTGGCGACGTCCGAGCCGTCGAGCCCGCAGGCTCGGACGAACGTCGCGACGATGTCGCTCCTGGGCAGGGTGGCGCGGGCAAGCATCGAGGCGGTCGTGCTCGCCGGGAGCACCTCACCGGCGGTCTCCGCCCGCTGGGCCAGCTGCCGGAATGACAGGTCTGCCCAGGCTCGCAACTGTCGGAGAGCGGCAGTGAACTCGCCCGGCTCGGTGACCCCATTCGGATTCGGCGGACCTCCACCATACTGAGTCATACGTCCCCCGTGTCGACGTCGCTCTGTGTTTGATCATCGTGGTTCTCGATGGCTCGTGGAACCAACGGCGTTCGAGTCTGTCCGGGACATACTGGCTCTACGCGGTATAGCGGGGGTCTATCGACACCCTCGGATGCTGGTCACCGTCTGGGTCCTGGCCGGCCCGCGACGGCTCGTACACCCCCGCCGCTGGGTCGCAGATTGGACCCCTGGCGCGCCCTCCGGCCGCGTACGGCGCACTCTCCCAGGGCCCCATGAACGCCAATCCTGGTGGGGCCACCTCACCAGGGAACGGCACACTTCCGCCACGTCCTGCTGTCCGAGACACGATCGGACACGGCTTTGATCAGCGGGGACAGCTCGCGTCTGTCCGGGACGGTCGGTTGCCGTTGCTCCGGCCCGTTGGCGGGAAGCAGTATCGGTATCACCCCCGTTCAACAACCACCGCCAGGGGACGGCGAGCACGTGATGTGCCCGCGTAACGGACCCGGTCGGATGCTGGACAACCACCGGGGCCACGGGGTGAGACGCGCGCAGAGCAGGGCGTTTGCCGGGAGGAAAGGGGTGTGCCGACGGTGCGGACATTGTCGTTTGAACGGAAATTCGCCATCGGTGTGGCGGCGCTGTGCGCCAGCAGTTGGGCGATCGGTGCGCGGACGCGGTTTGTCGGTAGGCGTCGGCGGATGGCGATGTCTTCCACGATGCGTCGTGCCGATGGCAGTCTCGTCGAGGTCGATCACAAGCGTCCGACGGACGCCGCATTTGGTGTGGTCTTCTTCAACGGGCTCGGCTCTCCACCCGAAGAGTGGGCCTGGGTGCGTGAGTACCTGCCCGAGCACGCCGCCTGCGTCGGATACAACAGACCTGGCCACGGACTCAGCAGCCCGCTACCCGGGGCCACCCTGGAGGAGCAGTTCCAGATCGTCGACGAGCTGCGTGGGCACTACCTCGAAGGGCTGCCGGTGGTGCTGGTGGGGCACTCCCTCGGCGGCTACCTGGCCGCCGCGTACGCCGAGTCGCGCGGCGGTGCGGGGTTGTCGCACGTGGTGATGGTCGATCCCACGATCATCACCGACCTGAAGGCCTTCGCCGGCACGCTTCCCGACTCGTGGGCGCGGCAGCACCTGCTGCTGGAATCCCTGTGGGCCGCCACCGGCCTCAACGTCCTACGGCCGATAGGAGCGTTCAGCGAGCATTACGCCGACGAGGTCAAAAGCAGGCTCATCGAGTACCACGCCTTGCCTCGCACGTGGACCACGTCGTACCGCGAGTACATGGCCGCACGCTCCTACCCACCCGTGCAGAGGCTGGCGGTCCCGTTGCAGGTGGCGACGGCGACGAAGGGCACGAATATCGCGAAGCACCGGGCGTCGCAGGAACGGATGCTGAAGCTGTCGGACCGCTCCTGGCACCACGTGTACGAGGACGCCACCCACATCGGGATCGTTGCCGAGCAGACACACGCCAAGCAACTCGCCGAACTGATCGTCCCTGGGAGTTGGGAGTGAACAGACAACGTGTCCTGTATGCCGCGCTATCGACCGGACTCGCGGCGTGGCTGGTCAACACCGCCGCCGGTCAGCTTCCCGACCAACGGTTCGACCACCTGCTCGAGCGGGGACCCCTGCGACTCCTCCGGGCACCCAACTGGAGGTTCTTCGGGCCCAATCCCGGTGTGTCGGACATGCACCTGCTCTACCGTGACCTCACCAGCGGCACGGCGACTGAGTGGAAAGAGATCGAGCTAGTCCCGGACCGGCCCTGGTACGGCCTCTTCTGGAACGCGACAAACCGCGTTCCCAAGGTCATCTTCGACGCGCTCCAGGTCACCGTCAAGGCGGCCAATGAGTCGTCCGCCGACCTGCCGCACATCGTCGCCAACTCCGGCTACCAGCTTTTGAAGCGTTACCTGCTGATCCAGGTCCCGCACGAGCCGGGCGCCGACCACACCCAGTTCATGATGCTGCAGGGTCACCCCGAGGATGAGGGGAAGTACACGGTGAAGCCGATGTTCGCTTCCGAACACATTCCCCTGACCTCCGCGCTTCCGGCAGCCGCCACCGCACAGTAGGCCACATCGGCTGAGAGCCCCGTCCTCAGGCCGCCATACGCGCTGTGAGGGCGGTACCCCCAGCCGAAGTGGGCGTCCTGCCCCACTGGGGAGCGGTCACTGGTCTTTCGGAAGGACCACCAAGGGATCCAACAAGGATCAGGAAGAAGGGATCCACATGTCTCTCGTCGCCCACTACGCCAACGAAATCCTGCCCGACGTCTCGCCGGGGATGCTCACGCAGATCGAAATCGTCTCTCCGTTCGACGGCACCGCCGAACCCGTCTTGTTCACCCCCCTCACCATTACCTGCCCGGAGGTCACTGCGCTCGCCGGTGCTGCGTTGGCGGCGCTCGCGGCGAACGTCAACAACTACGTCGCACGGAACGCCTACTGAGATCCGAAAGGAGACTGAGTACCGCTGACTGAGAACGAGGAGATCGCCGGCGGTGGTGGTGCGGAATGCGCCCCCACCACCGCCGGCGATGCCCAGGTCTGGCAGTCAAATCCAGCAGAAGGAGTTTTTTTGTGTTCCGTCGTCTGACCCGGGTGGCCTCGTTCCTCAACGCGCTGGACCCGGCCACCACCGCGCGCCGCATCGCCTCCGCGGGGACGTTCATCGCGGCGTTGGAGACGCTCAGCCAGCACAAGCGTTTCGCGAAGGGCGATCTGCTGGGGAGCCAGATCGATGCCTTCGAGCCGACGATGGCACAGGATCACCCCGGGCTGCACCGCGTGTTGGCGTCCAGAGCGCTCCCCTACACGATCTTCGGGGCGCAGGCCGCACTGTCGGCGGCCACCTTCATCTGGCCCAAGAACCGGCCGCTGCGGATCGCGGGCGGCGCGACGCTGGCCCTTCTCCAGAGCGTGCAGGGCCAACTCATGCCGTTCGGCCGAGACGGCGCCGACCAGTTGCAGTTGGTCATCAACGCCACGATGGCCACCACCGGCCTGATCCGCGACCAGGAGCGGGCCGACGACCTCGCCATGCGGACGCTGGCACTGGAGACATCGCTGTCCTACGTCGCGTCCGGATTGGTGAAGGTCGTGTCCCCGGTCTGGCTGAAGGGGGACGCCGTCGCCGGAGTGATCCGGACGAAGAACTACGGGCACCCGCACGCGCACAAGCTTCTGACCCGCTACCCGGTGATGTCCAAGGTTCTGTCCTGGGGCACGATCGCCATCGAGTTCGGATTCCCCCTCATCTACGTGCTTCCCAAGCCCGCCGCCCGCGCCTACCTCGGCACCATGACGGCGTTCCACCTCGGCATCGGCGCGTTCATGGGGCTCAACCGGTTCGTTCTCGCGTTCGGCGCCACTCATCCGGCGATCCACTACGTGCTGTCGCAGCGTCGGCGTGAGCTTGCCCTCGTGCCCCAGCCCGCCACACCCCGGCCGGACGCTGCCCTTGCCGCCTGAGCGGTGCACCACGCCCCAGCGATCTGCGCATCGCCCGAGACGGCAAGCCCTCACCGCGAGGGCGCTTCGACAACCGAGCACTGGGACGGAGAACCCATGACGATCGCGGACATCGGCTACGGCAGACAGTTCGGAGGCTGGTACGACCGCATCTTCCGGGACGGTGGCGCCACGGGGGTCACCGTCGACGCCCTGGTCGAATGTCACCCGGAGCCCGCCTGGGGGACCCTGGAGCTGGGCGTGGGGACGGGCCGCGTCGCGTTACCGCTGTCGCGCCGTGTCGGCCCCGTCACCGGGGTGGACTCCTCTCCGGAGATGCTGACAACCCTCGAGAAGAAGTCCGACGAGGGTGAGGTGATCGCCGAGCTCGGCGATATCCGGACCTACCGTGGCGACCGGCAGTACGGCCTCGTCTACTGCATCTGCGCCACGCTGGCGCTGATCCTCGACCCCGAGGAACAGCGAAACGTCATCGCCCGTGCGGCGGAACACCTGCGGCCCGGTGGCAGGCTGCTGGTCGAGACACACAACCGTCCCGGCGTCGAGGCGTTGCATCAGGGCTTGGCACGCAGCACAGCTTTCCTGCCGTTGTCCGAGCCGGACACCGGCATCCAGATGAACGCCCTGCTCCTGGGGGAGAACCGGATCTGGCAGGTGTCCACCATCCTGTTCGAGTCGGATGGCACGCACCGCATCGGTACGGAGATCACGCGCCTGCTGACGCCCAGCGAGGTGGATGTCTACGCCCAGGACGCCGGGTTGCGGCCGGAGGGCCACTACAGCGACTGGCACCGCAACGAGTACCTTCCCACCGCCGGTGTGTTCGTTTCGTCGTACACGAAGCCGGCATGATCGGTCGCGCTACTGTTCGCGGGCGCGGCGCCGGCCTCGCCGAACAGCGGGTCCTTACTGACACCGCACCGGCATGACGCGCGCCGACGTCGCCGTCGTCGGCAGCGGACCGAACGGGTTGGCCGCCGCCGTCACCATGGCGCGTGCCGGGCTGACCGTGCACGTTCACGAACAGGCCGCCACGGTCGGCGGTGGCCTGCGCGGTGCGGCGCTGTTCGACTCCGCGATCTGGCACGACACGTGCGCGGCCGTGCACCCCATGGCTGCCGCGTCGGCGTTCTTCCGGGAGTTCGACCTCGCGGCCCGCGGCGTTGCGCTGCTGCGGGCGCCGATCGCCTACGCGCACCCCTTGGACAGGGGCGCCGCCGCGTTCGCCTACCACGACCTCACCAGGACCTGCGATCGGCTCGGCCCGGACGGGGGCCGCTGGCGGCGGCTGATGGCTCCGCTGGTGCGGCACAGCACGGGCGTAACCGATTTCCTGCTGTCCGGCCAGCGGTCCCTGCCGCACGACCTGGCCGCACCGCTGCTGCTCGGCCCGCGTCTGCTCGGGCATCTCCTGGGGAGTGACGGGTTGCGCACCGAGGCTGCCCGGGCACTGCTCACCGGGGTTGCGGCGCACGCGGTGGGCCGGCTGCCCAGCCTGCCCGCGGGGGCCATCGCGCTGCTGCTCGGGCACCTGGCGCACGCCACCGGCTGGCCGCTGCCCCGGGGCGGCAGTGTCCGCATCGCCGAAGCCCTCGTCGACGATCTGCGGGCGCACGGTGGCATCGTGCACACCGGCCGTCGGATCACCGACCTCGCGGAGCTCGACGCGCAGGTGATCATGCTGGACACCACACCGCACGGCCTGCTGGCGCTGGCCGGCGACCGGCTGCCGCCGCGCTACCGCCGGGCGTTGGAGCGCTTCCGCTACGGCCCCGGGGCGGCGAAGGTCGACTTCCTGGTCAGCGGACCCATCCCGTGGGCCAACCCGGAGGTGGGCCAGGCGGGGACAGTGCACGTGGGTGGCGCTCGCGCCGGCATGGTCGCGGCGGAGAACGCGACGGCCCGGGGCGAGGCGGCCAAGGAGCCGTTCGTGCTCGTCGTCGATCCGGCCGTGACCGACCCCGGCCGCGCGGTGGGTGGCCGTCGCCCGGTGTGGGCCTACGCACACGTGCCGAACGGCGATACCCGGGATCCGGTGCCGCTGGTCACTCGCCGCATCGAGCGGTACGCGCCCGGCTTCGCCGACACGGTCATCGCGGCGCGGGGTGTGTCGGCGGCCGAGTACGAGACGTACAACCCGAACTATCGCGGCGGCGACATCGGCGCGGGGGCTGTCACGCTCACCCAGGCCGTGTTCCGGCCGGTACCCGCCTGGAACCCGTACCGCACGCCCCTCGCCGGTGTGTACCTGTGCTCGGCGTCGACGCCTCCTGGCCCCAGCGTGCACGGTCTCTGCGGACACCTGGCCGCCCGGGCCGCCCTGCGCAGGGAGTTCCACCTGGCCGCGGCCCCGCCTCTGGGGCCCACGGACGAGACGAGCAGCCCGAGCACGATCATGGGCCGTGATCCCGGGGACAGCGGTTCGCCGAGTCGTTAGCCGAGGGGACGCGCGGGCTCCCCCTCAGCTGTGGTTGTCGAACCGCAGGGGCACCCACGGCAGCGCCGCCCGCCATCCGGCCAGCTCGAAGGCCCAAGCCGTGAGCACGGAGTGGACGAGCCGCTTGTCCTCGGTGAACGCCTGGAAGTGACTGTCTTCGCCACCCTCGCGGTACTCGACCTGGTATCCGTTTGCCTCGGTGCGGGCAACCTGCGCGAACGTCTGACCGGTGGCATCGGTGAGACGTTCCACGACGAGGAACATCTCCTCGCCGCGCTCCATGTCCGACAGCAACTCGAACAGCAGATCCTCTGAGGGGTCGTGCCAGATCTGGCCGGACTCCATCGTGACGCGAAGCAGCGCAGCAGTCATACCGTAATGATCCAGGAGCCCGGGTTGCCGGTGTGTCCGCTCCGTACCCGATGAAGGGGTGGGCCGGGACCAACGGCTTGCTTCCGCATGCCGGCGGCCGTCGCTCGAGGCAGCGTCGCCGATACCGATTAATACCTATATGGGCGGTAGAGTATGTAGAAGGGGCATAGGGGTCGATGTGTCCGATTGGGGGTCCACGTGACGCCCGTTGCTTCCTAGCGTCGAGGAACGAGCCGCCGAGGCCGTCGACGGAACCGCGGCGGCGCCTTGCGACGAGCATGGAGGCGTTGATGGTTGTCACGTTCATCGTCGGAAGCGGCCGCTGCGGATCGACACTCATGTCCCGGCTGCTGCGCAGACATCCCGCGGTGCTCAGCGTCAGCGAGTTCTTCGCCGCGCTGACTGTGCGGCGCGACGCGATCCCGCTGGCACCCTTGGACGGGGCCGCGTTCTGGGAGATGCTCTCGGCCAACGACCCGTACCTCGACGCGATGGTGCGCGACGGGTTACGCGCGCCGGAGCTGACCTACCCGTACGAGAGCGGGCGCTTCGGCCCCGCCGCCGGCGTACCGATGATCTCGCACATGACGCTGCCGATGCTCAGTGACGACCCCGACCGGCTCTTCGACGAGCTGGCCGCGGAGGTGCCGGCCTGGCCGCTGCGCCCGGCCGGCGAGCAGTACTCCGCGTTCTTCGAGCTGATGGCCCGCCGCCTCGGCCGGCCCGTGGTCGTCGAGCGCTCGGGCGCCTCACTGAGCCTGGTACCCGACCTGCTGGCGCACTTTCCCGGCGCGCGGTTCGTCCACATCCACCGCAACGGCCCCGACTGCGCCGAGTCGATGAGCCGGCACATCGGCTTCCGGCTGACCGCGCTCGCCCGGCACGCCGCCCGGCTGGCCGGGGTCGCGTCGCCCGCCCAGCTCAATCCGGAGACGATGAAGCGCGTGCCGGCGGAGCTCGTCGATCTGCTGGTGCCGCCCTTCGATCCCAGCGCGTTCCGCGACTACCGGATCCCGGTCGAGGTCTTCGGTGAGATGTGGTCCGAGATGATCACCGAGGGGTGTACGGCTCTCGCCGCGGTGCCCGCCGAGCGTCAGGCCGAGCTGAGCTTCGAGGCGCTGCTCGCCGACCCGGACGAGGAGCTCACCCGGGTGGCCGCTTTCCTGGGCGTCGACGCCGACCCGGCCTGGCTGGCGGACGCCCGCGGCGAGATCGACCCCAGCCGGATCCACGGCGCGGCCGGGCTCGACCCGGCGGCCGGTGAGGCTCTGCGCGCCGCCTGCGAACCCGGCGAGCGGTCGCTGCGCACGCTCGTGGGCTGAGCGGCGCGAGCCCGGCTACGCGCCGGATCCCACCATGGGGTCCGGCGCGTTCTCCGCGCGTACCGCAAACGGGGTGGCGGCGAAGCCGACGACCTGGCGCCCGAGCAGGTCCAGGCGCATCGCCGCCTTGGTGTCCGTGCACGTCCCGTCCGGCTCGAAGCCGATCCGGCCGCTCTCCAGGCACACGCTGACCGGCACCGGCCACCCGCGCAGGGCGTGGATCACCGCGCGAAGCGAGTCCAACGTGGAGCCCAGGGCCTGCCCACCCAGCGCCGCCACCACGCAGCCGACCGCCCGGCCGTCCAGGTAGGGCCGCTCGTCGAGGCTCAGGTCCTCCAGGTAGTCCAGCGCGTTCTTGACCAGGCCGGAGACGCCGGCGTGGTACGCCGGAGTGGCGACGATCAGACCGTCCGCGGCGCGCACGGCCTCGACCAGCCTGATCGCGGCGGCGGTGCGTTCCGGCCGCTCCGGGGCGTACGCGGGTAGGTCCGCCAGGAAGCGGCCGTCGAAGCACAGCGTCCGTGCGCCCAGGCGCTCGGCCACGCCCAGCGCCGCCCGCAACCCGCGCTCCGACGTGGAGCCGCTGCGTGTCGTGCCGCCCAGGCCCACCACCAGCGGCGCCGGTCCCGAGGACTCCGTCAATACGGTCATCTTCCCGCCTCGCCGCTCGTCCGGGTGTGCCTTCGCCATGGTGCCCGTGGCCGGCGGAGCGGAGAACCCCTTAAGGGGAGCGGCCGCCCGTTTTAGGTGTCCCTAGGGGTGTGGGTGCAGTTCGCGGCGACCGTAGCGTCCGGGACGGACCTGGTGGTCCCACCGATCCCACGAAGAAGGGTGCCGCCGTGACGAGCGTGTTGCAGGTCGACGACCCAGCCGTGCGAGGCGACCGCCTCCCGCCGGAATCAGTTCTCGCCGGTGCGCTGCCCCGTATCGCCGGCGTCGGTACCGCGGTGCCGACGTTCAGCTACACGCAGGAGGAACTGCTCGGCATCTTCCGGATCGCCGACCCCAAGATCCGCTCGGTGTTCCGCAGCAGCGCGATCGACCGCCGCTACCTGACCCTGCCGCCGAACGGGCCGGACGGCAACCCGCGCATGGAGTCGCAGGGTGAGCTCATCGCCAAGCACAAGCGACAGGGCATCGACCTGGGCGGCCGGGCTCTGCAGGAGTGCCTCAAGAACGCGGACCAGACGCTCGCGGACGTGCGCTACCTGTGCTGTGTCTCCTCGACCGGCCTGCTCACGCCCGGCTTCAGCGCCCTGCTGATCAGGGAGCTCGGCCTGCCGGTCGGCACGTCGCGCCTCGACGTCGTCGGCATGGGCTGCAACGCCGGGCTCAACGCGCTGACCGCCGTGGCGTCCTGGGCCTCGGCGCACCCCGGCCAGCTCGCGCTGATGGTGTGCGTGGAGGCGTGCTCGGCGGCGTACGTCTTCGACGGCACCATGCGTACGTCGGTGGTGAACAGCCTCTTCGGCGACGGCGCCGCGGCCGCCGCGATCATCGCCGACCCCGACCCGCGCGAGGCGGTGCAGGGACCGACAGTCCTCCGCTTCGCCAGCTGCATCATCCCCGACGCCGTGGATGCCATGCGCTACGACTGGGACGACGAGGCCGGCAAGTTCAGCTTCTTCCTCGACCGCGACATCCCGTACGTCGTCGGCGCCCACGCCGAGACGGTGCTCGCGGACCTGCTGGCGGACACCGGCCTGCGGCGCAGCGACATCGCCCACTGGGTCATCCACTCGGGCGGCAAGAAGGTCATCGACTCGATGATGGTCAACCTCGGCATCACCCGGCACGACGTACGGCACACCAGCGGCGTCCTGCGCGATTACGGCAACCTGTCCAGCGGCTCGTTCCTCTTCTCCTACGCGCGGCTGCTGGAAGAGGGCGTCGCGCGCCCGGGTGAGTACGGCGTGCTGATGACCATGGGACCGGGCTCGACCATCGAGACCGCGCTCATCCGCTGGTGAACGACGCGACCACGAGCCAAGGAGACAGCCGCATGACCGACAGCGTGGCACCCGCCCTGGTCCTGGACCGGGAGGAACCGGTGCGGATCGAGATCACCGTGGACACGGCGCAGCCGCTCGGTGCCCCGCTCATCGCGGACGTGGAGCGCCTCTGCGACCGCATCGAGGAGGCCGGCGGGGCGGCGGTGGCGCTGCTCCACCTGACCGGCGGCGCGCTGGCAGAGTGGCCGGGCGGCCCCGGCATCCACGTGGTCAACAAGTGGGAACGCGCCCTGCGCCGGCTCGAACGCTCCGCCGCGGTGACCATCGCGCTCGTCGACGGACCCGTCGTCGGCGGCGCCCTGGAGATCCTGCTCGTCTGCGACCAGCGGATCGCCGCTCCCGGCGCGACCGTGACGCTGCCGGGCACCGGCGGCGCCTGGCCCGGCATGGCGCTGTACCGGCTGGCCAACCAGATCGGCGCGGTCGCCGCCCGCCGGCTGACGCTGTTCGGCGCGGACCTCAGCGCCGAGCAGGCCCGTGCTCTCCACATCATCGACGAGGTCACCGCGGACCCGACCGCCCGGGCCGCCGAACTGCTGGGCGCTCGGCCAGTCGACGGAGCCGAACTGGCCATCCGCCGCCGGCTGCTGCTCGACGCGGTAAACACCAGCTTCGAGGAGGCGCTCGGCGTCCACCTCGCCGCCTGCGACCGGACCCTGCGCGCGAGCGCGGGCGAGCCGCGATGACCGCCGCGCTCACCGTGCCCACACTGCGCGGTGACCGGGCAGCCGACGCCCGCGCCCTGTCCGAGGTCACCGCCGGCGCGGAGGAGATCCTCGCCGGCCTGCCGCCGCGCGTCGACCGGGACGCGGGCCAGCAGGACCTGGCCGCCCGCGTGCACGCCGACTGCCGGGCGCTGCGCGAGGAGTTCCTGCGCGCCCACGCCGCGCAGTTGTACCGGGAGCTGACCGGCGACCACACCCGCCGGCCGCGGCTGCCCGAGGTGGCGTACGCCGCTGCCGACCTGGTTCCGGGCCTGGTGCCGACGGCCGCCCAGATCGCCGCGGAGCTGCGCCACGAGCAGGCCGGCAAGGAGGGGCGCGAGATCGACCAGGGCATCCTGTTCGGCGCGCTGCTCGCTCTGCCGGACGCGGGCGAGCACCTCGTCGAGTCGATGCTCGGCCCGGTACCGCGCTCGCTCGAGCTCGCCGACCTGTTCGCGCGTAAGGGTCAGCTGGAGTTGGGCAGCGTCCGGCTCAGCCGCACCGGCGGGGTGACCCGCCTCGAGGTGCACAACGACCACTGCCTCAACGCGGAGGACAACCAGCTCGCCGAGGACATGGAGACCGCTGTCGACCTGGTGCTGCTGGACGGCGAAACCCGTGTCGGCATGCTGCGCGGCGCACCGATGTCGCACCCGCGCTACGCCGGACGGCGCGTCTTCAGCGCCGGGATCAACCTGCGCGACCTGCACCGCGGCCGGATCTCGTACGTCGACTTCCTGCTGGCCCGGGAACTCGGCTACCTCAACAAGATCGTGCGCGGCCTGCACCCGGGCGACGGGTCGCCGCCGGTGCAGAAGCCGTGGGTCGCGGTCGTCGAGTCGTTCGCCATCGGCGGCGGCGCCCAGCTGGCCATGGTCTTCGACCGGGTGGTCGCCGCGGCCGACGCGTACTTCAGCCTGCCCGCGGCGCAGGAGGGCATCGTGCCCGGCGCGTCGAACCTGCGCCTGATCCGGCGGGCCGGCAGCCGCCTCGCCCGGCAGATGATCCTCGGCGGCCGCAAGGTGTGGGCGCACGAAACCGACGGCCGGCTGCTCTGCGACGAGGTGGCCGATCCCCGCGAGATCGAGGCGGTCGCCGCCCGCGCAGCGGAACAGCTCAGCGCGCCCGCGGTCGTCGCCAACCGGCGGATGCTGGGCCTGGCCGAGGAGCCGCCACAGCGGTTCCGGGAGTACATGGCCGCGTTCGCCGGTGTCCAGGCGTACCGGATGTACAGCGACGACGTGCTCGGCAAGGTGGAACGGGCCGCGCTGCACGGGATGAACGGATGACCCCGCTGCAGGCGCTCTTCGCGGTGCTCCGCGAGGAGGGCGTGACCCGGATCTTCGGCAACCCCGGAACCACCGAGCTGCCGCTGCTCGACGCGCTGACCGAGCTGCCCGAGTTCGAGTACACGCTCGGGCTGCAGGAGGGCTCGGTGATGGCGATGGCGGACGGGTACGCGCGGGCGACCGGCCGTACCGCCTTCGTCAACCTGCACGTGGCCGCCGGGCTCGCCAACGGCATGGTCGGCATGCTCAACGCGGCCCGGTCCCGGACGCCGCTCGTGGTCACGGCCGGTCAGCAGGACCGGCGGCACCTCGCGCAGGACCCGATGCTCGCCGGCGACCTGGTCGGCATCGCCCGGCCCGTGGCCAAGCAGGTCTTCGACGTGCAGCACGCCTACGACCTGCCGCTGCTGCTGCGCCGGGCGTTCGCGCTCGCCGCGCGGCCACCGGCCGGCCCGGTGTTCCTGTCGCTGCCGATGGACCTGATGGCCGAGCTGACCGAGGTGTCGCTGCCGTCCCGCTCGGTGGTGGCCCCCGCCGGCCCGGCGCCCGGCCTGGCCGACGCCGCCCGGCTGCTCGCCGCCGCACGGTCGCCCGTCATCGTCGCCGGTGACGGCGTCGGCCGGGACGCGGCCGTACCCGCGCTGGTGGCGGTCGCCGAGGCGCTCGGCGCGACCGTCTACCACCAGCCGATGAACGACGGCGTCGACTTCCCCGGCAGCCACCCGCTGCACGCCGGCACACTTCCGGCCCGGCACGCGGGCATCCGCGCCGCGCTCACCGGCCACGACGTCGTGCTCATCGCCGGCTGCCACGCCTTCACGCCGCACCACTACACGCCCGAGCACCCGCTGCCGGACGGGATCACAGTCGTACAACTGGACAGCGACCCGGCGGAGATCGGGCGCAACTTCGGTGCCGACCGGGGCCTTGTCGGCGGCATCCGGGCCTCGCTGCAGGGGCTGGCCGCACTGCTCACCGGCACCGCCGACGGGTCGGCGGAACGCCTCGCCGCCGGACGTCTCGCCGCCGAGCGTCGCGACGCGGAACTCGCCCGGCAGTTGGGCGGCCTGCGCGCGGTCGCGCCGATCGACCCACTCGCCGCCGCGGCCGCGGTCGCCGCCGGGCTGCCCGACAACGCCGTCCTGGTCGAGGAGGCCATCACCACAGGCGTCCTGCTGCGCCGGGTGCTGCGGCTCGACCGGCCCGGCTCGTACGTGCACACCGTCGGTGGCGGTCTCGGCTCCGGCATCGGGTCCGCAGTCGGCCACCGCCTCGGTGACCCGCGACGGCCCGTGGTCGCCGTGCTCGGCGACGGCTGCACCATGTTCGGCCTGCAGGGGCTCTGGAGCGCCGTCCGCTATCGGGTGCCGGTGACGTTCGTCGTGATGAACAACGGCGAGTACCGCACGCTCAAGCACACGCTCGACGACATCGACGGCCCCTCCGCGCGGCAGCGCCGCTACCTGGGCCTGGATCTCGGCCCGCCGGCGCTGGACTTCACCCGCGCCGCCGCGTTCTTCGGCATGGACGCGATCCGCGTCCGCGACACCAACGAGCTGACCGAGACCCTGGCCAAGGCCGGAACCCGGGACGCGCCGCTGCTGATCGACGTGCCCATCACCGGGCACCGACACCCGGAGGAGGACGCATGACCAGCACCGACCAGCGGCTGCGGATACCGGCCGCCACGGTTTTCAGCGACGGGTGGCGCACCGCCGCCGGCGGCACGCTGGAGGTCACCGCACCGGCGACGGGCGCGGTGCTCACCACCGCCGGCCGGGCGAACCCCGGAGACATCGATGCCGCCGTACGCCGGGCACAGGTCGCCCAACCCGCCTGGGCGGCCCGGCCCGCACCCGAGCGGGCGGCGATCCTGCGCCGCGCCGCCCACCTGCTCACCGAACACCGCGCCGACGTCGCCGGCTGGCTGACCCGCGAGGGCGGCGCCGTGGCGGCCAAGGCCGGCTTCGAGATCGACTCGGCGCTCGACGAGCTGTGGGCCGCGTCCGCGCTGCCGACGCAGCCGTACGGCGAACTCCTCGCCACACCGGCCGGCGCGCACAGCGTCGCGCGCCGGATCCCGCTCGGCGTGGTCGGTGTGATCACCCCGTGGAACTTCCCGCTGATCCTCGCGCTGCGGGCGGTGGCGCCCGCGCTCGCGCTCGGCAACGCCGTGGTGCTCAAGCCCGACCTCAACACCCCTGTCGCCGGCGGGCTGGTGATCGCCCGGCTGTTCGAACTCGCCGGGCTGCCCGCGGGGGTCCTGCACGTGCTGCCCGGCGACGCCGACGAGGGCGCCGCGCTTGTCGACCACCCCGACGTCGCCATGATCGCGTTTACCGGCTCCACCGCGGTGGGCCGGGTCATCGGTGAGCGGGCCGGTCGCGCGCTCAAACGCACCGCGCTGGAACTCGGTGGCAACAACGCGCTGATCGTCCTCGAGGACGCCGACCTGGACGCCGCGGCCGCTGCCGGCACGTTCGGCGCCTTCTTCCACCAGGGCCAGATCTGCATGGCCGCCGGACGACACATCGTCGTCGAGGCGGTCGCCGACGAGTACCTGGACCGGCTCGCCCGGCGCGCCGACAAGCTGCGCGTCGGCGACCCCGCCGACGGCGACACGGACCTCGGCCCGCTGATCAACCGTGCGCAGCTCGACCGGGTCCGCCGCCTCGTCGACGCGTCGGTCGCCGTCGGCGCCACGGTGCGTGCCGGCGGCAGCCACGACGGGCTCTTCTACCGGCCGACGGTCCTGGCCGGGGTCACCACCGCCATGCCCGTCTTCGCCGAGGAGGTCTTCGGCCCGGTGGCGCCGGTCGTCGTCGTCCGCGACGAGGACGAGGCCGTGGCGGTCGCCAACGACACGCCGTACGGGCTCGTCGCGGCCGTGCAGACCGGCGTACCCGCCCGCGGCGCCGCGCTCGCCGACCGGCTGCGCACCGGCATCGTCCACGTCAACGACCAGACGATCTACGACGACGCGTACGTGCCGTTCGGAGGTCGCGGCGCCTCCGGCGACGGCAGCCGCTTCGGGGCCACCCACAGCCAGGACGAGTTCACCCAGTGGCAGTGGCTGACCGTACGCGACAGCCCGCCCCCCTACCCGTTCTGATGCACCCCGGAGCAGGGATGAGACCGCGGTGACCGGCGAACCACGAGTCCGCTACGAGCGCCACGGCGCGGTCGCCCGGGTGACCATCGACCGGCCCGCGGTGCTCAACGCCATGGACCGCGCGACCCACGCCGAGCTGGCCCTGATCTGGGACGAGGTGGAGCGCGACGACGCCGTCCGGCTGGTCGTGCTCACCGGCGCCGGCGACCGGTCCTTCTCGGTGGGCCAGGACCTCAAGGAACTGGCCACCCGCAACGCCTCCGGCACCGCGCCGAGCACGTTCGGCAGCCGAGGTCAGCCTGGCTGGCCCCGGCTGACCGAACGGTTCCGGTTCAGCAAACCCCTGATCGCCCGGGTCAACGGGTACGCCCTGGGCGGCGGCTTCGAACTCGCCCTGGCCTGCGACATCGTGGTCGCGGCCGAGCACGCCGAATTCGGTCTCCCGGAGGCGCGGCTCGGCCTGGTGCCCGGTGCCGGCGGGGTGTTCCGGCTGGCTCGGCAGGCGCCGTTCCGGGTGGCACTGGGCCACCTGCTCACCGGACGGCGGATGAGCGCCGCCGACGCGCTGCGGCACGGCCTGGTCAACGACGTCGTCCCCGCCGCCGACCTGGACTCCTGCGTCGACGGCTGGGCGCGTGACGTGCTCGCCTGCTCGCCGCTGGCGCTTCGGGCGATCAAGGAGGCCGCCACCGCCTCCGTCACCATGCCGCTGGAACAGGCATTCGCCACCCGCTTCGAGTGGGAGGAACGCCGCCTCGCGGGTGACGAGTGGCGCGAGGGCCCGCGCGCCTTCGCCGAAAAGCGCCCGCCGCACTGGGTAGGGGAGTCTTAGGGGTCCCGGCCCCCGGTCACGCGCACCTACTTTCGCTTCAGAACGCGGAGCGAAGTCCACTGAGGAGACACATGCGCGAGCACGGGGACAATCAGGGCGTACGCCGGGCCGCCCAAGCCACGGCCTTCACTATAGGCGCCGCCATCGTCGGGACGACCGTGCTGCCCGCGGCGGCCCTCGCGGCCGGCTCCAGCTTCGCCCCCGCGGCGGTCGTCGCCGCCGGGCCGGGCGCCACCTCCATCGTCGCGGCCGACCTCGATCGGGACGGCCGCGCCGACCTGCTGACGCCCAACTTCGACGCCGGCACGCTCAGCGTCCTGCGCGGCGACGGCACCGGGCGGATCGTCGCCGACCCACCCATCGCGGTCGGCGCGGGCGCCGCCGACGTCGTGGTCGCCGACCTCAACCACGACCGCATCCCCGACGTCGTCGTCGCGAACCTCATCGACAACACCGTCGCGGTGCTGCTCGGCACCCGCGGCGGTGGCCTCACCGCGCCCGTCGCCCACCCGGCCGGAGCCCGCGCCGGCGACCTGGCGGTCGGCGACGTCACCGGGGACGGCGTACCGGACGTGGTCGTCACCGACCACGACACGGTCGGCGTGCTCGCCGGCGACGGTCACGGCGGCCTCGCGCCCACCCGGACCTTCGCGGCCGGCACCGACCCGACCGACGTCACGATCGCGGACCTCAACCGCGACGGGCGGCCCGACCTTGCCGTGTCCAGCGTCGCCACCGGCTCGGTCAGCGTGCTCCTGGCGGACCGCACGGGTGGCTTCACCGCACCGCGCACGTTCCGGGCCGGCACCGGCCCGGTCGGTATCGCGGCCGCCGACGTCGACCGTGACCACGACACCGACCTGGTCGTCAGCGACTACCTCGGCAACGCCGTGGTCGTGTTGCTCGGCGACGGCCGGGGCGGATACCCGCTCACCCGCACCTTCGCCACGGGCGCTGGCCCCGCCGACGTCGTCGCGGCTGACCTCGACGGCGACCGCAAGCTCGACCTCGCCACCGCCGACGTGCACACCAGCACGATCAGCGTGCTCAGCGGCGACGGCCGCGGCGGCTTCTCGGCCGCCACCAGCCTGCCCGCCGACGGCATGCACCCGTCGGAGATCGTCGCGACCGACCTCAACCGCGATCGGCGGCTCGACCTCGCCACCGCCAACTACACGTCCGGCGACGTGACCGTCCTGCTGAACACCACCACCCGCGGCTGACCAGCGCGTAGCAGTTCCAGGCACGACCGCTGACACGAGGGGGATCCATGGGAGAGCTCGTCCGCCCGATCTCGGAGCTGCTCCGCGACCAGGCCGACCGGCACGCCGACAAGGTCGCCTTCGAAGACGACCGGCGCGCGGTGACCTACCGCGGCTTGGAACTGCGATCCCGGCGGCTCGGCGGTCATTTGGTCGCCGGTGGTCTGCGCCGCGGTGAGCGGGTGGCGATCTTCCTGCCCAACGGCGTCGCGGTGCTGGAGAGCTACTACGCCGTGGCCCGTGCGGCAGGGGTGGCCGTACCTGTCGACCCGGCCACCACCGAGGCCGAGCTCGCCCACCTGCTCACCGACAGCGGCGCCCAAGTGGTGATCACCGACCGGACCCGGCTCGACCGGGTCCGGCGGGTCGCCCCCGGCGTGCGCACGATCGTCGACGACGGCACCGGACCCGGCTCGTTCGAGGCGCTCGCCCGGTTCGAGCCGCCCGAGCCCGCCCCCGACGACCTCGGCCTCGACGAGATCGCCTGGATGCTCTACACCTCCGGCAGCACCGGCCGGCCCAAGGGCGTGCTCTCCACCCAGCGGGCCTGCCTGTGGTCGGTCGCCAACTGCTACGCGCCCATCCTCGGGCTCGGCGAACAGGACCGCCTGCTCTGGCCACTGCCGCTGTTCCACAGCCTCGCCCACGTGCTCTGCGTGCACGGCGTGCTCGCCGTCGGCGCCACCGCGCGCATCATGGACCGGTTCGCCGCCGAGGACGTCTTCGACCTGCTCAACGCGGGCACCTACACGATGCTGCCGGGCGTACCCGCGATGTTCCACTACCTGCTGCGCGCGGCCGCCGACACCGGCGCTCGGCTGCCCGAGCTGCGCGCCTGCCTGGTGACCGGCGCCGTCGCACCCGCCGCGCTGCGTGCCGAGTTCGGCCGTACCTTCGGCATCTCCCTGCTGGACAGCTACGGCAGCACCGAGACCTGCGGTGCGATCACCATGAGCGTGCCGGCGGCCGGCGCGCCGGACGGCTCCTGCGGGCGGCCGGTACCCGGCCTGTCGGTCCGCGTCGTCGAACCCGAGAGCGGGCGCGACGTCCCGGCCGGCACCGAGGGCGAGGTCTGGGTCAGCGGCCCCAACCTGATGGCCGGCTACCACGACCGGCCCGAGGACACCGCCAGCGCGGTGCGCGACGGCTGGTACCGCACCGGCGACCTGGCCTGGACCGACGCCGACGGCAATCTCACCATCAGCGGCCGCCGCAAGGACATCATCATCCGCGGTGGCGAGAACATCCACCCGACCGAGGTGGAGGAGGCGATCCGCGGTGCCGCCGGCGTGGCCGACGTGGCGGTCGCCGCCGTCTCGCACGACGTGCTCGGCGAGGTGCCGGTGGCGTACCTGGTCACCGACGGCCCGGTCGACCCGGACGAGATCTTCGAGCGCTGCGAGCGGGTCCTCACCGCGTACAAGCTGCCCGAACGCCTCTACCAGGTCACCGCGATACCCCGAACCGGCTCACGCAAGGTACGGCGGCACGCGCTCGCCGGTCATCCGGCCCGGCTCATCGCCGTACGCGGGCAATTGCCGGTCCTGCTGGCACGACGCTGGACCCGGCCGCCCGCCGCGCCCGGCACCACCGTGGCCAAACTGGTGATCGCCGGCCCACGACCTGACGCCCTGGCCGCCGCACCGGTGCGCACCGACCTGACGGACCTGCCGGCCGACGCCACCCACGTCCTTTTCCCCTACCCGGGCGACGACCCCCTCGCCTGGGTGCACGACGTGCTCGCCCGGTGGCAGGACACCGCCACCGGGCGGGCAGGTCCTGTCCTGATCGCGCCCGAAGGGTCCGGAGTGGACCGCGCCGACCGCGGCCCCGCCGTGCTGGTCGAGACCGCCGGCGACCCGCGCTGGGCCGACCTGCCCGGCCTGCTCGCCGGCGACGAGCCCCACATCGTCCTGAGCGCGGACGGCGGCCGGGTGCCACGGCTCGTGCGGATGGCGGCCGGCACCACGACACCTGTGCCCATCGACGCCGCCACCACAGCAGCGGTCACCGGCACCGCCGGGGAACTCGGCCGGCTGGTGGCGCGGCACCTGGTCACGGCATACGGGGTACGCCGTCTGATCCTGACCGACGCCGGCCCGGAGATCGCCGCCGAGCTGGCCGCGGCCGGGGCCGAGCCGATCCTGGCCGCTCCCGAGCAGGTCGCCCGGCTCCTCACCGAGTCACCGGCCGGCACCCGCCTGGTCGCCGAGACCGGGCTGGTCCTACCCGGCGACCTGCCTGCCGACCTCCTGCTCGCCTGCGCCCCGCTCGGCTCCGGCGACGACCTCGCCGCCGAGGCCCGGGTCCGTGACCACCGGGCCGCCGGCCGGTCGGCGGTCTCGCTGGCCGCCGGCCCGGTGACCGAACGTGACCTGCTGGCCTGCCTCGACGTCGCGCTGGGCGCCACCGAACCGCACGTCGTCGCCCTCGCCACGGACGCGCCGCAGGCGATCACCGCGGTTCCGGCGGCCCAACTGCGCGACCTGACCGGCCGACCCGCGACCGGGCCGGACACGGACGTCCTCGCCGCGCTGCGTACCCGCCTGGGCGCCGTCGGCCCGACCGAGCAGGACCGGATCCTGCTCGACCTGGTCCGTGGCCGCGTCGCGACCGTGCTCGGCATGACCGAACCCGGACGGGTCGCCGCCGACCGCAGCTTCACCGACCTCGGCTACGACTCGCGGATGGCGGTGGAGCTACGCAACGCGCTCACCGCCGCCACCGGCCTGCGCCTGCCCGCCACCCTCGCGTTCGACCAGCCGACGAGCCGGGCCGTCGCCACTTACCTCGCGGCCGCACTGCTGCCGGAACGGGCCGCCCACATCGCGGCCGCGGACAGCAACAGCGCCGGCGCCGCGCCTGACGAGCCCATCGCCATCGTCGCGATGGGTTGCCGCCTGCCCGGCGGCGTCACGTCGCCCGCCGACCTCTGGCGGCTGGTCACCGACGGCGTCGACGCCGTCTCCGGCCTGCCCGCCGACCGCGGCTGGAACCTCGACACCCTCTACGACCCCGACCCGGACCGCGCGGGCAAGAGCTACGTCCGCGAAGGCGGCTTCCTCGACGGCGCCGGCGACTTCGACGCCGCGTTCTTCGGGATCAGCCCGCGCGAGGCGCTCGCCATGGACCCGCAGCAGCGGCTGCTGCTCGAGGTCGCGTGGGAGACCGTCGAGCGGGCCGGGATACCCGCCACGGCACTGCGCGGCAGCCGCACCGGGGTGTTCGCCGGCCTCATGTTCCACGACTACGGCGCGGGAGTGATCGACGCTCCGGACGGCGTGGAGGGTTACCGCGGCATCGGCGGCGCGGGCAGCGTGGTGTCGGGGCGGGTGGCGTACACCCTCGGCCTGGAAGGCCCCGCGATGACGGTGGACACCGCCTGTTCGTCGTCGCTTGTCGCGATCCACCTGGCCGCGCAGTCGCTGCGGTCGGGGGAGTGCTCGCTCGCCCTCGCCGGCGGCGTGGCAGTGATGGCCACCCCGTCCGTGTTCGTCGAGTTCAGCCGGCAGCGCGGGCTGGCCCCGGACGGGCGGGTGAAGGCGTTCGCGGCGGCAGCCGACGGTACGGCGTGGGGTGAGGGCGTCGGCGTCCTGCTGCTGGAACGGCTCTCCGACGCGGAGCGCAACGGTCACCAGGTGCTGGCCGTGATCCGTGGTAGCGCGGTCAATCAGGACGGCGCGTCGAACGGCCTGACCGCGCCGAACGGGCCATCCCAAGAGCGCGTCATCAGGCAGGCGCTCGCGGCGGCCTCGCTCTCCGCCGGGGACGTGGACGCGGTGGAGGCGCATGGCACCGGTACCACGCTGGGTGACCCGATCGAGGCGCAGGCGTTGTTGGCCACGTACGGCCAGGATCGGTCCGAGCCGCTGTGGCTGGGGTCGCTGAAGTCGAATATCGGTCACACGCAAGCGGCTGCGGGCGTCGCTGGGGTCATCAAGATGGTCGAGGCGATGCGGCACGGGGTGTTGCCGGCGACGTTGCACGTGGATGAGCCGTCACCGCACGTCGACTGGTCGGCGGGCGCGGTTTCGCTGCTCACCGAGGCGCGGGAGTGGCCGGAGGTCGGTCGGCCGCGGCGGGCGGCGGTGTCGTCGTTCGGTGTTTCGGGGACGAATGCGCATGTGATCGTGGAGCAGGCGCCTGAGGCCGCGGATGTGGTGTCGCCCGAGTTGCCTGTTGTGCCGTTGGTGTTCTCCGCGCGTGGTCAGGCGGCTTTGTCGGCGTTGCGGGAGCGGGTTTCTGGTGATTCGGCGGCGGTTGGTGCTGCGTTGGTGCGGCGGTCGGTGTTTGAGGATCGGGCGGTGCGGGTCGGTGACGAGCTGATCGAGGGCACCGCTGTGGTGTCGCGGGATCGTGTGGTGTTGGTGTTCCCCGGTCAAGGGGCGCAGTGGGTCGGCATGGGCGGCCAGTTGCTTGATGAGTCGTCGGTGTTCGCCGCGTGGGTGGCGGAGTGTGAGCCGTTGGTGGATTTCTCGCTGACTTCGGTGTTGCGTGGTGGTGATCTGGGCCGGGTGGATGTGGTGCAGCCGGTCTCGTTCGTGGTGATGGTCGGGTTGGCGCGGGTGTGGCAGTCCCTCGGCCTGCCGATCGCGGCCGTCGTCGGGCATTCACAAGGTGAGATCGCCGCCGCCTACATCGCGGGTCGGTTGTCGTTGGAAGACGCGTTGCGGGTCGTGGTGCTGCGGTCCCGGATCGTTGGTCAGCGGTTGGCCGGTGCCGGGGCGATGGCCTCGGTCGGCCTGCCCGCGGATGAGGTGCAGGTGTTGTTGACCGACGGGTTGAGTGTGGCCGCGGTCAACGGCCCATCCCAGGTCGTCGTCGGTGGTGACCCTGCCGAGGTGCAGGCGTTGGTTGCCGCCTGCGAGCAACGCGGGGTGCGGGCCCGGTTGGTGCCGGTGGACTACGCCTCGCACACCGCCCAGGTCGATGTCATCCGCGAGGAACTCCTCACCGCCCTGGCCGGGGTCACGTCACAGCCGGGTGTGCTGCCGATGTATTCGACCCTCACCGGCGGGTTGCTGGATGAGACTGTGCAGCTCGACGCCGAGTATTGGTTCGCGAATGTGCGCTCGACGGTGCGGTTCGCTGACGCGGTGCGGGCGTTGACCGGTGACGGGTTCGACGTGTTCGTGGAGTCCAGTGCTCATCCGGTGTTGACGTACAACATTGATGCCCCGGTGGTGGTGGGGACGTTGCGCCGTGGCGAGGGTGGTTGGGATCGGGTGGTGCGGTCGGCGGCGGAGGCGTGGGTGCAGGGCGTCCCGATCGACTGGGCCGCCCAGTTCGCCGGCGTCACTCCCGCTGACCTGCCCACCTACCCCTTCCAACACCAGCGCTACTGGCTGACCTCTGGCGGCAACCGCGGCGACGTCACCGCCGCCGGACTCCAGGCGGTCGACCATCCCGTACTCGGTGCCGCGATCCCGGTCGGCGACGAACTCGTGCTGACCGGGCGCCTGCCCGACAAGGCCCGAGACTGGCCGGCTGGCGCGCTCCTGCTCGAACTCGCCATCCGAGCCGGCGACGAGACGGGGTCCACTCACGTGCGCCGGCTCACCGTCCACCGGGCGCCGGCGAGCCCGGCGGACGTGCAGGTGCACCTCGGCGGTGACGACGGCACCGGCGTGCGTTCGGTGCGCATCTCGTCCCGCGACGAGGGCACCGGCACGTGGGTCGAGAACGCCACCGGAACACTGACCACCGAGACACCGGCAGCCGCCGCGACCACCGGAACCTACGCCGAGGTCGTCCTACCCACCGACGACCACGACCAGGCCGCAGGCTTCGCACTGCACCCGGCCCTGCTCGGGCTCGCCCTCCAACTCGACGCGGGATTCGAGGCCACCGACTGGCAGGGCGTGACGCTCCACGCCGCCGGTGCCACGGTGCTACGCGTCCACGAGACCGCCCGCGACGACCGTACGAGGCGGCTGGACCTGACCGACGCCGCCGGCGTACCGGTCGCCACCGTCGACGCGGTCAGCGTCGCGCCGCTGAACGAGCCCACCCGGCTCCACGACCCTCTCTACGCGGTGCGGTGGGTTCCGGTGGAGTCGGGGGGTGTGGATACGTCGGGTGATGTGGTGTTGCGGGTTGGTGGTGGTGATGTGCGGGTGGTGTTGGGTGAGGTGTTGGCGGCGGTGCAGGGGTTCGTGGCGTCGGATGCGGGTCGGTTGGTGGTGGTGACTGAGGGTGCGGTGTCGGGTGTGTCGTTGGCGCATGCGGCGGTGTGGGGGTTGGTGCGGTCGGCGCAGTCGGAGCATCCGGGTCGGTTGGTGTTGGTGGAGGGTGATGCGGGGGTGGGGGCGGGGTGTGGGCGTTCGCAGGTGTGGGTGCGTGGTGGTGTGGTGTTGGAGCCGCGGTTGGTGCGGGTTGATGGTGCGGCTGCGGCTGCGGCTGCGGCTGCGGTTCCGGCTGCGGCTGCGGCTGCGGCTCCGAGTGGGGGTGGGGGTGTGTTTGGTGATGTGGTGTTGGTGACTGGTGGTACGGGGGCGTTGGGTCGGTTGGTGGCGGGGCATTTGGTGGCGCGTCATGGTGTGTCGCAGGTGGTGTTGGTGGGTCGTCGGGGTGTGGTGGATGGGGGGTTGGGTGTGGGTGTTCGGGTGGTGGCGTGTGATGTGTCGGATCGGGCGCAGGTGGCGGCGTTGGTGGAGAGTTTGCCGGGGTTGTCGGCGGTGGTGCATGCGGCGGGTGTGTTGGATGACGGTGTGGTGGAGCAGTTGTCTCCGCAGCGGTTGGACAGTGTGTTGGCGGCGAAGGTGGATGGTGCGTGGCATCTGCATGAGTTGACCAAGGATCTGAAGGCGTTCGTCCTCTTCTCGTCCGTCGCAGGAGTCTTCGGCAGCCCGGGACAGGCCAACTACGCCGCGGCGAACGCCTACCTCGACGCGCTCGCCCAGCACCGCCGCGACCAGGGGCTGCCCGCGACCTCAGTCGCCTGGGGATTCTGGGAACAGCGCACCGGCCTCACCGCCGGACTCGGCGACACCGCCCTACGCCGCCTCACCCGCGGCCTGCGACCCCTCCCCGACGAACGCGGCCTCGCCCTCTTCGACGCCGCGATCGGTGCCGCCGACGCCGCAGTCGTCGCCGCCCTGATCGAACCCACCGCCATCCCCGCCGACACGGTCTCACCGCTGCTGCGCTCGCTGATGCGCGGCCACCGCCGAGGACAGGCCGCAGGTACACCCGCCACCGCCGCCCTCGCCGATCGGCTCCGGACCGCCGGCGGCCCGGAGGAACAATACGAACAACTCCTCGACATGGTCCGCACCGAGGCAGCCGCCGTCCTCGGCCACGAGTCGACGACCGCCGTACCGCCGACGCGCGCCTTCAAAGAGTCCGGCTTCGACTCCCTCACCTCGGTGGAGCTGCGCAACCGGCTCGGCAAACGTGCCGGCCTCCGCCTCCCCGCCACCCTCGCCTTCGACCACCCGACCCCAGCCGCCCTCGCCAGCTGGCTGCGCGACACCCTTCTCGGCGAAGAACCGGCGCCCGCAACGAAGACGGACCGACGCCGCGCAGCCGCCGACGAACCCATCGCCATCGTCGGCATGAGCTGCCGCTTCCCCGGCGGCGCGGACACCCCGGAACGCTTCTGGGAACTGCTCGCCGAAGGTCGCACAGGCCTCACCGGCTGGCCTGTCGACCGCGGTTGGGACATCGAAGGGCTCTACCACCCGGACCCCGAACACCGTGGCACCGCCTACGTCAACCAGGGCGGCTTCCTGCCCGACGCAGGCCACTTCGACGCCGCCTTCTTCGGCATCAGCCCACGCGAGGCGCAAGCCATGGACCCCCAGCAGCGCCTGCTGCTCGAAGTGGCCTGGGAAACATTCGAGCGCGCGGGCCTGGTGCCGGAAGACGTACGCGGGCCTGGCACCGGCGTCTTCATCGGCACCAACGGCAACGACTACGACGCCACCCTGGCGAACATGCCGCCCGGGGACGAGGGCTACCTGATCACGGGGAAATCGCTGAGCGTGCTATCCGGGCGGGTCGCCTACACCCTGGGCCTCGAAGGTCCAGCGGTGACAGTGGACACGGCGTGTTCGTCATCGCTGGTCGCCCTGCATCTGGCGGCGCAGGCGTTGCGGCAGGGCGAGTGCGACCTCGCGCTCGCCGGAGGCGTGACCGTCATGTCGACGCCTGAAGCTCTGGTGGCTTTCAGCGCGCAGCGGGGGCTTGCCAAAGACGGGCGAGTCAAGGCATTCGCGGGTGCGGCGGATGGGACGGGTTGGGGTGAGGGTGTGGGGTTGTTGTTGGTGGAGCGGTTGTCGGATGCGCGGCGTAATGGTCATCCGGTGTTGGCGGTGGTGCGGGGTAGTGCGGTGAATCAGGATGGTGCGTCGAATGGTTTGACGGCGCCGAATGGTCCGTCGCAGGAGCGTGTTATTCGGCAGGCGTTGGCTAATGCGCGTTTGTCGGTGGTGGATGTGGATGTGGTGGAGGCGCATGGTACGGGTACGACGTTGGGTGATCCGATTGAGGCGCAGGCGTTGTTGGCGACGTATGGGCAGGGTCGGGTGGTGCCGTTGTGGTTGGGGTCGGTGAAGTCGAATATTGGTCATACGCAGGCGGCTGCGGGTGTTGCTGGTGTGATCAAGATGGTGGAGGCGTTGCGTCGGGGTGTGTTGCCGGCGACGTTGCATGTGGATGAGCCGAGTCCGCATGTGGATTGGTCGGCGGGTGCGGTGTCGTTGTTGACCGAGTCGCGGGTGTGGCCGGAGGTGGGTCGTCCGCGCCGGGCGGGTGTCTCGTCGTTTGGTATTTCGGGGACGAATGCGCATGTGATCGTCGAGCAGGCTCCGCCGGTGGTTGACGCTTCCGTGGAGGCTTCTGCCTCAATTGGCGGCTCGCCGGTTGAGGAAATCGCTGCGGCGACTGGTGTGGTCACCGATGCGGTTGCTGGTGCGGGTGCCGATTCGGTGGTGGGTGGGGTGGTGCCGGTGGTGGTGTCGGGGCGTTCGGAGCGGGCGTTGGATGCGCAGATCGATCGGCTCGGTGGTGGTGTGGGTGTGGGTGTTGCGGGGGTGTTGGTGCGGGGTCGGGCGGTGTTTGATCATCGTGCGGTGTTGGTGGGTGGGTCGGTGGTGGGGCGGGGTTCGGTGGTGTCGGGTGGTGGGTTGGGTGTGGTGTTTACGGGTCAGGGTTCGCAGTGGGTGGGGATGGGGTTGGGGTTGCGGGTGTTTCCGGTTTTCGCGGAGGTTTTTGATGATATTTGTGGTCGGTTTGATGGGTTGTTGGGTGGGTCGTTGCGGGGGGTGATTGAGGGGGGTGGGTCGTTGTTGGATGAGACGGTGTTTGCGCAGGCGGGGTTGTTTGCGGTGGAGGTGGCGACGTTTCGGTTGTTGGAGTCGTGGGGTGTGCGTGCGGATGTGGTGGGTGGTCATTCGTTGGGTGAGGTGGTGGCTGCTCATGTGGCGGGTGTGTTGGATGTGGGGGATGCGTGTGTGTTGGTGGCGGCGCGGGGTCGGTTGATGCAGGCGTTGCCGTCGGGTGGGGTGATGGTGGCGGT
>NZ_JBICSY010000010.1:186400-208647 GCF_043197345.1 Micromonospora sp. NPDC049175 | reverse complement strand
GGACTACATCACCCTCACCCGAACAACATGATCAACAACCCATGACACATCTATCGGGACTTCACCTTGACACATGTCTCGGGACAGCACAGTTAACGCGTAACGGAAACTGTCCAAGATCTCGACGCTGGTGCCGTCAGCTCTGGCGGCGTACCCGTCAGTCCTTCTCGATGGTGACCTTGCTGGGCTTGGCGCTGCGCTCGTCGGTGGTCGGCTTGCTGGGCCGCTTGCCGTTCTCACCGGTACTGGTGATCTTGGTCGGCTTGGCGTCTCGGCCGCCCACGCCCGGAACGGCGGCCACGGTCGGCTCCCCGTCCACCCCGGCGCTGGCCGCGCCTCCGTCGACGGTGGTCATCGGCTCCGCCACCGGCCGGGTCGTGGACTGCCCGGTGCCCTCGGCACCGGCATTCACCGGCTGCCGGGTGTCGGCGGGCCCGGTCTTGAGGCCGGTGGACGCACCGGACTCGGGTGACGTGCCCGCGCCGACGGTCGCCGTGCCCGACTCGGGTGACGTGCCCGCGCCGACGGTCGCCGTGTCCGACTCGGGTGACGTGCCCGCGCCGACGGTCGCCGTGTCGGAGACGGTCGCGCCGTCGTCGGTCGCGCTCGTGCGCACCCCGTCGCCGGTGGTCGGGCCGTCGATCGGACCCGCGACGCTCTGCAACCGCACCTCGGCCATCTGTCGCTGCAGCTCGTCCGACTCCTGCCGCGCCTTCCAGGTTTCCTGCCGCAGGTCGGCGAGCTGCTGCTGGGCCTGGGCGATCTCCAGCATCACCTGGGCGAGCTGCTGCCGGCCCGCCGCCGACTCCTGCTGCGTGGCCGCCAGGTGCTGCTGGGTGGTGGCCAGGTGCTGCTGGGTGGTGGCCGCGTACTCCTCGAACTGCCGACGCGACGCCGCGACGTGCTCGTCGGCCTTGCGGCGCTTGTCGCCAGCCTCGGTCTCGGCCCGGCTCAGCAGCTCGGCGGCCTCGGCCTCGGACCGCTGGCGGAGCGCCGCCGCGTCCTGCTCGGCGGCCTGGCGAACCCCGGCCGCGCCCTGCTCGATCTCGTTCTTGCGGGTGGAGTATTCGGTCTCCAGCTCGTTCTTGCGCCCCGTGTACTCGGTTTCCAACTCGTCGCGGCGGGTGGTGAAGCTGGTCTCCAACTCCTGCTGACGGCTGGCGAACCCGGTTTCCAGCTCCTGCTGGCGGGACTCGTGCTGCTTGTCCAGCTCGTCGCGGTGCTTGGCGAACTCCTGCTCGGCGGTGGACCGACGCTGCGCCAACTCCCGGTCGGCCGCCTCGCGACGCGAGTTGACCTCCTGCTCCACACCGGCCCGCCACGCGCCCAGCTCCTGCTGGGTCTGCGCCCGGGTGTGCTGCACGTACGCCTCGGTCTCGGCGCGCATCCGCTGCACGTACGCCTCGGTCTCGGCGCGGCTGCGCTTGGCCGCCTCGGCGGCCTGCGTGGTCAGCCGCTCCGCCTCCTGCTGCGCCTTGGCGCGGGTGGCCCGCCCGGCCATCGACGCGTCGTCGATGATCTGCTTCGCCTCCTGCTGCGCCTTGGCGTGACTGGCCCGGCCGGCCTCGGTCGCGGTGTCGGTGAGCCGCTTGGCCTCCTGCAGGGCCTTGGCGTGCACCTCCTTGGCGGCGTCGCGTAGGTCGCTGGCCTCCTGCCGGGCGTTGGCCAATGTCTCCTGGGCCGTCTCCCGCAGCTTTGTCGCCTCCTGCTGGGCCCGGGCGTGGATCTCCTTGGCGGTGTCCCGCAGCTGGGTGGCCTCCTGCTGGGCCTTCGCCAGCGTGTCCTGCGCCGCCTTGCGCAGCTGCGCCGACTCGTCCTTGGCGGCCCGCAGCGTGGCCTCGGCCTCGGCCCGTCGGGCGGCGCTGTGCCGCTCCTCCTCCGAGCGGCGCGCGGCGAGGGCGATCTCGAAATCCTTGAGTGCCCGAGCGGCCTGCTCGCGGGCCTCCTCGATGATGTGCTCGGCCGCGGCGCGGCGCGCCTCGATCTCCACGTTCGCGTCGGCCACGGTCTTCTCGGCCAGCTCTTCGGCCTGCGTCACGATGGAGTCGACAAGGGGGCCGAGGTGGCGTAACGAGGCCCGGTCGACCACGTTCATCTGCTTGCGCACCTGGGTCAGGTCACGCTGGAGCACCTCGACCTGGCCGGCGAGCTTGTGGATCTGTGTATACGCCTGTTCCCGTTCGGAGGCGAGGGTCGCGATCTCGTGCTCGGCACGAGCGACATACCGATCAACCTGTTTCTTCTCGTACCCCCGCAGAGCGGACTCGAAGCTGGGCTCCGTCGTCACGTCCCCGCCGAGAGCGAACAGTTCCTCGCCGTGCGACATGCCCCCATCCTCACACGCAACAGGGCCTGCTGGGGCGATACGGACGCGCCTTGTGCGAGCTACTTCACTCCGCGGCGAGCGAGGGATACCACCGGCTGGGAAACGCATACGGCGCGAGGTTGCACCGGTTACCCAGTGTCACCTCGCGCCGTCGATGCCCCGACCTGACGCCTCGCGTCAGCCGGCGGTCTCCGCCGGCACCCGCTCCTGACCGCCGTCGGTCTTCTTGGCCTCCGGCTTGGCCGCCGGAGCGGCCGCTGGCATCCCCGGAACGATGCCGGCGAGACCGGAGAGCATCTGGCCCAGCTGCGACGTGACCGCGTCCTTCTGCCGGGTGAGGTCCTCGACCTCGCGGCGGGCGGCCTGCGTGGTCAGCTCCGCCTCGGTGCGGGCCTCGGAGAGCAGGCGCTGCGACTCGGCCTTGGCCTCGTTGAGCGTCTTCTCGGAGTGCGCCTTGGCCTTGTCGACCGTCTCGGCGGCGTTGCGCTCGGACTCGACCCGGCGAGCCTCGGCCCGCTGCTCGATCTCCTTCGCCCGCTCCTGCGCGGCCCGAGCACGCTGCTCGGCCTCGCTCACCATCTTCTGGGTCTGCGAGACCTGGGCGGCGTGCCGCTCGGACTCCTCGCGCTCGGACTTCTCCCGCCGCTCGGCCAGCTGGAGCTCCAGAGCCTGGAGGTCCTTGTCGCGCTTGTCCCGTGCGTCGGTCAGCAGCTTGGTCGCCTCGGCGCGCTTCTCCTCAGCCTCGCGGGCGGCCTTCGCCCGCTGCTGGGTGATCTCCCGCTCGGCGGTGGCCCGCAGGGTGGCGACCTCCCGCTCGACCGTCGACTTCAGCTCGGCGACCTCGTGCGCCGTCACGGTACGCAGCTGCTTGGTCTCGCGGTCGGCGTCCGCGCGCAGCGTGTCGGCCTCACGGCGGGCCTGCACCCGGACCTCGGCGGCCTCGCGCTCGGCGGCGGTGCGCAGGTTGCCCGCCTCGCGTTCCGCGCTGGCCTTCATGGCCGCGGCCTCGGCACGCGCCTTGTCGGTGATCTCGCGGGCCTCGAGGCGGGCGGCGGAGAGGATGCCCTCCGACTCGCGCTTGGCCTCGTTGCGGTGGTCGTTGGCCTGCTCCTCGGCGAGCCGGAGGATCTGCTCGACGCGGGTGCCGAGGCCGGAGAGGGTGGGCCGGCTGTTCTCTTCGAGCTGCTTGTTCGTGTCGGTGAGCTTCTGCTCCAGCGCACCCATGCGCTGTTCGGCTTGGCGGAGTCGACGCTGGGCGTCGTTCATCCGCTGCTCGGCCTCGGCACGGGCCTGCTCGGACTGGGTCAGCGCGGCGGTCATCCGGCCGAGGAAGTCATCGACCTGGTGGGTGTTGTAACCGCGCAGGCCGACGGTGAAGTCTGGCTGCGAGTTCGCGTTATCGAAGAACGCGAGAGGGGAGGACTGCTGCTGGGGCATTGGGACATACTGGCAGACGCCCCAGGGTGCTTCGCAAGAGCGGTGCGCAGCTTTCGTGGCCTCTTTACATGGTCAACTCCCACCGTCGCCGCAGCGGGACCAATCGGCGATCTTGGCAGGTCCCGGGCGGGTCGGACGCCACGCAGCGTGACGCGGAAAAGGGCCCCGGGGTTACCCCGAGGCCCTTTGTTCGATCCGGGTGGGTATCTGGCTAATGGGAGCGGAAGAACAATGTCCGATCACCGCATTGGCTACTGAGCGTTCATCCGACCGGCCGGTCGGCGCCCCCGCTGCCGGTCAGTGCCCCCGGAACCGGTTGATCGCGTCCTCGTGCCGGGCCCGTAGCTCCCCGTCGCGTACGCCGAGACCGTCCGTGGGCGCGAGGCACCGTACGCCGACCTTGCCCTGGTGGGCGTTGCGGTGCACCTCGTACGCGGCCTGACCGGTCTGCTCCAGAGAGTAGGTGCGGGACACCGTCGGGTGCACCTTGCCGAGCGCCACCAGGCGGTTGGCCTGCCACGCCTCGTGGTAGTTGGCGAAGTGGCTGCCGACGATCCGCTTGAGGTGCATCCAGAGGTAGCGGTTGTCGTACTGGTGCTGGAAGCCGCTCGTGGACGCGCAGGTGACGATCGTCCCCCCGCGCCGGGCCACGTAGACGCTGGCGCCGAACGTCTCCCGACCCGGGTGCTCGAAGACGATGTCCGGGTCCTCGCCGGCGGTCAGCTCGCGGATCCGCTCGCCGAGGCGCTTCCACTCGCCCGGGTCCTGGGTCTCCTCGTCCTTCCAGAAGCGGAAACCCTCCGCCGCCCGGTCGATGACCAGTTCCGCGCCCATCCGGCGGCACAGCTCGGCCTTCTCCGGCGAGGAGACGACGCAGACCGGGATCGCGCCGCCGTTGAGCGCCATCTGGGTGGCGTACCCGCCGAGGCCCCCGGAGGCGCCCCAGATCAGCACCACGTCGCCCTGCTTCATGTTGGCCCCGTGGTGTGAGACGAGTTGCCGGTACGCGGTGGAGTTGACCAGCCCGGGGCTGGCCGCCTCCTCCCAGCTCAGGTGCCGTGGCTTGGGCATCAGCTGGTTGGCCTTGACCACCGCCAGCTCGGCCAGCCCACCGAAGTTGGTCTCGAAGCCCCAGATCCGCTGCTGCGGGTCCAACATGGTGTCGTCGTGCCCGGCGGAGTCCTCCAGCTCGACGGAGAGGCAGTGCGCGACCACCTCGTCCCCGGGTGCCCACCGGGTCACCCCGGGACCGGTGCGCAGCACCACGCCGGCCGCGTCCGAGCCGACGACGTGGTACGGCAGGTCGTGCCGGCGGGTCAGGTCGGAGACCCGGCCGTAGCGCTGGAGGAACGTGAAGGTGGGTAGCGGCTCGAAGATGCTTGTCCACACCGTGTTGTAGTTGATCGCGCTGGCCATGACCGCGACCAATGCCTCGCCCGGCGCCAGCTCCGGCGTCGGCACCTCCTGGACGTGCAACGCCTTGCGCGGGTCCTTGTCCCGGGTGGCCATGCCGTCGAACATCCGGGCCTCCTCGGCGCGGACCACCACGCCTCGGTAACTCTCCGGTACCGGCAGCCCGGCGACGCCGGCGAGTTCGCGGTCCGGATCGTTCGATTCCTCCGCCGCCATGATCGCTTCGAGGATGTCCTGCACGGTGACCTCCGGTTCGTCCGCACCCGCGCGGGCCCGGGTGCTGCCATCGTCGGCGCCGGTGGGGCACGACCGCCATGTCGGCATTCGACACATCCGACCCCGCTCGCGCTCCGGTGGGGCCGGACGTTACTGAACGGTAGCTAGAGCGGGAAGTCCTTGTGAAAAACTGCATCCGCCGATGCGTGAAGGTGTCCGGCCACCCCGCCAACCGCGCACTGACGTGCGCGCACACCGGCTTCGGAGGGCGCACGGGCCGCGCGGAGGCGACAACTTCGGGGATGGTGCTGCCGCACGTACGGCGGAGGCAGCACCATCCCCGAAGCTGCGCGGAGCCTGCCGACGCGGGGGCGGCAGCGCGGGCGTGGCGGCGGCGCGGGCGTGGTGCGGTGCGGGCGTGGCGCGGTGCGGCGCGGGGGTCAGTGGGGGGTGGGGGCGGGCTGGACGAGTTCGACGAGGACGCCGCCGGCGTCCTTCGGGTGGACGAAGTTGATCCGGCTGTCCGCGGTGCCGCGCCGCGGCGCGTCGAAGAGCAGCCGCATCCCCCGCGCGCGCAACGCCGCGCAGGCCGCGTCGATGTCCACCACCGTGTACGCGACCTGCTGCACGCCCGGCCCGTTGCGGTCCAGGAACTTGGCGATCGTCGACTCCGGGGTGAGCGGGGCGAGCAGTTGCACGCAGCCACCCTCGGCGGTCGGTCCGACGGTCAGCATCGCTTCCCGCACGCCCTGCTCGGTGTTGGTCTCGACGTGCACACAGCGCATCCCGAACGTCCGCTGGTAGAAGTCGATCGCGGCGTCCAGGTCGGCCACCGCGATCCCGACGTGGTCAATCTTGCGAAGCCCGATGTCTGTGACGGAGTCGGCACCGGGCTCGGCGGAGGAGTTCTCAGTCATGGCGCTAGTCTGGCCGAACAATCGTTAAGGCGTACAGCACGGCACCCCCTCGGAGGCAGGCATGGCTTCGGTGATCGTCAGCGGCGCGCGGACCCCCATGGGGCGGCTGCTGGGCAACCTCAAGGACCTCCCGGCCACGAAGCTCGGCGGGATCGCCATCAAGGCCGCGCTGGAGCGGGCCGGGGTCAGCCCCGACCAGGTCCAGTACGTGATCATGGGGCAGGTCCTGCAGGCCGGCGCCGGTCAGATCCCGGCGCGGCAGGCGGCGGTCGAGGCCGGCGTGCCGATGTCCGTGCCGGCGCTGACCATCAACAAGGTCTGCCTCTCCGGCCTGGACGCGATCGCCCTGGCCGACCAGCTGATCCGCGCCGGCGAGTTCGACATCGTGGTGGCCGGCGGCATGGAGTCGATGACGAACGCCCCGCACCTGCTGATGGGTCAGCGCACCGGCTACAAGTACGGCGACGTGGTGGTCAAGGACCACATGGCGCACGACGGGCTCAGCGACGCCTGGGACTGCTGCTCGATGGGTGAGTCGACCGAGCGCCTCGGCGCCCGGCACGGCATCACCCGCGAGGAGCAGGACGCCTTCGCCGCCGCCAGCCACCAGCGGGCCGCCGCCGCGCAGAAGAACGGCCACTTCGCCGACGAGATCGCCCCGGTGGTGATCCCGCAGCGCAAGGGTGACCCGCTGGTGATCAGCGAGGACGAGGGCATCCGCCCGGACACCACGGTCCAGTCGCTGGCCAAGCTGCGCCCCGCCTTCGCCAAGGACGGCACCATCACCGCCGGCAGTTCGTCGCCGATCTCCGACGGCGCCGCCGCCGTGCTGGTGATGAGCAAGGCCAAGGCCACCGAGCTGGGGCTGACCTGGCTGGCCGAGATCGGCGCGCACGGCAACGTGGCGGGCCCGGACAACTCCCTGCACTCGCAGCCGTCCAACGCGATCAACCACGCGCTGAAGAAGGGTGGGCTGAGCGTCGCCGACCTGGACCTCATCGAGATCAACGAGGCGTTCGCGCAGGTCGGCGTGCAGTCCACGCGGGACCTCGGCATCAGCCCGGACAGGGTCAACGTCAACGGCGGCGCCATCGCGCTGGGGCACCCGATCGGCATGTCCGGCGCGCGTCTCGTCCTCACCCTCGCCCTGGAGCTGCGGCGGCGCGGTGGCGGCACCGGCGCGGCGGCGCTCTGCGGTGGCGGTGGCCAGGGCGACGCGCTGATCATCCACGTGCCGAACACGGTCGCGGCGGACCAGTGAGCGCGAGGAACGAGCCGGTCCTTCGAGCCGCGCGGTCGCGAACAGAGATGGCGCGGTGAGCGACGCGGCGGAGCACGTCCCGTCCGCGGGCGCCACGTCGGTGCGCCGCACTCGGGACGTACCGATGCTCGTCGAGCGGGCCCGCGCGGGTGACCCCCGCGCGGTGGCCCGGCTGATCACCCTCGTGGAGAACGGCGACCCGCTGCTTCCGGCCATCGCCGCCGCGTTGGCGCCGTACGCCGGGCAGGCCCAGGTCGTCGGTCTGACCGGTTCGCCCGGGGTGGGCAAGTCGACCACCACGAACGAGCTGGTCCGGGCGCTGCGGGCGCAGGGGCATCGGGTCGGCGTGCTGGCTGTCGATCCGTCCAGCCCGTTCACCGGTGGAGCGATCCTCGGCGACCGGGTGCGGATGCAGGACCACGCCACCGACCCGGGCGTCTACATCCGGTCCATGTCCAGCCGGGGTCACCTCGGCGGGTTGGCCGCGGCGACGCCGCAGGCGGTCCGGGTGCTGGAGGGCGCCGGTTGTGACGTGGTGCTGGTGGAGACCGTCGGCGTCGGGCAGGCCGAGGTGGAGGTGGCCTCGCTTGCCGACACCACGCTGGTGCTGCTCGCTCCCGGCATGGGTGACGCGATCCAGGCGGTCAAGGCCGGCATCCTGGAGATCGCCGACGTGTTCGTGGTCAACAAGGCCGACCGGGACGGCGTCGACGCCACCGTCCGCGACATCCAGGGCATGATCGCCCTCGGTGAGCGCGGCCCGGGGCAGTGGAGACCGCAGGTGGTCCGCTCGGTCGCCGCGCGTGGCGAGGGCATCGACGAGATCGCGGCGGCGATCGACAAGCACCGGGGTTGGCTCGTCGAGCACGGCGAGCTGCGCCGCCGCCAGGAGGCGCGGGCCGCCGCCGAGGTCGAGGCGATCGCGCTCGGCGCCCTCCGCGCCCGGATCGGCTCACTGCGCGACGGTACGGAGCTGAGCACGCTCGCCGCCAGGGTGGCCGAGGGCGCGATCGACCCGTACGCGGCGGCGGACGAGCTGCTCGCCCAACTGGCCCGTTGACCGTCCACCGGGGACACCCTGGCGGCAGGCCGTCCTTGTAGGCTCGCAGCGCCCCACGGCGGTGGGGGCCGGGCGGTGTGCCGGCGCGGCGGCGCGAGGAGCAGGGGAGTGGCTATGGACCACGAGGCGACGCAGGAGATGACCACGGCGTCGGCGGGGGCCGGCGGAACGACGCGGGTCTCCGACGAGGTGATCGAGAAGATCGCCGTCGCGGCCGCCCGCGCGGTGCCCGGGGTGGCCGAGTTGGGCGGGGACGTGGCCCGCTTCTTCAACTCCGTGCTGGACCGGGTCGGGCTGGACCAGGTGGGCGATGCCCGGCGCGGTTGCTCGGCCCACGTGAGCGGGGACGCCGCGGTGGTCAATCTGGTGTTGGTGATCCACGCCGGCCAGCCGGTACCGGAGATCACCGGTCAGGTGCGCGCCCGGGTGACCGAGGCGGTCGAGGCGTACGGGCTGCGGGTCGACGAGGTGAACATCCGGGTCGACGACGTGGCGATGGGCGCGCCGACCGCCTAGCGCGCCGGCGGTCCGGGCACGTTACCGGCCGGTACGGCGGGACTTAGCGATCGTTCAGGTGAGGGCCCTACACTCGACGTGCAGTCGAGGACCCGAGGAGGAGCCCTGCTCATGGACGCCGACGAGATCGACGCCGGACGGGCGCGTTGGCAGGCCCGGTACGACGCCGCCCGCAAGCGCGACGCTGACTTCACCACGCTCTCCGGGATGCCTGTCGAGCCGGTCTACGGGCCGCCCGAGGGCAGCGCGTACCCGGGTTTCGAGCGGATCGGCTGGCCGGGCGAGTACCCGTACACCCGGGGTCTGTATCCGACCGGCTACCGCGGGCGGACCTGGACGATCCGGCAGTTCGCCGGTTTCGGCAACGCCCAGCAGACGAACGAGCGCTACAAGATGATCCTCGGCGCCGGCGGTGGTGGCCTCTCGGTCGCGTTCGACATGCCGACGCTGATGGGCCGCGACTCGGACGACCCGCAGGCGCTCGGCGAGGTCGGTCACTGCGGCGTCGCCATCGACACCGCCACCGACATGCAGGCGCTCTTCGACGGCATCGACCTGGCCGACGTCACCACCTCGATGACGATCTCCGGCCCGGCCGTGCCGGTGTTCTGCATGTACCTGGTCGCCGCCGAGCGGCAGGGCGCGGACCTGTCCACACTGGACGGTACGCTGCAGACCGACATCTTCAAGGAGTACATCGCGCAGAAGGAGTGGCTCTTCGACCCGGAGCCGCACCTGCGCCTGATCGGCGACCTGATGGAATACTGCGCCGCCGAGATCCCGCGCTACAAGCCGCTGTCGGTCTCCGGCTACCACATCCGCGAGGCCGGCTCGACCGCCGCGCAGGAGTTGGCGTACACCCTGGCCGACGGTTTCGGGTACGTCGAGCTGGGCCTCTCGCGCGGCCTGGACGTGAACGTGTTCGCACCGGGGCTGAGCTTCTTCTTCGACTCGCACCTCGACTTCTTCGAGGAGATCGCCAAGTTCCGCGCCGCCCGCCGGATCTGGGCCCGGTGGCTGCGCGACGTCTACGGCGCGACCAGCGAGAAGGCCCTCTGGCTGCGGTTCCACACGCAGACCGCCGGGGTGTCGCTGACCGCGCAGCAGCCGGTCAACAACGTCGTACGCACCGCCGTCGAGGCGCTCGCGGCGGTGCTCGGCGGAACGAACTCGCTGCACACGAACGCGCTCGACGAGACCCTGGCGCTGCCCACCGACGAGTCGGCCGAGATCGCCCTGCGTACCCAGCAGGTGCTGATGGAGGAGATCGGCGTGGTGAACGTGGCCGACCCGCTCGGCGGCTCCTGGTACGTCGAGGCGCTGACCGACAAGATCGAGGCCGAGGCGGAGGAGATCTTCGCCCGGATCCGGCAGCTCGGCGGGGAGGGGCCGCACCAGATCGGCCCGATGACCTCGGGCATCCTGCGCGGCATCGAGGACGGCTGGTTCACCGGGCACATCGCCGAGTCGGCCTTCGTCTACCAGCAGGCTCTGGAGAAGGGCGACAAGAAGATCGTCGGGGTCAACTGCCACACCGGTACCGTCGCCAAGGAGCTGGAGATCCTGCGCATCTCGCACGAGGTGGAGCTGGAGCAGCGCCGGGTGCTGGCCGAGCGCAAGGGCGCGAGGGACGAGTCGGCGGTCCGCGCGGCGGTGACCCGGATGGTCGACGCCAGCCGCACCGACGAGAACATGATCCCCGCGATGCTCGACGCCGTCCGCGCCGAGGCGACCCTCGGCGAGATCTGCGACGCCCTCCGCGCCGAATGGGGCACCCACCGCGAACCAGCCCGCTTCTAACCCCCCACACCCTCACCCCTCACCCCTCACCCCTCGTCCCGTCGATCTTGCGATTTGTGCGGTTCCATAAGGGATGAATGTGGCGTATCGGCGACAGAATGCGCAAGATCGCGGGGGGTGGGGGCGGGGCGTGAGAGTCGCAACGTCGGGGTTGCGGGTGACCTGCGATCGGCGGCTCACGTGCGAGACTAGGTAACCATGAGCGACCCACGGATCACCTCGTCGATCTTCACCCGCGGCGCGGTCGACCTCAGCACGCTGCGTGGCCCCGCACCAGCAGGTACCCGCCCCGGCACGCCCCCGCAGGGCGGCCCGTCCAACGGCACCCCCGGCGCGCCCACCGCCGGCGGGAGCACCGCCATCGTCGACGTCACCGAAGCGACAATCCAGTCCGAGGTGCTCGAACGGTCGATGGCCATGCCGGTCGTCGTGTTCTTCGGCGCGGCCGGTTTCCCGGAGAGCGACGAGTTCGCCCCGGTCCTGGAGCAGTTGAACGCCGAGGGCGGCGGCACCTGGGTGCTGGCACGGGTCGACGTGCAGGAAAATCCGCGAATCGCCCAGATGTTCCGCGTCCAGGGCATCCCGATGGTCTACGCGGTCGTCGGCGGTCAGCCGGTCGACGCCTTCTCCGGGGTGGTGCCCGAGGCCCAGCTGCGGCAGTGGATCCAGGCCGTGCTCAAGGCCGGCGGTGTGGCCGTCGCCGAGCCGGAGGACCCCCGCCTCGACGAGGCCGACGACGCGCTGATGAGTGGCGATCTGGACGCCGCCGAGCAGGCGTACCGCAAGATTCTGGCCGATGCCCCGGCGGACGCCGCGGCCACCGCCGGGCTGGCCCAGGTCGGGGTGGCCCGTCGGGTCGCCGGCGCGGACCCGGCCACCGCGCTGGCCGCCGCCGAGAGCGCTCCCGACGACGTGGCCGCGCAGCTGCTGGCCGCCGACATCGAGGTGCTCAGCGGCCTGGCCGAGCAGGCGTACGCCCGGCTCGTCGGTCTGGTCCGGCGCACCGCCGGAGAAGACCGGGAAACCGCCCGCCAGCACCTGGTCTCGCTCTTCTCCATCGCCGGCCCGGACGATCCGGCCGTCGCCTCGGCACGCCGGGCACTGGCCAGCGCCCTGTTCTGAGTTCGTAGCACGCCAGCGCGGGCCGGCGTTCCGGCCGGCCCGCCCGACCAACGAGGACGGGAGCTCATGATGCGCCGGATCGCCGTCCTCGACGCGCCGACAAATCTCGGTCTGCGGCCGCCGACGACCACGTCGGTCCCCGGTTGCGCCAAGGCGCCCGGCGCACTGCGCGACCACGAACTGCTGGCCCGGCTCCGCGCCCGCGACGCCGGCTGCGTCACCCCGGCCCGCTACGACCCGGGCGACTGGCGGCCCGGCGACGGGGTGTGTCACGCCCGGGAGATCGCCGACTACTCGCTGGCCCTCGCCGAACGGATCGGTTCGATCATCGACCGGGGCGAGTTCCCGGTGGTGCTGGGCGGCGACTGCTCCGTGCTGCTCGGCTCGGCGCTGGCCATGCACCGCCTCGGCGAGGCCGTCGGTGGGCGGATCGGGCTGGTCTTCGTCGACGGACACTCCGACTTCCGACACCCCGGCAACGCCTCCTACGTCGGGGCGGCCGCCGGGGAGGACCTGGCCCTCGTCACCGGGCGCGGCCAGGCCGACCTGGCCGCGATCGAGGGTCGCCGACCCTACTTCCGCGACATCGACGTGGTGGTGCTCGGCATCCGGGCCCAGGACGAGTACCGGCTCGACCTGCAGGCCGCCGGGATCACGACCCGGCCGGTGCCGGCGCTGCGCGCCGAAGGCGCCGCCCGGACAGCCCAGTGGGCGCACGAGCAACTCGCCGACTGCGCGGGCTACTGGGTGCACATCGACGTGGACGTGCTCGACCCCGCGGTGATGCCCGCCGTCGACGCCCCCGACCCCGGTGGGATCGCCTTCGCCGAGCTGGAGATCCTGCTCGCCGGCCTGGTCGACACCCCGCACTGCCTCGGCGTGGAGCTGACCGTCTTCGACCCCGACTACGACCCCGACGGCTCGTACGCGGCCGAGATCGTCAACACCGTCGTCGCCGGCCTGGCCCCGGTCACCGCCCCGGAAGCGGTGCCGCCCCGACTGCTGTCGTCCCGGCCGACCCCCGGCCCCCGGCGTGGTGACGGCCGGACCCCGACCACCACCGAGCGGGTTGGTGGGTTGGACCGTGCCGAGCGGGTTGGTGGGTTGGACCGTGTGGAGCGGGTTGGTGGGTTGGACCGTGTGGAGCGGGTTGGTGGGTTGGACCGTGTGGAGCGGGTTGGTGGGTTGGACGGCGTGATCGGCGGCGCGGCGTCCTTCGCCGATGCCCCCGCGTGGGACTCGGCCGTCGAGGCCACGCCGCTCACCGCGGCGGGGTCCTCCGACGCGGGCGGCGTCGCCGACGATAGGGCCGACATCGAGCGCTCCGATGGTGCGGTGGCTGCCGTCGGCCGATTCGGCGGTGACTCTGCCGAGGGCGCGGCCCGCACTCCGGTTACGGCCGAGCGGGAGCCGGTCGGCCCGCCCGCATCGGCCGGCCCAGGCCTGCTCCGCCGGCCCTCCTCACCGGCCGAAAACACCCCCGATCACCGCAAAGCCGACACCGCCTGACCCACCCGCCGCGTGGGCGGGCTTGTCGGCCGGGGTGGGCGGTCAGCTCGTCGTCGCCGAGCGCCCGCCCGTGGAGTCGCCGCGTGGGTGGTTGGCGCGCAACTCCGCGCTGGGCGCGCTGATCAGTGCGGGCGCGCCTGAGCGGCGAAGGTGTCAGGAGGTCGGGAGGGCGCGGAGGAAACGCTCGGCGATCGGGACGGCCGACGCCGTGCTGGCGCCACCCTTCTCCACGAAGACGGCGAACGCCACGTCGCCCCGCCAGCCGACGAACCAGGCGTGGGTGTGTGCGGGGTTGTCGTCGTACTCCGCGGTGCCGGTCTTGCCGTAGACCTCGCCCGGCACGTCCTTCAGCGCGCTGCCGGTGCCGGTGGTGACCACCTCGCGCATCATCGCCCGCAGTGCCGCGACCGATTCCGGCTTGAGTTGCTCGCCCGGCGGGGCCGGTTTGGCCGGCGCCGGGTCGAGGAGCAGTTTCGGCTGCTCGAAGCGGCCTCGGGCGACCGCCGCGGTGGCACCGGCCATGGCCAGCGGGCTGACCAGCGTGGTGCCCTGCCCGAACGATGCCGCCGCCTGCTCGGCCGGGCTGCCGCCCGTGGACACCTTGCCGGCGAAGGCGTCCGTGCCGAGGTCCCATTGACCTTCCAGGCCCAACGAGCGGCCGGCGGCGGCAAGCCCGTCACCGCCGAGCTTCGGCGCCAGCGAGGCGAACGCCGTGTTGCAGGACTTGGCGAAGTCGGTGCGGAACGGCACCGAACCGAGCTCGAAGTTGTCGGAGTTCTTGAAGGACCGACCGTCCACGGTGAAGGTCTTCGGGCAGGCCACCGGCCCGTCCAGCGTGACCGCGCCGCGGTCCAGGAAGCCCAGCGTGCTGACCATCTTGAACGTGGAGCCGGGCGGCACCTGGGCGTCGAAGGCCAGGTTTTCCCCGGCCGGGCCGGGGCCGTTCGCCGCGCCGAGCACCGCGCCGTCACTGATCCGCAGCGCCACCAGCGCCGACCGCCGTGGCTCGGCGCGCAGGGCCCCGTCGGCCGCGTTCTGGACGGCGACGTCCAGCGTGGTCTTCAGCGCCTGGCCGGGCTGCGGCTCTCGGCGGAACAGCTCGGTGCCGGTGGGTTCCAGTTTGCCGCCCTCGGCGGGACGCTCGACCACCACGGTCAGCCCGGGGCCGCCGCGCAGTCGTTCGTCGTAGCGGCCCTGCAGCCCACCGTGACCGACCAGGTCGCCGACGACGTACCGGTCCGGGTGCGCGGCGAGGTCGTCGGCCTGCGCCGCGTCGACGGTGCCGAGCAGTGCCCGGGCGAACTCCCGGGTCGGCGCCAGGTCGATCTTGTCATTGGTGAACTTGGTGCCGGGCAGGTCGTAGATCCGGGGCTTGATCTGTCGGTACGCCTCCTCGCGGAGCGACACCACCTCGACGAAGGCTCCCGGGTCGGCCTTGGCCACGCGCTCGGGCAGGTCGGTCAGGTCGACCGCCGGGACCAGGGCTGGGCGGATCGCCTTGAACGCCGCGTCGAGATCCTTGACGAGCTTCTTGATGTCGGTGACCCCGTCGGGCTGCACGCCGACCCGCACCACCGGCCGGGGGGTCACGATCGGTTGCCCGGCGGCGTCCAGCACCCCGGCCCGGGTGCTGGCGTCGCGGCGCAACGCCAACCGGTCACCCTCGGTGAGCCCCTCGTGCACCACCTTCGGATCCCAGATCACCTGCCACTGGTCGCCGGCGCGGGAGAGTCGCACCTCCCGGTCGTACGTCCAGCGGGTCTGACCGGGCAGGTTCCACTCCACCTGGACGGTTGTGGTGGCGATGTCCGCCTGGACCTTCGGCTCACCGCGCCGCGTCAGCGTGGGCGGGGTCGCCGCCAGCTCGCCGGAGAGCTCCTTGATCGCGCGGCTCACCTCGGCCGAGGCCAGCTTGTTGCCGGTCGGGTCGATCAGACCGACCGCCCGGAGATCGCCGCTGCGCCAACCGGCGAGGAAGGCGTCGAGGGTGCTGTCCGGCCCGTCGTCATCCGAGCAGCCAGCCAGAACGCCCGCCATGAGCACCGCCGCGGTGAGGGCGGCGACCACGCGGCGGACGGGGTTCGGCCGGTGGGGCCGGGGGTACGACGAGGGCATGAAGCTGGTCCTTCCGATCTCGGAGCGCCTTCGCACGGTAGTACGCCGACGCCGTCCCCAACGTCCCCCACGGCGGTGGGCGCGCTCAAAGACGGGCCGGACCGGTGTGATGAACATCGCGTGGCGGGGTATCCCGCAGCCGGCCAACCTCGGACCCGCAACGGGTGAAAGGACAAAGTCCCGATCCGGACGTCTGGCCAGTGGTCCGCCGACGAAGGCGCACAACGGCAGGGCCTAGGCTGAGCGGCAGAGTGACCCACAACGCGGTGGGTCGAGGGGAGTGGCACCGATGGACCGGCGTCCGGCGATCAAACCGGAACCCGACCTCCGGCAGGATGACTCCGGCCGGGACGACGACAGCTTCGATTCGGCTACCGACGGGGACGGCTACGGCCGGCTCGACACGGGAGTCACCGGGCTGACCGGGTCGAGCATCGACACCATCTACGATCTGGGCCTGCCGACCGAGGCATTGGCCGACGACGTGGAGGACGCCGAGCTCGACGAACCCGTTCCCAACGCGGAGCGCCTGGTGGCCCAGGCCGTCGCGCTCGCGGGGGACGACCACGACGCGGCGACACTCGTCGGCCGTTTCTGGCGGTTCGCACCGGACGAGGAGCTGGTCGGCTTCACGGCGGAGGAAATGCTCGACGCGGCCCGGGCGCACCGGGACCTCGCCCAACAGCGGGTGCCAGGCGAGTTGAAGCTGCGGATCCACGAGCCGCACGCCGACCAGCACCACACGGTCGTCGAGATCGTCACCGACGACATGCCGTTCCTCGTCGACTCGGTGACCGCGCTGCTCAACTCGTACCACCTGGACGTGCACCTGCTGGTGCACCCACTGGTGGTGGTCCGGCGTGAGCCGTTGGGCCGCCTCACCGAGGTCTCCGCGGACGTGGAGCCGGACGACGCGATCGCCGGCGACATCATCGAGAGCTGGATGCGGATCGAGATCGACCCGGTCCGGGACGCGGCCGAGCGGGAGCGGCTGCGCCGCGAGTTGCAGCGGGTGCTCACCGACGTGCGGGAGGCGGTGGAGGACTGGCCCAAGATGCGTCAGCGTTCCCTCGCGCTCGCCGACGAGCTGGCCTCCGCGCGCACCGCCGAGAACCGGCCACCGGTGCCGGAGAAGGACATCACCGACTCGGTGGAGCTGCTGCGGTGGCTGGCCCACGACCACTTCACATTCCTCGGCTACCGCGAGTACCGGTTGGTGGACGCCGCGAGCGGCGATGCCGGCGACGAGGTCGACGGCAAGGCGTTGGAGGCAGTGCTCGGCACCGGTCTGGGCATCCTGCGCTCCGACGCGCCGGAGGCCCGGCCGCTGGCGTCGATGACGCCCGAGGCGCACGAGAAGGTGCTGGAGAAGCGCCTGCTGATCATCACCAAGGCCAACTCGCGGGCCACCGTGCACCGCTCGGCGTACCTGGACTACATCGGCTTCAAGATCTTCAACGAGGCCGGCGAGGTGATCGGCGAGCGGCGCTTCCTCGGCCTGTTCTCCACCGCCGCGTACCGGACCAGCGTCCGGGAGCTGCCGGTGGTGCGCCGCAAGGTGGCCGAGGTGCTGGACCGGTCCGGCCTGAGTCGACGCAGTCACTCGGGTAAGGATCTGATCCAGATCCTGGAGACCTACCCCCGCGACGAGCTGTTCCAGATCAAGACCGACGACCTCTACCACGCGGTGATCGGCGTGCTGCGGATGGCCGGTCGTCGGCAGCTGCGGGTCTTCCTGCGCCGGGACGCGTACGGGCGGTTCATCTCCTGCCTGATCTACCTTCCCCGGGACCGGTTCACCACCCAGAACCGGCTGCGCATGCAGGACATCCTGCTGCGGGAGCTGAACGGTGTCGGGGTGGACTACACCACGCGCGTCACCGAGTCGATGCTGGCCCGGGTGCACTTCATCGTGCGTACCGACCCGACCCGGCCGCCCGGCGAGATCGACGCCGACCTGTTGGCCGAGGAGCTGGCCGACGCGACCCGACTCTGGGACGACGACTACCGGCTGGTGCTGGAGCGCAAGCTCGGCGACGAGCAGGCCAAGCACCTGTTCACCAGGTACGCCGACGCGTTCCCGGAGGGCTACAAGGACGGGCACACGCCGTACGAGGCGATGAAGGACCTGGCGAAGCTGGAGCTGCTGGAGGAGCCCGGCCAGCTGGAGATGCACCTGTTCCGCAAGCAGCTCGCACCCCGCCCCGGCACCCGGGTGCCCGGCGCGGACCTGGCCGAGGCGATGGACGTCCGGTTCAAGGTCTACCGGTACGGCGAACCGATGATGCTCTCCGCCGTGCTGCCGGTGCTGCACTCCCTCGGTGTGCGCGTGGTCGACGAGCACCCGTACGAGGTGGACCGGATCGACGGGCGGGTCTACCTGTACGACTTCGGCCTGATGCTGCCCGAGGGGCACCACGAGCTGGCCGAGGTACGTCCGCACGTGGAGAACGCCTTCGCGGCGGCCTGGCGCGGTGAGGCCGAGGTGGACCGGTTCAACGAGCTGGTGCTGCGCGGCGGGCTCACCTGGCGGCAGGTGGTGGTGCTGCGGGCGTACGCGAAGTACCTGCGGCAGGCCGGCACGGTCTTCTCCCAGGACTACATGGAGCAGACGTTCATCGCGTACCCGAAGCTCGCCGCGTTGCTCGTGGATCTCTTCGAGACCCGGTTCGCGCCGGGTGGGCAGACCACCGAGCAGCGGCAGCAGCGCAGCGGCGAGCTGGTGGAGATGATCCGGGCCGGGCTGGACGACGTGGCCAGCCTCGACCAGGACCGGATCCTGCGCTCGTACCTGACGCTGATCGAGGCGACCCTGCGGACCAGCTTCTACCAGAAGCGTTCCGACGGGCGGCCGAAGGCGTACGTGGCGTTCAAGCTCGACCCGCAGGCCATCCCGGACCTGCCGGCGCCGCGCCCGAAGTTCGAGATCTTCGTCTACTCGCCGCGGTTCGAGGGCGTGCACCTGCGGTTCGGGCCGGTGGCCCGGGGTGGGTTGCGCTGGTCCGACCGTCGGGAGGACTTCCGGACCGAGGTGCTGGGCCTGGTCAAGGCGCAGATGGTGAAGAACACCGTGATCGTGCCGGTGGGTGCCAAGGGCGGCTTCGTGCTGAAGCAGAAGCCGGGTGACCGGGACGAGGCGGTCGCCTGCTACCAGGAGTTCGTCGGCGCGATGCTCGACGTCACCGACAACATCGTCAGCGGGCAGATCGTGCCGCCCGAGGACGTGGTGCGGCACGACGGCGACGACCCGTACCTGGTGGTCGCGGCGGACAAGGGCACCGCGACGTTCTCCGACATCGCCAACGAGATCTCCACGGCGCACAACTTCTGGCTGGGCGACGCGTTCGCCTCCGGCGGCTCGGCCGGCTACGACCACAAGAGGATGGGCATCACCGCCCGGGGCGCCTGGGAGTCGGTGAAGCGGCACTTCCGCGAGTTGGGCCTGGACACCCAGACCCAGGACTTCACGGTGGTCGGCGTCGGTGACATGTCCGGCGACGTGTTCGGCAACGGGATGCTGCTGTCCGAGCACATCCGGCTGGTGGCCGCCTTCGACCACCGGCACATCTTCCTGGACCCGGAGCCGGACGCGGCCACCTCGTACACCGAGCGGCGGCGGTTGTTCGACCTGCCCCGGTCCTCGTGGGAGGACTACAACCCGGAGCTGATCTCGGCAGGGGGCGGCATCTTCCCGCGTACCGCGAAGTCCATCCCGATCACGCCGCAGGTCCGGGCGGCGATCGGCCTGGACGGCGACGTCACGCAGCTGTCGCCGCAGGAGCTGATGAAGGCGATCGTCACCGCTCCGGTGGACCTGTTCTGGAACGGCGGCATCGGCACCTACGTCAAGGCGTCCACGCAGACGAACGCCGAGGTGGGCGACAAGTCCAACGACGCGATCCGGGTGGACGGGCGCAGCCTGCGGTGCCGGGTCGCGGGCGAGGGCGGCAACCTGGGCTGGACCCAGCTCGGCCGGATCGAGTACGCGTTGACCGGCGGTCGGATCTTCTCCGACTTCATCGACAACGCGGCCGGCGTGGACACCTCCGACCACGAGGTGAACATCAAGATCCTGCTGAACACGGCGGTGGCCGACGGCGAGTTGACCACGGCCGAGCGTGACGAGCTGCTGGCCGGGATGACCGACGAGGTCGCGGAGCTGGTGCTGCGGGACAACTACGACCAGGCTCGGGCGATCAACAACGCCCAGGCGCAGGCCGCCTCGCTGCTTCCGGTGCACCGCCGGATGATCAACGAGCTGGAGCGGTCCGGAGCGTTGGACCGGGCGCTGGAAGCACTGCCGCCGGACGAGGAGTTGGCGGTCCGCAGCGAGTCCGGGCTGACCGCGCCGGAGTTCGCGGTGTTGCTCGCGTACGTGAAGATCGTCCTGGAACGGGAGATCCTCACCGAGGGTCTGGCGGACGAGGAGTGGACGACCGAGGTCCTGGTCAACTACTTCCCGACGCCGATGCGTGAGCGGTTCGCCGACCGGATGGGCAGGCACCGGCTGCGCCGGGACATCGTCACCACGGTGCTCGTCAACGAGGCGATCAACCGGGGCGGCATCTCGTTCATCTTCCGGGTGGTCGAGGAGACGGCGGCCAGCGCGGCGGACGTGATCCGGGCGTACGTGGTGGTCAGCGAGGTGTTCGGCCTGCGCGACCTGTGGGACGCGGTCGAGGCGCTGGACAACAAGGTCGCACCGGAGTTGCAGACAAGTGTCTACCTGGACACCCGTCGGCTGCTCGACCGGGCCGTGCGGTGGCTGGTGTCCAACCGGCGCTCGCCGATCGACGTGCCGGCCGAGATCGCCCGGCTGCGCGACGGCGTCACCCGGCTGCTGCCGGGGCTGGAAGAGCTGTTCTACGGCAACGAGCGGCAGGGCATCGCCGCGCACATGGACTCGATGACCGAGCGTGGGCTGCCCCGCGAGCTGGCGGAACGCGCGACCCGGCTGATGTACAGCTTCGGTCTGATGGACGTGGTGGAGACGGCGAACGCCAGCGGTCGGGACGTCAGCGAGGTGGCCTCGGTCTACTTCGTGCTGTCCGACCTGTTCCGGGTGGACTCGCTGCTGTCGAAGATCTCCCTGCTGCCTCGCGAGGACCGCTGGCAGACGTTGGCCCGGATGGCGTTGCGCTACGACCTGTACGCCGCGCTGGCCGCGCTCACCGCGGAGGTGTTCGACTCCACCCCGGAGAACCTGCCGCCGCACGAGCGGGTGCAGCAGTGGGAGCAGTCGAACGCGACATCGATCCACCGCGCCCGCCGGGCGATGGGGGAGTTCGACGAGTCGCGGGCGGATCTCGCCGCCCTGTCGGTGCTGCTGCGCCAGATCCGCACCCTGGTGCGGACCTCCGCGGCCGCCTGAGTCAGTCACGCCGGACGCGGTCCGGCCGGTCGGGTCACCCCGACCGGCCGGACCGCGTTTCGTTTCGTCGGCGGTCAGACCACCAGGGTGGCGAAGGCGACGATGTTGTCCGGGTAGCTCTTGGCGGCCTCGTCGAACTGACCACCGCAGGTGACCACCCGCAGACCGGGCCGGTCGCTGGGCCCGTACACCAACTCGGTGGGGAAGGCTGTCTTCGGGTACGACTTCACCGACTCGACCTGGAACGTGGCCGGCTGGCCGTCCGCCCGCCGCACCGTGATCGTGTCACCGGGCACGAGGGAGCCGAGGTCGAAGAAGACGGCTGGGCCGAGCTTCGCCGAGTCCACGTGCCCGACGATCACCGCGTTACCCGTCTCGCCGGGGCTCGCGCCCGGCTCGTACCACCCAGCCTGGTCGGCCTGCTCCAACGGGGGGACCTGGACGGTGCCGTCCGGGTTGGTGCCGAGTGACAGGACCGTCGCGTCGACGCCGATCCGGGGGATCTCGATGCTTGTCGGGGCGGAGCGCGCCAACCCGGTCGGCACGTCCCCCTGGCCGACCGGCTGCCCGTCCACAGGCGGGACGGCGGTGGCGGTGTCGGTCGGCCCGCTCACCTCGGGACCGGCCTGGGCCAGCGGCTGCGGTGGTCGGGCCGGGGGCGTGGTCTTCAGGGCGAAGCCGATCATGCCGGCTCCGATCATGGCCATGGTGACGACGACGGCCGCGCCGGCGGCACGCCACGGTTTCCCGTGACGGCCGCCGGCCCGTGTCGTCGTCACGTCAGACGAGCGAACCATCGGTCCGCCGACGACGCATCAGCACGATCCCGCCGAGCGCGGCAGCGCCGAGCAGGCCCGCCCCGCCGGTGGCCAGGCCACGGTCGGCACCGGTGCTGGCGCCACCGTCACCACCGTCGACACCGCCGTGCGGCAGCACGACCAGCTCGCCTTCGCCGCACGAGCCCTTGAGCTCGTAGCGACCCGGCTTGGCGTCCTTGTCGACCTTGGCGTCGCCGTAGTAGACGAACTCGCGCTCCTTCTCCCAGCTGTCCTCGTCCGAGCCGTGCTCGTCCTTGGAGTCCCGGCCCTTGTCGGAGCCGTGCTCGTCCTTGGACTCCCAGCCCTTGTCCGAGCCGTACTTGTCCTCGTCCTTGGAGTCCCAGCTCTTGTCGGAGCCGTGCTCGT
>NZ_JBICSY010000010.1:0-186304 GCF_043197345.1 Micromonospora sp. NPDC049175 | reverse complement strand
CCTTGTCCGAGCCGTACTTGTCCTCGTCCTTGGAGTCCCAGCTCTTGTCGGAGCCGTGCTCGTCCTTGGACTCCCAGCCCTTGTCCGAGCCGTACTTGTCCTCGTCCTTGGAGTCCCAGCTCTTGTCGGAGCCGTGCTCGTCCTTGGACTCCCAATCCTTCTTGTCCTCGTCCTTGGAGCCCCAGTCCTTTTCGTCGCGGCTGTCGTCCGCGTCCTGGCCGTGCTCCTCGCCCTTCCAGTCCTTGCTGCCCTCGTCCTCGTCCTCGTAGGCGTCGGCGGCGGCGCCGCCACCCTGGCCGCCGGACTTGTCCTTGTCCTCGGCGTCCTTGCCCTTGTCGTCCTTGCCCTTGTCGTCCTTGCCGTGTTCGTCCTTGCCGTTCTCGTCCTTGCCCTCGTGGTCCTTGCCCTTGTCGTCCTTGCCGTGCTCGTCCTTGCCCTCGTCGTCCTTACCCTCGTCGTCCTTGCCGTTCTCGTGGTCGTAGGAGTCCTCCTCCTCGCCCCACTCGCGGTCCTCGCCCCGGTCTTCGTCGGCCGGCTTGAGCTTGACCTTGCCGGTGACCTTGGACCACACGAACGCGTGCTCCTGCCGATCCGGGCAGATCTCGAGGAGCTTGATCTCTTCGCCGGCCTTGACGACGTGCGGCTTGGCGTAGACCTTGCCGTCCTGGTCCCTGCCGTCGTCGTGGCCGTTGGCGTAGGCGATCCCCGGTGCGAACACCAGGAGCGACGCGCCGCCGAGCGCGGCGCCCGCAACGACCTTCCCGAGCATCTTCTTAGCCATGACCTGCGTCACTCCATCCCTGTTGTCCTGAGCCCGGCGACAACCGAGCTAAGACCGACGTTAGACCGTTTCATGACTTATGAAGTGAAAGATTCGCGTTTTGACCTTTGGCCGGGTAAGAGGTGAAGGGGTGCTACGCGGCTTTCCGCGTACGGCGCGTCATCTCTGGCACCGCGACGCCTTGCGGGCGTCCCAGGGCGTTCGGTGTTCGGCGTGCCGGACCGCTGCGGCCATCCGGTACTGCCGGCCGAGTCTCGGACGTGCCGCTCGGGCGAACTCGGGGGTATCGTCCGAAACGGCCCAACGGCGAACAGCGCCCCACGCATCGAGCCATTGCCATGGAAGCGCTCCCATGCAAGAATCGGCGCACGCGGTTCGGGGAGCCACACCGCGCAGGCAGGCAGTCGAGGGCACCCGGTTCACCGGGGCGACATCCCGCCGCCAATCGACCGGCTTCGCGCTGGTCGTGCACCACCACCACCATCGCCCGTCCGGGTCGGGCGTCCCCGAAAAATCCCGTTGGCGCCGGCGGCCGTCCGTGCAGGACGCCCACCGGGCCGTCTCGCCGGGCCGTACGTGGGCCCGGTCTCGCCCAAGGAGATCAGTGGCATGAATGTGTGGAGAAGGCTGTCCGGCCAACGCCGGGCCCTCGCGCTCGCCGGCGCGGGTGCCCTGGTCGCCGGTGGGTTGGTAACGATCCCGGTCACGGCGGCGCAGGCCGCGACGCAGTGCGAGATCGGCTACACGACGAACGACTGGGCCGGCGGCTTCACCGCGAGCATCACCGTCAAGAACCTCGGCGACCCGGTCAACGGCTGGACGCTGGGTTGGACCTTCCCCAACTCCAGCCAGCGGGTGCAGCAGGGTTGGTCGGCCGAGTTCAGCCAGTCCGGCAGCCAGGTGACCGCCAGGAGCATGTCCTACAACGGCACCCTCGCCGCCGGCGCGTCGGCGAACATCGGCTTCAACGGCGCCTGGAGCGGCAGCAACCCGAAGCCGACCTCGTTCACCCTCAACGGCGTGGTCTGCAACGGTGGCACCACCCCCACCTCGGCGCCGCCGACCAGCGCGCCCCCCACGAGCGCGCCCCCCACTAGCGCGCCGCCGACCAGTGCGCCGCCGACCAGCGCGCCCCCGACCAGCACGCCGCCGGGCGTGAAGGTGGACAACCCGTACGTCGGGGTGCCGGGTTACGTGAACCCGGAGTGGAAGGCCAAGGCGGACGCCGAGCCGGGCGGAAGCCGGGTCTCGAACAACCCCACCGCCGTGTGGCTGGACCGGATCGCCGCGATCAACGGCACCCCGGACAGCAGCTCCAACGGTGCCTTCGGGGTGCGGGAGCACCTGGACGAGGCGCTGCGCCAGGGCGCCGGCTACATCCAGTTCGTGATCTACAACCTGCCCGGCCGGGACTGCTCCGCGCTCTCCTCCAACGGTGAGCTGGGCCCGAACGAGCTGCCCCGGTACAAGGCCGAGTACATCGACCCGATCGCCGCGATCCAGGGTGACGCGAAGTACCGCAACCTGCGGATCGTCAACATCATCGAGATCGACTCGCTGCCGAACATCGTGACCAACACCTCGGGTCAGCCCGGCGGCACGGTCATGTGTGACACGGTCAAGGCCAACGGCGCGTACGTGAACGGTGTCGGCTACGCCCTGGCCAAGCTCGGCGCCATCGGCAACGTCTACAACTACATCGACGCCGGCCACCACGGCTGGCTCGGTTGGGACAGCAACTTCGGCCCGAGCGCCGAGATCCTGAAGACCGCCGCTGTCGCCTCCGGCAGCACCGTCAACAACGTGCACGGCTTCATCACCAACACGGCCAACTACTCGGCCCTGCAGGAGCCGTACTTCAAGGTCACCGACAACGTCAACGGCCAGACGGTGCGGCAGTCCAAGTGGGTCGACTGGAACTTCTACGTCGACGAGCTGTCGTTCGCCCAGGCGTTCCGGACCAAGCTGGTCTCGTTGGGCTTCAACTCGAACATCGGCATGCTGATCGACACCTCCCGCAACGGTTGGGGCGGCTCCGCGCGGCCCACCGGGCCGGGCGCGATGACAAGCGTGGACACCTACGTCAACGGTGGTCGCATCGACCGCCGGGCCCACCTCGGCAACTGGTGCAACCAGGCCGGTGCCGGTCTCGGTGAGCGGCCGCGGGCCAACCCGGCGGCGGGCATCGACGCGTACGTCTGGGTGAAGCCGCCGGGTGAGTCGGACGGCTCCAGCAAGGAGATCCCGAACAACGAGGGCAAGGGCTTCGACCGGATGTGTGACCCGACCTACGGCGGCAACGCCCGTAACGGCAACAACCCGTCGGGGGCCCTGGGCGACGCGCCGATCTCGGGTGCGTGGTTCTCCGCCCAGTTCCAGGAGCTCATGCGCAACGCGTACCCGGCGCTCTGACCGGATCGCGATCGTAACCACCCGCCGCCGGCAGTAGGTGAGGCACTGCCGGCGGCAGGTCCCCCGGGTCCCCGATCCGACCGTCAAGGTCGGGTCGGGGACCCCCCCTGTGCCCGATCAGGGCACGGTGCGCTCGATTGCCGCCCGACCCTGCTCGGCCAGATCACGGCGGGCCTTGTCCAGGTTCTCCGGGGTGAGGTCCTGCCCGCGGGCCATCACCAGATCCTCCGGCTCCCAGGGCTGCTCGGCACCCGTGCGGATGTTGTCGCCACCGGCCCCGGTGCCCGTCCCGGTCGCCCCGGTACCGGCGCCGTACGGGTCGCCGATCAGCTCGTCGGTGTCCGGAGCGAGGTCGTCCGGCCGGCTGCGAGGCTCGGCGAACCCGGGGGTGTCCCGGTCGGGGCCGCCGCCGGTCCGAAACTGCGGGACGGTGGCGTCGTCGTCCACCGCCGCGGCCACCTCCGGGCTGTCCTCCAACGGCGGTTGCCGATCGCGATCGGTCATGGTGGTGCCTCCTGTGTCCGACACGTTGCCTGCTTCCCCCGGCGTACCCCCTCGCGCCGGGCTCATGCCGAAGAGCCGGGCTCGTGCCGCGAGGGCCGGGCTCGTGCCGCGAGGGCCGGGCTCGTGCCGCGAGGGCCGGGCTCGTGCCGCGAGGGCCGGGCTCGTGCCGCGGGCCGGGCTCGTGTCGAAGGGGCAGCCGTCAGGTGCCGGGTTGCTGCTCGTTGGGGGCCGGCGGCTCCGCCGGACGCCGCCACTGCCAGAGCAGCATGAGCAGGCCGAAGACGAGCATCACCAAACCGGCCCACAGGTTGATCCGGACACCCTGGGCCTTGTCGATCTCGGCGGCGCTGTCGAAGAGGCCGATCAGCGTCACGATGACCCCGTACGCCACGAAGAGACCACCGATCACCCGACGGATGTCGAACAACCGGGCGGCGGCCGAGCGGCGCTGCTCCTCCTGCGTCTGGTCGATCAGCGGGTCCTGTGCCGGCTGGCCGTCGTTGCTGCTCATCTGCCGACTCCTTTCCTAGAAGACCGGGATGTAGAAGAGGGCGGCCAGCGCGACCGCGATCAGACCGAGCAGCACGGGGGAGCGGTACCAGACGGCGTCCCCGGCGAGCACGTCACCCTTGATGTCGACGCCGCCCGTGCCGTAGACCAGCCCGCGCAGCTCCTCGTCGCGCTTCGGCGCGGTGAGCGGGGTGATGATCGCGGCGACCACCACCGCCGTGACGAAGGCGAGGCCGGCACCCCAGAAGCTCTCCTCCAGGTCGGAGTTGAAGTCGATCACGCCGCCCTTGTAGAGCAGGTAGAGGCTCAGCGACACGAGGGTGCCCAGCAGCAGCGACCAGAAGCCGGCGAGCGCGGTCATCCGCTTCCAGAACATGCCGATGATGAAGGTGGCGAACAGCGGCGCGTTGAAGACGGAGAAGAGTGCCTGGATGTAGTTCATGATGTTGCTGAACCCGGCCGCGATGAACGCCGTGCCGATGCCGACCACCACGGCGGCGACCGTCGCCCACCGACCGATCCGCACGTAGTAGTCGTCCGGCCGGTCCCGACGGATGTACGCCTGCCAGATGTCGTAGGTGAAGACGGTGTTGAAACCGCTCACGTTTGCCGCCATGCCGGCCATGAACGAGGCCAGTAGGCCGGTGACCGCGACGCCGAGCACGCCGTTGGGGAGCAGGTCGCGCATCAGCAGCGGGATCGCGTTGTTGTACTGCAGGTCGCCGCTCTCCGCCCCCAGGCCCTTCACCGTCACCAGGGCCACCAGGCCGGGGATGATCGTGACCAGGGGAATGAACAGCTTCGGGTACGCGGCGATGATCGGCGTACGCCGGGCGGCGCTCATGTTCTTCGCGGACAACGCCCGCTGCACCTCGGCGAAGTTCGTCGTCCAGTAGCCGAAGGACAACACGAAACCGAGGCCGAAGACGATGCCGATCCACTGCGCGCCCAGCGGGTTGGCGGTGCTGCCGGTGTCCTGCCAGGCGTGCAGGCCCGCCTCGCCGAGCTTGGAGTCGCGTACCGCGTCCATCAGGCCGTTCACCCCGCCGACCTTGACCAGACCGATCACGGTGACCGGGATGAGGCCGGCCAGGATGACGAAGAACTGGAGCACCTCGTTGTAGATCGCGCCGGTCAGACCACCGATGGTGATGTACGCCAGCACGATCGCCGCGCCGACCACGATCGCGGTCCAGAGCGGCCAGCCGAGCAGCGCCTGCATCACCAGGGCCAGCGCGTAGAGGTTCACGCCGGCGATGAGCACCTGGGCGACGGCGAAGCTGAGCGCGTTGAGCAGGTGGGTGGGGCGGTTGAACCGCAGCCGCAGGTATTCCGGCACGCTGCGGACCTTGGAGCCGTAGTAGAAGGGCATCATCACGATGCCGAGGAAGACCATCGCCGGCACCGCGCCGATCCAGTAGTAGTGGACCGTCATGACGCCGTACTGGGCGCCGTTCGCGGCCATACCGATGATCTCCAACGCGCCCAGGTTCGCCGAGACGAAGGCGAGCCCGGTCACCCAGGCCGGTAGGGATCGGCCGGAGAGGAAGAAGTCGACGCTGGTCCGGATCGCCCGGCGCGCGGCGATGCCAACACCGAGGACGGTGACGAAGTACAGCGCCAGAATCAGGTAGTCCAGGCCGTTCATGTTGAGCCGGAGACCGTCGCCGTCCATTCCGTCACCCCTCGTCCTGCGGTCCGCGCTGCTTGCTGCGCGCGCGCCGTATTACCCCTCCGCGGACGGTTTCACGCCTCGACGTCTGTTGAGTTGGTTTCGGGCGAATCGGATGGTCGCGCGGGTGGTCCCACAGGGCGAGGGGCGCCCCGACCAACCGGCCGGGGCGCCCCTCGGAGCGTCGTTCAGCGACCCAGTACGCGGTCCAGGAAGTCCCGGTAGTTGCGTACCGCCATCCGCAGTTGCTCGGTGTCGGCCGAGCCGGCGTCCTGCCACCCGCCCAGCGTGTTCTTCTGGGCGGCCAGCGCCGAGGAGAGAGCCTGGATGGCCTCCTCCACCAGCGACTGCGCCTCGCCGGCCGCCGCGTGCGGATCATCGACGAAACGCAGCTGCACGTCCCGCCAGCGGTCCCGGAAGCCCTGCGCGGTGTCGGTGTCCAGGAGTGTCGCCGGCTCGGCCGCGACGGTCGACCCGGCGGGCCGCGATGTCCCGGCGGCCCCCAACGACGTGCCGTCGCCCTCGGTGTCGACCGGCTCGCCGTCCGCGTCCGGGTCGACCATCTCCGGGGTCGCGCTGCCGTAACCGGCGGCACCGGCGGCCACCGCGTCCGGGTCGGTCCCCGGCGGGGCGTCCCGGCGGTGCAACTCGGCCGTGGGGTCGGCCCGCAGGCCCTCACGCTCGCCGTCCTCGGCGCCGTCGCCCGGCTGGGCCGTCCGCTCGGCCCTGGGGTCCGGCTGGTCCTGCGGGTTGGGGCTGGCCAGTGCCGAGGCCGCCACCGCGTCGGCCACCGTGGTGGCACCGAACGTCGTGGGCAGTGGCCCCGGCTCGTGGAAGCCCACCTCGTCGGCCGAGCGGTCGTCCCGCCGGTGGCGCGGGTCGGAGTCGTCGGCGTGCTCGTCGTCGACCGGGTCGTACGGGGCGTCCCGGTCGGTGTCGTCGACTCGTGCGGTGTCGTCGGCCCAGGCGGTGCCGTCGGTCCGTTCGGCGTCGTCGGTCCGTTCGGCGTCTTCGGCGCGCGCGGTGCCGTCGGTCCGCTCGCCGGGGGCGGTCCACTCGTTCGAGGCGTCCCGCGCGTCGGAGGCGTCCCGCTCGTTCGGGACGGTCTGGTCGTCGAAGGCGTCCCGGTCGTCCAGGGCGTCCTCCGGGACGTCCGAGTGGCCGGCCCGGTCGCCGGTGGGTGGTACCGGGACGGGCGCGGACCGGACGGCCTCCGGGTGGTCGTTGCTCACCTGCTGCTCTTCCTGGCGCATCGGGGGGGCCTCCTCAGCGGCTCGTGGAGTCGTGGTCCGGGTGGTGGCGCTGTTCGGGCGTACGGTGGCCGACCGGCTCCTCGCCGAGCAGATCGGCGAAGAGTGCCCGGTAGTGCACGACCGCCTGCCGCAGCTCCTCGGTGCTGGCCTCGCCCCGGGAGTTGCGCAGGTGGATGTCGTGCGCGTCGCGGTAGTTGGTAAGGGTGCGAGCGTGCTCGACGGAGAGATGGGCGATCTGGTCGGAGAAGTCCCCGGTCGGGTAGCCCTGCTCCTCGATGAGCCGGGTGACCAGAGTGTCGGCGTCGCCAACCGTCTCGCCGGGCGAGTCGATGAAGCGGACCTGGAGTTCCTCCCAGGCGGCGCTGTAGCGGGCCCGGGACTCCGGGCTGAGCGGGGTGAGCGTGAGCTCGGCGTGCCGGCGTTCCCGGTCGCGCAGTTCGCGCTCCGCGGCGGACCGGCTGTCCTGCTCTTCCACCACCCGGTCGTACTCCGGCCCGAACCGGTCGCGCAGCGCGCGACGGCGGCCGAGCGACCGGACGGCCACGGCCAGCACCGCGACGATCACGAGCACGACGAGCACGATGACGATTACCTGCGTTGGCGACATGGGCTCCTCCTTCGTCACCTGGTATTCCCTCCGCGCACTGATCGCCAATCCCCATCCGGGGTACTTTCTGGCCGGCTTGCGTCCGAGAGTGGGGGAGAGGTGCTGTTCGAGGGGCCACCGCCCCGCCAACCGGCGCAGACCTGATCCAGTCCAGAAAGCGTGCCGGCCCGGGTCGATCGGGAGCGCATCCGCCGTGGTCCGGTGAGGCGCATCCCGGAGCGTCGATGTCCGCGCGACGGGCAGTAGTGCATCGGCCCCCGATTACGTATCCTGCCCAAGGCGCCCGCGCCGGTGTCCGGCGTCACGCCGGGCGTACCGCCGGCCGAAGCGTTGCCCGGCGGTGCCGGCACCCCTCCTGCCACCCCTGTACGGGCGAGGTCTGATGAGAACCCGCGACTGGCCGATCCGCTCGAAGCTGACCGCGTTGGTCGTCGCGCCGGTGACCGCGCTCCTGGCGCTGTGGATCTTCGCGACCACGCTTACCTTCGGCCCGGCCCTGGGCCTGCTCTCCGCCCGCACCCTGCTCTACGACCTGGGTCGCCCCGGCGAGGTCGTGGTCACCGAGCTGCAACGGGAGCGGCGACTCTCGGTGGTGCAACTCGCGGGCACCACCCGGCTGCCCGTCCTGGCCGAGCAACGGGAGCGCACCGACCGGGCCGTCGCCGAGCTGCGCCGCCGCGTCGACGGCGAAGCCCTGCGCGACGCCGCCGACGATCCGCTGGAGGCCCGGATCGACCACCTGGTCACCGCCCTGGCGGCGCTGCCGGCCGGCCGGCAGTTCATCGACGACCGCAGTCTGGACCGCAGCGGCGTGATCGGCCTGTACAGCGGCATGGTCACCGCGGCCTTCCAGGCGTTCTCCGCGATGGCGACCCTCGACGACCCCGACCTCAACCGGCAGGCCTTGGCGCTCACCGCGTTGGGCCGCTCCCGGGAGCTGCTCGGCCAGAGCGACGCGCTGCTCACCGGCGCCCTGAGCACCGGACGGTTCGCGGAGGGGGAGCACACCCAACTCGTGCAGACCATCGGCAACCAACGGTGGCTCACCGACAACGCCGTGGCCGACCTGCCCGAGACCGCCCGGGTCGCGTACCAACGGTTGACCGAGGGCGAGGCGTTCACCCGGCTGCGCACGATGCAGGACGCGCTGCTGGTGGCCAACCGTTCCGGCCGACCGCCGGTCGACGCGGCGGCCTGGCAGGCCAGCCACGACGCGGTGCAGCAGCAGTTGCGCGACTTCGAGCTGGCCGAGGCCGACGGGCTCACCGACCGTTCCGTGCCGATGGCGGTACGCATCCTGGTGCGGCTCGCCGCCGCCGGTGTGCTCGGGCTCGTCGCCGTGGTGGTCTCGGTGCTGGTGGCGCTGCGGCTCGGCCGCACGCTGGTCCAGCGCCTCAGTGGCGTCCGCACCGCCGCGCTCGAGTTGGCCGAACACCGTCTCCCGGACGTGGTGGCCCGGTTGCGTCGTGGCGAGCAGGTCGACGTCGCCCGGGAGGCACCGCCACTCGAGTACGGCCACGACGAGATCGGCGAGGTCGGGCGCGCCTTCACCGAGGTGCAGCGCACCGCCGTCCAGGCCGCCGTGGACGAGGTCACCCTGCGTCGTGGGCTCAACGAGGTCTTCCTCAACATCGCCCGCCGGAGCCAGAGCCTCGTGCACCGCCAACTGCACCTGCTGGACCGGATGGAGCGCCGCGCCGAGGACCCGGACGAGCTGGCCGAGCTCTTCCAGGTCGACCACCTGGCGACCCGGCTCCGCCGGCACGCCGAGGACCTGGTCATCCTCGCCGGCTCCGCGCCCGGCCGGGGTTGGCGCAACCCGGTCGCGATGGTCGACCTGATCCGCGGCGCGATCTCCGAGGTCGAGGCGTACGACCGGGTGGACATCACCGGCGTGCAGCCCGCCGGCGTGCTGGGTCGGGCAGTCGGCGACGTCATCCACCTGCTCGCCGAGCTGGTCGAGAACGCCACCGCCTTCTCCCCGCCGGACACCCGGGTCACCGTCGCCGGGGAACAGGTGGCCAACGGCTACGCCCTGGAGATCACCGACCAGGGGTTGGGCATGTCCGACGCGGCCCTGGAGACCGCCAACACCCGGCTGGCCAGCTCGCCCGAGTTCGACCCGGCGCAGAGCGCCCGGCTCGGCCTGTTCGTCGTGGCCCGGCTGGCGGCCCGGCACGGCGTACGGGTGCGGTTGCGCCCCTGGAAGCAGGGCGGGATAACCGCAGTGGTGTTGATCCCCGCCGACCTGGTCACCGCCGAGCCGCCGGCCGGACCCGACCCCGCCACGCTGCCCGCCTCGTCGGCCGACCCGGCCCGGCGGCTGGCCCGCCCGACTCGTCGGGTCACCGCGCCCCGCACCCGCCCGCCCACGGCGCCGCGCGCCGTCGCCGCACCGTCCGCCCCACCCACCGGTGCACCGACCTCGGGCCTGCCGGCGGGTGACGGGCCGGGTGACGCGGGGTCGGCAGTGGACGACGAGCTGGACGGTCTGCCCCGGCGGGTACGCCGTCGTGCCCCCGCCGCCGCCCAGCCCCGGTCGACAGTCGCCGACACCCCGGCGCCCCGCTCCCCGGAGGAGGTGCGCCGGGTGATGGCGGCCCTGCAGGCCGGCACGGCGCGCGGACGCGCCACCGTCACCACCCCGGCCGCTCCGGCGACGCCGACAGCGCCCACCGGACCGGCCGCCCCGGGCAGCCCGGTGACGCCCCCCGAACCCCCGACCGTGACTGAGAGGGACGCCTAGTGCGGCATTCGACGAAGCAGAGCGCCGGCCTGGACTGGCTGCTCGACGAGCTGGTGCAACGGGTGCCGGCCGCCCGGGAGGCGGTGGTGCTGTCCGCCGACGGTCTGCTGCTCGGCTGCTCGGCCGAGTTGGAGCGCTCCGACGCGGAGCACCTGTGTGCGCTCGCCGCGGGCTTCTCCAGCCTGGCGCGGGGCGCCAGCCGGCACGTGGACGGCGGCCCGGTCCGGCAGACGGTGGTCGAGATGGAGTCGGCGTACCTCTTCGTCACCGCCGCCGGACAGGGCGCCTGCCTGGCGGTGGTGAGCGACGCCGACGCGGACATCGGGTTGGTCGCGTACGAGATGGCGATGCTCGTCATCCGGGTGGGGGAGAGCCTCGCCGTGCCGGCCCGGTCGTCGACGGGAGCCGGTGATGCGGGCTGAGCCCCCCGGGCCGCACCACGAGTGGCTGGACGGCGAGGCCGGCCCGGTGGTGCGCCCGTACACCCTCACCAAAGGCCGGGTACGCGGCGCCGCCGACGGTTTCGACCTGGTCGCGTTCGTGCTCGCGGAATCGGACGTCGACGCGACGGGCCATCCGCACCTGCTCCCGGAGCATCGACGGCTGATCGCGCTGGCCCTCCGGCCGGTGTCGGTGGCCGAGTTGGCAGCCGAACTGGACCTCGCGGTCGGTGTGGTCCGGGTACTACTCGGTGATCTCCTGGCCGAGGGCCTGGTCGCGGTGCACGAGCCGCCGGCCGCCGGAATTCTTCCCGACGACGACATCCTCAAGGCGGTGGTCAGTGGACTCCGTGCGCTATGACCATACGGGCACCGGCACCACCATCCCGCTGGCACTGAAGATCCTCATCGCGGGAGGCTTCGGGGCTGGCAAGACGACACTTGTCAGTGCCCTCAGCGAGGTGCGCCCGTTGCAGACCGAGGAGGTGTTGACCGGCGCCGGGATCGGCACCGACGACGTCTCCGGGGTGGAGGGCAAGTCGACCACCACGGTGGCGATGGACTTCGGGCGGATCACCATCAACGACGACCTGCAGGTCTACCTGTTCGGCACACCGGGCCAGGATCGGTTCTGGTTCCTGTGGGACGAGTTGGCCTTCGGCGCGCTCGGCGCGGTGGTGCTCGCCGACACCCGGCGGCTCGCCGACTGTTTCCCGTCCATCGACTACTTCGAGCAGCGTGGCATCCCGTTCGTGGTGGGCGTGAACTGCTTCGACGACTCCCGCCGGTTCAACCTGGAGACCGTACGCCGGGCACTCGACCTGGACCCGGACGTGCCGATGGTGCTCTGCGACGCCCGCGACCGGCAGTCCGGGAAGATGGTGTTGATCTCCTTGGTCGAGCATGTCGCCCGGCAGCGCGGGGAGCCGGTGCCGACGGCCTGAGATCCGGCCGGCAAAGCCGGTTAACCGGCGGGCGATGCGGGCAGCCTCTGGTTGGATCAGCGGAGGACGCCGGCTAAGGAGTGGGACGTGAGTGGTCAGGGTGAGGTCGTCCACATCGGGGGCTACACCGCGCAGAGTGGTGGGCGGGGCAGCGGCATCGTCGCCGCGCGTCGCGACCCGACGACCGGGGCGCTGACCCCGCTCGGCACGGTGGCGGTCACGCCGTCCCCGTCCTTCCTGGCGCGGCACCCCACCCGCCCGGTGCTCTACGCGGTGAACGAGTTGACGGCCGGGGAGATCAGCGCCTGGCGGGTCGGGCCGGACGGCGGGCTGGATCCGTTGGGCAGCCGGTCGACAGGTGGCGCGGAGCCCTGCCACCTCGCGGTGCTGCCCGACGGCGGCCACCTGGTAGCGGCCAACTACGGCAGCGGCAGCGTGGCGGTCTTCGCGCTCGACCCGCAGGGGGTGCCCGGCGAGCGCACCGACCTGGTGGTGCACGAGGGGCACGGCCCCGACCCGGAGCGGCAGGACCACGCGCACGCCCACATGGTCTCCCCGGGGACGGCCCGGGGCCCGCTCCTCGCGGTGGATCTCGGCACCGACTCGGTCTACCGGTACGACCTGGACGAGGCGAGCGGGCGGCTGGTGCCCCGTGCGCCACGCGTCCGCACGACACCCGGCACCGGGCCCCGGCACCTGGCCCGCCACCCGGACGGACGACGTTGCTACCTCGTTGGCGAGCTGGACGCGTCGGTCACCGCGTACGAGCTGACCGACGACGGGGCGTTGCACAGGCGGGGTCGGGTCGAGGCGAGCGAGCGGCCGGGTCATGTGCAGCCCTCGGAGGTCGCGGTCAGCCCGGACGGCCGGTTTCTCTACGTCGCCAACCGGGGGGTGGGGACCCTGTCGGCCTTCGCCCTGGCCGGGGAGCTGCCCACGCTGGTGGCCGAAGTGGAGACCGGTGGGGAGTGGCCCCGGCACTTCGCGCTGATCGGGGAGCACCTGTATGTCGCCGACGAACGGGCCGACATGGTGCGGGTCTTGCGGCGCGACATCGAGACCGGTGTTCCGGAGGCGGTCGGGGAGCCGGTGTCGGTGCCGAGCCCGACGTGTGTGCTGCCGTGAGGGCCGACACCGGGACGTGCGGTTCGCGCTGAATCGACAACACCTCGGGGCCGCCGCGTCACACTGTGTTGCTAAATAGTGGTGAACTGTTTCTCATGCGTAACTTTAGGCCGAACGGATGTGGCAGAGACGGCACCTTGTACGCAAGATGGTCACCGTGTCAGCAGGCCGCCATCGCATGCGTTCGAAACTCCACCTAGCAGCCGCAGCCGCGACGGCTGCGGTGCTCGTCGTCACGGGCGGCGCGTGGTTCGGCTATCGGGAGTTGATCCAGTCCAAGTGCACGGGTGAGATCCGGCTTGCGGTGGCGGTCGCCTCGGAGCTCGCACCCGCCGTGGACGCCGCCGCGTCCCAGTGGGTCAAGGACGGCGCCGCGGTGGGCACCGACTGCATCCGCGTCGACGTCTCCGCGTCCGACCCGGTCGACGTGGCGGCCGTGGTGGCGGCCAAGCACGGCGCGGTCCTCGCCGGTGTGGGGCAGGCCAGCGGCACAGCGGTCAGCCCGGACGTCTGGGTGCCGGACTCCTCGACCTGGCTGTTGCGGTTGAAGAAGGACGCGACCGCGTTCGCCCCGACGAACGGCGCGTCCATCGCCCGCAGCCCCATCGTCGTCGCGATGCCCGAGCCGATCGCCACGCGGCTGGGCTGGCCGGACAAGAAGTTCAAATGGACCGACCTGCTCAACCAGGTGAACAACACCAGCACGCCGCTGCGTACCGGGATCGTCGAGCCGACCCGCGACGCCGCCGGTCTGTCCGGTCTGCTCTCGCTGACCGCTGCCGCCAACGGTGCCGGCGTTGACGCCCAGCGCAAGACCGTCGGTGCGCTGCGCGCGCTGGCCACCGGGCGTTCCTCGCTCCGCAACGACCTGCTGGCCCGGTTCCCGAAGGCCAACGACGGGACCACCATCGCCAGTTCTCTCGGCGCGGCGGCCCTGTCCGAGGAAGACGTGATCGCCTACAACAGCGAGAAGCCGCCGGTGCCGCTCGCCGCGCTCTACATGGAGCCGGCCCCGATGCCGCTGGACTACCCGTACGCGGTGCTGCCCGGGATCGAGCCGAGCAAGGCGTCCGCGGCCCGGGTGCTGTTCGAGCTTCTCACCAGCCCCGCCTTCCGGGACCGGCTCGCCGCGCAGTCGCTGCGCGCGCCGGACGGTAACTGGGGCGAGGGCTTCAAGGCGCCGCAGGGGGCCCCGAGCCCGGCCAGTGGTGCGCCGACCACGCCAGCGAACGGTGGGTCCGCCGCGGGTGGGCTGGACCCGGCCGCGATCCAGCGGGTCGTTTCCAGCTGGTCGATCGCCACCCAGTCCGGCCGGATGCTGGCCGTCATCGACGTCTCCGGCTCGATGAAGGACCCGGTGCCCTCCGCGAACAACCGGAGTCGGGAGGAGGTCACCGTCGAAGCGGCCCGTCGTGGCCTCGGCCTCTTCGACGACTCCTGGTCGATCGGCCTGTGGACCTTCTCCACGAAGCTGGTCGGCAACCGGGACTACCGGGAGTTGGTTCCCATCGGGCCGCTCTCCGGCCAGCGGGCCCAGTTGGAGGGTGCGCTCGGCGGCGTCAAGCCCTCCGATGGCAACACCGGCCTCTACGACACGACGCTCGCCGCGTACCAGGCGGTGCAGGACAACTGGCAACCCGGTCGGGTCAACTCGATCGTGCTGTTCACCGACGGCAAGAACGAGGACGACGACGGCCTCAACCAGCAGCAGTTGCTCGCCAAGCTCAAGCAACTCGCCGATCCGGATCGGCCGGTCCAGGTCATCATGATCGGCATCGGCGAGGGCGTCAGCAAGGCCGAGCTTGAGTCGATCACCAAGGTGACCGGCGGCGATGTCTTCGTCACCAAGGACCCGAGCGAGATCGGCAGCATCTTCCTCAGCGCCATCGCGCGGCGTCCGCCGGCACCGCGCTGAGCTGACGTACTCCACGTCGGAGGCCTGCCAACCGGATCTGGTAGGCAGGCCTCTTTTTGGCCGCCAGGTTGAAGAAAAGTGACGGCAATACGTCCGAAGCAATCGGCAGTCATAGTTATCGAGGCAGGATGTCGACTGTTCCGGCAGAGCCGGTCCGCCTCCGGTCCGACCCATTGGCCGGGGCCATCCTGAGCAGAGTGGGAGGGCCAGTGACCGCGGCGACACTGTTGACCCCCGCCACCACGGCGGAGCCGAACGACAAACGTGCCGGGCTGGTAGCGCGCGCCGACGAGCGGTCCTACGTACGGGTCATGGTGGTCCTGGACACCACCGTGCTCATCGTCGCGCTGCTCATCGGTTATGTCACCCGCTTCGGCGACGACCAGCCGTCCGGCTCCGAGGTCCCGTACGTGCTGGTGGCCCCCGGGTTGGTGCTGGCCTGGCTGATCTCGCTCAAGGCGCTCGGCTGTTACGACGACCGGGTGATCGGTTACGGGGCGGACGAGTACCGGCGGGTCAGCTCCGCGAGCCTGCGCCTGGCCGGCGCGATAGCCATCATCGGCTACATCACCGAACTCGGCGTCTCGCGGGGCTTCCTGGGCATCTCCTTCGCGGTGGGCACCGTCGGGCTGGAGGTGGCGCGGTTCGGCGCCCGAAAGCGCCTGCACCGGGCCCGTTCGATGGGTGCCGGCTGGTCGCGCCGGGTGCTGGTGGTCGGTGACACCGCCCACGTCTTGGAGTTGGTGCACACGTTGCGCCGCGAGCCGTACGCCGGTTACCAGGTGGTTGGCGCGTGCATCCCGGACGCGCTGCTCGCACCGGTGGCGCAGCGACTGGGCGACGTACCTGTGGTGGGGTCGTTCCGGGGCATTCCGGAGGCCGCCACGGCCATCGGCGCGGACACCGTCGCGGTGACCGCCTCCGGTGAGCTGACCGCGACCCGGCTGCGCCGCCTCGGCTGGCAGTTGGAGGGCACCGGCATCGACCTGGTCGTGGCGCCCGCGCTGACCGACGTCGCCGGCCCGCGAATCCACACCCGCCCCGTTGCCGGCCTGCCGCTGATCCACGTCGAGGCGCCGGAGTTCCGCGGTGCGCGCAAGTTGGTGAAGGGGCTCGTCGACCGGTCGGCCTCGTCGCTGGCGTTGGCGCTGCTGATGCCGCTGATCGCGGTCATCGCCCTGGCCATCAAACTGGACAGCCGGGGCCCGGTGCTCTTCCGCCAGGTCCGCGTCGGCCGGGGCGGGGAGGAGTTCGGCGTGTTCAAGTTCCGCACCATGGTGGTGAACGCCGACACGCTGCTCGCCGAGCTGACCGCGCGCAACGAGACCGACGGCCTGATGTTCAAGATGCGCCACGACCCCCGGGTCACCCGCGTCGGTCGGTTGTTGCGCAAGTGGTCGCTCGACGAGCTGCCGCAACTGGTGAACGTGCTGCTGGGTCAGATGAGCATGGTCGGGCCCCGGCCGCCGCTGCCCTCGGAGGTGGCCCGCTACGACGGCGACGTGGCCCGGCGGCTGCTGGTCAAGCCCGGCATGACCGGGCTGTGGCAGGTCAGCGGCCGCTCCGACCTGAGCTGGGAGGACGGCATCCGGCTCGATCTCTACTACGTGGAGAACTGGTCCCTGGCCGCCGACCTCACCATCCTCTGGAAGACCTTCGGTGCGGTCCTGAACGGCCGCGGGGCATACTGACGACCGCTTGTCACGCTTGCGGGCCGGTCCAGTCCAGGCAGACGACCACCGCGTCGTCGACCAGGTCACCGGCCACGAAGGCGCGCAGGTCACCGATCAGGGACCGGACGGCGTCCAGTGGCTCCATCGGCCCGGTCCGGCGCAGGAACCGGTCCAGTGCCGTCTCGCCGTAGCGCATGTGCTGCCCGGTGGCCTCCACCACCCCGTCACTGACGACGAAGACCCGGTCGCCGCGTTCCATCGGGAACTTCTGCTCGTGGTAGTCGGTCTCCTCGAACATGCCGAGTGGGAACTGCGCCTCCAGGGGCTGCTCGGTGACCTCACCGTCGCGCAGCAGGACCAGCCGGGGTGAGCCGGCGTCGACCACGGTCATCATCCCGGACCGCAGGTCCAGCTCCATCAGCAACGCGGAGAGGTGCTGCTCCCCCCGGTACAGGTCGTAGAGGGCCCGGTCGGCGAGGGCGGCCTGGTCGGCCAGGCTCAGCCCGGCCCGGCGCGCGTTGCGCAGCGCGTGGGTGGCCAACGAGGTGAGCAGGGAGGCGGCGACGCCCTCGCCGGTGCCGTTGATTGTGGACAACCACAGCCGCTGCCCGTCGTCGGACCAGTCGAAGCTGTCGCCGCGGACCGCGTACGCCGGCTCCAACTGCCCGGCCAGGCTGAACGAGGGACGGATCCGGCTGCGGCCGGGGAGCAGGTCCCACTGCATCTCGGCGGCCAGGGTGAGGCGCTGGCTGCGCCGTGCCGCCCGGTAGACGTCGGTGCCGGCGGAGACGGCCGTCACCTCGTGGGCGAGCGCGGTCGCGATGTCGGCCAGCTCGGCGAGGACCACCCGGTCGTCCGGGACGGGCGCCATGCGCAGCACCCCTCGACGCTCGCCACGCATGGTCACCGGGAACCAGGCGGTGCCGTCGGTCAGTATCGGCGACTGGTGGTCGAAGGCGCGCCAGGCGGGATGCCCGGGACTCGTGATCGAGTCACCCTCGGTGAGTGGCAGCAACTCCGAGAGCCGGTAGTCGACCTGGTACAGCTCGACGTCGGTGATTGCGTACGAGTGGGCGACCACCGCACCGATACCGCCGACGAGCCGGTCCGCCGGTGTCTCGTTCAGGGCACGGCGTGCCTGATTGACCGGTTCGCTCATCGTCGCTCCCTCGCTGAAAGCTCGACCACCAGTGGTTTCGGAGTATTCTCGGGGCCACCATGGCTGAACTGCACCGTCGGACGGACCCCGAGACGAGTATGGCTGCCGCGTTGGACGCGGCGGCCGCTGCCCTGTTGGGCATCTGGGAATCCACCCGGGAGGGCGCCGCCGGCCGGGTGTCCGGCGCCCAGCTACGGGCGGTGACGGTGGTGGAGCAGCACGACGGGATCAACCTGCGCCGGCTGGCCACCCGGCTCGGCATGCTGCTCAGCTCCGCCAGCCGCCTCTGCGACCGGTTGGTCGCCGCCGGCCTGCTGGAGCGTGAGCCGGGCCGCTTCGACCGGCGGGAGATCTCGCTGCACCTCACCCCGGAGGGCCGCCGACTCCTCGCCGAGCTGCGGGCCGACCGTCAGGCGCAGCTCGCCGTCGTACTGGCCGGGATGAGCCCGGAGGGCCGCGACGCGCTGCTGGGCGGCCTGCGGGAGTTCGACGAGGTCACTCGCCGGCAGCAGGCGCAGAGCACAGCGGAGTCGGGTGACTGGCCGGACGACCCGGACCGGCCCGGTGGGCGCTCCGGAGACTCGTCCGTCGACCCGGACCGGCGGCCCCGCACAGCCTGGGCGGGCCCCTCGGGCGACCCGGCGCTGTCGATCGGCACCGATCGGGACCGGCCGGCCGCCGAACCGCCGGTGGCGCGGACCGCCTGACCACCGTCGACCCGGCCCTGGGTGGGGCCGTCGATCACACAGTTAGTGGCCAGGAGCACCTGGTCGCGGTGCAGGGAGAGCGCGAGCCGGCTGCCGGCCTGGGCGAGGAACGCCCGGTGGGAGCGTTCGGCCCGCAGGGCTGTGGTGTGGGCGTGCTCGTCGGTGACGTCGCGGACGTACCACGCGTACCGGGAGCCGGTGAGCTGTCGTCGGGTGCCGTGCAGCCGCCGGGCGTGGTGCTCGGTGTCGAACTGGGCGGAGTCGTCGGCGACCGCGCGGGCCAGGGCGGCCACCGGGCAGCCGGCCAGGTCGGTGCCGACGGTGATCTCCGGGAGCAGTTGCCTCGCCCTGGCGTTGGCCAGCGTGACCCGACCGGTTGGGTCCGTGGTCAGCACGGCCTCGGTGAGCCCGTCGAGCAGCTCGCGGGCGAGTCTCGTGTCGGCCGACCGGGTGGTGCCACTGGGTTGGCGGGTCGCGGTCACCGCCCGACGTCACCGCGCGTCTGACGACCTGTGCGCATGCTGCTTCTTGCCTCCTCGCCGCGGATCGCTGCCTGGGGAAAGGCTACCGAGCCCCGTGGGCGCCCGACCAGCGAGCGAGGGCGTCGATCAGCCGGAGCGACCCAGCCAGCCGGCGGGCTGGGCGATGATCCGGCGGGCCACCGACCCGGCGGCGCCCACCGCGGCGGCCTCCGCGCCGAGCGTCGACGGCCGGACCGTGACCGGCGACCAGGCGGCGGTGAGCACCCGGCTGGCGATCTCGGCGAGCACCGGCGGGCACAACCAGGGCGCCAGCGCCGCGTAACCGCCACCGAGCACCACGGTGTCCAGGTCGAGCAGGTTGACGACACCTGCCACCGCGACACCGAGCGCCGTCCCGGCGTCGTGCAGCGCCCGCAGCGCGTCCGGGTCACCGGCCTCGGCCAGCTCGGCCAGGCGCGCTGTCGCGGTGTCCGCGGGGAGTTCCGTCCGAGCCAACCCGGCGGCGGTCACGATCGCCTCCTGGCCGGCGTACTGCTCCAGGCAGCCCTGGCCGCCGCAGCGGCACGGACGGCCCTCGGGGTGGACCGGAAGATGCCCGATCTCGCCGCTCCACCCGCGGACGCCCCGGAACAGCGCGCCGTCCAGCACGATGCCGGCGCCGATGCCCACCTCTCCGGAGATGTGCAGGAAGCTGGCCGGACCGGGTGGCCGGGAGTGCAGCTCGCCGAGCGCGGCGAGGTTTGCCTCGTTGTCCACCACAAGCGCCGGGATGCCGGGCACCTGCTCGACGAGCGGAGGGTGCTCGGCGAGCAGCGCGGGCACCGGCACGTCGCGCCAGCCGAGGTTCGGCGCGAGCCGGACCAGCCCGGTGTCGTCCACCAGGCCGGGCACCGCGAGCGCGGCACCGACCAGGGTGAGGCCCTCGCCGGCGGCGACGTCGCGGGCCGTCCCGGCGATCTCGACCAGCTGGGCGAGGGCGTCCGCGGGGGCCACCGGGCGCAGGTCGGCCCGGTGTACGGTGCGGTGCCGGACCTGTCCGGCGAGGTCCACCACGCAGACCGCCAGGTAGTCGACGTTTACCTCCAGGCCGAGCCCCGCCGGCCCCTGGTCGGCCAGGACGAGACCACGGGCCGGTCGGCCGGCGCCGGCGCGGGGCGCGGGCTCGGACTCGCTCACCAACTGCCCGGCGAGCAGGTCCTCGACCACCGCGGACACGGTGGCTCGGGTCAGGCCGGTCGCGGTCGCCAGGTCGGCCCGGGACGGAGGTCGGTCGGCCGTGGCGATCCGGCCCAGGACCAGGGCGAGGTTGAGCTCGCGCAGACTGCCCTGACGGACTGCGCCGGCCGGGGCGTGGGTGAGGCTCACCCCTTGACAGTGCCATAGGGTGAGCAAATAATTCAATCGCTGAACAAATAGCGGACAACACCACCCCGGAGGTCGCTCATGGCACCCCGTCCCACCCCCGCCGACAAGTTCTCCTTCGGCCTCTGGACCGTGGGCTGGCAGGCTCGCGACCCGTTCGGTGACGCCACCCGTCCCGAGCTCGACGCGGTCGAGGCGGTGCACCGGCTCGCCGAGCTGGGCGCGTACGGCATCACCTTCCACGACGACGACCTGATCCCGTTCGGCGTCGACGCCGCCACCCGGGACCAGCACATCGCCCGGTTCCGCAAGGCCCTCGACGAGACCGGCCTGGTGGTGCCGATGGTCACCACGAACCTCTTCACCCACCCGATCTTCAAGGACGGCGGCTTCACCAGCAACGACCGCGACGTCCGTCGCTTCGCGCTGCGCAAGGTGCTGCGCCAGGTCGACCTGGCCGCCGAGCTGGGCGCCAGCACGTTCGTGATGTGGGGCGGCCGCGAGGGCTCCGAGTACGACCTCGCCAAGGACGTCCGCGCCGCCCTGGACCGCTACCGCGAGGCCGTCGACCTGCTCACCCAGTACTCCATCGACAAGGGCTACAACCTGCGGTTCGCCCTGGAGCCCAAGCCCAACGAGCCGCGCGGCGACATCCTGCTGCCGACCATCGGGCACGCGCTCGGCTTCATCTCCCAGCTGGCCCACCCGGAGCTGGTCGGCCTCAACCCGGAGGTCGGCCACGAGCAGATGGCCGGGCTCAACTACGCCCACGGCATCGCCCAGGCGCTCTGGCAGGGCAAGCTGTTCCACCTGGACCTCAACGGCCAGCGCGGCATCAAGTACGACCAGGACCTGGTCTTCGGCCACGGTGACCTGATGAACGCGTTCGCCCTGGTGGACCTCCTGGAGAACGGCGGCCCCAACGGCGGGCCGGCCTACGACGGGCCGCGGCACTTCGACTACAAGCCCTCCCGGACCGAGGACATGGACGGTGTCTGGGCGTCGGCGGCGGCCAACATGAGCACGTACCTGCTGCTCAAGGAGCGGGCCGCCGCGTTCCGCGCCGACCCCGAGGTGGTGGAGGCGCTCGCCGCCAGCAAGGTCGGCGACCTGAACACGCCGACGCTCAACGCGGGTGAGAGCTACGAGGAGTTCCTGGCCGACCGGTCCGCGTTCGAGGACGTCGACGTCGACGCGGTGGCCGAGCGGGGCTTCGCCTTCGTCCGGCTCAACCAGCTCGCCGTCGAGCACCTGCTCGGCGCCCGCTGAGGCCCCGCCATGCCGTTGGTCGCAGGCGTTGACTCGTCCACCCAGTCCTGCAAGGTGGTCATCCGGGACGCGGAGACCGGCGCTCTGCTGCGGCAGGGCCGGGCACCGCACCCGGACGGCACCGAGGTCGACCCGGAAGCCTGGTGGCAGGCGCTGCGAAGCGCCGTCGACCAGGCCGGCGGGTTGGCCGACGTGGCGGCGATCTCCGTCGCCGGCCAGCAGCACGGCATGGTGTGTCTCGACGAGGACGGCCGGGTGGTCCGCCCGGCACTGTTGTGGAACGACACCCGATCCGCCGACGCCGCCGCCGACCTCGTCGAGGAGGCCGGCGGCGGCGCGGCCGGGCGTCGGTTCTGGGCCGAAGCCGCAGGCAGTGTCCCGGTGGCCAGCTTCACCATCACCAAACTGCGGTGGCTGGCCACCCACGAGCCGGAGGCGGCAGCCCGCGTGGCAGCCGTCTGCCTGCCGCACGACTGGCTGACGTGGCGGCTGGCCGGCGCACCGGGGTTGGGCGCGCTGCGCACCGACCGTGGTGACGCCAGCGGCACCGGCTACTGGTCGCCGGCGACCGGCGACTACCGACCGGACCTGTTGGAACGGGCCTTCGGCCGGCAGTTGGTGCTGCCCGAGGTGCTCGGTCCGGCGGAGTCGGCCGGCAAGCTGGCCGACGAGCTGGGTGGGTCGGGCGGCGCGCTGCTCGGCGCGGGCACCGGGGACAACGCCGCCGCCGCGTTCGGCGTCGGTGCCGGCCCCGGCGACGTGGTCGTCTCGATCGGCACGTCCGGCACCGTGTTCAGCGTGGCCGACGTGCCGGCCGCCGACGAGAGCGGTGCCGTGGCGGGTTTCGCCGACGCGTCCGGTCGATTCCTGCCGCTGGTCTGCACGCTCAACGCGGCCCGGGTGCTGGACGCCGCCGCCGCGCTGCTCGGCGTCAGCCTGGACGAGCTGGCCGACCTGGCGCTCTCCGCGCCGGCCGGCGCGGACGGGCTGGTCATGGTGCCCTACCTGGAGGGCGAGCGGACGCCGAACCGGCCGCTCGCCACCGGCGCGGTGCACGGGCTGACCCTGCGCACGTCGACCCCCGCGCACCTGGCGCGGGCCGCCGTGGAGGGCATGCTCTGCGCGCTCGCCGACGGCCTGGACGCGCTGACCGCGCAGGGTGCCACCGTCCGCCGGGTCATCCTGGTCGGCGGCGGAGCCCGGTCGGCCGCCGTGCGTCGGATCGCCCCGCAGGTCTTCGGCTGCCCGGTCGTCGTGCCGCCGGCGGGGGAGTACGTCGCCGACGGCGCCGCCCGGCAGGCCGCCTGGGTCGCCCTGGGCGGCCCGACGCCGCCGAACTGGGCGGTCGAGGGCACCGAGGAGTACGCGGCCGAGCCGGTCCCCGCCGTGCGCGACCAGTACGCGGCGGCTCGCGGGTTGGTGCTCGACAGGCGCTGACCGGGTGGCTCGCCCGGCGGTCCCTGATCGGCCTGAGCGTCGGGATCGACGCGGGTGGGTGCCAGCGCAAGCCGACCGGCACCCACCCGCGTGACGGCCCCGTCGGTGGGGTCTGGTTGGCTGCCGGTCATGACGGTGAGCAGTGGCGGCCCCGACCGGGGTCGGGCGACGCCCGACTCACGCCCGCCCGGCCGGGGCGGCGGTCCGGCGCACCGGTTGTACAGCGTCGTGGTGTTCGTGCTGCTCGCCTCCCTGGACAACGTGGCGATCGGGCTGGTCCCGCCGCTCTACGGCCCGATCTCCGACGCGTTCGCCGTGTCGGGGCGGCTGCTGGGTCTGGTCACCGCGGTCAGCTTCCTGGTCAGCGCCGTGGCCGCGGTCGGTTGGGCGTACGTCGGTGACCGGACCAACCGCAAGCGGCTGCTCATGGTGGGCACGCTGCTCTGGGCGGCCGGCACCGGCGGCAGCGCGCTCGCCGGCGGCTACCTGACCTTCCTGGCCGCACAGTTGGTCGCCGCCGTTGGCCTCGGCGCGGTCGGCTCGGTCGGGTTCTCCGTGGTCACCGACCTGATCTCACCGACCCGGCGCGGGCTGGTGATGAGCTTCTGGGGCCTCTCCCAGGGGATCGGCACCCTGGCGGGCACGCTCGTCGGTGGGCTGCTCGGGGCGACCGACTGGCGCCGACCGTTCCTGATCCTGACCGGCGTGGGCCTGGCCGCCACCGTGGCCTACCTGTTCACGTACGACGTCCGGCGTGGCCAGAGCGAGCCGGAGCTGGCCGACCGGTTGGACGCCGGCGCCGAGTACGACTATCGGATCAGCCGCGCCGACCTGCCGCGCATCCTGGCCCGACGGACCAACAGGTGGCTGATCCTGCAGGGTCTGACCGCGCAGGCCGCGTTCGGCTCACTCGTGTGGCTGCCGGTGCTCTTCGCCGAACGGGCCGAGGCCCAGGGCTACTCGACGTCGACGGCCGTGGTGGTGGGCAGCGTCTTCGCCACGCTGTTCCAGCTCGGCGGGGTGCTCTCCATCGTGGGCGGTCTGATCGGCGACGCGGCGCAGCGGCGTACCCCTCGGGGTCGGGCGTTGGTCGCCGCGGTCGGCATCCTCGCCGCGCTGCCGTTCTACCTGGTGCTGTTCTTCGTCCCGGTGACCATCGACGTGCCGGACGGCGCCAGCGGCGGCGCGGTCGTGGGCGCGGTGCTGACCAGTGTGGTCACCGAGCCGTCGGTGGGCCTGAGCCTGCTCACCGCGATCGTGGCGCTCGCGCTGACCTCGGCGAACTCGCCGAACTGGTTCGCGCTGATCGCCGACGTGAACCCGCCGGAGCACCGGGGCACCGTCTACAGCCTGGGCAACCTTGTCAACGGGGTCGGTCGTGCGGCCGGCAACGGGTTGGTCGGGGTGGCCTTCCAGGGCCTGCGGGTGGCATTCCCGCCGCCGTTGAACTTCGCCGTCGGGTTGGCCGCGTTCCAGCTCTTCTTCATCCCCACCGGCGTCATGTACTGGCTCGCCTCACGAACCTCACCGGCGGACATCGAGAACGTGCACGACCTGCTGCACACCCGCGCCAACCGCCTCTAACCCCGCACCACGCGACCGCACTGGGTGATTGCCGGGCTCGCACCGCCCTGCTCCGCGATCTTGCACTTCCTGTCCCGACACAAGGGGCATATCACCTATATGAACAACCGAAAATGCAAGATCGGCGCGAACTTCTCGCGAGACACGCCCTGACCTACTGCACCCCCAGGAGTCCGTTATCCAGCGCAGTGCCTGCCCCGCCGACCGGCGCCCCACGTACCCCTGGCCGACCAACTGGGTCGAAGGACAAGACCACCCCGGCACACCAGCATGATCGGCGAGACAGTGCCCATTGACGAACAACCGCTCGCCCTGACACAACGGCGTTGTCATTGAGGTAGTGCTATCCCGCGGTCTTGAGGCCACTCCATCATTGATATTGCGCGATCTTGAGGCTACGGGCGCGGCGAGACGACCGCGTCGGCCTCGGCGAGGGGCGCGGCCCGTCCGGCCCGTCCGGCCCGTCCGGCCCGTCCGGCCCGTCCGGCCCGTCCGGCCCGTCCGGCCCGTCCGGCCCGTCCGGCCCGTCCGGCCCGTCCGCGAGTACCGCGGGACGGGCCGGACGGCTCAGGCTCAGCCCCGCAGCCAGACGGTGACGTCGGTGGGCACCGCCCCGTCGTCGTCCAGCGGTGCGCTGGTGGCCAGCACCTCGGCACCGGCCGGCACCGGCACCGACGCCGTACCGAAGTTGGTCAGCACGGTCAGCTCGCCGTTGCGGAAGGTCAGCGACTCGTCGCCGGACGACACCCACTCCAGGGTGCCGCGACCCAGCCCGTGCTCGCGGCGCAGTCGCAGCGCCGTGCGGTACAGCTCGTACGTCGAGCCGGGAACGTCGCGCTGGCGGTCCAGCGCGTACTCCGCCCAGAGCGCGGGCTGCGGCAGCCAGCTCGCGTCGGTGGGTCCGAAGCCGTACGAGGGGGAGTCGGCCTCCCACGGGATCGGCACCCGGCAGCCGTCCCGGCCGCGCTGGGTGTGCCCGCTGCGCGCCCAGGTCGGGTCCTGCCGGGCCTCGTCGGGCAGCGTGGTGTGCTCGGGCAGCCCCAACTCCTCACCCTGGTAGAGGTAGGCCGAGCCGGGCAGGGCGAGCATCAGCAGGGTGGCCGCCCGGGCCCGGCGCAGGCCGAGCGCGGCGTCCGGCTGCGGGTCGCCGATGCCGATGCCGTTGGGCCGTACGGTGCCGATCGGCAGGCCGAGCCGGGAGGCGTGCCGCACCACGTCGTGGTTGGACAGCACCCAGGTGGTCGGCGCGCCGACCGAGTCGGTCGCCTCCAGCGAGCGGGTGATCACCGCGTACTGGGCCGGCGCGGTCCACGCGGCGAGCAGGTACTCGAAGTTGAACGCCTGGTGCATCTCGTCCGGGCGGACGTAGCGGGCCAGCCGCTCGGCCGGCTCCACCCATGCCTCGGCGACCAGCACCCGTTCGCCGGGGTAGCTGTCGAGAACCTGCCGCCACTGGCGGTAGATCTCGTGTACGCCCTCCTGGTCCCACATTGGCGGGCGCGGCTTGTCGATCTCGTTGCCGGAGAGGATCTCCTGTGGTTCCTGCCAGTCGGCCAGGTCGGCCTGCTTGATCAGGCCGTGCGCCACGTCCACCCGGAAGCCGTCCACCCCACGGTCCAGCCAGAACCGCAGCACGTCCAGGAACTCCGCGTGCACCTCCGGGTTGTCCCAGTTGAGGTCCGGCTGGCCGGTGTCGAACAGGTGCAGGTACCACTGGCCGGGTTGCCCGTCGGCGTCCACCGTCCGGGTCCAGGCCGGGCCGCCGAAGACGCTCTGCCAGTCGTTCGGCGGCTGGTCGCCGGCCGGTCCGCGACCGTCCCGGAAGATGTACCGGGAGCGTTCCGGGCTGCCGGGCGCGGCGGGCAGCGCCGCCTGGAACCAGCGGTGCGCGGACGAGGTGTGGTTGGGAACCAGGTCGACGATCACCCGCAGGCTGCGGGACCGGGCCTCGGCGATCAGCTTGTCCGCGTCGGCGAGGGTGCCGAACAGCGGGTCGATGTCGCGGTAGTCGGCCACGTCGTAGCCGGCGTCGGCCTGCGGCGACGGGTAGAAGGGGGAGAGCCACACCGCGTCCACGCCCAGCTCGACCAGGTGGTCGAGGCGGGCGGTGATGCCGGGCAGGTCACCGATCCCGTCGCCGTCCGAGTCGGCGAACGAGCGGGGGTAGATCTGGTAGATGGTCGCCTCGGTCCACCAGCCGGTGACCGGGTGGCCGGAGGCGTTCTGCTGCGTCGGATCGGTGTTCAGGGTCGTCTCCCGTGGTGCGGTGTGTGGATTTCAGTGTGCCCGGGGTGGTGCGGTCGAGTCCCGGACCACCAGGCGGGTGGGCAGGATCACCGGTGTGTCGCGGCCGGCGTTCCGTTGACTCAGGATGGGGCCCGGAGGGCGTGCCCCGAGCGGGTCGAGCAGCATGCGGGCGGCGAGTCGTCCCTGTTCGGCGGCGGGCTGGGCGATGGTGCTGAGTCCCAGCACACCGGCCAGGTCGTGGTCGTCGATGCCGATCACGCTGACGTCCTGCGGCACCCGCAGCCCGGCGTCGCGTACCGCGGTCATCGCCCCCATCGCCATCTCGTCGCAGGCGGCGACGATCGCGGTCGGCGGTTCGCCACTGGCCAGCAACTCGGCGGTGGCCCGGTTACCGCCGTCGATGGTGAAGGTGGACTCGACATCCAGGCTCGGGTCGGGCCGCAGGCCGGCGGCCCGCAGCTCCGCCCGGTAGCCACGGCGTCGGTCGAGGTGGGTGGTGAAGGCCAACTCGTCGTCCGGGTCGCCGGAGATGTGCGCGATCCGGTGATGGCCGAGGTCGATCAGGTGCCGGGTGGCGGCCCGGGCGGCCGCGACGTCGTCGATCCGTACGCAGGGCCAGTGGGGAACCCTGCTGCCCGAGCTGATGGTGACCCCGGGCAGGTCCAGGGTGGCCAGCGCGGTCAGGTCGGCCGGCCGCAGTGGCGTGGCGACGAGCATGATGGCGTCCACCCGTTTGTGCAGGTTGGCCGTGCGGAGAACCCGCTGGCGGACCTGCTCCCGGCCGCCCAGGTTGTAGAGCAGCAGGTCGTAGCCGGACTGGTGGAGGTACTCCTCGACCGCCTCGACGACGGTGCTGAAGAACCAGCGGGTGATCCGGGGAACCACCACCGCGACGGTGCCGGTCCGGCCACCGGCGAGCCGGGACGCGCTCGGTGAGACCGCGTAGTCGAGTTGCTCGGCGGCGGCGAGCACCCGGTGCCGGGTGGCGGCGGAGACCGTCGGGAGCCCGCGCAGGGCTCGCGAGACGGTGGCCGTGGACACGCCGGCCAACCGGGCCACATCATCGATCCTCGTCACGGTATCCCCCGCTCGGTGCCCGACGCGCCCGCCGCCGCCCGAGGGGCCAGGCGGCGGCGGGCGAGCGGGTCAGCCCTTGACGCTGCCGGCGAGCAGACCTCGCACGAAGAAGCGTTGCAGGGACAGGAAGACAATGAGCGGTACGACGATGGAGACGAACGCGCCGGCGGTGAGGCGCTGCCACTCGTTGCCCCGGGTACCGGCCATCTCGGCGAGCCGGACGGTGAGCGGGGCGGTCTCGTTGCCGCCACCGGCGAAGATCAGCGCGACGAGCAGGTCGTTCCAGACCCAGAGGAACTGGAAGATGCCGAACGCCGCGAGCGCCGGGGTGATCAGCGGCAGCACGATGCTGCGGAAGATCTTCGGGTGGGTGGCCCCGTCGACCCGGGCCGCCTCCATCAGGTCCCCGGGCAGCTGCGAGATGAAGTTGTGCAGCAGGAAGACGGCGAACGGGAGCGCGAAGCAGGTGTGGGCGAACCACACCTGGACGAACTTCTGTTCGTCGACCAGGTCCCAGGCCGGCATCAGGGTGACCCCGCCGAGGGTGACGCCGGTGGAGAAGAACTTCAGCAGTGGCACCAGGGCCATCTGCAACGGCACGATCTGCAACGCGAAGATCGCGATGTAGACCCAGTCCCGGCCGCGGAAGTTGATCCAGGCCAGCGCGTACGCGGCCAGGCACGCGAAGGCGAGTGGGAAGAGCACCGACGGAATGGTGATCGCCAGGGAGTTGATGAAGGACCCGGCGAGCTGCCCGGAGGACGACGACCGCCCGAACAGGACCTGCTGGTAGTTCTCGAAGGTGAACTGCGGGTTGGTGAACGCGGTCCACCAACCGGTGGTCTTGATCTCGTCCTCGGGGCGGAGGGACGAGACGAGCAGGCCGAAGGTCGGGATGGTCCAGACCACCGCGATGATGACCGAGACGAGGGTCGCGGTGCGGCTGTTCAGCCGCTTGCGGACCCGTCCGGCAGCGGTGGTCGGGGTGCCGTCGGTCTTCTGGGTGCCGGCGGCGACGGTGGGCGTTGCGGTGGTCATCTCAGCCCTCCCGCTGCTGACGGAGGTTGCGGATCTGGTAGATCACGACCGGGATGACCAGGATGAAGAGGAAGACCGCGAGTGCGGAACCCTGCCCGTTCTGGCCGTACCGGAACGCCTGGTTGTACATCTCGCTGGCGATCACGCTCGTGTCGTAGTTGCCGTTCGTCGAGGTCCGGACGATGTCGAAGACCTTGAGCGTGGCGATCGTGAGCGTCACCACCACGACGATCAGCGCCGGCCGGATGCTCGGCATGGTGATCCGCCAGAACATCTGCCAGGCGGTGACCCCGTCGAGTCGGGCGGCCTCCACGATGTCGCCGGGGATGGCCTTGATCGCGGCGGAGAGCACCACCATGGCGAAACCGGCCTGGATCCAGACCATGATGACGATCAGCAGCAGCGTGTTCAGCGGTGATTCCAGCAGCCACTGCTTCGGCTCACCGCCGACGCTGACCACGATCTGGTTGAGCAGACCGATCTGGTCGCCGTCACCCCGGTAGGCGTAGACGAACTTCCAGATGATGCTGGCGCCGACGAAGGAGATGGCCATCGGCAGGAAGATCAGTGACTTGGCCACCGCCTCGAACCGGGCCTTGTCCACGAGTACGGCGTAGATCAGGCCGAACCCGGTCGCCACCAACGGGACGAGGAGCACCCAGACCAGGGTGTTGATCAGGACCCGGACGATCGAGTCGTCGGAGAACATCCAGCCATAGTTGCGCAGACCCACCCAGTTGGTGCTGCTTCCGTCCATCAGGGAGAGCAGCGTGGTGCGGATGGCCGGCACGACCAGGCCGATGATGAGCAGCAGCAGCGTCGGCAGCAGGAAGAAGAACGCGAAGAGCCCCTCCCGCTGCTTGCGTCGGCGGGGCAGCGGGCCCCCGCCCACGGAGGCCGCGACGAGCTGGGCCTCCCGCCTGCGGGCGAACCAGGCCGGCACCACGTCGAGCAAGAGGAGCAGACCACCCACGACCACCACGAAGGCGACCAGCCCGTACATCAGCATGAGGAACTTCGGCTGCTGATCGGCGAAGTCGAACTTCATCAACCCTCCCTTCCGGGTCCACCTCGGCCGGTGGCCCGGCCCGCGATCGCGGACCGGGCCACCGCCGGGATCACTTAGGCCAGCTGCTCTCGATGCCCTGGAGCACCGGGGCGGTCGGCTTGCCGTTCAGCCACTCGACCATGCCCTTCCAGAACGTTCCCGCGCCGACGGCAGCCGGCATCAGGTCCGATCCGTCGAAGCGGAAGGTGCCCGTCTTGTCCTGCAGGATCTGGACGGACAACTTGTCGATCGGGCTGGCGACGTTGGCGATGTCCAGCTTGTTGTTCGCCGTGACCCAGTTGCCGAGCTTCGCGCGGCTGTTGACGTACTCGGCCGAAGCCAGGTAGGTCTGCACCGCCTGGACCTCGGGACGGTCGGCGTAGCCGACGACGAACTCGCCCGCGCCCAGCACCGGCTTGCCCTTGGCGGCGTCGATGGCCGGGAAGTAGAAGGCGAACGCGTCGCCGTCCTGGGCCACCTTGGTGCCCTCGGGGAACTGGTTGGCGTAGAACGACGCCTGTCGGTGCATCGCGCACTTGCCGGTGGTCACCGGCAGGCCCGCCTCCTGGAAGGCGGTGGTGGTGATGCTCTTGACGCCGCCGAAGCCGCCGTTCATGTACTTGTCGTTCTTGAGGATGCTGCCGGCGCGGTCAACCGCGTCGACGATCTTCGGGTCGTTGAACGGGATGGCGTGGGTCGTCCACTGGTCGTAGACCTCGGGGCCCTGGGTCCGCAGGACCACGTCCTCGATCCAGTCGGTGGCCGGCCAGCCGGTGGCGTCACCGGACTCGACGCCCGCGCACCACGGCTTCATGCCACTGGCGGCGATCTTGTCGCTCAGGGCGATGAGCTGGTCCCAGGTGGTCGGAACCTCCCAGCCCTTCTCCTTGAACGTCTTCGGCGAGTACCAGACGAAGGACTTCACGTTGGCGCCGAGCGGCACGCCGTAGAGCGTCCCGTTCACGGTGCCGTACTTCAGCCAGTCGGCCGGCATGTTCTGCTCGGCGAGGGCCTTGGTGTCGGCGCTCAGGTTCTTCAGCTTGCCGGCGTCCGCGAAGCGCTTCACCAGGCCCGGCTGGGGTACGAAGGCGATGTCGGGGGCGTTGCCGCCGTCGACCCGCACGGGGAGCTGCGCTTCGAACTCGCCGCTGCCCTCGTAGTCGATCTCGATGCCGGTGCACTTGGTGAAGTCCGACCACGAGCGCTCCAGCAGGTCGGCCTCGGCGTCACGGATGGACGCGTAGATCGAGACCTTCTTGCCGTCGTGGCCCTCGTACTTGTCGTATGCGGCGCACTCGGCGGAGCCCGCGTTGTTGCTCTTCTTGTCGTCGCCGGTACCGCAGGCGGTGGCGCTGAGCGCCAGCCCGAGTACGCCGGCGATCACGAAGGCCTGGCGTGGTCTGGTAAAGACCGCCATGCCGTCCTCCTTCCTAGCCGGCGCGGTCGTGCTGGTGACCCGTCGCCGGTCCGATTGGGCGTGCACACATGTAAGCGCTTGCATTCGCTCCGGTCCACCCCCAGTCAGACACGAGCGAGTAACAATCCCGAAACCTGCGGTCTGCCTGGTGAGCGCGCTGCCGGGACTGATCTTCGGCCCTTTCGAAGTTTGACGATATCTGTCAGGCTGAGCGCATCGGATCGAAGGTTTTCGACATGGGAGGAGCTGTATGCGCAAGCGGTGGATGAGCCTGCTGGTGACGGGCCTGCTCGTCGGGGGAGCGTTGGTGCCGGCGAGCCCGGCGCTGGCCGCGCCGACCTTCAAGGTGCCCTTCCCGTGCGGCCAGTCCTGGTCCGGCCAGACGAGGTCGGACCACAGCCCGGCGTACGCCGTCGACTTCAACCGCACCGACGACGTCGGCGACCCCGTGGTGGCCAGCGCCCCGGGCACCGTCGATCGGGTGACGGATCTCGGCGGCACCAGCTACGGCAAGTACGTCCGAATCAACCACGGTGGCGGTTACAACACCTACTACGCCCACCTCAACGGCTTCAACGTCTCGGTCGGGCAGACGGTCGGCTACGGCAAGGTGCTCGGCTGGGTCGGCAGCACCGGTGGCTCGACCGGCCCCCACCTGCACTACGAGCAGCGCCTCAACGGCGGCGACGTCCAGGTCCGCTTCAACGGCACCCTCGGCCTCTACTGGGGCACCAAGACCTACACCAGTGACAACGGGTGCTCCTCGGGCAGCGGCAACGGCACCGTCGACACCAGCGGCACCGCGTTGACCGTCCGCTCCGGCCCCGGCACCGGGTACGCCTCGGTGGGCACCGTCGCCGACGGGACCCGGGTGACCATCGCCTGCCAGACCAGCGGCACCAGTGTCACCGGCACGTACGGCACCAGCTCGATCTGGGACCGCATCGGCTCCGGTAGGTACATCGCCGACGCGTACGTGTACACCGGTTCGGACGGATACATCCCCGGCGTCCCTCGCTGCTGACCCGGAAACGGCAACGGTCCCGGCGGTCGGCGCCGCCGGGACCTGTCGGTCAGGAGTTCAGCCGCCAGATCGACAGGTTCAACGCGGCGGCGAAGGTGACCCAGGCCCAGTAGGGCAGCAGCAGCGCGGCCGCCACCCGGGACACCCGGGCGAACAGCACCACGGTGAGCCCGATCGCCAGCCACATCACCACGATCTCGGCGAACGCCAGCCCGTACTGCCCCGCGCCGAAGAACAGCGGGGTCCAGATGGCGTTGAGCACCAGTTGCGCGGTCCACGCCCAGAGCGCGGTCGAGAAGCCGACCCGCCGCCACACCAGCCAGCCGGCCACGGCGATCAGCGCGTAGAGCAGCGACCACACCGGGCCGAACAGCCAGGAGGGCGGCGCCCAGTTGGGCTGCCGCAGGCTCGCGTACTCGTCGGTGGTGCCCTGCACCCCGAGCCCGCCGATCGCCGCCGCGACGAAGACGGCCGCGGCGAAGCCGACGAGGGCGCACCACCGTCGCCGGCCGGAGGTCCTCGGCGCGTCCTGAGATATCTCCATGGTCGAGATAGTTTCCCTTCGGCGGCAGCTCAAACCGCCGACGGTGGCACGAACGCCCACAAAAAAGCGCCGGGATCGCCGCGGCCGGTGCTCCTGTCGGGAGGACGGAGCTCCGGTCGCGGCGACCCCGACGGGTCCCGGTTATGACGTCGTGCGAACGCTAATTGAAGATGCTGACACCACCCGGGCCGACCAACAGCCCGACAACGATGAGGACGATGCCCCACAGGATCTGCCGGCGGAACAGCGCGAGGATGCCGGCGACCACGAGTACGACTGCGAGAATCCAAAGAATCAGCTCCATGACCTCTGAATACCCGACGGTCCGAGCGTGGAAACCTGGTCGGTATCAAGTTGATCGCCGACATGGAAGACGCTGTACGCCTGCTTGATCACCGGGTGCGCGACGTTGCGGACGCGTACCCCGCCGGGGGTCGTGCCGCGCTCGCTGCCGGCGTGCGCGTGCCCGTGCAGGGCCAGCGCGGTGGGCGCCGAGTCGATCGCCTGTCCCAACTGGTACGACCCGAGGAACGGGTAGATCTCCAACGGCTCGCCGACGAGCGTGTCCGGCACGGGCGCGTAGTGGGTGAGGGCGACGAGCATGTCGCAGTCGAGCGAGCGCAGCGCGGCGCCGAGGCGGTCCGCGCTGTCGGTGGTGGTCCGTACGAAAGCCTTCATCTCCGGCTCACCGAAGTCGCTCGCGCACCGCCCGGCGAACCCGCCGCCGAAGCCCTTGACCCCGGCGATGCCGAGCCGGCCGCCCGCGCAGTCCAACACCACGCCGTTGCCCTCCAACACGGTGATGCCCGCGTCCTCGAGCACCTTGACCACCTGGGGCACCTGGTCACACTGGTGGTCGTGGTTGCCCAGCACGGTCACGACCGGTACGGCCAACCCACCGAACTCCTGCGCCACGCAGCGCGCCTCGGCCTCGGTGCCGTGCCGGGTCAGATCCCCGGCCAGCAGCAGCACGTCGGCGCACTCCGGCAGTTCTTCCAACGCCGGTCGGAACCGTCCGACCACGTCCTCGTCCAGATGCACGTCACCCACCGCGGCGATCCGGATCACCATGGAACCTCCCTCAGGGCAGTTGCTCGATCTCCGTTGGCGCCTGGGCGCGGATCACCCCGATGTCGCTGGCGATCGGTACGTCAGGAAAGCGCTCGGACACCCGGCGCAGGATCTCCGCGCGCCGGTGCGGGCTCTCCACCTCGCCGTAGAGCACGAGGGCGCGGTCTCGCCGGACCACCGTGATGCCCTGTTCGGCGACGGCGGGGTCCTCGGCGAGCAGGCGCTGGATCTCGGCTTCGACGTACTCGTCCGGTGGCCCGGCGCCGATGTCGTGATGATGGGTCACGGTGTCCCCTCTCCTGGCTGGGTGCCGACCGCCGGCACCACCTCCAGCCGGTCCAGCAGCACCAGGAACGCCTCGGCGTACGGCGAGTGCTGCGTCTCCTTGCGTACCCTTTCCCAGTCGATCTGCTCCCGCAGTGACCGGGCCAGCGGCAGGCCGCGGGCGAAGTCGCAGTAGTGCTGGGAAAAGCTGAGCAGTTTGTGCACCATCAGCTGGGTGGCGGACAGCACCGGCATGTGGATCGCGTCCACCGGCCGGATGACCGTGTCGGCGAACGTCTCCTCGGTCACCGGTGTCTCGATCGGCCGGTGGATGAGGTCCACCATCCGGCCGTCGTCGAAGACCTTCACCAGCCAGTCCTCGGGTGGTCGCTGGGCGACGAAGCCGGCGGCCACCAGGGCCTCCAGGGCCTGCTCCACGTCGGCCTCCCGGATCAGGAAGTCGACGTCGTGCTCACTGGAATGCCCCCCGTGGGCGTAGACGGCGAAGCTGCCACCCAGGGCGAACGGGATCTCGGACTGCTTGAGCACGGCGGCGACCTTCTTGAGGGTGTGCACCAGACTCTCGTCCCCGCGCTCAGCCATCTGGATCTCCCGTCGTCGTGTTGGTGGACCGGCGGTTTGGGTTTCAGACTCCCGTACCCGGCATTCCGGTCGGCCACACCTGCTGGGGACTCGGTCGGGCGTCAACAGGGCCGAAACAGCACAAACCTCGCGGGGTCGGTGCGCCGGTCGGATAATCTGTGGAGGGTGGCCAGATCATCGGGGATGCGACGCGGCAGGGCCCGGTTGCGCACCGTCGCCCTGATCGGCATCGACGGTTCGGGCAAGACCACGCAGGCGCACCGGCTGGCCGACGCGTTGACGGCCGCCGGGAGCCCCGCCACCTACCGCCGCAACGCCAGCGGGCGCCGCTGGCTCGGCCGCGTCGCCCACCGGCTCGGCCGGCCGGACGCGCAGCGGCTCGTCGGGCGTGACGGCATGCTGGCGGTGGAGTCCGTGCTGCGCTGGCTCGCCATCGCCGTAGCCCTGGTCACCTGCCTGCTCACCGGCCGGACGGCGGTGATGGACCGCTACTCGGCCTGCCAGTACGCGAGCATCCGCGCCCACGGCGGACACCGCTGGGAGCGGCTGGCCCGAGCCGGCTACCGACTGTTCCCGACCCCGCAGGTGACGTTCCTGCTCGCGGTCGACCCGGCGGAGGCGTACCGGCGTATCGAGGAGCGCGGCACCGACCACGAGACGATGGGCTGGTTGACCGCGGCCGACACCGCCTACCGGGCCCTGCCCGAATATCCGAGCTTCGTGCTCGTGGACGCGGGCCGTCCGGCCGAGGAGGTGACCGAGCAGATCCAGGCGCACCTGGGGACCTGGCTGCCGGCGTCCCCCCGGGCGGCGGAGGGGGATGGTGACCCGGTGGTGGCTCAGGCCCGCCCGTAGACCGGCACGGTGGCACCGCTCGTCGGCGCGGACTCGGCCGACGCGAGGAACCGGATCACCGACGCGATCTCGGCCGGGGCCACCCAGCGGGAGTGGTCGGCGTCGGGCTGGGCGGCCCGGTTCGCCGGGGTGTCGATGACGCTTGGCAGCACCGTGTTGCAGCGCACGTCGCGGGACCGGTACTCCACCGCGATCGCGTTGGCCAGCGCCAACACCGCCGCCTTGGCCGTCACGTAGCCGGCGGCGCCGGGGAACGGGGCGACCGCCGCGCGGGCCGCCACGCAGACCACCGCGCCGCCGCCGGCCGCCACCAGGTGGGGCAACGCGGCCTGGGTGACCAGGTAGGTGGGTCGCAGGTTGACGGTGAGCATCCGCTCGAAGTCCTCGACCGGCGTCTCGTGCACCAGGCCACCGCTGGCGTACCCGCCGACCAGGTTGACCACCGCCCGCAGCGGCGCGGCCGACTCGCCGGCGGCGGCCTCGACCGCCCGCGCGGCGCCCGCCGGCTCGGTCAGGTCCGCGACCAGTCGGACCAGGTCGTCCGCCGCCGGGCCCGACCCGGGCCGGGCGGTCCGCTCCGGTACGACCACCCGCCAGCCCGCCTCGACGAACGCGCCCACCACGGCCCCGCCAAGCCCACCGGTACCCCCGGTAACCAACACACTCCGCCCCGCCATACCCCCAACCTACTGCCCCCACCCACCCCACCCCCCACCCCCACCCCACCGCTCCGTCGATCATGGAGTTATTGCCGTGACACGCCGATCGGAGTGGCAACAACCTCATGATCACCGTCTGCGGTGGGCAGATTCGTTGGGGCGTTCGGAGGTTGAGGGCGCAGGATCGGCCGATGCGGATCCTCGTTCTTGGCGGTACCCGGTTTCTCGGCCGGGCGGTGGCTCGACTCGCCGTCGCGCGGGGGCACGACGTGACCTGCGCGGCCCGGGGCGTGTCCGGAGCCGCGCCGGCCGGCGTCCGGTTCGTGCCTGTGGACCGGGACGACCCCGGGGCGCTGGCGCCGCTCGCCGACGCCGGTTTCGACGCCGTGGTCGACGTGACCCGCCAGGTCAGTCACGCCCGGTACGCGCTCACCGCCCTTGCCGAGCGGGTCGGACACTGGTCTTTCGTGTCGACGATCTCGGTGTACGCGGACAACACCACCCCGGGTCAGACCGCGTCGGACGCACCTGTGCTGCCGCCGGCCCCACCGGAGGTGGACGGCCTGCCCGACCCGGACAACCGCTGGTACGGCGAGTGCAAGGTGAGCATCGAGCGGCTGGTCCGGGAGCGGATGGGTGTGGACCGCTCGTTCATCTGCCGGGCGGGGCTGATCGTCGGCGCGGAGGATCCGAGCGACCGCTTTCCGTACTGGGTGCGGCGGCTGTCGGCCGGCGGCGAGGTGCTCGCGCCCGGCCGGCCGACCGACCGGGTGCAGTTCGTGGACGTGGCCGATCTGGCCGGCTGGCTGCTGCACGCCGCCGGCACCCGCCTCGCCGGCACGTACGACGGCACCGGGCCGGCGATGTCCCGCGCCGACCTGCTGCACGGGGTGGCCGCCGGGCTGGGAGTCGCCGATCCGGTCCTCACCTGGGTGGACCAGGAGTTCCTGCTGGCCCACGACGTCCGCGAGTGGTCGGGGGAGCGGGCCCTGCCGCTGTGGGTGCGGCTGCCGGAGTCCGGTGGCCTGATGGACCGGGACGCGCGACCGGCCCTGGGCGCCGGGCTGGCGGTCCGTCCACTGTCCGACACTGTTCGGGCGACGGCGGCCTGGATGACAGCGGACCCGGCCGCCGTCCGGCAGGGGGGACTGGACCCGGCGGGTGAGGCGGCGGTGCTGCGGGAGTGGCAGGCTGTGCGGGACCGGTGATCCGGCCGTCGAGGTGTTTTCGTCGTCCCGGCCGGTCATGGTTGACGCTCACGCCAGGTGAAAGTAAGTTTCATCCGTGGCGAAGAGTCCGAAGATTTCTGCGAGTCAGGAGCCCGGTGGGCTGATCGTCCACATCAGTGGGCTGCTGCCGTCGCTGTCTCCCGCCGAGCAGCGGGTTGCCCGGCTGGTCGTCTCCGACCCGGCCGCCGCGTCCCGGCGGACCATCACCGACCTCGCCACCGCGGCGGAGACCTCGGAGGCGACGGTCATCCGATTCTGCCGCTCGGTCGGCATGGACGGTTACCCCCAACTGCGGATCCGGCTCGCTGCCGAGGCCGCCCGCCGGATCGAGCCACCGGACGCCCGGGTGGTCGGCGGTGACATCCCGCCCGGCGCCGACCTCGCCCAGATCATCGCCACCATCGCGTTCAACGACGCCCGTGCGGTCGAGGAGACTGCCGAGCAGCTCGACCCCGCCATCTGTGAGCAGGTGGTCGAGGCGATCAACAGCGCCGGTCGGATCGACATCTACGGTGCTGGCGCCAGCGGGTTCGTCGCATCGGACTTCCAGCAGAAGCTGCACCGCATCGGCCGGATCGCCTTCTACTTTCCGGACGTGCACACCGCGCTGACCTCGGCCGCCCTCCTGGGCCGGGGCGACGTGGCGATCGGCATCTCGCACAGCGGCACGACCTCCGACGTGATCGAGGTGCTGGAGCAGGCGCGTACGCGGGGTGCCGTCACCGTGGCGCTCACCAACTTCCCGCGCTCGCCGATCACCGACGTGGCGGACTTCGTGTTGACCACGGCGGCCCGGGAGACCACCTACCGCTCCGGGGCGACGGCCAGCCGGCTGGCCCAGCTCACCGTGGTCGACTGTCTCTTCGTCGGGGTGGCCGCCCGCAACCGGGCTCGGGCGCGCAAGGCCCTGGAGTCGACCGCCGAGGCGGTCCAGTCGCACCGGGTGGGTGCCAACCGGAGGCGGCCGTGACGCCCGGTGCGGTGGAACCGGACGAGGACCTGCCCGCACCGCACGCCCGCCCGACGGTCCGGGTGGGCGCACCCACCGAACGCCGCAACCCGCTGAGCGTCGACCTCGACCTGATGTCGACCCGGGACGTGCTCACCGTGATCAACGAGGCGGACCGGCGGGTGCCGGCGGCGGTCGCCGCGGTGCTCGACGAGATCGCCGCCACCGTCGACCTGGCGGTCGAGGCGCTACGCGGCGGCCACCGGGTGCACTACTTCGGGGCCGGCACCTCCGGTCGGCTCGGCGTCCTCGACGCGGCCGAACTCGCTCCCACCTTCAACTCGCCCCGGCACTGGTTCTGCGCCCACCTCGCCGGTGGCCCGGACGCCATGTGGCGGGCCGTGGAGGACGCCGAGGACGACGACCGGGGCGGCGCGGTCGAGGCGGCCAGTTGTGTACGCACCGACGACCTGGTGGTGGGTCTGGCGGCGAGCGGACGCACGCCGTACGTGCTCGGGGCGCTCGCCGCGGCCCGCGCCAAGGGCGCCTCGACGGTGTTGCTCTGCGCCAATCCGGAGGCGGAGGCCGCGCGGTCGGTGGACGTGTTCATCGGGGTGGACACCGGACCCGAGGTGGTCACCGGGTCGACCCGGATGAAGGCGGGCACGGCACAGAAGTTGGTGCTCAACACGTTCTCGACAGCCGTCATGGTGCGCCTGGGGCGGGTCTACTCGAACCTCATGATCGATATGGTGGCCACCAACGCGAAGCTCCGCGGACGAATGATCTCGATTCTCATCGAGGCCACCGGCTGCTCCGAGGAGGTTTCCCGGCAGGCGCTCGCCGAGGCCGACGGTGACCTGAAGACGGCGCTCGTCTCCCTGGTCTCCGGAGCCGAGGTGGACGCCGCCCGGGCCGCGCTGGCCCGCTCCGCCGACCAGGTACGCGGTGCCCTCGCCCTGCTCACCCCCTAGGGCCTCGACGACACAGGCCTAGGCTCACCGCGCCCCGGGAAGCGAACGGGGCTTCGGATTGTTCATCTGGCCGGGGGGTAATACTCCCCCGAGGATGAACCGACCGGTCCTTCGACGCGTATCTGGCAGTGACCAGGATCGCAGCGTGGTGGTGACCCGGGTCGCTGTGCCCCCACGGCGGGCGGTGTTGCCATGGTGTGTGACCCGTGCGTGGTGCCCAGCGGCGAGCCATCCGACGGGATGCTGACAGCAAACGTGGACCGTGCTCTCAGCTAAGACTCAGGCATTCGTGACACTTTCGACTCACCACACGGAATCCCCGACACGTCTCATCTGTTGTGTAGGTGTCAGCACCGATGGCACAGCAGAAGTTACCAGGGGTTGACGGACGTGGGGTATGGCAAGGAACCGGGCAACCGGCGCGAGCGAGGGGACCGTGGGCAACGTGGACAAGAACATCGGCATGCGCACCGATCAGGTGGCCGAGGAGCGCGACCTGGTCGGCGTCTACCTGCACGAGATCTCTCGGACGCCACTGCTGGACGCCGCCCGGGAGGTCGATCTCTCCAAGGCGATCGAGGCCGGCCTCTACGCCGAGCACCTGCTCGGTGAGGATGCCGCCCCCGGCGGTACCGACCGGGATCGGGCTGACCTGGAGTGGCTGGTCGTCGAGGGGGAGCGCGCGAAGGATCTCTTCATCCGCGCCAACCTCCGACTTGTCGTGTCGATCGCCCGCCGCTACGTGCGGTCGGGCATGCCCATGCTGGACCTGATCCAGGAGGGCAACACCGGCCTGGTCCGGGCGGTCGAGAAGTTCGACTACGAGCGCGGCTACAAGTTCTCCACCTACGCCACCTGGTGGATCCGCCAGGCGATCAGCCGGGCGATCGCCCAGCAGGAGCGCACCGTCCGTCTGCCGGTGCACCTGGTGGAGGACGTCAACCGGATGCGCAACGTGGCCCGGCAGTTGACCCGTGAGCTGGGCAGCGACCCGGAGCCGGAGCAGATCGCTGCCTCCCTCGGCGTCACCGTCGAGCGGGTCAACGAACTGCGCCGCTGGTCGCAGGACACCGTCTCGCTGGACACCCCGGTCGGCGACGACGGCGACACCAGCCTCGGCGACCTGGTCGCCGACAGCGACGCGCCGTCGCCGGAGGACATCGTCCTCAGCGGCCTGGAGCGGCAGCGCATCGAGGGGCTGCTCAACCACCTCGACGACAGGTCCGCCGGCATCATGCGGGCCCGCTACGGGCTGGAGGACGGCCGGGAGCACTCGCTCACCGAGGTCGCGTCCCGGTTCTCGCTGTCCCGTGAGCGGATCCGGCAGTTGGAGATCCAGGCCCTCGGCCGGCTGCGTGAGCTGGCCCGGGCGGAGGGGCTGCAGGCAGCCTGACCTGGTAGTAATGACGGCGAACGGCCGGCGTCCGATAGGGGGACGCCGGCCGTTCGCCGTTGCCGGGTCCGCTAGCGGACCCGGCCGTAGCCCTGGATGGACATCATGTTCATGCCCCGCTTGAGCACGTTGCGGCCCGCGCTCGGCGCGTCGATCACCTGGCCGTCGCCCACGTAGAGGGCGACGTGCCCGAGCCCGCTGTAGAAGACGAGGTCACCCGGCCGCAGGTCGCCCCGCCCGATGTGTGCGACGGCACCCCACTGCATCCGGGTGTTGTGCGGCAGGGACTTGCCGGCCGCCCGCCAAGCCGCCGAGGTCAGCCCGGAACAGTCGTAGCCGTTGGGCCCGTCGGCTGCCCAGACGTACGGCTTGCCCACCGCGCCGAACGCGTAGCGCACGGCGGCGCCGGCGTCACCGGCCACCGCGGGCACGTCCTTGGCCACGGTGGCCGCGGCCTTCGGCTCGGGGCGCTCGGTGGCCGCCCCGTACGCCTGCCGACGCAGCTCGTACAGCTTGGCCAGGTCCTGTTCGATCTGCTTCTTACCCGTCGCGAGCTGACGGGCCCGCGCGGCCTGCCGGGCCAGGGTGGCGTCCAGGCTGGCCTTCTCGTCCAGCAGTCGTCGCTGGTCGGCGGTGAAGCCGGAGATGCTCTCCTGCCGCTGGCGGGTGAGCTGGTCGAGCGTGCCCAGCCGATCCAGTAGGGCGGCGGAGCCGCCGGCACGCAGCAGGGCGTCCGCGGTCCGTAGGCCTCCGCTCTTGTACGCCGTGGTGGCCAACTCGGTCACGTCGGCCCGGCTCTGCTCGGCCTGCTGCTCCAGCGGGCCGATGCGGGCCTTCAATCGGGCCACCGAGGCCTCGTTGGCCTTGATCTCCTCACGCAGTTTGTTGTACGACTCCACCACCCGTTCCAACTCGGCCGAAGATGTCTCGATCCGGCGGGTCAGGTCGGCGGGGGACGGCTCGGCGTGCGCCACCGCCGTCGGGGCGATAAGCGCGGCCGACATGCCGGCCAGCGCCACGGTACGCAGCAGGTTTCTCAGGGATGACAAGAGCGAAAGGCCCCTCTCCCACGGCCGCCGGGGCTGCTGACGCCCTCGGCGACACCGGCCGGGGCCACCCGGGCGGACGGCACTGGGCCGGACCGGCGCACCCAACCTAACCCGGGACGGATGTCGCTCGCAGTTGAAGCAGGGGCGAAAGTTGGGCGAGTGGCTGCTCGTGTTCCTGCGCTGGGTGGCGCTGCGGACACCTGCTGCGGCTGGGTAGCGCCCCCTTTTACGCCTACTGACGGATATATGACTTTCGTCGTTCCGGGCGTATGCCGTCGGATGATGGCTGGCCATAACCGATAAAAGGCGAAATGGATGCTGTTTCTGGGCGATGTCCCTCGTCGGGGTGAGCTGTCGAGAACCGGTAACTGCCCAGGTCGGCTGGCGGTGCACAAACACAATGGGTGCTGACGTCGGGAATCCCGTCGGCAGACAGCGGTAGTCGTCACCGTCGGGCACCTCGGCCAAGCGTCCATGCGGGAGGAACCGTGAATCGTGAAGGCGCAAGGGTGCGACCGCCGCGAACGGTGCCGGGCAGCCGGTCCACCCTGCTGTACGCCCGGCCCGGCATCATCGTGACCGTCGACAGGTTCACCGTCGGCCGAACCAGTTACCGGGTCGCCGACCTGACCCATCTGCGCACCACCCGGGGCCCGCACGACCGGATCGCCGTCCGGGCCGTGATCGTCACCGCCAGCATGCTCGGCGGCGTCGGGCTGCTGCTCGGCTTCACCGGCGGGCTGCACCGCCTGACCGCCGGGGCCTACCTCATCCTCGGTGCGGTGTTCCTGCTGCCGGCTGCGCTGGCCCTGGTCGGCGATCGCTGGCGCCCACCGCCGCACGAGCTGTGGGGGTGGTACGGGGGAGCGGAGGTGCTGCTGTTCAGTGCCGACGACGAGCGGCAGTTCGGCCAGGTCACCCGGGCGCTGTTGCGGGCCCGGGAGGTGAACAGGTACGGCGGCTGGGTCGACCCGCTCGCCTCCGCCGAGCCGTGGCGGCCCAGCCGCTGAGTCGACGAACGGTGGGCCCGCGCTCGCTGGGCGTCGGCACACCGGGCGCTCAACGACGTCGGCACACCAGCCGCTCAGCGGCGTCGGTCCGCCGGCCGCTCAGCGGGCGTCGGCACCCAGCCGCTCAGCGGGCGACCGGCTCCGGGGCCCGCGTCTCCTGCGGCGCGGCCACCCAGGCGCTGACCCGGCGCTCGGCGTAGAACGAGACGAACGGCACGGTGCCGGCCAACATCACCAGCAGCATCCGCTTCAGCGGCCAGTCGGCCCGACGGCTCAGGTCGAACGCGGCCACCAGATAGATCATGTAGAGGAACCCGTGCGCGGGCCCCACCGTCTCCACCACGACCGCGTTGTCGAACACGTACTTCAGCGGCATGCCGATCACGACCAACAGGATCAGCACGACGCCCACGATCCAGGCGATCGCGCGGTAGCGGGTAAGGGCAGCGCCCACAGTCGTCCGTCCTTCCGAGCCCGGCTCAGCCGGGATAGTCACCGGGTCGGGCGCCCGGATTGGCGCTCAACCATGACAGGTAGTTGTTGTAGGCGGCCAGGTCCGTGTCCTCGACGGCGTCGCCGCCGGACGGCGTCCGAGACACCCGCACCGGTCGGCGTACCGCCGGTCGGGACCCCGCGGTGACCGCCGGGGCGGGCTCGGCGGCCGGCTCGGCCGAGGGCACGTCGGTGGCGGTCGCCCGGCGACGGGCCAGCTTCACCTCACGCCACCAGACGTAGACCACGAAGCCGGCGAAGATCGGCCACTCGACCGCGTACCCCCAGCTCAGGCTGTTGCCGGCGGCGGCCCGGCTGATCTGCCACCAGCCCAGCCCGAGGAAGCCCACGACCAGCACGACCATGGCCACGTGACGTGCGATCCACGCCGGGGTCCAGAGCCGCCTCATGGCACCGAGAGTACCGGGGGCGCCGCCGGTCTCCGACACCGTGTCGTAGTTGTCGCGCGGCCGGGAGGGTTTGGCGTCACCACGCCTGGGCAATCGTCTAGACGCCAGCCCAAACGAGATCAAGGGGGGCGATGATGACCGGATCGGTACGTGAGGACGGCTTTGCGTCCAACGGCAGCACGGATATGAGCCCGGAGCAGCGGGTGCCCGAGTGGGGTGGCGATCACCTCGCCGACCCGGCGGGCGCTCTCGACGGCGACCTGCTCGGCATCGACCCGACGGAGTTGACCGACGAGGACCTGATCCGCGAGATGCACAGCCTGCACCGCACCCGCCTGGACACCCTGCGGCACGCGGCGGACTCCGCGCTCGCCAACCACCTGCGGCGCACGGCGGAACTCGAGACCGAATACCTGGCGCGTCACCCGGGCCGGGAGGTCGACCCCAACCGTCTGCGGGACTCCTGATGCCGGCGCGCGCCGTGCGCGGGATGTCCGCGCCACCCGAGGTGGTCTTCAACACCGCCACCGACCCCAACCGGGCCGCTGCCTGGCTGCCGGAACCGCTGCGCGGAGGCGGCGCCCCCGCCGCGGATATCAACGGTGCGGAGTTGCGAGCCCGGTGGGGTGGCGACGCCGACTGGTCCGCCGAGATCCGGGTCGAGTCGGCTGATTCCGGCGGCGCCCGGATCCAGCTTGACCTGGCCGACGGTTCGGACGGTTCGGGTCCGGACCAACTGGCCGACGAGGCGCTCACCAACCTGGCACGCGAGGTCGCCGACAACCTTCAGGCCGGCTGAGGCGGCCCCGCGGCACGCCGCTCCCACACCACCACGAGATGTAAGGAGACCGGGTGAGCGACACTGGCCTGCGACAGAAGGCGGCGCGGCTGCGCCGGGCGTACGCGCCGCACGAACACCGGCCGCTCGGCGGCTATCTGGTGGCGATGGGCGCCTACGCCGGAGTGACCGGGGCACTCGCCGGTCTGGTCAAGGTGACAGGTCGACAGGTGCCGGAGCGTCCCGCCCCGTCCGACGTCGTGTTGCTCTCCATCGCCACGCACAAGCTGAGCCGGCTGCTTTCCAAGGACGCCGTGACCAGCCCTCTCCGCGCGCCGTTCACCCGCTACGACCGTCCGATCGGCAGCGGTGAGGTGATGGAGCAGGTCCGTGACTCGGGCAGCCCGACCCGGCATGCCATCGGCGAGCTGCTGAGCTGCCCCTTCTGCCTGGCGGTCTGGGTGGCCACCGGGCTGACCGGGGGCCTGGTGCTGGCACCCCGGCTGACCCGGCTGGTGGCCACCGCGCTGACGGCGGTCGCCGCGTCCGACTTCCTCCAGATGGCGTACGCGACGGCACAGCAGGCGGCCGAGGGTGGGCACCACGACGACGACTGATCGAACAGACGCACGAAGGGGGCCGGCAGACGCCGGCCCCTTCGTCGTACCTGCCTCAGCGCTCCATGCCGGACCAGCCGTGCGGCGACTCCGGCTCGCGTTCGTCCTCGTCCGCCCCGGTGACGACGTCCCGGTCCACGGCGGTGCGGTCGTGTTCGTTGGCGAAGTCCGGCTCGGGCGTGGTGTCCCTGCCCTTCGGCGGTTGGCCCAGCGCCGGCACCTTCTCGTCGTGGTCTTCGTGGTGCGTCATGTCGGTGTCCCTTCTGCGGTGACTCAGCCGATGGAACCGCCCAGCAGGTCGCTGGCCTCGTCCACCGAGTACTCGCCCTCGGGCAGCGCGTCGATTCGGGCGAGCAGATCCGGCGAAAGTTCGGCGGCCACCGCCTGTCGGTAGATCTCCGCCTGGGTGACCCGCTCCTGCGCCCGGTAGACGTCGTTCAGCAGGTCGTCGAGGGCCCGGGTGTCCGGCTCGTCGGTCACGAATGCGTCGTCGGTCACCTCGATCAGCTACCCGGGGCGGAATCGGTCAAACGCACCGCTGACTCGTCTGCGCCGCCGGGCGATGGCGCTGTGAAGTTCCCTTTGCTCTGCACCCGCGCATGCGACAGTCACCCGCCGTAGGCGGCGCGCGGGTGGGTGCAGAGCAAAGGACGCTGCTGCTGCTGGTCGGTCGACTCGGCCTGTCCGGTCTGCTCGGAGTTCGGGCAGACCGACAGAGACAGCGCCGCCCCCGGCCTTGTGGGCCGGGGGCGGCGCTGGTGTCGGTGTGCAGGTCGCCTCTCGGCGAGTGGCACTACGCGGCTCCAGCCGGACGGTATTCCGCGAAGGCTATTTAGGTGAGGCCCGGGGACACATGACACACCGACACCTCGGTCAACGAGTCGACCCCCGCCCGTGTTCCACGCGCCGCAGTGGCGGCGGTCACACCGTCGCGGGCAGGGTGGCCCGCCGGGCCCGCACGGCGGAGGCCAGGTGGTCGAGCACCTCGACGGTGTCGTCCCAGCCGAGGCAGGCGTCGGTGACCGACCGGCCGTACTCCAGCTCCCGGGTCGGGTCGAGATCCTGCCGGCCGGGCAGCAGGAACGACTCCAGCATCACGCCGGTGATCCCGCGCTGGCCGGCGGCCAGCTGGGCGGCCACGTCGGCGGCGACCCGCGGCTGGTTGCGGTGATCCTTGCCGCTGTTGGCGTGACTGGCGTCGATCACCAGCCGCTCCGGCAACCCGGCCGCGCGGAGCAGGTCGAGCGCTCCGGCGACCGAATCCGCGTCGTAGTTGGGCCGGCCGCCCCCACCGCGCAGCACCAGGTGGCCGTCGGTGTTGCCCCGCGTGTGCATGATCGCCGGGGTGCCGGAGAAGTCGATGCCGGGGAAGACGTGGGGCACCCCGGCGGCGCGGATCGCGTCGACAGCGGTGCTGATGCTGCCGTCCGGGCGGTTCTTCATGCCGATCGGCATGGACAGACCCGAGGAGAGCTGGCGGTGCACCTGACTCTCCACGGTACGGGCGCCGATCGCACCCCAGGCCACCGTGTCCGCGATGTACTGCGGCGTGATCGGGTCGAGGAACTCGCAGCCCACCGGCAGGCCGACGCGCAGCACGTCGAGCAGCAGCGCCCGGGCCAGCCGCAGACCGGTGTTGACGTCCCCGCTGCCGTCCAGGCCCGGGTCGTTGATCAGGCCCTTCCAACCGACAGTCGAACGCGGCTTCTCGAAGTAGACCCGCATGACGATCAGCAGGTCGTCGGCCAGCCGGTCGGCTGCCGTACGCAGACGCCGCGCGTAGTCGAGGGCAGCGGCGGGGTCGTGCACCGAGCAGGGGCCGACCACCACCAGCAGGCGGTCGTCCTCGCGATCGAGCACGCGACCCACCGCGCGGCGACCGGTCAGCACGGCCGACGCGAGCGAGGCGTCCAGGGGCAACTCGTGGTGTAAGAGGGCGGGCGTGGTCAGCGGCACGACACGGTCGATTCGCTGATCGCTGACCCGATCGGTCTCCGGGGTCGTCACGGTGGGCATCCTTCCGCCGACCGTGCCCGGGGCCGGTGCCCGGGACGAGCCGGCTGCTCGTACGCAAAAGGGCAGGAACGACAGCTCCTGCCCAGCCGGCTCGGTCCGTGGTGACGTCAGTTCATGGTGAAGTCACCGGCGTGCGAGCCGGCTGCCTAAACCATCGATAGGAACGCGTCACGGGGGCCAGCCTACCCGACCGGACGGGAACCGCCGGCCCGTCGTCCCAAGATGCGGGGCGGAGACCGCGTGCCAGGGGCGGGGTCGGGGTAACAGGGGTGCCATGACTGACGAGCAGAGCGATCAGGAACGGGTGGAGTCCCGCGCCCACCACCTCCTGCCCGAGGAGGCCGCCGTGGGCAGCGACGACCCGGAGGCGCAGGCCGAGGCCATCCTCGCCGAGTCGGACATCCGGGAGGCGGACCAGAACGCGGCGCCCGACACGGTGCTGGAACGTCGTACCTCGGATCAGACGGTCGTCGCGGTCGAGCCGCCGGACTGAGCGGCGGCCCCGCGTGCCCGGCGGGACCCCCGGTAGGTGTGCTCCCGCAGCCAGGCCAGCGGACCTGCCGCCCGCAGTTCGGGTGGCAGGTTCCGCACCGGGTCGAACGCGAGCGCGGCGTCCTCCTCGGCGCTGAGCGGGGCACCGAACTCGACCTGCCCCACCGGCCGCCACGGCCCGACGGCGGACGCGACCGCCAGCACCAGGCGTGGCGCGTCCGTCCTGGTCGCGGCGGCCACCGTGCGCAGGCTGCGCCCGAGGTCGATGGAGTCGGGGTCGGCGAGCGCGGCCAGCCAGAGCCGGCGCCGGCCCACGCGGTAACCCACGATCGTGCTGTACGTCCCGGTGAAGCAGCGTCGGGGCAGCGGCAGGTTCCGCATCAGCGGGGCCGCGCCGCTGGAGCTGACCAGCAGGTCGAACGGTCGACCGGTGTCCCGGTGCAGGCGCAGCGCGACGCCCAGCACGTCCGGCCAACCGCCGGGCGTGGGGGTGCCCTTGGAGAACCGGACGGTGGCCCGGTACCGGCCGGGGTCGTCGAGCAGGCCGACCCCGATGGGTGGTCCGGGCGTACCCCAGATCACCACCTCGCCGACGAACGAGCGACCGGCCGGATGCAGCAGCCGGCCGTGGCGCAGCCGGCCGAGCGCGGCGCTGGCACGTTCGACGACGGCGGCGGACCGGGACGGAGGCGGGGTGACGGTCATGGCCCTCCGGTACCCCGGACGGCGGCCTCGATGCCCGGGGTCGGCGCGCTCGACCCACCACACGTCACCTTTCCGCCCGCGAGATCGGATAGCGTCGGGGTATGCCCGACAGTGGTTACCCCTGGCCCATTGAGACGTCCCGACTGGACAACGGCCTGCGCGTGGTGGTGAGTGAGGACCGCACCGCGCCCGCCGTGGCCGTCAACCTCTGGTACGACGTCGGTTCCCGACACGAGCCGACCGGGCAGACCGGCTTCGCCCACCTCTTCGAGCACCTGATGTTCGAGGGCTCGGTCAACGTGGCGAAGACCGAGCACATGAAACTGATCCAGGGCTCCGGCGGCTCGCTCAACGCCACCACCAACCCGGACCGGACCAACTACTTCGAGACGGTCCCGACCGAGCACCTGGAGTTGGCGCTCTGGCTGGAGGCCGACCGGATGGGCGGCCTGGTCCCCGCACTCACCCAGGAGACGCTCGACAACCAGCGGGACGTGGTCAAGAACGAGCGCCGGCAGCGGTACGAGAACGTGCCGTACGGCGACGCCTGGCTGCGTCTGCTGCCGCTGCTCTACCCGGCGGGTCACCCGTACCACCACGCGACGATCGGCTCGATGGCCGACCTGAACGCCGCCGACCTCGCCACCTTCCAGGCGTTCCACCAGACCTACTACGCGCCGAACAACGCGGTGCTCACCGTGGCCGGCGACGCCACCGCGTCCGACGTGTTCGCGCTCGCCGACAAGTATTTCGGCGCGCTGCCGGCACGCGACGACATCCCGGCCGCCCCGGACGGTCGCAACGTCCCGGCGACCGGGCAGACGGCGATCGAGTCGGTAAGCGCCGACGTGCCGGCGCCCCGGGTGTACGTCGCCCACCGCACCTACCCGTTCGGCAGCCCGGAATACCACGTGGTCAACGTGCTGGCCACCGTCCTCGGCAGCGGTCGGGGCAGTCGGCTCTACCAGCGCCTCGCCGACGGTGAACGGATCGCGCAGCCGGACCTGGTCGGGGCGTACGGGGTGGACCTCGCGCACGCCCCGGCACCGCTGATCGCCACCGCCACCGCCCGCCCCGGAGTGAGCGCCGAGCGACTGGCCGAGGGGCTGGCCGAGGTCGTCGACGAGTTGGCCACCGTGCCGGTCACCGCCGCCGAGCTGGATCGGGCCAAGGCGATGCTCAGCACCGGATGGTGGCGTCAGCTGTCCACCGTGGACGGCCGCGCGGATCTGCTCGGCCGGTACGCCACGCAGTTCGGTGACCCGGCCCGCATCGCCGACCAGTTGCCGGGTCTGCTCGCGGTCACCGCCGAGCAGGTCGCCGAGGCCGCCGCCGACGTGCTCGCCACCGACCGGGTGCTGCTGACCTACCTGCCCGAGGAGACCTCATGACGCTGATCGCCGACCGTCCCGCCCCGGGTGCCGCCCGTCCGTACCGGTTCCCGCCGGTGGTCCGCCGCGCCGTGGCCGGTGGCCAGGTCGTCGCCGCGCACCTGCCGGGGCAGAACCTCGCCGTGGCCCTGCTGCTGCTCGACGTGGGCGCGAGCCAGGAGCCGGTCGGCAAGGAGGGCCTGTCCGGCGTGCTGGCCAAGGCGTTGGAGGAGGGGACCGCGCAGCGGGACGCCGCCGCGTACGCGCTCGCCGTCGAAGGGCTGGGCACCGCGTTGTCGACCGGGCTGGACTGGGACTCGTTCCAGGCCAGCGTGGTGGTCCCGGTGGACCGGCTCAGCGCCGCCGTGGAGTTGCTCGCCGAAGCGGTCCGGACGCCGAGGCTGGACCCCGCCGACGTGCGTCGGGTCCGGGACGACGAGGCGACCGCGCTGCGGATGGACTGGGCCAACCCGGGTCCCCGCGCCGACGCCGCGCTGCGCGGTGACCTGTTCGGCGCACAGAACCGGTGGGGCCGGCCGATGTACGGCGACCCGGAGTCGGTCGCCGCGCTGGACGTGGAGGACATGACGGTCTTCCACTCCGAGTGGTTCCTGCGTCCCGGCACCCTGATCGTCGCCGGCGACCTGGACCGGATCGACCTGGACGCGCTGGCCGCCGCGGCGTTCGCCGGCACCGGTGGCGGCCCGGCCGAGCGGGGTGGCCCGATCGACGTGCCGCTGCACGCCGGACGGCGGATCATCCTGGTGGACCGACCCGGCTCGGTGCAGTCCACGCTGCGGCTGGGCCACCCGTCGCCGCACCGGGCGCACCCCGACCACGTGCCGATGACGCTCGCCGGCACGGTCCTCGGCGGGGCGTTCACCTCCCGCCTCAACCACCTGCTCCGCGAGGTGCACGGCTACACCTACGGCGTCCGGGGTGACTTCGCCTCGTCCCGCCGCTTCGGTCGGTTCGGGGTCAGCTCCGGCGTGCAGACCGCGGTCACCGTGCCGGCCCTGGTCGAGGCGGTGGGTGAGATCAGCCGTACCCAGGCCGGTGGGGTGACCGAGGACGAGCTGGCGGTGGCCCGGTCCTGGCGGGCCGGGCAGCTCTCGGTCGAGTTGCAGAGCCCTCGGGCGATCGCGTCCGCGCTGACCACGCTCGTGGTGCACGACCTGCCGGACGACTACCACGCCCGACTGCGGGAGTCGTTGCTCGCCGCCGACGTCGACCAGGTCTCCGCGGCGGCGGCCACCCACCTGCACCCGGACGCGCTGACCCTGGTCATCGAGGGCGACGCAGCCGTCATCCGCGACGACCTGACCGCAGCATCCCTAGGCGACCTGCTCCCCTAACCCGCCGCCCCACGCCCCCTCGCGCGCTCCGCGCTCCGCGCTCCGTCCCTCGTTGATCATGAGGTTATCGTCACGCGCCGCGGCGTGTCGCGGCTATAACCTCATGATCAACCGGGGTGGGCGGGTGGGCCGGGGGTGGGCGGGTGGGCCGGGGGTGGGTGAGTGAGTGGGTGGGTGGGGGGTGGGGTTCTGTGATGTGCGGCCCGGCGGTGGGAAAGGGGTGCCGGGTTCGGGGGTGGGGTCGGTAGCCTCGCGGGCATGAGGATCGGCATTGTGGGGGCCACCGGCCAGGTCGGTGGCGTGATGCGGCAGGTGCTGGCGGAACGGGAGTTCCCGGCGGAGCAGGTGCGGTTGTTCGCCTCGGCGCGGTCGGCCGGGCGGGCGCTGCCGTGGCGCGACGGTGAGGTGACAGTCGAGGACGCCGCGACCGCTGACTATTCCGGGCTGGACATCGTGCTCTTCTCGGCCGGCAAGGGCACCGCCCGGGAGTTGGCCCCCCGAGTCGCCCAGGCCGGCGCCGTGGTGATCGACAATTCCTCGGCGTTCCGGATGGACCCGCAGGTGCCGTTGGTGGTCGCCGAGGTCAACCCGCACGCGGCCCTCGATCGTCCCAAGGGCATCATCGCCAACCCCAACTGCACCACGATGGCCGCGATGCCGGTGCTGCGCCCGCTGCACGCCGAGGCGGGGCTTGTCGGTCTGGTCGTCTCCACCTACCAGGCGGTCTCCGGTGCCGGGCTGGCCGGCGTCGCCGAGCTGGACGAGCAGGTCCGCAAGGTCGCCGAGCACGCCGCCGGGCTGGCCTTCGACGGGTCGGCCGTGGAGTTCCCCGCGCCGCGCTCGTTCAGCCAGCCGATCGCCTTCAACGTCCTCCCGCTGGCGGGTTCGATCGTCGACGACGGCTCGTTCGAGACCGACGAGGAACAGAAGCTGCGCAACGAGAGCCGCAAGATCCTGGAGATCCCCGACCTCAGGGTCTCCGGCACCTGCGTCCGGGTGCCGGTCTTCACCGGCCACTCGCTGCAGATCAACGCCCGGTTCGCCCGGGCCCTCACCCCGCAGCGCGCCCACGAGTTGTTGGCCGACGCGCCCGGGGTGGCGTTGACCGACGTGCCGACGCCGTTGCAGGCCGCCGGGCAGGACCCGACCTACGTGGGTCGGATCCGCGCCGACGAGACCGTCGAGTACGGGCTGGCCCTGTTCTGCTCCAACGACAACCTGCGCAAGGGCGCCGCGCTCAACGCGGTGCAGCTCGCCGAGCTGGTCGCCGCCGAGCGACGCTGACCGTCGCGGTCACCCCGAGCCCTCGCCGCCGACCGGCGAGGGCTCGGTCGTGTTCGGGCGGAGCGGCGGTCGGACCGGCGTGCTTTGATGGGACGAAGCCGACCCCCTGGAGGAGACCGTGCCGGATGACCGCACCCAACAGGCGCTGACCGACCTGATCTCCGGCCGTTCGATGGGCGTGCTGGCGACCATCAAGCGGGACGGGCGGCCGCAGCTGTCCACAGTGGTCTACTCCTTCGACCGGGACGCCGGCCTGATCCGGGTCTCGGTCACCGCCGGCCGGGCCAAGACCGCCAACCTGCGCCGGGACCCGCGCGCCAGCTTCCACGTCGGCAGCGAGGACGGCTGGGCGTACGCCGTCGTCGAGGGGCGCGCCGAGCTGACCGCGCCCGCCGCCGAGCCCGGCGACGAGACGGTGGAGGAGCTGGTGGCGCTCTACCGGGCGCTCAGCGGCGAGCACCCGGACTGGGACGAGTACCGCCAGGCCATGGTCGACGACGGGCGGCTGGTGTTGCGCCTGCACGTGGAGCGGATCTACGGAATTCCGCCCCGGGGCTGACGCGCGCCCGTCGCGGTCGGCTCCCGCGCCCGTCGCGGTGGGCCGGGGCTGCCAGCGCCCGTCGCGGTGGGCTGCTACCCGCGCCCGTCGCGGTGGGCTACCCACGCCCGTCGCGGTGGGTCGACGCGCTCGTCATCGTGGCTGATGCCCCCGTCGCTGCTGGTCAGCCTGGTTCGATCACGGTCACCCCGGGCCAGCGCCGCGCCGGCCGGTGCCGGGCCAACCGCTGTCGAGACCCGGCCACGTCCACCCGGGCCGGGTTGTGCCGCCAGATCCCGCCCAGCAGATCCGCCAGACCGTACGGGGCGCACACCTCCAGTCGATCGGCCGAGTCCAGGCGGACGGCCACCGCTGTCGCGTACTCCGGCCAGGTGGCGATCGCCTCGGCGACGCTGCGGTACGGGGCGATCGGGTCACCGCCGAACGTCGCCGCGTACCAGGTGTGCACCGCCGCCTGGTTCCGTGCCTCCCACGGCGGCTGCGGCCACGCCCGCGCGAGGAGGGCGGTGGCCTCGTGGTCGTCGTCGCGGGTCAGCCTCGCCGGGTCGAAGAAGACCACGTCCACGTCCCGGACGGTCGTGGGGTCGAACCCTTCGCCGTAACGTTCGCCCCAGACCAGGTCGCGCAGGACGCCCGCGCCGATCCAGGCGTCCGGCAGCCCGGAGTCACGTACCACGCCCAGCGCCCGGGTCAGCCAACGGCTGTCGTCGACAAGTTCCCGCAGTTCCCCCTCGCCCGGTATCACCCGCCCACGGTAGGCGGCGGAGCCGAGGAGTGTCGCCCACGGGCGGGTGTGCCGCCCGCCGACGGGTATAACGCGCTGCCGCGCCCACTCGCGGAAGGGCAGGCACGCGGGAAGGCGACAGGGCAGGAAGGCACGAAGGGCAGGCGCGCGGCAAGGCGACAGGGCAGGGAGGCACGAAGGGCAGCCACGCGGGAAGGCGGAAGAGCAGGAACGCGAGGAAGGAGCAGGAGTGGGATGGGTGACGACACGACACGTGACGAGACCCGCCCCGGCGGCCCGACCCTGCGTCGGGAAACGTCCCGTCTGCTGTCGTTCAGCGACGGTGTCTTCGCCATCATCATCACGCTGCTGGTGCTCGACCTCCAGCCACCCCGGGTGGGGCGCGGTCAGTTGCTGCACGCGCTTGTCGAGCAGTGGCCGGCGTACCTCGCCTACGTCACGTCGTACGTCATCGTGGCGGTCAGTTGGATCAACCACCGGGCCACCTTCAATCGGGTGACAAGCAGTGGCAAGGGCCTCCAGTGGTACAACCTCGGGGTGCTGTTCAGCACCGCGCTGCTGCCGTTCGCCACCTCGGTGCTCTCGCAGGCCCTGCGGGAGGGGGACCGGGCGGACCAGCGGACCGGAGTGGTCCTCTACGGTCTGGCCGGCGCGTTTCTCTCGGTGACCTGGCTGGGGCTGTACCACTACCTGGCCCGACATCACGATCTGTTGGACGAGGCCGTGACGGGTTCGTTCTTTCCCAGCGAACGGGTACGGGCCGCGGCCGGCGTCCTGGGGTACGGGCTGGCGGTTCTCGTCGGATACCTGGTCAACCCGCTGCTCGCGCTTGTGGTCTTCCTGCTGCTGCCGATCTTCTTCTCGCTGACCAGCAGCGGCCTGTACGAGTTGCGGCGCCTGCGGCACCCGCGGCACTCACACCCGCGGCACCCGGACCCGCGGCACCCGCGCAGATAGACACCGGCGGTCGGCGTTACCCCCTCCCGGGCGGCGGGTAGACGGCCGTGCCGACACCGAGAGGGGAGCACCATGACAACGGTCGGAGAGTTCATGACGACCCGGTTGGTGACGATGGACGGCAACGAGACGCTCATCGCCGCCGCGCAGGAGATGCGCGACAGTGCGATTGGTGATGTGGTGGTGACCGATGGCGACAACGTCGTCGGCATCGTCACGGACCGGGACATCACGGTGCGTGGTGTCGCGGAGAACATGGAACCCGGCTCGACACGACTGGGCCAGATCACCACCCGCGATGTGATCACCGTGAGTCAGTACGACGACGTGGTGGCCGCCGCGGACCTGATGCGCACGTACGCCGTACGCCGGCTTCCGGTGATCGACGACGGGCGCCTGGTCGGTCTGATCTCGATGGGTGACCTCGCGGTCGAACGCGAACCGCAGTCGGTGCTCGCGGACATCAGCGCCGACGATCCGAACAACTGACCGTCCGCCGCGGGCGCGCGCCGGCTCTCCCCTCGCGGGAGGGCCGGCGTTGCGCTGCCGGGACGACGCCGCCGCTCACCCGATCCGGGCGAGGTTGACCGGAGGAGCGGCGGGGACCCGTGCGGGGACGTGCAACGCCGGCCGGCCGCGCGACGCGCGAGCGCGGTGCGGGATCTGGGGCCCGGCAACTGGGAGGAGTGGACTCGATGGTGGACGCGACCACGAGGTTCTTCGAGGACCTGGACCGGCGGGGGTACGAACCCCTGCTGGCGAAGACCTCCGGGACACTGCGTATCGACCTGCACGAGGGGGCGCAGACCCGGCACTGGCTGCTGAGAATCGACCACGGCCGGGTCGACGTGAGCCAGGAGGACCGGGAGGCCGACACGGTCATCGGCGCGAGCCCCGTCCTCTTCGACGACATCGCCGCGGGCCGCGAGCACGGCCTCGCCGCGCTGTTGCGGGGGGACATGACGGTGACCGGTGACGCCCGGCTGGTGGTGCAGGTGGAGCGGATCTTCCCGAGTTCACCGGACGCCCGGGGGCCCCGTCGACGCTTCGCGGGGGAGGGGTACTGATGGGGCAGTCCAACACGGTCCGGATCCTGGACGGCAACACGTTCGTCGTCTGCGAGGACACCGGCGACATCGAGGCGACTCCGAGCGAGCCGACCGGGCTCTTCTCCCTCGACACCCGGTTCCTGTCCACCTGGGTGCTGACCGTCAACGGTGAGCGGCTCAACTCGCTCTCCTACGACGATCTCCAGTACTTCGAGTCCCGGTTCTTCCTCGTCCCGGGGATGGCCACGCACTACGTGGACGCGAAGCTGTCGATCATCCGCGAGCGCGCGGTGGGCGGCAGTTTCTGCGAGCAGCTCACCATCCTCAACCACGACGAGAAGCCTGTCGATCTGGAAGTCCGGATGGACGCGGCGTCGGACTTCGCCGACCTGTTCCAGGTCAAGGACGAGATCCTCAACAAGAAGGGCGAGATCTACACCGAGGTCGAGTCCGACCGGCTTCGGCTGGGCTACCGCCGGGGCAACTTCCGGCGGGAGACGGTCATCTCCTCGTCGATGTCGGCGCGGTACGACCGTGAGGGTTTCGCGTACACCGTGCACCTGGAGCCCAACGAGCAGTGGGAAGCCTCGATCGACGTCCAGACGCACGCGGTGGGTCCGGGCGGCCGGGACCTGCGGTTCGGGCTGCGCGTGCACGGCAACGAGCGGCTCGCCCTCCAGCACGACCTGGAGCAGTGGATCGCCGACGCTCCGAAGGTCAACAGTCAGCACGGTCGGGTGGCCAGCACCTACCGGCGCAGCCTGATCGACCTGGCCGCGCTGCGCTTCTCGCCCCTGTCGCTGGGCGGCGCCACCCTGCCGGCCGCCGGCCTGCCCTGGTTCATGACCATGTTCGGTCGGGACAGCATCTTCACCTGCCTGCAGACGCTGCCGTTCACCCCGCAGTTGTCGAAGACGACGCTGCGGATCCTCGCCTCGTTGCAGGGCAGCCGGTTCGACGACTTCCGCGACGAGGACCCGGGGCGCATCCTGCACGAGATGCGGTACGGCGAGACCGCCGCCTTCGAGGAGCAGCCGCACTCGCCGTACTACGGCTCGGTGGACGCGACGCCGCTGTTCGTGGTGCTGCTCGACGAGTACGAGCGGTGGACCGGGGACGTCGCGCTGGTCAAGGAGTTGGAGCAGGAGGCCCGCGCGGCGCTGCGCTGGATCGACAACTACGCCGACCTGGTCGGCAACGGCTACATCTGGTACGAGCGGCGCAACACCGACACCGGCCTGGAGAACCAGTGCTGGAAGGACTCCTGGGACTCCATCTCCTACTCCGACGGCACGCTGCCACCGTTCCCGCGGGCCACCTGCGAGGTGCAGGGGTACGCGTACGACGCGAAGGTCCGCGCGGCCCGGATGGCCCGCCAGTTCTGGGGCGACCCGGAGTTCGCCGACGAATTGGAGCGCGAGGCGGCAGCGCTGAAGGAGCGGTTCAACCGGGACTGGTGGGTGGCCGACGGCGAGTTCTACGCCCTGGCCCTGGACCCGGACGGCCGCCAGTGCGACATCCTCAGCTCCAACATCGGCCACCTGCTGTGGAGTGGGATCGTCGAACCCGAGCGGGCGGAGAAACTCGCCCAGCACCTGGTGGGGCCGCGGCTCTTCTCCGGTTGGGGCGTGCGGACGCTCGCCGAGGGGGAGGTCCGGTACAACCCCATCGGCTACCACAACGGCACCATCTGGCCGTTCGACAACTCGTTCATCGCCTGGGGCCTACGTCGGTACGGCTTCGCCGAGGAGGCCGCCACCATCGCCAACGGCATCCTCGACGCGGCCACGTACTTCGACGGCCGGTTGCCGGAGGCGTTCGGCGGCTACCCGCGGGAGCTCACCAAGTTCCCGGTGGAGTATCCGACAGCGTGCAGCCCGCAGGCCTGGTCGACGGGCACCCCGCTGCTGCTGCTGCGGACCATGCTCGGTCTGGAGCCGCACGACGGTCACCTGGCGGTCGAGCCACGACTGCCGGTGGGCATGGGGCGGATCGAGGTGCTGGACATCCCTGGTCGCTGGGGTCGGGTGGACGCGTTCGCCCGGGGCCGACTGGACCTGGACAAGCTCGCCGACTGACCGACCGGCCCGCCGAGCCGGCGGCGGCGCGCGACCCGCGCCGCCGCCGGTCCGCCACCCAGCCGGGCAGGGTAGATTCTGCGGATGCCGGAGCTCGTGTACCCGCCCGTTATCGCCGCTGCCAAGACGATGTTCCGTCTCCTCGATCTGAAGATCACCATCGAGGGCGCCCACCACGTGCCGCGTACCGGCGGGGCGGTGCTGGCCGGCAACCACATCAGCTACCTCGACTTCATCTTCGCCGGTTTCGGCGCGAACGCGTCGGGTCGGCTGGTGCGTTTCATGGCCAAGAAGTCGGTCTTCACGCACCGGGTCTCCGGCCCGCTGATGCGCGGGATGCGGCACATCGAGGTGGACCGGGACGCCGGCGCGGCCTCGTTCCGCACCGCCGTCGCCGCCCTCAAGCGCGGCGAGATCGTGGGCGTCTTCCCGGAGGCGACGATCAGCCAGTCGTTCACCGTCAAGGAGTTGAAGAGCGGCACGGTCCGGATGGCCCGCTCGGCGAAGGTCCCGGTGCTGCCGGTCGCGCTGTGGGGGACCCAGCGGCTCTGGACCAAGGGCCGCCCGCGCACTCTCACCCGCCGGCACACGCCGATCACCATCCTGATCGGTGAGCCGATCGACCCGGCGGACTTCCCGAACCCGAACCTGCTGGCCACCGAGCTGAACACCCGGCTCGGCGCGCTCGTCGACCGGGCCCAGCGGGAATACCCGGACGCGCCGGCCGGCCCGGACGACACCTGGTGGCTGCCCGCGCACCTGGGCGGCAGCGCCCCCACTCCGGAGGAGGCCGCCGCCCTGGAGGCCGCCGAGGAGCAGCGACGCGCCACGAGCGTCTGACGTCACGGTGGCCGGATCCGGCCGTCGGCTTCACCGCTGCCCGGATGCCGCGCCGCCTGCGAGCCCGCCCCACGGTGCCGGGTCCGGCCCGGAGCGGTAGTAGTCGTCTCGGGAGTAGAACTCCACCGGGAGCGAACCGGGCAGCGTGACCCGGGAGTCCCCGGCCAGCAGGCCGGGCCCGGCCCGCAGCAGCAGCACGTCGCGCTCCTGGGCGGAGAGGTCGACAAGTTGGGGACGGGTGAGCCGGAACTCGGCCACCGCCCGGCGGACCTGCCGGGCCAGCGCCGCCACCGCCGCGGACGGCCCACCGAGGGCCAGCGCCGGCTGCTGGATGGTGCGCAACGCGTCGCACACGACGAACAACTGTGTCGGCGCGTCCGGCTCGGCCGTCGGCAACTCCAACCGGGACGGCCACTGCCAGCGGATCTGCCCGCTCATCAGGCCGTTCAACCGCGCGGGCGGCCGTGCCCGGGGCGTGTCGTCGACGACAAGCGACAGTTGGGCGCCGCTGCCCACCCAACAGATCCGCTGGTCGGTGACGGTCACCGAGACCGGCCCGGGTAGCTGCCAACGGCGCCGTGCCTCGCTCGGCCCGAGCAGGTAGCCCGCGACCAGCAGCCGGTGCCGCCCGAGCACCCGCTCACCGGGCGCGGGGCGCAGGTCGTAGCGGCGATCCAGGATTGGCCCCACATCGTCGTCCAGAGCGTCGAACCGGTGGGGACCGATAAAGAAGGGGGACGTGTCGGCGTGCATCGTCACGACCTTCCGGTCAGCTGGCTTGTGTAAGCAGCCTGGCGGATCGGAGGGACGCTGTCATGACGCCTGTTAGGGGGTCGGCCGGTCGTGTGTCGCGTGTGACCGGTAGATGCCGATCTCCTCCGGGCGGACGAGGCCGTCCTCGATCGCGCGGGCGAGCAGCGCCGACTTCGTGGCCGCCGGCCGCCCCGCCCGGGTGTACTTGATCCGCGCCCGGTCGACGTACTGCTTCACGGTGTGCTCGCTGATCTGCATCCGGCGGGCCACCGACGCCTTGGACATCGACTGGAACCAGAGCAGTAGCGCCTCACGCTCCTTGTCGGACAGCATCGGCCGGTCCGGCCGTGGGTCGCCGACCATCGCCCCGGCCAGCGCGGGCGGCACGTACGGGCGGTCGCTCGCGGCGGCCAGCACCGTCGCCACGCAGTGCTCCCGGCCCTCGTGCTTGGCCAGGAACGCCACCGCCCCGGCGTCCAGGGCGGCGAGCATCGTCGGCGGGTCCGTGTGCTCCGAGTAGACCACCACCCGCCGCCCGGCGGCGCTCAGCTCGGCCAGCTTGTCCAGCGCCATCCGCCCGTGCAGCCGCAGGTCGAGCAGGATGACGTCGGCGTCCGGCGCCGTCCGCAGCACCTCGTCCGGGTCGTCCCCGGTGGCCAGTACGGTCAGCCGCGGCTCGGTGGCGAGCCAGGCGCGGACCCCCTCGACCACCACCGGATGGTCGTCGACGATCGCCACCCCGATCGGCCGGTCGCCGGTCACCGCCGCCACTGGGTCTGCGCCCATCTGATGCTTCCGTCCCGTTCGTAGAGGTGCTCCACCCGTCCGTCGTCGTGCTCCCCCGGGGGTGGACCCGTGGCGTCCGGACCCTCCCGGTCCGGTGTGACCAGACTGACCACCACCTCGTCCGGACCGGAGACCACGGTCAGCCGGGCCCAGTCGCGGGCGTCGGCGAGGACGCCGGTGAGCGGGTCGGCGAGCCGACGTCGGATCTCCACCGGCAGCGGCGGCGGCGTGCCGATGGTGACCAGGTCGATCGGCAGGCCGCCGCGTTCGGCGAGGTCGGCGGCCGCTCGCAGCTCGTGCAGCAGCGGGTCGGGCACGTCGTCGGACTCGGCGATCAGTCGGCGCAGCCGGGCGGCGGCCAACACGCAGCGCCGCTGCACCTCGGGGTCGTCCGGGTCGGCCTGGCCGGCGGCCAACTCCCCGAGCACACGCCCGGCCGTCGAGCCGACCAGGGCGAGCCGGTCCCGGCGTTCCCGCAGGCCACGCTCGGCGGCGTCGCGCTCCGCCGCCATCGCGTGGCCGGCGGCGGAGACGGCCGCCCGTTCGCGCGCCAGGCTCACGATCGTCGCGCTGCCCACGAACACCGCCACCGGCAGGGAGAACGTGCCGTAGACGTACATCACGTAGCGGGCCACGTCGGCCGGGTCGGGGCCGTGCCCGAGCACCGCGAGCAGCGCGATCGCCGCGTGCGTGCTCAGCAGCGCGACCAGCCCCGGCACCCGCCGGCCCCAGAGCGCCAGCACGAAGAACCAGCCGAGCGTGCCCCAGACCCAGTTGGCGGCGGTGAACAACTGCCCCTCGCCGACCGCGGCGAAGACGGCCACGTCGACGGTCAGCAGCAGCCCGGCCAGCGGCCACGGCGGCAGCGGTGAGCCGCGCAGCAACCGCACTCCGGCCACCGCGCCGGCCACCGCGACCACCACCCAGCCGCCGAGCACCACAGCCGGCGCGGTGAACTCCGCGCGGGCGGCCAGCACCGCCGGCAGCCCGATGGCGACGTGCCAGGCCAGTGCGATGGCCACGGCGGCGATCCGGGCGCCCCGGTCGGACGCCTGCGCCACGGCGGCCGGCGCGGCGACGCCCGCCGTGGTCGCCGGCTCCCGGGGTGGGGGCACGCTGGTCCGGTCCGGCGCCTCCGTCGCGACGGTGGGGGGCGCCGGAGCGCCGAGATCAGCCGACACCGGGCCACTCCAGTCGGATCCGGGTGCCAGCCCCGGGTGCCGATCGCACGTCGGCCCGCCCGCCGACCGATGCCATCCGGCCGTGGATCGACTCGCGCAAACCGTACCGGTGGGGTGGGACGGTGGCCGGGTCGAAGCCGGGGCCGTCGTCGTCGACCTCGACCGCGACGCCGATCGCGTCCCGGCTCAACCGCAGCCTGACGCGCGCGCCCGGCGCGTGGCGGACCACGTTCGACAGCGCCGCGTAGGCGCTCTCGCTCATCGCGTCGGCCACACCGGAGGGAACCGTGCAGGGCGCCAGGTCCAGGTGCGCGGAAAGCTCGGGCAGGCGGGCCGCCACCGCCCGCAACCGTCCGTCCAGCGGCACCGGCCCGTCGCCGGCCACCGGGCCGACCTCGCTGAGCGCGACGAGGGTACGCAGGTCGCCGCCGCACCGGTCGCGGAAGCTGGCCGAGGACCCGGCCACCGCGCCGAGGCCCACCATGGTGAGGGTGCCGAGCACCGTGTCGTGCAGGTCGCGGTTCTGCTGGCGTTCGGCGTCGCGGGCGGCGCGCGCGACGAGCGCCTCCCGGGTCAGCCGCTGGTGCTCGACGAACGCGCGGTCGGCACGACCGATGCGTCGACGCATCACCGCCACCATCATCGCCGTGCAGGCGGTCTGCACCAGCAGGGTGGCCGCGTGCGCCCGAGCCTCGGTGGGATCACCGGCCGCCTGCGCGCCCGTCGCGTACGTGGCGGTGACGAGCAGCCCGGCCGGGATCGACCAGCGCGCCGGGGCGGCGGCCTGTGCGTTGATCACCGTGGTGCTGGCCAGCACGGCTATCCAACTGCCCTCGCCGGGCAGCACACCGGGCGCGACAAGCACGGGGATGAGAAGGCAGGCCACCGCGGTGAGCGCGACGTCGGCCGCGACCAGGTGCCCGGTGATGCCGTGGCGTATCGCCCGGTAGGCGTACCAGAGGGACCAGCCGGTGAGCGTGGCCACCACGGGCAGCAGCACGGCCGGATCGACAGGCGGGGCCTGCACCGACAGCGCCACGGCCCCGCCGATCACGCCGCAGGTCAGGCGCAGCAACGCCGGGATGGTGGTGAAGATGAGGCCCAGCGCGCCACCGGCCGGATTGTCCAGCGTGGGCGGCACGGCGGGGGCGGCAACGGCCGGCATCGGGAAGTGTCCTTCCGACAACGACCCGGTAGGGGTCCGCGCGGCAGAAATCGACATCGGAGAATAGCACGAGCTAGGTGGAGCGTAACCCACTGTACGTGCAATATCGCCGATGCGTCACGGCGTGCTGCGGGGTTGCAGCAGGTCCCACCGATTGCCGTAGAGATCGGTGAAGACCGCCACCGAGCCGTACGCCTCGTGCCGCGGCTCCTCCAGGAAACGCACCCCGGCAGCCACCATCCGGGAGTGGTCGCGCGCGAAGTCCTCGGTGTAGAGGAACAGCCCGACCCGACCACCGGTCTGGTCGCCGACCCGGGCCCGCTGCTCGGCCGTGCTCGGCCGGGCCAGCAGCAACGCCGTCTCCCGGGCGCCCGCCGGGCGCACCACCACCCAGCGGGAACCGTCCGGTCGAGCGGTGTCCTCCAGCAACTCGAAACCGAGGTCGCCGACATAGAAGTCGATCGCCTCGTCGTACTCCCTGACCAGCAGCGCGACAAGTCCCAGATGTGCCATTCGGTCATCATGCCGGCGGACGTCACCCCTCTGCCCGGCGGCGTCCCCGCCGGTCACCCGCGTCACGCCCGACGGCATGCCGTCGCGACCAGGTGGTCGGAACCGAGCGCGCCGGTCGCTCGTCTGATCCCCGGGTGGAAAGGTGGTGAGCCGGATGCGCTCGGGTCGAACGACACTGACGGTGGCACTGCTCGGCGTGGCGCTGAGTGGCTGCGGTGGCACGGACAACGGGCCGGGCGGCGGTGACAGGCCCGGCCCGGCGCAGATCGTCGAGAAGTGGACCTCCTGCGCCGAAGCGGCACCACAGGCTGGCGCGATCCTGTCCGTGCCGACCACCGGGGCGCCGACACCGGCCGGGGTCGAACCGAGGATCGGGCGCATCGATTCCGCGTTCACCCCGGTCGCGGCGGTGCTCTGCGGGCGGGAGATCCGTCCGGGCGCCGGCGGAGGGCGGGACCAGGTCGCCACCGAGCGACGCGCCACGCAGATCGACTCGCTCGTCGCCGCGCTGCGTCTGCCCGATCAGGAATCCGGCCGGGACACCGCCTGCAGCCTGGAGATGCTCGTCCCGCCGTGGTTGGCCCTGCTCGACGACCGGGGCCGTTGGCTGCGGCCGTACCTGCCGTCGGGCGGCTGCGGCAAGCCACGCCCGGAGGTGCTGGCCGCGCTTGCCGAGCTGTCCACGACCACCGTGGACAGCCGGGTTGTCGAGCAGGTCGAAGACCCGGCCGCCGAGGCCGCCGGGTGCGCGCAGCGGTGGACGGACCTGGTGTCTGTGGAAACCCGCGACGGCCGGCCCAGGCCAGCCGCGCCGGCCACCTCGCCGGCCGCCGGGCCGCTGCGCCTCTGCGTCTACGAGGTGCCCCCGGCACAGCGGGGCGGTGGCAAACCGGCAGGCGACTTCGTGTACGGCGGGCCGCTGCCCGCCGAGCGTCAGGCGGGTGTGCTGCGGGCGCTGTCCAATCGCCGGGCGGTGGCCGACTGCGCCACCCCGGCGTCCCGCTTCGCGGTGCTGCGCCCACTGGACGGCGGCACCGGCCCCGACCGGTACGTGGAACTCGACGGCTGCCGACGTTTCCTGGTCACGGCGTCGACAGGTGGCGGGCAACTCGGTCAGGGCGACGACGCGCTGGCGGCCCTGTTGGGGCCGGTCTGAGCCGGCCCGCCGGGCCCCCGTCGGGTGGCACCCGCCGCGCCCTCGGTCGGGGCGCTGTCGTGGGACGCCTGGCGGCCAGGGGGGTAGGGTGAAAATTCTGTAGCCCACACCCCCCGTGGGGCGAGGCGAGCCGACGTCAAGAAAGCGGCGTCAGTCCCAGGTCTATCCGAGGATCTGTGCAGCAGCGCGCCACGCGTGCTGCCATCCGCGCGCCCACCTGCTCCGCTGCCCGGCGGGCGCGCCGGCCCCGAGGACCTGGTGCACATGCCCCGCCTGCCGATCGACCCTGCCGGCGCGTTTGCCGAACTCGGAGGCATCAAGCTCTCCGAGGTCAGTCTCGACGAGGTCCTGCAGCGGGTCGCCGAACTCGCGAAGCGTGTCCTGCCCATGCCGGTGGAGGCGTCGGTCACGTTGATCCGCGGTGGGGTCGGACACACGGCGGCGTTCACCAACGAGGTGGCCCGCGAGATGGACGAGCGGCAGTACGCCCAGGGGCGGGGTCCCTGCCTGGAAGCCGCGGCCAGTGGCGACGTCGTGTCCGTCCCCGATCTCGCCGGCGAGGACCGGTGGCCCGAGTGGGCCGACCGCGCGCGGCAGCAGGGCCTGGGCAGTTCACTGTCGATCGGCCTGCCGATCCAGGAAGCTGTCGTCGGAGCGCTGAACGTCTACGCGCACACACCCGGGGCCTTCGACGACGAGACCGTGACGGTGCTGGAGACGTTCGCCTCGTACGCCGCGGTTGCCCTGTCCAACGCGCAGCTCTACGACAGCACCGCGAACCTCGCCCGACAGATGCGCGAGGCGATGGCCAACCGGGCGGTCATCGAGCAGGCCAAGGGCATCATCATGGGCGAGCGGCGCTGTGGCCCGGCCGACGCGTTCGCGATCCTGTCGAAGGTCTCACAGGACTCCAACCGCAAGGTCCGCGACGTCGCCCAGGCCCTCGTCGACCGGGCGGCCGGGACGTCCGAGGCCTGACGGACCCGACCGTGGTGGGGCGCCGGCAGCCGACGTGCGCCGGCGCCGCCCACCCCGAAGGCTCGCTACTTCGACAGGGCGCGCTCCAACTCCGACTTCGACATCGAGGAGCGCCCCTTGATGCCGCGCTGCTTCGCCTCGTTGTAGAGCTGCTCCTTGGTGCGCCCCTGCGCGCCGCTGTGTGAGCGCTTACCGCCGCGATGCCCGGACGACACGTCGTTTCGCGACGACCGGCTCGACGTGCGCGCCTCACCCGAGCGGGCCCGTTCCTTGTTCACCGTGCGGGCGGCGATCTCCTTGGCCCGGCCGGTGGAGGCGCCGCGCTCCTGCGCGCTCTCCTTGATGTGCTCGTACTGCCGCTCCCTCTTGGGGCTTGATCCTGCTGGCATCGGTGCCTCCCGCAGCCGCTGTCGGGTGAGGTCGAGACCCGGCTCGCACGCCCGAGGTGCGTTCGAGACAGCCCAGACCGGGTCGTCGCGCTCACGCTTCTCCGGCCACCATGCCCAGTCGCCACTGTGCTCAAACGACTGACGCGAAGGCTCCGGCCCGATCGGTACGCCGCATGCCGTCCACGTAACCCGTCGTCGGAGTGCCCGCGCTGGGAACGATGGGCTGCGCCTTCGCCGCCGCCCCAGGTGGCGTCGTATAGTTGTTGCCGCAGCCGACGCCTGGGCGTCGGCCACTCAGCGTCCAGCAGCGGGCGCCGGGCTCGGTTGGCGAGCCTGTGCGGCGTCCCGTGCTCGCGGTGCGCCATCACCACGCGCGCTGCCGTCGCCTTCCTGCAACCGGTACGCGCCCCGGGCACGAGGACTTTGAAGTCATGGCACAGCAGCGCATTGATCCCAATGCGGCGATCGTCGAACTCGGCCAGATCAAATTGGGCGAGACCGACCTGTCCGGAGTGTTGACCCAGGTCTCCGGGCTCGCGCGGCGAACGATCCCCGGCGCGGAGGAGGTGTCGGTGACGTTGTTGAAGCAGGAGGGGGCGCACACCGCCGCGTTCAGCGGCGAGATGGCGCTCCGACTCGACGAGCTGCAGTACGAGTTCGACCAGGGTCCGTGTCTGGAGGCGGCCAGACGGGCCACCGTCGTGTCGGTTCCGGAGATGGCTCAGGAGGCTCGCTGGCCGGAGTGGGCGGCCCGGGCCGTGCAGGACGGAGCGCTCAGTTCCCTGTCGATCGGGTTCCCCATCCAGGAGACCGTGCTCGGCGCGCTGAACATCTACGGGATCGAACCGGGCGCCTTCGACGACGAGGCGGTCACTCTCGCGCAGACGTTCGCCGGGTACGCCGCCGTCGCCCTCGCCAACGCGCACCTGTACGACACGACAGTCAACCTGGCCGCGCAGATGCAGTCGGCCATGCAGAGCCGCGCCGTCATCGAACAGGCGAAGGGCATCATCATGGGCGAACGCCGCTGTACCCCGGACGAGGCGTTCGCCGTCCTCGCGAAGGTCTCCCAGGACTCCAACCGCAAGCTGCGCGACGTCGCGGCCGCGCTTGTCGAGAGGGCCGCCCGACCGGCGAGCCCCAAGCGTGATCGCGGTGACGCGGGATTCCTGCCGTGAACCCTCGACGACGGGCCGCTGGCGCAGCCCCGACACGGCGGTCGGACACGGGTGGTTCCGGCTGAATTCGGCACCGGTGCACGAGTCGACTGGCGGTCGTCGGCCCTTGCTATTACCGTTGAGTTCGGGTCAAGCCACGCGCCCATCCTGTTACAGATCTTGACAGGAGGCGCGAGCCTATGATTGAACGTCGCTCACTTTTTCCGACCCAGTTCGCCCGTCCCCCTGCGGCAATCAGCCCGGGGCGGGCCGCCCCAGGGACACTCGGCATCCGCCCGACTGCTGCCCCCGCTGAGCAGTCGTTCCAGGTGACTCGCTTCACCGAGCCCATCGACCTGAGCGCGACCATCTCCGCCGACCGGATGGTCGTCGCCCCGGTCGGATACGTCGACATGGACACCGCGCCACGCCTGGCGACGGCACTGTTCAACGCGGTCGACAGCCACCCCGAAGTCTGCTGCGACCTGACCGGCGTCGGCTTCTTCAGCGCCGCGGGTGTGCACGTCCTCCTCCTGGCGCTCGACCGGGCGGAGCGGGTCGGTTCCCGCTTCACGATCCGAGGCGCCAGCGGAGTCACGATGCGGGTGCTGCGGATCACCGGGGTGGCGCCTCTGCTCATCGGCCCCGAATGAGGCTGGGTCCACGGCTGCGGTGGCGTCACCAGGTGTCGGGGCGGTCCAGGTCGCGGGTCGGCCGGTAACCGCCGAGGACCACCAGGCCGTCCGACTCACCGTAGCCCTGACCCCAACCCTTGCGGAACGCCTCGACGACGCAGGGCTTCACGGTCATCTCCAGGACGTCACTGCCCTGCCGGCGAGCCCGGTAGGGGCCCGCGACGAGATCCCCGGACCGGGCCTTGTCGCCGTCGGGGGCGAGTTGCGCCCGGACGGTCAGCCAGCGACCGCCATCGTCACCGACGACGAGCGAGCCCTTGACGAAGTTGCCATGCTCCGACCGGCCGAACGTGACCGAGCATTCGCGCACCCGTGCGCCGGGAGGCAGCGACTCCAGGCGGAACGGCACGACACAGCGGTGGGCCGCGTCGAACCGGACCCGGCTCGCCGTGGCTGTCGCCTCGTCGCGGCTGCCGGCGTACGTGTCCAGTTGGGCCCAGAGCCCGTCGCCGGGTTGCCAGCGCACGAACCAGAGCTTCTGGTCACCGGACGTGTCGAACCAGGCGACCCCCGGGCGGTCACCGACTCGCACGTCGGTGCGGGCCTGCGGCCGCCCGGCCGAGGACAACGTCTGCTGCAACTCGTCCAACGCCGCCACCGTGCGCGCCAACGCGAACCGGGCCTGACCGGTCGGTCCCCGAAACTCGACGCTCTCGACGCCGCGCCCGGCACTCCAGGTCGCGTACTCGGCGCCGTCGACCAGGGAGTCGGTCGAGAAGTGCACCGTGTCAGGATCGGCGCCGACGTCCTCGGGGCGTGCGGTGGCGCCGAGCTGCCCCGCCGCTTCCGGCAGCATGAGCGCCGAGGCCGGCACGATCGGGTCATCGGTGCTCCCGTCGATCGGCATCGTCAGCACCGCCGCGGTGAGGGCGACGCACATCGCCGCCACACCCCCGGCGACGAACCCACGGCGACGCCGTCGAAGCCGTCGACCCCGACGGCGGGCCTGTTCCACGATGGGTGTCGGGTCGATGTCGCCACCCGCGCGCTGCGTGAGCGTCGCGGTGAGCCGCTGATCGAGGTCGCTGAACATCAGAACCCTCCTGTCCGGACGGGGATCGTGGCTTCCTGCCGCTTCCTCAGCGTCGCCAGGGCACGCTTCGCGTGGGTGCGAACGGTGCCTGCCGAACACGCCAGGATCTCGGCGATCAGCACGTCGTCCAGATCCTCGTAGTAGCGCAGAACGATCACGGTGCGCTGACGGGTCGGCAGCTCACGGACGAGCCGCCACAGCGCGTCGCGTTCGGCGACCACGGCGGCCTCGTCCGCACTGCCCGCCCGGTCCGTCACGGCGGCGACCGAGACCTCCCGGCTGCTGCGCCGACGCCACCACGAGTTGTGGGCGTTGACGAGCATCCGTCGGACGTAGGCATCCGGTCGGTCCGTCCGGGAGATGCGCCCCCACCGGGCGTACGCCTTGGCGAGGACCTCCTGAACGAGATCCTCGGCTCGGTGCTCGTCGTCGGTCAGCAGCCGGGCGAGCCGGATCAGCGCCGAAGTGCGAGCGAACGCGTACTCCTCGAACGTCACGCCCTATTAACGCCGTAGCTCGGCCGGCCCGTAGACATCCGCCGGGCCTTTCCGTCGGCTGCGCGGCGTCGGCCCGGCCCGGCGGCGTCGCCCTTCTCCGCACGGCCGACGGGCTGCTCTCGGCGGCAGAGAAAATCTCTGCGCGAAGCGCTAGATATTCTTGCCGCCGTGGGGTAACGTTCCTGAGGTCGAAGACGGAGCACGTAAAGACGCTGACGTGACCGCCCCACCCGAGGGCGAAGGAGCTAGGCCAGGAAGTTCGTGGCCCGCTCGGTTCTGTCGCAGTTGGTTTTACGCACGAGAAGTCGCGGGTGAGGCCGAGGCTCGTTCAGGGCTTCACCCGAGGTAAGCAAGGTTCGTCGTACGTGTCAGGGCCATGAAGTCGCGTGGGGCTCGGACACCGACGGACAGCACGAGGAATGACAGAGGAAATCAGAGGCAAGGGAGGGCATTACACCGTTGGATCGCCCGCTGCCAGCCGCACTCGTGGGCTGGATGCGGACACCGCAGTTTCCATCGAACGAGAGGTGGTCTCCGGTCACGCTTATGCGATCCTCGCACCCGATGCCGTCGTCGACGGCCGGTGCGGACAAGACAAACCGACGTTCTGTCGGCAGATGGTGTTCCTGACCCACAACCCTTGGGCCCCGGTGCTTTCGAGCACCGGGGCCCTCGTGATGGAGGTTTTCTTGACCCAATCCGACGACATGCTCGACGACGAGGACTACCCCGCCTACACCATGGGTCGCGCCGCCGAAATTCTCGGCTGCTCGCAGGACTTCCTCCGTCGGCTCGGCGACGCCAAACTGATCGACCCCCAGCGCTCCAGTGGCGGGCACCGCCGCTACTCTCGCTATCAGCTGCGCCTGGCCGCGCGCGCCCGGGAGATGTGCGACCAGGGCACCGACATCGCCTCGGCCTGCCGGATCATCATTCTCGAGGACCAACTCGAAGAGGCCCTTCGACGCAACGAGCGCTACCAGCAGGGCTGAACACACCCCACGCATGCGGCCTCCCGCACCTGTGACGCCGAGCGCCACGCGGTCCCTCCCACCCGGGCAGGGGCCGTTCGTCGTCCCGGAGGGTCTCGGTCGGGTCCGGATCGATCGAAGGCGGCGGACCGCTACTGTCCCAGGAACTTGACGGCTGCGGCCACAATTCCAGAGACAAGCCAGGAGCCGGCAGCCTTCAGTTTGTCCAACAGGCCGGTCGACGCTCTCGTGGCGATCACGGACTCGGTGGTGTTGATCTGCTGAGTGTTCACGGTGATGTTGGCGGTACCAGCCCCCACGTTGATCGTCGTGTGTTGAACGGGTACCCCGTCGGAGACGTACGACTGGGTCTTCGTGGGTGGGGTGGACGTCGGGCGCCGACCGGCAGGCCGGACAACGGCCGCCGGCGTCGCGACATCCGGCGTGGTCGCCCGTCGCGGAGCCGGCGTGGGCGTGGTTGCCGGCGCGGGCGTGGGCGCCGGGGCGACTGCGGCACCCTTGCCGCGTCGGGGTTTGGTCGGCTTCCGCGGCGGGTCAGGGTCGCCCTCATCCGAGGCGTCCTCGGTGGTGACCCGCGAGATGGTCGACAGCACGAACGCGTCGAACCCAGGCGCGCTCACACGCTCCAACATGGCGAGCCAGAGCTTTGCCATCCATCGCGACCGGTCAGGGGTACGTTCGCGAGTGTTCGTCACCGGGACGAAGGGAATCCGGTGGGCGCGGTCGCCGACCACCTTCTCCATCGCTTCGCGCAGCGCCGCGCTCCGCTGGGCCAGTTCTTCGGGATAATCGCGGCGGGTGAACTTGTCCGCACGGGTGAGCACGACGACGGCACGGTCCCACACGCCGTGGCCAAATTTTCTGGTGAGCGCTCCGAGCGTGTCGTATTCGCTGCGCTCGACACGGGTGTCGTCGAGCTTGGTGACGAACAGGACAAGATCGATCTCGCCGGCCTCCTGCTCGATCAGCGCCAGATAACGCTCGTCGTTGGACCGGTCCCACCCGGCGTCACCGAACCCCGGCGTGTCGATGAGGACCATCGTCGATTCACGATATTCGGCGTCGTACCGCTCGATCTTGGCGGTTGTCGGTCGGTATTTTCCGGTCTCGGCGACCGCCGCGCCGACAACCGAGTTGATGATGCTCGACTTGCCCACGCCGGTCCGGCCCACCACCAGGATCCGGGTCGAGCGCTGCTTGGGGGGTTTGTGGCTCACCAGACTCCTGTCTGTGCAACCGGATCCCTACTGACAGCGAGCGTCCCACACAACGTCAAGCGTGCCGCTGTGCCGCCCTCCCCAGCACCTTCCACGAGAAGCCGATCCTCGATGCCGTCAAGCCGTCCTCTCCTCGTGACCACCTGGTGACCGTCGGTGCTCACGCTGAAGGGATGCGACGGACGGGGATGCTGGGGCTGATCTGCGCGTTGGTGCTGGCAGGGCTGACCGGCTGCAGCCCGGTCAAGGAGGGCGCGGTCGGGGTACGGCTGGACGCCGACGGCCGGCTGGTCGGGGTGTTCGACTGGTGCCAGGGCAAGAAGGGGACCGACGACATCACCCTCTTTCTCGGCAGTGACGACGGTGGGGTCACCGACACGGTGATTCAGCTCGAGCGGGATCCCGGCCGCAGCGCCCGCACGGCAGAGGAAGTTGTGCTGCTCAACCCGGCGGACGGCTGGCAGACGAAGCTGGCACCGTCCGCGCTGGACGACGACCAGATCTACGACCTGCGCTCGTGGAACAGCGACGGCGGGCCGGTGGAAGACTTCCCGTTCCGGATCAGCGAGCTGCGCGGCCGGACCGGCTCCGCCGTGATCCTCACCAAGCGGTGGGAGGGCGAGGACCAGGGCGGCTACGTCGCGACGTTCCATACGCTCGGGAGCTTCGCCCGCTACGCCAAGACGGTGTGCGACGACTGAAGGGGTCGCGCCTGACGATGGACACCTGCCGGTGGCCGCCGGCTCGATCTAGCCGGTCGTCCATGCTTGACTTCGGGTTCCGGCTCTCCGAGCACGAGCGGGTGAGGACATGGGCGACGTGCAGGCTGCCTATCGAGCGATGCTGCGCGACGATGTCGCTCCCGCTCTGCGTGCCCTCGGCCTCACGGGGTCGGGCTCGCGGTACACCCTGCCGGACCCGGAGTCCTGGGCGCTGCTGGGCTTCCAGTCCTCGCGGTACAACACCGGAGAGCACCTGACGTTCACGGTCAACCTCTGCGCCGTACCCCTGATCCTCTGGGAGTCCCGCAGGCGTGAGCAGAGCCAGCTACCCCTGAAGCCCTCGCCGGGCACCTACTACGGTGACTTCGTGTGGTCCTGGCGGCTCGGCCACCTGATGCCAGTGAATGAGGACGTCTGGTGGGACCTCGACGAGGACGCTGAGGTCGCGGACGTCGCGAGCGAGGTCGTCACCGCCATCGAGGCGTACGGCCTTCCCGCTCTCCGCGAACACCTTCGAACAGGTACGGGCGGCCGGCCGGTCCCGCAGAGCCCTAGGCTGACCCAATGTCGGCCGAGCACCACGTAATTGACCTCGTCGAGACCGACCGCCAGCCGGCGGACCGACCCGGCCCTGCCCGCCCTACGGCCAGCCGGACGTGGAACGTACGGCTCGTGGCCGCCTTCGCGGTCGGCATCGTGCTCGGCGGTGCCGGTGTCGGTGTGTTGCGTTCGTCGCGGGAGGAGCGACAGCGAAACGCGACGGTCTCACTCGTGGCGTTTCCCGCATCCACCAGCAGCAGTTCGGGTGGGGACACCGAGGTCGTCCAGATGGACGGGCAACTGGCGGTCATCAACGGCGGCCCCGCGCCCGTCACGGTGAAGTCGGTCAGCGGTCAACGACCTGGTGTCCAGGTCCAGGACACCGGCCACACTCGACTCGTGCGCCCCGGCGGCACCGCCTGGATCAGTGTCAAGCTGCGCATCGAGTGCGCACTCGCCTTCGGGAGCGAGCCGCTGTCGATACGGTTCTCCGTCGAGACCGCCGACCGGCAGGTCAGAGAGGTCAGCTATTCCGTGGCCGTAGCGGGAAGCGCCTGGCACCAGGGGGCCGAGCGTCCCTGCGCGAGCCTCGCCGAGATGGCGAGGCGCCAGGGCCAGCGCTGACGCCGCCGAGGTGATCCGCCTCCCCGGGGGGCAGGTCTCCGCCGAGCGGGGTGCGGGCGGCGTCCCACGGTCCGCTGACCTGCGGTGAGGGTGGTGCGCCCGGCAGGATTCGAACCTGCGGCCTTGGGATTAGAAGTCCCCTGCTCTATCCGCTGAGCTACGGGCGCGTGTGGCGTGGATGTCGCGCCCAGAGGGTACCGCCGCCCTGCTGCCCGGCGGCGAAAAGGGTGCCCGCGTCCACGTTGCCGAGCAGGGTCTCACGTCGACCGCGCGGCGGGCATCCGGGTTCCCGCGGTCGGACCTGGCCTCGGACCGTACCTTTGGCTGGTGCTGCTGGATCCCGACGTCGAGAACGACGTCGCCTACGAGCTGTGTCAGATCGCCGGTCGGGCCATCCTCCCGTACCGGTCGGGCGATGATGTCGGCACCGCGTTCTTCTTCCGGGGCGGCGAGGACCCGGTGGGGGAGTCGCTGCTGACGGCGGCCGACCTGGTCGGCGCGCCGGGTGGCGAGCTGGGTTTGCGGGCGAGTATCACCGAGCCGGCCGGGGTCGCCCCGGCCGCCGTCCCCGCGGTCGAGATCGTGCCCGGCTGGTCCCGTTTTCCGGGCGACGGGGTCGCGGTACTGCCGACCGCCGGCCTGCACCGCTACGCCGGGGACGGCGGCTGGCGGTGGCGGGTCCAGCCGGTGCCCGCGGGGATCGCCGCCGGGCCCGAGGTGGTCGCCCGCCTCACCGCCGACGCCGGTTCCGCTTTCGTGCTGGCCCATGGGGTACGCGAAGACGGGTCGCGCCCGCTGGAGGTCGCGATCGAGCGGGTGGTCCGCGACGGGGACGCCGCGCGGATCACCACCGAACTGCCGAAGGGGTACGTCGGCGCGCCGGTCTTCGTCGTCCAGCCCGACGCCACGGGGGAGTTGTCGCCGTACTGCCTGGGTCTGGTGCTGCCCGGCGTCGGCGAGCACCCGGTGGCGACCTTCGACCGCATCCGTGCGGTCCTCCCCGCGACGCCGGGCGACGTCTAATCCCCAAGTGCCGCCGCTGCCGCCGCCCTTCGCTCCGCAACCGCCGGGCGCCGGCGCCCGGCTAGTTGATCATGAGGTTATTGCTCCGACACGCCGATGGGAGTGGCAATAACCCCATGATCAACGGGGTCGGGAGGGTGGGGGACGGCTGGGGCGGTCGGGGCGGTCGGGGCGGCCGGGGCGGCCGGGGCGGTGGGGCGGTGGGGCCGGCGGCGAGGAATGCCTCGGCCCAGCGGCCGACCTCGTCGAAGACCTTCTTGCGGACGGCCGGCCCGGAGAGGGTCAGGTCGTGCATCCCGCCGTCGAAGCGGGCCAGGGTGACGTGGCGGCCGAGGCGGGGCGCGTACCGGACCATGTGCTCGACGTCCAGCACCGCGTCGGCCAGGGTCGCGTTGTCGTGCCACCGGGTGCCTCGGAAGGAGCGGGTCGAGCAGGCCAGCAGCACCGGCACCTGGATGTCCAGACCGGCGCGCAGCCGGCGCTGGCCGGTGCGGATCGCGTTCAGCCAGCCGGCCCGGACCGGGAACCCGGCCAGCGGCTTCCACGCCAGGTCATAGGTCCACTCGCCGCGGTGGTCGGAGTGGAGGCTCTCGCCGTACACGGTGCCCAGCCCGAGGGGCAGGATGCGGTGCGGCGCCCTGCGGCCCAGTCGGGAGACGGCGGCCGCGAGGGGTCGGCGCACCGCCCAGGGAGCGTTCAGGTCGAAGAAGGGGCTGTTGAGCACCAGGCCGTCGACGGTGCCGGTGTCGCGGCGGGCGTCCGCCCAGAGCGAGATGATCAGGCCGCCGGTGGAGTGGCCCATCGCCAGCAGGGTGTCGTGCCCGTCGTCGGCACGGATGATCTCGGCGGCGGCGTCCAGCTCGGGGAAGTAGTCGCTGATGTCGCGGCAGAAGTTCGGGGTCTGGCCCGGGAGCAGGCTGCGACCGTACTTGCGCAGGTCGAGCGCGTAGAAATCCCAGCCGCGCTCGGCGAAGAAGTCGGCCAGGTGGGTCTGGAAGAAGTAGTCGACGAACCCGTGGACGTAGAGGACGGCCCGCCCGGTGGGGCGCTCGGCCCGCCGCCGGACCAGGGTCGCGACGACAGGTCCCTCGTCGTCGGTGCCCAGGTCGATCGTCTGCCGCTCGTACGGCGGTCCCAACACGTCCGGTTCCACGACCGCGACGCTACGCCGCCAACCTACCCAACGGTAGCCCTCGTCCCGCCCACCGCGCCCCGCCCTCGCGATCTTGCACTTACTGCGGCGACATAACACGTGAAAGGCCGCTTTTCGGGATGCGAAAGTGCAAGATCGCGGGGCGGGGCGGGGTGGGGTGGGGTGGGGTGGGGTGGGGTCAGGCGGTCTCCGCGTCGGCGCGCTCGGGGTCCTGCTCGTCGGTGAGGTCCAGCCCGCCCTGGGGCTGGGGGATGTCGCGCAGGTGCTTGTTGTGCCGGGGCTCCTGACGGGTCTTGGCGTCGTTGAGCCGGCGGCGCAGATCGTCGCGGACGTCGTTGAGCGCGGCGTGCAGATCCTCCTCCGTGGAGGTGGTGACGATCTTCTGTCGGCCAGCGATCCAGCACTCCAGGGTGACCTTCTGGCCCCGCGCTTCCCGGTCCTTCACCGACACCTCCAGCTCGGTGGCGTCAGCGTGGAAGCTGGCCAGCCGGGCGTCGAGCGTGGTGAATTGCTCGGCGATCCAGTTGCGGTCGCCCTGCGAGAACCCCGCGCCCACCCGCAGGCACTCGGCGACGGTGGCCGGGTTCGCCGCGGCGCTCATCGCCGCGCCTCGGAAACGATCGCGGAGCCGATTCTGGTGATCATCATGGCGCTGACCTCTCGTCGACGTGGAGCTGTCGGTGGTGCGTTGATCAAGTGCTTACCCACTGTGGTTGGTCTCGGAAACCGCCGACGCCCGACTGGGCGGGTCGGCCGTACCACATCAGGGCGTGATCAGGGCGTTGTCCACAGGTGGGTTCGTTGTCCACAGGTTCGAGCGGGGCGCTGGCGATGCTCGCCCGCAGCACCGAGGCTCGATGTCGAGTCGACTCGCGCTGGCAGGCCCCGATCCCCCTGGAGGGACGATGTTCGACACCTACGTAACAGTTGTCGGCAATGTGCTGACTGCTCCCGAATGGCGACGCACCAGCCAGAGCAACACGCTCGTGGCCAACTTCAAGGTCGCCTCCACCGCCCGCCGACTCGACCGCGACAGCGGCCGGTGGGTCGACGGCAATTCGCTCCGCGTACGCGTCAACTGCTGGCGCAAGCTCGCCGAAGGCGTGGCGGCCTCCGTGATGGTCGGCGATCCGGTGGTGGTCTGCGGCCGGCTCTACACCCGCGACTGGACCGACGACGCGGGTAACCACCGCACCCTCTACGAGTTGGAGGCGGTTGCCGTCGGCCACGACCTGTCCCGGGGTCGAGCCCGGTTCCTGCGCAACCGGCCGAGCATGACCACCAGCACCACGGAGGACGCCGAGGCCGAGAGTCGGGTGCACGGCGAACCCACCGAGCCGGTGCCGCCCGGCCACGAGCCCGTGCTGCCGGACGACCGACCGCTGGACGACGACTTCGAGCTGCCCGACTACGCCGCGCTGCGGTCCAGCCCGTTCGCCGACGACCCGCTGGACGCCGATGTTCCTCCGATCGACTCGTCCGACGCGCTGTCGTCGTCCGACCGGGTTCCCCCGACCAGCGGGCAGATCGGGCAGGGCACCGGCCCGACCGGTCTCGACGCCGAGGTGGGGCTCCCGATCGAGGCGGATGACAACGGCAGCGACCGCGACCCGGACGACGAGTTGGGGCCGGTGCCGGACGAGGGGCAGCCTGAGCCGGTGCCGGCCGGCCGGGGGCGGCGTGGCCGAGGCCGGATCCCGCAGCCGGCCTGACCGGTCGTTTCGACGAGTGCGGCAGTTCGGCGATCACGAGCAGGGCGACACGAGGTTCCGGTGCTGATCGTCATGCTGCGGCAGGACGGGCCCACGTGGCCTGGCACGACGGGGGCGGGGTGGCGGCGCGGCCAGCGCCGTCACCCCGCGTGACAACAGCTGTGGGGTCGGCGGAGCCGCGTCGGCCGCGGCCCGCTACGAGGTGCTGGCCGCCCGAGCGCACGGTGGGTCAGGCTGGTTTTCGGGACGCTCGTCTAGGCTGGCCGGCTTGGAGGTGGTGTACGTGCGACGGACCGCGCCGGTGGCGAACGCGGTGGGGCTGCTGGCCGGGTACGCGCTGGACAGGCTGCTCGGTGATCCACGTCGGTGGCACCCGGTGGCCGGCTTCGGGCAGGCCGCGGGTGCGCTGGAGCGCCGCCTCTACCGCCCGGACCGGACGGCGGGCGCGGCGTTCACCGCGCTGGCCGTGGGCGGGCCGGTGCTGCTCGGGGCGGTAGCCGCCGCGGCTACCCGGCACCGGCCGGTGACCCGGGCGGTGCTGGTGGCCGCAGGCACGTGGACGGTGCTGGGTGGTCGTACGCTGCGCCACGAGGCCACGGCCATGGGTCGGACGCTGCGTGCCGGCGACCTGCCCGCTGCCCGGCGACGCCTCGGCCACCTCTGTGGGCGGGACCCGTCGACGTTGGGCGAGTCGGAGTTGGCCCGCGCCACCGTCGAGTCGGTCGCCGAGAACACCTCCGACGCGGTCGTCGCCCCCCTGGTCTGGGGTGCGGTCGCCGGCCTGCCCGGCCTGCTGGGCTACCGGGCGGCAAACACCCTCGACGCGATGGTCGGGCACCGGTCGGCACGCTACGCCCGGTTCGGCACACCGGCCGCGCGGTTGGACGATCTCCTCAACCTGGTGCCGTCGAGGATGACCGGGTTGCTCACCATCGCCGTCGCGCCGGTCGCCCACGGGGATCGGCAACGGGCCTGGCGGGTATGGCGGCGTGACCGCAACGACCACCCGAGCCCCAACGCCGGGCAGTGCGAGGCGGCGATGGCCGGCGCGCTCGGCGTCCGCCTCGGCGGGCGCAACGTCTACTTCGGGCGCTCCGAGGTGCGGCCGTTCCTCGGCGACGGCCCCCGCCCGGAGGCGCGCCACCTCAAGCGGGCCGCCCGGATCTCCGGCGCGGTCGGGCTGGCCGCGGTCGGGCTGGCCGCCGCCTACCCGGTGACCTTCGGCCGTCTGGTCGGCGCCGCGAGTCGACGCGGGCTGTCTGCCCTGATCGCGGGGCGTGGGGTGTCTGCCCTGACCGCGGGGCGGGGGGTCTCTGCCCTGACCGCGGGGCGTGGGGTCTCTGCCCTGACTGCAGGGCGGGGGAGCGGGCGGTGAGCGGCGGGCTGCTGGTCGCCGGCACGACCTCCGACGCCGGCAAGAGCGTGCTCACCGCAGGCATCTGCCGCTGGCTGCACCGACAGGGCGTGAAGGTGGCGCCGTACAAGGCACAGAACATGTCGAACAACTCGGCGGTGGTCGTCGGGCCGGACGGGCGCGGCGGCGAGATCGGACGGGCTCAGGCCATGCAGGCCGCCGCCTGTGGCCTCGCACCCGACCTGCGGTTCAACCCGGTCCTGCTCAAGCCGGGCAGCGATCTGGCCAGCCAGGTGGTCCTGCTCGGCGAGGCGGTCGACACGATCACCGCGGGCACGTTCCGACACCTGCGCCCCCGGCTCGCCGAGACCGCGTACGCGGCACTCGCCGAGCTGCGCGACACGTACGACGTGGTGATCTGCGAGGGCGCCGGCAGCCCCGCGGAGATCAACCTACGGGCTGGGGACTACGTCAACATGGGGCTGGCCCGGCACGCCAACCTGCCCACCATCGTGGTCGGCGACATCGACCGGGGCGGTGTCTTCGCCTCGATGTTCGGCACCGTGGCCCTGCTCGACCCGGCCGACCAGGCGCTGATCGCCGGCTTCGTGATCAACAAGTTCCGGGGTGACCGCGGGCTGCTCCAGCCGGGGCTGGACATGCTGCGCCACGTCACGGGTCGGCCCACGTACGGGGTGCTGCCCTGGGCACTTGACCTGTGGCTCGACGCGGAGGACTCCCTCGCCTACGGCCGGGTGCTCGGCCGCCCCGCGGCCCCGCACGGCAGCGAGTGGTTGGACGTGGCGGTCGTCCGCCTACCCCGGATCAGCAACGCCACCGACGTGGAGGCGCTGGCCACCGAGCCGGGCGTTCGCGTACGTCTCACCATCGAGCCGGCCGAGTTGGCCGCCGCCGACCTGGTCGTCCTGCCCGGCTCCAAGTCCACCGTCGCCGACCTGGCCTGGCTGCGCGAAACCGGCCTCGCCGACGCGGTGATGACCCACGTGGCGGCCGGTAAGCCGCTGCTCGGCCTCTGCGGCGGTTTCCAGATGCTCGGCCGCGCCATCCACGACACGGTGGAGAGCCGACGGGGCAGCGTAGCGGGGCTCGGTCTGCTGCCCATCGAGATCACCTTCGATCCCCGCAAGACCGTCCGGCAGTCGGTGGGCACCGCCCACGGCGACGTCGCGGTGCGCGGTTACGAGATCCACCACGGGTACGTCTCGCACACCGACCCCACCCTGGCCCCGTTGCTGACGGACGACGACGGTGTCGGTGAGGGAGCCGTGCTCGGTGTGGTGCACGGCACGCACTGGCACGGGGCGTTCGAGTCCGACGGGTTCCGCCGCTGGTTCCTCACCGAGGCGGCTCGCCTGGCCGGGCGCACCGGGTTCCGGGTCGCCCCGACGACGAGCTTCGCCGCCGCCCGGGAACGTTCCCTCGACCTGCTCGGTGACCTGGTCGAGGAGCACCTGGACACCGCTGCCCTCTGGCGTCTCATCGAAGCCGGCCCACCCGTCGGCCTACCCTTCATTCCACCCGGCGCCCCGCCGTCCTGAACTGCTCACCGTCCCCTGCGGAGTGTCGGGGGCGGGGCCGCGCGCGGGGCGTTCGAAGCGTGGTCGTGCGCCGGACGATGTCACGGGTCACCACCTCCGCATGATCGTGCACGATCCTGGTTGTAGTGGCCTCGTGGGCGAAAGGAGGGGACTGGATCCTGGATCGAGCATGATCTTGAACTAGGCCCGGCGTGCGAGCCCGCGACGCAGCGAGGTGGCGGGCCGGTGAGGTGGCGGGTCTGTGACGTGGCGGGTCTGTGATGTGGCGGGCCGGTGAGGTGGAGGGCTCGCGACGCGGGTGAGCGCCGGCAGCTGGGTGCTGAACGTGGCCTGGGGTTGGGCGCGGCGGGATTCAGGGGCGGATGTCGGCTGGCCTGTCGGTCGTGGGGAGGCCGGCGGCGAGCCAGGCGTCCACACCGCCGATCATGTCGGTCGTCCGGCGTAGACCGAGGGTCTGCAGGCTGGCAGCGGCGAGGCTGGAGCTGTAGCCCTGCCGACACACCAGCACGATCTCCCGGTCGTATCCGGTGGCTTCCGGGATCCGCCAGGCGCTGGCCGGATCGAGCCGCCATTCCAGTACGGTCCGGTCGATGACGACCGCCCCCGGCAGGTCGCCCTGTTCACGGCGTTGCAGGTCGGTGCGGGTGTCGACAAGCAGCGCGCCGCCGCGGACCGCCTCGACGGTCTGCTGCGGAGTCAGTCGGTGCAGCCCGGCGCGGGCCTGTTCGAGTAGGGCGTCGATACCGGGGCTCATCACGTCTCGGAGCACCACCCGATCATGCCGATTTGGTGGCGCCCCGGGCGGCGAACGGGCCGCCCGTCACCCGTCGCCGCCCCAATTCCCCCGGACGTGACGGCACCCGGCCAGGGTGGTCAGCCGGACGTGTCAGCGCGGCCGACGTCGAGCACGGTTGCAACCTGATCCACTCGCCCTCAGGGATGTCGGGGTGTCCCGCTAACCAGATACCGCGACATCAATGATGTGGAGTCGATCATCCCGGACTGCGGTCGCGCCGGCATACTTCGGTCATGCACCGGGCGAGGCTGTGTTGAGTCCCGACACCGGCCGTCCGGTGTCGGGCCGCGAAGCCCTGAACAGCGCAGGACTCCCGCCCGACAAGGCCGCGCCGGCCGACGAGCTAGAGGGCGCAGACAATCCCAGGCACACCGACGAGCCCGGGAACACCGACAAGCCCGAGAACACCGACAAGCCCGAGAACACCGACAAGCCCGGGAACACCGACGAGCCCGGGAACACCGACGAGGGCGGCGGGGTCGGGAACACCGACGGGGCCGGGAGTGCCGACGAGGGCGGCGGGGTCGGGAACACCGACGGGGCCGGGAGTGCCGACGGGGAGTTGGTTGGCCGTCGGGGTGGCGGGTTGGCCGTGGTGGTCGTCGAGGCGTACGCCGAACTGGCTCGTCGGGTGCTCGCGGACCCGGCGCGGTTGGGGCGGACCCGGCTCGTCGCGGTCGACGGGCCGAGCGGCGCGGGCAAGAGCCGGTTCGCCGCGCACCTCGCGGATGCCCTGGCGGCGCGGCTCGGCGGTGACCGCCCGCCCGTGGTGCACACCGACGACCTGCTCGACGGTTGGGACGATCAGGTCACCTTCTGGCCCCGGCTCGACGGGCAGGTGCTCGCCCCGCTGCGCGAGGGGAGACCCGGTGCCTACCGGCGCTACAGCTGGGTGCGGCAGCGCTTCCTGGACCGGCCGGTGCCGGTGCCGGCAGCGCCGGTGCTGGTGGTGGAGGGGGTGAGCGCCGCACGCGCGGTGGTCCGGCCGGAGTTGACCCTGGCGGTGTTCGTCACCGCGCCCGCGTCGTTGCGGCTGGCCCGCGCGGTCGCCCGGGACGGGTCGGAGATCCTGCCGGAGCTGCGTCGCTGGCACGCCGGGGAGCGGGCGCACTTCGCCGCCGACGGTACGGCCGCCCGCGCGGACCTGTTGGTGGACGGCGCGCCGACGCTGCCGTACGACGCGGACCGGTACTACACGCGCATCCGCTGAGCGGGCAGTGGACGACCGGCATCGGCTGCGGCACGATGCGAGGAGGCCGCGGCACGATGCGCGACGGCGAACGGGGGACTCATCATGTCGGCAACGGACCCGCCCGCGCGGCGCCGGATCACGCTCACCGGGATCAGCTCGCGGGCCTGGGAGCACCCGGCCGACCGGGGCGCCCTTGTCGCGTTGCGGGAGCTGCGCGGTTTCGACGACGTGGTGCGGTCGTTCTTCGGCATGTGGAACGAGCGCGGCTTCCGGCTGTCCGTGCTGGCCTCCGGCATCCGGGTCGACCATCGGCAGTATCCGGCCGTGTGGCAGCGCTACACCGAGGCGGCGGCGGTGCTCGACGTGGCCGAGCTGCCGGAGCTGTACGTGACCCAGTCGCCCTGGTTGGGCGCCGAGGCGGTTGGCCTGGAACGGCCGTTCATCGTGCTGAACTCCGCGTGCGTGCAGCAGCTCGACGAGGACGAGCTGCGCTGCCTGCTCGGCCACGAGTTGGGGCACGTGGGCAGCGGCCACGCGGTCTACAAGACCATGCTCATGATCCTCACCCGGTGGGCGACGAACCTGAGCTGGTTGCCGGTGGGCGCGATCGCGCTGCGGGCGATCATCGCGGCGATGCTGGAGTGGTGGCGCAAGGCGGAGTTGTCCGCCGATCGGGCCGGTCTGCTCGCCGGGCAGGACCCGGCCGCCGCGCTGCGGCTGCTGATGAAGCTCGCCGGCGGCGGTGACCTGTCCCAGATCGACACGACCGCGTTCCTGGAGCAGGCCGCCGAGTACGCCGGGGGCGGCGACCTGCGCGACAGCCTGCACAAGATCCGGATGACGGCGTGGAGCACCCATCCCGCGCCGGTGGCACGGGCGGCGCAACTGCGCCAGTGGGTCGACTCCGGGGCGTACGGGCGGGTGCTGGCCGGGGACTATCCGCGCCGTGACGACGACGGCTCGACAAGCGTCTCCGAGGAGATCAAGGCGGCTGCCGACTCGTACCGGGAGGAGTTCAGCCGCTCCACCGACCCGCTTGTCGGGTTGCTGCGCCGGTTCGGCGACGGCGCGAACGACGTCGGCGAGTGGGTCGGCGGCACCGCCGGTCGGGCCCGCTCCTGGGTGGATGCCGCCACCGAGGCGGCGGGCCGCGCGCAGCGCGCCGGCCGGGCCGCCCCGGGCGCCGCCCCGGCGGACCGCGATGCTGGTACGGGCTCCGCCGGCACGCCCCGGTAAGGCCGGCATACGATTCCGGTCATGACCTCTCCGATCCTGTCCGAGTCCGAGGTGCGGGCCGCCGTCGAGCGGGAGATGCCCGGCGTACGCGCCGACCTGGAACGTCTCGTCCGCATCCCCGGCATCGCCTTCGAGGGCTTCGACCACTCGCACGTGGAACGCTCCGCCGAGGCGGTCGCCGAACTGCTGCGCGGCTGCGGCCTGGATGTCGACATCGTGCGTTCCGGCGGTCAGCCGGCAGTGATCGGCCGTCGCGCCGCCCCGCCCGGCGCGCCGACCGTCATGCTCTACGCCCACCACGACGTGCAGCCGGTCGGCGACCTGTCGCTGTGGGAGTCCGACCCGTTCGAGCCGGTGGAACGGGACGGCCGGCTCTACGCCCGGGGTGCGGCCGACGACAAGGCCGGCATCATGGCGCACGTGGCGGCCCTGCGGGCGTACGGGGACGCGCTGCCGGTGGGTGTCGTGCTCTTCGTCGAGGGCGAGGAGGAGTTCGGCTCCGACTCGCTGGAGCGGCTGCTCGCCGAGCACCGGGACAAGATCGCCTCGGACGTCATCGTGATCGCCGACTCCGGCAACTGGGACATCGGCGTACCGGCGTTGACCACCTCGCTGCGCGGCCTCGTCAACTGCTTCGTCGAGGTACGCACGCTGGACCACGCGGTGCACAGCGGCATGTTCGGTGGCGTGGCGCCGGACGCGCTCACCGCGCTGGCCCGGTTGCTGGCGACCCTGCACGACGACGCCGGTGACGTGGCGGTGGCCGGGCTGGTCGGCCGGGAGGACGCCACCGTCGACTACCCGGAGGATCGGTTCCGGGCCGAGGCCGGGTTGGCCGAGGGCGTGCAGTTCATCGGCACCGGCCGGATCACCGACCGACTCTGGACCAAGCCGGCGCTGGCGGTGCTCGGCATCGACGCCCCGCCCACCGGCGAGGCCCCGAACGCCCTGGTCCCGGCCGCGAAGGCGAAGCTCAGCATCCGGCTCGCGCCGGGCGAGGACCCCAAGCGGGCGTACGCGGCGGTGCGCGCGCACCTGGAGCAGCACGCGCCGTGGGGCGCCCAGGTGACAGTCAGTTTCGAGCACGACGGCAACCCGTGCGTGATCGACGCGTCCGGGCCGGTGTTCGACGCCGCGCGTTCGGCCTTCCGGGCCGCCTGGGATGGCACCGAGCCGGTGGACATCGGCGTCGGCGGCTCGATCCCGTTCATCGCCACCTTCCAGGAGATGTTCCCGAAGGCGGCGATCCTGGTGACCGGCGTGGAGGACCCGCACGCCCGCGCGCACGGCCCGAACGAGAGCCTGCACCTGGGGGAGTTCGCGAAGGTCTGTCTGGCCGAGGCGCTGCTGCTGGGCAAGGTGGCGGTGGCGGCCGGCGCCTAGGGTTCGCGCCGCCTGGCTCCCGGTCGGGGCACTCGGTGGGACGTTGCGTATCGGATCGGCAACGTGGGTCTGATCTGGGGCTTTACGGCGTGTCGCACGGCCGTCTGTTATAGCCTTTCGTACATGAGTACGAACGAGGTGATGGCCCGGTTGGGGGCCGCTGTCAGCGCACTGGGAGATGTCGACGTCTCCGCGTGGTCCGAGGACACGCTCAACGAACAGCTCGGTGAGCTCTCCGCCGCTCTGGTCGCCCTCGACTCGGTGCTCTCCCGGGTCGCCGGCGAGGTCCGTGCGCGGGGGTTGCGCATCGAGGAGCCCGTCTCCGCCTAGGGCGTGTCAAAGTCCTCGGTCGAGCCGCCGCAGGCCGGCCAGGGGCTTTGACACACGCCCTGGATCCGTCGCCCACGTTCGTGGGCGGCACCCTGCCGACACCGCCCGGGCACGGCAATGCCCGGGCGGTGTCGGAGGTGACTGGCAGGATGGGCGGCGTGCGGTTCCTCGACCTGGCAGCGACGTCCGCGGCCGTGGGCGCCACCAGCGGCCGGCGGGCCAAGGTGGAGCTGCTCGCTGACGCGTTGCGCCGACTCGACCCGGCCGAGGTCGAGCCCGGCGCCGGCTACCTCGCGGGTGAGCTGCGTCAACGGCAGACCGGGGTGGGCTATGCCAGCCTTCGTGACCTGCCGCCACCGGCGGTCGAGCCGACGCTGACCGTGGCCGCCGTCGACGCGGCCATCGCGCAGATCGCCGCGGTGCACGGCACGGGTTCGCAGACCCGGCGTCGGGCGCTGCTCGGTGCCCTCTACGCGGCGGCGACGGCCGACGAGCAGCGCCTGCTCACCGGCCTGTTCAGCGGCGAGCTGCGGCAGGGCGCGCAGGCGGGGCTTCTCGCCGACGCGGTGGCGCGGGCCGCCGACGTGCCGGTGGCGGCGGTCCGCCGGGCGCTGTTGCTCGCCGGTGACCTGCGCGCCGTGGCGGTGGCCGCGCTGGCCGGAGGAGCGGCCGAGCTGGCCGGGTTCGGCCTGCGGGTGGGCCGACCGTTGGCGCCGATGCTCGCGCAGAGCGCACCCTCGGTCGACGAGGCGCTCGCCGCGACGGGCACGCCGGCGGTGGTCGACGTCAAGCTCGACGGCATCCGCATCCAGGTGCACCGCTCCGGCACGGACATCGCCGTCTTCACCCGCAGCCTCGACGAGATCACCAGCCGGGTGCCGGAGGTGGTCGCCGCGGTCCGGGCCCTGCCGGGGCGGGAGTTGGTGCTCGACGGCGAGGCGATCGGCCTCGACGAGACGGGGCGACCACTGCCGTTCCAGCAGACGTCGAGCCGGGCCGCCCGACGCACCACCCCGAGCACCACCGGGCGCACACCTGTCGCCCCGGCGGTGCTCGCGGCGGCCGCCAGCACGGGCGCGACGGTGCTGACTCCGTACTTCTTCGACCTGCTGCACCTCGACGGTGACGATCTGATCGACAGGCCCGGCCGGGAGCGGTGGGCCGCCCTCGCCGGTGCGGTGGATTCGTCACTGCTGGTCGGGCGGATGGAGGTCGACGGCCCCGAGCAGGCCGCCGCCGCGTTCGCCGCCGCGCTCGACGCCGGGCAGGAGGGCGTCGTGGTCAAGGCGCCGGACGCCCCCTACGACGCCGGTCGGCGCGGTGCCGCCTGGGTCAAGGTCAAGCCACGACACACCCTCGACCTGGTGGTGCTCGCCGTCGAGTGGGGCAGTGGCCGGCGCAAGGGCTGGCTGTCGAACCTGCATCTGGGCGCGCGTGACCCGCACACGGGCGGCTTCGTCATGCTCGGCAAGACGTTCAAGGGGCTCACCGACGAGCTGCTGCGCTGGCAGACCGAGCGTTTCCTCGACCTCGCCGTGGAGCGCGGCGACTGGGTGGTGCGGGTCCGCCCCGAGCAGGTGGTGGAGATCGCCTTCGACGGGGTGCAGACCAGCTCGCGCTATCCCGGCGGGATGGCGCTGCGGTTCGCCCGGGTGGTGCGATACCGCGACGACAAGTCCGCCGCCGAGGCGGACACCATCGACGCCGTCCGCGCCATCCACGCCGGCCGGGTCACCGGCTGACGGCCGCGCCAGCCCCGATCACCTGCCGGACAACGACCGGGCGTAGTTGACCTGGTTGTTGACGTGCTGCACCTGGCTCTGGTCGCTGACCGGGATCCGGGCCACGTACTGCTGATGGCCGTTGGTGACCGTGACCTGCACGGTGCCGTGGTGGCGGGTCTCCTTGACCAGCAGGAAGAGCAGGCTGAAGAAGGCCAGGCAGAAGAAACCGACGATCGCGCAGACAAGCGCCCAGGTGGCCACCTTCTCCTCGCGCTGCCAGTAGTCGGCCACGTGCCAGGTGGCGCCTGCCAACGGCAGCACCCCGGTGGGCGTGCGGATGATCGGCGGGCACACCGAGATTTCGGCGATCTGCACCGCGACCACCTCCGGCCCGGCGTGGCCGAGCGGCGCCGGGTGCGCCGACACAAGTGCCGGTGGGTACGGTCCGGACACCGGCCACGCCCCGCCGGGCGGCGTCGAGTGCGGCGCGGGCGGGCCGGAGAACGGCGGCGTCGAGAACGGCGGTGCCGGCGGTGCCGAGAACGGCGGTGCCGCTTGCGCCGGGAACGGCGGTGCCGGTGGCGCCGGGAACGGCGGTGCCGCTTGCGCCGGGAACGGCGGTGCCGGAGGCGCGGGGAACGGCGGTGCCGGAGGCGGTGTGGCCTCTGGCGGCACGCTCGGGAAGGGTGTCGTGGGCGGGGTCGTCGGCAGCGCCCCGGTGGACGAGGTGGCGCTCCACGGATCGATCGCCGGTTGCGGCTGGGTCACCGGCTCCGGGGCCGTGGGATCCGAACTCACCGAGACCTCCAACGCGGGATCGTCACGTCGCGCAGGCTACCGGCTGCCCCGTCGTGCCGCATGCCCCCGCGTGTCCGTGTGGGACGCGGACCCGGGCCTCGGTCAGGCCGACGCGCTCGGCGTCGGCTCGGCGGCCCGGTCCAACGGGGCCGCGGTGACGCCGATCCCGGCGGCGCGGCGGGCCTCCCGGCGGGCCACCCAGCCGTAGCCGAACAGGGCCATCACCGCGAAGAGCCACCACTGCACGACGTAGCCGAAGTTCTGCCAGTTGTTGGCGTGCCCGACGGGCACCGCCTTGAACACCGGGTCGGCCGCCGGGGTCTGCTCGTCGAGCAGCAGGTAGGCGCCGTAGACGGGGTACGGCAGCTCGCCGGCGAGACGCGAGACACCGATCCGGCGGATCTCCAGTCGCCCGTCGCGTCGCGCCACCGCGCCGGCGCCGCTCTCGGTCTCGTGCACCCGACCGACCACCGTCACGTCGCCGGTCGGCACGGCGGGCACCGACGGCTGGGCGGTCGCCCCACCCGGCGCCGGCGGGATCCAACCCCGATCCACGAGCAGCGCGGTGCCGTCGGTGAGCACCAGCGGGGTGAGCACCTCGAAGCCGACCCGGCTGTCCACCGTCCGGCCACGGACCAGCACGGTGTTCGTCGGGTCGTACCGGCCGGTGACGGTGATCCGGGTCCAGACCTTGTCCTCGGCCGGCGCGGGTCCGACCGTCCCCGCGCCGCCGGTCGGGGCGCGCAGGGCGTCGGCAAGTGGCGTCGGGGCCATCCGCTGGCCCGCGTCGATCCGCTCGTTGACCTCGGTACGCCCCCGGTAGCGGTCCAGCTGCCAGTCGCCGAGGAACACCATCACGGCGGCGGCGACCAGGGTCAGCGCGAGAGCGCCCAGCCAGCGTGGGCTCAGCAGGAACCGGTACACAGCACGAGGCTACCCGTATGACCGGCACCACTGACCTGGACCGGGCCGGGACCGCGCCGCCGGCCCCGGTTGGCGGTGCTCGCCTCGACAGCCGGACGGGTATCGTCACGCCGACGGATCGGCCCCGGTCGTCCCCGTCGCGTACCCGCCGCCGCTCGCGAGGAGTCGATAATGACCGTCGTGCCGCGCCTGGTGCTCAGCGCGCCGTCCTCCGGGCACGGTAAGAACGCGCTGGCGATCGGGCTGCTCGCCGCCCTGGCGGAGCGTGGGGTCGACGTCGCCGGGTTCAAGCTCGGGCCGGACCACGTCGACGCCGCGTACCTCGGCCTGGCCGCCGGCCGGCCCGGTCGGGTGATCGATCCCCGGCTGGTCGGCACCGATCGGCTCGCCCCGCTGGTGGCGCACGGCGCGGCCGGCGCCGGGCTCGCCGTGGTGCAGGGCAGCATGGGGCTGTACGACTCGGTCGGTGGCCGCCCCGAGCAGGAGTCCACCGCCGCCGCGGCGGCCGCGCTGCGCAGCCCGGTGGTGCTCGTTGTCGACGTGGCCGCGATGGGTCAGTCGGTGGCGGCCCTGGTGCACGGTTTTCGCTCGTACGACGAGCAGTTGTGGCTCGGCGGGGTGATCCTCAACCGGGTGGCCTCCTCGCGGCACGAGGGCATGCTGCGCGAGGCGTTGGACGACGTGGGTGTGCCGGTCTACGGTGCGCTGCGTCGGCACGACCTGCCGGCGGTGCTGCCGTCGCGGCGGCACGGCGTGGCACCGGTGGTCGACGGGTCGGCCGACGCCGTCCGAGCGGTTCGCCGGCTGGGCGAGGCCGTCGCCGCCACCGTCGATCTGGAACGGCTTCTCGGGCTGGCCCGCTCGGCCCCGCCGCTGACGGCCCCGGCCTGGTCCGCCGAGGAGGTCCTCGGCGGGTTCACCGCCCCGGCGAACCGCCCGCTCGTGGCACTCGCCGGTGGCCCGGGTGGCAGCTTCAGCCACCCGGAGACCGCCGAGCTGCTGCGGGCCGCCGGCGCCGAGGTCGTCACCGTCGATCCGCTGCGCGACGAGGCGCTGCCGGTCGGCACCCGCGCGCTTGTCGTCGGGGGCGCGCTGCCCGAGGCGTACGCCGAGCAGTTGTCGGCCAACCGGCGGCTCTGCATCGCGGTGGCCGAGTTGGCGCGGACCGGGCGTCCGGTGATCGCCGAGGGCACCGGGTTGCTCTGGCTGGCCCGCGAGCTGGACGGGCTGCCGATGTGCGGGGTCCTCGACGCGGTAGGTGTCAGTCGGGACGGCCTGGTGGCCGGCTACCGGGAGGCGACCGCCCAGACCGACAGCGTCGTCGCCGCCCACGGCACGGTGCTCGTCGGCCACAAGGCGCACCGTGCGGTGCTGACCCCCCGCGCTGGTCAGCGCCCGGCGTGGAGCTGGGAGGGCGGCACCCCGGAGGGCTTCGTCTGGCGCAGTGTGCACGCCTCGCAGCTCACCCTGCACTGGGCCGGTCATCCGGCCACGGCCGCCCGGTTGGTCGCCGCGGCGGCGACCGACCCGACGACCGAGGTGGTGCCGGTGGAGTCCGGCGGGGTGCCGGCCTGATCCCTCGGCTGGCGGTGCGCCACCGCCGCGTCAGCCGACGATCGCGTCCGACGGTGGGGTGAACTGGCGGGTCGGTGTGCCCTTCAGGCCGTCGCGGAGGGTCTCCGCGACCGCCTTGATCGGGATCTGGGACTGCCCGTCACCCACGGCGTTGAACGGGTTGTCCGGGTCGGAGATGAAGCTCGCCGCGGCCAGCTCCGGGGTGTAGCCGACGAACCAGGCGGACCGGGTGCTGTCGGTGGTACCGGTCTTGCCGGCCACCGGGCGTCCGACCGTGCCCCGGACGCTGTCGGCGGTGGACCAGCCGCCGCAGCTACCGCGCGCCGGGGTGTCTCCGGTCGGGCAGCGGGCGGCATCGGTGGCCGCCCGAGCGGCGTCCGCGCTGACCACCTGTCGGCAGCGTGGCTTGGCCACCTCGCGTTGGATGCCTCCCGGGGTGGTGTACGTGGCGGGCGTGCCGTCCCGATTCATGATCGACTGAACCGGGATCGCATCGCAGTAGCGGCCGTCGGCGGCGACGGCGGCGTAGGCGTTCGCCATCTCCAACGGGGTGGCGTCGGAGACGCCCAGGGTGAACGCGCCCCACTTCTTCACCTTTGTCGGGGACGCCTGTTCCCGGTCGACGTCGGTGCGCCACCGCAGCCCGAGTTGCTCGGCCAACCGGACCGCCCGGTCCGCGCCGACCTTCTCCTCCAGCCACACGAAGTACGTGTTCACCGACTTGCCGAAGCCGGACCACATGGTCTGCTGGCCGGTCATGGCGCCGCTGGCGTTCGAGGGCGCCCACCCGTCGTAGACGGCCGACTTGTAGCGGTAGGGGGCGTTGAACGAGGTGGAGAGCGTCATCCCCGAGTCCAGCGCGGCGAGCATCGGGAACATCTTGAACGTGGACCCGGCCTGGTAGCCCGCCAGGTCACCGCCGCCGAGCAGCGGCGCGACCGTGTTCGGGTAGTTGGCCTTCACCTTCGGCCCGGCCTCGGGGTTGGAGCTCTGCGGGTTCTCGTCGAGGTCCAGCGAGTACGTCCGGTTCACCGCCATCGCCTTCACCCGGCCGGTGCCCGGCTCGGAGACCACGATCCCGTTGGCGAACGGGCTGCCGGTGGCCTCCTTGCTGCCGACGTTCTTCTCCGCCGCCGCCTGGATCTTCGGGTCGAGGCTGAGCACGATCCGGTAGCCGCCCCGGCGCAGCTTGTCCATGCGTTCCAGCGGGTTCGCCCCGAAGGCGGGCTGCGCGCTCCACCAGTTCTTCAGGTAGTCGCAGGCGAAGCCCCAGCTGTTGTACTTCTCCGCCACCGCGGCGCAGTCGTGCGGCGGGGTGGTCAGTTTCAGCCGGATCGGCTCGGCCTTGGCGGCGGCGGCCGAGTCGGGGGAGAGGTAACCGAGCTGGCTCATCCGGTCCAGCACGTAGTCCCGCCGCCCGGTGGCCTCCTTCTGGTCGGAGTCGGCCGGGTCGTACTCCGACGGGGACTTGACCAGCCCGGCGAGGGTGGCGGCCTCGACCGGGGTGAGGTCCTTCGGGGTCTTGGAGAAGAAGATCTCGCTGGCCGCGTAGATGCCGTACGCCCGGTGTCCGAAGTACGCCGAGTTGAGGTAGCGCTCCAGGATCTGCTCCTTGCTCAGCTCCTTCTCCAGGTCCAGCGCCATCCGCATCTCCTTGACCTTGCGCAGGCTGGTCTGCTGGGTGGCTTCCTGGACCTCCTTGGGCGTGGTCGAGCTGTCCCGCAGGGCCATCCGGACGTACTGCATGGTCAGGGTCGACGCGCCCTGGGAGCCGCCGGAGCGGGCGTTGGACACGAAGGCGCGGGCCACGCCCTTCGGGTCGACGCCGTGGTGCTGGTAGAAGCGCGAGTCCTCGGCGGCGATGATCGCCTGCTGGATGTTCGGCGACATGTCCGACAGCTTGGTGTACTGCCGGTACTCCTCGTAGAACATGGTCAGCACGGTCTTGCCGTCCGGGGCGTAGACGTAGGAGGTCTCGGCGGGCAGGGCGGTGGTCAGCACTCGGGTCTTCTGCTCCACGGCGTGCGCGGTGGCCTTCGCGCCGAGCCCGGTGAGGGCGACGAGTGGGTACGCGGCGGCGGCGATCACGATTCCGGCGATCAGTCCGGCGCGAAGAAGAGGGACGAGTCGACCAGCGGCAGCAAGGGGTCGGTTACTCACATTGCCAAGTTATGACATTTCCGATTCGTACCTGAGAAGAACTCTTAAACCGGCAAGTGGTGACGCGGCTTACGCCGCGATCGGCTGTCCCACCGGCCGCCTTCCCGGCAGGATCGCGGGCATGTCTGATCAGCCGAGCGGAATGGTCGCCACCGCCGGGGTCGAACCGGACCTCGCGCACCACGGCGACGCGGAGGTCGGCGACGGGCTGATCGACCTCGCCGTCAACGTCCGGCAGGCGCCGGCCCCCGCCTGGTTGGCCGACCCGATCGCCGCGACCCTGACCGATCTGGCCCGCTACCCGGACCCGGCGCCGGCCCGGGCGGCCGTCGCGGCCCGACACGGCCGTCACCCGAACGAGGTGCTGCTCACCGCAGGCGCCGCCGAGGGCTTCGTGCTGATCGCCCAGGCGCTTCGCGGGGTACGCCGGCCGGTGGTGGTGCACCCCCAGTTCACCGAGCCGGAGGCGGCGCTGCGGGCCGCCGGGCATCCGGTCGAGCGGGTGCTGCTGGACCCCGCCGACGACTTCCGGCTCGACCCGTCCCGGGTGCCCGCCGACGCCGACCTCGTGATGATCGGCAATCCCACGAACCCGACGTCGGTGCTGCACCCCGCGCGGACGGTGGCCGCGCTGGCCCGCCCCGGCCGGGTGCTCGTGGTCGACGAGGCGTTCGCCGACACCACGATCGCCACCGGGCACCCCGGCGAACCGGAGTCGCTTGCCGAGCGGCGCGACCTGCCCGGTCTGCTCGTCCTGCGCAGCCTCACCAAGACGTGGGGCCTGGCCGGCCTCCGGATCGGCTACCTGCTCGGGGCTCCGGAGCTGCTGGCCCGGCTGGCCGCCGTCCAGCCGCTCTGGGCCGTCTCGACACCCGCGCTGGCCGCCGCGTCGGCCTGCGCCACCACCGTCGCGGTCCAGGCCGAGCGCGCGATCGCCGCCGATCTCGCCGCCGACCGCGACCACCTGGTCACCCGCCTCGCCGACCTGCCCGGTGTACGCGTCGTCGGCCGCCCGGCCAGCGCGTTCGTCCTGCTGCACGTGCCGGGCTCGACAGCGATCCGGGCCGCCCTGCGCGAGCGCGGCTGGGCGGTCCGCCGGGGCGACACCTTCCCCGGCCTCGGCCCGGACTGGCTGCGGGTGGCGGTACGCGACCGAAACACGACCGACGCGTTCATCGAGGCGCTGCGCGAGATCATGGAGGCATGATGCTGGAGACCACGATCGGGGCGATCCGACCAGCGGACGAAGCGGCCATGGCCGCCGCCCGTGAGCTGCACGGCCGGCTGACCAAGCCGGCGGGCTCGCTGGGCGCGTTGGAGGAGCTGTCGGTACGCCTCGCCGGCCTCGCCGGGGCCTGCCCACCACCGCTGCCCGAGCCGGCCGCGGTCGCGATCTTCGCGGGCGACCACGGGGTGCACGCCCAGGGGGTCAGCCCCTGGCCGCAGGAGGTCACCGGGCAGATGATCGGCAACTTCCTGGCCGGCGGCGCGGTGGTCAACGCGTTCGCCCGACAGGTCGGCGCGTCGGTCACCGTTGTCGACGTCGGGGTGGCCACCCCGCTGCCCGCCACCGACCCGGCCGTGCTCGATCCGGCTGGGTCCGGCCCGGGTGGGTCCGGCCCGGGTGGGTCCGGCCCGGCCGTGCTCGACCTGGCGGTGCCGCGGCTGGTTGCCGCGTCGGTCCGCCGGGGCACGCGCGATTTCACGGTGACCGCCGCACTCACGCGGGACGAGGCGCTGGCGGCGGTGCAGACCGGCATCCGGATCGCCGACGAGCTGATCGACGCGGGAGCCGGCATCCTGCTCACCGGTGACATGGGCATCGGCAACACCACCCCGGCCGCCGCGCTGATCGCCGCGTTCACCGGCGCCGACCCGCTCGACTCCACCGGTCGGGGCACCGGCATCGACGACCCGACCTACGCGCACAAGGTTGCCGTGGTGCGCGCCGCGCTGATCCGGCACGCGCCCGACCCGGCCGACCCGCTGGGTGTGCTGGCCGCCGTCGGTGGCCTGGAGCACGCCGCGCTGGCCGGGCTGATCCTGGGGGCCGCCGCCCGCCGTACGCCGGTGCTGCTGGACGGCGTGATCGCGGTCTCGGCCGCGCTGGCCGCCGCCGCGTTCGCCCCGGACGCGGTCTGCGCCATGGTCGCCGGGCACCGTTCGGCCGAGCCGGGTGCGACCGCGGGACTGCGGCACCTCGGCCTCGACCCGCTCATCGACCTGGGGCTGCGCCTCGGCGAGGGCACCGGCGCACTGTTGGCGTTGCCAGTGGTCAGCTGCGCGGTGCGGGTGCTGCACGAGGTGGCCACCTTCGACTCCGCCGGGGTGGCCGAGAAGTGACGAGGCGCAGCGAGCGAGCGGTCCGCTTCGGTGGTGCGGCGTGACCTCCAATCCGTACCCCCTTGGTTTGCGGCTCGACGGGCGGCGGGTGGTCGTGGTGGGTGGTGGCGCGGTCGCCACCCGACGGGTGCCCGCGCTGCTGGACGCCGGCGCGGACGTCCTGCTGGTGGCCCCGGAGCTGACCCCGGCGCTGCGCGCCCGGGTCGACGCGGGTCGGCTGCACTGGGTGCCACGCCGGTTCCTACCCGAGGACCTGGACGGCGCGTGGCTGGTCCAGGTGGCGGTCGACGACCCGATGGCGGCCGCTTCGGTGAGCGCCGTCGCCGCCGAGCGGCGGATCTTCTGCGTCCGGGCCGACGACCGGACCGCCGCCACCGCCTGGACCCCGGCGGTAACCCGGCACGGCCCGGTCACCGTGGCGGTGCTCGGCGGCGGTGACCCCCGGCGGGCGATGACCGTCCGGGACGCGATCCGCGACCTGCTCGCCCTCCGCCTGGCACCGGACAGAGGACAGAGCCGGCCCGCCGCTTCGACCGGCGCGACCGGCGCGGCCGGCGCGGCCGGCGTGACCGGCGCGGCCGGCGCGGCCGGCGTGACCGGCGTGAGCGGCTTGGGTGGCGCGGCGGGCTCGGCCGGCGTGGACGGCTCGGCTGGCGCGGCCGGCGTGAGCGGCTTGGGTGGCGCGGCGGGCTCGGCGGGCGTGGACGGCTCGGCTGGCGCGACCGGCGTGAGCGGCTCGTCTGGCGTGGCGGGCTCGGGTGGCGTGGCGGGCTCGGGTGGCGTGGCGGGCGCGGCCAGCTTAGACGGCTCGGCTGGCGTGAGCGGCTCGGCTGGTGTGGCCGGGCGGCCGGTGGGGCGGGTGGCGCTGGTCGGGGCGGGGCCGGGTGATCCGGAGCTGATCACCGTCAAGGGGTGGCGGCTGCTCACCGAGGCCGACGTGGTGGTCGCCGACCGGCTGGTGCCCGGCCTGCTCCTCGACGAGCTGCGCCCGGACGTCGAGCTGGTGGACGCCTCGAAGATCCCCTACGGACCGTCCCGGGCCCAGGAGGAGATCAACCAGATCCTGGTCGACCGTGCGCTGGCCGGCGCCTTCGTGGTGCGGCTCAAGGGCGGCGACCCGTACGTCTTCGGCCGGGGCGGCGAGGAGCTGCTGGCGTGCGCGCAGGCCGGCGTGTCGGTGACCGTGGTGCCCGGGGTGACCAGCTCGATCGCCGCTCCCTCCGCGGCCGGGATTCCGGTCACCCATCGGGGGGTGGCGCACGAGTTCACAGTGGTCTCCGGGCATGTGGCACCCGACTCACCGGCGTCGCTGGTGCGTTGGGAGGCGATGGCGGGCCTGCGCGGCACCCTGGTGATCCTGATGGGGCTGAAGAACCTCGCCGCCATCACGGCCACCCTCGTCGCCCACGGTCGGTCGCCGCAGACGCCGGCCGCCGTGGTGCAGGAAGCCACGACGGGTGCCCAGCGGGTGCTGCGATCCACGCTCGGCGCGGTGGCCGCCGACGCGCTCGCCGCCGACCTGCGCCCGCCCGCGGTGGTCGTACTCGGTGACGTGGTGGGCGCCCTCGACGGCTGATCGGCGACCCGGACGGTAGATCTTGGACACTTTCCGTTAGGCGGCGGGCTGTGTCCAAGATTGCCAGTTGCGGCGGGGATCCGGCACGGTTACCGGGTTGTCGGTGGCTGTCGACACAATGTCGCCCATGCTCACCGTGAAGGATCCTCACGAGACGTGGCGGACGGAACTGCTCACACCTGTCGCGCTGCGGTGCGCAGGCCCCGGCCTGACCACCACCTTCGAGGATCTCCCCTCACGATGGCGTGACGCTCCGGTCCGGACCCTGCGGTGTGCGGACCCGGACGGCTCCTGGGCCGTCCTGGTCACGGTGGTCCGCGGCTATCCCCAACAGCCGGGCGACTCGCTCGTCGGCAACGAGTTCGGCCGTGACCCACACACCGGCTACGACCTGGACGCGCCCGGCAACCTGGTGTACGAGCTGCAGGTGACCGAGGACGACGGGTCCGACGAGGACGAGCTGCTGGCGTTCCGGCTCTTCGGTGACCCCCGGGCGGCCGGGGCGGAGGTGCTGCGGTGGGCCGGGAAGAAGGCGGCGTACTCGGTCAGCCCTCCGGTCGAGCGGGCCGAGGTGCGACAGCGCCGGGACCGTCGGCAGTTCGACAATCGGCAGGCCAGCGCGGCATCGCCGCTGGTCCGGATCGGCGCGGTGTCGGACGAGGCCGCCGCCGACGTCGACGCCGTCGACAGGTCCGCGTTGTGCTGGCACTTTCCGCGCGGCAACACGGGCGCCTACCTGCGGTCCGCGGTCGTCGCACTTGCCGGTTACGGCGAGCAGCGGCCGCACCTGCGGGGCCGGTGGCTCACCGCACGGGTCGAGGGCGGCGAGTTGGTCATCGGCGTCGACGAGCTGATCCCGGCCAACCAGCGGCACCGCTGGGACACCGCCCGCTGGCTGTGGGACCGCCGACAGGCGGACACCCCGGCGGGGCTTCGCTGGCAGGTCGATCGGGTCGAGCAGGCCGCCCCCGCGGTCACGGCCGTCCGCCGTGGCGCGTTGCCCGAGGCGCTGACAAACGCCGGGGTGGAGACAGAACCGGAGCTCGACGCGTTGCTGACCGGGGTGCCGTACCGGCTCTCCGACGCCGAACTCACCCCGACCTGGGTGGCGAACCTGTACCGCGGTCTCGCCGACCTCGCGCCCTGGCGGCTGGACGCGGCGTACCGGGGATGGCGTGACGGCCGGCAGGCACTGGGGCTGCCGGTTCGGGATCCGGTTGTCCTCTTCGGCCTTGGCGGCGTCGGCGCGGCCCGTAAACCGAAGCTCGCGCTCGACCACACCGGCGACGCCCCACTGCTGTGCCTGACCTACACCGGCAGCAGCGCGGTGCTGCCGTACGCGCACTGGACGGTGCCCACCGACCTCGACGCCCGCCTGTACGGGTGGCAACCGAGCCTGCCGTACCCGGGCTGACCGACGTCTGTCGGCGCGGCGGCGTACGACGGGGCCGGAGCGCGCCTGCGCTCCGGCCCCGTCACACGTGCGGTCGAACTACTGCTTGAGCATGTTGTCCAGCAGCAGGGCACAGCGGATCAGCCCGAGGTGGCTGTACGCCTGCGGGTGGTTGCCCAGCCCGCGCTCGGCGAGCGGGTCGTACTGCTCGGGGAGCAGCCCGGTCGGACCGGCGGTGAGCACCATCTGTGCGAACAGCTCCTCGGCGTCGGTGCGGCGGCCGGTGCGCAGGTACGCCTCGATCAGCCACGCCGTGCAGATGTGGAAGCCGCCCTCACGGCCGGGCAGGCCGTCGTCCCAGTGGTAGCGGTAGACGACCGGGCCGCTGCGCAGGTCCGCCTCGATGCGCAGGACGGTGGACAGGAAGCGCGGGTCGTCACCCGGGAGCAGGCCGGAGAGCCCGATCCAGAGCGACGAGGCGTCCATGTCCTCGTCCCCGTACGCGACGCTGTACGCCTCGACGTCGGAGTGCCAACCCTGCTCCAGGACGTTGGCGCCGATCCGGTCGCGCAGGTCCTTCCACTCCGGCCGGTCCTCGCCGCCGTGCTCGCGCATCACGTGCAGCGCCCGGTCGACGGTCATCCAGCACATCACCTTGGAGAAGACGTGGTGCCGTGGTGGCAGCCGCGCCTCCCAGATGCCGTGGTCCGGCTCGTGCCAACGGCGGCGGACCGCCTCGACCATGTTTTCCAGGACCCGCCACTCGTCCTCGCGGACCGAGCCGCGAGCGTCGGCGACGGCCGCGATCAGGTCGGCGATCGGGCCGAAGACGTCGAGCTGGAGCTGGTGGTTGGCGAGGTTGCCGACCCGGACCGGCCGGGAGCCGGCGTAGCCGGGCAGCGTGTCGATGACCGCCTCGGCGCCCAACTCGTACCCGTCGATCGTGTAGAGCGGGTGCAGTCGCTCCGGGTGGCCGCCGGTGCGCTCGATGCAGCCGTCCACCCAGCGCAGCAGCGCCTCGGCCTCCTCGACGGAGCCCAGGTCGACGAGTGCGCGGGCGGTCAGCGCGGCGTCGCGCAGCCAGCAGTAGCGGTAGTCCCAGTTGCGGACGCCGCCCAACTCCTCGGGGAGCGAGGTGGTCGCCGCGGCCAGGATCGAGCCGGTGGCCTCGTGACAGAGCCCGCGCAGGGTGAGGGCGCTGCGCGCGACCAGGTCACGGGCGGTGGACGGCAGCCGCAGCGAGGCCACCCAGTCCTTCCACGGCTGCTCGGCGGCGGCCTGCCGCTCGTGGATCGGCACCCGGTGGTGCTCCAGGCTGTGCGTGCCGAAGCGCAACTCCAGTACGACCTGCCCGCCGGCGGCGGAGAGGTCGACGATCGCCTTGGCGGTCTCGTACCCGCCGTCGTTGCCGACCTCCCACTCCACGCCGGGGGCGTAGAGCGCGACCGGCTCGTTGGAGCCGAGCACCAGCAGACCGTCGCCGATCGGCTGCAACTGCACGGCGACCTGACCGAACTCGGGCCTCGGCGCGAACTCCACCCGGGCCTTGCCGCTGCCGGTGAGCACCCGGATCAGGGTCGAGTCGCCGGTGATGACGGCGGGGCTGTCGTCCGGAGTGGTCTCCCGGGCCGGCTTGTCCAGCCAGTCGGTGACGGTGAGCCCGGACCACCGGGTCTCCACTGTCATCGTGCCGGAACGGTAGCGCTGGCCCAGCGGGATGCCCCCGCGTTCCGGGGCGACGCTGAAGTGACCGGCCGGGCTGCCACCGACCAGGTCGGCGAAGATCGCCGCCGAGTCCGGCTTGGGGTGACAGAGCCAGCTCACCTTGGCTTCGGGGGTGAGCAGAGCGACGGTACGACCGTTGGCCAGCATGGAGTGCCGCTCGATCGGCACCGCCCGCTCGCCGAACAGCCAGTGCCGTCGGGTCTCCAGCAGCAGCGCCAGCGCGCGGGCGGCCTCCAGCGGGTCGCCCACCCGGTAGCTGGCCTGGGTGTCCCCGGGGCCGATCTTGATGCCGAGGTCGGGACCGTGCAGGTGGCCGAACGCGTTCTCGTCGGTGACGTCGTCGCCGATGAACAGCACCGCGCTGGAGGCGAGCTGGGTCCGCAGTTGGTCGAGTGCGGTGCCCTTGTGGGTGGCCACGACGGAGAGCTCGATGACCTCCTTGCCCTGGGTCACGGTGACGCCGTCGAAGCTGGCCGGGCCGTTGCGGACGGCCTCGATGGCGGCGGCGGCGACCTCCGGGTCGACCCCGCGGGTGTGCACGGCCACGCTTGCCGGCTTGCGTTCCAGGCGGATGCCCGGGTGCGCGGCGGCGATCTCGCGCAGCGCGTTGCGTACCTGCTGGCGCACCGCGACCAGCTCGGGGGAGAGCCGCTCGACGAAGCCGATGTCGAACTCGGAGCCGTGGCTGCCGACGAGGTGCACCTCGCTGGGCAGCCGGGACAGTGCGGCCAGGTCGCGCAGCGCCCGGCCGGAGACGACCGCCACGGTTGTCTGCGGCAGCGCGGCGAGCGCGCGGACCGCGGCAACCGACTCGGGCAGTGGGACGGCCGTGCTCGGGTCCTCCACGATCGGCGCGAGTGTGCCGTCGTAGTCGCAGGCGACCAGGAGTTGGGGGACCCGGGCGATCCGGCCGATGGCGGAGCGCAGCTCGGGGTCCATCACCCCGGTGGCCATGGCGGCTCCATCGTTGACGGTCGTGTTCACTCGGCCTCCGCCTCGGGAACTCCGAGCTCGGAGAGGAAAGACTTGGCCCAGTGGCCCACGTCGTGGGTACGCAGGTGACGTTGCATTGTCCGCATCCGGCGGCGTGCCTCGGTTTTCTCCACGTGCACTGCCCGGAGCAGGGCGTCCTTGACCGCGTCCGGGTCGTGCGGGTTACACAGGAATGCCTGACGCAGCTCCGTTGCGGCGCCAGCAAACTCACTGAGTACGAGCGCGCCACCCTGGTCGGCGCGCGACGCCACGTACTCCTTGGCCACCAGGTTCATGCCGTCGCGTAGCGGTGTCACCATCATCACGTCGGCGGCGACGTACATCGCGGCGAGTTCACTGCGACTGTACGACTGATGCAGGTAATGCACTGCCGGCACGCCGACCCTGCCGAATTCGCCATTAATCCGGCCAACCTCGCGTTCGACCTTGACCCGTAGTGCCTGGTAGTGCTCGACCCGCTCGCGGCTGGGCGTGGCCACCTGCACCATAACCGCGTCGGGAACTGTCAACTTTCCGTCAGCAAGCAACTCGCGGAAGGCCTTGAGCCGCAACTCGATGCCCTTGGTGTAATCCAGCCGGTCCACGCCCAGGATTATCGTCTTCGGATCGCCCAACTCGGCGCGGATCTGCTTGGCCCGAGCCTGGATCGCCGGGTCGGCGGCCATCCGCTCCATCTCCTGGGTGTCGATCGAGATGGGGAAGGCGCCCGCCTTCACCTGCCGACCGTCGACCTGGATCATCTGCCCCTCGTAGCGCAGCCCGAGCAGGTGCCGCGCCAGCCGGACGAAGTTCTGTGCGGCCAACCTCTGCTGGAAGCCGACCAGGTCCGCGCCGAGCAGGCCGCGCAGGATCTCGGTGCGGAACGGCATCTGCATGAACAGCTCGATCGGCGGGAACGGGATGTGCAGGAAGAACCCGATCCGCAGGTCCGGGCGCAGCTCACGGAGCATCGCCGGGACCAACTGCAGCTGGTAGTCCTGCACCCAGACCGTCGCGCCCTCGGCCGCCACGTCCGCGGCGGCCTCCGCGAACCGGGCGTTGACCAGGCGGTACGCCTCCCGCCAGCGGCGCTTGTAGGCAGGTGTCTCGACCGCGTCGTGGTAGAGCGGCCAGATCGTCGCGTTGGACTGGCCCTCGTAGTAGCGCTCCAGCTCCTCGGCGCTCAGCGGGACCGGGTGCAGCCGGATCCCCTCCAGGTCGAACGGCTCGGGGGCGGCGCCGGTGCCGCCGGCCCAGCCGACCCAGGTGCCCTGGTGTTCGGCGAGCACGGGGTGCAGCGCGGTGACCAGCCCGCCAGGGCTGCGTCGCCACTGTCGGCCCTCGGGAGTGCTCACCTCGTCGACCGGCAGACGGTTCGCCACTACGACAAAGGAGCTACGGACGGTCACGATCGGCCACCTCCGGGTACTGACGGGTCCACCGCGAATGAGCGTACTGAGCGTAGCTGCGGCGTCTTGTGCCTCGTGCCGGAGTCTCCTACCCGCCCCGTACGCGCTGAAATCCCCAGGGTGATCTTGTCGACAGCCCGTCGCTCAGAGGTCGATGATCGGCCATTCCTTGGGCAGCACCTCGCCGAGCAACTCCCGCCGATCCGTCATGATCGGCACGAGGGGGTGGGCGGCGGCGTCCATCGCCAGCTGGGCCAGGTCCGTGTGCCCGGCCATTCGGCGTGACCATCCGCCGAGAAACGAGCACATGTTCGGCTCGACCGGGGTTACGCGGATGTGCGGCAACGCGGCGAGCACTTCGAGCATTTCCCACTGGCCGGGAGTGGCTTCCTGGTGTGCACGGACGAGGCAGAGCGCCGGCACCAGCACGTGCACGCCATAGTCGGCGGCTTCCGCGATGCGGTGACCGACATCCCGTTCGGACGACGAATAGGCTAGCAGGGCTGTCGCGTCCAATGCCAAGCCGTAGCCCGTCACCGGGTGGCCCTCGCACGTGCCGCCAAGACCTCTGCCTGGAGCTGGGCCGCCTGTTCGCGTAGTTCGGGGGTGATGCTCGCCCGCAACTGCTCCATCTCGGCGTGTACCCGCGCTACGCCCTCGTCGGTGATCTCGAAACCGGCCCGCCGGAGGATCTCCCGCGTCTTCTCCCCGGCCACCCTCCGTCGCAGAGACTCGGCGACGTAGGCGGAAGCGTTCGGCTCGTCGGCCAGTCTCTCCGCAAGATCGTCGGGCAGGCTGATGGTGATCTTCTTGGTCATACCAAAACCGTAATTTGCCTTACCGGCTCTGGCAAGGAGGCGCGCCCGCGTACTCCTGGGGCGGGGTGATGTGGGCGAAGCGCGGCGTACCTGTCAGGATTGACGATGGCGTGCGCGCGGCCGGCTACCGGCCGGCGGCGGCGGGCGGTCCTCGCAGCCCGCGCCCGCGCCGCCGATCAGCGACAGCAACCGACGGAGGTAGCCCGCACCGTGGCCCAGTACATCTACGTCCTGGAAAAGGCCCGCAAGGCGCACGGCGACAAGGTCGTGCTCGACAACGTGACGTTGAGCTTCCTGCCGGGAGCCAAGATCGGTGTGCTCGGTCCGAACGGCGCCGGTAAGTCCAGCCTCCTCAAGATCATGGCAGGACTGGACAAGCCGAGCAACGGCGAGGCCCGGCTCATGCCCGGCTACACCGTCGGCATGCTCGCCCAGGAGCCCCCGCTCAACGACGCCAAGACCGTGCTCGGCAACGTCGAGGAGGCGGTTGCCGAGACCAAGGCCAAGCTGGAGCGGTTCAACAAGATCGCCGAGCAGATGGCGACCGACTACTCCGACGAGCTGATGGAGGAGATGGGCAAGCTCCAGGAGGAGCTGGACCACCTCGACGCCTGGGACGTCGACTCCAAGCTCGAACTGGCCATGGACGCCCTGCGCTGCCCCCCGCCGGACGCCGACGTGACCCAGCTCTCCGGTGGTGAGCGTCGCCGGGTCGCGCTCTGCAAGCTGCTGCTGGAGGCGCCCGACCTGCTGCTGCTCGACGAGCCCACAAACCACCTGGACGCGGAGAGCGTCTCGTGGCTGGAGCAGCACCTGGCCAAGTACGCCGGCACCGTCATGGCGATCACCCACGACCGGTACTTCCTCGACAACGTGGCCGGCTGGATCCTGGAGCTGGACCGTGGCCGGGCCATCGGCTACGAGGGCAACTACTCCACCTACCTGGAGAAGAAGGCCGCTCGCCTGGCCGTCGAGGGTCGCCGCGACGCCAAGATGAAGAAGCGCCTCACCGAGGAGCTGGAGTGGGTCCGCTCCAACGCCAAGGCCCGCCAGACCAAGTCCAAGGCCCGCCTGGACCGGTACGACGAGATGGCCAACGAGGCGGAGAAGACCCGCAAGCTCGACTTCGAGGAGATCCAGATCCCGCCGGGCCCGCGACTGGGCAGCACGGTGATCGAGGCGGTCAACCTCAGCAAGGGCTTCGGCGACCGGCTGTTGATCGACAACCTGTCGTTCTCACTGCCGCGCAACGGCATCGTCGGCATCATCGGCCCCAACGGCGTCGGCAAGACCACGCTGTTCAAGACCATCGTCGGGCTGGAGCAGCCGACCGGCGGCCAGGTCCGGGTCGGCGAGACGGTCTCGTTGTCCTACGTCGACCAGAACCGCGAGGGCCTCAACGGTGACAAGACCGTCTGGGAGGTCGTCTCAGACGGGCTGGACTACCTGATGGTGGGCAAGGTCGAGATGCCGTCGCGGGCGTACATCGCCGCGTTCGGCTTCAAGGGACCGGACCAGCAGAAGCCGACGAAGGTGCTCTCCGGCGGTGAGCGCAACCGGCTCAACCTGGCGCTGACCCTGAAGATCGGCGGCAACGTCATCCTGCTCGACGAGCCGACGAACGACCTGGACGTGGAGACGCTGTCCAGCCTCGAGAACGCGCTGCTGGAGTTCCCCGGCTGCGCCGTGGTCATCTCGCACGACCGGATGTTCCTGGACCGGGTCGCCACGCACATCCTGGCCTGGGAGGGCGACGACCAGGACCCGACCAAATGGTTCTGGTTCGAGGGCAACTTCGAGGCGTACGAGAAGAACAAGATCGACCGCCTCGGCGCGGAGGCTGCCCGGCCGCACCGGGTGACGTACCGCAAGCTGACCCGCGACTGACCGGCCGAGAAGGTGTCTGACCGCTTCGTCTACCACTGCACGCTGCGCTGGTCCGACCTGGACGCGTACGGGCACATCAACAACTCGCGCTTCCTCACCCTCTACGAGGAGGCGCGGGTGGCGTTGATGTTCGCCGGTGGCCGGGCGTGGGGGGTCGGCTCGTTCGCCGACGGGGTGGTGATCCGCCGGCACGAGGTCGACTACCTGCGCCCCGTCGACTACGCGTTGGGTCGGGCCACCGCGGAGGCCGCGCCCACCGTCCGCATCGAGCTGTGGGTGGAGGAGATCCGGGCCTCCCGGTTCACCGTCGCCTACGAGCTGTACGACGGCGAGGTGCTGGCCAGCCGGGCCCGCTCGGTGCTGGTGCCGTTCGACCTGACCCGCCAGGTGCCCCGCCGGATCACGCAGGAGGAGCGGGACTTCCTGCTCACCTACGCACCGCAGGGCGGCCTGGCGTGACCCGGCCGGGCACGGGACAGGCAGCGGCGTCGACCCCGACGCACGGTGTGGTCGGGGTGGCCGACGCGGGTGCCTTCCTGGCCCGGCTGGTCCGGCTGGACCGGGCGGCGCCGGTCCGGTTGCGGCCGGCCGGTGTGCCCGGTCGGATCGCCCTCTGGGCCCGTCTGCCGTGGCAGGTGCTGGTGGTCCGGACGGTGGCCGGTGAGTCGGCCGACGGCAGCGCCGAGGACGTCACGGTGGCCGCCGCGGAGCTGCTCGCCGAGCTGGAACGCGGCGGTACGGCCCGGCCTGCCCGCCGGGACGCGCAGTGGCGGTGGCCGCTGCCCCCGACGCGCAGCCGGACGGTGGAGGCGCTGCCCGTTGCCGAGCTGCGGCGGATCGCGGACGCGGCGGCGGGCACCCTGCGTACGGCCAGCGAGCAGGGCGTGGCCGGCCGCGCGGTGGGTCAGCGGGCGCTGCGGGACGCGCTGCTCGACCACGTCGCGGTGCTCGTCACGCCGGACGGACCGCCCGCCCCGCCGGTCGAGGTGTCGCAGCGACTGGTGCAGGGGGTGGTCCGGATGGGCTTCCTCGGCGCCGCCGACGGCCCGTCCACCGACCACGACGAGGCGACCGTTCAGGTCCGGGTGGCCGGACGTTGGGTTGGCCTGGCGGGACCATACGGAGCGGCATGGTTGCAGACGGCCACGGATCTTGCGGTAACACCCCTCGGTACTCCTCCGAACGGATGACCCCTGCTCATTCTTCTGGGCTGGGGCGGTCGTTGGGGGGGTGCTTCAACTCGGCTGTCCGGGTACCGTCCATGCTCGGATCCAACGCACCGTAGGCGACTGGATCCGCTGGGGAGTGAGGTGCGCGAGCGATGCCGTGGTGGTCATGGCGCCCCGGTCCCGCCGACGGCGGCGATCCGGAAACCCGAAGCGGGATCACAGTGGAGAGCGCGGTCCGGGTCGGACCGCCCAACCCTCGCCAGCCGGGGGACGACTGCCCGGCCAGCGAGCGACCGGCTTTGCCCGAGATGCTGGCCACCGTCGAGCCGGTGAGTCTGCGTCGCGTGTGCGACGCACTCGACCTGCTCGACGTGCGGTACCTGGCCGACGGCGACGGCAACCTGCTGGCCATGTGGGAGCGGCACGCCGTGCTGGTCACCCTCGAAGGGCCGGAGGACGAGATCCTGGTCATGCGGGCACGCCCGCACGCCACCGTCCCGCCGGACTGGGCCGACCGGGCCTACCGGGTGGTCAACGAGTGGAACCACACCCGCCGGTTCTGCAAGGCCTACATCGGCGACCCGACGGAGCGCGGCCAGTTGCCGATCTACGCCGAGCTTCAGGTGCCGCTCGGTGCCGGCACCCACGACGCGCTGCTCGTCGAGATGCTCGACTGCGGCGCGGCGGTCGCCACCAGCTTCGTGGACTGGCTGCACGACGAGGGCGCGCTGCTCTGACGCTGCCCCGGCCCGACGATCAGCCACCGTTGGCCGGGTCCTCCTCGGCGTTGACCATGAAGTACGCGGCCCGCTCCAGGTAGTCCCAGAGCGTGGCGGCGATCGCCGGTTCGAGGTCGAGCCGGTCCACGGCGCGGCGCATGTTCCGTAGCCAGGCGTCCCGCTCGGCCGCGCCGATCCGGAACGGCGCGTGCCGCATCCGCAGTCGCGGGTGCCCACGCTGGGCGGAGTAGGTGTTCGGTCCACCCCAGTACTGCATCAGGAACAGGGTCATCCGATCCGCGGCCGGCCCCAGGTCCCCCTCCGGGTACATGGGCCGCAGCAGGGGATCGGTGGCGACGCCGGCATAGAACTCGTCGACAAGCCTGCGGAAGGTGGGCTCGCCGCCGACCGCTTCGAAGAGGGTCGTCGAAGCACCGGGACGCTCGGATTCGCCTGCGGGGTTCACCGTTCCATCCTGCCAGGTGCGCCGGGCGCGAGACCGACCCGCGCACCGTGCGTCGGATCACGCCGGGCCGATGCCCCACGCCCGGCCCGCACGGGTCCGCAGGGGCGGGCCGGGTCAGGTGACCGCGTGCCGGCGGTGGCCGTCGCTGGTACGCGGCTCGGGAGGGCCTGCCGCCGTGCCGCCGCCGGCGGCGTCGTCCGGGTGGCCGGACGGCTCGGCATTGGCCGCCGTGGCTGCCGCGATCGCGTCGCTGAACGCCTGCCGATCAGGCCAGCGCAGCGCGGCCACCACCATCAGCACCACGCCGGCCGCGCTCCACAGCCCCACCACGAGGGGGATGGTGTCGAAGCGATCGGCGATCAAACCGGTCGCCAGCACCGCGAAGCCCTGGATCACCTGGACGCCGGTCGCCATCACCCCGAAGGCGCGGGCGCGGATGCCGTTGGGGAGCGCCTGGACGAAGAGCCCGTTGGCCATCGGCAGCATGCCGGCGACCGCGAACCCGCAGATAGCGGCCAGCAGAGCAACCGCCAGCGGGGGCGGATCGAACAACGTCGGCACCAGCGCCAGTGGGGCGAGGACCGCGAGCGGTCGCATCAGCTTCAGTCGGCGGGCCGGCCCGAACAGGCGGCTCACCAGCAACCCGCCGAGGATGAAGCCGACCGGGCTGGCCGCCATGATCACTGCTTGGGCCGTGGTCGCGCTCATGTCGCCGCGGCCCTCCTCGTTGGCCCAGCCGACGGCCAACCCCTCGGGAATGATCGAGAAGAGCATCGCGCTGAACACCAGCACCGCGATGGCCCGCAGCACCGGTGTGCCGAACACGATGGTGAAGCCCTGGCGGGTCTCCTGCAGCAGGTGGCTGCGCTGCGCCGGGTTCGGCACCGCCGAGCGGTGTCGCACACCGAGGCGGACCAGCAGCGCCGACGCGCCGAACGTGGCCGCGTTGAACAGCAGCGCGACCCGCGGGTCGTAGGAGGCGGCGGCGGCGCCGAGCACGTATCCGACGATCTGGGCCGCCTGCCCCGCGCTGCCGTTCAGCGACAGCCCGAGCACCAGCCGGTCCCCGGCGAGCATCTGCGGCATCAACGCGGACTTCGCCGCCTGGCTCGGCGGGTTGGCGAGCGTGGCGGCGAAGATCAGCACCAGCACCGCCTGGTACGGCAGTTGCGGGATGGCGATGAGCAGCATCAACCCCATCCGGATGAGGTCACACGCCACCATCACCCGCCGGTACGGGTATCGCTCCGCGAGTGCGGCGAGCACCGGACCACCGAGCAGCCAGGGCAGGAAACTCACCGCGAAGGCGGCCGCGGAGAGCCCGACCGAATCGGTCCGCTGATAGACCAGCACGGTGACGGCGGCCTTCGCGACATAGTCGCCGACCCAGGAGAGGGCGCCCGCCACGAACACGGCGCGGAACTCGTGCTGGGCGAACACTTCGCGAAAAGTAGCGGGGCCTTCCGCGGAAGGTCGCTCGTCGGGCACCGTCGCCTCCATCGGCCTCCGGGTTGGCCGCTCGTGGCAGCCCGGCCGGATGCGCTCGTCAGATCTACGGATCAGCGAGGTTGTGATCACGCTTTGGCGGGAACGCGTGCTCCGGATTCTGCCCGATCGTCTGACAACTATCTAGGCCGAACGGCTCATTCGTCGCATCCCCGACTGAACGAACGGACGATACCTGAGGGGCCGGGCGGCTCGCGACCCCTGAATTCGAGGACGACGACGGGTGGGTCAGGTGGCACCCCCCTGACCCGTTTCACCGTCCGGCAACGGGCGGGGAGGAAGCCCGGGAAAGATGCGGGCCGCCGCGATCTGCGCGGTGATCCCCGAGTTCTCCAGCGCCTCCGCCAGCCGCCGACGCAACTCCCGGCCCACCGCGAACTGCCCGTCCGCTGTCGTCTTCACCACCGTGCGGATGACCGCACCGTCCACCGTCACCTGCTCGACACCCAGCACCTCCGGCGCCTCGACGATCTCCGGCGACAACTCCGGGTCGAGTGCGACCGAGGCGGCCGCGGTCCGCAGGACGGCGGTGGCCTCCTCGGTGCTGTTGAAGCCGATCGGTAGGTCCACCACCACGAGCGCCCAGCCCTGGCTCTTGTTGCCCACCCGGATGATCTCGCCGTTGCGGATGTACCAGAGCACTCCGCGACCGTCGCGCACAGTGGTCACCCGAAGCCCGACCGCCTCGACCACGCCCATCGCCTCGCCCAGGTCGACGTTGTCGCCCACGCCGTACTGATCCTCGATCAGCATGAACAGGCCGGCGATCAGGTCCTTGACCAGGCTCTGCGCGCCGAAGCCCAGCGCGACGCCGGCGATCCCCGCGCTGGCCAGCAGCGGGGCCAGATCGAAGCTGAACTCACGCAGGATCATCAGCAGCGCGATGCCGAAGACGAACGCGGTGGTCAGACTGCGCAGCACCGAGCCGATCGCCTCGGCCCGCTGCCGTCGCCGCTCGGGCACGAACTCGGTCGGGTCGACCGCCGCGCTGGGCACCCGCTCGCGCAGTGGTCGCAGCATCGTCGGCACCGCGCCGTCGGTCGTGGTGCGGACCAACCGGTTGATCGTGCGGTGCACCGCCCAGCGGGCCACCATCGCCAGCGCCAGGATCAGCAGCACCCGCAGCGGCTTGAGCAGGATCCAGTAACTGCCCTCGGCGAACCAGGCCGAACTGGTCCAGTCGTACAGGAATTCGCAGGAGGAACTGCCCTGGCAGTTCACCGACCCGCCGGTGGACAGGGCAAGGGGCATCACGCTTGCGGCACTCACCCTGTCTTCGTACCGCAAGGAGCCCGAGCGCCCACCGCCGACCCACCGGCAGGTGAGGGGCGAGCGCGCTAGCGCGTCGGCTGGATGCTGGCGAGCAGTTCGGTGATCCTCGTTCTGATGTCGTCGCGGACCTGGCGGACGACGTCGAGGGATTGGCCGGCGGGGTCGGTGAGCTTCCAGTCTTCGTAGCGTTTGCCGGGGAAGACGGGGCAGGCGTCGCCGCAGCCCATGGTGATGATGACGTCGCTGGCGCGGGCGGCGTCCCAGGTGAGCCGGGCTGGGATTTGTTCGGTGATGTCGATGCCGACTTCGCGCATGGCTTCGACGGCGACGGGGTTGATCTGGTCCGCGGGTTCGCTGCCCGCGGAGCGGACCTCGATGGCGTCGCCGGCGAGGTGTCGGAGCCAGCCGGCGGCCATCTGGGAGCGGCCGGCGTTGTGGACGCAGACGAACAGGACGCTGGGCTTGTCGGTCATCGGGCTTCTGTCTCCGGAGAGAGTCGGGGGGCGACCACGGCGTCGGCGGAGTTCTCGGCACCGGGGTACCAGGCGGCGATGGCGGCGATGGCGACCAGGCCGCCGACGAGCTGCGCGCCGACGAAGCCGGGAAGCGAGGTGGGGGCGATTCCGGCGAAGGTGTCGGTGAAGGCGCGGCCGATGGTGACGGCGGGATTCGCGAATGAGGTGGACGAGGTGAACCAGTAGGCGGCACCGATGTAGGCGCCCACGGCGGCCGGAGCCGCACTGCTGCGGCCGGTGCGGGCGAGGGCGAAGATCAGGACGATCAGGCCGGCGGTGGCGATGATCTCGGCCAGCCACAGGTTTCCGCCGATGCGATCGGTGCGGGACCACGTGGCGGCTGGTAGTTCGAACATCAGGTTGGCCAGAACGGTTCCGGTGATCGCGCCGCAGACCTGGGCGGCGACGTAGGCGGCGAGATCACCGGCGGTCAGGCCGGTGCCGGCGCGACGGCCGAGCCACCAGTCGACGACGGAGACGATCGGATTGAAGTGCGCGCCCGATATCGGGCCGAAGGTCAGGATCAACGCGCCCAGCGCCAGGGCGGTGGCGATCGCGTTCTCCAGGAGTTGGAGCCCAACGTCGGTGGGCGAGAGTCGGGCGGCGGCGATCCCGGAACCGACGACGGCGGCGACGAGCAAGGCCGTACCGACGAACTCCGCCGACGCGCGACGGGCCGGCAGGCTCACGCGGTGGCCTCCGCGGAGGTGGCGGAGAGGTCCAGAAGCGCGCGGAGTTGCCGGAACGCGTCCGGGCGGACCCGGTACCAGACCCACGTGCCGCGCCGCTCGGAGTCGACCAGGCCAGCCTCCCGCAAGACCTTCAGGTGATGGGAGATGGTCGGCCCGGACAGCTCGAACGCGGGGGTCAGATCGCAGACGCACATCTCCGGCACCGAAGCGATCATCGACATCAGCCGTAGCCGGACCGGGTCGCCCAGGGCCTTGAACAGTGGCGCGACCACTGCTGCCTGGTCGGTGTCCATGGGGCGAACCGCGATCGGCGCGCAGCAGGCCACCGCGTCCAGGCTCATCACCGGCAGGGCTTGTTTCGACATTTCTCTAGGTTGACAGATTTCAAAACAAGGTGCAACGTTGGTCCTGCTTCGAAAAGCATCAAGACAAGGGCGTGGTGGGCAAGCCGTTGTACGGCGGCCTGCCGCGCCGAGGTCCGCTCCGACCAGCCACCACACCCTCCAGATCGGTAAGGAGAGTCATGTCCCGCGTTCAGCTCGCCCTGCGTGTGTCCGACCTCGAAGGCTCCGTCGTCTTCTACTCCACGCTGTTCGGCGTCGAGCCCGCCAAGCGCCGCCCCGGCTACGCCAACTTCGCCGTCGAGAACCCGCCGCTGAAGCTCGTCCTGCTCGAAGGCGAGCCCGACCAGCCCACCGTGATGGACCACCTGGGCGTCGAGGTGTTCAGCACCGATGACGTCAACGCGGCCACCACGCGCCTCACCGACTCCGGTCTGATCACCCTGGAGGAGAACGGCACCGAGTGCTGCTACGCCCTCCAGGACAAGGTGTGGGTGCGCGGCCCTGGTAACGAGCCCTGGGAGGTCTACACCGTGAAGGCCGACTCCGACCAGTTGGAGAAGGCCACCGAAAGCGCCTGTTGCACACCCGCCGCCGAGACGGAACCGGCCACCGGTTGCCGCTGCTGATGCCGGGACGCCCTCCCCGCTCTCCAACTGGAGGGCGGGGGGGCGGCGGTACGGCCAGGTCGGGATGGCGATCCGCCCGGATGCGGATGATCCTCATACCTCATGCGGGATTAGTACGTGCAATCCGGGGTCCGATCAGGGACTATTGGCGCAACGGACGTCGGTGATCGGCCCGGCGTCGACCGTGTGGGTGGTCATGCCCGACCGCGGTCGACGGCGGTACGCAGCAGCCGCTGAACCGGGAGGGTGATCGCGATGCCTGACATACGACCCACGGTGGGCTCCGGCGCGTTGGTCCTCAACGCCACCTACGAGCCGCTGTGTGTCGTGTCGGTGCGTCGCGCCGCGATCCTCGTTCTCTCCGCCAAGGCGGTCTGCGTCGCCGACGGCGACGGCATCCTGCACAGCGCCCGCGACGCGCTTCCGGTGCCCTCCGTGGTCCGGCTGACCCGCTTCGTCCGCGTGCCGTACCGGACGCACGTGGGGTTGTCCCGGCGGGCGATCTTCGCCCGCGACGGGTGGCGGTGCGCCTACTGTCGGGGCCCGGCCGAGACCATCGACCATGTCTTCCCCCGCAGCCGGGGTGGCCGACACGCCTGGGAGAACGTGGTCGCCGCGTGTGCCCGGTGCAACCACACGAAGGGCGACAAGACGCCGGCGGAGATGGGGTGGCGGTTGCACGCGTTGCCCGCCGCTCCGAAGGGCACCGCCTGGCGGGTGCTCGGGCACCGCGCCCCCGACCCCCGTTGGGCCGACTGGCTGGATCTGCGGGAGCCGGAAGCCGCCGCCTGACCAGCGCCGCCGGCGGCATCGATCGCGCTGCGGGCGAGAGCACGGGTGCCGGACGTGGCGCCCAACCCGTCGGGCACGATGGGCTCATGACGCCGCTCTGCCGACACGACAGTGACGACTGCGGTCCGGCATGACCGCCGCGAGGATCGCCCCGGTGCTGCAGAGCCGCTTCAGCCCGCTGCGCTTCGACAGTGACCACCAACTGTCCGACGGGGAGGTGGCGGTCCTGCTGGAGGCGGCCCGGTGGGCACCGTCGGCCGGCAACTCCCAACCGTGGGCGTTCCACCTCCGCCGACGTGGTGACGCGGGGCACGCCGCGCTCGTCGACCACCTCGCCGCGAGTTCACGCCGATGGGCCCCGCAGGCCAGCGCGCTGGTCGTGAACCTCGCACAGCGGGGAGTCGACGACAGCGGGATGGAGTACTCCGAGTTCGCCGACTACGACCTCGGCCAGGCGGTCGCGCACATGACCGTGCAGGCCCACTCCATGGGCCTGGCGTGCCGGCAGTTTCGCGCCTTCAACCTCGACGCCCTCCGCGACACCATGCGCGTCGCACCCGGTTGGCAGATACTCACCATGACCGCCATCGGCGTGGCAGCCGATGACGACGATCCCGTCCCGCGACACCGCCGCAGCATCACCGACCTCAGCACCGCCGGAGTCGAACCGCCCGATCACGACACGACGGACCAGCCGCGTCGAGCGTAGAACGGCGCGACTGCGGCGCTTGTGGTTGGCTCAGTCCTGCTGGTCGGCTGCCCGGCGGTCCGCGCGCTGGTGACGGTCGGCTGCTCGGCCGTACGCGACCGCGAGCAGCCGGTCGATCTCGGGCAGTAGCTGCGGGCCGGGCATGACGATGCTGCCGAAGCCGTACAGCGCGTAGCCCGGGTGCGGCATGAGGGTGTCCAGCCGGGCGAAGTCGAAGTCGTCCCGGTGCTCCTCGAACGCCTTGGGCGGAAAGCCGAAGCGTCGCTCGAACTCGTCTCGGCCCAGGTCCAGGTTGAGGCGGAAGACGCCGGGACGGTCCAGTTGCGCGGCCTCGTCGAAGCCGGGCACATCGTGCTCGACGATTGTGGCGAACGGCTGCCGGCGGTCCGGGCCGACGAAGAAGAACCGGTCGCCCCAGGCCGCCTCGGGTGACCCGTTCTCCTCGCTCGCCACGACCTGCGCGACTCCGGGCAGCGCGACGATCCGGTCGGCGAGCGTGGCCGCGTCGACGCCGGTCGGGACGTGCAGGACCGCGTCGGCGTGCTCGATGATGGCCCGGTCCAGCGGGAAGTACCGGTAGTCGTGCGTCCGCCGCTCGGCCGGCCCGATGTCGGACGCCGGCACGTACCGGGGGAGGTCGGTCTCCTGCTGGAGCCTGCCCTCGTAGGTCGACGCGGCGGGGGCCTCGATGCCGAGCGCCGGGCTCGCGCCCAGGCTGCCGACGATCACCGCGTACCGGTCACCCAGCAGCGTCGCGACGATCGCGCCGGCGCCGGCCCACGACACGTCCGTGTCGGCAGTCGTCATCGTGCCCGGCTGGCGCTGGAGGTGCGTGTTGTGTCCGAAGACGAGCGTGGGTCCGCGGTGTGCCTCGGCGGAACGGATCGCGAGCAGGTTCTCGGCCATCAGCGCGTCCCGGACCGCGGCCAGGCGGCCGAAGCGTTCCTCAGGGGCCAGTGGGGCGGCGGCCGCGGCGTGGTAGCGCAGCACCGCGACCGCGGACATCGCGTGCACGAGCGCCGCCGACCAGCCGTCGGGCTTCCAGGGCGCCCGCAGATACAACTCGGTGAGGAGGTCGTCGGCGAGCACCTGCAGTGCGCGGGCGTCGGCCGAGCGCCCCACCGACCGACCCGGCTCCCAGATCGCGGCCGTGTCGGTCCACCGCGCCTCGTCACCGACCAGGTCGTCGATCTCGGCGGACCGGTCGAGGCCGAGGAAGTCACACACCCGGGTGAGGTGAAGGCGCGGGCTCGGGGCGTTGGCCAGCTCCAACGGGGCGTCGAAGCCGTGGAACGTCAGGCGTTCGGCGGGCGGGCGTCCCGCGTTCCATTCGCGCATCCGCAGCAGCAGGTCGCGGTTGGCCGGGGCGGCGCCGAACCCGTGGCTGAACCCTTCGGCGAGCGCCCGGTCGAGCGGCACGTCGGCGCCACCCTGCACGAACTCGTTGGCGATCAGCCCGGCCGCGCGGTCGCTCTCCACCGCGATCGACAGGTAGCCGTGCTCCGCCAGCGACAGGAAGGCGTCGTTGCGGAGTTGGAGGAAGGCGGACTCGGCGTGCGTCGGCTCGCCGAGCGCGAGCAGGTCCGGGGATACCGCGAGCAGGTCGAGAAGAGCTGGCATTCCATAAACCGTATCGTTGAACCAGCGGTTGAGACTCAGCAGCGACGGAGCACGGGTGACAGCCACACAACCCTCAAACACCGGGGTACGCCGCCCGGTCGACCTCGCACGTGCCCACGGGCTCTCCGCGCAGGCCGTGCGCAACTACGAACGAGACGGCGTCCTGCCGCCGGCCCCGCGCACACCGAACGGCTACCGCCGGTTCACCGAGGTGCACGCCAGGGCGTTGAGCGCCTACCTCGCGTTGATCGCGGGCCACGGCTACGCGGCCAGCGGCGAGATCATGCGGGCCGTCAACCGTGGTGAGATCGACGCCGCGTTGCGCATCGTCGATGACTCCCATGCCCTGCTCCAGCGCGACCGGGAGACCCTGGACGCGGTCGAGACGGCGGTGGCGACACTCACCGCGATGCGGCCGCAACCGCAGACCCGGACAGCCGTGTCCGTCAGCGTGCTGGCCCACCGCCTCGGTGTCCGGCCCGCCACGTTGCGCAAGTGGGAGCGGGCCGGGGTGCTGCGGCCGGCACGCGACCCGGCGACCCACTACCGGGTCTACCTCCCGGACGACGTCCGCGACGCCGAGCTGGCCCACCTGTTACGCCGCGGTGGGTACCGGCTCGACCACATCGCCGGCGTGCTGCGTCAGGTACGCGGGGCGGGCGGCACCGAACCGCTCGCCGCGTCGCTGAGCCGGTGGCGGGAACGGCTCACCGAACGCGGCCGGGCGATGCTCAGAGGGGCCGCCCGGCTCGCCGACTACCTGGACGCTGCTCAACCACCACCGCGCGCCTTGACCAGCGAGGCGAAGACCACCACATTGTCCGCGTAGCCGGTCTCGCCGCCGACCCGTCGGCCGTCATTTTTCGATACCGGTGTGCAGGTTCGCGCAGTGTAGAACATTTGGTTCTACACTGGGTTCATGGAGCGTATCGGGGTCCGGGAGCTGAACCAGAACACGAGTCAGGTGCTGGCTCGGGTGAGGGGCGGCGAGACGGTCGAGATCACCGATCGCGGGCATCCGATCGCCCGACTGGTCCCGGTCAATGACGACAGATCTGTGCTGGCCAAGCTGGTGGTGGCGGGGCGGGCCGTCGCGCCGACCGGGAGCGGCCCGGTCCCGCTTCCGCCAAACCTCGGTGCCGGGGACGTGGACGTGGCTGCCACTCTCGCCGAGATGCGAGACGAGGAGCGCTGGTGATCTATCTCGACTCCGCCGCCGTCGTGAAGTTGGTTCGGCAGGAGGCGTGCAGCGCCGACCTCGTCTCCTGGCTCAACGCGCAGGGCGACGTCCCGCTGGTCTCCTCCGCTCTCGTCGAGGTTGAGGTGCCCAGGGCGTTGCGCCGGTCAGCGCCGCAAGCCTTGATCGGAGTGCCGGCGGCTGTCGGACGGCTCTTCCGGTTGGAGATCGATGGCACCGTCCGCGCCACCGCAGCGGCCTTCGCGGAGCCGGCGCTACGCAGTCTCGACGCCATACACCTTGCCACGGCCCAGGTTCTGACAAACGAGTCCGGAACGGCGCTCATCGCATTCGTCAGTTACGACCGGCGGCTGCTCGACTGCGCCAAGGCCGCTGGGTTGCCCGTGGCAAGCCCAGGCCAGAACTAACCCACGGTTCCGGTCTGCCCGCCCTCACCCTGAACGTGCCTTGACCAGGGACGCGAACACCACCACGTTGTCGGAGTAGCCGGTCTCGCCGCCGACCCACTGGCCGCCGCAGGTGATCAGTCGAAGGCTCGGGTGGCTGAAGTCGCCGTACACCTCGTCCACCGGCAGTCGGCCCTTGTCGAACTTCTCCACCGAGTTCACCTCGAAGACCGCCACGTTACGGTCGGTGCGGGTGACCTCGATCTGGTCGCCGTCGCGCAGTTCGCGGAGCTGGTGGAAGACCGCCGGCCCGCTCGTGGTGTCGACGTGCCCGACGATCACCGCCGGGCCGTACTGGCCGGGGGTCGGCCCCTGGTCGTACCAGCCGGCCTCCTGGGCGCGCGCCGCGTCCGGCACGGCGATGGTGCCGTCCGGAGCGATGCCCACGTCGTGTACGGGCGCCCGCAGGTCGATCTTCTCGATGGCGAGGCTTGTCGGGCGGCTGGCCGGCAGCACCGGGAACTTCTTCGGCGGCGGTCGAAACCCGGCGCTGAGCCGGTCCGGTAGCAGGCTCATCCCGGTCACCTGCTCCACGCCGAGCATCGCGACGATCAGCACCATCACGGCGGCGATGGCCAGCACCGGCAGCCCCGGTCCCGTACCGAAACGGGGTCGGAACGACCGCGCTCCGGCCGGGCGCGGCGACAGCGGGGCGGCCACCGGATCCGGGGTGGCGACACTTGCCGACCCGGCCTGCCCGGCGACCCGACCCAGCCGGCCGGAGGCGCGGGCCACCAGCCGGCCGGAGGCGCGCAGCAGCCGGCCGGCTCGGAAGCGGGCGCGGCGGTCCGGCCGCGCACGCGCGGATCTGCGGGTCATGAGTCATCCGGCTCAGGAGCCGGCTCCGGTCCGACGTCGGCCGCCGGCCATTCCGAGCGCGACAGCGGTGGCGACAAGCGCCACGCCGCCGAGCACCAGCAACGAGCCGGTGCCACGGCCGCCGGCCGTCCCGCCGCCCCCGGTCGCCGGTCCCTTGCTGGGGGAGGCCATGTTCAGCACGGTGAGCGTGGTCGAGGCCGTCTGGCCGTTCTCGCAGCGCAGTTCGACCGGGTAGTCACCGGCCGGCTTGTCCCTCGGGATTGTTGCCTGCCCGGTCAGGAAGCCCTTGTCTGGTTTGAGCATCACGTGCGGAAACGCGTCGGAGTGCACGGTGGACTGGCGGTTGTTGTTGGCGTTGTCGCAGCCCGCCTTGATGCTGACCCGGCTGCCGGCCTGGGCGCTGTTCGGCATCACCTCGACGAAGACGTTCTCGCCGGCGCGCGCCGGTGCGACCGACATCAGGACAAACGCCCCGACCAGCGCAACAAGCGTCAGTGCGGACGAGAGCGCGCGGTTGATCGTGCGGATTCCCTGCATGATTCCCCCCAACCGGCGACGACCGCCGGAACCTCCGCCCTCATTCCGCCTCCGCGCCGCGGCACTCCGGACGGAAGAAAGGGCGTCCCCTGGGCACGCCGCTGCTTTCCCGCTGGCTCGGGGCCAAACCCGGGTCAGCCGCGGCGGGGGGAGGGGAGGGGAGTGATCGGTCGCCAGTCGAGCGGGGAGGAGAGGACCATCGTGCTCGACGGCTGGCCGTACGGGGCGAGCCGGTCGATGACCGCCTCGAAGTCGCCGATCGAGCCAGCGGCCACCTTGAGCATGCTGCACGCGTCGCCGGTGATCCGGTGGATCTCCAGGATCTCCGGCCAGTCGGCCACCGCCGGGTCGTGCAGGATGCAGCGCGCGCCGTAGCAGGACATCCGGATCAGCGCGACCACGGTGCGGCCGGCTCGGGTCAGGTCGACGTGGGCGTGGTAGCCGGTGACGACCCCGGCCTCCTCCAGCCGGCGAACCCGCTCCGCGACGGCCGGCGGGGACAGGTGCACCCGCCGGGACAACTCGCTGAAGGAGAGCCGGGCGTCGGCCTGCAACTCGCGCAGCAGCGCCCAGTCCATGTCGTCCACGCTCAGACCTTACTTTCGTGAACCAACTTCGCCTAGTTGCCTTCGGTTTGCCAGGAGAAGGCGGTGAGAGCCGTTGATTCGGCATTCCGCAGGCCGATCCGACCGCGAGATCATGGCGTCGGCTAGTCCGGGGGAGGGAGAAGAGATGGTGGATCAGACGGAGCGGCGGGCGCCGAACCGCCGTGCCACGGTGCAGCCGGTGACCCCCGGGCAGCGTGCCGCGCAGGCGGCGCGCACCGGTGGCGAGCCGACCCTGGAGTTCGCCGACATGGTGCCGTACGACGCGTACGTGCAGGCCAGCGCCCTGCACAAGATGCAGCACCCGCTCAGCAGCGACCCGGGCGAGATGTCCTTCCTGATGGTCAGTCAGATCATGGAGCTGTACTTCGGGCTGACCTGCCACGAGCTGCGGGAGACGCAGCGGCTGATCCGCGCCGACCAGGTCTGGGAGGCGCTGGCCCCGCTGGGCCGGGCCAGGCTGCACCTGGAGGGGCTCAACGCCGCCTGGCAGGGCCTGCGCTGGATGAGCCCGGCCGACTTCAACAGGTTCCGCAACCTGCTCGGCGAGGCTTCCGGCTTCCAGTCGGCGATGTACCGGCAGTTGGAGTTCCTGCTCGGGCTGCGCGACCCGACGCTGATCCGTCCGTTCCGCCGGCAGGCCGAGGTGCACGCCGCGCTGAGCGACGCGCTGGCCACCCCGAGCCTCTGGGACGACGTGGTCGCGCTGCTCGCCCGGCGCGGCTTCGACCTCCCCGGCGACCTGCTCGACCGGGACGTGGCCGTCGAACACGACCCGCAGCCGTCGGTCGAGGCGGCCTGGGTACGGATCTACGACGACCACGGCTCGGACAACCACCTGCGGCTGCTCGGCGAGGCGTTGAGCGCTGTCGCCGAGGAGTTCGGCGACTGGCGCTGGAACCACGTCAAGGCGGTGCAGCGGACGATGGGCGCCAAGGTCGGCAGCGGCGGCTCCGCCGGACTGGCGTGGTTGCAGCGCAGCATGTCCCGGGTGGTCTTCCCGGAGCTGTGGTCGGCCCGTACCGCGATGTGACCGGAGAGCGAGACATGCACACCCCAGAACAAGAGGCGCACCGCCTCGACGAGGCCGACCCCGGCCACCGGCACCTGTTCCACGTGCCGCCGGCCGATGGCGGCGACCACAGCGAGTCGGCGTACCTGGCCGGCAACTCGCTCGGCCTGCAACCCCGGGCCACCCGCGGCGAACTCCTGGCCGACCTGGACGCGTGGGGGCGGCTCGGCGTCGAGGGGCACCTGGAGGCGCAACGGCCCTGGCTGCCGTACCACGAGTTGTTGACCGCGCCGGCCGCCCGACTGGTCGGCGGCCGGCCCGCGGAGACCGTGGTGATGAACTCGCTCACGGTCAACCTGCACCTGCTGATGGTGAGTTTCTACCGCCCGGCCGGCGTCCGCACCCGCATCGTCATCGAGGACGCCGCCTTCCCCTCGGACAGCTACGCGGTGCGCAGCCAGGCCCGGTTCCACGGCCTGGACCCGGACGAGACGGTGGTCCGGTTGCGCCCGCGCGAGGGCGAGGACGCGCTGCGCACCGAGGACGTGACCGACTACCTGGCCGCCGAGGGTGACCGGGTGGCGCTGGTGCTGCTCGGCGGGGTCAACTACCTGACCGGCGAGTTGGTGGACATCCCGGCGATCACGGCTGCCGGCCGGGCGGCCGGGGCGGTGGTCGGTTGGGACCTGGCCCACGCGGTCGGCAACGTGCCGTTGGCCCTGCACGACTGGGACGTCGACTTCGCCGCGTGGTGCTCCTACAAGTACCTGAACTCGGGCCCGGGAGCGCTGGCGGGCGTCTTCGTGCACGAGCGGCACCTCGGCGATCCGGACCTGCCCCGCTTCGAGGGTTGGTGGAGCACCGCGGCGGCCACCCGGTTCGAGATGACACCGGTGTCCCGGCCGCCCGCGACGGTGGAGGCCTGGCAGATCTCCAATCCGCCGATCTTCGCGATGGGCCCGGTGCGTACCTCGCTGGAGCTGTTCGACACGGTCGGGATGAGCGCGCTGCGCGCCCGCAGCCAGCGCCTCACCGGCTGGCTGGAGACGCTGCTCGACGAGGTCGTCGCCGACCGGCCGCTGCGCGTGATCACCCCGCGCGACCCGGCCCGGCGGGGCTGCCAACTCTCGGTCCGCATCGGCGCCGGCAGCGCCGCCGAGCTGACCAAACGCCTGCGGTACGAACACGGTGTCATCGCCGACGCCCGGGAGCCGGATGTCGTCCGGTTCGCTCCGGTGCCGCTGTACTCCACGTACCTCGACTGCTGGCGGGCCGCTGCGGCGCTCGCCGCGACGGTGGGGGCCTCATGACCGCGCGGCGCGACGAGATCGCAGTCATCGGCGCTGGACTGGCCGGTTGCCTGGCGGCCTGCTTCCTGGCCCGGCGTGGCTACCTGGTGGCCCTCTACGAGCGCCGGTCGGACCCGCGGGTCGGCACGGCCGAGCGCGGTCGCTCGATCAACCTGGCGCTCTCCGAACGCGGGTTGGACGCGCTGCGCCGGATCGGGCTGGCCGAGCAGGTGCTGACCGACGCGCTGCCGATGCGCGGCCGGATGATCCACCCGGTCGAGGGCGAGCAGCAGTTCCAGTCCTACAGCGCGGCCGGCGACCGGGCGATCAACTCGATCAGCCGGGGTGCCCTGAACAACGCCCTGCTGGACGAGGCCGCCGCACTGCCCGGAGTGCGGGTCGTCTTCGACCACCGGCTGGTCGGGCTCGACCCGACCGACGGAACCCTGAACTTCGAAACCCCGCAGGGCACCGTCGCGGCCAAGGCGTCGGTCGTGCTGGGCGCCGACGGCGCCGGCTCCGCGGTACGCGGGCAACTGCTCGCGTACGGGTTGCTGCACGAGAGCGTGGACTTCCTCGACTACGGCTACAAGGAGTTGACGATCCCGCCGCTGGGCGGGGACTTCGCGCTCGATCCGGACGCGCTGCACATCTGGCCGCGCGGCACCTCGATGATGATCGCGCTGCCCAACCCGGACCGCTCCTTCACCTGCACGCTGTTCTGGCCCAACGAGGGCGCCGGCAGCTTCGCGGCACTGGACAGCCCGGCGGCGATCGAAGACCACTTCGCCAGGCACTACCCGGACGTCATCCCGTTGGCGCCGAACCTGGTCGACGACTACCGGCACAACCCGGTGGGTGTGCTCGGCACGGTCCGCTGCGCCCCCTGGCAGGTCTTCGGCAAGGTCGGGCTGCTCGGCGACGCGGCGCACGCGATCGTGCCGTTCTACGGTCAGGGCGCCAACTGCGCGTTCGAGGACGTGGTCGAGTTGGACCGCTGCCTGGACGAGTGCGCCGACGACTGGTTGGCGGCGCTGCCTCTGTACCAGCGACGCCGCCAGGAGAACGCCGAGGCCATCGCCGCGATGGCGCTCACCAACTTCGTGGAGATGCGGGACAAGGTCGCCTCTCCGGTCTTCCAGCTCCGCCGCAGGATCGAGCACGCCCTGGAACGCGCACTGCCCGGCCGGTACGTTTCGCAGTACGAGCTGGTGTCCTTCTCCACCACCCCGTACGCCGAGGTGCGCCGCCGGGTGCGCCGGCAGCACCGGGTGCTCGGCGCGGTCGTCGGCGGGGCCGCCCTGCTGCTGGTCGGCGCGACACTCGGTCGAGGGAGGCGCGGATGACCGCCAACTGGGATCCCCGGCTGATGGCCGGTCACGCGCCGGCCGGGCCGCAGCGGCTGCGCAACTTCGTCGGCGGCGAGTTCGTCGACGGTGGTCCGACGTTCGCCAAGGCCAGCCCGGTGACCGGGGAGCAGGTCTTCGAGGTGCTCGAGGCGTCCGAGTCCACCGTGGATGACGCGGTGGCCGCCGCGCGGGCGGCGCTGCGCGGACCGTGGGGCCGGATGGGCGAGCGCGAACGCGCCGAGGTGCTGCGCCGGGTCGCCGACGAGTTGGAGCGCCGCTTCGACGATCTGGTCACCGCCGAGGTCGCCGACACCGGCAAGTCCATCGCCCAGGCCCGCACCCTGGACATCCCGCGCGGTGCGGCGAACTTCCGGGCGTTCGCGGAGATCGTGGCGACCGCGCCCACCGAGTCGTTCACCACCGTCACCCCGACCGGCGGCCGGGCGCTCAACTACGCGCTGCGCAAACCGGTCGGCGTGGTCGCGGTCATCGTGCCGTGGAACCTGCCGCTGCTGCTGCTCACCTGGAAGGTCGCCCCGGCACTGGCCTGCGGCAACGCCGTCGTGGTCAAGCCCAGCGAGGAGACACCGGCCTCGGCGACGGTGCTCGCCGAGGTGATGGCCGCCGCGGGCGTACCGGCCGGGGTGTTCAACCTGGTGCACGGGTTCGGGCCCGACTCGGCCGGCGAGCACCTCACCCGCCACCCGGGCGTGGACGCGATCACCTTCACCGGCGAGTCGGCCACCGGCGGCGCGATCATGCGGGCCGCCTCCGACGGGGTGAAGGCGGTCAGCTTCGAGCTGGGCGGCAAGAACGCCGGCCTGGTCTTCGCCGACGCCGACCTGGACGCCGCGGTGGCCGGCTCGGTGCGGTCCAGCTTCACCAACGGCGGGCAGGTGTGCCTCTGCACCGAACGCCTCTACGTGCAGCGCCCGGTCTTCGAGGAGTTCACCGCCCGGTTGGCGAAGCGGGCCGGTGAGCTGGCGTACGGCTGGCCGACCGACGAGGCCACCGCCACCATGCCGCTGATCTCCCACCAGCACCGGGCGAAGGTCCTCGGCGCGTACGAGCTGGCCCGCTCCGAGGGCGCCGAGGTGCTCACCGGTGGCGGTACGCCCACCTTCGGCGACGCCCGTGACGGCGGGTCGTACGTGCAACCGACAGTGCTCACCGGGCTCGGGTCGGACGCCCGCACCAACCGGGAGGAGATCTTCGGCCCGGTGGTGCACGTCGCGCCGTTCGACACCGAGGACGAGGCGTACGCCCTGGCGAACGGCACCGAGTACGGCCTCGCCGCCACCGTCTGGACCCGGGACGTGGGGGTCGCGCACCGGGCCGGCGCCCGGCTCGACGCGGGCATCGTCTGGGTCAACACCTGGTTCCTGCGTGACCTGCGTACCCCGTTCGGCGGGGTGAAGGCGTCCGGCATCGGCCGGGAGGGTGGCGTGCACTCGTTGAACTTCTACTCCGAGTTGACGAACGTCTGCGTGGACCTGTCGTGAGCCGTGGCGAGGGAGTGGGCATGGAAGCTGACATCGAGGCCGCCAACCGGGAGCTGGCCGACGCCCGCAGCACCGGCACGCCGTGCCCGCCGCTGCGTGGACGACTGCTGCCGGAGGGCGACGTCGAGTCCGCGTACCGGGTGCAGCAACTCCAGGCGCGGGCCTGGCAGGGCCGCGGCGAACGCCGGGTCGGCGCGAAGATCGGGCTGACCTCCCGGGCGGTGCAGGAGACCTTCGGGGTGTACCAGCCGGACTTCGGCATGCTCACCGACGCGATGGCTGTCGGCGACGGGGTCGAGGTGCCCATCGGCCGGCTGCTCCAACCCCGGGTCGAGGCGGAGATCGCGTTCGTGCTCGACAAGGATCTCCCGGACCCGCAGCTCACCACCGTCGACCTGATCCGCGCGGTCGACCACCTGCTGCCGGCCATCGAGATCGTCGACTCGCGGATCGCCGGCTGGGACATCTCCATCGTGGACACCGTCGCGGACAACGCCTCGAGTGGGCTCTTCGTGCTCGGCACCACGCCCCGCCGACTGGCCGACGTCGACCTGCGGCTGTGCGGGATGGTGCTGGAGCACGCCGGCGAGCCCGTCTCGGTGGGCGCGGGCGCGGCCTGCCTGGGCAACCCGCTGCACGCCCTGCACTGGCTGGCCGGCACCCTCGCCCGTGCCGGTGACCCGCTGCGTGCCGGGGACGTGGTGCTCTCCGGGGCGCTCGGCCCGATGGTGCCGGTCACCCCGGGAGCCGCGTACGAGGCCCGGATCTCCGGGCTCGGCTCGGTGCGGACATCCTTCAGCAAGGGGGGTAACCAGTGACCACTGACGTGGCGGTGCTCGGTTCCGGGAACATCGGCACCGATCTGATGATCAAAGTTCTCCGGCTCAGTGACAGCCTGCGCATGGTGGCGATGGCCGGCATCGACCCGGCCTCCGACGGTCTGGCCCGCGCCCGCCGGCTCGGCGTGGCCACCACCGCCGAGGGCGTGGACGGGCTCGTGGCGATGCCCGAGTTCGCCGACGTCGAGCTGGTCTTCGACGCCACCTCGGCCGGGGCGCACCGGCACCACGACGAGGTGCTGCGCGCACACGGCCGTACGGTTGTCGACCTGACCCCGGCCGCGCTCGGCCCGTACGTGGTGCCGCCGGTCAACCTCGACGAGCACCTGCACGAATCGAACGTCAACATGGTGACCTGCGGCGGGCAGGCCACCGTGCCGATCGTCGCCGCCGTCCGCCGGGTCACCCCGGTGGCGTACGGGGAGATCGTCGCCTCGATCGCGTCGAGGTCGGCGGGTCCGGGCACCCGGGCCAACATCGACGAGTTCACCGAGACCACGGCACGGGCCATCGAGGTGGTCGGTGGTGCCGAACGGGGCAAGGCGATCATCGTGCTGAACCCGGCCGACCCGCCGCTGCTGATGCGCGACACCGTCTACTGCCTCTGCCCGGACGCCGACGCCGACACCGACGCCATCGCCGCGTCCGTGGCGGACATGGTGGCGACGGTGCAGGAGTACGTCCCGGGCTACCGGCTCAAGCAGGACGTGCAGTTCGACCGGGTCGAGGCGTACCTGCCGACGTTCGGTCGGCGGCTCACCGCGTTGCAGGTGTCGGTCTTCCTGGAGGTCTCCGGCGCCGGGCACTACCTGCCCGCGTACGCCGGGAACCTGGACATCATGACCTCGGCCGCGCTGCGTACCGCGGAGCGGCTGGTGGCCCTGCGTGCTTCGGAGGTGGCCGCGCCGTGACCGATCTCTACATCCAGGACGTGACGCTGCGCGACGGCATGCACGCCATCGCCCACCAGTACACGGTCGATCAGGTCCGCACCATCGCCGCCGCGCTGGACGCCGCAGGCGTGGCCGCCATCGAGGTGGCGCACGGCGACGGGCTGGCCGGTTCCAGCGTCAACTACGGCCACGGGGCCGCCAGCGACGCCGAGTGGATCTCCGCGGCCGCCGAGGTGCTGACCACGGCGAAGCTCACCACCCTGCTGCTGCCCGGCATCGGCACCATCGCCGACCTGAAGGCGGCGAAGGCGCTCGGGGTGACGAGCGTGCGCATCGCCACCCACTGCACCGAGGCGGACATCTCCGCCCAGCACATCTCCTGGGCCCGGGAGAACGGCATGGACGTGGCCGGGTTCCTGATGATGTCGCACATGTTCGATCCGGCCGGGCTCGCCGGGCAGGCCAAGCTCATGGAGTCGTACGGGGCGCACTGCGTCTACGTCACCGACTCCGGCGGTCGGCTGCTGATGTCCGACGTGGCGCAGCGGGTCGACGCGTACCGGCAGGTCCTCGCCCCGGAGACACAGATCGGCATCCACGCGCACCACAACCTGTCGCTCGGGGTGGCGAACAGCGTGCTCGCCGTCGAACACGGCCGGGTCACCGGGTCCGCGCCGGTCGGACCGGACGCGCCCCACGGCCGGACCGTCCGCGTCGACGCCTCCCTGGCCGGCATGGGCGCGGGTGCCGGCAACGCGCCCCTGGAGGTCTTCGTGGCGGTCGCCGAGCTGCACGGCTGGAAGCACGGCTGCGACGTGTTCGCGCTGATGGACGCCGCCGACGACATCGTCCGCCCGTTGCAGGACCGGCCGGTCCAGGTGGACCGGGAAACGCTCTCCCTGGGGTACGCGGGGGTCTACTCCAGCTTCCTGCGGCACGCCGAGCGGGCGTCGGCGAAGTACGGCGTGGACGTCCGCTCGATCCTGGTCGAGCTGGGCCGACGCCGGATGGTCGGCGGCCAGGAGGACATGATCGTGGACGTCGCACTCGACCTGGCCGGCAAGGAGCCCTCATGATCGGACCAGACATCGCGGGGATCGCCGAGAAGCTCGGCGTGGCGGCGGCCACGGCCACCGCGATCCCGCAGCTCGCCGCCGAGACCGGCCTCGACGTGGATACCGCGTACGCCGTGCAGGCCGCGTTGCTGCAGCGCCGGCTCGACGCCGGTGAGCGGCTGGTCGGGCTGAAGATGGGGCTGACCAGCAGGGCGAAGATGGCCCAGGTCGGCGTGGACGAGGTGATCTGGGGGCGACTCACCAACGCGATGCGGGTGCCCGACGGCGGTGCCGTGGACCCGTCCGCGTACATCCACCCCCGGGTGGAGCCGGAGGTGGCGTTCCTCCTGGACCGGCTGCCCGAGCCGGGCGAGCCGGTCGGCGACTTCGCCACTGCCGTCCGCGCCGTCGCGCCGGCCATCGAGCTGATCGACTCCCGGTACGCGGACTTCCGCTTCTCGCTGCCGGACGTGATCGCCGACAACACCTCGGCCGCCGCGTTCGTGATCGGGCCGTGGTCGCCGGTGCCCGACGGCCTGGACAACCTGGGCGTGCTGTTGGAGGTCGACGGTCGGGTGGCGCAGGTCGGTTCGACGGCGGCGATCCTCGGCGATCCGCGTCGGGCCCTCGACGAGGGCATCCGGTTGGCGGGTCGGCACGGGGTGCGGCTGGAGTCCGGCTGGGTGTTCCTGGCCGGCGCCGCCACCGCCGCCGTGCCGCTGCGTCCGGGCGCCCATGTCCGTGCGGTCGTGGAGAAGCTGGGCACGGCGTCGCTTCGGGTCTCTTCGTGATCGGCGTGCGGGCTTTCGTGGGCGCGGCCGTGGGGGTTCCGGGCAGCCCGACCGGCTCCGGGCGGTCAGGCTTGATCCCTGCGCCGGTCGGGCTGCCCGGAACCCCTGACCTGGTCGCGGTGGTCGCGTCGGTGCCGGGTGGGGGTGGGTCATGAGTGCCTCTGGTGCTCGGGTTGTGCCGGGCAAGGCCGTTCCGCGGGGGGCTTTTCCGCACGTCAAGGTCGCGGGTGGGTTCGTCTTCGTCTCCGGTACGTCGTCGCGGCGGCCGGACAACAGCTTCGCCGGTGTGTCGGTGGACGAACTCGGCACCACGAACCTCGACATCCGGGTGCAGACGCGGGCGGTGATCGAGAACATCGGCGATCTGCTGCGGTCGGTCGGTGCGGACCTCGGCGACCTCGTCCAGGTCACGTCGTACCTGGTCAACATGAACGACTTCGGTGGCTACAACGAGGTGTGGGCGGAGTTCTTCGACGCGTCCGGGCCGACCCGCACCACGGTGGCCGTGCACCAGTTGCCGCACCCGCACCTGCTCATCGAAATCCAGGCCGTGGCCCTTCTTCCCTCTGGAGGTCAGTCGTGAGTGAGATCGCCGAGCCGTTCAGCTTTCCGGGCTGGATCGCGGACAACCAGCACCTGTTGAAGCCGCCCGTGGGCAACAAGGAGATGTTCCCCGGCGGGGACGACTTCATCGTGATGGTGGTGGGCGGGCCCAACCAGCGCACCGATTTCCACGTGGACCCGTACGAGGAGTTCTTCTACCAGGTCAAGGGCAACATGCACATCAACCTGATGACCCCGGAGGGGCCGCGTACGGTGCACGTGCGCGAGGGTCAGATGTGGATGCTGCCGCGCAACACCCCGCACTCGCCGCAGCGGCCGGAGGCCGGCTCGATCGGCATGGTCGTGGAGCGGGTCCGCGAGGAGGGCACCCTGGAGACCTTCCAGTGGTACTGCCCCGGGTGCGGCCACCAGGTGTACGAGGTGGAGTTGCAGGTCCGCGACATCGCGGCCGACCTGCCGCCGGTGTTCCAGGCGTTCTACGCCGACGAGGCCGCCCGTACCTGCGCCAACTGCGGCACCCTGCACCCGGGTAAGGGCTGATGCCCGCAGGCGTGGTCGACGTGCACACGCACGTCGTACCGAAGGGGTGGCCGGACCTCGGCGCGGCGTGTGGTGGGTCCGGTTGGCCCTGGTTGCGCGTCGACTCCGAGCGCGCCGCCATGATCATGGTGGGGGAGACGGAGTTCCGCCCGGTCGGCGCCGAGTGCTGGGACGGGGCGCGCCGGCTGGCCGACATGGACGACGACGGCGTGGACGTGCAGGTGGTCTCGCCGACGCCTGTCTTCTTCAGCTACGACCGGCCGGCCGACCAGGCGGTGAAGGTCGCCCGGATCTTCAACGATCTGACCCTGGAGGTCACCGCGGCCGGTGGCGGCCGACTGGTGCCGTTCTGCCAGGTGCCCCTCCAGGACCCGGACGCCGCGTGCGCCGAGCTGGATCGCAGCCTGGCCGCCGGGCACGTGGGCGTGGAGATCGGCAACCATGTCGGCGACCGGGACCTGGACGACGCGGGCGTGGTCACCTTCCTGCAACACTGCGCCGAGGTGGGCGCACCCGTGTTCGTCCACCCGTGGGACATGCCGGGCGGTCCCCGCCTGGACCGCTGGATGGCCCGGTGGCTCACCGGGATGCCCGCCGAGACGCACCTGTCGGTGCTGGCGATGATCCTGGGCGGTGTCTTCGACCGGGTGCCCGACTCGTTGCGGATCTGCTTCGCGCACGGCGGCGGCAGCTTCCCGTTCTGGCTCGGCCGCGCCGACAACGCCTGGCACCGCCGGGGCGACCTGGTCCGTGGCGCGTCCGCGGCCCCGCCGAGCAGCTACGTCGACAGGTTCAGCGTCGACTCGGTGGTCTTCGCCCCGCCCGCGCTGCGGCTGCTCGTCGACACGATGGGGGAGGACCGGGTGCTGGTCGGCAGCGACTACCCGTACCCGTTGGGCGAACGCCCGGCCGGCGCGGTGGTCCGCGACGCCGACTTCCTCACCGACGACCAGCGCGACAAGCTGCTCTCCCGCAACGCGTTGCGCTTCCTGCGCGGCTGAGCACCGCGCCGCACCCTCGACCTGAGCAGATCTTGGAAAGTTTCCGTCAGCGCGGAACGGAAAGTATCCAAGATCTGCGGCTCGGCAGGGCCGGTGGGTGGCAGAAGTCCAGTTGGTCCGTTTTCGGTCGCCAGCGCGTGTCGGCTGCGCGAAGTGCTGACGGCCGGCAGGATGACGGGATGGCCGAGCCGCACGACCTGACCGCGTTGGAGCAGGCCGCGGCGATAGCCCGTGGCGAGCTGTCCAGCGTCGACCTGGTCGAGCACTGCCTGCGCCGGGTAGCCGCCCTCGGCGACACCGTGGGCGCGTTCGTCACCGTCACCGAGGATCTCGCCCGGCAGGCAGCCCGCGCAGCCGACGCCGCGCCGGTCGAGGCCCGAGGCCCGCTGCACGGCGTACCGACCGCGATCAAGGACCTGACGCTCACCGCCGGGGTCCGCACCACATTCGGGTCGGCCGCCTTCCTCGACTTCGTCCCGCCGGTCGACGCCGACGTGGTCCGGTTCATCAAGGCCGCCGGCCTGGTCAGCCTCGGCAAGACCACCACCTCCGAGTTGGGCTGCTCGCTCTACTCGGAAGGCCGGGTCGCGCCCCCGGCCCGCAATCCGTGGCAACTGGCGTACACCGCGGGCGGGTCCAGCGGCGGCGCGGCGGCGGCGGTGGCGGCCGGGCTGGTCCCGGTCGCCCAGGGGTCCGACGGCGGCGGCTCGCTGCGCATCCCGGCGTCGCTCTGCGGCCTCGTCGGCTACAAGCCCAGCCGTGGCCTCGTCTCCGGCGGGCCGCTCGGCTCCGGCGCGTTCGGCCTGCCCACCAGCGGCCCGCTCGGACGGACAGTCACCGACGTCGCCGCGCTGCTCGACGTCATGGCCGTGCCGGTCCCCGGCGAGCCCTACCTGCCGCCAACCGCGCCGCCGGGCGGTTACCTGGCCGCCGCGCGCCGTGCCGCTCCCGGCCCGCTGCGGATCGGCCGGTTCACCACGCCGATGCTCGCCGACGAGCCGGTGCACCCCGACTGCGTGGCCGCCGTGGACCGGGCCGCCGCGCTGCTCACCGCGGCCGGCCACGAGGTGGTCGAGGTGGCACCGCCGCTCGGGCCGGCGGCGTGGCCACTGTTCGAGATCCTCTGGTACGTGCTGGCGCTCACCCCGGTGCCGCCACAGCGGGAGGCGGAGCTGCTGCCGCTGACCCGGTTGCTGCGGGCCCGCGGCGCCGAGATCTCCGCCGGCACCCTGGCCGCCACCCTCGGGGAGTTGCAGGCGCAGGTCCGGCTCGGTGCCCGTCGCACCGCCGGCTGCGACCTGCTGCTCTGTCCCACCCTCGCGGCCCCGCAGGCACCCGTCGGCTGGTTCAGCGCCGATGGTGACCCGGCGGCCGACTTCGACAGGCAACGCCGCTTCTCGCCGTACTGCGCCATCTTCAACGTCACCGGCGATCCCTCCGTCTCCCTGCCGGTGGGCGCAACGACCGACGGCCTGCCCGTCGGGGTGCTGCTCACCGGCCGATACGGCGACGACGCGCGGCTCATCGCTACCGCTGCGCAACTGGAGAACTCCAGTGACGGATGGGATCGGCACCCCGCAATCTGGCGGGCCGTCGACTCCGCTAACGTGAATGGTGACGGAGTCGGGCGGTCGACAACATGATCGTCCATCCGACCCGGTTGTTCGAGGTCGTCCTTCTTCCGCCTGGGGGCGTTGGGATTGTCTGTTACCGAGACGTTGCTGGTCTTCGTCGGCATCCCGTTGGCCGCGGTGCTGGTCATCGCCGGCCTGTCGTACGCCGGCAGCCGTGGGGGTGCCACCGGCGGTGGCGGTGGCGCCAAGCGCTACCGGCCGGGCCGGCCCTTCGACTTCACTCCGGTCTGGTTCCTGGGCCGTCCGGAGCAGCTGGCCGACTCGGCCGGCACCGCGCTGACGGCGGGGGCGCAGGCGCCCGCGCTGACCAGCCACAAGCTTGAGCAGGCCAGCGTCGACGCGCCGGCCGGTGGAACCGGAGGCGCAAGTGACCGTTGGTGAGAAGCAGACCGGGTCGGAAAATCCGCCCGAGGTGCTGGACGGGCCGTTCTCGACCCGCCAGCTGCTGCGCATCGACGAGGCGCTGCGCCTGGCCGACCGGGGCACCGGCCTGGTCTTCTCGGTCTTCGTCGGCGGCCTCGACGAGCCGATCCGGGAGCACGCCCAGCGGCTGCACCGCCAGCTCGCCGACCCCGACCGGTCGGTGCTGATCGCGGTGTCGCCAAACCAGCGCCAGTTGGAGATCATCACCGGTCGCTACGCGCGCAAGCGCGTCCCCGACACGTACGCCAAACTGGCCGCGCTCTCCATGGCGGGCGCGTTCAGCGGCGGGGACCTGGCCGGCGGCATCATCAACGGCCTCGACCAGCTCGCCAGCCACGCCGGCAAGGGCTGAGTCCTCCCAGCTACGACGAAGCCCGGTCCGCGTTCAGCGGGCCGGGCTTTCGTGCCTCACCGGGGCCAGGCGCTCGGGTCCAACCTCATCGTCCACGGCTCGTCCACGGTCACCGCGTCGTCCGGACCGATAGTGCCCAGCAGCTCGTAATGGTCGCCCTCGCCGAGCCGATAGCGGTAGATGATCGGGCCGAAGTCGCCTCGCTCCACGCGCCAGTAGTGCGGGATGCCCGCCTCGGCGTAGAGGGCGGGTTTGGTGAAGCGATCGTGGCGCCGGCTCCCCGTCGACTCGACTTCCAGGACGAGCGCGATGTTCTTGGGTTCGGCCCACATGCGCCCGCGCGGTGCGCTTGGTAGCAACACCGTCAGATCGGGGATGAGATTACCGCCGGGAACCTGCACCCCGATCTCCCGAATCACCCGCCAACCGGCGGGAGCCGACTGGCGAATCGCCATCCGAATCTCGTCCGCCAGCTCATGGTGCTCGGGCCCGGCCGGAGGAGTCACGTGCAGGCTACCGTCGATGATCTCGTAGCGGTTACCGTCGGCAGGCAGGTCGAACAAATCCTGCTCGCGCCAGCCCCGGTCCGGGGGCCGCCACTCGTAGGTCGGCTGTGCCATCGCGTCCACCTCCTTTCGCAACCATAACGGCCCGGTACCGGCGTCGACTCGCGTCCACGCCGGCACCGGGCCGCGTACTCCCTGTTGGTCAGCTCTGCTGGGCGTCCTTCGTGCGGGCCTTGAGCGCCCGCACCACACCGTCGCGGCCCTCGGCGACCAGCCGGCGCAGCGGGCCGGGATGCCCGTCGCCGGCCAGCCACGCGTCGGTGGCCGCCACCGTGTCGTCCTCCACCAGATAGATCGGGTACGCCAGCTGCGCGAACTCCTGCGCGGGCTCGCTGTCCCGGGTGGCCCACACCTGGCCGACGGCCGCGAAGTACCGCTCCCGGTAGGGCGCGATCAGGTCCACCTGCGCCGGGTGGGCGAGGCCCTGCAGGAGCGCCCGGTGGCGCCAGTTGGGCAGGGAGTCCGGACCGGTCAGCAGCGCCCAGACCGCCTCCTTGTTCTCCGCCGTCGGCACCAGCGCGTGCGCGTACGCCGCCTCCCGTTCGCCGCTGGCGGTGCGGTCCCCGGCCAGCTCCGCCTCGATCTCGGCGGCACCGGCGGCGCCGTTGGCCACCAGCGCGGAGAGGACCGACCAGCGCAGCTCGGTGTCCACGGTCAGCCCGGCCGGCGTACCGACCCCGTCCAGCCACCCGCGCAGCGTGGCCAGGTCCTCGTCGGAGCGGGCCGCCGAGGTGAACGCACGAGCCCAGGCCAGCTGGAACCCGCTGCCGGGCTCCGCGGCGGCGAGCGCGTCCCGGGCGGTACGCGCCAACTCGGCCCAACCGGTCGGCGCCCAGGCCGGGTCGGCGTAGAGGGTGATCGCGGTGGTCGCCTGTCGCAGGGTCGCGGTGACCAGGTTGATGTCGGTCTCCGCGGGCAGCCCGGTCAGCGCCAGCGCCACGTAGTCGCGGGCCGACAGCTCGGCGTCACGGATCATGTCCCATGCCGCGGTCCAGCAGAGCGCCCGCGCCAGCGACGACTCGAAGCCACCGATGTGCTGCACCACCGTGGCCATCGACCGGTCGTCGAGGCGCAGCTTGGTGTAGCTCAGGTCGTCGTCGTTGAGCAGCAGCACGTCGGCGGCCCGGACACCGCGCAGCTCGGCGAGGTCGGTCCGCTCGCCGGTCACGTCCACCTCGTGCCGTTCGCGGCGCACCAGCCGCCCGTCGGTCAGGTCGTACAGGCCCACGCCGATGCGGTGCGTCCGCAGCGTCGGGTACGCGGTCGGCGCTTCCTGCCGGACCGCCACCTGCTCGTAGGTGCCGTCCGCGCCGATCGTCACCTCCGGGCGCAGCGTGTTGACCTGCGCGGTCTCCAACCACTGCGCGGCGAACTTGCGCAGTTCCCGGCCGGACGCGACCTCCAGCTCGCTGAGCAGGTCGTCGAAGGTGGCGTTGCCCCAGGCGTGCTTGCCGAAGTAGGCCCGCAGCCCGGCCACGAACGGCTCCTCGCCCACGTACGCGACGAGCTGCTTGAGCACACTTGCGCCCTTGGCGTAGGTGATGCCGTCGAAGTTGACCTCGACGGCCTCCATGTCCGGCATCTCGGTGTAGACCGGGTGGGTGGAGGAGAGCTGGTCCTGCCGGTAGCCCCAGTTCTTCCGGATGGACAGGAACGTCGTCCACGCCTCGGTGAACCGGGTGGCGTTCGTGTTGCACCAGTGACTGGCCCACTCGGCGAACGACTCGTTCAGCCACAGGTCGTTCCACCAGCGCATGGTGACCAGGTCGCCGAACCACATGTGGGCCAGCTCGTGCAGGATCGTGTTGGCCCGCTGCTCGTACTCGAAGTCGGTGACCTGCGAGCGGAACAGGTAGTGCGACTCGGCGTGCGTCACGCAGCCGAAATTCTCCATCGCGCCGGCGTTGAAGTCGGGCACCCAGAGCTGGTCGTACTTCGGCAGCGGGTAACGCACGCCGAACTTCTCGTGGAAGAAGTCGAAGCCCTGCTTGGTGATCAGGAACAGGTCGTCGGAGTCCAGGTACTGGGCCATCGAGGCCCGGCAGAACGCCCCCAGGTCGATGCCGTCGTGGCTGTCGCGCACCTCGTGGTACGGCCCGGCGCACATCGCCGTGATGTAGGTGCTCATCCGGGGCGACTCGGTGAAGTGCAGCGTCTTGAGCCCCTCACCCGCGGGCTCCTCCCGCTGCACGGGCATGTTGGACACCGCCCGCCAGTGCGCCGGAACGGTGGCGTGCCAGGTGTAGACGCTCTTCAGGTCGGGCTGGTCGAAGCAGGCGAACACCCGCTGCGCGTCGGCCGTCTCGAACTGGCTGTAGAGGTAGGTCTCGCCGTCCACCGGGTCGACCGTCCGGTGCAGACCCTGACCGCTGTTGGAGTAACCGAAGTCGGCGTCGACCACCAGGACGTTGTCGCTGTCCAGCCCGGACAGGGTCAGGCCCTTCTCGGCGGACCAGTCGGAGAGGTCGACGGGAGTGCCGTTGAGCGTCGCGGACCGCACCGACTCGGCGGCCAACTCGATGAAGGTGCTCGCGCCCGGTTCGGAGCAGCGGAACCGGACCTCGGTCGTCGACCGGAACGTGCGGCCGTCGGCCGCCAGCACGGCGCTGGACAGGTCCAGACTGATGTCATACCCCGTCACGTTGAGCAGGCGGGCCCGCTCGGTCGCCTCGACCTGCGTCAGGTTGCGCACTCCCGGCACTGTTGTCTCCATCCCACATCTCGCCGTACGCCCGGCGGCGTCCGTTCGCCTACCGCTCGTGACGGCTGGCCCGATCCGAGTCTTCCATGTACGGGCAGCCCGCGGTGGCCGAGGTCACGCTCTCATCCGGGTGCCGGGCGATGCGCCGCGGGGTGAAGATTCTCCTGAGGCGCCGACCTGTCGGCGCCACCCGTCGCGAAGGGATCTCACCGTGACCGAACGTGTCACCGCCGACATGTGGTTCGACCCGGCCTGCCCGTGGGCGTGGATCACCTCCCGTTGGCTGCTGGAGGTCGAGCAGATCCGAGACGTGGACATCCGCTTCCACGTGATGAGCCTGGCCGTGCTCAACGACGGCCGGGACGAGCTGCCCGAGGACTACAAGGAGTTCCTGAAGACCGCCTGGGGGCCGGTGCGGGTCTGCATCGCCGCCGAGCAGCGGTACGGCAACGACGCCCTGCGTCCGCTCTACACCGCGCTCGGGACCCGGATCCACCTCGGCAAGGAGGCGCGGAACCACGAGCTCTACGTCGCCGCGTTGACCGACGCCGGCCTGGACCCGGCGCTGGCGGCGGCCGCCGAGAGCACCGAGTACGACGAGGCGCTGCGGGCCAGCCACGAGGCCGGCATGCGTCCGGTCGGGCAGGACGTCGGCACTCCGGTCGTCCACGCGCCCGGCCCGGACGGCAGCCCGGTCGCGTTCTTCGGTCCGGTGATCACCCCGGCCCCGAAGGGGGAGGCCGCCGGTCGACTCTGGGACGGCGTGCTGCTGGTCGCCGGCACCCCGGGCTTCTACGAGCTCAAGCGCACCCGTGAGCAGGGCCCGATCTTCGACTGAGACGCGGAGGGTCGCCCTGTCGACGCCCGGCGTCGGCAGGGCGGCCCGCCCGACGGCGGGGCACCGCGCGCGTTCGCTCGGCGTGTCGTGGGTCGGCGGTGCCTGCCCCGTCACCGGGGGACTGCCGCGTCGTTGGCCTGCATGTCCGCCGCAGCGACCCGCAGGGCCGCACCCCGCAGTTCGTGGAGGCTTTCCCGATGGCCAAGCACCGTGCGTCCGGTGACGATCAACTGACCCGTCCGGGGGTGATCGAGACTCCCGGCGCGGCCTACTGGTCGGTCGACGACTCCCGCTGGCCGGCGGTCCGCCCCGACCTTCCCGCCCACGTGGTGGATCTGCTCGCCCCGCCCATCGTGGTCGGCGTGGCCCGGGTTCCGGTGACCTCCCGGCTGACCCCGGTCGTGCCCGCGGCGCCGCTTGCCGGCCCCGCGTCGGCGGTGGCAGCGGTTCTCGAATCCCTGCCGCCGGTGGCACCGGCTCTCGAATCCCTGCCGCCGGTGGCACCGGCTCTCGAATCCCTGTCGCCGCTCGCGGCGGTGGCCGCCGCCGTGGCGTCGGCTCCGGTTCTGCCGTCGGCTGCCGCGCCGGCCGAACCCGCGCCGCCTCCGCCGGCGCCCGCCGCGCCGCGTCCGGTGCCGACGCCGCCGCTGAGCCCGCGTCCCGTCCCGTCCCCGCCGCCCGAGCGTCCGGTGCCGGGGCCGCCCGCGTCACCCCGCCGTGCCGTGAACACCGGGCCGGCCGCGACCGGTCGGCGCGGCAACGCCGGACCGGCGGCGGGCAGGCACCGCCGGGGCGCCTCCGACCGGGCCAGCTGACCGGCTCGGCACTTTCATCTGGTGGACCCCACGCGGGTCCCCGTCGGCGGCGACACCGCCGCCGGTACCGTCAGTGGGCATGACGGTCGTGCATCCGATCTCCCGGGCGTGGGTCACCACTGGTGGCACCGGCGCGCAAAACTACGACGAGTTCGCCGACGACGCGGAGATCACCGCGATCATCGAGGCGAACCCGCACAGTGCTCTCGGCATCGAGATGCCGCATCGCGCCCCGCAGAGCCTGGGCACGTCGTTCCTCGACGCGCTGCCGGCCGCGGTGGCCCGCCTCGCCGAGGCGAAGGCCGACGGCAGTTACACGCCCGCCGAAGAGGTGGTGGTCCTCTACCGGATCAGCGCGCCCGGCGAGGAGTCGGCGTACGGGCTGTTCGCGATGGTCGACACCGACCAGATCTCCACCCGGGCCGACGAGCCGGGCCTGGTCATCCGCAACGAGGACGTCTTCATCGCCAAGGTGCGCGAGCGGGTGGCCCTGGCCGAGGCGCTCGGTCACCTGCTCTCACCCGTACTCCTGCTGCAGACCGGGCGCGGCGACGAGCTGCACGCCGCGCTCGCGGCGGCGACCGAGACGGCCGGCGCGCCCGCCGCGACGGACACCGACCAGGCGGGCCGCACCCATGCCATCTGGCTGCTCGGCCCCGGCCCGGAGCAGGCCACGCTCACCGCTCTCGCCGGCGGTGGGGAGCTGGTCGTCGCCGACGGTAACCACCGCAGCCTGGCCGCGCAGACCGGCGGGCTGTCGCGCTTCCTGGCCGTGGTCACCACGCCCGCGTCGGTGGCCATCCAGCCCTACAACCGGCTGGTCAGCGAGCTGACCACCACGCCTGCGGAGCTGCTCGACCGGCTGCGCGCGGCGGGCGCCGAGGTCGCGCCGATCGACGGCCCGGTCGAGGTCCCGGCGGCCGGCGGCACCGTGCACCTCCGTGTCGGCGACCAGGGGTACGCGGTGCGCCTGCCCGCCACGGCCGCCGGCGACCTGGAGAACCTGGACCACGCGCTTGTCGAGCGGCTGCTGCTGCGCGACGCGCTCGGTCTGGACCCGGGCGACAAGCGGATCACCTATGTCGGCGGTGACTACCCGGCGAGCTGGCTCACCGGTGAGGTCGACGCCGGCCGGGCCGAGCTGGCGATCCTGATCGCGCCGGTGACCGTGGCGGACTTCGTCGCGGTGAACCTGGCCCGGGAGAAGATGCCCCGCAAGAGCACCTGGTTCACCCCGAAGGCGCGCGGCGGTCTGGTCGTCGCCGAGCTGCCGCGCTGAGCGGTCCCGCACCCGACCGTGTGACGTACCCGGCTCTCCGACGCCGCCCGCGCGGCGTCGGAGAGCGCGGCCTGAGAGACTGCGCGGTATGCGCGTCTACCTGGGATCCGATCACGCCGGTTTCGAGTTGAAGGTGCACCTGGCCAACCACCTGGCCAAACAGGGGTACGACGTGGTCGACGTCGGTCCGCACAGCTACGACCCGGACGACGACTATCCGACGTTCTGCCTGCACACCGGCGATCAGGTGGTGGCCGACGAGACGGGTCTCGGTGTGGTCATCGGCGGGTCCGGCAACGGTGAGCAGATCGCCGCGAACAAGGTCGCCGGTGTCCGTGCCGCGCTGGCCTGGAGCGTGGAGACCGCCCAACTGGCCCGCCAGCACAACGACGCGAACGTGGTCGCGATCGGTGCCCGCCAGCACACGCTCGACGACGCCACGGGCATCGTCGAGGCGTTCCTCAACACGCCGTTCTCCGGCAACGAGCGGCATGCCCGACGGATCGACCAGGTGGCCGAGTACGAGAAGACCCGGGAGCTGCCCGAGCTGCCCTGACCGGTGGGTCAGCGCGGCGAGCGGGGCAACTCCTCGCGGGGCACCCAGTTGCGTCGGACGACAACCACCCGGGCCTCCGCCTCGGCGAGGTCGTCGTCGGAAGGTCGCGCCGCGTCCCGGGCCCGTAGCGCGGCGCTGAGCCCCACCTGGGACGATCCGGAACCGACCAACCCGCGCAGCCCCCGCTCGCCGTCGCGCTCGTCGCCGCCGGAACTCCGGCGGCGCGGGGGCGGGTCGTCACCGTCGTGCACGCCTGTGGTGCTGGCCGTCGGGGTGTCGGTGCTCCGAGCGGCCGTCTCGGCATCGGGGTGGTGGCGCAGCCGTCGCCGTCGTCGGTCGGGGTCAGCCATCAGCCGACCGTACCCTGCCCGGCGGGCGATTCGGCACCGTCGTGCCGGTCCGCGTCTCGGGCGGGGTCGGCGACCTGTTTGCCGGCTGGTTACCCTCGGATTCAGGCGGTGGTGGTGCCGTCGGTCAGGGGGAGGACGAGATGGCAGACCAGACGCAGCCGTGGGCGGAGCGGACCGTGGAGGTGCCACCGCAGGCCGGCGTCGGGGTGCCGCCGCAGCGCGACGGATTCCGGCGGGGCGTGGCTCCGGTGGGTCAGCGGCGCAGCCCGCGGACCGAGCCGTTCCCGGTGGTAGAGCAGGAGCCGACCGGCACCGGTTGGCCCGGCGAGCAGGCCCCGCGTCGGCCGCTGAGCTGGCGGATGGCGCAGTTGCGGCGCGGCGGCGAGTGGAGCGCGGCGGCCGGGCTCTTCGCGTTCGTGTGCTGGGGGATCTGGGCGCTCTCCGGCCAGGGTGACCTGAGTGGCCCGGTGCTGGTGCTGGTGCTCAGCATGCTGGTGGCGGTCGGCCTGTTCGCGCTGTCCCGGCTGGTCGGCCGGGTGGTGTGGGAGCGGCAGCTCGGCCGGGTGCGGCGCAGCGCCCGAGGCGCCCACCTGGCGACGGCGGTGTTCCTCGTCGGCCTCGGCGTGGCGTGGCTGCAGCAGACCGAGTGGATCGTCTCGGCCTGGAACTGGATCTCCTCGAACTGAGGATCGGGAAACGCCCAGGCGGCCGGCGAGCGCCGCCCGCCCGGGCGTCGGCCTCGCGGCACGCCGCGAGGCCGGTCGTCTCCTCCACCAGACAGGGCCGCCGCATACCCCGCTGGCCACGGTTCATCCGTGCGCGGCCGGTCCGTCTCGCGTCCAGGACCCCAGTTCCTGCGATAAATCGTTTCGGGCCGATGGGACGATGCTCGGGTGAAGAAGATTCCCACCCTTTTTCTACGGAACCCCGACGACCGCAAGCACGTCCTTTCCGAGGTCAACCCCGCCTGCCAGTGGGTCCTCGACGGAGAGGGGACGTCGACGCGAAAGTACGACGGCACCTGCCTGCTGCTCGACGAGGACGGCGTGTGGTGGGCCCGGCGCGAGGTGCGGGCGGGCCGGACGCAACCGCCGGGCTACCGCCCGGTGATGACCGACGACGCGACGGGCAAGACCATGGGCTGGGAGCCGGTCGAGCAGTCGCCGTACGCCAAGTACCACGCCGAGGCCCTGGCCGCCGCGCCGGAACGGCGATCTCCGGGCACCTACGAACTGATCGGCCCGAAGATCAACGGCAACCCCGAGGGTGTACGGGGCCACGAGCTCGTGCCCCACGCCGATGCCGAGCGGTTCGACGTGCCACGGGACCGACCTGGACGGTCTGCGTGACTGGCTGTTGGCGCACCCGCGGTACGAGGGGATCGTCTGGCACCATCCCGACGGCCGGCGAGCGAAGTTGAAGCGCCGCGACTTCCCTGCGCCGACAGCGCTGCCCGCAGCCGAAGCGGGATAGGCTCGGTGATCTTCGACGTCCTCTGGCGTCGCCCGCTGCTCCAGCGGCCTGCCCCGACCGCGACGGCGAGCACACCCGACGGGGTGTTCGTGCACGAGCGCTCGACCCGTCTGGTCTGTCTCGACCCGGCCGACGGTGTGGCCCGGTGGGACGTACCGGTCGGCACCTGGCCCCGCGCGGTCGTCGCCGATGGGCGGCAGTGCTGGGTGATCAGCCAGGACCGCAACGAGCTGCGCTGCCTCGACGTGCGCAGCGGCGAGGTCCACTGGAGTGTCGACCTGCCCCGCTTCACGGCTCATATCGTGGTGGCCGGCGATCGGGTCCTGGTGGGCGGTTGGCGGGGCTACACGGCGCTGCGGGCGTTCGACAGGTGGACCGGCGCCCTGCTCTGGGCCGAACGGCACCGGGCGGCAACCGTGCTGCCGGCCGCGGTCGGCGAGCGGGTGCTCGTCGGCGAACCAGGCGGCTCGTCGGTGCGGCTGCTGGACGTGCGCGACGGCACCGAGGTCTGCCGCTGGAGCCTGCCGGAACCCCTCGTGGGCGGCGACGGACAGTGGCAGGCGTTCGTGGCCGCCGGTCCGGACCGCTTCCTGCTGCGCTGCGGGGCGCGGACGCTGTGGCAGGTCAACCCGGGCGCGGGGACAGCCGGCGAGTTCTTCCGGCACGACCGCGACCTGGCCGCCACGGGGATCAGCACCGTCGGCGCGGTGGTGTGGGCGCGCGAGCGCCACCGCGGTGCCGTCGCGCTGGACCTGACCACCCGTGAATTCCGTGGGCGGGTGAGCGTCGGGCCGGACGTGGTGGGTCAGGTCGTCCCGGCCGCCGCCGGGCACGTGCTGGCCACCGGGCGACCCGGCATGCTGCTGCTCGTCGACGACGCTGGCCGTCCCCGCGAGCGCCGCCTCGTCGACCAGCAGATCGGCGGGCTACGCCCGCTGATGCCGGGCGTCCTGCTGGTGGCTGGCAAGGGCACGCTGCTCGCGGTGGACGCGGCCACCCCGACGGCATGAGTGGTTTGTCGCCTCCGGACGCCGTTCGGCGTTGATCCCTTTGAGACCTACACGAGTTGCGGAGCAACCCCGCGGGGCAGACCTCGCGTGTCTATCTCGAAACGGGGATCGGAGGCCTGAATGAGCGATCGCGACGAGGCGTTCGCCGAGTACTTCGCGGCACGGTCCGCTGCCATGCGCGCCACGGCGTACCTGCTGTGCGGCGACTGGCACCGTGCGGAAGACCTGGTGCAGACCACGTTCGTCAAGCTCTACCGGGTCTGGCACCGGATCTCGCGGCACGAGGTGCTCGACAGCTACGTCCGCCAGATCCTGGTCCGGACCTTCCTCGACGAGCGGCGGCGCGGCTGGTGGCGGCGTGAACGGGTGGGGAGCGAGGACGCCGAGCAGGCGGCCGTTCCGGACTCGCCGGAGAGTCGGCTGGTGCTGCTCGAGGCCCTGGCCCGCGTCGCACCGCGCCAACGGGCCGTGCTGGTCCTCCGCTACTGGGAGGACCAATCGATCGAGGACGTCGCCGCGCTGCTGGAGTGCTCTCCAGGGACGGTGAAGAGCCAGGCGGCACGCGGGCTCGACACCCTGCGTGGCCTCCTGGCACCCACCTACAGCGGGACCGAGATGGGGGAGCGATGAACGGACAAGAGTTGCGCGACGCGTTGCGCAGCGAGATGGCGAGCACCACCCCGCCACCACCACTGAGTACGGCAGCCACGCTCGGCAGGGCGCGACGGGCACGTTTTCGCCGCCGAGCAACGTGCGCGTCGCTCGGATCGGCGGCCGTGGTGTTGGCGGTCGCCGGCTTCGCGGCCGTCGGCGGTCCGGGAGACCCGGTCTACCAACCGGCGGGCGGAGGGTTCCCCCTCTCCGCGGATGCGTCGACGGACACCAAGGAGCCGTGGCCGACCGGGCCGGACGGTCAACCGCAGGAGGACCGGACGGCACGGGCCGGATCCCAGTACGACCGGGGCGTCCGACTGCTCAACGAAGTCGTCGCCGTCGTGCCCACCGGCTACACCGCACCAGAGGATCCGGCCGACCAGCACGCCGACCAGCGGACGTTGCGGACCCACCAGGCGCAGTTCGAGGAGAAGGTGAACGGTGTCGACAGGTGGAGTTACCTGACCTCGGTCGCCGTGGCCCGAGGCATCGGTACCGGGCGGGTGATCGTCGAGGTCCACGATGCCGGCAACCGGTTGCCGACCGAGCCGTGCGCCCTGGCCCGCGACTTCTGGGGCATGCGGGGCGAATGCCAGGTCGAGACCGTCGGAGCCGCGCAGGTAGGCGTGGTGGTCCGACCGGGCAGCGACGACCGGCTCGACCAGTGGTCGGCGTACCGGCACCCGGACGGCGTGGTGGTCTACGTGGCGCAGGGCGCGAAGCTCGACGAGACCCGGCCGTCGTTGAAGGAGTTGCCGTTCTCCGTACGGCAGTTGGCGACCCTCGCGGTCGACGAACGGTTCCACCTGCGCTGACCCGTTCCCCGCCCCGGGTTCCGGCCCGGGCGGGGACGGCCGCGCGCCGCGTCCTGCTCGGCCCTCCTGCCGCTCGGCCGGCGCCGCACCCTAGCTCGCGCGGGGGAGGTGGTTGGTCCGCACCGGGGATCATCTGCCGTCGTCGCCGGTAAAGAATTTAGATATGGCGATCACGTTATGGCATGCGGCCCCGGCCAGCAGCGACACCGAGCAACCCGTCCCACGGTGGGCGCTCCGTACCGCCTACGCGCTCCCCTGGCTGCTGCTTCCCTCATGCCTGTGGAGGTTGCCGTTTGCCTTTCAGTTCGACATGGGCCAGCTCGACGACGCACCCGTGTCTCCGTTGTGGATCACTGTCCCGTACGTCATCGGACTCAGTGTGCTCACCGAGTTGCTGGCGCTGCTCAGCATCGGTCTGGTGCGCGGCTGGGGCGAAGTGGTCCCGAGCTGGATCCCGGTCATTGGTGGCAGACGTGTGCCGTCCATGGCGACGGTTGTCCCTGCCGTGCTCGGAGGGCTGCTCCTGACCACGGTCTCGGTCTGGATGGCGCTCACCTGGGTCGGTGTGTCCGACGGCGTGGCGTACGAGAACGGCTGGTGGCAGGCGCTGGCCATGGTGTGCATCAGCCCGATAGGGCTCTGGGGTCCGATAGTGCTCGCCCTGACCTACGCCTACCACGTGCGCCGTCGCCCTGCCCGCGGTTCGGGGATGCCTGGGCTTGACCCGCTTCCTCAGCATCGGCGCCGATCGGGCCCTGGGGACCGGTGAGCGGCCGGTGGACGCCGCAGCCGACGTGTCCGGCTACGGTCCCGGACGAGATCGCCGAACGCAACCGCACGTACGAGATCCCGGACTACGCACCGGACCTGTTGCTGATCGGGGACGACGGCGGCGGGTTCCGGCCCGGGCGGGACGACCCGATAGCCGCGTTCTACTCGACGTACGCCAACTGCACCAGGGTGGTGCGCCGGCCCCGACGCACCAGCCGCCCCCGGCCGGGGGGTTGCACGGAGAGGTGGGCCTGCGGCCAGAGTTGGCCCTCCTGCCGCTCGCCGGAGAGCAGCAGCCCGGCGCAGCCGACCTCCTTCATCCGCTGCGGCACCGGCTCGTGGACGGCCCGGCCCGCGCCGCCGCTGCGCCGAGTCAGCACCAGGTGGAAGCCGAGGTCCTTCGACTGCGGCAGGAACTCCAGGAACGGGCCCAACGGGCCGGCGCCGCCGGTGGGCAGCAGGTCGTAGTCGTCGCAGAGCACCACGATCTCCGGCCCCTTCCACCAGGACCGACTCCGGAGCTGGTCGACGGTCAGGGTGTCCGGGGGCAGCCGATCGTGGAATACCGTGGCGAGATTCTGCACCAGGCCCTGGGCGGCCTTGGCGGTGCCGGCGTACGCGCCGAGATACGCCTCGGGCACCGCGTCCAACATGGTGCGCCGCAGGTCGATGACCGCGAAGACCAACTGCTCGTCGGTGAACTGCGCGGTCAGGTCCCGGACCAGCAGGCGGAGCAACGACGTCTTGCCGCTCGCCGAGTCGCCGAAGACGAGCAGGTGCGGGTCGGTGCCGAACAGGTCGAGCATCGTGGGTCGCAGCTCCGCCTCGTCGAGCCCGAGCCGGACCCGCCCGTCGGCGGGCAGCCCGGTGGCCACCTCCCCGTACCCGATCATGGTGGGTAGCATCCGGATGGCCGGGGCCGACGGGCCGGTCCAGGCCGTCGCCACCCGGGACACCAGATCGTCGAGCCCCTTCGGCAGGGTGGTCACGTCGTCACTGCCGTCGATGCGGGGCAGCGCGATGTGCGCGGTCAGCGCGTCCTGGGTCAGGCAGCGGCCCGGGGTGTCGGCGCGCAGGTTCTCGGCGGCCTGCCGCTTGATCGTCGAGTCCAGCGGGTCGTTCAACCGGAACTCGATCTTCGAGCCGATCACCGCCTGGAGCTGCATCCGCAGGTCCGACCACCGACCGGCGGTCAACACCAGGTGTACGGCATACCCGAGCCCCCGGGAGCCGATGTCCTGGACGAGATCGGCGAGATCCTCGAACTCCGTCTTCAGCACCGGATAGTTGTCGATCACCAATACGACGTCGGCGGCGGCCAACTCGGGCAGCCGGCCCTCCCGGTGCATCCGCCGCATCGTGTCGATCGAGTCGATGCCGTGTGCGGCGAAAAGCTCCTCCCGTTCGGTCATCAACATGCTGACCTCGGTCACCGTCCGGCGAATCCGGTCCGGGTCCAGCCGGCCGGCCACCCCACCGACGTGCGGCAGCCCGGCCAGCGCGTTCAGCGCGCCACCGCCGACATCGACGCAGTAGAACGCGATGTCCTGCGGCGTGTGGGTCAGCGCGGCGCCGGCCACCAGGCTGCGCAGCAACGTCGACTTACCGGTCTGCGGCGCGCCGAGCACACAGACGTGCCCACCCGCGCCGGAGATGTCCAGCACGAACGGTTCCTGTTTCTGCTCGGTGGGCCGATCGAGCAGGCCGAGCGGAATCCGCAGCCGCCCGCGACGCTCCACCGGGGCCACCAGGCCGTACGCCGGATCGGTCTCCAGCGGGCCGACGACGGAGTCCAGCGGCAGCGCGGCCGGCAGCGGCGGCAGCCAGATCCGGTGCGCCTGCCGCCCGTGCTCGCGCAACCGGTCGACCACGACGTCCAGGGTGCTCGGCGCCGAGACGCTCTCGTCCGCCTCCGCCGACTCCTCGGTCGTCAACGGCTTCGGCAGGTGCCGGGCCACGTTGTACATCAGGAAGACCGTCGGGTCGGGTGCGGCGTCCACCACCTCCTCGCCGGCCGGCGGCCGGTACGTGCCGGACACGTACGCCGCCTTGAACCGCTCGAAGACCGTGGTGTCGACCTTCAGGTAGCCCGATCCGGGCAGCGGCGGCAACCGGTACGCGTCGGGCACCCCCAGCACGGTGCGGCTCTCCTGCTCGTTGAAGGTGCGCAACCCCAGCCGGTACGACAGGAACGACTCCAACCCGCGCAGTCGGCCCTCCTCCAGCCGCTGCGAGGCGAGCATCTGGTGGATGCCGATCGACCGGCCGATCCGGCCGATCGCGATGAACAGCTCGATGAAGTCCGGTTTGGCGGTCAGCAGCTCGCTGAACTCGTCGATGATCACCATCAGGTTGGGCAGCGGCGGCAACGGCCGGCCCGCGTCCCGCCGCCTGTTGTACTCGGTGATGTTGGCCAGTTGCCCGGCGTCGAGCAGGATCTGCTGGCGGCGCTTCATCTCCCCCTGGATCGCGTCGTGCAGCCGATCCACCAGGCCGGAGTCGTCGGACAGGTTCGAGATCATCGCCGAGGTGTGCGGCAGATGTTCCAACCCGGCGAAGGTCGCGCCGCCCTTGTAGTCGACAAGCACCAGGCTGAGCCGCTCGGGCGGGTGGGTCATCGCCAGGGTGAGCACCAGCGTCCGCAGGACCTCGGACTTGCCGGAGCCGGTCGCGCCGACGCAGAGCCCGTGCGGGCCCATGCCGCCCAACGCGGCCTCCTTGATGTCCAGGTGCACCGGGTTGCCGTCCGTGCCCACACCGAACGGCACCGTGAGGAAGTCCGAGAGCATCCGGGGCGCCCACAGCGACCGCACGTCGTAGCTCGCCTCGTCCACGATGCCGAGCAGCCCACGCAGGTCGACTGTCGACTCCAGCGGCGTGTCCTCCACCAGGTCGGCCACCAGCCGCAGCGGCGAGACCCGCCGGGCCAGCATCTCCATCTCCGCCAGGTCGAGCTTGTCGACAGTCCCGGCGGGTGCGCCGCGCAACCGCTCACGCTCGGCCAGGATCACCTGCGCCCGAGTGTCCTTGACCTTGCGCAGATCCTGCACGGTGACCTGATCACCCTCGCAGAGCACCCGGACGTCCACGTGGGACGGCTCGTGCTGCCGGTCGTCGACGAGCACCACCACCGCCATGCCCAGGTCGTCGGGGGCGAGACCGGCTTCGAGGTGACCGAGTGGGTCGGCTCGCCCGGCGGAGATCTGGTCGACCACGACGACCAACCGGCTGCCCCGGAACCGGTGCTGCGGATCGCCCAGTCGCCGGGCCCGGGCGACCTCACCGACACGCCGGGACAGCTCCGCGGTGAGCAGCGACGCCAGCGCCATCGGCTCCGCGGCCACCAGCCGCTGCGGGGCCGGGCCGTCGTACTCGCTCGGGTGCAGGCAGTGCGGAAGCCACTTCAGCCAGTCGAACTCCGGGCCGGCGGTGCCGCCGAGCAGCCACGCGAGGCGCACGTCGTCCGGAGCGTGCAGGGTGGCGAGCTGCGCCACCAGCACCCGCACCAGGTTGCGGGTGTCGGCCGGGCTGCCGACCACCGAGACCACACCGGTGACCGGCACCGCGACCGGCATGCCGTCGAGCAGTCGGTCCCGGTCCACGACCAACCGGGCGGCGGCCAGGGTGACCGGGTCCAGATCGACCATCGGGTTGTTCTCGTCGGCCTGGAGGGTGACCCGGCGCCAGAGGCGATCCTGACCGTGCCCGACCCGCAGCACCAGGAAGTCCGGGTCGGCCAGCCGTCGCTCCCACCGCCGGTGCGGGTCCCGGAGCAGGTCCGGCAGCACCTCCGGTGCGGGGTGCCGGTGCTGGGCCGCGGCCCGCTGGGTGACGGCGTCCGCCCGGATCTGGTCGCGGATCCGGTCGATGTACTCCAGGTACCGCTGCCGTTGTCGGGCGAAACGGCGGGCCGCGCCGGTGCGCTGGGTGACGTACGCGGCGATCCCGCCGAACACCGTGGCGACGAGCATGCCGAGCCCGGCGATCATCATGATCGGGTTTTGGTTGGCCATCATCATGAGCAACATGCCGGCCCCGCCCATGATCGGGAGGAAGACCTGCATGACGCCCGCGAACCCACCGCCGCCGTCGGGCACCGCCGGTGGTGAGACCACGTCGAGCGCGGTCGGCTCCGGCTCCGTTGGTGGGACCCGGGCCGGTCGGTGAATCACCCGCTGCGTCATCGCGACCCCCTCCGGGCCGAACCGATCAGTGCCTCGGCCGGGTTACCGGTAGTGCTCCGACTGCCTACAGTAGTACCGGTCGGCACACTGGGCCGACCGTGCGGGGACGGAGGGTCATGGCAACCCGATTCACCCGAGTGACAGTGGTGGCCGGCGGGCGAAGCCTCGATATCAGCCTGCCGGCGGCCCGGCCGGTGCTGGAGTTCGTGCCGCAGGTGTGCGAGCTGCTCTCGCTCACGCCCGAGGCCGCCGGGCGTTGGAAACTGTCCACCGTGGCTGCCGGTGGGTTGGACCCACGCCGCTCCCTGGACGAGGCCGGCATCATCGACGCCGAGACGCTCTACCTGACCCCGCCCGAGCAGGCGCCCCTGCCGCCGTTCGTCGACGACGTGGTGGACGAGGTGCAGACCACTCTGGACGGTGACGGCAGCGAATGGCGGGACACCGCACGGATGACGGGCAGCGCGGCACTGGCCGGTGTCGTGGTGCTGATCCTCACGTACGCGCTCACCACCATGCCGGTGCCGGTGGCCGCGGCTCCGGCCATGCTGTTCGCGGTGGCCGCCCTGACGGTGCTGGCCGGGCGCCTGCTGGGCGCGCCCGGAGGCACACTCCTGATCACCGCTGCCGTGCCGGCCTGGCTGGTCGCCGGCTTCGCGGTGGCCCGAGCGGCCGGTTGGCCCGAGCCGGCCTGGTTCACCGCCGGCGCCCTCGGCGCCGGTCTCGGCGCCGCCCTGTTCGTCCTGGCCGGTGAGCGTTGGTACGGCGTCGCCGCCGGCGGGCTCGCGGTGACGGTGCTCGGCGGGCTCGGCACCACACTGCTCGTCGCCGGGCTCGACCCGCAGCAGGCGGCGGCCGTGGGATCTGTCGTGGTCGTCTTCGCGGTGGGTCTGGCGCCGCAGCTCGCGCTCAGCTCGGCCCGCCTCGTCGATCTGCTGCGCCGGCAGGAGGAGAGCCAGTGGGTCGGCCGGCACCTGGTCGCGGCGGCGGTCCGCCGAGGCCAGAGCGTGCTGTCCGGTGCCCTGGTCGGCGTCGCGCTGGCCGCCACCGCCGCCTCCGTCGTGCTGTTGACCGGGCCGGCCGGCGTCGGCGTGGTGCTCGGTGCGGTGCTGGGCCTGGTGTTCGCGCTGCGAGCGCGGGTCTTCACCCGCTTCGGTCAGGTGCTGCCCATGCTCGTCCCACCGGTGACGGCGGCCACCGTCGCGGTGCTCGGTGCCGTCCGCCTCACCGATGCCGACGAGGCGGTGCGTGCCTGGTTGGCAGTGGTCGGTGTCCTGGTCGTGGTGGGCGCGGTGCTCTGGGCCGGCCGTCCCCGGTTGGACGACGTCGGCGCGGCCCGACTGCGACAGCTCCTCGACCTGGCCGAGGTGCTCGCGGTGGTCAGCCTCGCGCCGCTGGTGATCGCGGTCTTCGGGGGCTTCGACTGGGCGGCCCGCTGAGCCGAGGGCCGACCGCATCCGCTGATCAGCCGATCAGCGCGGTGCGGGACACGATCATCGTGGTCTCCCCGGGCCGGTCCGCCGATCCTGCCGGTCGCACGAGGAACGAACGTGGCGCGTCCGACGCCGGCTGCGTGGCGGCGGGCGGGGCCAGCCCTCGCTTCTGGCGCTGCTGGGCAAGGAGGCCACCGATACTTGTGATCGCCCAGACGGCGATCAGCAGCAGGGCACCGACGACCAGGCTCGCGATCACCGTCGCGTAGGGACGGCGCAGATCACGTGGGCCGCGCCGGGACCCGTGCAGGAGCGCGGCCTTGGCCGTGGCGGTACGCAGCGCGTGCGCCTCGACCACCACCCGGTCCCGGCCGTCAGCCACGGCCGAGCCCAGCCCGGTCGCCGGTGATCGTCGCGACCGACCGGCTGTCAGTCATTGTCGTGCGCCCGCTCGGCCTGGCCGGCGCGCTCGGCCTGATCGGCCCGGTAGGCCTCGTTTGCGGCCGCTACGTCGTCCGGGTCGGCGGGCTTGATGCTCTGGGCCACCGCCACGATCACGTCGGCGAGCACCTGCTCCATCTCGGGGTGCGGTGTCGCGGCACTGAGCAGGGCCGTCCAGGTGGTGCCGGGCAGTGGCAGGAACAGCTGCAACACCATCGAACGGACCCGGGTCAGGCCGCCCGGCGGCACCGTGGACGCGACGTCGCGGTGCAGCACTCCCGGCCCGGTCGGAGTCTCGACCTCCTCCGTCGTGCCGGTGCGCGGCAGCGTCTGCCGGACCAGGGCGAGGCCGGCCGGCTGGGGCGCCGAGTTGAACCAGCCCAGGTGCAGCCCGGCGCTGCCGACCGCACCAGTGGACATCCGCCCCAGCTGCACCAGGCTCAGCGACGCGCCGGCACGTTGGCAGTCGGCGACGAGCTGCTCCACGAACTGGAGCACCTCCCGGCGCTCGGCGGCGCGCAGCCGTTGCCCGAAGAACCGGTCGTCGACCATCCGGGCGGCGCTGCGCTGCCAGGACTCCGGATTGGTGTCGAGCAGCGCCCAGTCTGAGGGGACCCCGATGAACCACGGGAAGTCGGGGTGCGGGGCATGGGGGTTGAGCTTCAGATCGTGGGCGGGCAGCGGATCGAGCATGGAGACGTCGCTCATGCGGCACCCCCTACGATTCGGTGGGGCGCAGCGCGGCGGCGGTCTGGGTGTCGAAGTCGGCGACCATCTTGCCGATCGCGCTGGAGAGCCCGCCCCACTCGCCGATGTTGTTCATCAACTCGAGCAGGCTGGTCTTCCATTCGTCCCGAAAATCGGAGATCGCACCCTGGATATCGGCATGATCATCGGTCAGGCCGTCGCAGTCGACCACCCCGCGATGATCCGTCTCCAACTGGTCGGCAAGGGTGGTCAAATTTCCACCTAGGCTCACCAGCGTCGCGTAAGGATACTGAACGTACGTCATCCCGCCTCCCCGTCATCGCTCACCAAGGCTAACAACTCACGTCTATACCGGGGGACCCCGATGACCGAGTACCGACAGATTGGCCGGACGATGGTGCGCGCCCTCGACCCCCGGATCACCGCACGGCTGCGGGTCGAGCGGGAGCGCGACGAGATTCTCTCCGCCCGGCTCCGGCCAGGCGTGATCGCCGTGGTCGGGCCTGGCTCGGGCACCGGCCGGTCGACCGTCGCGGCGCTGGTGACCTCGGCGCTGGCCCGCCACCAGGGCGCGAGGGTGCTCGCCGTGGACACCGGCCACGGTGGTGGCCTGCACGCCCGGCTGGCGATCCGGGCCGGTGGGTCCACCGAGGTGGTGCTGGCCGGTCTCGGCCTGCGCGGCGCCACCGCCGGTCGCCGGCCGGCGGTGGGTCACCGCTGGCTGCGGGAGCGCCTAGCGCTGGCCGAGCGGGCGATGCTGTTGGCCGGCCCCCCGGGCGACGTCGAACCCCCGGTGACGGCGGCCGAGTACGGCACGGTCTCGGCCACCCTCAGCCGTTGGTTCCCCGTACGTGTCGTCGACACCCCGCCGCTGACCGACGATCCGGTCGTGCCGGCGGTGCTGACCCGGGCCGACCGGGTGGTGCTCGTGGCCCCGAACGACGAGCGCGGCTCCCGGATGCTTGCCGACTGCCGGTCGTGGATCGCGCCCCTGCTGCGTGAGCCGCTCGACCGGGTCGGCGTCCAGGTGTTGGTCGGCCAGGACCCCCAGCCCGGCGTCGCCGCGGTCGAGCAGTCGCCCGGCGACCTCCCGACCTTCGTCCTGCCGTTCGACCCGGCGCTGCGGACCCCCGAAGCGCTGCGCTGGGCCGATCTCGCGGGCGGCACGCAGGAGATCATTCTCGACGTTGCCGCGCAGACTGTGCGAGATATGCGACTCGGGTAGCGCGGAAAGGTCGTTGCGTGTCTATGTTCGAATGACTGTGGGTCGAATCTACGGGAGGGGCTTCGGATGGGTGCGAAGTTTTCGATCACCGACAATGCGGTCAACCAACACTCGTCAAACCTAGACACGTCGGTCGCCGCGCTCAACAGCCAGGCGCGATCGTTCATCAGCGCGATCGAGCCGCTGCCGGCGGTCTGGAAGGGATCCGCCTACCAGAGCTGGGACCAGCTGACCCAGCGGTGGAACACGGCGATGGCCGATCTCAACAAGGCGTTGACCGACATCACGAGCCGGGTGGGTTCGGCGGGGCAGCTTTACGACACCTACCACTCGGAGCAGACCAGCCAGTTGCAGTCGACCATGGGGTCGGCCAACTGGGACAGCGCGAAGTTCCGGGGCTGACGGGAAGGTTACGGGGATCATGGGTGACGTCTTCAGTTACGACGAGTCGACCGCCGGGTCGGCGCAGGGCGACATTGCTTCGGTGGCCAACGGGGTCCAGGCAAGTCTCGATGATCTGACCAACTTCGTCACCCGGGTCAAGGCCAACTGGGAGGGCGACGAGATGGAGATCTACAACGGTATCCAGTTGCAGTGGAACACTGCGGCGGACACCGTGAAGCAGATCCTCGACTCGGTGAAGGGTGCCCTGGGTCAAACCACGACGTCCGTGCAGGAGATGCGCGGTCAGGTGCGGGGGACTCTGCAGGGCTGATCCATTCGTGCGATCGCGTCCGGGCCTCGATCGAGACCCGGACGCGTCGTTCTGGTCTGTGGTGCCGAGCGGGTGGTGGTCCCGTGTCGGGTGCTGCGAGGGATACGAGCTTGTTGGCGTGGACACGGGGAGGTCCTGGCGCGATGGCTGAGTTTCCGGCGCATCTGTTCAAGATGGATGGTGATCCGTCGGCGGTTCGGTCGTCGGCGTCGCGGTGGCAGGGTTTTGGGTCGGCGGCGTCGCAGGCGGCGGGGCAGATCACGGGTTTGGATACGAGTCAGTTCGTGGGTCCGGAGGGTGATCTGTTCCGGGAGGGGCTCAATGCCCAGATGCCGGGGCATTTGCGGGTCACGGGTGATGCGTTCGGCAGGGTGTCGTTGGGGTTGACGGTGTTTGCGGGGTCGTTGTCGTCGTTGCAGGATCGGATGCGTCCGTTGGCGCAGCGTGCGCCGGGTTTGTGGGCGGCGTTGCAGGCGGCGCGGGGGCGGGCTGATCGGGCGAGGCAGGCTGATGAGCGTCATGAGCGGGAGGTCGCCGACCGGCCGCCGGAGGAAGCCGCGGCTGCGGTGCCGGATGCGTATCGCTCGGATGCGGGGGCTGCGGGTTCGGCGTTGTCGCAGGCGCAGCGGGACTGGGACGAGTGTGTGGCCCAGGCCGGCGCCCTGCGGGGTGAGTTGGCCACGGCGGTGCGTGACTGTGTGCGGGCCGTGAATGATGCGAAGGGTTTGCGGTTCAAGGAGAATCCGAAGTGGTGGGATCTGAAGGGTCAGTTCACCAACTTCGTGCGGGACAATCAGGAGTTGTTGGCGCAGCTGTCGGGTGCGTTGAAGATCGTGTCGCTGGTCGCGGGGTTGTTGTCGTTCATTCCGATTCTTGCGCCGATCATGGGTCCGATCGCGATCGCTGCGGGTGCGGCGGCTCTGCTGATCGATGCGTCGATCTACGCGGCGACGGGTAAGGGCAGTTTGACGAGTTTGTTGATCGATACGGTGTTGACGGTTGTGCCCATCGGTCGGCTCGCGATGCTCGGCAGACCGGTGTTGGCACTCGCCAAGCGTGGATTGCCGACCCTCGCCAGGGGCCTTCCCAAGGTGCGCGCGGCGCTTCCGAGCATGCCCCGCCCGAGTATTCCCCTGGGGTTGCGTAAGTGCGCGGGTGACCCGATCGACGTGGCAAGTGGTGAGGTGGTGCTCGCCCAGACCGACGCCGAGCTACCGGGTCTGCTCCCGTTAGTCCTCAACCGTAGTCACGTGTCGTCGTATCGGGTGGGTAGGTGGTTCGGGCCGTCCTGGGCGTCCACCCTTGATCAGCGGGTCGAGGTCGACGACGAGGGGGTCTGCTTCGTCGCCGAGGACGGCATGGTCCTGTCCTACCCGACGCCCGTGACCGGCGGGCAGGTCCTGCCGGCGACGGGTCCCCGTTGGCCGCTCACCCGGACCGCCGACGGCTATCGCGTTGAGCAGCCCGAGACCGGGCGTGCCCTGCACTTCGAGGTGGTGCCCGACGTCGAGGCAGTACCGGACTTTCGGGCGGTGCCGGACTTGCAGGCGGCGCCCGGCCAGCCCGAGTCCGAGCCGGAGGGCGATGGCGTCCTCGTTCGGGTTCTGCCGTTGGTTGCCGTGACCGACCGTAACGGTCACCGGATCGACCTGGACTGGCGCGACGGTGTGGTCACCGAGGTTCGGCACAGCGGTGGGTACCGGATCGCTGTCGACACTCTGCATGGTCAGGTCGCGGCGCTGAGTCTGCTCGACGCGGAGTCCTCCGGTGAGGCCCGGACTCTGGTGCGGTTCGGCTACGACGAGAACGGTCACCTCGCCGAGGTGATCAACGGGTCGGGGCTGCCGCTGCGGTTCGGCTACGACGACGACGGCCGGTTGGCCCACTGGCAGGACCGTAATGGGCAGGAGTACCACTACACCTACGACGAGCAGGGCCGTTGTGTGGCCGCGACCGGCTCGGGTGGTTTCCTCTCCGCGCGGCTGCATTACAACCCGGCTGACCGGAAGACCGCCGTAGAGGACTCGCTCGGCCAAACCACCGTCTACGAGCTGACCGAGCGCGGTCACACGCATCGGGTTACCGACCCGTTGGGGAACGTGACAGCGTTCACCTTGGATCGGTTTGATCGCAAGCTGTCCGAGACCGATGCTCTCGGGCGAATCACTCGTTGGTCCTACGATGACGACGGCAATCTGGTCGAGGTCACCCGCCCGGATGACAGCCGGGTGTCCGTGTCGTACAACGACTTGCGCCAACCGGTCGTGGTCGCCGACGTCGACGCAGCGGTCTGGCGGCGTGAGTACGACGAGCGCGGCAACCTGACCATGGTCACCGACCCGGCCGGCGCGGCTACCCACTACCGCTACGACGATTCCGGTCACCTCAGCGAGGTAATCGACGCGCTCGGCAATACCCTGGTGGTGGCCACCGATCCGGCCGGGTTGATCAGCCAGGTTACCGAGCCCACTGGAGCGGTGACGACCTACCGACGGGATCGGGCTGGGCGGGTCGCGGAGGTGATCGATCCGCTCGGTGGCAGCACCCATCTCGGCTGGACGGTCGAGGGACGGCTGGCATGGCGGCGTGGCCCGGGCGGGGTGAGTGAGGAGTGGACCTACGACCCGGAAGGCAACCTGGTCAGCCACACCGACCAGACCGGGGCGACCACCGAGTTCGAGATCGGGCCCTTCGACCTGCCGGTGACACGTACCGGGCCGGACGGCTCCCGGCTTGCCTTCGATTACGACGCCGAGTTGCGGCTCACCTCGGTCACCAATCCGCAAGGGCTCGTCTGGCGTTACGACTACGACCCTGCCGGGCGGCTGGCAACCGAGACTGACTTCAACGGTAGGACGCAGACCTATACGCACGACGCCGCCGGTCAGATGGTGGCGTGGACCAATGGCGCCGGGCAGACCATCGAGCTTGTCCGCGACCTGCTGGGCAACGTCGTCGAGAAGCGCACCGCCGAAGGTGTCACCACCTTCGAGTACGACCCGGCCGGCCGGCTGCTGCACGCCACCTCACCCGCGGTCGATCTCCGCTTCGAGCGGGATCCGGTGGGCCGGGTGCTCGCCGAGATCCGCGACGGTCAGACCGTCACCTCGGCCTACGATGCCCTCGGGCGGCAGACGCAGCGACGCACCCCCCAGGGGGTCGAGAGTGTCTGGGAGTACGACGCCGGTCACCTGCCGGTGGCGCTGCACACCGGCGGTGCGACGGTCCGCTTCACCCACGATGTGGCCGGTCGGGAGACCCGGCGGGCAGTCGGCAGTCTGGCTCTGACCCAGAGCTGGGACGCCAATCACCGGCTGCTCTCCCAGATCCTCACCGCGAGTCCCGCGGGGCCAGCCGCGGTGCCGGACCTGGTTGCCCAGCGGGTCTACCGGTATCGCGCCGACGGCTACCTCACCGACATCGCCGACCAGCTCAGCGGCGAGCGGAAGTTGGAGCTGGACCGAGCCGGCCGGATCACCGCCGTCCAGGCCGGCGACTGGACCGAGCGGTATGTCTATGACGAGGCCGGCAACATCGCCACTGCTACCTGGCCCGGCTCACACGGTGACGGCGCGGCTCGTGGCGAGCGGGAGTACAAGGGCACCCTGATCCGCCGTGCCGGTGATGTGCGCTACGAGCACGACAACGCCGGTCGGGTCACGCTGCGGCAGCTCAAGCAACGGTCGGCCAAGCCCTTGACCTGGCGCTACACCTGGGACAGCGAGGACCGACTGGTCGCGGTCACGACACCGGACGGCATCCGTTGGCGCTACCGGTACGACGCCCTCGGTCGCCGGGTCGCCAAGCAGCGCCTCGATGACGACGGTGGTGTGGTCGAGCAGGTCGACTTCGCCTGGGACGGCCCACGCCTGATCGAGCAGACCCACCGCGGCGACGACGGCGACCGGACCAGCACTTGGGAGTACGCCCCGGACACGTTCACCCCGATCAGCCAGACCGACGGCCCGGGCGATCAGGACGAGGTCGACCGCCGGTTCTACGCGATCGTGACCGACCTGGTGGGGGCGCCCACCGAGCTGGTCAGCCCGGACGGCGATGTCGCCTGGCAGCAGCGGACGACAATCTGGGGGATTCCGACTCACGTCAGCACTGCGGGGGTCGACTGCCCGCTGCGCTTCCCCGGGCAGATCCATGACCCGGAGAGCGGCACCTCGTACAACTATCACCGGTACTACGACCCCGATACAGCTCGCTACGTGTCGACGGATCCTATCGGCCTCGAAGCTGGTCCCAACCCGCACGCCTATGTGATAAACCCGCTCGGCTGGCTCGACCCACTTGGACTCATAGGCTGTCTGGCCCAGATGGCGGCGACCGGTGGCCGGGCGGCGGATAGCGCGAAGGCAGCCAAGACGGGGCTAACTCATGCCGGCAGAAAATATCAACAACACATGATGCAGGGCGACCTTCCGCACCTGCCCTCGCAGTCGCCAAAAATCCTGAACCAAGCTGGGCAGGGGATGCTCGAAAAAGTATTGAAGGATCCTCTTGCGAGCGTGGTGCCGGCTGGTCTCAAGACCAACTTCCCTGGCGGGTATCATGTCGTCAGTAACATCGTTTCACCCGGCGGTGACGGCTTCATCTCGGCGTTCTTCGACGCAAACAACGTATTCCAGTTCTTTGGAAAGATTAGTTGATGAGCATGGCTTTGGTGCAGCGCGAGGACAAGACCCGAATCGACGAGTTGTCTGCGGCGGTAGCGGCACGTCGATTCCGGGGTGTCACCTACTTCGTTCCGCCCGGGCTGGAGTGGGTGGAGGAGGACTCGCCTGCCGGTGCGGTTCATGTCGCCGACATGGGTGTCTCACTTCGTTTTGACGATCTTACGTTCAACGTGGCGTGGTCGATGAACGGGTTCAATGAAGGTCTGGCCGTCGCCACCGACCCGGTGGATCCGCTGTTTTTTGGCAGGTCGGCCGTCGCGGTCGATGCCAGCGCCATTCCTCCTTGGCCGTCCCGGTTGGGACACGCCGTCGAGGGCATTTCATGGGCGTGGCACCAGCCGGGCGATGACTGTCCAGAGCTGCTGTGGGCGGTGCGATTCGATTTCGGTGTTACCGGGTCTGCCGTCATCGCACTTGGCGAAGTCGACGATGGAACACCCCGATATATGCCGGACTCGCTACTCGTCCTGTTTGACGAGAATCTCGCCAGGTCCTACGTCATTCCGGCCGGAGAGAGTTCGTCGTGGGGAGCGTGAACGGCTAGCCGGGATGGCGCTTCTTCGGAACCAGGCCCGCTGCGCATCGTCTCGAGAACTGTTGAACGTCGCTGTACCGCGGGACGTGGCCCAGAAGACAATCGATAACGCGAACACGTGTTTCAACAGCATCGAGGCCATCAGGGGAGCTTTCCGTGGAGGACGATCGCAAGGCGATCTCCCAACGGGTCGAGGCGCAGTTGGGCGTCCGGCCGCCGGTGGGCCTGCTTGACGTGTGGACCGGCGTGCGGCCGGTGGACGAAGGCGACGTCTACGTCTACGGTCCCGACGAGATCGCCGAACGCAACCTCGCGTACGAGGTTTCGGAAGCCGCTCCGGGTCTGCTGCTGATCGGCAGCGACGGTGGGGGAGACGGCTTGTTCGTCGCGACGAACGACCGCGATCCCGAGGTCTTCCTTATCGGTCTCGGGGCGGTGGGCACGTCCGACGGCAGGCGCGCTGGTCGGTTGTCGGTACTGGCAGCGGAGGGCTTCCGCTCGATCGATTCGACGGAGGACGCCAGGCCTGAGGCAGCGGACGGCCCGATCGACGTCCTGGTCACCCGTCGTCCCGGTGTGAAGGCAGTGGTGGAGATGCGCAAGCTGTTCCACCTCTCCCTGCCGATCAGCGCATTCACCGCTGCGGACGCCGAATTCCCGATGGTGCTGTTGACCGAGGTCTACAACGCCAAGTACGGAGAGGCCATTAACCAGGTAAACCTGCGCTACCGGTGCTTGGCCGTTCGCTCACACGTCGGCGCGCAGCGGTCCCGGCGGCCTACTCAGATAGCGAAACTGTGACTGACGTAATGGTCAAAGTTCGTCGCATGTCTATGATCGGATGACTGTGGAACGACTCCATCGGAGTCGTTCTGGTCAGTGGTGCCGAGCGGGTGGTCGTCCTGTGTCGGGGCTCATCGATGGGTTCAGGCTTTTTGGCGACACGGGGAGGTTCGGGCGCGAGGGCTGACGCCTTTGGAATTGACCATCTGGCCAGGATGGCCGATGGGCCAGCATTCTCCCAAATTTCGATTCGGACTGGTGAAGGCTGGGTTCACTATGGCACTTGAGTGGAGTATCGAAGGTGGGCGACCTCTGGACCCGCAGAGCCTCGTCGAGCAGGTAGGGAAGACGCTTGAGATGCTGGCCGATACGGCGGTGGTTGTGCACCTCGAACAGGACGTCCGAATGGGTTCCGAGCCGGCGGAAGGCGGCCCGGAATTCTCCTTTGTTCTGAAGTCTGAGATAGCTGGAAAATTGTCCAGCGTCGAGTTGGTGCAACTCGGCTCCGATTCTTCGAGTGGCACCTGCATAGGGTATGTCACCGCGAACCGGGACAGAGGCTCGGTAGCGCTCGGGGTGGTCGTCGCCGCACACTGGAATATGGCTGCCGGTGGCGACCTCTCGGGCACCGGTCTGGGTGGCAAGCGACTCTCGCCCGAAGAGTCGGAAGGGCTGCTTGCTGATCTTTTTCATGGTGCTACCTGGGAAGATAGGGCCGAGCGGGCAGCGGGCCGGCTCGGGTGTGGCCAGGTGACCTGAACGGTCCTTCCCGAATGAGGGGCCCGGCTGTTCGACCACGCCGTGGCCTCTAGGCCGGCGCTGCCTCCGGCCGGTCTGGCCTGTCCCGTCCTCCCGTCGCCGGCCGATTCGGCGGTGCGGGCCGCTGCGCAGATTGTGCAAATAAGCGACCGAAGCAGTGATCAAAGTTCGGTGCACGTCTATGTTCGGACCGTAGTCGACCACCAGGGATGGCTCCACGTCAGGTGACTCGCGGACGCATCGCCGTGGTGCCGGGCGGTTAGCTGTCCCGCGCTGAGGCGTTGTGCGAGCTACGGACACGAGCTTGTTGGCGTGGACACGGGGGAGGTCCGGGCGCGATGGCTGAGTTTCCGGCGCATCTGTTCAAGATGGATGGTGATCCGTCGGCGGTTCGGTCGTCGGCGTCGCGGTGGCAGGGTTTTGGGTCGGCGGCGTCGCAGGCGGCGGGGCAGATCACGGGTTTGGATACGAGTCAGTTCGTGGGTCCGGAGGGTGATCTGTTCCGGGAGGGGCTCAATGCCCAGATGCCGGGGCATTTGCGGGTCACGGGTGATGCGTTCGGCAGGGTGTCGACCGGGTTGACGGTGTTCGCGGGGTCGTTGTCGTCGTTGCAGGATCGGATGCGTCCGTTGGCGCAGCGTGCGCCGGGTTTGTGGGCGGCGTTGCAGGCGGCGCGGGGGCGGGCTGATCGGGCGAGGCAGGCCGATGAGCGTCATGAGCGGGAGGTCGCCGACCGGCCGCCGGAGGAAGCCGCGGCGGCGGCACCGGATGCGTATCGCTCGGATGCGGGGGCGGCGGGTTCGGCGTTGTCGCAGGCGCAGCGCGACTGGGACGAGTGTGTGGGCCAGGCCGGCGCCCTGCGGGGTGAGTTGGCCGCGGCGGTGCGTGACTGCGTGCGGGTGGTCAACGATGCGAAGGGTTTGCGGTTCAAGGAGAACCCGAAGTGGTGGGATCTGAAGGGTCAGTTCACCAACTTCGTGCGGGACAATCAGGAGTTGTTGGCGCAGCTGTCCGGCGCGCTGAAGATCGTCTCGCTGGTCGCGGGTCTGCTGTCGTTCATTCCGATTCTCGCGCCGATCATGGGTCCGATCGCGATTGGCAGCGCCCTGCTCGCGTCCGCGATCGACCTGTCGATCTACGCCGCCACCGGTAAGGGCAGCCTGAAGACGATCCTGATCGACGTCGGGCTGAATCTGTTACCTGGGGTGGGCAAGCTGGCTCGGCTCGGGGCGGGTGCGTTGAAGGGCACCCGTGTGGCGTCGGCGTTTTCGTCGGTGGCGGCTCGGGGTCGCAACATGGGCTCGGTGGCCCGCTGGGGTTTGGCGAACCCGAGGGCCAACGGCATCGAGGCGATCAAGCGGCTGGCGCGGTTGGATCCGATCGATATCGCCTGTGGTGACATGGTGCTCACCCAGACCGACGTCGAGTTGCCCGGTGCGTTGCCGCTACTACTGTCCCGCACGCACCTGTCGTCGTACCGAATGGGGAGCTGGTTCGGCCGGTCCTGGGCCTCCACGCTCGATCAGCGGATCGAGGTCGACGAGAGCGGGGTCTACGTCGCGACCGCCGATGGGATGACGTTGATCTACCCGGTCGGCGACGACGGTCGTCCGGACCGGCTGCCAACCGAGGGGCCGCGCTGGCTGTTGGCGCAGGATCCGGCGGGCGGCGCCTACCAGGTCACCGACCCGACACGGGGCTGGACCTGGCACTTCGGGCCGGTGCCCGGCAGCCTGGCGGCCCAACTCCCGCTGGTCGCGCTGACCGACCGCAACGGTCACCGGGTCGACGTGCGGCACGACGACAGCGGAGCACCTGTCGAGCTGGTGCACTCCGGTGGTTACCGGGTTCGGGTGCACATCGAGGAAAACCGGATCGTCGGGTTCGACCTTGCCGGCGACGACACCGATACCGAGCTGGTCCGCTTCGGCTACGACGAGGCCGGCGACCTGACCGAGGTCGTCAACTCCTCCGGAATGCCGCTGCGTTTCGACTACGACATCGACGGACGGGTCACCCGGTGGGCCGATCGCAACGGCACCGAGTACCGCTACACCTATGACGAGGATGGCCGCTGTGTCGCCACCTCCGGCACCGGTGGCTACCTGACCGGCCTGCTGCGCTACGACACCGAGGCCCGGGTCACCACGGTGGTCGACTCGCTCGGCCACGCGACCGTCTACGCGCTCAACGACCTGCGGCAGGCCGAACGGGTCACGGATCCGCTGGGGAACGTCACCTCCTCCACCTGGGATCGGTTCGATCGGAAGCTGTCCGAGACCGATGCGCTCGGGCGGACGACTCGTTGGTCCTACGATGACGACGGCAACCTGGTCGAGGTCACCCGCCCGGACGGCAGCCGGGCGTTGGCGTCGTACAACGAGCTGCGTCAGCCGGTCGTGGTCACCGACGTCGACGGCGCGATCTGGCGGCGCGCGTACGACGAGCGCGGCAACCTGACCATGGTCACCGACCCGGCCGGCGCGGCGACCAGGTACCGGTACGACGAGGCCGGTCACCTCAGCGAGGTGATCGACGCGCTCGGCAACGCCCTGATGGTGGCCACCGACCCGACCGGGCTGATCAGCCAACTCACCGACCCCACCGGCGCGGCGACCAGCTACCGGCGAGACCGGGCAGGACGGATCACCATGGTGACCGATCCGGTCGGCGGCACCACCCACCTCGGCTGGACTGTCGAGGGACGACTCGCATGGCGACGAAGCCCGGACGGCGCGAGTGAGGAGTGGACCTACGACCCGGAAGGCAACCTGGTCAGCCACACCGATCAGACCGGTGCGACCACCGAGTTCGAGGTCGGGCACTTCGATCTGCCGGTGGCGCGTACCGGGCCGCTGGGCGCCCGGTTGGCTTTTGGTTACGACACGGAGTTGCGGCTCACCACGGTGACGAACCCGCAGGGGCTCGTCTGGCGTTACGACTACGACCCGGCCGGGCGGCTGGTCGCCGAGACCGACTTCAACGGCCGCTCCCAGGCCTACACGCTTGATGCCGTCGGCCAGGTCGTGAGCCGGGCCAACGGCGCTGAGCAGAGCATCGAACTGATCCGCGACCTGCTGGGCAACGTCGTGGAGAAGCGCACCCCTGAGGGCGTCACCACCTTCGGGTACGACCCGGTCGGCCGGCTCTTACACGCGACCTCACCCGATGTCGAACTCCGGTTCGAGCGGGATCCGTTGGGTCGGGTGCTGGCCGAGATCCAGGACGGCCAGCCCGTCACCTCCTCCTACGACGCGCTTGGTCGACGGACGCACCGGCGTACCCCGTCGGGCGTGGAAAGTGCCTGGGAGTACGACGGCCAACGGCCCGTGGCCCTGCACACCGGCGGCGCGACGGTCAGCTTTACCTACGACGCGGCCGGCCGGGAGACCCGGAGGATGGTCGGGAGCCTCGCCCTGACCCAGAGCTGGGATGCCAGCCACCGGCTGCTCTCCCAGATCCTCACCGCGAGCCCTACCGTCGACGGCGGCGTGCCAGACCTGGTCGCGCACCGGGCGTACCAGTACCGTGCCGACGGTCACCTGACCGACATTGCCGACCAAGCCACCGGCGAACGCCGGCTGGAGTTGGACCGGTCCGGCCGGGTCACCGCCGTGCGGGCCGCCGAGTGGACCGAGCGGTACGCCTACGACGACGCGGGCAACGTCGCCAGCGCCACCTGGTCTGGCGACACGGGCGACGACAGCGATCGCGACGCTCGAGGCGAGCGGGAGTACACCGGCACCCTCATCCGGTCCGCCGGGAACGTGCGCTACGAGCACGACGCCGCCGGCCGGGTCACGCTGCGGCAGATCAAGCAACGTTCGACCAAGCCGCTGAGCTGGCGTTACACCTGGGACAGCGATGATCGGCTGGTCGCGGTCACCACTCCGGACGGAACGCGGTGGCGCTACCGGTACGACGCGCTGGGCCGGCGGGTCGCCAAGCAACGCCTCGACGCCGACGGTGCCGTTGTCGAGCAGGTCGACTTCGCGTGGGACGGCCCGCGCCTGATCGAGCAGACCCGACGCGGCGACGACGGCGACAAGAGCAGCACCTGGGAGTACGCGCCCGGCGCGTTTATCCCGATCGCCCAGACCGACGGCGTGGCCGACCAGGGCGAGGTGGACCGCCGCTTCTACGCGATCGTGACCGACCTGGTCGGTACGCCCACCGAACTGGTCAGCCCGGACGGCGAGATCGCCTGGCAGCAGCGGACCACCATCTGGGGCATCCCGACCCACGTCAGTGCCACGGGCGTCGACTGTCCGTTGCGCTTCCCCGGACATTTCCATGATCCAGAAACCGGCGCATCGAGCAACTACCACCGTTACTACGACCCTGACATCGCGCGATATCTCAGCGCCGACCCCCTTGGTCTTGTTCCTGGCTCGAACCCGTACAGATACGTGGTCAACCCGTTCCGGTTTGTCGACCCGCTTGGCCTGTCGCCTTACCAGGCCGGGAGCAAGATCCCGATTTATCGAGGCACGTCGCGGGCGCTGGAGAATCACATTGTCAGTGAGACCGGAAAGGTGATGAGCGACGCCGCCCAGCGCGCGTTCATGGAGAGTGGTGGCGTTGTCGACGACGCGGCGCGCGCCTCCCAGGATGCTCACCAAGCTGGAGTCCGGGCCTGGGGTAATGAGCAGAACTATGCGCACGCGCATGCGGAGTTCGGCACGGAGATGGCGGAGGTCGGGGAGCGCTCCATGATATCTTTCACCGGCGACATCGATACGGCGAAGAACTTCGCCGGGCCGAACGGGCAGATCCATCAAGCGATGGTGGACCCGAGTCAGGTGATCGTCCAATCGCTGCCCGGAGCCGGCGAGTCGGAGATTCTGGTGCGTAACATGATCGATGTGCTGCCATGGCCGTGACCCTTGACCTCGGGGGAACCCCATTCGTCTTCTTCCCGGCGGGCGAGCCCTGGGGCATTCCCGGCGACGTTGTCCACGGTGACCAGCTCGAGGATCCTTTACTCATCGACCATCCGCGGCTCCGTCGGATCCTGGTGCGCAGCTATCCCTCGATGCCGGCCCTGCCCTACGTGCTGCACTGGAGTGATGGATCGGACCTCCATGCCGTCGACAGCCGAGTAACTGCTGGGACAGTCGATGCCAAGGACTTCCAAGGTGCGTTGGTGGCCGAGGTGCGTTCTGTCGTCTGCCGCAACTGTGCCGCGATTCTTCGGGTGGTTGTGGCGGAAACGGCTATTTCCGTGTTGGGTGGCGACCTGGCTCCCCGTATCGCCGAGCATGAGTTCCGGCAAAATTGCCCGGTATGCGGGGAGCCCACCCTTCCCTACGTCGTGGAACACCTCGACGCCGCGTAGCTTGTTCGAGCGATAGTCGGGGGACTCCGCCAGCGATGATCGACGATTCTGAGTGGCTGGGCATAAAATCGCGACTCCCGCTCGGCGCGCGAGTACGTGGGCAGGTGGAGCGGTGGATGACTTTCGGCTTCTTCGTTCGAATCTTGGGAGATGTGCCAATCCTGGGGTTGGTGGACGGGATTAGCTATCGTCCTGGCGGTCGTGACGTTACTGATCATTCTCTCTGGCCAGCAGTCGGGGATTCGGTCGAGGTGACCGTGGCTGGGCATCAGGACGTCACCCGCCAGGTGAGACTCAGGGTTGGCCCACCACTACGGTGAGAACTCACTTCGATCGGCTGGCCACGCTTCGGCCCTGGCCACTTTCCAGGCAAGTTTTCAGCCGAGGAGCGGACATGGGGCCCAAGAGTGTCGAGCCGTCCGAGGTGTCGCTGGGCTACGACATATTCGCGCCGCTGTGGGGGCTTCTCCAATTGGGCGCGGCAAGAGAGTGGGACGGTACTTCCCCGTTCCGCCCGGTCTTCCTCGCTTTTGTCACGGCCCGACGAGACAGCCTGGCCAGGCTCCTCTCGGCGGTCCAGGCGGTCGGTGACCTCTCCGACCAGACAGTGGCCATCTTCGAGGAGCAGGGGGGCTGGTCCGGCGCCGATCCGGAATTCGTACCGGATCAGCTCGGTGCCAGCCTCCTGACGTACTCCGGATTCCTCGCGGAGTACCCCCTCGACCTCGCTGATGCCGCCACCGTACGACGCGTCATCGACGCTGGCACCGATCTGCAGTTGGTGAACCTGCTGCAAGGGTTGGTTGGTGCGGCGCTCGTTCGCGGCCCCGCGGTCCGGTCGGCAGCACCACTCGTTGTCGAGTCGATGCGTGCTGTCGCTGAGGTCATCGGCGCGGCCGCTGGTTCGGTTCTGGCGAGCGTGGTCAGTTCATGGCGGATCGCGCATCTGTCCCAGGCCCTGCGTCCTGACTCGAACATGAGTGAGGCAAGGAGGGCGCGCTTGAGGGCTCTGGCGCTACAGGTGGAATCCAGACTCTCCGTGAGTCGACCCGACAATTAGCCCCGCCGGAGCATCCGTCGCCAGGTTCGGGACCGACCCGGCAGCTCGTCAGCCGGCACGGAACAGCGGGAGCGGTTCACCCCGATAGCCGAGTAGGTACTGCTCCGGGTCCGCCCCGAGCACCGTGTCGAGGACCGCCCCGAACACGTCCCGGAAGTCGGTCGTCGCCTTCAGGTCGCCGTGGTCGAGGTCGGTGAGGCTGGGCGGTTGGCCGTGGAAGCCGCCGGCCACCCGCGCTCCGGCCACCAGCACCGGCCCGGCGGTGCCGTGGTCGGTGCCGTCGGAGGCGTTGGCGCGTACCCGCCTGCCGAATTCGCTGTAGACGACCACCGCGACCCGGCGGCCGGCGTCGCTGCCGGCCATTCGGTCCACGAAGCCGGTCACCGCCGCGTCGAGTTGGCCGAGCAGGGCCTCCTGCGCGGCCCGTTCGCCGGCGTGGGTGTCGAAGCCGCCGAGGCTTACCGAGTACACGCGGGTCGGCACCCCGGCCTCGACGCAGCGGGCGACCAGGGCCAGTTGCGCGCCGAGCGCCCCGCCGCCGCCGGTGCCGGTAGCGGTGGCGACCGGGGTCGCGTCGGTCGGGCTGGCGGCCGGGGCCACCGCCGCCTGGACCAGCCGGCCCATGTCGACCAGATCGGCGTAGGCGGTAGCGGCCCGCGCCTGCATCGCCGACTCGCCGGCCTGCACCCGGCCGAGCGACGCCACCATCGCGGGCGCCACCCAGTCGGGCAACTCCAACCCCTGGTAGCTGACGCAGGCGCCGACCCGCCGCCGTCCGACAAGCAGTGGCGGCAGGACCGGTTCGAAGCTGACCGCCGCCTCGACGGGGGCCTGCGTCTCGTCCAGCCAGCGCCCCACCCAACCGGTGTCGGCCGGGCCGCCCGGCGCCGCGGTCTGCCAGATGTCCATCGACCGGAAGTGGCTGCGGTCCGGTTTCGGGTAGCCGACCCCGTGCACGATGGCGAGTCGGCCGGTCGACCAGAGCCCCTGTAGGCCACGCATTACCGGGTGCAGACCGTGGTCGTTGTCCAACCGCAGCACCTGCTCCTCCGGGTACGCCAGCTCGGGCCGGGAGGCCCGGTAGGCCGGGTCGGCGTACGGGATGACGGTGTTCAGCCCGTCGTTACCGCCGTAGAGGGTGACAAGCACGACCGTCTCCACCGGACGCCGGGCGACGCGTGGTTCCGGGTCCGCGCTGTCGAGCAGCCGGGACAGGGTGACCGCGCCGGCTCCGGCGGCGAGGGCGCCGCCGCCGGCCACACCGGAGGCGAGCAGGAATCGTCGTCGGGTCAGTCGGTCCATCTCAGGTCACCTGGTATTCCGGGCTGACCAGCCCGAGGGTGAGCATCAGTCGGGAGTTGGTGGTGCCGCGCAGCACCTCGTACGTGCGGTCGGTCCAGGTGTCCACGCAGAGCAGGTGGGCCACCTCCTCCGGGGTCATCCGCTCCGGGCTGAGCTGGCTGGCGAGCTTGCCGGCCAGGGACAGTTTCAGCCGGGCGGCGGCCGAGGTCAGCCAGGCCACCCCGGCCGGCCAGCCACCCACACTGGGCGGGGCGAACGGGCGTTGCCCGAGACCGCCGAGCCCGTCGAGCAGCCCGGTGACCGTCTCCGCCGGGAGGGTGGCCGGTCGCAACCCGAGTTGCCGCAGCGCGCCGACCAGCCACTCGACCGGCTGTTTGACCATGGTGGCACGGGTGCTCGGGAACGTCTCATCGGCCAGCAGCACCCGGAGCATCGGCAGCGGCTCGGGGAAGGCGGCGGCCATCTGCTCCCTGGTGCGTTCCGGGATCGGCTGGGTGCTGGAGGCGTACCGGTGCCAGAGCCGGGCGGCCACGAACCGCGGGCAGGCCTCCTGGTCCAGCACCAGATCGGCCAGGCTGTCGGTGGTGAAGTGCCTGGTCACGCCGAGGATGCTCGACGCGCCGTCGTGGTGGCGCCGAGGGTCGAAGCCCGAGCGCTGCCCGGCGAGGTCGATCCACCAACCGGTCAACGCCAGTCCGGCCTGTTGCACGTCGGATTCGGTGTACTGCCCGAGGCCGAGGGTGAACAACTCGAAGAACTCCCGGGCGAGATTCTCGTTGGGGGCTTCTCGGCTGTTCAGCTGGCCGTCCAGCCAGTAGACCAGGGCTGGATCGACGATCATCCGATGGGCCATGTCCCGAAAGTCGCGGGATTCCCGCAGGGTGAGGTGCTGGGCCAACATCAGCTGCGGGCTCTTGACCTTGACGATCGAGGTGGCCCAGTGGCCGTGCCAGAAGAAGAGCAGCTTCTCCACGGCCTGCTGGTCGGCGACGGTCATCCGGTCCAGCCACCACTGGGTGAGGCTGCTTGCCTGTGCTCGACGTCGCCCGTCGGCTTCGACCCGCTGCGCCGGCGTCGGCTCGGGTGTGCCGACGTACGGGTCGGGACCGAGCGGGGGCACGGGCGCGCGGGTGGCGCCGATGTCAGGCCCCGTGGGGGTGGTCAGCGCGGCCAGGGTGGCGGTGTAGCCGGCCCGCCGTGCTGCCGCCAGCTCGTTGGCGGTTGGTCCGAACCCCGTTCGGCGTAGCAGCAGAGCCACGTCGTCGGTCATAACGACACCATGGTGGGACCCTCAGCAGGGAGCGGCATTTCACCATCATCCGGAATTCCGCCCGTCGGCGACGGGTCGAGCCGCGCCCCGACGATACGTCCCCGATGGACGTACCGCATAGAGTATGGACGATCGTTGTCCGCGGTGGTGATCCGATGTCCGTTTACTGACTTCTGTCGACTGTGGTATGTGTTGCGCTCGATATGTTAGCTATCGTCGGCGGCTGCATCGCCGATCGTCCACACTCTTACGGGGGTACGAGGTGATGGATCAGCCGGTTCCACCCAGCCTGCGCCAACCGTCCGGGCAGTCGCCGGTCGCGCTCGCGGGTGCCGGGGCGGACACCGACACCTGGCCGGGCATCCCGGGGCAACCCGCCGGGCCCCGTCCGGTCCCACCTGTCGAAGCCGGCCGTCCGATCCCGCCCGTCGAGACCGGCCGCCCGATCCCGCCCGTCGAAGCCGGCCGTCCGGTACCACCCGTCGAGACCGTCCGTTCGGTTGCGCTCGTGCACGAGTGGTTCACCGCCACCGGCGGCGCGGAACAGGTCTTCCGGCAGCTCACCGAGGTCTTCCCGACCGCAGCGCGGTTCGCGCTCTGGAGTGACGACGACGCGGACCCGCCGCCGCTGCGGGTGTCGTGGCTGGCCCGGACACCGCTGCGGGGCAACAAGGCGGTCGCCCTGCCGTTCATGCCGCTGGTCTGGCGGACCCTCACCCGCGACCGGTTCGACGTGGTGATCTCCTCAAGCCACGCGTTCGCGCACACGGTCCGGCTCGGCAATCCCGACCGCACCCGGCACCTCAGCTACGTCCACGCTCCCGCCCGTTATCTCTGGAACCCGCGTGTCGACGATCGCGCGTCGGGGCCGATGCTTGCGGTGCCCCGACGACTGATGCGGGCGCTCGACGTGGGGCTCAGTCACCACGTGCACAGTTACGCGGCCAACTCCGTCGAGGTGCGTGACCGGATCCGCCGGCACTGGGGGCGCGACGCCTGGGTGATCAACCCTCCGGTCGATGTGGACTTCTTCTCCGCCGCACCGGCCGCCGACCAGGCGCAACCGCGCGACTACCTGCTGGGTGTCGGGCGCTGGGTGCCCTACAAGAACTTCGACCTGATCATCGCCATCGCCGAGGAGGCCGGGCTGCCCCTGGTCCTCGCCGGGTCCGGGCCCGAGGAGGACCGACTGCGACGCCTGGCACACCAGGCGCGCGTGCCCGTCACCATCGAGGTCCACCCCGACCGCTTCCGGTTGCGGCAGCTCTACTGGGGCGCCCGCGCCCTGCTCTTCCCCGTCCACGAGGACTTCGGCATCGTGCCGGTCGAAGCGCAGGCCTGCCGCACCCCGGTCCTCGGCCTGCGCCGTGGCGGTCTGCTGGAAACGGTCGTCGACGCGGAGACCGGAGTCCTGGTCGACTCACTCGACCCCCACGACCACGCGGCGGCGATCGGCCGGCTCGACGAGCTGGACCAGGCGCGGATGCCCGTTCAGGCGGAACGGTTCTCGACGCAGACCTTCGCCCGCCGGGTGACCGAGTGGGTCGATCATGAGTGTGACTGACCCGATGCGGGTGCTGCACGTCACCCACACCGCGCAACCCGGCGGGGCCGAGCTGGCCCTGGCCCGCCTGCTCAATCAGCGGCACCCCTGGCAGGCATCCCTGTACGGCCCACCCACCGGCGTCGCCTTCGACCAACTCCCCCCGCAGGAGGTGGCGCAGGCCCGGGATCTGCCGACACTGCCCACCGGCGGCACCCGCAGTTCGGCGCCCCTGCTGGCGGCCCGCTACCTGACCGCGCTGCGCGACGGCGCCCGGGTGCTGCGGCGCAGCCCGCTGTATCAGCAGGCCGACCTGGTGCACGCGAACACCGCCGCCGCGGCGATCATGTGCGCGCTCGCCGACCGCGCCAGACGCCGGCCCCTCGTGGTGCACCTCCGCGGCCCGTTGACCGTCGAGAGCCTCGGCCCGATCGGTCTGCCCGCGTTCCGTCGGCTGGCCATGCGGCGCGCCGACGGGATCATCGCCAACTCCGGGTTCACCCTCGCCAGCGTTCCGTCGGGCCCCCGGATCCCGGCCCAGCGCACGGTGCTGCAAAGTCCCAGCGGGATCTCCGAGCGGCGTACGCACCCCGAGGTCCGCCCGCAGGTCAAGGCCATCGGCATGGTCGGCCGGCTCCAGCACTGGAAGGGCCAGCACGTCTTCCTCCGCGCGTTCGCCGCGAGCCTGCGCGGCACCGACGTGCGCGCGTACCTCTGCGGTGCCCCGCTCTTCGGCGAGGAGGCCTATGAGACGCAACTACGGGAACTCGCCGCGACGCTGGGCATCAGCGAACAGGTCATCTTTCGCGGCCACGTCGACGACATCAACGGTTTCCTCGACTCGGTCGACGTCCTGGTGCACTCGTCGCTCGGAGCCGAGCCGCTGGGCCAGACCGTGTTGCAGGGACTGGCCCGGGCGCTGCCGGTGGTGGCCACCGAGGGCGGTGGGCCGGGGGAGTGGATCCGCTCCGGCGTCAACGGAATGCTCATCCCGCCCGGAGACGCCGACGCGCTCGCCGCGGTGCTGCGTGACCTGGTGGGCTCGCCGCAGCTACGGCACGACCTGGCCACCGCCGCCGCCCGCACCCCGGGCCTCCTGACCGACGCGGACTGCGTCGATCAGCACGCCGGGTTCTTCGAGTCCGTCCGCCGCGCCCACCGGCCGGCCCCAGCGCGGGACGCCGCGTGAGCGCAAAGGCACTACGGATCGGGTACGTCCAGATCCGCCCACCCGGGCTCACCGAGACCTTCATCCCCGCCGAGATCGAGGCGGTGCGGGCGGCCGGGGCGACGGTCGAGGTGTTCGTGGCCAACCCGGACGGCAACCGTCGGGCCGAGCCGGGTCGGGCCGCCGTGCACCTGCTCCGCCGTCCCGGCGGGCTCCCGGCCGACCTGCGCCTGCTCGGACTGCCGTCGCGGGCTGCCGGGGGGCGGGGACTGGCTCGTGGTCTGCTGGCCAGTGGCGCTGCCACCACCCTCACCGACGAGATCGCGCGCTTCGACCCGGACGTCCTGCACGCCCACTTCGTCAACGTGCCCACCGCTGTCGCCCTGCTGGTCGGGCGCCGACTCGACCGGCCGGTGACGGCGACCGCGCACGCCGCCGACTTCCTGCTCGACCCGGACGCGGCGGCGCTGAGTCGCCGGATCGCCCGACTGCGGCACCTCTTCGTCGTCTCCGCGGCGACCGCCGGCCAACTCGCGGCACGGGGGGTGCCGATCGCGACGACTCCCCACCGGGTCGTCCGGGCCGGCCTCGACGCCGGGCTCCTGGACGCCCCACCGGCCGTGCCAACCACCCCCACGCCGGGCGCGCCGACGAGGATCGTCACCGTCGCCCGGCTGATCCCGAAGAAGGGGGTCGACACCACGATCGACGCGGTGGCCCGGCTCGTCCAGGCCGGGCATCCGATCCGGTACGACATCTACGGCGACGGTCCACTGCGGGATGAACTGCGCCGCCGGGTCGACTCGGCGGGGCTGGCCGACAGCGTGGTGCTGCACGGCGCGGTGCCACATCCGGTGGCCACCGCCGCACTCGCCGGCGCGCAGGTCGCCGCCCTGCCCTGCCGGCCCGCCCCGGACGGCGACCTCGACGGCATCCCGGTGTTCCTGATGGAGGCGGCAAGTCAGGGCGTCCCCGTGGTCACCACAGCGGTCTCGGGCATCCCCGAACTCGTCGGTCCGGACAGCGGCTGGCTCGTCCCGCCGGACGATCCGGTCGCCCTCGCCACCGCGATCCGGACGGTGGTCGCCGAGCCGGTCACGGCTCGGCGACGCGCGCAGGCGCTGCTGCTCCGGCTCCGGTCGGAGTTCGCCCCGGCGGTGCAGGCCGACAGGTTGCTGTCCGTCTGGCGGGAACTGGCCGACTCGACCCCGACCCGACCGACCGTGCCCTGCGAAGGTGGCCACCGGTGACCCTCAGCGTCGTCTCGTCGTACCTGCCGATCCCGCTGGACCGGGGCGATCCCGTCCGGGTGGCGATGGTGTTGCGGGCGCTGGCTCAGGTGCCGGACTGCACCCTGCTGGTGGTCCGCCGCCCGGACACCACCGCCGACCAGGAGGAGCAGTTGCGCGAGATGCTCCACCCGATGCGGGTGCGCACCTTCGAGGCCACGCCGTTCCGCTACGACCGTCTGGGTCCGCCGGGGCGATACTCGCAGGCCCTCACCTCCGGTCTGCCGCCCTGGGTCCGCAGCCGCTACAGCGCCGACCTGCACGACGAGCTTCGGCGACGCGACGGCGCGGCGATAGCCCTCGGCGAGGCAGCCGGCGCCTACGTGCACGGGACCGGGCTGCGCTGGCACTGGGACAAGGCGAACGTGCTCGCCGCCAGCGTCCGGCAGGAGATCGAGGCGGCGGGCGACCTCACGTACCGGCTGCGCGCCCGTTATCTGACCGCCGTCTCGACCCGCTTCGAGCGGCGGGCGCTGGCATCCTGCGCGACGGTCTCGGTGACCAGCGCCGACGAGGCCGAGCGGCTGCGTCGGCACCACGACCGGGCGGCCACCTTCGTGCTCCCCAGCTGCGTCCCGCTCCCGTCCGGCCACCAACCTCGGCCCCAGGAGCGGGAGTTGGTCTGGCTGGGCAGCTTCGCGTACGAACCGAACCTGACCGGCCTGCGGCGCTTCCTGGCCGAGGGCTGGCCGGCGCTGGCCCGGGCCGGTTACACCCTCACCCTGATCGGCTCGGGTCTGACCGCACCGGTCCGCGCCGAGCTGGACCGGCACCCCGGCGTACGGGTGCGTGGTTACGTCGAGGACCTGCGCGGCGCGCTCGCCAACGCCCGCGCCGGCGTGGTGCCACTGTGGAGCGGAGCCGGCGTCAAGCTGAAGACCCTCACCCTGCTGGCCCACGCGGTGCCGGTCTTCACCACGGCTGTCGGCGCCGAGGGCGTGCCGGCGAGCCCCGCCGTCCGGATCGCCGCGGACCCGACCGCGATGGCCGCGGAACTCCTCGCGACCACCTCGACCGCCCTGGACACGATGGCCGCCGAGGCGACGCGGCTGGTGGGCCAGGAGTTCTCCGAGGACCGGTTCGCCGAGCGTCTCCGCACGGCGCTCGCCGCCGACGGCTACCTCGCCGAGCGCGGTGCCACCGGCGCTGAACCCGCACGGTGATGGCCGTCAACCGGCTGGTCACCTCCACCGCCGCCAACCTGCTGATCCCGGTCAGCGGGCTGCTCGTCAGCCCCTTCCTCTCCCGCGAACTCGGGCCGGAGGGGCGCGGGCTGTACGCCGCGCTCACCCTGCCGATCGTGATCTGCGGCTGGCTGGGCACCTACGGTCTGCAGGACGCGCTGACCTTCCACGTCCGGCAGCGCCGGCTCTCCCGGCGGGACGCGGCCCGGGTCAGTCTGCTGGCCGCCGTGCCGCTCGGCCTGGTCGCCGTGCTGCTCCTGGGCGTGCTGAGCCTGTTCGTCTTCGACCAGGGCGAGGTCGACAGGCAGCAGTTCCTGGTGCTCGCCCTGCTCGCGCCGCTGCACATCCTGGCGAACCTGGCGATCGGCGCCCTCACCGGCGCCGCGGACATCGGCGGCGTCAACCTGATGAAGGTCGTGCCGGCGGCGCTGCGGACGATCCTGCTGGTCATCGCCTGCGTGGCCCTCGACCTGAGCGCCTTCTGGGCGGCCGCGCTCTTCCTGACCGCGACGGCCAGCGGAGTGCTCGTCGGGCTGCCCCGGCTGCGCCGCCCGGTGCCGGCGAGCAGCACCGAGCCAGCCGACCGGGCCGAGCCGATTCCCGTCCGGTCGCTGATCCGGTACGCGCTCGTCTGCCTGCCGGGGGTGCTCGCGGCGACCTCCAACGCCCGACTCGACCAGGTCATCGGCCTACCGCTGCTCGGGGCACGGGAACTCGGCTTCTACGCGGTGGCGGTCAGCGTGGCGGAACTGCCGACCGTCGTGGCGACCGCGGCCCGGACCGTCCTGATGGGCGGGGCGGGCGGCGAGGACAACGAATCCGTCCTGCGGGTGGCCCGGATCGCCGTCCCGGTGGCGGCACTCGGGTGCACGGTCCTCGCCGCGAGCGCGGGACTGCTGGTGCCACTGTTCTTCGGCGCCGCGTTCGCCCCCGCCACACTGCCCACAGTCATCCTCTGCGCGGCCACCGTCGTGTTCACCTGCGTGCAGATCTTCAGCGCCCTGCTGCTCGTCCACGACAAGGCGGGCCGATCGTCGATCGCCCTCGTCGTCGGCTCACTCACCGGCGTACTGCTGCTCGTCGTGCTGGCCCCGCTCGGCGCGGTCGGCGCGGCCCTCGCCAGCCTGGTCGGGTACGCCGTCGCGGCCGGCATCGCCGCCCGGTCGGTACGCAGGTTGCCGGCGGTGCCGTCACTGCGAGCGGTGACCGTGCCGTACGGTGCGGACCTCCGTCACCTGCACGCCGAACTCGGGCAGCGGTGGCGGGCTCGCCGGACCGGTCCTCCCGAGGCGCCGGACGCGGCCAATTCACAGTCAGCAGGCACAGGCGGGGGAGTCCGATGAGTGCGGTGTTCAGCGGTCAGACGAAGGGCGCCCTGCTTCGGGCCAGCAGACTGATCCGACCCGACCCGGGCACCACCGAGTTACTCGGCACCATGGGTGTGGTCGTGCTGCTGGTCCTCGCCTGGATCAGGGTGACCTTTCCCCAACTCATCCAGATCCTGCAGAACGGGCGACCGGTCTTCAACTCCGCCGCGGAGACGATGCCGCCCGCCGGTCGCGTCCTGGGTGACGTCACCACCGCGGCGTTCATCGGCCTGGCCCTCCTCCTCACCGCGTACGGGCTCCGACAGCGACGCCCGGACCGCCTGTGGGCGCTCGTCGTGGTCCTCGCCCCGCTGGCAGCCATCCACCTCGCCGGCCTGGTGAACGGGCAACCCCTCGGCCCGGTGTCCCTGGCCCTCCCGATCGCAGTGGTCGCCATCTGGGTGGTCCGACCCGGGGCGCAGGCGCTGGCCGCGATCGGTGTGCTCGGCGCGGCCACCGCTGTCGTCGCGATGCTGTTGGCGGTCGTACGGCCGGACCTGGGTCTGCTCACCGGAGAAGACGCGGGCAACAAGGGCTGGGCGATCGGCGGGCTGCTGTCCGGTCCGTACCCACACTCGAACGTGCTCGGGCTCATCCTCGCCCTCAGTCTGCCGTTCGTGTTCGGCATCCGGTCGACGGCGACACGTCGGGTCACCCTGGCGTTGATCCTGATCGCGTTGCTCTGGACCGGTTCCCGGACCAGCCAACTCGCGGCGATCGTCGTCCTGCTGACCTGGGGGCTGCTGCGCTGGCGTATCGGTGGGCGGGCCGACCGGCCCGGCCGGGGAAGCCGCCGGCACCTGTCGATGCTGATCGGCGTCCCGCTGGTCGTCGCGCTCGGTCTGATCGTCCTCTGCCCGCTGCTGACCACCGACCCGGCCGGCTTCACCAACCGCGGCCGGACGTGGCGTGCCCTGCTGAGCCGATGGGCGGAGCGACCGCTGACCGGCCACGGCCCGGAGTACTTCGAACGGCAGCCGGACCTGGCCGCGGCGCTCGGCGGCCGGTACACCCACGGGCACAACGTGCTCGTGCACCTGCTGACCATCGGGGGCCTGCTCGCCGTCGTGCTGTTCGCGGTGCTGCTCTACCAGGTCTGGCGGCGGTCGATGTTCCTGGCCGGGGCCGGCACGCCGGGGCCGGCACTCTTCCTGATCGCGCTCCTCTGGGTCTCCTGGCTGGAGGCATCGCACGTGTCCGTCACCCTCGCCGGGTTCCTGACCTGGCTTCCGCTCGCTCTGGTCGTACGGGCCGAGTTGCCCAGCCCCGCGCCCGAGTTGCCCAGCCCCGCGCCCGAGCGGACGACCGAGTCAGAAGATCAGGACGTCCCGTAGGTAGTTGGCGACCCGGCGGAGCTGGTTGGCGCCACCGACCGGCGCGGTCATCCGCAACACCAACTGCTTGTCGATGTCGCCGCTGTCACTGCGCCAGTACGCGACCACCACCAGGCCGTACCGCTGCGTACCGTCGACGGTGAGGCTGCTGGTCTCGGCGTACGCCGAGGAGGGGCCGCTGCGTACCCACTGCAGCCCCCAGGCTTCCTCGGCGATACGCATCGCGGTCTGACGTGGCCCGTCGCAGGGCGCCGGGCAGTCGCGCACGACCAGCTCACCGCCGAGCGCGGCTTCGCTGCCCGCCGGCGCGCCGCACTGGTGTCTGCTGAGTCCCGCGGCCCGCTCGACGGACGTGCACTGCCAGCTCGGCGGCACCTTCACCGGAAACGGCAGACCGTCCAGGCCGTGGAGGGTGAGGATCCGGTCGGTGGCGGCGAACCGCACCCAGAGGGCAGGCCACTCGCCCGGGGCCGGCGGTTCGAGCCCAGGGCTCAGTGGTGCGGAGGCCGGGGCCGGCGCGGGTAGTGCCGCCGACTGGCTCGCGGTGGGCTTCGGTTGGGGCGGATCCGTGCCGGGGTCGAGCAGCAGGACCAGACCACCACCGGCGACGAGGCCGAGCACCAGACCGATGACCGGCATGGCCCACCGGCCCGCGCGGGACTGTTTCGGCTCCAACGTCCGAGCCGGCTCCGGTTGGGCTTCCGGTTCGGCTTTCGGTTCGGGCTTCGAGTCGGTGGACGTCGAGCGCGGCCGCGTGTCCCGCGCTGGCGACGGGACGGCCCACACCGGCATCGGAGCCGGCTCCGGCGGTGTCGGTGGCGCCGGCGGTGTCGGTGTCGGTGGCGTTGTCGGCGCGACGGCCGGCGGTGCCTGGTCGTCCGTGGACGTCGTCTGATGGGCGCGAGGTGTCGGCGTCGGCTCGGCCGGGAGCCGCTGGTCGGCCGGTGGCGTCCGCGTCGCGTCAGCAGGTTGCGTGCGCGTGACCTCGGCCGGTGGCGTCCGCGTCGCGTCGGCCGGTCGGGTCTGCGTCGCCTCGATCCCTTGCGACCGCGTCGCGTCGGCAAGTGGCGTGCGCGTCGCGTCGGTCGGTTGCGTCTGCGTCGCCTCGGTTCGTTGCGACCGCGTCGCGTCGGCAAGTGGCGTCCGCGTGGCCTCGGCCGGTGGCGTGTGCGTGGTCTGCGCCCGTGGCGTCTGCTCGGTCGGGCGCGTCTGCTCGGTCGGGGGCGTCTGCTCGGCCTGCGGCGTCTGGCGCGGCACCGGTATCGCCGCCTGCTGTGCGTGCTCCGCATCCGCGGGCGGATCGTCCGGCTCGGCCGGAGCCGGCTGGTAGGTCATCCCGAGGGCGGCGAACGTGCGCTCGGCCGTCGGAAGGAGATCTTTCGGGTACGCCACCCAGGGAGTGGTGGCGGAGAAGTCCGCACTGACCCAGAGCGGGCTGCCCGCTTCCGAGTGAGCGATCGCGTGGGTGGTGGCCGCGAAGGCGTCCCGCCACCGTGACTCGCCGGCGATGCCGACGTCGAGCACCACCACCACGAGAGACTGTTGTCCACCGTCGACGGCAGACCAGATGCTGCCAATCTGGCAGATGCCCAGTCTCCGGATCCGTTGGTACGGACCAATTGGCTGCATGTGCGACCTCTTCCGCTTGCCCACGTGATGATATCCATGCCGACCCATCCGGATCGGGCGGGCCAACCCCCGGAGTCGAGGAGTCTCTGGCTGGATGACGACAGTCAGCGATCAGGTGGCCGTTTGTCGACCGCCCCGGCCCGCATAACCCTGGACCATCTGGCACCTGCCGGCGATAGCCTCCCCCCATGAGTTGGCTGCCCGACGACTTCGTCCACCCCGTGCACGTGCCCGTGCCCGGCAGCGCGCTGCACCTGCGACCGATCCGGGAGGCGGACACGGCGCTCGACTACCCCGCCGTGATGGGCTCCCGAGAGCGCCTGTGGGAGATCTTCGGCCCGGCCTGGCGGTGGCCTCCGGAGACGATGACCTACGAGGAGGACCGCATCGACCTGCTGCGGCACGAGAAGGAGATCGCCGCGCACCAGTCGTTCAACTACGCGTTGTTGGACGAGGAGGAGACGGCGATCTTCGGTTGTGTCTACGTCGACCCGCCCGAGCGCGCCGGCGCCGACGGCGAGATCTCCTGGTGGGTGGTGGACGACCTTGTCGGCAGCGCGGCGGAGCGCGCGCTCGACGCGCTGGTGCCGCGGTGGATAGCCGCCGAGTGGCCCTTCCGGCAGCCCCGTTACCTGGGCCGAGACATCACCTGGCAGGACTGGCTCGCGCTGCCGCCCGCCGCGTGACCGGTCCGACGCGATCCGATCCGAGGGGATGGGGTCCGAGGCGATCCGATCCGAGGGGATGGGTCCGACGCGATCCGATCCGCCGGACGTGGCCGACGGCCGTGGACGGCAGTCGGATGGCGCGCAGGATCCGGAGTGCGGACGAGGTGCCCGCCCAGGCGCCGCGATCACCGGGTCTACCTGGGCCTTCGTGAGCGGAGCGGGCGACGAGAATCGAACTCGCGTAGTCAGTTTGGAAGACTGAAGCTCTACCATTGAGCTACGCCCGCGTGCACCCCGCCGAAACGGGGCGTGCGGACAGCGTACCCAATGGCTTTGCCGACCGCGCAGCGACGCCACCGCCCGGAGCCGCCGGGGTGTGCGCGCCCCGCCGCCGCCCGGGGCGGCTCGGGATGCGTGACGCGTGGGCGATAGGGGCGGTTTGGCAAGATGTGTCCGGGTGGAGGGTGCCCCGGCACCGCCTGAGTCGCGCCGACGGCATAGACTGCACGTCGCCACGGGGTGTGGCGCAGCTTGGTAGCGCACTCGCTTTGGGAGCGAGGGGCCGTGGGTTCAAATCCCGCCACCCCGACTGTCGTCTGCGGCCGGGCCGCCCCGGGTGCCGCACGTGCGGTTCCCGGGCGCTGCCGGAGCGTCAGGCCGGCTCGCCTACACTCGATGGGCTGAATCACGCCCAGACTCAACTGAGATCCGTCAAGGAGTACGCCTGTGAAGAGCACCGTCGAGACTCTGAGCCCGACGCGCGTGCGGCTCGCCATCGAGGTGCCGTTCGTCGAGCTCGAGCCGAGCCTCAAGAAGGCGTACCGGGAGATCGGTTCGCAGGTCCAGGTTCCCGGCTTCCGTCGGGGCAAGGTGCCGACCGCGGTGATCGACCAGCGGGTGGGCCGCGGCACCGTCCTCAACGAGGCGGTGCAGGAGGCCATCCCGGAGAACATCCTCGCCGCGGTGCGCGAGCACGACCTCAAGACGCTGGGGCGCCCCGAGGTCGAGATCACCGAGTTCAACGACGGCGACTCGCTCAACTTCACCGCCGAGGTCGACGTCCGTCCGGAGATCACCATCCCGGACGCGTCCTCCATCGAGGTGACCGTCGACGAGCTGCAGATCGACGAGAGCGAGATCGACGAGCAGGTGAAGAACCTGCGGGAGCGTTTCGCGACCCTCAAGACCGTCGAGCGGGCCGCCGCCGAGGGCGACTTCGTCCAGATCGACCTGAACGCCACCGTCGACGGCGAGGACGTGCCGGGCGGCCAGGCGAGCAACATCTCCCACGAGGTGGGCAGCAAGCAGCTCCTGCCCGGCCTGGACGAGGCCGTCGTCGGCCTCGCCGCCGGCGACGACACCACCTTCACCACCCAGCTCGTCGGCGGCGACTTCGCCGGTCGGGACGCCGAGGTGGCGGTGACCGTGCGCACGGTCAAGGAGAAGGAGCTGCCGGAGCTGAACGACGAGTTCGCCCAGATGGCGAGCGAGTTCGACACGATCGAGGAGCTGCGCGGCGACCTGCGCGCCCGGGTCAACCAGGGCAAGCAGGTCGAGCAGATCTACGCCGCTCGGGACAAGGCCCTGGCCCAGCTCGTCGAGGCCGCCGAGATCCCCGCCCCGGAGGGTGTCGTCCGCGAGGAGGTCGAGAGCCGCAAGCAGGCCATGATCGACCAGCTGGAGCGGATCGGCGCCTCCATGGAGGAATACCTCGCGGCCGAGGACAAGACCGAGGAGCAGATCGACACCGAGCTGACCGAGGCGGCGACCGAGGGCGTCAAGGTGCAGCTCCTGCTGGACACGCTTGCCGACGCGGAGGACGTGCAGGTCTCCGACGACGAGTTCGGGCACGAGATCGTGCACCGGGCGCAGCGTGCCGGCATGGCCCCCCAGCAGTACTACGACCAGCTGGTGCGCTCCGGCGCCGCCGCCGCGGTCTTCGGCGACGTGCGGCGGGGCAAGGCGCTCGCCGCCGTCATGGAGCGGATCACGATCAAGGACTCGGCGGGCAACGAGGTCACCCTCGACGCCCTGCGCGCCGCCAACGAGGCGGAGCACAACCACGACCACTGATCGTCGGGTGCGGCCGCCGTCCGCCGCTGCGCGGTGGATGGCGGCCGAACCCGTTTTCTGGGTACGCCCGGAGGTCAGCGTTGCCGGGTACGCCCGGAGGTCAGCGTTACCGGGTACGCCCGGAAGCCCGCGCCGCGGGTGCCCTCGACACAGCTGCGCTGAGAGCGAACAGTGCCCCGACCGGGACTCTGCCGCCCCGCACAGCGGTTAGTGTCGGGAAAGACGGTACGGAGAGCGAAGGGCTGCCATGACCGACATGCACATCCCCAAGAAGTCGCTCCGGGCGATTGACGCGCGCGGTGGCGACTCCATTGGCAACCTCGACGACTCGGTCTACAACCGGTTGCTCAAGGAACGCATCATCTTCCTGGGCAGTGAGGTGACCGACCAGGTCGCCAACCGCATCTGCGCGCAGCTGCTGCTGCTCGCCGCGGAGGACCCGGACCGCGACATCAACCTGTGGATCAACTCGCCGGGTGGCTCGGTCTACTCCGGCATGGCGATCTACGACACCATGCAGTTCATCGACAACGATGTGTCGACCGTGGCGATGGGCATGGCGGCCTCGATGGGCCAGCTGCTGCTCTGCGCGGGCACCAAGGGCAAGCGGTACGCCCTGCCCCACGCCCGGATCATGATGCACCAGCCGTCCGGTGGGCTGGGTGGCACGGCGTCCGACATCGCCATCCAGGCGGAGCAGATGCTCTACACGAAGCGGATGTTCCAGGAGCGGGTCGCGCACCACACCGGCCAGAGTCAGTCGCAGATCGAGGCGGACTCCGACCGGGACCGTTGGTTCACCGCCCAGGAGGCCATGGACTACGGCTTCATCGACAAGGTGATCATCGGGGCCGCTCAGGTTCCGGATGGCGCCGGGACCCTGAGCTGAGGAGCTGACGATGACCGATCTGAGCTTGCCGCCCCAGTTCGCGGCCGTGCACAACCGTTACGTGCTGCCGTCGTTCGTCGAGCGCACGTCGTACGGGGTCAAGGAATCGAACCCGTACAACAAGCTCTTCGAGGACCGGATCATCTTCCTCGGCGTCCAGGTGGACGACGCGTCGGCCAACGACGTGATGGCCCAGCTGCTGACGCTCGAGGGCACCGATCCGGACCGCGACATCATCATGTACATCAACTCGCCGGGTGGGTCGTTCACCGCCATGACGGCGATCTACGACACCATGCAGTACGTCCGTCCGGACATCCAGACGGTCTGCCTCGGGCAGGCCGCCAGCGCCGCGGCGGTGTTGCTGTCGGCGGGCACTCCCGGTAAGCGGATGGCGCTGCCGAACTCGCGGATCATCATCCACCAGCCCGCCACCGAGGGTGGCTACGGGCAGGGTTCGGACATCGAGATCCAGGCCCGGGAGATCCTGCGGATGCGGACGCAGTTGGAGGACATGCTGTCCCGCCACTGCAACCGCCCGACCGAGCAGGTGCGCAAGGACATCGACCGTGACAAGATCATGACGGCCGAGGAGTCCAAGGAGTACGGGCTGGTCGACACGATCCTGACCAGCCGCAAGAAGGGTCTGCTGGCGACCCACTCCGCCAGCTGAGCAGTGCCGGGTCAGAGGTTGGCCGGGGCGTGCAGTTCCCGGCCGACCTCTGACACACCCGTTTTGGGGGTCGGAGAATGCCCCGCCAGCGGGTAACGTCGGGTCCGTACCGCTTCGCCGGTTGGGCCGGTGAGGTGAACCAAACCGGACGGCGCGCAGCGTCCGCAGGTCAGGGCCGGGTCTCCGGCCGATGAGTGCAGGGAGAACGTAGGTGGCACGGATCGGTGACGGCGGCGACCTACTGAAATGCTCCTTCTGCGGCAAGTCGCAGAAGCAGGTCAAGAAGCTCATCGCGGGCCCAGGGGTCTACATCTGCGACGAGTGCATCGATCTCTGTAACGAGATCATCGAAGAGGAGTTGGCCGAGTCCGGCGAGGTGAAGTGGGAAGAGCTTCCCAAGCCGATGGAGATCTGCCAGTTCCTCGACAACTACGTCGTGGGGCAGGACCAGGCCAAGAAGGCGCTCGCGGTCGCGGTCTACAACCACTACAAGCGGATCCAGGCCGAGGCGGCTGGTGCGCCGGGCTCCGGTAATGACGCCGTCGAGCTGGCCAAGTCCAACATCCTGCTGCTCGGCCCGACCGGGTGCGGCAAGACCCACCTGGCGCAGACCCTCGCCCGGATGTTGAACGTCCCGTTCGCCATCGCCGACGCCACGGCACTGACCGAGGCGGGCTACGTCGGCGAGGACGTGGAAAACATCCTCCTCAAGCTGATCCAGGCCGCTGACTACGACATCAAGCGCGCCGAGACCGGCATCATCTACATCGACGAGGTCGACAAGATCGCCCGCAAGTCGGAGAATCCGTCGATCACGCGCGACGTCTCCGGTGAGGGTGTCCAGCAGGCCCTGCTCAAGATGCTCGAGGGCACTGTCGCCAACGTGCCGCCGCAGGGTGGCCGTAAGCATCCGCACCAGGAGTTCATCCAGATCGACACCACGAACGTGCTGTTCATCTGTGGTGGCGCCTTCGCCGGTCTCGACCAGATCATCGAGTCCCGCACCGGGCAGGGCGGCACCGGCTTCGGCGCCCGGCTCCGGTCGGTTTCCGAGCGCTCGACCGACGACATCTTCAGCCAGGTCATGCCGGAAGACATGCTCAAGTTCGGGTTGATCCCCGAGTTCGTGGGCCGGCTGCCGGTGATCACCAACGTGCGCAGTCTGGACCGCAGCGCCCTGGTGCGCATCCTCACCGAGCCGCGTAACGCCCTGGTCCGGCAGTACCAGCGCCTGTTCGAGCTGGACGGGGTTGAGCTGGAGTTCGACGAGCCGGCGCTGGAGGCGATCGCCGACCAGGCGATGCTGCGGGGCACCGGTGCCCGTGGCCTGCGGGCCATCATCGAAGAGGTGCTGCTCTCCGCGATGTACGAGGTGCCGAGCAACCCCGACGCCGCCCGGGTGTTGATCACTCGTGAGGTGGTCCTGGAGAACGTCAACCCGACGATCGTTCCGCGCGAGTTCACCGGGCGTCGGGCCCGGCGGGACCGCGAGGAGAAGTCGGCCTGATCCTTGCCACGCCACGCCGGCCGCGTCAGGACTGTGCCACAGCCCTACTCCTGACGCGGCCGGCGTGATCGTGTCCGGCGGTCCCATTCGCCCGACGGGGTGACGACCACCATCATCAGTCGAGCCGGGGCGTCGCCGTCGTTGCGGTAGCCGTGCTCCCGGTCGGCGTGGATCTCGATCGTCTCACCGGCGCGGACCTGATGGTCCTGCCCGTCGACCCGGACGATCACCGTGCCGTCCAGGATGTGCAGCACCTCGCGGGTGCCGCGCGGGTGGTCGAGGGAACGGTGCGCCTCCCCGGGGACGAGCCGCCAGTCCCAGAGCTCGACGAGATCCGGTTCGCCCAACCCGCTCAGCAGGCGGGCCGTGCCGCCGTGCTCGCCCTGCCAGAGCACGGGCGCCTCGCCGGCTGAAACGATCTTCACGGCCCGTTCCTCGGCCGGTTCGAGCAGGTGGCCGATGTTGACGCCGAACGCGTCGGCGACCCGGCACAGCGTGCCGACGCTCGGGTTGGTGCGCGCGCCCTCGATCTGCACGAGCATGCCCTTGCTCACTCCGGACCGGCCGGCCAGCTCGTCGAAGGACCAGCCTCGGGCGGCCCGTAGTTCGCGTACCTGTCGGGCTACCGCGGCGGTGACCGCGCCCACCCGATCCGGTCCCGGTTCGGTCATTAAACTATCCCTCACGGTCACTATTGTGGTACGACAGATACATGGTACCCATTGTCCTGGCCGCGCTGGCCGCCGTCGCGTTCGGCACGGCCGACTTCTCCGGTGGCAAGGCGTCCCGGCACGCCGACCCGATTGCCGTAACCCTCATCTCCCAGCTGCTGAGTGTCCCGCTGCTGGTCGTGCTGGTGCTTGTCGTGCCCGGGACACCACACGTCGCTGACCTCGGCTGGGGGCTTCTCGCCGGGGTGGCCGGTGGGGGCGGCGTCATGCTGCTCTACCGGGCCCTCGCCGGCGGGATGATGGTGGTGGTGGCACCGATCACCGCGATCACCGCCGCGGTGGTGCCGATCGTCGCCGGTCTCTTCACGGCGTCCTTCCCGGGTGTCCTGGCGCTCACCGGCGCCGGCCTCGCGGTGGTGGCCATCGCGCTCGTCAGCCTGGGGGAGAGCGGCGGCACACGAGCCGTCCCCGCACGGCTGGTCGGGCTCGCCCTCGCCGCCGGGGCGCTCTTCGGTGTCTTCTACACCCTCCTGGGCCAGGCCGACGAGAGCGCCGGGATGTGGCCGGTGGCGGCGGTCCGGGCAAGCTCGATCGCGTTCGGCTTCGCGCTTGCCGTCGGCACCCGGGCGCGGCTGCGCCTGGGGCGGCGGGAGTGGGGCTGGGCGGCGGTCGCCGGTCTGCTCGACAGTGGCGCCAACGCGCTGTTCCTGGCCGCCGCGGCCCGTGGCCACCTGAGCATCGTGGCGGCGGTCGCCGCCCTCTACCCGGCCAGCACCGTGCTGCTGGCGTTGGCCGTCGACCGGGAACGGCTGCGCGTTGTCCAGATCACCGGGCTCGGCTTCGCCGCCGGAGCGTTGGTGCTGGCCAGCCTCTGACGCTGTCCGAGCCGCCCCTCCCGCCGTACCCTGGGCTGATGCGCGTCGCGGTCTGCCAACTGAATGCCCGGGACGACCGTAAGGCCAACCTGGCCGCCGCGGAGGCCCTGCTGGTCCGCGCCGCCGCCGGCGGTGCGGACCTCGCCGTTCTTCCGGAGTACGTCGACTACCTCGGCCCGGCCACCGGGATGCCCGAGCCGGAGCCGGTGGACGGTGAGGTCGGCAGCTTCTTCGCCGACATCGCCGCCCGGCTCGGAATCTGGCTGGTGGCCGGCTCCTTCCACGAGGCCGGTCCGGACCCGGAACACACCTGGAACACGTCGCTGGTCTTCGACCGCGCCGGCAACCTGGCCGCGAGTTATCGCAAGATCCACCTGTACGACGTGGAGATCCCGGGGCGGGTCTCCTACCGGGAGTCGGCGGCTGTCGCAGCCGGCGTGCAGCCGGTGGTGGTGGACGTCGAAGGTCTGCGGGTCGGCCTGTCGATCTGCTACGACCTGCGCTTCCCGGAGTTGTACCGGTTGCTCGCCACCGACGGTGGGGCACAACTGCTCGTGGTGCCGGCGGCATTCATGATGCACACCGGCCGGGACCACTGGGAGGTTCTGTTGCGAGCCCGGGCCATCGAGAACCAGTGTTTCGTGGCGGCGGCCGGCCAGACCGGCGACCACGACCCGGGCCGGACCTGCTTCGGGCGCAGCATGGTTGTCGACCCGTGGGGGACGGTCCTCACCCAGTTGCCGGACGGCCCGGGTGTGTCAGTCGTCGACCTGGACCTCGACCGGCTCGCCGCGATCCGGGCCGAGTTGCCGAGCCTGGCCAACCGGCGGCTCTGAGCCTCAGCGCTGCCGGGCCCTGAGCCTCAGCGCTGCCGGGCTCTGCGCCTCAGCGCTGCCGCAGGAGCCTCAGCCCTGCAGCAGGACGCCGATCACCGCGAAGCCGGCGATGGCGGCGGCGGTCACCAGCAGCGCGGTGGTCATTCGGGACCTGCCCCGTCGGGCCAGGCGTCCGACGGAGAGCACCAGCACGACCAACACGACCGCACCGATCACCACCTGCCAGAACGGCAGAAGAACGCCGAGCAGCGACTCCTCGGCGAGCACAGTGGTGCCGAGCCCGGACTCATCCATGTCTGACACTCTGGCACGGCGGGACGGCCCGCGTCTCCGGCTGCACCGGGACCGTTGCGAACCTGTCCACCGGAACCAGTGATGAACCCTGATTTGCCTTCTCCGGGCCGTCCGCGTAACTTTCTCTCTGCACGGGGGAGGCCGGACAAACTGGCTGAGACCGGGCACCAGGCTCGTGGCGGAGACGCCGAGCGAGGCTGAGGATCGGGCGGTGCGGAACATCCCGGAAACGGGGTTGCGAACGCGAAGCCGACCGGGTAAGGTTCTGAAGCCGGCAGGAGCCGGGCGGATAGCCGCGAAGCGGCGATCGGCCGGTCTGCGGTTTCCCACGACAGTAACGACCGCCGGGTTCGGCGTGCGTCATCGTGGGTCCGGACGAACCACATTGATCACCTCGAACCTGAGGTTGACAATGAAAGTTCGACCAAGTAGGTTTGAGCGGTTGCCCCGAAACGGGGTTCCACTGAGGTGGGGCTTCTGGTCGGTGTGTGGTTGTTCTTTGAGAACTCAACAGGGTGCTTGTAAAGCCAGTGCCAATT
>NZ_JBICSY010000009.1:175745-220750 GCF_043197345.1 Micromonospora sp. NPDC049175 | reverse complement strand
GCATCACCCTCGACGCCGGCCTCGCCGACACCGTCACCTGGTACCGCGACAACCGCACCTGGTGGGAACCCCTCAAGACCACACCCACCGCATGACCCGGCTACTCGTCACCGGCGCCGGCGGGATGCTCGGCCGGGACCTGGTCACCGTGCTGCACACCCGGCCCGACCTCAAGGTGACTGCCGCCGGCCGCGCCGACCTGGACATTACCGACCCCACCACCGTCCGGGCGGCCGTCGCCGAACACGACATCGTGATCAACGCGGCGGCGTGGACCAACGTTGACGGCGCCGAGACCAACGAGGCGGCGGCCACCGCCATCAACGGCACCGGCGTGGAGAATCTCGCGTCGGCGTGCGCCGCCAGCGGCGCGCGGCTGATCCAGGTCTCCACCGACTACGTCCTCGCCGGCGACGCGCACACCCCCTACCCGGAAGACGCGCCCACCGCGCCGGTCAACGCCTACGGCCGGGGCAAGCTGGTCGGCGAGCAGGCCGTCGCCCACCTGCTGCCCGACCACGGGTACGTGGTCCGCACCGCCTGGCTGTACGGCGCGCACGGGCCGAACTTCGTGGCCACCATGCTCCGGCTCGCCGGCCAGCGGGAACAGATCACCGTGGTCGACGACCAGCACGGCCAGCCCACCTGGTCCTACCGGCTCGCCGAGCGGCTCGTCGCGCTCGCCGACGCCGCCCTGGAGGGCCGGGCCGCCCCCGGCATCTACCACAGCACCTGCACCGGCCAGACGACCTGGTACGGGCTCGCCCGCGCCACGTTCGCCCTGGCCGGTCTCGACCCGGACCGGATCCGACCCACCACCAGCGACCGGTATCCTCTTCCTGCTCCCCGCCCGGCGTACAGTGTGCTAGCGCACAGCCGCTGGGCGGCCGCGGGCCTGCCGTCGCTGCCGGACTGGCACACCACCCTGGCCGACGCGTTCGCCTCCCCCGCTCCGCCCGCTCCGTGGAAGGTCGCATGAAGCTCACCCTCGTCACCGGCTTGACCGGCCTGATATTGCTCGCCACGATCGTCGAGCTGTTGCGCCGTCGACAGCTTCGCGAGAAGTACGGCATGCTCTGGCTCGGCGTGCTGGTGATCGTCATCCCCCTGTCGCTCTTCCCCCGCCTGCTGGACAACGTCGCCGAACTGCTCGGCGTCGCCTCCGGTGTGAGCCTGGTGCTCTTCCTCGGCATCATCTTCCTGCTGCTGGTGTGCGTCCACCTCAGTTGGGAGGTCAGCGCCCTGGAAGAAGAGACCCGCACGTTGGCAGAAGACTTCGCCCTGCTCCGCACCGAGATCGAGGCGGACCGGGCGGCCCGACACGAACTGGTGCGCACCGATGGTTAACGGCAAGCGGGTCCTGATCATCATCCCGGCGCTCAACGAGTCCGGCTCGATCGCCGACGTGGTCGGCGAGGTCCGCGGCGAGCTGCCCGGCGTCGACGTGATCGTCATCGACGACGGCTCCACCGACCGCACCGCGGCGGTCGCCGCCGCCGCCGGCGCCCTCGTCGCGAAACTGCCGTACAACCTCGGCGTCGGCGGCGCCATGCGGGTGGGCTACCGCTACGCGCGCGACCACGACTACGACGTCGCCATCCAGATCGACGCGGACGGCCAACACGACCCCCGGTACGTGCCGAAGCTCGTCGACCTGCTCGACGAGACCGACCTGGTGATCGGCGCCCGGTTCGCCGGCGAGGGTGACTACAACGTCCGCGGCCCCCGCCGCTGGGCCATGGTCATGCTCTCCGGCGTGCTGTCCCGCGTCGCACGCACCAAGCTCACCGACACCACCTCCGGGTTCCGGGCCGCCAACCGTCGAGTGATCGACATGTTCGCCACCTGGTACCCGGTCGAATACCTGGGCGACACCGTGGAGACGCTCGTGCACACGGCCCGACGCGGCTACACCATCCGCCAGGTGCCGGTCGCCATGCGCAAGCGGATGGCGGGCACCCCCAGCCACTCCCCCGCCAAGGCCATGATCTACCTCGGCCGCGCGTTCGCCGTCCTCACGTTGGCGCTCATTCGCCGGTGATCCGCCGGCTCCTGAGTCTGGTCCCACCGGGCACCGTCGCCGTCGGCGCCGGCCTCGCCCTGCTGGGGCTCGCCTCCTACGTCCACCTGGCGGTCGCCGGGCACAGTCTCACCGAGGCGGACTACAACTCCCTCTCCGTGCTCTGGACGATCGTCTTCACCCTCGGCATCGGCCTGTTCATGCCTGTCGAGCAGGAGGTCGCCCGACTCGTCGCCGCACGGCACAGCCAGGGCCTCCCCCCCGGGCCGGTACTGGCCCGGGGGGCGGCCCTGGCCGCCGGCCTGCTCGCCGCCGTGGTCGCGCTGATCATCGTCTTCCGGGAGACGCTCGCCGACCGGCTCTTCGCCGGCGACGGCACCATGGTCACCGTCCTGATCGGCGCGCTGGCCGGACTCGCCGTCGCGCACACCACCCGCGGCATCCTCTCCGGCCTGCAACTGTTCCCCTGGTACGGCACCCAACTCGGCATCGACGGCGGCCTGCGGATCGTGCTCGTCACCGTCCTCGGCCTCAACGGCGTCACCAACCCCGTCTGGTACGGCGCGGTGCTCGTCATCGCTCCCGTCGCCGGCGCCATCCTCACCGCACCACCAGTCCTGCGCGCCGTCGGCGGCGGCACCCCCGTCGCCTGGGCGACCCTGCTGAGGGGCCTCGGCCTCCTCACCGCCTCCAGCCTGCTCGCCCAGGTCGTGGTCAACATCGGCGTGATCAACGTCAAGGTGCTGGACCCATCCGACGAGGCGACCGCCGGCGCGCTGCTCTCCGCGCTGGTGCTGGTCCGGATCCCGCTGTTCGTCTTCGCCTCGCTGCAGGCATCGCTGCTGCCCGGCCTCTCCACCTCGGCCAGCACCGGCGACCTCACCGGGTTCCACAGCCTGCTGCGCCGCGCCCTGGGCATCGTCAGCGCGCTCGGCCTCACCGGCGCCGTCCTCGCCGTGCTCCTCGGCCCACGGCTGGTGCAGATCCTGTTCGACGCTCCCGGCGTCCTCGGCCACGCCGACTTCGCGTGGCTCGCCGTCGCCACCCTCGCCTACCTGTGGGCGATGGTGCTCGGCCAGGCGCTGCTGGCCCTCAACCGGCACCGGGCACAGGCACTCGCCTGGGCCATCGGCGTGGCCGCCCTCGTCGTCGCAACGCTCGCCCCGGTCTCCACCGCGCTGCGAGTCGAGCTCGGCTACGCCATCGGCTCCGTCGTGGTCGCCGCCGTCATGGCCGTGCTCCTGCGCACCCGCGCCACCCGCCCGGCAGCACCCACCCACGCCCCGGCCTTCGAGGCCGCCGCGCCGGGAGTGACCGGAGGGGTCTGATCCGGGCCGCACCCCCGCGCATCGTGGTCGGACCGACCCACGGCGCGCGGGGATGACCCGGCCACACCGCAGGCGCTGGACATGCTGCGGTGGGCGGCCCTGACACCCGGCCGCCCACCGCAATCCGACAGGTGTTACTTGCCGTCCGCCGGCTTGTCCTCCAGGTCCGCGGACGCCGCCGACGTCGTCGGCTTGTGCGACTCGGTGGTGGGCTGCGCCGGAGTGTCCGGGCCACCCGCCTCCGCCGGCTGCTCGGCGGACACGTCGCCGTCCAGCAACGCGGTCAGCGCCGCACCGGTGATCCGGCGGAACGTACGCCCCACCCGGTGACGGTCCAACACCGCCACCTCCAACTGGTTGGCGGCGATCGTCCGGGCCGCGCCACCCTCACCACCAACCGTGCTCAACGCCTGCACCGCCACCCGGGCCGCCTCGGCGAGGGACATGTCCGCACGGTGCTGGGACTTCAACACACCGGTGATCGCCTCGGCCTGGCCACCCATGGCCATCCGCCCCGGCTCGTCGTTGACCGAGCCGTCGTACGTCAACCGGTACAGCTCGTCATCGTCCGCGGTCGCCCCGACCTCCGCCACGCAGATCTCCACCTCGAACGGCTTCGACTGCTCGGTGAAGATCGCACCGAGCGTCTGCGCGAACGCGTTGGCCAGGGCCCGCCCGGTGACGTCACGCCGGTCGTAGCTGAGCCCGTTCAGGTCGGCCATCCGCACACCGGCCCGGCGCAGATTCTCGAACTCGTTGTACCGACCGACCGCGGCGAACCCGATCCGGTCGTAGATCTCGCTGACCTTGTGCAGGGCGCTGGAGAGGTTCTCCGCGACGAAGAGCACCCCGCCGGAATAGCTGAGGACCACCGCGCTGCGCCCCCGAGCGATGCCCTTGCGGGCCAACTCGGAGCGGTCGCGCATGATCTGTTCGGGCGAGGCGTAGAACTGCATGGCCACGGCGGCGGTTCTCCTTACGGCGCGGTGCTGACGACTGCTGACTGGTGGGGGTGGACGGGGCTCAACCGCCCGGGTTCTCCATCCGACCGGCGACCACGCCCTCGGCGATCGCCGCCGTCTCGGCGTCGGTCAACCGGCGGGTGCCCTCGGCGGTAGCGGTCATCACCACCGGATAGATCCGACGGGTCAGATCAGGTCCGCCGGTCGCGGTGTCGTCGTCGGCCGCGTCGTACAGCGCCTCGACCGCGAGACGGGTGGCGTCGTCGATCGACACTCCGGCGCGGAACCGCTTCTTCAGCGCCGACTTCGCGAACAGCGAGCCGGAGCCGATGGCGTCGTAGCCGGTCTCCTCGTACGGACCGCCGGTCACGTCGAAGCTGAAGATCCGACCGGCCCGCGCCGGATCGGCGGCGGCCAGGTCGAAGCCTGCGAACAGCGGCACCACGGCCAGGCCCTGCATGGCCGCGCCCAGGTTGCCGCGGATCATCGACGCCAACCGGTTGGCCTTGCCGTCGAGCGAGAGCATCGCGCCCTCGATCTTCTCGTAGTGCTCCAGCTCCACCTGGAACAGTCGCATCAGCTCGATCCCGATGCCCGCCGTGCCGGCGATACCCACCAGGGAGTACGCGTCGGCCGGGTGCACCTTCTCGATGTCACGCTGGGCGATCAGGTTGCCCATGGTGGCCCGCCGGTCGCCGGCCATCACGACGCCACCGGCGGCCGAGATGGCCACGATGGTGGTCGCGTGCGGCGCCAGGTCCGCTGCCATGCCCGGCGGCAACGGCCGCCGGCCGGGCAGCATCTCGGGGGCCACCCGACTCAGGAACGTCGTGAAGGAGGACGTCCCCGCGTTGGTGAACACATCTGGTAGACGCCCGGATGGATCAAAGCCCGCTGCCACGTGGTTCCTCTCAGGTACGTGATTGCCCTGGCCAGCCTCGTGGGACTGTCACGGAACTCGCCAAGACCACCGTTGCAGTTGAAGCAGAGTATCCCGCGCACCCATCCGGTGCGATGATCGTGGTCCAGATGTTGCGGGTCCGCGCCGCCGCAGATCGCGCAGACCCCGCCCTGCTCGGCCAGGAGCTCCTGAAACTCCTTCTCCCCGACGCCGTACCGCCGCCGCAGGTGGTACTCGCGGTTACCCCCGTACAGCCGCTGAGCGGTCTCCTTGACACGGGCATTATGGCAGGGTTTGCAGTAGCTGTGCCGGCCGCTGGCCCTGGTCGTGGCGGTGGGCAAGTCCTCCAACGGCTTGATCTCCTCGCAGTCCGGACACCACTTGAGACCCTCGCCGACCGGCGTGGGCGACCGTCGCTGCGGGGCGATGCCCCGCTTACGCCGGCTCGCCGCGGACCGGAGAGCGGCACAGGCTTTGCAGTAGAAGGCGAGACCGTCTACCCGGCGACGGTCTCGGTGGAAGTCCGTGCTGGGCAGCACCCTCTTGCACTGCGGGCACACCTTGTCCGGGGAGCCCGGCAAAACGGACATATGCCTCTATTCACCGCCTTTTTGTACGTAGCCCCTCACGAACTCCTCTGCGTTTTCTTCGAGGACGGAGTCGATCTCGTCGAGGAGGTCGTCGACGTCCTCGGTGATCTCGGCGTGCCGCTCGGCCACCTCGGGGTTGGCCTCGGTGGTGACGTCCTCGACTTCCTCGCCCTGACGGGACTTGCCGGACTGCGACTGGCCGCCGCTGTCATGAGTGGCCATTGCTGCCTCCTCCACGATCGTCTGCGATGAACTTACCTCGCGCGGGCGACGAAAAGCCCGCCGCGCGCCGGCTTGCGGCACGCGGCGGGCATTAGGACGTGCGTTCACCCGCCGGTCAACGTCTCCAGCAGATCCTTCGCGCTGGCGCAGCGGTCGAACAACGCTCCGACATGCGCCCGCGTGCCCCGCTCCGGCTCCATCATCGGCACCCGGACGAGCGACTCGCGGCCCACGTCGAAGATCACCGAGTCCCAGCTCGCGGCGACGACCTCGGACGCGTACTGGGCCAGGCAGCGGCCCCGGAAGTAGGCCCGGGTGTCCTCCGGCGGCTCGGTCATCGCGGTGCGCGTCTCGTCGTCGGTGAGCAGCGTCTTCATCGCCTTTCGGGTGACCAGGCGGTGGTAGAGGCCCTTCTCCGGCCGGACGTCGGAATACTGCAGGTCGACGAGTTGCAGTTTGTGCGAGCCCCAGCCGAGCTTCTCCCGCTCCCGGTAACCCTCGAGCAGCCGCAGCTTGGCCACCCAGTCCAGCTCGTCGGCGCAGAGCATCGGGTCCCGGCCGAGCCGGTCCAGCACGCTCTCCCAGCGGTCGAGCACGTCGACGGTCTGCTCGTCGGCGTCGGTGCCGTAGCGGTCGTCGACAAAGGACCGGGCCCGTTCCAGGTACGCCCATTGCAGGTCCAGTGCGGTGAGCCGGCGACCGTCGCGCAGTCGCATGAGGTGTGCCAGGCCGGGATCGTGGCTGACCGCCCGCAACTCGCTGACCGGGTCGGCGATGCCGAGGTCGGCGCCGAGCGCCTTCTCCTCGATCATGTTGAGGATCAGCGCCGTGGTGCCGACCTTGAGGTAGGTGGAGATCTCGGAGAGGTTGGCGTCGCCGATGATCACGTGCAGGCGGCGGTATTTGTCGGCGTCGGCGTGCGGCTCGTCGCGGGTGTTGATGATGGGCCGCTTGAGGGTGGTCTCCAGGCCCACCTCGACCTCGAAGAAGTCGGCGCGCTGGGAGATCTGGAAGCCGCTCTGACCGCCGTCCTGGCCGATGCCGACCCGGCCCGCGCCGCAGACGATCTGGCGGGTGACGAAGAACGGCGTCAGGTACGCCACGATGTCGGCGAACGGGGTCTGCCGGCGCATCAGGTAGTTTTCGTGCGCGCCGTAGCTGGCGCCCTTGTTGTCGGTGTTGTTCTTGTAGAGGTGGATCGGCTGGCTGCCCGGGATGGTGGCGGCCCGGCGGGACGCCTCGGCCATCACCCGCTCACCGGCCTTGTCCCAGCGCACGATGTCGCGGGGGGTGGTGACCTCCGGGGTGGAGTATTCGGGGTGGGCGTGGTCGACGTAGAGACGGGCCCCGTTGGTGAGTATCACGTTGGCGAGGCCGAGGTCCTCGTCCGCGAGGGCCTCGGCGGGGTCGTAGGCGGCCCCGGAGTAGGTGAATCCGCGGGCGTCGCGCAGCGGCGACTCTTCCTCGTAATCCCAGCGGGCTCGACCACCCCGGTTGAGCTCGGGGCGTGCCCCGTAGGCGTTGACCACCTGTGATGAGGTGACCATCGGGTTGGCTCCGGCCTGTCCGGGCACGGAGATGCCGTACTCGACTTCGGTGCCCATGATCCGACGTACCGTCATGCGACCACTCGCTTCGCTCGCCCCTGGAGCCGGCGTACCCGCCGCTCACACCATCGAGACTAGTCTGCGCGGTGGCCTACCGCGCGGCCCTGCCGGTCGGCGCGGCGCGGCCACCGTGCCGTGGCGGGTCCGGGTGGGCAGCACGCGCGGCCGGCGTATGGCGGCCGTTGATCCCGTGGATGTGCGTCGATAGCCTGCTGAGGGCCCGGGTCGGCCACGACGAGCCACGGTGTGCCGCGGGGGCGGCGCGGCCGGATCGCGGGGCCCGGACGCGCTGGTGGGACGCACGCAGCGGCGGCACCGGACGAGGTCCGGTGCCGCCGCTGGCGGTCAGAGGTACTGGCCGGTGTTGCTGGCGGTCTCGATGGACCGGCCGGCCTCGGCGCCCTTGCCACCGGAGACGAGCGTGCGGATGTAGACGATCCGCTCGCCCTTCTTGCCGGAGATGCGCGCCCAGTCGTCGGGGTTCGTGGTGTTGGGGAGGTCCTCGTTCTCGCGGAACTCGTCGACGCAGGCGTCGAGCAGGTGCTGCAGGCGCAGCCCCTTGCGGCCGGAGGTGAGGAACTCCTTGATGGCCATCTTCTTGCTCCGGTCGACGATGTTCTGGATCATCGCGCCGGAGTTGAAGTCCTTGAAGTAGAGGACTTCCTTGTCCCCGTTGGCGTAGGTGACTTCGAGGAAGCGGTTTTCCTCGGTCTCCGAGTACATCCGCAGCACCACGGCGTCGATCATGGCCGCGACGGTGGCCTGGGGGTCGGCCCCGTGCTCGGCCAGGTCGTCCGGGTGCAGGGGCAGCCCGGAGAGGATGTACTTGGAGAAGATGTCCTTTGCCGCTTCGGCGTCCGGTCGCTCGATCTTGATTTTCACGTCGAGACGACCGGGGCGCAGGATCGCCGGGTCGATCATGTCTTCCCGGTTGGAGGCGCCGATGACGATGACGTTCTCCAGCCCCTCCACGCCGTCGATCTCGCTGAGCAGCTGCGGGACGATGGTGTTCTCCACATCGGAGGAGACACCGGAGCCACGGGTCCGGAAGATCGAGTCCATCTCGTCGAAGAACACGATCACCGGGGTGCCCTCGCCGGCCTTCTCCCGTGCCCGTTGGAAGATCAGCCGGATGTGGCGCTCGGTCTCGCCGACGTACTTGTTGAGCAGCTCGGGGCCCTTGATGTTGAGGAAGAAGCTCGTGTGCTTCTCCTTGCCCTGCCGTTCGGCGATCTTCTTGGCGAGCGAGTTGGCCACCGCCTTGGCGATGAGCGTCTTGCCACAGCCGGGCGGGCCGTAGAGCAGGATGCCCTTGGGCGGGCGGAGCTGGTGCTCACGGAACAGGTCCGCGTGCAGGAAGGGCAACTCCACCGCGTCGCGGATCTGTTCGATCTGCGACTGGAGGCCACCGATGTCGCCGTAGTCGACGTCGGGCACCTCCTCCAGGACCAGCTCCTCGACCTCACTCTTCGGGATCCGCTCGTACGCGTACGCCGAGCGGGGCTCGATCATGAGCGAGTCGCCGGCCCGGATCGCGGAGCCGATGAGGGTCTCGGCGAGGTGCACGATGCGCTCCTCGTCGGAGTGTGAGACCACGAGCGCCCGGTCACCCGGCCCGCCGTTGGGTCCCTCCAGGATCTCCTTGAGCATCACGACCTCGCCGACCCGCTCATAGCCGAACGCGTCGACGATGTTGAGCGCGTCGTTGAGCAGGACCTCCTGGCCACGGAGCAGGTCACCCACGTCCAGCGAGGGTGAGACCGCGACCCGTAGCTTGCGACCGCCGGTGAAGACGTCCACCGAGCCGTCGTCGTGCTTTGCCAGGAAGACGCCATAGCCACTCGGCGGTTGCGCGAGCCGGTCGATCTCCTCCTTGAGCGTCACGATCTGCGTGCGAGCCTCCTTGAGGGTGCTCACCAGCCGGTCGTTGTTCTCGGTCAGCCGCGCCAACTGTGCCTGGGTGGCCGCCAGCCGCTCTTCGAGCTGCCGGACGTGTCGGGGGCTTTCGGTCAACTTACGCCGCACCAGAGCGAGTTCCTCCTGAAGGAACGCGACCTGCGTGGAGAGATCGTGGGCTTCCTTCTCCCACCGTGCGGCGCGCGAGTCCGCGTCGTCGCTGCGTGCTGCCACGTCCCACCTCCCCGGGGGGCTTGAACGTTCTGCCCTAACACTAGCCGCTATGAGGCCGATTCGGTCCCACGCAACACCCTCGTCACCGAACCTTGATCGCCAAGGGTGGCCTGACGGGCGGTTACCGGCGTTCGGGTACCGTCGGAGTGTAGGACGGGAGAACATGGGGGGTGCGCCGGTGACCGAGGTCGCGACCGATCAGCTACAGGTCTGGGTGGACCAGGATCTGTGCACGGGTGATGGGCTCTGCGTGCAGTACGCACCGGAGGTTTTCGAGTTCGACATCGACGGTCTGGCGTACGTCAAGGGCGCCGACGGTGAGCTGCTGGCGGCGCCGGGCAGCCGCGTCGACGTGCCCGAGCACCTGCGGCTCGAGGTGATCGACTCCGCGAAGGAGTGCCCGGGCGACTGCATCCACGTGGTGCGCGGCGACGGCGTCGAGGTCGCCGGTCCGGACGCCGAGGAAGACTGAGCCACCCGCCGGCCGGGCCACGTGGCCCGGCCGGGTCCGGATGGGTCACGTCTCAGAGCATCGGACGGCCGACCACCGAGGCGACCAGCCGCGCGAATTCCTCCAACCGGGCGATCTGCCCGGCCCCGCCGTCGTCGAGGGTCTTGCCGAAGCGCAGCGCGTCGTGCCGTGGGGTGCCCACCATCTCCTCGCTCGGTGGCGCCTCGTCCAGTGAGGTGAGCAGCAGGTAGACGTCAATGCTGTCGACCCTGATCTCGCCGCTGTCGGCGCGGTTGAGCCGCCTCCGGCAGCCGACCTCGGTGACGGTGGAGACCGGCACGACCCGCAACGACGAGGTCATCGAGCCCGGTGGGCCCTCCTCCGGCGGCACGTCCTCGCCGTGCCAGAGGATCAGCCGGCTGCCGTCGCAGACGACGACCTCCTGCCACACGCCGTTGACCTCGTTGACGAAGCGTTCCAGGGTGAAGCCGAGCACCGACGCGCCGCGCAGCACGCCGCCGAGCGCCTCCAGGGCGACGTCCGGGTCACGCAGATAGGCCCGTGCCGCCGATTCCAGATCCTGGTAGGGCGACCAGTCGGGAAAGACCGCGGGGAGGTCACCGCCGCCGTAGCCCGGTCGGCTCATACCAGCGCCTCCCCCTGCTCGGCGATGCCGCCGGCCAGCTCGATGGTCACGGCCTGTCCATCTCCCCCGTACCGTCGGACTGCGCGTCCGCGGCCAGGGCGGCGGCCTGGCGGGCCGCCTCCGCCGCGCGCAGGTCCTGGCGGCGCTGCGCGTACGCCTCGGTGCCCTTGCTGGGCTTGCGGCGACGCGGCGGCGCGGTGACCCCGGGGGCCAGCTTGCGGGCGGACACCAGGAACGCGGTGTGCGCGATCATCCGGTGGTCGGGCCGGACGGCGAGGCCCTCGGCGTGCCAGTCGCGCACCAGGGACTCCCAGGCGCGCGGCTCGGTCCAGCCGCCGCGCTCGCGGAGCGCCTCCACCAGCTCGGACAGCTGCGGCGTGGTGGCGACGTAGCCGATGAACACTCCGCCGGGGACCAGCGCCCGCTCGACCATGTCGAGGGTTTCCCAGGGGGTCAGCATGTCCAGGATGATCCGGTCGAAGCCGGTCTCCTGGCACTGCGCGACGTCACCGACGTGCAGGTGCCACGACGGGTGCGGACCGTTGAAGAACGCCTCGACGTTGCGCTTGGCGATCTGGGCGAAGTCGTCGCGCAGCTCGAACGAGTGCAGCTCACCCTCGGTGCCGACGGCCCGCAGCAGGGAGCAGCTCAGCGCGCCGGAGCCGGCGCCGGCCTCGAGGACCTTCGCGCCGGGGAAGATGTCACCCATCGCGACGATCTGCGCCGAGTCCTTCGGGTAGATCACCTGTGCGCCGCGCGGCATGGACAGCACATAGTCCGACAGGAGGGGCCGCAGCGCGAGGAACGCGGTGCCGCCACCGGCGGTGGTCACGACGCTGCCGTCGGGGAGCCCGATCAGCGTGTCGTGCGCCAGGATGCCGCGGTGGGTGTGGAACTCCTTGCCGGGCTCCAGCGTCACGGTGTGCATCCGCCCCTTGGGGTCGGTCAGCTGAACCCGGTCGCCGGGCCGGAACGGCCCACGGTGCACGGGTGTCAGCGCCGGGGTGGTGGGGTCGGCTCCGACGGTGGAGGGAGTTGCGGTCACGGTGTCATCTTCCGGTTGGGTTCGAGGAGCTGTGCAAGGTCCGCGATGTGCAGAATGCCGACGACATCTTCGCCTGACGTCACCACGTACTGCGCGCCCGGGTGGGTCTGTACGGCCTCCATCACCCGCTCGCCGTCCCAGCCGACGGCCAGTGCGGGAAGTGTGCCCAGTGCTCGGGCGACGGCGTCCACGGCCAGCCATGGTCGGCGGTCGACGGGCACCGCGTCGGCGGCGGCCGGGTCGACGAGCGCCACCGGCCGTCCGGTGGAGTCGGTGACCAGCAGGGCTGAGGCGGGCTGCCCGCCTTCGGCGCGTCGACGCTGGGCCTCGGCCAGGGGTGTTCCGGTGGCCACCGGCCAGACCGGGCGGGCCAGCTCAGAGAGGTCGATCAGCGGGAACCGGCGGCTGACCCGGGCGGCCCGGATGGCCTGCCCGGCGCCCCGCCACAGGGTGACGGCGACCAGCAGCATCAGCGGCAGCGCCAGCGGCGACAGGTAGTCGGCCACGGTGAGGAGCCCGACCAGGGCGGCGGTGGCGACCGCGACGATCCGGCCGGCCCAGCCGGCGACCTCGGTGCCGAGGTGCCGGTCGTGGGTCAGCCCCCACACGGCGGCGCGCAGCGCCCGGCCGCCGTCGAGCGGCAGCCCGGGCAGACTGTTGAACAGCGCGACGATGACGTTGCTGACCGCGAGTTGGAAGGCGAGTTGGTGTGCCACCGTCCGCTCGGGCAGGGCGAGGGTGGCGGCGACCGCGAGGACGCCGAGCACCGCGGACACCGCCGGGCCGGCCAGCGAGACCAGCAGGTCGACGCGGGGGGACGGGGCGTCGCGGTCCATCTCGGTGTAGCCGCCGAGCAGCTCCAGGGTGATTCCGCGCACACCGATGCCGTACCGGCGGGCGGTGAGGGCGTGGCCCAGTTCGTGCAGCAGCACCGAGCCGAGCAACGACACCACGAACCCGAAGCCGATCAGGTAGCCGCTGAGCTGCGGCAGGTCGAGCTGTCGGCGGGCGAATTCGGCGTACAGGACGGCGATGAGCACCGCGAACAGGACCATGGAGCCGTTGAGGTGCAGCGGCACCCCGAACACCCGGCCGACGTTCAGGCCGAGACGCCGGTCGGGTCGGCGCGGCGGCCGGGATGTCTGCTCCATCGCCACGATGCTACGGACCGTCGCCGTACGGGGCGGGCGGCGGTCGGTGTCACACCGGTGCCCTAACCTTTGCCGACATGACGGCGGAACCGGTCACCACCTCCCAGTCCTCCTCCCCGGCGCAGGCGCCGCCGACGGTGCGGGCCTCGCTGTCGCCGTCGCGGGCGGCGGATTTCAAGACCTGCCCGCTGCTCTACCGGTTGCGCAGCATCGACCGGCTGCCCGAGCGCACCACGATCGAGCAGGCCCGGGGCACGCTCGTGCACGCGGTGCTGGAGCGTCTGTTCGACCTGCCGGCGCAGGGCCGCACGCCGGCGGCGGCCGGCGACCTGGTGGCCCCTCAGTGGGACCGGCTGGTGACCGAGCAGCCGGAGTTGGCCGGGATCTTCGACGGCGCGGAGCCGGCCGGTCCGGTGGAGTTCCTGCGCTCGGCCGCGGGGCTGTTGGAGGGCTACTTCGCGGTGGAGGACCCGACCCGGCTGGAGCCGGCCGAGCGGGAGAGCCTGATCTCGGCGGTGGTCGACGACGAGTTGTTGATCCGGGGTTACCTCGACCGGCTCGACGTCGCCCCGGACGGCGCGCTGCGGGTGGTCGACTACAAGACCGGGGGCGCGCCACGGGAGGCGTTCGAGGCGCGGGCGCTGTTCCAGTTGAAGTTCTACGCTCTGGTGTTGTGGCGCACCCGGGGGGTGGTGCCCCGGGTGTTGCGGTTGCTCTACCTGCGCGACGCCGAGGTGTTGGACTACACGCCGGACGCCGACGAGCTGGTCCGCTTCGAGCGCACGGTGGTGGCGCTGTGGCGGGCGATCGAGCAGGCCACCGTTCGGCAGGATTTCCGGCCCCGGCCGAGCCGGCTGTGTGACTGGTGCAGTCACCAGGCGCTGTGCCCGAGCTTCGGCGGCACCCCGCCGCCGTTCCCGGTGGCGGCGGCGACCGCTGATCCGCTGCGCGACGCCCGGTCCGCGCCGGTGGTGCCCGGCGCCGACGAGTGACGACCCGCGGCGGGCCGCTCGCGCCCGGCGCGGTGTGTCCGGCCGGTCGCTGACCCCGTTCGCGGGCTCCGCGGCCCGCTGGGCGGACCCGACCGAAGCGGTGCCGCTTCGATGGGGACACCGCGGCGGGGTGGCCTCTACCGTGGTCCGCGACGCACCGTCCGCCGTACGCGAGGATGGGCGGTGCGGGCACCACGCCGGCGGAACGGGAGACGAGATGACGGATCGGGTGGCCTCGGCGCGGCCGGTGCGGATCCTGCTCGCCGACGACCAGCCGCTGCTGCGTACCGGCTTCCGGATGGTGCTGGGGGCCGAGGGCGACCTGGACGTGGTGGCCGAGGCCGGCGACGGTGTGGAGGCGGTGGAGCTGTCCCGGCGGCTGCTGCCCGATGTCGTGCTGATGGACATCCGGATGCCCCGGATGGACGGGGTGGCGGCGACCCGGGCCATCGTCGACTCCCGGCTGCCGGTGCGGGTGTTGGTGCTCACCACGTTCGACCTGGACGAGTACGTGGTGGGGGCGCTGCGCGCGGGTGCCAGCGGGTTCCTGGCCAAGGACGTGCCCGCCGAGGAGCTGATCGCGGCGATCCGCACGGTGGCCGGCGGGGACGCGGTGGTCGCGCCGCGGATCCTGCGGCGGCTGCTGGAGCGCTTCGCCGACCTGCTGCCCGATCCGGCGGCGACGCCCGCGCCGGTGCTCGACACGCTCACCGACCGGGAACGCGAGGTGCTGGTGCAGGTGGCCCGGGGGTTGTCCAACGCCGAGATCGCGGCGGTGCTGTCGGTGAGCGAAACCACCGTGAAGACCCACGTCGGGCGCCTGCTGACGAAGCTGCGTCTACGGGACCGGGTGCAGGCCGTGGTGCTGGCGTACGAGTCGGGTCTGATCCGCCCCAGGGCGTAGCCGGCGGCCGGCGGCTACCCCACCCGGCGTACTCGAGAATCCCTCCGCGGGGGGACGGCGCGGTTGCCGTGGTCACCTACCGTGACCGGAGACGGCTCGGCGCGGTTGACCCTCCTGTGACGTCAGGGGGCAGTGTCGGTGTCGGCGCTGTCGCCGGTCGTCTGTCGATCGGTCGTCGGGTCAGGGGCAACCCTGATCCGACATCGGGGGCCACCCGCAGCGGGAAATCCGCGCCGGGTCCCCCCAGGGGCGGACGGAACGGGCGTGAGCAGCGCCGATGATGGAACAGTCACGCCGGACCATCGGGGGGCGGCGTGGGAAGACGGACAGACGGAAGAGGTAGATGACGTGACCGCGACGGTAGGCCAGCAGGCGCAGGCCGCGGCCCGGGCGAACGACGTGTGGAAGGTGTACGGCAGCGGCGAGGCCCAGGTCGTCGCGCTGCGGGGGGTCAGCGCCGAGTTCGAACGTGGCCGGTTCACCGCGATCATGGGGCCGTCGGGTTCGGGTAAGTCGACGCTGATGCACTGCCTGGCCGGCCTGGACTCGGTGACCCGGGGGACGGTGGCGATCGGTGAGACGACGGTCACCGGGCTGGGCGACGCGGGGTTGACGAAGCTGCGCCGCGACAAGGTGGGCTTCATCTTCCAGCAGTTCAACCTGCTGCCCACGTTGACCGCCAAGGAGAACATCCTGCTGCCGTTGTCGATCGCCGGCCGCAAGCCGGATCCGGCCTGGTACGACACGGTGATCACCACGGTTGGTCTGAAGGACCGGCTGGACCACCGGCCGGCGCAGCTCTCCGGTGGGCAGCAGCAGCGGGTGGCGTGCGCACGTGCCCTGGTCTCCCGCCCGGAGGTGATCTTCGCGGACGAGCCGACCGGCAACCTGGACTCGCGCTCCGGCGCGGAGGTGCTCAACTTCCTGCGGAGCTCGGTCCGTGAGCACGGCCAGACGATCGTGATGGTCACCCACGACCCGACCGCCGCCGCGTACGCCGACCGGGTGGTCTTCCTCGCCGACGGGCAGATCGTCTCGGAGTTGATCGAGCCGACCGCCGACACGGTGCTGGACACCATGAAGAAGCTGGACACTCCGGCCGAGGTGGGCAACTGATGTTCCGGGCGACACTGAAGAGTCTGCTGGCCCGCAAGGTCCGGCTGATCCTGTCCGGTCTGGCGGTGGTGCTCGGGGTGATGTTCGTCTCCGGCGCCTTCGTGTTGACCGACACGCTGGGCCGTTCGTTCGACTCCGTCTTCGCCGACGGCTTCTCCGAGATCGACGTGAACGTCGCGGCGAAACCGAAGGTGGAGCTCAGCGAGATGGAGGGCGAGCAGACGAACGCCCCGCTGCCCGCCGCCGTGGTGGAACGGGTCAAGCAGGTGCCGGGGGTGGCCTCGGCGACCGGCATCGTCAACGCCGACGGCGCTCGCGTGATCGGCAGCAACGGCAAGGTGATCACGTCGTTCGGTCCGCCCCAGTTGGGCGAGAACTGGATCGGCGAGAGCGAGTTGATGCGGTTGCGGGAGGGGCGCGCGCCGCAGGCCGAGGACGAGATCGTGCTCAACAAGGCGTTGGCCACGACGGCGAAGGTGCAGGTCGGCCAGAAGGTCGGCGTGCTCACCGCGTTCGAGTCGAAGAAGCGCGACTTCACCCTGGTCGGCATCATGGGTTACAGCGGTGACCGGGACTCGATCGGCGGGGTGAACGAGGTCTTCTTCACCACGCCGGTGGCGCAGCGGCTGATGCTCGGCCAGCCGGACACGTTCAGCAGCGTCACCGTGAGCGCCGCCGGCGGGGTCTCCGACGAGAGGCTTCGTGACGACGTGGCCCGCTCCCTGGGCCCGGACTTCGAGGTGAAGACCGGCAAGCAGGTCGCCGCGGACGCGTCGGCCAGCCTGAAGGAGGGCCTGTCCTTCTTCAACAAGATCCTGCTCGGCTTCGCCGCGGTGGCGTTGCTGGTCGGCACGTTCCTGATCCTCAACACCTTCTCGATCATCGTCGCGCAGCGCACCCGGGAGTTGGCGTTGATGCGCGCCATCGGGGCCAGCGGGCGGCAGATCATCGGCTCGGTGGTGTTGGAGGCCATCGCGGTGGGGCTGATCGCCTCGGTGCTCGGCCTCGCTGCCGGCATCGGGGTGGGGGCGCTGCTGGCGTTCCTCTTCGGCAAGCTGGCCGGTGGCCTGACCCTGGCCGGGATCGGCGTGCCGGCGGCCGCGGTGATCGGCTCGTTCGCCGTCGGGCTGGTCATCACGGTGGTGGCGGCCCTGCTGCCGGCGCTGCGGGCGGCGCGGATCCCGCCGATCGCGGCCATGCAGGACGTGGCCACGCCGGACCGGCCACTGACCAAGATCACCATCGCCGGGTCGGTGGTCACCGGCATCGGCGCGGTGCTGCTGTTCCTCGGGCTCAGCGGCAACGCCCGAGGCAGCACGCTGCCCACCATCCTCGGTGGGGTGCTGTTCGCCTTCATCGGTGTGGCGCTGCTGACCCCGCTGATCAGCCGGCCGGTGGTGAACCTGCTCGGCGCGATCTTCTCCTGGTCGGTGCCGGGCAAGCTGGGCCGGCTCAACTCCGGGCGCAACCCGCGCCGCACCGCGATCACCGCCGCCGCACTGATGGTCGGCATCGCGCTTGTCACCGGCGTCACGGTGATCCTCGACTCGGCCAAGGGCAGCATCAGCGCGCTCGCCCAGGACACGATCAAGGCCGAGCTGGTGATCTCCGGTCAGCAGGGCGGCCCGCGTCCGCCGAGCTTCGACCCGGGTGTGCTGGACAAGGCGAAGACCCTGCCCGGCGTGCAGCTTGTCGACGGCGAGTACGGCGACATGGCGAAGCTCGACGGCGAGAGCACCTGGGTCGCGGCGAGCAGTGACATCACGTCGCTGCGGCAGATCTTCGGGGCGAAGGCCACCGCCGGTGACATCGACCGGCTCGGGCCGACCCAGATGCTGGCCAGCTCGGACACGGCCACCTCGCGTGGCTGGTCGGTGGGTTCGACGGTCAAGGCCCAGCTCACCCGGGGTGAGGTGCGGACGTACACGATCAGCGGCATCTACGAGTCGTCGCAGCTGACCAACCCGGTGACGTTGCCGCTGCAGGCCGCGAAGGACTTCACCATCCCGCAGCCCATCCAGGGCTTCATCCAGCTCGCCCCCGGTGCCCGGGTCGCCGACGTGCAGCCCCAGGTGGAGACGCTGCTGGCGGACAGCCCCGAGGTGTCGGTGGCCGACCGGGACGCGTTCATCAAGCAGCAGACCGGTCAGCTCGACGGGCTGCTCACGATGATCCAGATCCTGTTGGCCCTGGCCATCGTGATCGCCGTGCTCGGCATCATCAACACCCTGGCGCTGTCGGTGCTGGAGCGGACCCGCGAGTTGGGTCTGTTGCGGGCGATCGGCCTGCGTCGGGGCCAGACGATGGGCATGATCACCGTGGAGGCGGTGGTGATCTCCGTGTTCGGCGCGCTGCTGGGCGTGGCGGTCGGCACCGGCCTCGGCGCCGCGGTGGTCGAGGCGCTCAAGGACGAGGGCATCACCGACCTGATCCTGCCCTGGGGGCAGATGGGTGTCTTCCTCGGTCTCGCCGCGATCATCGGCGTGGTGGCCGCGGTGCTGCCGGCCATCCGGGCGGCCCGGATCAACGTCCTGGGCGCGATCGCCCACGACTGAGCAGGAACGGAAAAGGGGGCCTCGGCGGACGCCGTGGCCCCCTTTTTCTCGCTACGCCGCGGCCCGGTCGGCCAGCAGCGCCGCGAGCAGCTCCAGGTCCACGCCGGTCAGGCTCTGCACCTGGTGTACGCCGGCAGTGCGCGCGAGCGCCACCTCCGCCGGTACGGCCAGCACCGCCGCGCCGGAGGCGAGCGCGCTGGCCACCCCGGTCGGCGAGTCCTCGATCGCCACGCACCGCTCGATCGGCACACCCAGCAGGCGGGCGGCGGTCAGGTAGGGCTCCGGGTGTGGTTTGGCCGCCACGACCTCGTCGCCGGCGACCACCGTGTCGAAGTTGTCCCGGCCCAGGGTGTCCAGGGCGATCTCGACGAGCGCCCGGGGGCTGGAGGTGACGAGCGCGGTGGGGATCTGCGCCGCGCGGACGGCACGCAGCAGCTCGTACGCGCCGGGCTGCCAGGGCAGGCCGCCGCGGAACAACTCCAGGATCCGGGCGTTGATCCACGCCGCGCTGATCTCCGGGTCCCGTTCGGGCTGCCCCAGGTCGTCGTGCAGGAGCCGCATCGACTCCGCCATGCTGGTGCCGATGATCGCCCGCCGGGCGTCCTCGGACAGCTCCCCGCCGTACTCCCGGGCGAGTTCCTCCAACGCGACGTCCCACAGCTTCTCGCTGTCGACAAGCGTGCCGTCCATGTCGAAGAGCACGGCGGCGGGGTGGTGGCTGCTCAGCGGATCCTCCAGGGTCGTGGCCGACACCGGCGATCCTGCCAGGCCGCAACCCCGCTGGTGGCCGCGATGCGCACCGACGTGATCCCGGCAACCCGCTCAGCCCAGGTCGCAGGCCGCCAGGGAGCGCTCGTAGCCCCGGAAGAACGAGTCGGTGCGCTGCTCGGCGGTGCCGTGCGAGCCCTCCGCGAACCACGGCTGGTCGGGGTCGTCGCCGACGGCCGCCAGCCCCTCGCGGAACTCGTCGAGGTCGCCTTCGGCCAGGGTCAGGGTCTTGGCGCGCACCGAGTCGCCGAGGTACGCGCCGGCCATGCAGTCGGCCTGCAACTCCTGCTGGATGGTGAAGCTGTAGTTGATGCCGAGCCGCACCTGGACGCCGTGGGCGTACTCGTGGCCGAGCAGGTAGAACACGAACGCGTCGCCGACCTGGCGGAACGCCGCCACCGACCAGGCGACGTCGTACGCGATGAAGTCGCCCTGCGAGCAGTAGACGGCGTTGTTGCGGGGCAGCGGCTCGCCCCCGCAGGTCACCTCGCCCGCCCGCTGATACGGGGTGATCCGTCGGATCGGTTGGAACCGCTGCCCGGACTCCTTGAACTGGGCCGCCCAGTACCGCTCCGCGATCTGTTGCGCGTCGGCGACGTCCTGCTTGAACTCGGCCACGCTCGTGGTGCTGTCGGCCCGGGTGGTGCTCGGCGCCGGAGCCGCCGACGACCCCTTCGGCGCGGGGCGCTCACCCTCCGGCTCGGCCAGCCCTCCGCCGGCGCAGGCGAGCGACAGCAGGGCGGCGATCAGCAGGGCCCCCACCGGGCCCCGGGCGTCGCGTCCGGACCGTGTGCCCACTGTGCCTCCCCAGACATCCGTGCTCGCGCTGTAGTACCCCGACAAGGTGCCCGAAACGCCCGTCACCGGATTCACGTGCGCCGGCTGCGGATGGTTCACGGTGCCGTACGGCCAGAATGAAGGTGGGGCCGGGTGCGGCCGTCCGGCGAGGAGGGCTGTGATGCACGAGTTGGGCAGCCGCCTTCGCCGTCAGCCGGCCCCGCCACCCGTCGTGTGGCGTTCGCTGCGCGACCCGTACGAGGTGGGTAGCCGGCCCTGGTTGGAGTTACGTGACGACGAGGTGCCGCCGCGGGTGCTGGCCGGCTACGCGCCCGTACTGCTGATCTGGTCGTCGCTGTGGCCGCACCGGCCGCTGGACCGGATCCGTTTCGACCTGGCCGCCCACCCACCCGGCCCGGAGTGCGCCCTGCGGTGGACGCTCACCACCGACGGGGAGGTGCCGAGCGAGAGCACACTCGGGTACCTGCGGCACCGGCTCAACTACCTGGTCAACGACCGCCTCCGCCGTTCCTACGGGCAGTGAACCGTCAGCCGCCGGCCTCGCGGCCGCGCTGCCAGGTGTCGCCCTGGTCGCCGTGTCGCTCGGCCTCGTAGCGCTGCTGCCGGCCGTGGGCGTCCCGATCGGCCGCCCATCCGTCGCCCCCGCCGAACCACCACCCCCATCTCCCCCGTTGATCATGGAGTTATTGCCACCCGCGTCGGCGTGTCGGAGCTATAACCTCATGATCAACGGATCGAATCGGGTGGAGTGAGGTTGGGTGGGTGGGGGTTGTCTGGGTTGGGGGTTGGGCTTCGACGTTTCTGGTGAGCGGTGCCGCGGCGGCACCAGAGACAGGAGGGGACACCCGTGAAGTACATGATTTTGCTCTACGGTTCGCAGCAGGACTACGACGTGTTGTCGGGGCGGGCTTCCGACCGGCCCGCGATGTCGGCCGAGCAGATCGCGGCGATGCACAAGCACATGGAGACCTTTCACCAGGCGCTGGCCGAGTCCGGGGAGTTGGTGGACGCCCAGGGCCTGAGCGAGCCCGTGCACGCGCGCCGGGTGCGGGTACGCGAGGGCGCACCCGTGGTCACCGACGGCCCTTACCCGGAGACGCAGGAGGTCCTGGCGGGTTACACGATCGTGGAGTGCGCCAGCTTCGACCGGGCCACCGAGATCGCCGCCGGACTTGTCGACCCCAGCGCACCCGACGGGTACGTGGACGTGCGGCCGGTGCTGGAGGGCATCGAGGACCTGGCCGGCTGACCGATGCCGGAGAGATCCGTCGAGGACCTGCTGCGCGAGCTGGCGCCGCAGGTCCTCGGCGCGCTGGTACGACGCTACGGGCACTTCGACACCGCCGAGGACGCGGTGCAGGAGGCGCTGATCGCGGCGGCGGGCGGTTGGCCGCGCGACGGCGTACCGGACAACCCATGCGGCTGGTTGATCACCGTCGCGTCCCGCCGACTGACCGACCTGCTGCGCCGGGAGCAGGCCCGGGTACGGCGGGAGGACACGGTGGCCCGGTGGGTGCTGCCGGAGCAGTGGCGCGCTCCGGCGGCTGACCAGCAGCCGGCGGACGCGGACGACACGCTCATCCTGCTCTTCCTGTGCTGCCACCCGGCGCTGTCGCCGGCGTCGCAGATCGCGCTCACGCTGCGCGCCGTGGGCGGGCTGAGCACCGCCGAGGTGGCGCGTGCGTTCCTGGTGCCGGAGGCGACGATGACCCGGCGGATCAGCCGGGGCAAGCAACGGATCCGCGACAGTGGACTGCGGTTCGCGCCGCCGAGCGGCCCGGAGCGCGCCGACCGGCTCGCCGCCGTGCTGCACGTGTTGTACCTGATCTTCACCGAGGGGTACGCCCGGACGGCGGGCCCCGGGTTGCTGCGCGCGGACCTGACCACGGAGGCGATCCGGTTGACCCGCCTGGTGCACCGGCTGCTGCCCGAGGATCCCGAGGTCACCGGGCTGCTCGCGTTGATGCTGCTCACCGATGCGCGGGCGCCGGCGCGGCTCGGCCCGCACGGCGAGTTGGTGCCGATGGCCGAGCAGGACCGGAGCCGGTGGCGGGCCGACCAGATCGCCGAGGGGGTCGAGCTGATCACCGAGGCGCTGCCGCGCGGGGGCGTCGGGGCGTACCGGGTGCAGGCGGCCATCGCGGCCGTGCACGACGAGGCACCCAGCGCGCGGGAGACCGACTGGGCGCAGATCACCGCCCTGTACGAGGTGCTGTTGGGCATCTCCGACAATCCGGTGGTGGCGCTCAACCACGCGGTGGCGGTGGCGATGAGTCGGGGCACGTCGGCCGGGTTGGCGCTGCTCGCCGACCTGGCCGACGACGCGCGGCTGGCCGACGACCCCCGGCTGCCGGCCGCCCGCGCGCACCTGTGGGAGCGGGTGGGTGAGCGGGTCGCGGCGCGGGAGGCGTACCGGATGGCGGCGGCGCGCTCGACGAACCTGGCGCAGCAGCGCTACCTGAACGCCCGCGCGGACCGCCTCGCGGGCGACCCGCCGCCCGCCGGTTGAGCCGGCGGGCGGACGGTCAGGGGCTCGCGGCGAGGAAGACGAACGCGGCCAGCAGCACCAGGTGTACGCCGCCCTGCAGCACGTTGGCCCGGCCCGGCACGACGGTGAGGACCGCGGTGACGGCGGTCAGCGCGAGCAGGGCGAGCTGGGTGCCGCCGAGGCCGAGCAGGAGGGGGCCGTCCAGCCAGATCGAGGCGATGGCGATGGCCGGGATGGTCAGGCCGATGCTTGCCATCGCGGAGCCGAGGGCGAGGTTCAGGCTGATCTGGACGCGGTCGCGGCGCGCGGCGCGGGCGGCGGCGAGGGTCTCCGGCAGCAGCACCAGCAGGGCGATGATCACACCGACGAACGCGTGCGGCAGGTTCGCGGCCGCGACACCCGCCTCGATGGTCGGCGAGACGATCTTCGCGTCGCCCACCACCGCGATCAACGCCACCAGCAGCAGCCCCAGGCTGATCAGCGCGGCGCGGGTCGTCGGCGGTTTGGCGTGTTCCTCGGCGTCGATCACCCGGCCCTGGCTGTCGACCGGCAGGAAGTAGTCGCGGTGCCGGCCGGTCTGCACGAGCACGAACAGCCCGTACAGGGCCAGCGACGCGACGGCGGCGAAGGCGAGTTGGGCCGGGCTGAACTCCGGGCCGGGCCGGGCCGTGGTGAAGGTCGGGATGACCAGACTCAGCGTGGCCAGGGTGATCACGGTGGCCAGCGCACCGCCGGTGCCCTCCGGGTTGAACACGGCGACGCGCCGGCGCAGCGCCCCGAGCAGCAGGGACAGGCCGAGGATGCCGTTACAGGTGATCATGACGGCGGCGAAGACGGTGTCGCGGGCGAGCGACTGGGTCTTCTCCGGTCCGCTGATCATCAGCGTGACGATGAGGGCCACCTCGATCACGGTGACCGCGACGGCGAGCACCAGTGAGCCGTACGGCTCCCCCACCCGGTGGGCGACCACCTCCGCGTGGTGCACGGCCGCGAGCACCGCACCGCCGAGCAGCACCGCGACCACCACGATGACGGGCCCCGGCAGGCTCCGCCCCCAGGTGACGAGCAGCACCAGCACGGCGAGCACGGGTACGGCGACGGTCCAGTCGGTCATCCGGGAGCGAAGCAGGGTGGCCATGCCGTACAGAGTGCCAGGACAGCTGATCATGTGCCCACCATCGACGCAGCGGGTCAGCAGATCCGTAACCCATGGGTTACGCTTTCGGTGTGGACGAGGTGGTCGCCGCAATCGCGGACCCGGTGCGACGGCACATCCTGACCATGCTGCGCGACGAACCCCTCTCCGCCGGCGACATCGCCCAGCGGTTCGTGATCAGCCGGCCCGCGATCAGCCGCCACCTGCGGGTGCTGCGCGAGAGTGGGCTGGTCCGCGACGAGCTGGTCGGCCGACGCAGGATCTACCGCCTCGACCCCGGCCCGCTCGCCCCGCTGACCGACTGGCTCGCCGGGCTCGCCCGCGCCGACAGGTGGGAGCGGCACCTCGACGCGCTGGAAACCGAGATCTATCGCACCCGCCGAGAGCGCCGCGGCAGCGGCCCGGCGGAGCATCGAAGGGAGCACACGGCATGACCCGTACGCCCGCCGGACGCCTGTTTCGCACCGCCACCGGCTACGACCTCGTCCTCACCCGGACCTTCCGCGCCCCGGCGGCGGACGTCTGGGCCAGCCTGACCGAGTCGGACCGCACGGCCCGCTGGTACGGCCCGTGGGAGGGCGACGCCGCGCCCGGACGGACCATCCGGCTCCAGATGGCCTTCGAGGAGGAGCAGCCCTGGTCCGAGGTCCACATCGACGCGTGCGAGCCGCAGCGACGCCTCGCCGTGTCCCTCATCGACAGCTACGGCACCTGGCGGCTGGAGCTGGCGCTCACCCAGACCGACGGCACCACCGAGCTGCGGTTCGTCCAGCACCTCACGAGCGTGGAGGGCATCGCCGAGGTCGGCGCCGGCTGGGAGTACTACCTGGACATGCTCGTCGCCTCCCGGGACGGCTCACCCCGGCCCGAGTTCGACGACTACCACCCCGCGATGCAGCCCTACTACCAGGGGCTCGCCGGGCTGGTCGTGGACGAGAGCCGGCAGTGACGGGCAGCGGTTCACCCGCGAGGAGGGGCACCTGTGAAACCGACGCGCACCGACCGCTGCGCCGAGTGCGGAGGCGCGGTGCCGACGAGCGGCGACTGCTGGACGCGGCTGCACGAGCTACTCGAGATCGAGACCCGCGTGCTGCCCACTCTCGAGCCGGAGGCGGGGATGCGCGCGCACTTCTTCGCCGTGGCCACGTACCAGCTTCAGCATCCGTCCCGGCTCACCCGTGAGACGCTCGACCGCCTCCACGCCGCGGTCGACGAGATGACCGGTCCCGCACCGCCTCCGATCGCGTACCTGCGTCGCGGCATGGGCCGCTTCGCGGCCGGCTCGCAGAAGGTCATCCGTTCGGCGCCGACCGATCGTTCACACATCGACGCGCGCTGGCCGGTGTCGTGGTCGGTCACCGCCCAGGACGTGACGGAGCGAGCCGAGTCGGAGTACCCCGACGCCGTCGGCAGCTGGGCGGTCGCGACGCTCGCCGACCTCCATGCCGCGATGCCCGCCACGTCGCGGTGAGCCGGCACCGGTGCGACAACGACATCCACCGGTACGGCTACCCGGGGTCGAGTTCGCGCCGCAGCCTGGCGAACTCGGCGGTCAACGCCGGCAGCGGGAAGTGCGCGTTCAGCCCGCTGGGGTTGGGCAGCACCCACACCCGGGCCGGGCCCAGCCGATCCGGCTGCGGACCCAGCCCGGCCTTCGGCCGGACGAAGGCGATCCGGTACGCGGTCACCCCGAGAATCGCCACCCACCGCGGCCGGTACCGCTCGGCCTTCACCGCCAACCCCGTCACCCCGGCCACCAGCTCGGCCGAGGTCAGCTCGTCGGCGCGCGCGGTGGCCCGGTTGCTCAGGCTGGTGATGCCCAGCCCCTGGCGCAGCAACTCGTCAGATTCCCACGGGCGCAGCTCCCGGTCGGTGAAACCGCCACCGTGCAGGGCCGGCCAGAACCGGCTGCCCCGGCGGGCGAAGGGCAGCCCCACGGCGGCGGAGTAGAGACCCGGGTTGAAGCCGCAGAACAGCACGCGCAGGCCGGGGCCGATCACGTCGGCCAGGCCCCGGCCGGCCGCCGCCGCCACCTCCTGCGGGGTCGGCCGCCGAAACGGCCCCGGCCGCTGCGCGTCCACCCCTGCGATCCTGCCGTACGCGGGGGCCCGGGCACGGCGCATGCCGACGATCACGACGTGGCACCCTCAACGGATGCAGTCAGCCGACCACCTCGCCGTCAGCCGCCACGCCCGGATGCGCTGGAACACTCCGCTCTCCCCGGAGCACGCGGCGTTGCTGCTGCAACGACTCGACGTCCGCCCCGGCGCGCGGGTCCTCGATCTCGGCTGCGGTTGGGGTGAGCTGTTGCTGCGGGCGGTCGCGGCCGGGGGCGTGTCCGGCCCGGTCGCGACGCGGGGCGTCGGCGTCGACACCGACGGCGACGTCCTGGAACGGGGACGGCGACTGGCCGCCGATCGGTCGCTGAACCGACACGTCACATTCGTGATGGGAGAGGCGGCGGCGTGGCAGGAGCCGGCCGACCGCATCCTCTGCATCGGATCGGCGCACGCCTTCGGCGGCACCCGACCCGCGCTCGACGCGCTCGCCGCCGTGGTCCGACCCGGTGGCCGGCTCCTGTTCGGTGACGCGTACTGGGAGCACCCTCCGACACCTGAGGTCGAGGAGATCTTCGGCCCGGACGTGGTGACCCTCCCGGGGTTGGTCGAGGCCGCCCGGGAACGTGGCTGGCGGGTGCTGCACCTGAGCACCGCCGACCAACGGGAGTGGGACGACTTCGAGTCCACCTTTCTCGCGGGCCGCCAGGAGTGGCTGCTGACGTACCCGGAGGATCCCCGCGCGGCCGACGTCCGCACACAGCTCGACGACAGGTTGCGCGAGTACGTCGCCGGCTACCGGGGCACCCTCGGTCTCGCCTACCTGGTCCTCGGCCGCTGACGGGCCCGTGTTGCCGCCGCTGGCTACGCTGCCGGTGGTGAACGCCAGCCGTCGCGTCGCCCTGCCCGGACGGATCCTCGTCGTCTACGCGGGCGCCGTGCTGGTGTGGTTGGCGCTCGGGGCGCTGCTCGACCGCGACTACGACCGCCCGACCCACGCCATCGGGGCGGTCCTCACCACGGCGCTCGTCGTACCCCTGGTCGTGGTTGCCCGCCGTCGGCTCGACCGACGCCCCTGGGCCGGTCTGGGACTGCCCTCGCCGCGGGCCGGTTGGCGGCGCCTGCTGCTCGGGATGGCCTGCTGGCTGGTGCCCGCCGCCGGCGGGTTCGCGCTCTGCCTCGGTCTGGGCTGGGTCGAGATCAGCGTTCGGACATCCGTCGGGGACACCCTGCGGGTGGCGGCGCTGCTGGTCGTGCTCGTCGGGCTGAAGGAGGCGCTGCCGGAGGAACTCGTGTTCCGTGGCTACCTGCAGCACAACCTCGCCACCCGGTTGTCGGCGGGCCGGGCGGTGATCGCGCAGGCGGTGTTGTTCACCCTGTTCGGGTTCCTCGTCGGGGCCGCCCGGTCCGTCGACCGGCTCGCGCTGTTCTTCGTCTTCGCCCTCCTGCTGGGCGCCTTCCGTGCCGCCACCGGCGACATCTGGGCGAGCATCGGCTTCCACGTCGCCTTCCAGACGGTCGCCCAGCTGTTCGGTGACGTCGGAGCGGTCTTCGACGTCACCGGGTCGGCCGTCCTCGGAGCCGTGGCCATGGGGGCGATCCCGTTCTCGGTCGGCTGGCTTGTCGTCCGCCACCACTACCGCGAGCGCCTCGACTGGCGGGCGGTCGTACCCGATCCGGTGCGCTGAGGGCGCGAGCGTCGGCGTTTCGCCCACCGGCCGGACCGTCCTGGGGAAGAGTGGCAGGCGAGAGCTGTCGTCGACGACCCAGCGGTGGCACGGCGTCGCCCCGCCCGCGGAGGTTCCAGATGAGCGACAAGTCCCCGGCCACGCAGGCGCGCAACGTCGTGCTGGTCCACGGCGCGTACGCCGACGGCTCCTCCTGGTCCGACGTCATCCCGCTGCTCCAGCGGGCCGGGCTGACCGTCACCGCGGTGCAGAATCCGCTGACCTCCCTGGCCGACGACGTCGCCGCCACCAACCGTGCCCTCGACCGCCAGGACGGGCCGACGGTGCTGGTGGGCCACTCCTGGGCCGGCACGGTCATCAGCGACGCCGGCAACCATCCCCGGGTCACCGCCCTGGTGTACGTGGCGGCCCGCGCGCCGGACGCCGGCGAGGACTTCACCGCGCTCGCGGCGAAGTACCCCACGCCGCCGGCGAACGCCGGTCTCGTGCACCACGACGGGTACGCACAGCTCAGCGAGAGCGCTTTCCTGGCCGACTTCGCCGGTGGGGTCGACCAGGCCCGCGCCCGCGCCCTCTACGCGGTGCAGGGGCCGATCGCCGCTGACCTGTTCCAGGGCCGCACGACGACGGCCGCCTGGCGGGACCGACCCTGCTACTACTCGATCTCCACGCAGGACCGCACGACCGCGCCGGAGCTGGAACGGTTCCTGGCCGAACGCATGGACGCGACGACGATCGAGGTCGAATCGTCGCACCTTGCCATGGTCACCCACCCGGAGACGATCGCCGACCTCATCCTCATGGCGACCCGGGGCACCCGCGGTAGCGCGTCCGACAGCCGAGGCTAACCGCCCGGCGCGAAGCGGGGTTGGTGGGTAAACCGGCAGCGCCGTGCGGTTGGCCGGGGCGAAGTTCTCGTCATGGTGGGCGTACCTGCCGCCGGCCACGCGTCGGGCCGCACCGCCTGCCCCGGCAGTGGTGCCAGGCACCCGGGCCGGAGCGGGTGGGCTTGACGAGGGCCAGACATCGGAGGTTTACTGCGTCAGCGATGCCAGTCGATACAATCTGACCGTCCACAGTGCCGGTCGGGTTGGCCCGCCTGGCGCGGTGCCCCGTCCCCCATCACCCCACCACCCCCCGCACCACCTCAGCCGAGCATCGGCGGCCCGGCTTCCGCACCACCGCCACTGCGGCCCCGGCCTGCCCCCGTGCACAGCCTGAGGTCGACGCTCAGCAGAGGAGCAAGACCATGCGTTCCCGTCCCCGCTTGTTGGCCTTCGTCATCGGCTTGGCCGTGTTGATGGCCAGCCTGCTAGTCCTTCCCACACCGTCCTCGGCAGCCCCGCTGACGAAGGTCCTGGTGTTCAGCAAGACGGCCGGCTTCCGCCACTCGGCCATCCCCAACGGCATCGCCGCGATCCAGCAGCTCGGCTCGGCCAACGGCTTCACCGTGACGGCGACCGAGGATGCCGGCCAGTTCACCACCTCCAACCTGGCCCAGTACCAGGCGGTGGTCTTCATGTCGACGACCGGTGACGTCCTCAACGCCAGCCAGCAGACGGCGTTCGAGTCGTACATCGCCGCCGGCGGCGGGTACGTCGGCGTGCACGCCGCCGCCGACACCGAGTACAGCTGGCCGTGGTACGGCAGCCTGGTCGGGGCGTACTTCGACTCGCACCCGGCGATCCAGACCGCCACGGTGAAGATCGAGGACCAGACCAACCCGTCGACGGCGCACCTGCCGGCCACCTGGACCCGCTCCGACGAGTGGTACAACTACCGCACCAACCCCCGGTCCAGCGCGCGGGTTCTCGCCAGCCTCAACGAGTCGTCCTACAGCGGCGGCAACATGAACGGCGACCACCCGATCACCTGGTGCAAGGCGTACGGCGGCGGTCGGGCCTGGTACACCGGCCTCGGGCACACCGAGGCGTCGTACACCGACCCGAACTTCACCCGGATGCTGCTCGGCGGCCTCCAGGTCGCCGCGGGCTCCGTGAGCGCCGACTGCTCGCCGCGGACGACGACGCCGCCGACGACCGCTCCGCCGACGACCGCTCCGCCGACGACGGCCCCGCCGACCACTCCGCCGCCCACCGCCAGCGGTTCCACCCTGAAGGCCCGCGCCAACAACCAGTTCGTGAGCGCGCCGAACGCCAGCACCGCGCTGATCGCCAACAAGACCTCCGTCGGCACCAGCGAGCGGTTCGACCTGGTCAGCCTCGCCAACGGCAACGTCGCGCTGCGCGCCAAGAGCAACGGGCAGTTCGTCGCGGCGGAGAATTCCGGGAACTCCCCGCTGATCGCCAACCGGGCCAGCGCCGGCGCCTGGGAGACGTTCCAGCTCGTCCGCAACTCCGACGGCACGGTGAGCCTGCGGGCCACGGTGAACAACCGTTACGTCGCGGCTGACAACGGTGGCGCCTCCCCGCTGATCGCCAACCGGACCTCCATCGGTCAGTGGGAGAAGTTCGACCTCGCCACCAGCAACTGACCGCGTCTCGACGCGCTCTTCACCACCCCCACCTGGCCGTGGTGCGCCCCCGCACGCCCGGCCCTGGTCGTCGAGAAAGGACGATCATGCTTTCGAACCCCCGGCGCTGGTCCCGGGCACTCATCGCGGCGGTCACCACCGTCGCGAGTGTGTCCCTGGCCGTGGCCGCACCCTCCGCCGCGCAGGCGGCGGTCATCCCCGCCTCCGATTACCAGCAGGTCAAACTCGCCACCGGCTCGGCCGAGCTGGGTGAGGCCATGTCCCTGGCGGTCCTGCCCAACCGTTCGGTGCTGCACACCGCCCGCAACGGCGTCCTGCGGGTCACCGACGTGGCCGGCAACACCAAGACCTCCGGCACCCTGTCGGTCTACACCCACGACGAGGAGGGGTTGCAGGGCGTCGCCGTCGACCCCAACTTCGCCACCAACAGGTGGATCTACCTGTACTACTCGCCGACGTTGAGCACCCCGTCCGGGGACGCCCCCACCACGGGCTCGCAGTCGGACTGGGACCGGTGGAAGGGGCACCTGCGGCTGTCCCGGTTCACCCTCAACAGCGACGACACGCTCAACCTGAGCAGCGAGAAGATCGTGCTCCAGGTCGCCAACGACCGTGGGCAGTGCTGCCACGTCGGCGGTGACCTGGACTTCGACGGCGCCGGCAACCTGTACCTGACCACCGGCGACGACACGAACCCGTTCGAGTCGTCCGGCTACGCGCCGCTGGACGAGCGGACCAACCGCAACCCGCAGTTCGACGCGCAGCGCTCGGCGGGCAACACCAACGACCTGCGGGGCAAGGTGCTGCGGATCACGCCGCAGGCGGACGGGACGTACACCATCCCGTCGGGCAACCTGTTCGCCCCCGGCACGGCAAACACCCGTCCGGAGATCTACGCGATGGGTCTGCGTAACCCGTTCCGGATGAGCGTCGACAAGGCGACCGGCGTGGTCTACCTCGGCGACTACGGTCCCGACTCCGGGTCCACGAACTCCAGCCGTGGCCCCTCGGGTCAGGTCGAGTTCAACCGCATCGCGGCGCCGGGCAACTTCGGTTGGCCGTACTGCACGGGCAGCAACAGCAGCACCGAAACGTACAACGAATACACCTTCCCGTCCGGGCCGTCGCAGTCCAAGTACAACTGCACGGGCGGGCCGACCAACAACTCGTTCCGCAACACCGGCCTCGGCACGCTGCCCGCGGCGAAGCCGGCCTGGATCAAGTACGCCGGTGACTCCGGTTCCCCGTCGGAGTTCGGCAGCGGCTCGGAGTCGCCGATGGGCGGCCCGGTGTACCGGTACAACGCCTCGCTCAACTCCAGCATCAAGTTCCCGCAGTCGCTGGACGGCCAGTTCTTCGCCGGCGAGTACGGCCGCCGGTGGATCAAGCCGATCAAGGTCAACTCCGACGGCTCGCGCGGGGAGATCTCCAGCTTCCCGTGGAGCGGCACCCAGGTCATGGACATGGCCTTCGGCCCGGACGGCGCGCTCTACGTGCTGGACTACGGCACCGGCTCGAACAACCAGGCGCTTTTCCGGATCGAGTACATCGGTGGTGGCAACCGCAACCCGATCGCGGTGGCCTCGGCCAACCCGACCTCGGGGTCGAACCCGCTGACCGTCAACTTCTCGTCGGCCGGCTCCTCCGACCCGGAGGGTGGGGCGCTGAGCTACCTGTGGACGTTCGGCGACGGCACCACGTCGACGGCGGCCAACCCCACCAAGACGTACACCACCAACGGCACCTTCTCCCCCACCCTGAAGGTCACCGACCCGACCGGCCTGTCCGGCACGGCGAGCCTGGTCGTCACCGTGGGGAACACCGCGCCGACGGTGACGCTCACCACGCCCGCCGACGGGCAGCTGTTCACCTTCGGTGACACCGTGTCGTACCAGATCTCGGTGAGCGACCCGCAGGACGGCACGATCGACTGCACCAAGGTGAGCCTGACCTACGCGCTGGGCCACGACAGCCACGCCCACCAGATCACCTCGAAGAACGGGTGCAGTGGCTCCATCACCGTCCCGACGGACGGTGAGCACGACTCCGCGGCCAACATCTACGGAGTCTTCGACGCCGCCTACACCGACAACGGTGGGCTCACCACGCACAGCATCAAGACCCTGCAGCCGAAGCACCGGCAGGGTGAGCACTTCAGCGCCCAGTCCGGCGTCCAGGCGACCGACCACACGAACGCCGAGGGTGGTCGCACCGCCGGGTTCATCGAGAACAACGACTGGATCTCCTACCAGCCGTACAACCTGGCCAACGCCAACCGCATCACCGTGCGGGCGTCGTCGGCCGGCGCCGGTGGCACCATCGAGGTCCGGGCCGGGTCGGCCACCGGCACCCTGCTGGGCACCGTCACGGTGCCGGTGACCGGCAACTGGGAGACCTTCGTCGACTCGTCCGCCACGATCAGCAACCCGCCGAGCGCGTCGACCACGCTGTACCTGGTGTTCAAGGGCGGGTCCGGCTACCTGTTCGACGTCGACGCGTTCACCTTCACCACCGGCACCGGTAGCAGCACGCCGGTGAGCACCATCCGGGCGCAGGTCAACAGCCAGTACGTGTCGGCGGTCGGCACCACCGCGCTGATCGCCAACAAGGCCAGCGTCAGCAGCACCGAGCAGTTCGACCGGGTGGACGCCGGCAACGGCAACATCGCGCTGCGGTCGCGCGCCAACGGGCTCTACGTCTCGGCCGCGAACGCAGGCGCCAACCCGTTGGTCGCCAACGCGGCGTCGATCGGTTCGTGGGAGACGTTCCAGCTCATCAGCAACACGGATGGGACGGTGAGCCTGCGCGCCACGGTCAACAACCAGATCGTGTGCGCCGAGAACGCCGGGGCCGGATCCCTGATCGCCAACCGTACGTCGGTTGGCGCCTGGGAGAGGTTCATCCTGACCACCGGCTGAGCAGCGGTGCCCGGCCTGGTCGGCGGCCGGGCCGGCGAACGTCGGGAGAGTCCGGGGCGGGCGGTGAACACACCGTCCGCCCCGGTTCTCGTTGTCGCGGCCGTCGACCCGGGCGCCTAGGAGTCCGCGGGCACCCCGGCGTCGAGTTGGCCGATCATCGGTGCGAGCAGGTCGTTCAGCTCTCGGGCCAGGACCACCGTGGCTCGGCGCGCCGCGGTGGCGACGTCGTCGTCCGGACCGTCCGGGGCCGGCGGCAGATGGTCGAGCGGCACCGGTGCGTCGACCTGGAGCATCGCCCGCAGGTGCGGGCTGCGGGTCTGATCCTGCTCGGTCGGGGTCGTGTACTGGCCGAACAGTTGGGGCCAGTCACGCCAGCCGCGGTCACGCTGCCACTGCCTGGTCCAGGTGAGTTCGGCAGGCCAGCGGGAGATCACCGTCACGGCGCAGACCATGCTGCCGTCCCACGGGCTTCTCGCGCAGGTCGCCGAGACGATCCGCCGATGCCAGCGGACGAAGCCGGGCGACAGCTCGGCGGCGACCCGCCAGGCGGTCGCCGCGAACCCGACCGGCGAGATGTCCCCCCAGGTGTCGGCGAAGTCGTCGAGCCGCCTGCGCACCTCGGCCTCGTAGCGGCCACCCCCGTCGGTGCCGTGCTCGCGGTCGAACTGCTCGTCCAGCCAGAAGGCGCGCGGCTCAGACATTCCCCACCCCGGATTCGTGAAGTTTTCTCAGGCACGACGCGACTCGTTTCGCAGTCAGGCAGCCGTCACCGAACGTACACGACAGGACCACGGTGGACGGACCGCCCGCGCCTAACGTGGGCGGTACGACGTCGGAGCGTAGTGGCTCCGACCGCCAACCTCAGGGGGTCTCGTGCGCAGGAAATTCGGCTTCGTCTCGGTGGGCGTCATGCTCCTGGCCAGTCTGGCCGTCGCTCAGCCGCCGGCCCAGGCGGACGCGGCGGCCGCGCCCACCCCGTCCGCGACCGTGACCGAGGCGCGCGCCACCATCCACGGACGGGTGCCCGCCGACGCGGACACCGCGGCGGCGGCGGGCCGTGCCTACTGGACGCCGGAACGCATGCGCGCGGCACGACCCGCCCCCATGCCGGAGGGGACCGACACCTTCGACCGGGAGGCCAGCGACCGTCCCGGCCGGATCGGTGCGGCACGTGACGTGGCCACGCCCGCGACGTCCCGGTCCCTGGCCGCCGGTGTGCACGCCACCGCCGCCGGCGCGCAAACCCAGTCGGTGAACGCCTCCCCCGGCGTCGGTCGCGTCTTCTTCACCCACAACGACGAGGACTTCTTCTGCTCCGGCGGGACCATCAACAACCCGCAGGCGAACATGGTCTCCACCGCCGGGCACTGCGTACACCCCGGTAACGGCGGATCCGTCTGGTACGACAACTGGGCGTACGCGCCGGAGTACACCGACGGCGTCGCACTGCACGGCCTCTGGTTCGCCAAGGAGTTCACCTCCGTCGAGGGTTGGGTCGACTGGGGTTACCTCTGGTGGGACTTCGCCTTCGTCACCATGCACCCGCTCAACGGCGACCGACTCGTGCACGTCACCGGCGGGCAGGGACTCAGCGTCAACAAGTCCAAGACGCTCACGGCGATGCTGCTCGGCTACCCGGGCGAGGCCCCGTACGACGGTCTGTCGCAGTACTACGCCCAGGGCGCCCTCAAGGCCGCCGGGGCGCAGCGGATCAAACTGAAGAACTGCCCGCTCAACCATGGCTCCAGCGGCGGCCCGTTCCTGCGCGCCTGGGACAACGACCTTCGATTCGGGTACGTCAACTCGGTGATGTCGTACAAGTTCTCCGGCAACATGTACGGCCCCTACTTCGACGACGACGTCCTGGACATCTACAACGTCGCGAAGAACAAGCAGTGACCGGCACCGGTTCGGTGGCTTGACAAGGAACCCGGTCCAGAGTGGACGATGCACCGTGCGGATTCTCGTGGTGGGTGGCAGTGGCCTGATCGGCGCTCATGTCGTGGACGTGCTGCGCGAGCGCGGCCACGCCACCACCACTGTGGCGCGGACCGCCCAGCCGGGGGTCGACCACCTCCTCGATGCCGGGTCCGCCTCGATCGAGGACCTGCGGCCGTTGCTCGCCGGTCACGACGGTGTCGTGTACGCCACGCGCACCGACGAGCAGCGGCCGCTGCCCAAGCCGATCTACCCGGAGTTCCGCCGCGACAACGTCGAACCGGTGGTACGCCTGTGCGCCGCCGCCCGCCAGGAGGGTCTCACCCGCGCGGTCGTCATGGGCTCGTACTACACCTATTTCGACAGGTTGCATCCGCAGTGGCGGCTGGCCGAGCGACACACGTACATCCGGTGCCGTGTCGAGCAGGCCCGGGAGGGACGGGCGGCCGCCGGTCCGGATCTGCCGGTCGCCGTCCTCGAGCTGCCCTTCGTCTTCGGTCGGGCCGGCGACCGGCTGCCGAACTGGGCCGCGCCGCTGGACCGGTGGGCGCGGTCCCGTACCCCGCTGGTGGTGCCGACCGGCGGAAGCGCCGCGGTCTCGGCGCGCAGCGTCGCCGAGACCGCGGCGGACGCCCTGGAACAGGCCAGTGGCGCGGACATTCCGGTCGCCGACGAGAACCTGACCTGGGACGACATGATCGGGCGCATCGCCGAGGCGGTCGGCCGACGCCGCCGGGTGCGCCGACTGCCGGCCGGCGCGGCGAAGGCCGCGTTCCGACTCGGCGGCGCGTTGCAGGGCCTCGCGGGCAAGGAGTCGGGCATCAACGTGGCGCACCTCGCGGACCTCCTGGTCGCCGAGCTGTTCGTCGAACCGACGACCGGCCGGTCACTGGACCCCGCGCTGCGCGAGACCTTCCCCGTCTAGGGCGTGTCGCACAAGGGCGGTCCTAGCTCTCGGCTGCCGGCGGTCGCGCCAGGTACGCGGTCTTGACGTCGGCCGAGAACCCGCAGGCGCGGTAGAAGGCGTGCGTCGCGGGGGTACGCGAGCCCGTCATCAGCATCGCCTTGTAGCAGCCCGCGTCCCAGGCGGCCTGGAGCGTGCCGGCCATGATCTGCCGGCCGAGCCCGGTGCCGCGCCGCGACTCCTCGACGACCACGTTCTCGATGACGGCGTACGGCGACGCCGACCGGCTGAGGTTGGGGATCAGATTGAGGTACGTCGTGGCGACGACGACCCCGTCCAGTTCGAGAACGAACAGGCGCAGCCCCGGTGTGGCCACGATCTGTCGGAACACCACCTCGTCGGATCCATCGTCGAGCACCGGATCGTCGGGGTTGAGTTGCCGGTAGAGACGGATGATCTGCGCGAAGTCATCGGGCCGAGCAGCACGGAACATGCCCTGAGCGTAACGAGAACGCCAGGAGCGCCGGCCCGCGCAGGCGCCGCTAACGGTCGGTGCCCCGCACACCGCGATACACCGCGGTGATGACCACGAAGAGCGTGCCGACGAGCACGACGGTGATCGCGGCGTTGACCGCCACGGGCAGGTCCTGAACCAGATACTGCTTCACGTAGTTGCTGCCGAGAATGACGCACAGGTAGACCCACCAGGGCGCCCACCTGCCGTTCTGTTCCTCTTTCCCGCTCACGAGCAGACCCCTTTCGACATGGGTGTCGGACCTCGGCCGTCGACGGCGGCCGGGGCACCGCGGACAGCGAGGCGACATCCACATCCACTCTGGCGCCGAGATTCGGCCGTGCCATCGACAGCGGGAACGAAAGAGGCCTCATCAGTTGGTCGTACGACCGCTCAGCTCAGCGGGTCACGTCCGCTCGGCCGGGTGGGCCAACCGGAGGAGGCCGCCCACCCGCGCCGTCAGCGGCGGCGGGTGTGGCGTGGCAGGATGCGGCGGTGCAGAACGTCGGTATCCGCGCCGCCACTCCGACCGATCTCCCGCTCCTGGTCGACATGCTGGTGGAGGCCATCAACTGGCTGCCGGAGCGCGACTGGTCTCGCGAGCGGATCCTGGCCGACCCGGCGCTGGCGCACTATGTCACCGGGTGGATGCGGCCGGACGACTTCGGGGTGGTCGCGGTGGAGCCGGCCGGTCAGCCGGTCGGCGCGGCCTGGTTTCGGCACCTGACCGCCGCTGACCCCGGTTACGGGTACGTGAGCGACGACGTGCCGGAGTTGACCATCGGCGTGGTGGAGTCGTGGCGGGGTCGGGGTGTGGGCCGGAAGCTGCTGCGCGCGGTCCTGGACGCCGCGGGCGCACGCGGCATCCGTCGGGTGTCGCTGAGTGTGGAGCGTGCGAACATCGCCGCGCGTCTCTACGCCGCCGAGGGGTTCCGCACGGTCGAGTCGTTCGAGAACGCGGACACGATGGTCGCCGACATCCACGCCTGACGCTCGCCGTGCTGGCCCTCAGCTGAGGTGTTCGGCCAAACCGACGATGATGCCCTCCGGGCCACGGACATAGCAGAGCCGGAAGATGTTCTCGTACTCCGTCAGTTCTCCGACCAGCTCGGCCCCGTGTGTCCGCAGGCGGGCGACGACGTCCTCGACGTCGTCGACGGCGAACATGATCCGACGAATGCCCAGTGTGTTCGCGGGCGCGTCGGTCGGCTCGGCCCTGATCGCCTCCGGCGTGTGGAACATCGCCAACTCGACCTTGCCGTGACCGTCCGGGGTCCGCAGCATCGCGACCTCCTGCCGGACGTCGTGAAGCCCGATCACCCGCTCCACCCAGCGCCCCTCGACCGGCCCCCTGCCCTCCAACTCCATGCCGAGTTCGACGAAGAACGCGATGACCGCGTCAAGGTCGTCGACAACGATGAGGACGTTGTCCATCCGCTGGATCGTCATGCCGGATCTTCCCCTTCGGTGGTGCGGCCGTGCCGGCAGCTCACGTCCGGGAGACGGAGTCACCCGGAGTTCTCGGCCCGCTATCCGGCTTGCGCGCATCGTCACGGCCTGCGGCCGTACCCTCCGCGGGAAACATACCGCCAACGAGGCCCGGCACCATTCTCGGCGGCCGGGCCTCGTCGCCTCCGCCGGTTACGCCGCCCGCCACCGCTTCTTGGCATCCGTCGCGGTGGTCGTGCACACCATCGGCTTACCGGTCTTCGTCACGCCACGCGCCCCCTGGGTCGAGCAGAACGCTCCGGGATGCACAGTCGACACGGCGGGCGGCTTCGGTCTCGCGGTCGTCGGCTTCGGCTTCGGCGCTGTTGTCGTCGCCTTCGGCTTCGGCGCTGCCGTCGTCGATCTCGGCTTCGGTGCCGGCGTCGTCGCCTTGGCCTTCGGCTTGCTCGTCGTCGGCTTGGCGACCGGCCGGGATGTCGGCGCACCAATGGTGCGCTGCGGACCCGGGGTCGGGATCAGTGCGGGCGACGGGGTGGTGGACGCCTCTGCGCTGGGCGTCGGACCGGCGGTGACAGTCGCGTTGTCGACAATACGGTCGCGGACCGTCGAAGCGGTCGCGGTGGCCACCGCAACGGGCTTCTTGTCATTGTCGTCGTCGGTGAGCGCGCCAATGGTGCCGACGCCGCAGCACAACAAGACGGAAATGGCGGCGGCGATACCGACGGCACCGAGATTCCCGTTCTTCTTCTTCGCAGGATAGGTGGTCACCCTCCGGAGTCTGCGCGACGGGGTTGTGGGCAGACACCACTGATCGGGGACAGTTGGACCCCAAGGAAACAGGTGGTGGAATACCGCAGGATCATTGTCGTCGCCCGATTGTCGACGTCCGGCGGCTGGCCGTACCAGAAATTCCGGGAATCAGCAGACCGCGCACGCCGAACTGGTCGAACACAGTGGCCCACTCGCGGCTGCCCACCCGGCGGCCCCCGGTGGCGGTCCGCGGTCTGCTGTTCCGTCGCGGGGAACGGGTACGGACGCGACGACTCATCACTAGGTTGGGTTGGATCGGCAGTGTCGGCCGGGCCGGGCACGATGGGCGTCGCCGCCGCTCGATGCACACCCCGATCGACGCCTCGCCACCCCGTTCCAGGAGGAGGACGCGATGCAGGCCATCCAGAAGGTCCGCCACCGACAGGCCGACGTCAACGGCCTCGAGGTGTTCTTCCGCGAGGCCGGGCGGACCGGGCAGCCAACCGTACTGCTGCTGCACGGGTTCCCGAGCTCGTCGCACACCTTCCGCGAGGTCATGCCCACACTGGCCGACGTCGCGCACGTGATCGCACCCGACCTCCCGGGCTTCGGCATGTCGTCGTCACCAACCGTCGACGAGTACGACTACACCTTCGAGAACCTCTCCCGGACGATCGAGAGCCTGCTCGACCAACTCGGCGTCGAGCGTTTCTTCGTCTACCTGCACGACTTCGGCGCACCTGTGGGATACCACCTGGCCACCCGCGCCCCGGACCGCATCCGCGGCCTCATCGTCCAGAACGGCAACGCGCACTCCGACGGCCTCGGCGAGCAGTGGAACGACGCCAAGGCGTACTGGGCCGACCCGACCGACAAGCGGCGGGCCGCACTGCCGGACTGGTTGACCTTCACCGGGACCCGCGACCAGTACCTCGCCGGGCTGCCCGAGGGCGTGCGCACGCTGCAACCTCCCGAGTCGTGGCACCTCGACTGGGAGCGGATGCGACGACCCGGCAACATCGACGCCCAGTTCGCGCTGTTCACCGACTACGCCAACCACGTCGCCCGCTTCGCCGAGCTGGCCGACTACCACAGTGCCCACCAGCCGCCGGCGCTCGTCCTCTGGGGACGGCACGACCCGTTCTTCGACGTCGAGGAGGTCCTCGCCTACCACCGCGCTCTCCAGCGGATGGACGCTCACATCTACGACGGCGGGCACTTCCTGTTGGAGACACACGCGGCCGAATGCGCCGACCTCATGCGGACGTTCGTGCTCGACAATCCCTGATCCGGAGCGCGGTGCGGCAGGATCCTCGTCCGTGACACTCGTCCTGCCACCGCGACTGACGGCGTCGGCTCAGCGGTTGCGCGAGGCCGCCCATCGGCGAGGGCTGCCCACCGTGCGGCTTCCCACCTTCGAGGTGCCCGCCGGTACGCACGCCGACCACCTGCACGCCGGGCCGACCTTCGCCGACGCCGTCGCCCCACTGCTCGGCATCGCCCCGCTGGAGGCCCCCCACGACTGGCTCGCTGGGCTGCCCCGGGACTTCACGCGCCGGGAGATCACCCTGATCACGATCGACGAAGCCTACGGACTCCGTCGACCCGCATTCGTCAAGTCGCCGAACGACAAGAGCATCCGGGCCATGATCTATACCGACGGTTCCCGTCTGCCGGGCCCCGACGCCGTCGACCGACAGACGCCCGTCCTCGTCAGCGACATCGTCGACTTCGTCGCCGAGTACCGGCTGCACCTGCTCGACGGCGCGGTCCACGCCGGCAGTCAGTACGCCGAGCAGGGGCGCCTGCGCCTCGGCCCCGCGACAGCCGACGCGCTCGCCTTCGGAGCCGACCTGCTGGCCGGATTCGGGCACACACTCCCGACCGCCATCGTGGTGGATGTGGGGCCGATGTCAGTGCGTGCAGCCCCCGTCCCGGCAACTTTCCTCCCTACCAGCCGTTGTTAGAAGATGCGCGTCTGTTGTTCGCCGAGTGCCGTCGAGCCCCGGCCCGATCGTGGCCGGAGGAACCGGGAGACCTCACCATGAGAAGCCACAAGGCACACCGGAGACGCCTCGCGACGGTGGTTGCGGTGGTGGTGCTCCTCACCGGATGCGCGAGGCAGGGCCAGCGGGATTCCCCAGACCCCGGACCGCCGATCTCCGGCACCACGGGGGCAGTGGTGCCATTGGCACCGGAGAGGCTGATCGGCTCCTGGACACTCGTCGACGTCGCTGACCCCGGCGCGGGCGCGATCCTGCGGCTCGCAGACAGTGAGCTACACCTGTTCGGCACACACTGCGGCACTCTGGGCGGGAACTGGCGGGCCAACAGCGAAGGTGTCTTCCTCGCCGACGTCTGGTCGGCTTCCAGCGCCGTCGTCGAAGGCACCCCTGGCTGCGAGAAGGCCAGCCGAGAGACACCTGGGTGGCTGCGGAGCGTAACCGCCTACCGCTTCGACGGCACAGGGCTACCTCTCCTTCTGGACCGCCGGCGGCAACCGGTCGCCCGGCTGATCCCCGGGGCTACACCGACCCCCGAGCCCGACATGGACGCCTCCGTCCTTGCACCGCCAGTGGTCACCGACGAGGCTCGACGGAACCTGGCCCCCGCCGTCGCACTACCGGCGACGCTCGTGCCCGTGGACCAACGGCAGCCGGCGGGTCGTTGGGCACCCAGAAGCGGGCACAGGGCGGCGTACGTGGAGTTCACGGCGGACGGTGAGTGGCACGGATCCGACGGCTGCAACGACCAGAGCGGTCGGTGGATCACCGCTGCCGGCGGCACCCTGCTCGCCACCACGAGAGCAGCCACGCTGGCCTTCTGCACCGACAGCGTGCCGATCGGACATTGGGTCACCACGGCCAGACGAGCCGGTCACGACGGCAAGGTTCTCGTGCTCCTCGACGCTCAGGGCAAGGAAACCGGCCGACTGTCCCCCACGAACTGAGCGCCGTCCCAGAGCCGAGACATCGCCACCGCTCTGATCACCACGGTCCGCGAGGTTGCCCGCCACCTGATCAACCGAGCCGGACTCATCGATCGGGCCGACGTTGCCAGACGCTCGACCGACCCAAACCCGGAACTCGCTCCCCGAGAGAGTCGACTCATCCCACCACCCCAGGCCGTTCCGCCCACTCCGCAACGCATGCTGATCGGTCAATTCGTAATTCGGCTGACGCCGTTTCCCGCCAAGGATGATGTTGCACAACGATCGAGGGTGTGCCGAGATCCCATTGACCGGCAAGGGCTAGTCCGACGACAACCGTTGAACACACAAGGGTCAATCTGCGGCGCCGTCGCGCGCAATGCCTATCGCGCTCCCTGATACCGCGCCATACTCTACGCGTCCAATCGCTCGCCCTGGGTGACATACCCGGGCGTCTGCTGACAGGAGATGACGTGCTCAGACGCGCTTCCACGCTGGGAGTTGCCCTGCTGGCCTGCTTCGCGTTCATCGGCGCGGCCGCCGTGCCGGCGCAGGCGTGGGTCCCCGAGTGCCCCATCGATTCGGAATGTGGCGGCGGCGGTGACGGCGGCGGGGGTGGCGGCGGCGGCACGCCACCCTCTCCGGCCTACAACCTGCAGGGAGTCATCCAGCTGGAGGACACCGGCCACGAAGGAAGCTGGCCACTGCGTCAGGGTGGCATAAAGGTCCGCGGCTACTCCCGGCTCGCGACCTGGGGCAACGACCGGGTAGACGCCAATTACATAAACGTCCGGTGTTCCGCCACCGTGCTCAACTACTCCACCCACGACTACGACTCCGAGAACAACGGCGCCCTCGTCGACGTGACCTTCTGGTCTCCGACCGTCCCGGTCACCGGCGTACCCGTCCAGTCCCGCACGGTCACGATCAACTGCATCCACCACGCCGAGAAGAACGGTGTCAACTACGACACCACCAGCACCGCCCAATTCATCATCCCCGAATGATCCCCGGCGGGGACGGTCCAGATCGGACCGTCCCCGCCGACTTCGGCATCTCTGCTACAGCCGGTCGCATCGATTGGTCACTCACCCTGTGGGGTCGATGGGCTCAGACCGGCGCTGATTGCCAGCATGCGTTCGACGGCCTGGACCTGGTCCTCGTCGAGCGGCCCGGCCCCGGAGGCCACAAGCAGGGGCAGGGGCACCCTCGCTGAACTGTCAGCGGATGCGAGGAACCAGACACAATCTGCGGTATGAGGTTGCTGCATCAGGTGTGGAACGTCGTCGCGCCACTGGTCGGCCTCGCGGCTGTGATCAACCTAGCAATCGATGCTCGCAGGCGTCGCCTCCCGCGAGCCGCCGTGGACGCATCGGCGTGGCCAGATCTGCCCAGGGATACAGTGGCGGTCGAGATGCCTCAATTGGGCGACGGAGTCACGACCGCAACAGTTGTCCGGATCATGAAGCACGTGGGCGAGCCGGTGCAGGTTGGTGACGCGGCAGCGGAGGTATCGACCGACAAAGTCGATACAGAAATCCCGGCCACAGCCGCCGGCACGGTTGCGGCTGTTTTCGTTGGCGAGGGCGATGAGGTTCCGGTCGGATATCCGCTGCTTGCCGTGAGGCCGTCAGCGGTGGCCGAGCAGCAGATAGAGTTCTGAGCCGGTTGCAGGCTCTGCCCGTCGGGGACATGGATCCAGGGCGGTCGAGGAGGTTTCCGCGCGTGGAGTTGAACCAATTCAACACGGCTCGCCGTCGCTTCCCCGTCGGCACGCACGTCGTGGGTCAGGTCGTCCGCATACCGAGGCCCGGAGCGATCGGGTTGTTGGTGGATCTGGGCCAAGAGCCAGAGGGCTTCGTCGACGTCGTGGTCTTACCGCACGAGCCGGCCGATTGGCCTCCCGTTGGCGCAGTGATGACGTTCGAGGTTCTCCAGCACACGCCAGGTCAGGTCCGTCTTCTTCCTCTCGACGAGCAGTTCCGCTCACGGACCTATCTGCCAAGTAGCCTGAGCCACCGGGAGTGGCTGTGCATCAAGACGCGCTTCCCCATCGGCTCCGTGGTCACCGCGACCGTCACTCACGTCTTCACCTCGAACCGGGAGTACGTGGTGCGGTTCGCAGATTGCTCGTCAGCCCTGGAATGGAACAGCCAGGCCCCGAAGGTTGGCGCCACCGGCAGGTACACCGTCAGCCAGCATCTAGATCACACTCACCGGGTCATCCTTGCGCCGGCCGGCTCAACCCCTGACTGACACGCACGCACGGCGGCACACCAACGCCCCGGTTCAGAGGCGACCAAAACGGGCGTCACGCCGCCCGACCTGCGACGCAGTCGGTCAACGTTGGTCATCCTCCGTCGCTGCTGGAGTTGGCGTCGTACTGATCCCGGGGATGGGCGGTCGGCGCCACCGCGCGCAGCCAGCCGGCACCGGGACCGGCGGTTGCGGGCGGACTGGGGCAGAAAGGGGATGTCGCGGCAACCCCTCCTCCACCGGCTACCCGGTGGCACGGACGGCGGTCCCGGTGGAATCGGTCGGCGGCACCGGGCCCGGCACCGGCCCGAAGCGGGCGACCGCCGAACCGGTGACCGTCGCCCAGTGCAGATCGCCGTACGACCAGTGCCACCAGGCGGACGGATAGTTGACCAAATTCATCGTGGTCAGCGCCTGGACCAGCAGCAACCGGCGGGCACGCGGCTCGGGCGGCACCTGCGGCGAGGCCGTGTGGCAACAACCGTCGCACTCCTCGGGCCGGGCGTAGAGCCCGCTGCCCAGTTCGAACTCCACGCCAGCGATATCACGCAGGGTGAGATCCACGGTTGCGCCGGTGAGGTGCGGGTCGACCTGTACCGGTGCCCGCCGGGAGATCCGGTCGACCAGTCCGGCCCGACGGAGCCGCCGGGTGTCCCGCCCGACGCGGCACGGCCCGGCGCCGGCCGGACGCCAGCCGCCGACCACGGTCAGCCGCAGGCCCGGCGGCAGCAGGGTCTGCGCGGCGACCAACCGGTCCACGAGCGCGCCGCGCAGGTACGGACCGGGACCGTTCCGGGCCGATCCGGCGAGGGCGCCCACCGCGGCGACGTCGATCAGCGGATCGCCGCACTCGGCGAGGCGAACGGGCCGGGCACCCCCGGCGGGGTCCGACAGAAACAGGGGCATAGCGGTCCTCCACTCGGATACGGCTGGACGGGCCGCCCGGCGACAGCCCGGCGGCCCGTCCTACGGTGCGGGTCAGAAGAGGCGGTCGAAGTTGCCCCAGTTGTTGCTGACCGCCGTGCCGGTGCCGGACTGGAACCCACCCGAGCCGTTGCCCCGGTACAGGTGCAGGTCCTTGGTCGAGGAGCTGCGGGCCAGCACGTCACCGTCGCCGTCGCGGTCGAAGTCGCCGACGGAGAAGATCAGGTCGAAGTTGGCCCAGTTGTTGCTGATCGCCGTACCGGTGCCGGACTGGAACCCACCCGAACCGTTGCCCCGGTACAGATGCAGATCCTTGGTCGAGGAATTGCGAGCGAGCAGGTCGGCGTCGCCGTC
>NZ_JBICSY010000009.1:0-175645 GCF_043197345.1 Micromonospora sp. NPDC049175 | reverse complement strand
GGTGGTGGCGAGCCGCGCGAGGATGTCCGGGTCGCCGTCGCCGTCGAAGTCACCGGCCGGGAAGACCATGTCGAAGTTGCCCCAGTTGTTGCTGACCGCCGTACCGGTGCCCGACTGGAACCCACCCGAACCGTTACCCCGGTACAGATGCAGATCCTTGGTGGTGGCGTTGCGGGCCAGTACGTCGGCGTCGCCATCGCCATCGAAGTCACCGGCGTTCAACAGCAGGTCGAAGGCCGACCAGTTGTTGCTGAACGCCGCACCGGTGCCCGACTGGAACCCACCCGAACCGTTACCCCCGTACAGGTGCAGGTCCTTGGTGGACACCTGGCGAGCCAGCACGTCCGCGTCACCATCGCCGTCGAAGTCGTTGGTGTCCCACAGCGCGTCCACGATGAGCTGCGCGTCGCCGGCCTCCGGCTGGTAGCGGTCCGGGTAGGCGGAGACCTGCACCTTCTGGCAGACCACACCGATCTGGGTCGTCATCCAGGAGTCGTTCGGATAGGCGCTCAGCATCTTGTTGAGGAACGCGTTTGTCGCCCACGTCGGGTCGAGCCGCTGACTGACCGATCCCCACGAGCCCCGCTGCTGGAAGAGGCCCAGGCTGTCGTGGTCGACCATCTCGTCGATGTTGCGGATGCCGGTTTCGACGATGGTGGTGGTGATCGCGATGGTCGCGGCCCGCGTTGGCAGCCCTCGGGCTTGCACCGCTTGGACCACCTTTCGGGCGCAGGAGATCCGGTAGGCGTCCAGGTAGCCGTACATCTTGCCGCTGAGCCGGGCGTTGAGGGTCGCGGCGAGGTTGGCGTCCGCCGTGGTGGTGCCACCGGACGAGCAGGGGGCGAGGCTGTAGGCGAGAGTGGTGTAGCCGGCGTCGGTGACCCGGGCCGGGGCGTCGGGTGGGGCGGCCGAGGCCGCCGACGGGGTGGCGACGAGCGCCGAGGCGGCCAGCGCGACGGTGAGTCCGATAGTGGCCAGGACACGGTTCTGCTGCATGGTGTGAAGCCCTTCGTTACGAGGCGGGTCGAGGGATCGGGGGGCCGGACCGCCGGGATGCGATCCGGCCCCTCGTAGGTCAGAAGATGCGGTCGAAGTTGCCCCAGTTGTTGCTGACCGCCGTGCCGGTGCCGGACTGGAACCCACCCGAACCGTTGCCCCGGTACAGGTGCAGGTCCTTGGTCGAGGAATTGCGGGCCAGCACGTCACCGTCGCCGTCGCGGTCGAAGTCGCCGACGGAGAAGATCAGGTCGAAGTTGGCCCAGTTGTTGCTGATCGCCGTGCCGGTGCCGGACTGGAACCCACCCGAACCGTTGCCCCGGTACAGATGCAGATCCTTGGTCGAGGAATTGCGAGCGAGCAGGTCGGCGTCGCCGTCACCGTCGAAGTCACCCGGCGAGAAGATCCGGTCGAAGGCCGACCAGTTGTTGCTGATCGCCGTACCGGTGCCGGACTGGAACCCACCCGAGCCGTTGCCCCGGTACAGGTGCAGGTCCTTGGTGGTGGCGAGCCGCGCGAGGATGTCCGGGTCGCCGTCGCCGTCGAAGTCACCGGCCGGGAAGACCATGTCGAAGTTGCCCCAGTTGTTGCTGATCGCCGTACCGGTGCCCGACTGGAACCCACCCGAACCGTTACCCCGGTACAGATGCAGATCCTTGGTCGAGGAGCTGCGGGCCAGCACGTCACCGTCGCCGTCACCGTCGAAGTCACCGGCGCTGAACACCAGGTCGAAGGCCGACCAGTTGTTGCTGAACGCCGCACCGGTGCCCGACTGGAACCCACCCGAACCGTTACCCCCGTACAGGTGCAGATCCTTCGTGGACACCTGGCGGGCGAGCACATCCGCATCACCATCGCCGTCGAAGTCGTTGTTCATCACCGCACCGTCACGGATGCGGTTGTAGTGCAACCCGACGAAGCCGTTGCTCGCATACCAGGACCGGCTCTGGGTGATGTGCCGGCCCTCCTTGTTGGTGCCGTACTCGTCGTAGATCCACATCTGGGTCCGGTCGGCATTCGCCCACTTGTCGAAGAGCGCGACGTGCCCGTAGCCCTCGCCGACGATGGCGTCGCCGGGCCGCAGCGAGCCGAGGCCGATCACCGTGGTGTCGCCGAAGTCCGCCAGGTCACCGGTGTTCCGATCCCAGCCGTCACTCTTCTTCGGCAGGTGCCAGGCCATCGAGACGAAGCCGGAGCAGTCCGGCCGGTAGCTGTGCCCGTCCCCGTCCGGTTTCTGGTTGGACTGGCTCTGGCTGTAGACGACGCCGTAGGTGTTCATCCACCACTGCGCCCGGGCCAGCACCTCCGTCCGCGTGATCGAACCGGCTACCACGGACGCCTGCGCCGGCGCCGTCGTGGCGGTCAGGCCGACAGCGACCGTGCCCATGGTGGTCGCCGCCAGCACCAGGCCGGCGGCCATCATCCGCAGCAGCCGGTCCTGCATCCTCAGCTTGCGCATCGTGCTCCCCTTCTCCGCAGCGGTCGTCGCCGCTGATGGGAGAAGGTTCGCCGGACGGGCTGGAGATTTCCGACAGGGCCGCTGTAACGCCGTCTACAGCGGATTACAGCGAAGCTCGTGCGCCGGGCGACGAGGTCCCGGCCAGCTCCGCCGCCAGCTCCGCGTGCTCCCGGGCGCCGTGGTCCTCAAACACCCGCAGCGCCTGCAAGGCGAGCTGATCCGCGTCGTCGTGACCCCGCAGCGCAGCCAGCCGGGCCAGATCGCGCAGCACCCGGGCCCGGGGCAGCGCAAGCTTCAGCTCGTCCCAGAGCCGCAGCGAGGCGCGCAGGTAGCGCTCGGCGTCGGCGAGTTCCCGCCGGGCCAGGTGTAGCTCACCGACGACCCGCAGGGTGACCGCCTCGCCCCAACGGTCACCGGCCCGCCGGCTGGTCGCCAGCGACCGTTCCAGCAGGCCGGCGGCCTCGGCGCCGCGGTCCAACCGGATCAGCACCTTGGCGACCGCCCGGTCCCCGTACGCCGCCAACAGGCTCTCATCCAGCTCCAGGAACGTGTCCCGGGCCAGCACCGCCAACGCCAGCGCCTCGTGCAGCTCACCCCCGGCCCGGTGGTGCAGCGACAACATCCGCCAGGTCAATGCCACGCCACGCCGGTCGCCGAGGGTCTCGTAGTCGCGCAGCGCCAGTTCCAGGTCAGTTCGGGCGCCGACCAGGTCGCCCTGCTCCAGTTGGACCGCCCCGGCCAGCCGCCGGACTTCGGCCAGCGCCGCCTGGTCGCCGAGGTCCCGGACGATCGGCTCGGCGCAGCCGAGGAAGTACAGCGCCTCAGCGAACCGGCACTGGTCCCGGCACGTCGCCCCGAGCGCGGTCAGGGTGAGCGCCTCCTCGCGCCGGTGCCCGCCCTCGCGGAACGCCTCCAGCGCCTGGGTCAGGTACTGCGCCGACTCGGCGTACCGGTCCTGGGCGCAGCGGAGCTGGCCGAAGCCGGAGAGCAGGACGGCCTCGCCGTACCGGTTGCCGCTTCGGCGGGCCGCGGCCAATGCCACGTCGTGGGTACGCGTCCAGCTCTCGAACCGGCTCGCGGTCGCGTATGGGAAGGTGGAGAGCAGCGAGGCCAGGTCGCAGGCCTGTTGGTCCAGTCCCCGCTCGGCGGCGACCTCCACCGCCCGGACCAGCGAGTCGTGTTCCGCGGCGAACCAGCTGCGCGGCTGGTCGAGCACCCGCTCGATGAGATCGTCCAGCGCCGGGCCGACTCCTGCGGGTGGCGGGCCGGTCGGCGCGCCCCGCCGCACCGCGTCGATCAACCAGAGCCAACTGGTGGTCACCCGGCTCACCAGCTCCCGAAGCTCCGGTTCCGGATGCTCGGCCTCCGCGCGCTCGCGGGCGTAGAGCCGGACCAGGTCGTGCAGCCGGTAGCGCAGGTGACCGGTGCAGTCGACCTGGACGAATTCGGTCAGCTGGGCGTCCATCAACCGCTCGATGGCCTGCTCGGCCTCCTCCTCGCTCAGTTCGAGGGCGATCGCGGCTACCCAGGCCGGAAACTCGGGCAGGCCCAACAGACCCAGCACCCGCAGCACGGCGGCTTCCCCGGCCTCCAGGCCGCGGTAGCTCAGCCCGATGCTGGCGCGCACCTCCTGGTCGCCGACAGCCAGCTCGTCCAGCCGGCGCCGCTCGTCGGCGAGCCGGTCGGCCAGCAGCGTGAGCGGCCACCGCTGCCGGTTGGCCAACCGCGCCCCGGCAACCCGGATGGCCAGCGGAAGGCCGCCGCACTGCCGGACGATGCGGCTGGTGGCGGCGTCCTCGGCGGCGGCCCGCTGCTCGCCGATCAGCCGGACGAGCAGTTCGACGGACTCCTCCTCGGGCAGAACCGACAGCTCGGTGAGGACCCTGCCGGCCAGCCCGCCGAGCGGGCTACGCGAGGTAACCACGACGACGCAGCCGACCGTGCAGGGCAGCAGCGGCCGGATCTGCTGCTCGGTGGCGGCGTCGTCCAGCAGGATAAGGCTGCGTCGACCCGCCATCCGGGTGCGGTAGAGCTCCACCCGTTCCTCGACGCCGTCGGGGAGGCGGTCGACCGCCGTACCGAGCGCCAGCAGGAACCGTCCGAGCACCTCCCGCGGCTCGACCGGGCTACCACTCATCCCGCGCAGCTCCGCGTAGAGCTGACCGTCGGGGAAGCTGGCGGTGACGTCGTGCGCCACCTGCGCGGCCAGCGTGGACTTGCCGACCCCGCCCGGCCCGACGATCACCTGGATCGGGGCGGGCCGGTCGACGGTGGCGGCGGTGAGCGCCTGCGCCAGCCGGCCCCGCTCGGCAGAGCGGCCGGTGAAGTCGGCCGGCACCGGCGGAAGCTGCGCCGGTACCGTCCTGGCCGGCGGGGTGGCGAGCGCGGGTGAGACCGGGGCGGACGGAAGGGCCCGTGCAGCCGGACCGGCGGATGGGGGCGGCCGGTGCTGTTCCAGCTCGTCGCGGAGGATCGCCTCGTGGATCGCCTGGATCTCCGGGCCGGGCTCGATGCCTAGCTCGTCGATCATCGATTCGCGGCCGGCGCGGTAGACGGCGAGCGCGTCCGAGCGCCGCCCCAGCGCGCTCAACGCCCGCATCAGCTGCCCCCGCATCCGCTCCCGGAACGGGTGTCGGCGGACCAGGTCAGCCAGCTCCGCGGCCACCTGGTTGGTCCGCCCCAGCTGCAGCTCGATCCCGGTGCGCTCCTCCGCCGCGGTCAACCGCAGCTCCTCCAGCCGGGCGGCCTCGCCGGCGAGCAGCTCGCTCTCCACGCCCCCGAGGGCGGCACCCCGCCACTGCCCACCGGCACGGCGGATCAGCTCGACGGCCTCCTCGGGATGGCCGTCGGCGGCGGCCCGACGGCCCTGGGTAAGCAGCTCCTCGAAGAGGTCCCGGTCGAGGGTGGCCGCGCCGATCTGGATCAGGTACCCGGGCGACCGGGTGACGATCGCGGTGCCGACTCCGCCGCTGCCCAGCGACCGGCGTAGGGTGGCGACGTAGGTCTGGAGCACGGCGCGGGCGGTGCCCGGCGGCCCGTCGCCCCAGATGACGTCGACCAGCCGCTCCGCCGGCACGACGTGCCCGTGCTCGACCAGCAGGGCGGCGAGCAGCGTCCGCGGCTTGACGCCGCCAAGCTGGACCGGATGGTCGGCGATGGTGGCCTCGACGGGACCGAGCAGGCGAAACTCCATGACCACACCGTCCCCCGTGACAGTTGGCGAGCCTGATTGACGATCATAGGTGGCTCATCACTGCGGTGGATCGGCCGTTTGGGTGGAGCCCGGACACACGGACCCACTGAGGATGGTCATCGCCGACGCCGCCCCGGCCCGCGCGGGAGAGCGGAACGAACCAGGGTGATTCAGCCGGACTTGCCATCGATGAGGTTGAGCAGCCAGCTGACCGGGTCACCCGGGCCTACTTCGCGTTGAAGTAGCTCGCTTCCGGGTGGTGGACCACGATCGCGTCGGTGGCCTGCTCCGGCATCAACTGGAACTCCTCGGACAACTCCACGCCGATCCGCTCCGACCCGAGCAGGTCCACGATCTTCGCCCGGTCCTCCAGATCCGGGCAGGCCGGGTAGCCGAACGCGTACCGGCAGCCCCGGTAGTCGTTGCGCAGGATCCCGGCCAGGTCCGCGGGGTCGTCGTTGCTCAGCGGACGGCCGTCGGGCAACGTCAACTCGGCCCGGATGCGCCGGTGCCAGTACTCGGCGAGCGCCTCGGTGAGCTGCACGGACAACCCGTGCACCTCCAGGTAGTCGCGGTATTCGTTGCGGGCGAACAGCTTCGCCGCGTACTCGCTCACGGGTTGCCCGACGGTGACCAGTTGCAACGCGACCACGTCGAGCTGGTCGCCCTTGGGCTTGAAGAAGTCCGCCAGGCAGAGCCGCCGCTCCTGCCGCTGCCGGGGGAACGAGAACCGGGCGCGCTCCGCGTGCCCGTTCTCGTCGAGCACCACCAGGTCATTGCCTTCGGAGTACGCGGGAAAGTAGCCGTACACCACGGCTGCCTCAAGGACCTGATCGGCGATCAGCCGATCGAGCCAGTAGCGCAGGCGCGGCCGACCTTCGGTCTCCGCCAGCTCCTCGTAGGACGGACCGTTGCCGCCGCGGGCGCCGTTCAACCCCCACTGCCCGCGGAACGTGGCCCGCTCGTCGAGCAACGCCGCGTACTCGGCCATCGGCACGCCCTTGACGACCCGGGTGCCGAAGAACGGCGGGGTGGGCACGGGCACGTCCACGGCCACGTTGGAGCGGATCGAGGAGTCGTGCAGCTCCGGCAGGGACTCGGTCACCATGGACCGCTGCCGTTCCCGGCGGGCCCGCCGCGCCGCCAGGGCAGCCTCCCGCTCCGGGTCGATCACCGGCGCGCCACCGCGCTTGGCGGTCATCACCTTGTCCATCAGGGACAGCCCCTCGAAGGCGTCCCGCGCGTAGTGCACCTGGCCGGGAAACACCGACCGCAGGTCGTCCTCGACGTACGCGCGGGTCAGCGCCGCCCCACCCAGCAGGACCGGCCAGCGCTCCGCGACCCCGCGGGTGGCCATCTCGGCCAGGTTTTCCTTCATGATGACGGTGCTCTTCACCAGCAGCCCGGACATGCCGATCGCGTCGGCGCGGTGCTGCTCGGCGGCGTCCAGGATGGCGCTGATCGGCTGCTTGATGCCGATGTTGACGACCTCGTAGCCGTTGTTGGACAGGATGATGTCGACCAGGTTCTTGCCGATGTCGTGCACGTCGCCGCGCACGGTGGCGAGCACGATGCGGCCCTTGCCGCCGTCCTCGACCGCCTCCATGTGCGGTTCCAGGTAGGCCACCGCGGTCTTCATCACCTCGGCGGACTGGAGCACGAACGGCAACTGCATCTGGCCGGAGCCGAACAGCTCACCGACAACCTTCATGCCGTCCAGCAGGATGTCGTTGATGATCGACAACGGGGACCGGCCGCCGGCCATCGCCTCGTCCAGGTCGGCCTCCAGGCCGTTGCGCTCACCGTCGACGATCCGCCGCTTGAGCCGCTCGTCCAGCGGCAGCGCCGCCAACTCCTGGGCCCGGCTGGCCCGGGCGCTCGTCACGTCGACACCCTCGAAGAGCTCCAGGAAACGCTGCACCGGGTCGTAGCCCTCGCGACGCCTGTCGTACACCAGGTCCAGGGCGACCTCGCGCTGCTCGTCGGGGATCTTCGACATCGGCAGGATCTTGCTGGCGTGCACGATCGCCGAGGACAGGCCGGCCTGCACACACTCGTGCAGGAACACCGAGTTGAGCACCTGCCGGGCCGCCGGGTTGAGCCCGAACGAGATGTTCGAGATGCCCAGGGTGAAGTTGACACCCGGGTAGCGGCGGGAGATCTCCCGGATCGCCTCGATCGTCTCGATGCCGTCGCGGCGGGTCTCCTCCTGGCCGGTGGCGATCGGGAAGGTCAGCGCGTCGATCAGGATGTCGGAGCGGTCCACGCCCCAGCGGCCGGTCAGGTCGTCGATCAACCGCGCCGCGACCCGGACCTTCCACTCCTGGGTACGGGCCTGGCCCTCCTCGTCGATGAGCAGCGCCACCACCGCCGCGCCGTGCTCACGGACGATCGGCATCACCCGCGCGTACCGGGACTCGGGGCCGTCACCGTCCTCGAAGTTCACCGAGTTGACCACGCAGCGACCGCCGAGCATCTCCAAGCCGGCCTCCACCACGTTCGGCTCGGTGGAGTCCAACATGATCGGCAGGGTGGACGCGGTGGCGAACCGGCCGGCCAGCTCGCGCATGTCCTGCGTGCCGTCGCGGCCCACGTAGTCCACGCACAGGTCGAGCAGGTGCGAGCCGTCCCGGGCCTGACTGCGGGCGATCTCCACACAGGCCCGCCAGTCGCCGGCGAGCATCGCCTCCCGGAACGCCTTCGAGCCGTTGGCGTTGGTCCGCTCCCCCACCATCAGCACCGACGCGTCCTGGGCGAACGGCACCGGGTGGTAGACCGAGGAGACGCCCGCCTCGTGCCGCGGCTCACGGGCCGGGGCGGCGACCCCGTGCAGCCGCTCGGACAGCACCCGGATGTGCTCGGGGGTGGTGCCGCAGCAGCCGCCGATCAGACCCACGCCGTAGTCGGTGATGAACCGCTCCAGGGCCTCGACCAACTCCACGGGAGTCAGCGGGAAGTACGCCCCGTCGGCGGTCAGCACCGGCAGGCCGGCGTTCGGCATCACCGACAGCGGGATGCGGGAGTGCTGCGACAGGTAGCGCAGGTGCTCGCTCATCTCGGCCGGGCCGGTGGAGCAGTTGAGCCCGATCAGATCGACCCCGAGCGGCTCGATCGCCGCCAGGGCCGCACCGATCTCGCTGCCGACCAGCATGGTGCCGGTGGTCTCCACGGCCACGTTACAGATGATCGGCACCGACTGGCCCAGCTCGGCCATCGCCCGCTTCGACCCGACCACCGCCGCCTTGACCTGCAGCAGGTCCTGGCAGGTCTCGATGATCAACGCGTCCGCGCCACCGACGATCAGACCGGCGGCGTTCTCCTGGTACGCGTCGCGCAGGGTCGCGTACGCGGCGTGCCCGAGGGTGGGAAGTTTGGTGCCGGGCCCGATCGAGCCGAGCACGAAGCGGGGGCGCTGCGGGGTGCTGGCCGCGTCGGCGGCCTCCCGGGCGATGCGCGCGCCCGCCTCGGACAGCTCGCGGATGCGCTGCGGAATGTCGTACTCACCGAGGTTGGCGAGGTTGGCGCCGAAGGTGTTGGTCTCCACGCAGTCCGCGCCGGCGGCCAGGTAGGCGTCGTGCACCCCGCGCACCACGTCCGGCCGGGTGACGTTGAGGATCTCGTTGCACCCCTCGAGGCCGTCGAAGTCGTCGAGCGTGAGGTCCGCGGCGTGCAGCATCGTGCCCATCGCCCCGTCGGCGATGAGAATCCGGTCGGCCAGCGCATCCATCAACGAATTCCGCACCTGTCCAGGTTAGTGCGGTTGCCGCCCGGCTCATCGGCCCTCGACACCCGATCCCACATTGTGTCAGCGGGATCACGCTGTCCGGTCCGTTCGTGTATGACCGGGCCTGGAAGCGGCCGACCGGCGCGGCCGACAGGCCGTACCTCCGCCCGGGACGTAGGCTGACGGACGTGAAGGACAACAGGGACGCCGCCGTGCACGACGGTACGACGACCGGGCGCCATCCCGGCGCCGGCCGCGACGAGCAGGGTGAGGTGACGGCGTGACCGAGTTCGACGGACTGCCGGTGCTGCGGTCCCCGGTGGCCATCGCCGCGTTCGAGGGCTGGAATGACGCCGCCGACGCGTCCACCGCCGCCGTGGAGCACCTCGAGCAGGTCTGGAACGCCCGGCAGATCGCCGAGTTGGATCCGGAGGACTTCTACGACTTCCAGGTCAGCCGGCCCACCATCACGATGGCCGACGGGGAGACCCGCCGGGTGGAGTGGCCGACGACCCGGTTCATGGTGGCCAGCCCGGAGGGCACCGACCGTGACGTGGTGCTGATCCGCGGCATCGAGCCGAGCATGCGCTGGCGCACGTTCTGCGAGCAGGTGCTGGAGATCTGCCACAGCCTCGAGGTGGAACGGGTGGTGCTGCTCGGCGCGTTGCTGGCCGACGTTCCGTACACGCGGCCGCTGCCGATCAGCGGCAGCGCCTCCGACGCGCAGGCCGCCGAGCGCTACCAGCTCACCCCTACCCGCTACGACGGGCCGACCGGCATCGTCGGCGTGCTGCACGACGCGTGCACCCGCGCCGACGTGGACGCCGTCTCGTTCTGGGTGCACGTGCCGCACTACGCCAACAACCCGCCCTGCCCGAAGGCCACCGTCGCCCTGCTGCACCGGGTGGAGGAGGTCGTCGACCTGCCGGTGCCGATGGCCGACCTGGCCGAGGAGTCCGCCGAGTGGGAGCAGCGCGTCCGTAGCGCCGCCGAGCAGGACGCCGAGCTGGGCGAGTACGTCCGTGAGCTGGAGGAACGGGTCGGCGACGAGGGCATCACCCCGCTGACCGGTGACGAGATCGCTCAGGAGTTCGAGAAGTACCTGCGCCGCCGGGGCGGTTCGGCGGGCCCCACCGCCGGCTCCTGGTAGCACTGCTCATCGCGGGCCCTCGGACCTTCGTGGTCCGGGGGCCCGTTTTCGCGTGTCCGGGGTAGCGCCGACACACCCTCTAAGGCATCCTAGGAACCTAGACGTGATCAAGGAGGCGGGTGTGCAGATCAATCCCGGGGCCGCCGAGTTCCCACACCGACAGATCGCCGCGCAGCTCAAGGCCCAGGTGCGCCGCGGCGACTGGGGGCCCGGCGAGCGGCTGCCGTCCATCCCGGCCATCGCGGAGATGTTCGGCGTCGCCAAGCAGACCGTGCAACGCGCCGTCGACCAGCTGCGGGTCGAGGGCATCCTGATCACCAAACCCGGCTCCGGTACGTACGTCCGGGGCACCCGACGCCGACTCAACCGCCTCTCCCGAGGCCGGTACGGCGGCTTCCGCGGCTACCACACCGATCTGGCCGCCCGCTACCGTCAGCAACTCGTCTCGGTCGGTCGCGCCCCCGCCCCCGCCGAGGTTGCCGACGCGTTCGGCGTGCCCGACGGCACCGACCTGCTCTGCCGCCGACACCTCGTCCGCACCGACGACTCCCCCGTCGAGGTGGGCGCCTCCTGGTTCCTGCCCACCGACACGGCGGGCACCTCGCTGGAGCGCGCCGAGGCGTTCGGCCGCCCCCTCTACCAGGAGGCCGAGGAGGTCACCGGGCGGCGGTACGTGTCGGCCACCGACACGATAAGCGCCCGCCAGCCCAGCCGGGAGGAGGCCGAGACGCTCCAGATCCGGCCGGACACCCCGGTGCTGCACCTGCTGCACGTCGCGTACGACGCCCGCCGCAAGCCCATCGAGGTAGCCCAGGCCACCTGGCCCGGCCCGATGACCACCCTCACCGAGGAGTACAAGATCCCCGCCCCGACCCCCGAGCAGGACCCGGACCCCGGCCTGGTCCTGGGCTAGGTCCGGCTCGCCGATCATGTCCGCCGGGCATGGCGCGTGGCCACGTCCAGGGCCACGACGCGATTGAGGGCGACTAACTCTCTTGCGCGGATAGGTCTGTAATGCAAAGCTGACTGCATGACACATGAATCCGCTTCCCAGGCGGACGGGCCTCACGAGCTGTTGGCGGCCGTGCGCGACCTGACACACCAGGTCCGTGTCGCCCAGCGCGGCACCTGGTTTCCACTGCTGGTCTTCGCGGTGATCACCCTGGTCGCGATACCCGTCTACCGGTACGCCCCCTACCTCGATCTCTTCGACACCTGCCGATCCCGGCCGCAGCACACGGTCTGCACGGCTCCCAACCCCGCGCAGCTCGGGTACTGGACGGTCGCGCTGGTGCTCGCCTACGCGGCGATCGCGGGCTTCTACGTCAGGCAGTCCCGACGGCGTGGCGTGGGCACCCCGATCCGCCCCTACGTCGTCGTCGGCGTCGCGTTGGCCGTGCTGATGGCAGCCGTGTCGATCTGGCTGACGTTCCACCCGCTCATCCCCGTCCCCACCGACCCCTTCTCCACCGGCCCGGTCGAGATCGAGGTCGGGCCGGCGGCGTGGCTCGTCAACGGGCTGGCCAGTCCCATAGCGGTCATCGCGCTGGCGCTGCTGGTGCTCGCGTGGGTCGAACACAACTGGGCGCTGCTGGCGTACAGCCTCGTCTACCTGGCGATCGTGCTGGTGCAGGGCGGCCAGGTCATCCACTCGACCTCGCCGTGGTTCTTCCTGCCGTACCTGCTCGTCCCGGCGGCGCTGCTGCTGCTGGGCAGTGGCGCCTTCGCCCTGATCCGGGCGACCACCGAGGTTCCGGGGCGATGACCGACCATCCCACCAACGGCCTCGACGACGTGGTCCACCAGCGCGTCCGACTGGGAATCCTGGCCATCGCGCACGAGGCCCGCCAGGTCGAGTTCGGCTTCCTGCGCACCACCCTGCAGCTGACCGCCGGCAACCTCGGGCAGCACCTGACCGTCCTGGAGAAGGCCGAGCTGATTGAGATCGAGAAGGGCTACGAGGGCAAGCGCCCACGCACCTGGGTGACTCTCACCGCTGCCGGTCAGGCAGCCCTGCGCGATGAGATCGCCCACCTCAAGCAACTCATTCATCAGGTCGAACAAGCGGAGACGGCGCCGACCGCCGACCGGTGACCCGACGGCCAGCCGACGTGCGCGGACCGGATCCGGTGCCGCACGGGTCCGTCCGCCCGGCCACGGGCAGGCCCGGTGTCTCCACCATCGGAGCACTGATGTCTTCCTCATCGAAGAGCGCTGACGCCGCCGCAACTACACCCTCAGTGTATACACTGCGATTGTATCGATGGCCGGAGCGCTCCGTTGCGGCGTCGAGAAACCCAGGGGAGGACAAATGAAAACCGTGCAGCCAATGGGTGGACGGGGAATGACGCGCCGCGGCCTCGTCGGAGCGGCGCTGGCGACCGGGGTAAGTCTGCCGCTGGGCATCGCCGGCCGGGCCACCGCAGCCACCGCCGATCCGGGTCTGGTCCGGCTCACTCTGCCCCAGCCGACCGGGCCGTACCGCGTGGGAACGGTGTCGCTGCACCTGGTCGACCGTTCGCAGCCGGATCCGCTGGCCGGCCCGGGCCGGTACCGGGAGCTGATGGTCAGCGTCTGGTATCCCGCCCGGGACGTGCGCCGGTACCCGCGTGCCCCCTGGATGACCCCCGCGTCGATGCGCGCGCTGCTGGACTCCGCCGAGTTCGCACCTGACGCCGCGCTGGCGCCCCTGACGGCCGGGCACGAGGGTGCACCCGTACGGCATTCGGGCCGGCGGTTGCCGGTGGTGGTGTACTCACACGGCGCCGGCAGCCACCGTTCGGACACCACAATCGTGGTGCAGGAACTGGCCAGCCACGGCTACGTGGTCGTCACGGTGGACCACACGTACGACGGGTTCAGCGAGTTCCCCGACGGCCGGGTCACCGTCCGGGAGGACAACGTTGATTCCACCCCGTGGACCTACACCCGCGACGTCCGATTCGTCCTCGACCAGATCGCCGACCTCGCCGACGGGCGCAACCCCGACGTGGACCACACTCCGCTGCCGGCCGGGCTGGGCGCCGCCCTCGACCTGAGCCGGATCGGCATGTTCGGCTGGTCGAAGGGCGGCACCGCGACGGCTCTGACCATGGGCACCGACCGGCGGATCCGCGCCGGGCTGAGCCTGGACGGCCCGATGGTGTCGCAGCCGCTGCCCGCCACCGACCTGTACCGGCCGTTCATGCTGATGACGGCGGATTACACCCGGGCCACCGAACCCGCCGTCGCCGAATTCTTCACGCACCTGCGCGGGTGGCGGCTCAATGTTCAGGCCGAGGGCGCGATCCACGTGTCGTACGGCGACAACCAGTGGCTGGTGCCGCAACTGGCACGGGTCGTCGGGATGAGCGACGAGGACCTCGCCGACTGGATCGGCACTCTCGACCCCGCCCGCGCGGTCCGCATCGGGCAGGCGTACCCGCTGGCGTTCTTCGACCTGCACCTACGGCACCGCGGCGGCCACCTGTTGAACGGCCCGAGCCGGTCCTTCCCGGAGGTGACGTTCATTCCGTGACGCGGTGATCGACTCGGCTTCCTGGAAATCGGTGTGTCGCACCCGTCGGGACACCGCGACATCCCGGAAACCGAGTCGATCACCCGCCCGGGGCGGCACGGACGGGACGTGCGGCGGGCGGCCGTCCGCCGGGAGGGCTGGGCTAGAGGCGGACTCCCAGGAGGGCGTCCACCGTCTTCGCGAAGAGGGCGGGAGCCTCGGGGTCATCCGTGGCGCCGGCCAGGGTGGCGTCGGCCCAGCGGTCGGCGACCGCCAGGGCGCCCGGGGTGTCGAGGTCGTCGGCGAGGCGCTCGCGTACCCCGGCCAGCAGCTCGGCCCCGGACGGCCCGGCGGGCGCGGCGGCGGCCCGACGCCAGCGGGCCAGGCGCTCCTGCGCGGCCGTGAGCAGTTCATCGGTCCAGGTGCGGTCGCTGCGGTAGTGCCCGGAGATCAGCGCCAGCCGGATCGCCATCGGGTCGACCTTGTCGGCGCGCAGCCGGGACACGAAGACCAGGTTGCCGCGGGACTTGGACATCTTCTCGCCGTTGAGGCCGATCATCCCGGCGTGCACGTAGTGCGTGGCGAACGGCGCCTGGCCGGTGAGCCGCTCGGCGTGCGCGGCGGACGCCTCGTGGTGCGGGAACAGCAGGTCGTTGCCGCCGCCCTGCACGTCGATCCGGTCGCCGAGCAGGTTCAGCGCGATCACCGCGCACTCGATGTGCCAGCCCGGACGGCCCGGACCCAGCTCGCCGCCCGGCCAGGACGGCTCGCCCTCGCGGGCGCCGCGCCACAGCAGCGGGTCGAGCGGGTCGCGCTTGCCGGCCCGGTCCGGGTCACCGCCGCGTTCCGGGAAGATCTCCAGCATCTGCTCGCGGGTCAGGTTGGATTCGTAGCCGAACCGGCCGGTGGCGGAGATGTCGAAGTAGACGTCGCCGGTGCCGTCGTCGAGCCGGTACGCGGCGCCGTCCTTGACCAGCACCTCGACCTTGTCGGCGATGTCCGGGATCGACTCGACGGCACCCACGTAGTGCGCCGGCGGGATGATCCGCAGCGCCTCCATGTCCTCCCGGAACAGCGCCGTCTCGCGCATCGCCAGGACCACCCAGTCCTCGCCGTCGCGGGCGGCCCGCTCCAGCAGCGGGTCGTCGATGTCGGTGACGTTCTGCACGTAGCGCACCGGACGGCCGGCGTCCCGCCACATCCGCTGCACCAGGTCGAAGGTCATCATGGTGGCGGCGTGACCGAGGTGGGTGGCGTCGTACGGGGTGATGCCGCAGACGTACATGCTGCCCGCGTCGGCCGGCTCGCTCGGGTGGACACCCTGCCGTGCCGAGTCGTACAACGCCAGCGGCTCGCCCCTGCCCGGCAGCCGTGGCACCTCGTGTCCCGCCCAAGACTCCATGGGATCAGCCTAGCCAGCCAGACGACCACGTCGGAGCGCCCCACGGGTGATCAAGATGACAACGTTTCACATTGGCGGCCAGGGGATCGCCGGCCAGTCCTCCGGTGGCTGCGGGAAGCGGCCGGTCTCGCGCAACCTGTCGATCCGGGAGGCCACCTCGGTCACCTCGGTGATGGTGAGGTGGTCGGCCAGCTCCGCGCCGAGCGCCCCGGCGACCTGCCCGGCGAGCCCGTCGAGCATCTCCACGGCATCCGGGGGCAACTGCTTGCCGGCCCAGCCCCAGAGCACCGTACGCAGCTTGTCCTCCACGTGGAAGCTGACCCCGTGGTCCACCCCGTAGATCCGGTCGTCGGCGCCGACCAGCACGTGGCCGCCCTTACGGTCGGCGTTGTTGAGCACCGCGTCGAGCACCGCGAGACGGGCCAGCCGTGGGTCGTCGGCGTGCGCGAGCGCGTAGGCGGCGCCGTCGTCGTCGCGGGCCGCGGCGATCGGGAACCAGCGTGGCGGCAGCTCGTCGGCGGGCAGGAAGCCCACAAGCGGCTCGGCGTCCTCCGGCTCGTCGATCCAGAGCTGGCAGGAGCCGGGGCCGAACGGGCCGTCGCGCAACACCGTGGGCGGCACCAGGCCCCAGCCGGTGGCCCGGGAGACCAGGTACGCCGAGACCTCCCGGCCGGCCAGGGTGCCGTCGGGGAAGTCCCAGAGCGGACGCTCACCCCGGACCGGTTTGTAGACGCAGCGGGCGGTGGCCCCGTCCAGGGTCAGGATGCCGCGCAACGTGGTGTTCGACGCGTCGACAAGCCGACCCTCCAGGTCGAGCGTGCCGTCTCGCAGCAGCCGCAGCGCCGCGTCGCCGTCCTGGCGAGGCTGAATGCCGGACGAGGTCACCGGTGATAACCGTTGTGCCGCGGGCAGAGGTGCCCGGCGGGGTCCAACGGTTGGCCGCAGAGCGGGCACGGAGGCCGACCCGCGTTGACCACTCGCCGGGCCCGCTCGATGAACTGGCGGGTCGCCTGCGGGGTGAGCCGGACCCGGAGACGGTCGAGGTCCTCGTCCGGCTCGTCGTCCTCGACATCGTCGTCGGGGTCCTCGTCGTCCTCGTCGTCCAGCTCGACCTCAGGCTCCACCTCGCCCGCCGCGATCGCCTCGATCACCACGGTCGCGGTGTCCACGTCGAAGGCCAACCCGAGGGTCCCGACCCGGAACTCCTCGTCGACGGGCGTGTCCAGTGGCTCGTTGTCGCCGATCACCGGCGCCAGCTCGGGCAGGTCCACCCCGAAGCGACGCTGCGCCTCGGTGAGCAGCTCCTCCAGCTTTTCGGCGAGCAGGGACACCTGAACCTTTTCCAGCGCGACGCTGACCAGCCTGCCGCCGCCGCGGGCCTGCAGGAAGAACGCGCGCTCCCCCGGCGGCCCGACAGTCCCGGCGACGAACCGCTCCGGCGGTTCGAAGGCGTGCACCTGGTGGGTCATACCCACGACCCTATCCGGCCCGCCATGGCACCGCGCACCCCACCGACCCGAATCGCCCGAGGCACGCCGCGCCCGGCGGAGCAGGGGTGATTACCGGGCGTGGCGGCCTCTGCGGCGTGCGCCGACGCCCCGATCGGGGGCGGTGTCGTGACGCGCCTCACCGCGACCCACCCGCCCCACCGCCGACGGCCGCGTCCGAGTCGGCCACGCGGTTCGCGCGCCGACGCCGCTTGGCCGGCGGCGGCACCAGCGCCGCCAGGTCGCCGCCGGTGTCGTTGAGTCGCACCAGAAACGGACGCAGCGGCGTGAACCGGATCGCCGTCACCGACGCGGGGTCGGCCACGATCCGCTGAAAGGCATCCAGGTGTACGCCGAGCGCGTCCGCCACGATGGCCTTGATCACGTCGCCGTGGCTACACGCCAGCCAGACCGCCTCCGGCCCGTGTTCGGCGCTCACTCGAGCGTCCCAGGCGCGCACCGCCGCCACGGCACGCGCCGCCATCGCCGCCATCGCCTCCCCACCCGGGAAGACCGCCGCGCTGGGGTGCTGCTGGACGACCGGCCAGAGCGGCTCCTTGGCGAGCTTCTTCAGCGGCTGCCCCTCCCAACTGCCGTAGTCGCACTCGATCAGCCCGTCCTCGACCACCGGGGCGGCCTGCGGGAGCGCCAACTCCAGGGTCTGCCGGCACCGGATCAGCGGGCTGGTCACCACGGCGGCCAGCGGCACCGCCCGCAGCCGCTCGCCGACCGCGGTGGCCTGGGCGCGTCCGGTGTCGTCCAGCTCGACCGGTTGCCGGCCGGCGAGGCCGCCGTCGGCGTTCGCCGTGGTTCGGCCGTGTCGCAGAAGCAGAAGGGTCGCCACGGGACCACCCTATGACCTGGGTCCCGTGCCGGGCCGTCGCGGGCCGCGGAGGCACCACCCGGGTGGGCGGCGGGCGGCGGGCGGGGAGGACGACAGCGGCCCCCGGCCCCGCCCGAAGGCAGGACCGGGGGCCGTCGACGGGTCGGTCAGGTGGCGTCGATCGCGCCGGTCAACAGCAGCGCCAGGACCAGTGTGCCCAACGCGACCCGGTACAGCACGAAGACGTACAGGGTGTGGTGGGCGACGTAGCGCAGCAACCAGGCGATGGCCGCGTACCCGATGCCGAAGGCGATGAGGGTGGCCACGATCGTCTGGGCCACCGTGGGCACGGAGGTGCCCGGGGCGGACGGCTCGAAGACGTCCCCGAGGCTGAACACGCCGGACATCACCACCGCCGGGATGGCCAGCAGGAACGAGTACCGGGCCGCCGCCTCCCGCGTGAGGTTGAGCAGCAGGCCGGCGGTGAGCGTGCCGCCGGAGCGGGACACCCCGGGGACCAGCGCCATGGCCTGGGCGAAGCCCATGACGATGCCGTCCTTCATCCGGAAGTTCTCCAGGGTGCGGGTCTGCCGCCCCCAGTACTCCGCGAACGCCAACACGAAGGCGAACACGATGAGCGTGGTCGCCACGACCCAGAGATTGCGACCGGCGGTCTTGATCTGGTCCTTGAACAGGAAACCGAACAGCCCGATCGGAATCGAGCCGACGATCACGTACCAGCCCATCCGGTAGTCGAGGCTGGACCGGACCGACGTGTCCCGGATGCCGACCAGCCAGGTACGGGTGATCCGCCAGATGTCCTTGGCGAAGTAGATCAGCACGGCCGCTTCGGTGCCGAGCTGGGTGACCGCGGTGAACGACGCGCCGGCGTCGCGGTCGAAGAAGATCGCCGAGGTGATCCGCAGATGCCCCGACGAGCTGACCGGCAGAAACTCGGTCAGTCCCTGGACGATGCCCAGGACGATTGCCTCAACCCAGGTCACTCGCCGACTCCCGACAGATCAAGTGCCTCGGCGACGGTACGCAGGGTCTGCACACCGCTGTCCCGGTCGGCCACGAACAGGGTCACCGACAGCGTGGTGACGCCGGCCGCAGCGTACTCCCGCATCCGCTCGGCGATGCGCTCCTTCGGGCCGAGCAGTGAGGTGCGGTCGATGAACTCCATGGGTACGGCCGCGGCGGCGTCGCGCTGCCGCTTGGCCAGGTACAGCTCCTGCACCTCGCGGGCGGCGTCGCCGTACCCCATCCGGGTGGCGAGCTGGTTGTAGAAGTTCTGCTCCCGGCTGCCCATGCCGCCCACGTACAGCGCCGCGTACCAGCGCACCAACTCGGCGCAGGAGGCCACGTCGTCGCCGATCACCACCGGCACCGAGGGCACCACGTCGAACCCGGCCAGGTCCTTGCCGACCTTGGCCCGCCCGGCCCGGACCGAGGCGAGCTGCTCCTCGGCGAACTCCGGGGCGTAGAACACGGCCAGCCAGCCGTCGGCGATCTCGCCGGCCAGCTCCAGGTTCTTCGGACCGACCGCGGCCAGATAGATAGGTATGTGCTCGCGCGGTGGGTGGAAGCCCAGTCGCAGCGCCTTGCCGGGGCCGTCCGGCAGCGGCAGCGTGTAGTGCTGCCCGTCGTACGCCACCTCCTTGCGGGCGATGGCCAACTTCACGATGTCGACGAACTCGCGGGTCCGGGCGAGGGGCTTGGCGAACCGCACACCGTGCCAGCCCTCGGAGACCTGCGGGCCGGAGACGCCCAGGCCGAGGCGGAACCGCCCGCCGGAGAGCGCGTCGATGGTGGCGGCGGTCATGGCGGTGGTGGCCGGCGTACGGGCGGGGATCTGCATCACCGCGGCGCCGACGTCGATCCGTTCGGTCTGGCCCGCCATCCAGGCGAGCATGCTGGGCGAGTCGGAGCCGTAGGCCTCCGCCGCCCACACCACCGAGTAGCCCAGCCGGTCCGCCTCCTGGGCGAGGGCCAGGTGGTCGGCCGGTGTGCTCCACGCCGTCTGGTATCCGAGACTGAGCCCGAGTCGCACTGGTCCTCCCCCATCCGTGGCACAGGTCGCACCAGGTTACGCAATGCCGATAACGGACTCGATCACCGGCTCGACCCCTTTGCTCCCCCCTCCATCGGGGCAGCCCAGGGCGGCGGAACCGGCAGAACCGGCAGAGATACGGGAGCGAGGATATCCGTGGCGGCAGGTTCGAAATAAGGTTCACCCATGCAACAGCGACCGCTCGGCCGAAGCGGGCTGGCGGTTTCCCGGCTCGCGCTCGGCACCATGACCTGGGGCCGGGACACCGACGCCGACGACGCGGCCGCCCAGCTGAAGAGTTACCTGGACGCCGGGGGCAACCTGATCGACACCGCCGACGTGTACGGCGACGGCGACGCCGAGTCGGTGATCGGCTCGCTGCTGGGCTCCCTCGTGCCCCGCGACGAGCTGCTGATCGCCACGAAGGCGGGGTTGCGGCCGGGCAGTGGCCGACGCCGCGACGGTTCCCGGGGGCACCTGCTGCGGACGTTGGACGCGTCGCTGCGCCGACTCGGCACCGACCACGTCGACCTGTTCCAGGTGCACGGGTACGACCCGGACACCCCCCTGGAGGAGACCCTCGCGGCGTTGGACCACGCGGTGGCCAGCGGCAAGGTGCGCTACGTCGGGGTGTCGAACTTCTCCGGCTGGCAGACCGCGCGGGCCGCCGCCTGGCAGACCGCCTGGCCGGGGCGGGCGCCGGTGGTCGCCACCCAGGTGGAGTACTCGCTGCTGGAACGGGGCGTGGAGCGGGAGGTGCTGCCCGCGTGCGACGCGCTCGGCCTCGGCCTGCTGCCCTGGTCGCCGCTGGGTCGGGGCGTGCTCACCGGCAAGTACCGGCACGGCCGTCCGGCGGACTCCCGAGCCGCGTCGCCGCACTTCGAGCGGTTCGTCTCGACGTACCTGGAGCCGCGCTGTTCCAGCATCGTGGAGGCGGTGGCCACCGCGGCCGGCGGCCTGGGCGTGTCGCCGCTGGAGGTGGCGTTGGCCTGGATCCGGGACCGGCCGGGGGTGACCGCGCCGATCCTCGGCGCGCGGACGGTCGGGCAGTTGCTGGGCGCGCTCGGCGTGGAACGGATCACCCTGCCGACGGAGATCACCACCGCGCTTGACGACGTCTCGGCGGTGCCGCTCGGCTACCCCGAACGCGACGGCTGAGCCACCGGCCGGGTCACGGCTGGGGGCGCTGCCCGGGTAGGTCGTGGATCGCGGTCAGGAAGCGCGACTGGTCGTCGCGCACCGCGGGCTGGGTGAGCCGGATCCACGAGCCGTCGTCGAAGACGATCGTGGACGTCAGCTGCACGAGCCCGGTCGCGCCGCGCTCCGAGTCGACCCGGGCCACCCGGTCGCGGCGCAAACTCCACAGCACCCGCGGCTGCCGCCGGTCGGGCCGGTCGGCGTCCGGGCGGGGGCCCATCCGCAGCAGGTGCAGGTGGGTGTCGGTCACCGCCAGCGGGGTGCCGTTGTAGCGTTCCAGGAAGAGCAGCAGGCTGCCGGCGAGGGTGGCGAGGTCGCCGCTGAAGACGTACCGGCGACGGTAGGCGATCTCGGCGAGCTGCTCGGCCAGCGGGCGGTACAGGCTGAGCCGGAACAAGGCGCGGAACGCCTCCTGCTCCTCGGTGAGCGGGATGGGATCCCGCTGCGCCCGCTGCTGTGGTGGGCCCGGCTCCGGTTCGGCCACCTCCGGCACACCGGCGGCGACGGCAGCGGCCTTGCCGGGCAGCAGCAGGACGCCCGCGGCCAGCCGGACCGGCGTCAGCACCGCGTCCACCCACACCACCGGGTTGACGATGTTGAGCAGCCCGAACAGCACCTTCGGGTCGAGCGAGTCGACGAACTCGTCGGCCATCACACCGGCGAGCTGCCGACCGGCCTTGTGGGTCGACGGGACGCGGACCGGGCCGAGCCCCACATAGCGCAGCTCCTGCCCGGGCAGCAGCGGCGCGACGAGAGCGCGTTCGGGCTCGTCGCTGGTGCGGAGTTCGTCGCGCAGCTCACGGGCCTTGTCCCGGGCGGCCCGCGCGCCGCCGAGCACCGCGTCGGTGAGCCGACCGAGCCGGCCTCGCTCTCCTGACATCACGCGTCCTCCCTAGCGGCCCGCCGGCTGGCCCGCCGGCGGTTGCCCGAAGACATTCTGGTCGATCCAGTCCGCCCCGCCCTGCACCGCCTTGTCGACCTGGTCGCTGACCTGGTCGCTGCCGGGAACGGACAGCCCGCTCGTCAACGCGACGGTCCCCCAGGTGACGCCGTGCACGACCGAGTTCGGCACGTTCCACGGCAGGTTCGTCGCCCAGTCCCGGGCGATCACCCGGGCACCGTCGGTGACGCCGTGCGTCCGCAGCGCGGCGGCCCGGTCGAGGGCGCCCATGTCGAACGGGGAACCGGACTTGCCCAGCTTGTAGGTGCCCTTCGAGGGGTCGACGAGCTTGTGGAACCACTTGTCGGCCTTGCCGGCGGCGTGCCGCTTGTCGGCGTACTTCTTGCCGGTGCGCAGCTTGCCCTGCATCGCGACCAGCTTGTCGAGGTGTGCCTGCAGCTTGCGCAGGTACAGCATGACCCGCTGCAGCAGCCGGATGACCTTCTGCAGGTGCGCCGCCAGCGGCCGCATGACCTTCAGCATCCGGGTGGCCACGGTCAGGGCCCGGGTCACGGTCACGCCCACGCCGACCGCCCAGGACGCCCCCATCGTCACCGGGGCCATCAGCAACGCTGTCACGAGCGTCACCAGCATCCAGTTCACGAACTCGACGCACAGGTCGACGAGCACGTCGTGCACCGTCTGCAGGCCGTCGGCGACACCCCGCAGGTACTCGGCGGTCGCCGCGAACTGGTCGGCGACGTCGAGCATCTGCTGCTCCACCTCGGTCAGCCGCTGCCCGTACGCCAGGCCCGCGGGTGAGCGCCACCCGGGCTGCGCGGACTCGCGGACCCCGCGGTGCCCCTGCGCCAGGTCGCGCACCTGGGTGGCCAGCGCGTCCCACTCGGCGGCCTTCGCGCGCAGGATCTCGGGCTCACCGTCGACCAGGTCGACGAGCTGGATGAGCGGCCAGGCGAGGGTCCGGCAGACACTGTTGACGGCGTCCTCCACCCCGGACAGCGCGCTGTCGAGGCCGTTCCACAACTCGACGGCGCTGCCGGCGGGGCCGCTCATCCGGGCAGCCCCGACTGGATGGCCTTGAACCCGGCGTCGAGGTCCTGCTCGTTGCGCTCGTACGCCTCGGCCGTGTCGGCCAGCGCGGTGGTGACCCGGTCGAACGCGGCGTTCGCGGCGCCGAACAGCTCGCGGCCGCCGGTGACCTGCTCGGCGTACTTCGCGCGGAGCAGGTCGCTGGCGAACGGCAGGTGGCCGAAGGCGCCCGACGGCACGTCGCCGGCCGAGACGATCTGACCCTCCAGCGCGGCGAGCGAGCTGGCGACCTGTTTGGCGACTGTCTGCAGTCGACGCACCGCCTGCACGTCGACATCGATATCCGGCGGCATGCCGTTCCTCCCCCATGAGTCGAGCGCACCGACGATACGATTCCCGGGCCACCGGGCACCACCCCGTGGCACGGTCCACGGGGGAGGATTCTCATGACTGACCCGACGTCGGCGTTCGACGCGCTCGCCGGGCGCATCGCCGACATCGAAGGCCGGTACGCGGGCCTGGGCGACGACCTGGCCGAGCTGTCCGGCACCGCGCTCGACGACAGCGGGCTGGTCTCGGCGACCGTCGACGCCACCGGCGCGCTGACCGGCCTCACCCTCGCGCCCGCCGCCCTGCGCGCCGGCACCGAGGGGCTGGCGGAGCTGGTGCTCGACGCGTACCGCAAGGCCCGCACGGTCGCCACCGAGCACGTCGAGGACCACGCCGAGGGGTTGCAGGCCGCCATCGGGGCGGACCTCACCGACCTGTTCGGCAAGCCCGGCGACTTCTCCGCGCTGGGGCGTCTGGAGGAGACCGTCGCCCGGCTCGGGCGGCTCACCGACCGACTGCCGCCGGCGTGAGCTCGCCGACCTGGCCGGAGATCGTCGCGCGGCTGCGGGACACGGTCGCCCGCTGCGACCGGGACACCGACCTGGAGCTGTCCGCCGGCCCGCGCGGAATCCGGCTGCTGGTACGCCGCGAGGTGGTCCGGGCGCTCTGCCCGGGCCACGACGAGGCACGCCTGGCCGCGCTCGGCTGGCACCGCCCGACCGGTGACGAGAGCTGGTGGTACGAGTCGGCGCGCACTCCGGAGCAGGTGGAGCGGCTCAGCGTGTTCGTGACCCGTACCGCTGCCGAGCTGCTGACCGACGAGCCCGGCGCGCTCTCCTGTCGGGTCGTACCGCCGGTCGCCCGCCCGGGCCCGACGGTGTCGCCGTCCGCCCCCGGGCCCACCGTGGCGGAGCCGGCGGTGGTGGCGGCGCTCGCCGCGGCCGTCGACAGGCGTGACCTGCCCGGCTATCTCGGGGCGCTGGCCGGCGCCACGGTGTGTGTCCCGCTGGCCGGGGAGCCGGAGCCGGACTCCGACTTCCCCTGGACGGTGGTCGGCGACGCGACGGGCGCGCCGCTGCTGCCGGTCTTCACCTCGCCCCGGGCGCTCACCGCGTTCACCGGGGCCGGGGTGCCGTTCGTCGCGCTGCCCTGCGCCGAGTTGTTCCAGGACTGGCCGGACCCGTCGTGGGGGCTGGCGGTCGACCCGGGCAGCGCCCGGGCGGTCGCCCTGGCCGCGCCCGCCCTGGCCGCACTGCTGACGGCGAACGTCCCCACCGGCTGACGCCCCGGCGGGGCGGTGGGGTGCCCGGCGGGGTGGGCGTGGGAGCGGGTGGGCGGGCACTGGGCGGGACGAACCGCCCACGGCAGCGTCGTTGGTCACTCCAGAGGGGTGGCGAACAGCCGCTGGGCTGGGCAGCATGGAAGGCATGGACTACGAGTACGCGCCGCTGCGGCTGCCGCCGAACGTCGACCGGTTGACCGCCGCGGCGCAGTTGGCGATCCAGGCGGAGTTCTCCGGATGGGAGTTGGCCCGGGTGCGGTTGTACCGCGACGGCACACGGCAGGTGGTGCTGCGGCGGCGGCGGGTCAACCAGCCGCAGCCGGGCCTGTCGTACTGACGGCCGTACGCCCGGGGCCCCACTGGGCCCCGGGCGTCACACAGGCCTCAGTGCTGGTGCCCGGCGTGGTCGTGGTCGTCGTCGAGCTCCAGGAACGGGTGCTCGTCGAGCCGGCCGACCAGTCGGTCGTCGACCGCCGGCTGGAACGGGCCGACCGCGTCGTCGTCGTCGAACGACTCCAGATCGACGGGCGTGCCCACCTCGCTGACCATCACCACCCCGTCGAGGGGCTCCAACTCCGGGACGTCCAGCGCGCCGAGCGAGCCGTCGCCGCTCTGCAGCAGCTCCAACACCGCCTCGCCGACGCCCTCCACCGGCGCCGGCTCGTCGTCCTCCGGGGTGCTCTCGCGACGGGCCGCGTCGGCCACCCGCAGCAGCGCGGCGACGCTCGGCACCCGGTAGTCGCGACGCTGGCGCACCGAGATCACCCGGGGGTGCGGGTCACTGGCCTCGGCGCCCTCGCCAGCACCGAAGCGCTCGTCGGCCTCGTCCGGGTCGATCGAGTCGACATCCCACGGCGTCACCTCGCCGAAGGCGTCGAGCAACCGCTCGTCGTACGCGAAGGAGGCGTTGTTCAACGCCACGTACGCCTGCCAGACGTCGTCGTCGTCGACGCGGCCCTGCGCGGCGCGAACGGCGGCCAGGTGGTGGCGGGCCGCTTCGATCACCCGCTCGAGAGCGGCGTCCAGCTCACCGTGCTGGTCGGTCATGTGGGGCAGTCCCTTCACGTTGGGGAGGTCGCGCGCCGGATGCAGCGCCGGGCGCGGCTAGCAGGTGCGGAGGAACCGGTCGAGAACCCGCACGCCGAACTGTAGTCCGTCGACCGGAACGCGCTCGTCGATGCCGTGGAACAACGCCGAGAAGTTCAGGTCGGCGGGCAGCCGCAGCGGCGCGAAACCGAAGCAGCGGATGCCGAGCTGGGAGAACGCCTTGGCGTCGGTGCCGCCGGAGAGCATGTACGGGACCGGTCGGGCCCCCGGGTCCTCGGCGCGCAGCGCCGCCGACATGGCCTCGACCAGGTCGCCGTCGAAGGTCGTCTCCAGCGCCGGCTGCCGCTGGATGTACTCGATCGCGATGTCCGGGCCGACCAGCTCCCGCAGCTGCCGCTCCAGCAGCTCGGACTGACCGGGCAGGCTGCGGCAGTCGATGGTGGCGGTGGCCCGGCCGGGGATGACGTTGTCCTTGTAGCCGGCGTCGAGTCGGGTCGGGTTGGCGGTGTTGCGGATGGTCGCCCCGATGATGTTGGCGATCGGGCCGAGTTTGGCGATGGCCGTCTCCGGGTCCTCCGGGTCCAGCTCGACACCGAGCAGGTCGGAGACCTCCTCCAGGAAGGCCCGCACGGTGTCGGTGACCACCACCGGGAAGCGGTGCCGGCCGATCCGGGCGACCGCCTCGGCGAGCGCGGTGACCGCGTTGTCGTCGTGCACCATCGAGCCGTGCCCGGGGCGGCCCTTGGCGTGCAGTCGCAGCCAGTCGATGCCCTTCTCGGCGGTCTCGATGAGGTAGAGCCGCTGGCTGTCGTTCACCGAGTAGGAGAAGCCGCCGACCTCACCGATCGCCTCCGTGCAGCCGTCGAAGAGGCCACTGTGGTTCTCCACCAGGAACCGCGCGCCGTAGTCGCTGCCCGCCTCCTCGTCGGCGGTGTACGCGAGCACGATGTCGCGCGGTGGCCGTACGCCGGTGCGCTGCCAGTGCCGCACCACGGCGAGCACCATCGCGTCGAAGTCCTTCATGTCGATCGCGCCGCGGCCCCAGAGGTAACCGTCGCGCAGCTCGCCGGAGAACGGGTGCACCGACCACTCGTCGGCGTCGGCGGGCACCACGTCCAGGTGGCCGTGCACCAGCAGCGCGCCCCGGCTCGGGTCGGTGCCGGGGATGCGGGCCACCACGTTCGCCCGGCCCGGCGCGGACTCGTGCAGGACGGACTCCACGCCCACCTCGGCGAGCTTCTCCGCCACGTACTCGGCGGCGCGGCGCTCGCCGACGCTCGTGTCGTTGTCCCCGGTGTTCGTGGTGTCGATGCGCAGCAGGTCGCGGCAGAGGTCCACGACCTCTGCGCTGGGGTCGGGTCGGGCGGAGGCCGCATCGCTCGTCATCGCCTCTTCATACCAGTCGGCGTCGGCCGGCCGGCCGGCGCACCGGCACGGACGCGCCGGCGCACCGGTGTGTGGGGACCGGCGCATCGACGGGCCCGGTTTCGCCGGGACCGGGTTCGGGTACCGCCGCCCACGACCGCACATCCCTGTCGGAGCTTTCGCCCGCCAGTCGAGGAGGGCACCATGTCCGCCGTTCCCCTGCCGCCGCTGCCGCCCGCACCCGCGCCCGCGGAGGGCTACCGACCCGGTGGCCGCAACATCGCCGACATCGTCGACCGGGAGCACCGTCAACTGGTGGCGCTGCTGGACCAGCTGACCGGCCCGGGCGCCACGCCGCAGGAGGGGTTGCCGGTGCTCACCGCCGCGTTGTCGCGGCACCTCTCCGCCGAGGAGCAGTACCTGCTGCCGGCGGTACGCGCCGCGCTGCCGGCCGCCGGCGAGCGGGTGGACGCCGAGATCAGCGCCGACGCCAGCCTGCTCAGCGCCCTGAAGGGCCTGACCGACGAGGCGTTGACCGAGGTCGCCGAGCGGGTCCGCCGGCACGTCGACGGGGTGGGTGCGCTCGTCACCGAGCTGCGCGCGGTCGCGACCGAGGAGGAGCTGATCCGGCTGGGTAACCGGTTGGAGATCGCCGAGGAGGCGGCACCGACCCGACCGCACCCGGGCACCCCGGCGACCCCTCCGTGGAACCGGATCGTCGAGCCGGCGGTCGGGGTGGTGGACAAGATGCTCGACGCGGTGACCCGCCGGCCGACGTACCTGGCGGACCTGCCGGAGTCGCCGCGGGACTGACCGACGGCGACGATCCCAAGTGCATTCATTATCACCGATCCGCTCGGGCTATTCCGCCGGCCGACGCGTAGTCCTACCGTCACGGTATGAACCTGGAGCTGCGTCACCTGCGGGTGGTCTGCGCGATCGCGGAGACGGGGAGTGTGACGAAGGCGGCGTCGGCGCTCGGCCTGGCGCAGCCGGCGCTGACCGCCCAGCTCCAGCGCATCGAGCGGACCCTGGGCGGCCCGTTGTTCGACCGGGACCGGCGCGGCGCCCGGCCCACCGCCCTCGGTGAGCTGGTGCTGGCCCGGGCCCGGGTGCTGCTGCCGGCGATGAAGGGGTTGCAGGACGAGGCGGCCCGGTTGGCCGGGGCCGGCGACGCGCCGCCGTGCTACCGGTTCGGCGGGGTGAACAGCCCGATCCTGGGCCGGATGGTGCACCGTCTGGCGGCCCGGCAGCCGCCCGCCCAGATCACCACGCTCGCCTCCTGGTCGGTGGACGAGTTGGCGCAGTTGGTGGCGGGCGGGCGACTGGACTTCGCGCTCACCGGGGTGTGCGGCGACGCCAGTCCGTCGGCCGGGTTCGGGTTGAGCTGGCAGGAGGTGGCCATCGACCCGGTGCTGGTGCTGCTGCCCGAGACTCACCCCCTCGCGACGCAGGACGAGGTGCGCCTGGCCGACCTGCGGCACGCGCAGTGGGTGGCCGCCCCGGGCGACGGCTGCTTCGCCGACTGCTTCGCCGCCGCCTGCGCCCGCGCCGGTTTCACCCCCCGCAAGGTGTACGAGACCGACATCCGCGGCTGCGTGGACCTGGTGGAGGCCGGCGTGGCGGTGGCCCTGTGCCAGGCGACGTTCCGTCCGGTGGGCGGTCTGGTCACCCGCCGCCTCGCCGGCATACCGCTGCGCTGGCGGCTCCTTCTCGGCTGGCACCCGGACTCCCCCGCCGCCCGGGAGGCCGACCTGATGGTGCAGACGGCGAAGGCGGCGTACGTCGACTCGTTGGCGCCGCATCCCGCGTACCTGGACTGGCTGTTGCGCCACCCGGCGTTCGGCGTCCGGCAGCCGACCGGGCTGAGTGGGAGGTAACCGGCCGGTGGCGGTGCGAACCGCCGTTGGCCGGGTATCTGGCGGACATGACCGACCTCTACCCGCCCGCCGACGACCGCGAGTTGCTCCGTGCGGCGGCCGCCGCGCACACCGCCGCCACCCGTGCGGTGGAGGCGTTCCTGCGCCGCCTGCCGGAGGTGCCCGACCCGGCCGCCGTCACCGAGTACGCCAACCTGCTCACCCGGGAGGACCAGACCCGTGCCGACCGTGACGCCGCCGCCGACGCGGCGGGGCTGACCATCGCCAGCCTGGAACCGGACCAGGGCCAGTAGCGCGGACGCGAGCGGCGCCGTCCCGCCCGGGACGGCGCCGCTCGCGCGTGGCGTCGTTCAGCGTTCGACGAGCGGATCGTGCCCCAGGTCGAGCAGTGAGTGCCGCCAGTCGTCGTCGGCGTTGCCGCGCGACGGCTTGGCGTCCATCAGCTCGCGGATCCGCTCGACCGCCTCCCGCATCACCTCGATGTCCTCTCCGGTGAGGTCGACCTTGCGCTTGTTCAGCACCTTGAGGATCTCCCGGCCCGGCTGGGGCAGGTCGAGGTTCGGGTTCGGGCTGAACGACTCCTCCCCGGAACCCCGGGTCAGCAGCCACGTCCGTAGCTGCTCCGACGGGACGTTGACCTCGGCGTGGAAGTCCTCCCAGAGCACTTCCACCTCGGGGTCGAGCCGCGCTTCGCGTACCATCAGGTCTCCTCTCCGGGCGGTTTCCCGGACGTCTCCGGGTCGTCCTTGTCGGGCTTGGGGTGCAGGCCCTCCGCGGGCACCCGCGTGCGGCGGGGGTTCGCGGTGGGCGGCGCCAGGATCGGGTCGGGATGGTCGTCCTCGTCCCGGGATCTCTCGGACTCGTGCGGGTCCTCGTGCTCGTCTCGTCGCGCCGGCCCACTCATCGCGGGTGGGTGGTCGTGGCGGCGGTGTACCCCCGCTCGCCCGCGGACACGTCGAAGGTGAGCGCCCCGTCCCGGACGTCCACCGTGACCTTCTGCCCCGGTGAGATCGCCGACTCCAGCAGCATCCGGGACAGGTGGTTGTCGACCTCCCGTTGGATGACCCGACGCAGCGGACGGGCGCCGAACTCCGGTTGGTAGCCGTGTTCGGCGAGCCAGTCGATGCCGGCGGTGGTGAACTCCACCTGGAGATCCTGGGCGTGCATGCGGCGGCGGGTCTCCTCCAGCAGCAGCGCGGTGATGTCGCGCAACTGCTCGGCCTCCAGCCGGCGGAAGATGATGACCTCGTCGATGCGGTTGAGGAACTCCGGACGGAAGTTCTCCTGCAGACGGCGCATCAGCCGCTCCCGCAGCTCGTCGTTCTCCTGCTCGCTGCCCACGTCCCCGCTGCCGAAGCCGACCGAGCGCTGGGCGCCGGTGATCAGCTCCGAACCGAGGTTGCTGGTCATGATCAGTACGGTGTTCTTGAAGTTCACCGTGCGGCCCTGACTGTCGGTCAGCCGCCCGTCGTCGAGCACCTGGAGCAGGATGTTGAACACGTCCGGGTGGGCCTTCTCGATCTCGTCGAGCAGCACCACCGCGTACGGGCGGCGACGCACCGCCTCGGTGAGCTGGCCGGCCTCCTCGTACCCGACGTATCCGGGTGGCGCGCCGACAAGTCGGCTGACCGTGTGCCGTTCCTGGAACTCGCTCATGTCCACCCGGACCATCCGGTCCGCCTCGCCGAACAACGCCTCGGCCAGGGCGCGGGCCAACTCGGTCTTGCCGACGCCGGTCGGGCCGAGGAACAGGAAGCTGCCCATCGGACGTTCCGGGTCGGCCAGCCCGGCCCGGGAGCGCCGGACGGCCTCGGCGACAGCGGTGACGGCGTCGTCCTGACCGACCACCTTCTGATGCAGGTGCCCCTCCAGGCGCAGCAGCCGGTCCCGTTCCTCCTCGGTGAGCTGGCTGACCGGGATGCCGGTGGCCCGGGAGACCACCTCGGCGATCTCCTGCGGACCCACCTCGGGCACCTGCGACGAGGACGAGCCGTCGTCGCCGTTGGCCCGCCGGATCTCCTCCTCCAGCTCGGAGATCCGGTCACGCAGCGCGGACGCGCGCTCGTACTGCTCGTCGGTGACGGCCTGTTCCTTGTCCCGGCGTACCTCGTCGAGCTCCTGTTCCAGCTCCCGCACGTCGGCGGCGGGCGTGCGGGTCCGCAACCGCACCCGGGCGCCGGCCTGGTCGATCAGGTCGATGGCCTTGTCGGGCAGGAACCGGTCGGTGACGTACCGGTCGGACAGCTCGGCGGCGGCGACAAGCGCCTCGTCGGTGAAGCGCACCTGGTGGTGGGCCTCGTAGCGGTCGCGCAGCCCGCGCAGGATCGCGATGGTGTCGTCGACGCTGGGCTCGGGCACCAGCACCGGTTGGAAGCGCCGGGCCAGCGCGGCGTCCTTCTCGATGCTCTTGCGGTACTCGTCGAGCGTGGTCGCCCCGATCACCCGCAGCTCACCGCGGGCGAGGGCGGGTTTGAGCATGTTGGACGCGTCCATTCCGCCCTCGCTGCCGGCGCCGCCCGCTCCGACCAGGGTGTGGATCTCGTCCATGAAGATGATCAGCTCGTCCCGGTGCGCCCGGATCTCGTCGATCACCTTCTTGAGCCGTTCCTCGAAGTCCCCCCGGTACCGGGTGCCGGCGACGAGGCCGGCCAGGTCGAGTTGGACGACCCGCTTGCCGAGCAGGGTCTGCGGCACGTCACCGTCGCAGATCCGTTCGGCGAGCCCCTCGACGATGGCGGTCTTGCCGACACCGGCCTCGCCGATCAGCACCGGGTTGTTCTTGGTACGCCGCGACAGGATCTCGATGGCCTGCTCGATCTCGTCGGCGCGGCCGACCACCGGGTCGATCTGGTCCATCCGCGCCAGGTCGGTGAGGTCCTGCCCGTACTGGTCGAGGGTGGGCGTGCCGCGATCCGGTTTCGGTCCGGTCATCGGCCCGCGCTCGGCGTTGGCGGCCTGCAACGACTCGGGTTGGATCCGGCCGGCGGCCAGCATCCGACCGGCCGGCGACTCCGGGTTGAGCGGCAGCGCCATCAGGATGTGCTCGGGGCCGATGTAGTTGGCGCCCATCGCCCGGGAGAGCTGGTGGGCGTCGAGCAGCGCCCGCTTCGCGGCTGGGGTCAGCGACAGGTTGGGCGGCACCTCTCCGCGGGGCGCCCCGTCGCCCTTGCCGCCGAGCGCGTTGAGCAGGGTGTCCGGGTCGGCGCCGGCCCGGCGTACCAGGTCACGGAGCTGTTCGCGTTGCAGCGCCGCCCAGAGCAGGTGGTCGGTGTCCAGGTCGTTGCTGTGGCGTTGCGCGGCCCGCCGGGCGGCGTCGGCAAGCATTTCCCGGGCGTCCGCGGTCATCAGTCGGGTGATGTCGACCCGGTGCGGCGGTCGGCGTCCTCCCTCGCCCCGACCGAAGTACCTGGCCAGGAATTCGTCCCACGGGTCGGAGCCGGTGTCACCGGGTCCCATCATGTCTGTCCTCCGCAGTCGGGCGCGGCACGGTCGGCAGGGGCTACCCGGCGCGCGCCCCGACAAACGCCCCGGGAGACGGCGTACCGGTATCCCGGGAGTGGCGTGGGGTCGGGGCCGGCCGTTGGTGGCAGGCTGACCGGATGGATGAGACCCCGCTGCTGATCGTGGATGGCGCCAACGTGGTGGGCTCCCGCCCCAACGGGTGGTGGCGTGACCGTGCCGGGGCGGCGGCCCGCCTGCGCGACTCGCTCGCGCCGGTGGCGACCGTCGGGCTGCCGGCCCGGCTGCCCGCCCCGGTGGAGGTGGTGCTCGTGGTCGAGGGAGCCGCGCGGGACGTGCCCGGGACCGACGGTGTGCGGGTGGTCTCCGCCCCCGGCTCCGGCGACGACAGCGTGGTCGACCTGGTCGCGGGCGCTCCGCAGCGACGCCGGTTGGTGGTCACCGCGGACCGGGAGCTGCGCGAGCGGGTCACCGCCCTGGGGGCGGAGGTGTACGGGCCCCGCTGGCTCCGAGATAATTGAGAAGTTCTCGCACTGGGAGTCCCACAGAACGGACTCCCGGCACTTCCGGGGTCCTACCGGACAGGCGGGCAGGAACACCGACAGGGCGGATGTTCTTTCGCGGCGGCCGATAGGCTCTAATGGAGATCTCCCCGCCCCCAGGAGGTTCCGCCGTGGCGAGCGTCGCCGAGCTGAAGGCTGCCATCGATGTCGCCCTCCAACAGATCGGTGACGGGCAGACAGCCGTGCAGGCGGCCGGCGAGAAACTGGCCGAGGCGCAGCAGACCCTGGCCGGCGCGCTGGAGGGCAGCGGACACGAGACGGTGGAGGCGGCCCAGGCGTCGCTGACACAGGCCAGCCAGGAGCTGGAGGAGTGTCTCGCCGCGACACTTGTCGCGGTCGAGCAGGCGCAGCTCTACGTCGCGACCCTGTAGGCCGCCGTGTCCATCATCGAGGACGTCGGGGGGCAGGTCCGCGCCGCCAGCGAGGAGTTCCCGCTGGCCCTGCTCGGGCAGGCGCTGGAGAAGTTCGGCCTGGCCGCCGAGCGACTGCGTTGGGTCCGCCAGGAGTCGGCGAACCCGATGGGGGTGCCCGAGTTGTCCGCCGCGACCGAGCACGCCGAGAGCGCCGGCTACGCGTTGCGGGTGGCCCAGGAACAACTCTCGGCGTACCTGACGGCGATCGGGTTGGGCGCGGACGGCGCTCCGGCGCCCCGCCCTGAGCAACGCGCTCCCCGACACGACACGCCGCCGCCCTCCGGGCCCACCGCAGTCGCCCCGGAGTCGGCCGAGAAGGTGCGAATGAGCCGCTGGTGGTCGGTGCGGGTGGCCGAGCTGACCGGCGGGCGCGAGGGCACCGACGACGAGCCGGACGGGCGGGTGGACGACTCCCAGGAGTTGCTGCGCCGAGTGGTGGGTGGTGTCCGCTCCGGCGACCGGGACCGGCTCCGCAAGGAGCTGCGCCGGGCGCCGGCCGACGTGGGGCTGGGAATGGCGGCGCTGGCGCCACCGCTGCTGCGCGAGCTGGCCGGTGAGCTGCTGGGGCACCCGCCGCGCGCCGCAGACCTTCCTCGACTGCGCGGAGAGTTGGACGGGCGCGTGCGCGACCTGCTGCCCGGGCTGCCGCCACCGGTGCTGGAGACGCTGCTGACCCGGGTGTGCCGGATGCCGCCGCCGCGCACCTCCGGCGAACCCACGCACGCCGCCGACTCCGCGGTGACCGCAGGTGTGGCGACCGGGCTGCTGCTCGCCCGCCTCGGCCGGGACCTGCCCTCCGGCGACCGGGCCCAACCAGCGGGCCCGGGTCAACCAGCCGGCACGGGCCAACGCGGAGCGGGCCAACCAGCCGGCACGGGCCAACGCGGAGCGGGCCAACCGGGCGGCGCGGGCCAACAACGCGGCGCGGGTCACCAAGCGGGCCAGCCAGGCGGGGCGGGTGGCCGCCCCGGTGGTGCGGTCCGCCGGCCGGGGGACGCGGGAGGACAGCACTCCGGTGGGCTGCCACCGCGTTCGGGCAGCCCGTGGCGGGACGCGCCGATCCGTCGGGGCTCCGATGGCTGACCGGCGTGGTCAGCTGGCCGGGCGGATCCGGGACACCCTGGCCGAGGCGTTGGGCGCCACCCGTACCCGGTTGTCCGCCGCCCAGGCGGAGCTGACCTCCGGGCGGGAACGGTTGGCCCGGGTCCAGCGGGCCGCGGCCGCCGTCCCGGAGCGGGTGGGCGCGCAGCGGGACCGGCGCATCGCCGAGATCGACGCCCGTTACTCCGCGCGGATCGCCGAGCTGGCCCGGCGTGCCGCCGAGGCGGCCCGGCAGGAGGCGCCCGGTTGCGCGGGGGCCGACTGGGCGGGGTGGGCACCGACGCCGACCCGGCGCGCGGAGCCGCCCGGCGCGCTGCGGGTCGGCACGGTCCGGATCGACGGCGTCGACCCGGTGCCCGCGCTGGTGCCGCTGCTCGACGCCGGACACGTCCACCTCTCCGGGAACGACCGGGCCGGCTGCGACGCGGTGGTGTCCGCGTTGCTGCTGCGGGCCGCCGGCCGCGCCGACCCCGGGGCGGTACGGCTGGTCGGGTACGACCCGGAGCAGCTCGGTGGCGGCCTGGCCGGGTTCGCGCCGCTGGGCACGGCGGGGCTGCTGACGTTCGTCGGCCCCGGCGGACTGGGTCCCCTGCTCGACGACCTGGTGGAGCAGATCCGCCGGATCAACGAGACGGTGCTCGCCGGCGAGTACGCCTCGCTGCGTGAGCTGGCCGCGGCGACCGGCCGACGCCCCGAACCGTGGCGGGTGGCGGTACTGCTCGGCGGCGACGAGCTCAGCCGGCACGAGCGCGGCCAGCTCGACCGGGTGGTCCGCGCCGGCGCGGCCTGCGGGGTGCACCTGGTGGTGCACGGTGTGCCAGTGCCGGAGGACCCGACGGTGACCCGGGTGGTGGCCGGGACGTCCGGCGCGCGGATCGGCGGGTCGGCCGGGCTGCCGATCCGGTTGGACCCGCCGCCACCGGCGACGCTTGTCACCGAGACCTGCCGGGAGATCGCCGCCCAGGTGAACGCCGGCCCGCCGCCGACCCCGTTCGCGGACCTGCTGCCTCCGCCCGAGCTGATGTGGCGCGAGGACTCCGCCGACGGGTTGACCGCGCCGATCGGTGAGGGGCCGCAGGGCCGGCCGGTGCGGCTGTCGTTGGGCGACTACCCGCCGCACGCGCTGATCGGTGGGCCGTCCGGCACCGGCAAGACCAACCTGATCTTCGCGTGGATCGGTGCCCTCGCCGCCCGCTACTCCCCCGCCGAGCTGGAGTTCTACCTGCTGGACTTCAAGGAGGGGGTGTCCTTCGCGCGGTTCGCGCAGGGCCGGCGTGACCCGAGCTGGTTGCCGCACATGCGCCTGGTCGGCATCAACGTCAACACCGACCGGGAGTTCGGGCTGGCGCTGCTGCGGTTCCTCGCCGAGGAGCTGCGCCGGCGGGCCGACGCGGCCAAGAAGCACGAGGTGACCAAGCTGGCCGAACTGCGCGCGGTCGACCCGACCGGGCACTGGCCCCGCATCGTCGCGGTGGTCGACGAGTTCCAGATGCTGCTGGCCGGTCGGGACGTGGTCGCCCGGGAGGCGGCCGACCTGCTGGAGGACCTGGCCCGGCGCGGCCGGTCGCAGGGCATCCACCTGGTGCTCGCCTCGCAGGACGTGCGGGGCATCGAGGCGCTGTGGGGCCGCCCCGCGCTCGTCGCCCAGTTCACCCTGCGCATCGCGCTGCCCAAGGCGCTGCGGATCCTCGCCGAACGCAACGACGCGGCGCAGTCGCTGCCCCGCTGGCACGCGGTGGTCAACGCCGAGTCGGGCATGGTGGAGGGCAACGAGGTCGCCCGGATCCCGTCGGCGAGCGACTGGGAGACGTGGAGCGGGTTGCAGCACCGGCTGTGGCGGATGCGCCCACCCGACGCGGCGCCGGCCCGACTCTTCGACGGCGACGCGATCCCCCGGCTGCCGGACGCCCCGGACTTCCGGTCGCTCACCGCGCCCCCGGACGGGAGCGTGCCGCGCAGCCCGGTGGCCCTGCTCGGCGAGATCATCGACGTGCAGTCCCGCTCGGCGGCGCTGCGCCTGCCGCGCGCCCCGGGGCGCAACCTCGCGGTGCTGGGCACCCGGGTGGACGAGGCGTGCGCGGTGCTCGACGCGGCGGCCCGGTCACTGGCCCGCCAGCATCCGCCCGGCACCGCCCGGTTCTCCATCGCCTGCCTCGACGCGGACGCCGACCCGATGGCCCGTGCCCTGTACGACGACCTGGCCGACGACGCCGCCTGGTACGACGAGGAGACCGTCGGCGAGCTGATGGCCGAGACGGCCGACGGGCTGACCGGGCCGGGCAGCCCGCACTACCTGTTGCTGTTCGCTGTCGACGCGGCGGCCGGCGCGCTGGCCGCCCGCACGGGGCGGCGCACCGGCCTGGAGCAGCTACGCCGCATCATGCACGACGGGCCGGAACGACGGACGCACGTGCTGGCCTGGTGGCGGGGCGTGGCCCGGATGCGCGCCGACCTCGGTGGGCCGGCCGCCCGCACCGACCAGATCGGCGCCTGGGTGGCGTTGGACGCGCACGGCGGCGAGCTGGGTTCGTCGCTGTACCCGGGCACCGGCGGCCCGGACTGGTATCCCCGCCCCTGGCGCGGGCTCTTCTTCGACCGGGCGGTCCACCGCACCGGACAGGTGATCATCCCCTATGGACCGTCGCGGTGAACGAACCAGTGGCCAGTGAGACGTACGCGGCGCAGTTGCGGCGACTGGCCGACCTGACCGCGCGGGTGGGTGAGCAGCGCGCCGAGGCGCACACCTGGTACGAGCGGCAGTGCGCGGCCGCCGAACGGGCCGTCGCCGACGCCACCGAGCAGGTCCAGGACGCCGAGGTGGAACTCGTCGAGGCGCGCGAACAGCAGGAACGGGTCGACGCCGAGGTGGCGCACCTGTGGCAGCAGGTGCGTACCCGCCTCGGCGCCCGTCGTCTCGGCGGCCCGCCCGCGCCCGCGGCCAGCGGCGGGGGCACCGACGCGGTGGTGCTGCTCACCCGGGCCCGGGACCTGCTCGACCGGGCCGGGCAGCCGGGTGAGCTGCCGGGCTCGGTCAACCCCCTGCTGGCGCTCTGCGGGGTGGCCGGCGCGGTGCTCGCATACGCGCTGGGGCTCGGGGCAAGGGCGTTGGGCGTCGGGTACGGCGGCGACCTGGCGGTCGGGATGCCGGTGCTGGCGCTTGTGGTGACCCTGATCGGGCCGTTGGTCGGGCTGGCGCCGGCGCGCGTGCTGGCCGACCGGAGACACGCGGTGCTCGGCCCCCGGCCGATCATCGTGGTGCTCGGCGCGGGCCTGCTGACCACCGCGCTGCTCCTGGCACTCGGCCGCTGAGCCGGTCGGCGCGTCCACAAAGGGTTGTCGAGAAGCCGACCGTCGGCGCGGCGAAAATCAGCGCGCGATCTTCGATACGGTACGTCAAATGGTCAGCTTCCTCCTCAGTTACCGCGGCGACGACGACGACAACGTCGTCGCGCGCCTGCTGGGCGACGCTCTGACCGCTCGATTCGGTCGCGACAGCGTCGTCCGCGCCGGGCCCAGCGCGCTCCTGTCCGCCGCCGAGCTACGGGACCGCCTGGCAGCCTCGGCGGCACTCATCGTCGTGATCGAACCGAGCTCACGCAGCAGGTCAGCAGACTCCATGGAGCGCCTACCGGGCATCAGCCGCCGGACGCTCGCTGCCGCCTTCACACAGCAGGTTCCGGTCATACCGGTGCTTGTGGACAACGCCGAACTGCCACGTGGGGCGCGCCTACCCGAGGCGCTCAGACCGCTTGGCCAGCAGCACTACCGTCGGGTCCACCGGAGCAGCGCCCCGGCGGACATCGGCTACCTGGTCGACGACCTGGCCGCGCGTTTCGGCGCGGAGACCGCAACAGCCGGGCCCGCGATCCCGCTGATCCTCAGCGTGGAGCCGGTGCGATGGCTCATGCCGCCCCCCAGCAACGGGCCGTCGGCGGCGATCGTCTACGCGACCCGTCAGGATGACCTGGAGGTCGTCGACGGTGGCCGGCTGATGGCGTGGTGGCACCCAGGGTTCCTGGCCCGGTACGCGACGCGCTACGAGGTCGACACCGGTGACCACTCGATCGTCGTCGACCTCCGGCTGCCCGCCAGGGGCGGTGCATACCACTTCGAGGCGTCGATCACTGTCCGCTTCCGGGTGACCGACCCGGCGCGGATCGTCCGACGCGCGATCAAGGACGCCACGGTCCTGGTCCGCGAATTCCTGCGGGAAACCTGCCGACCGATCACGTCGCGGTACGCCGTCGACGAGGTGATCCAGGCCGAGGCAGCCATCAACCGACGACTCGGTCACGGTCCGTCCGCTCTCGACGGCATCACCCTCTACCCGGCAAGCGTGCGGCTGTTCCTCGACGAACGAGTCGGTCGCTATGTGCGCGAGCGCGAGTTGCGGCGGGAGCAGAACGATCTGCGTAAGCGACTCGAGCAGCAACTGGACATGGACCAAGGCATGTGGGCCGATCCCGAGGATGCCTACGTCGTCCCGACCCCTGGCGAGGCTCGCTCCGCGCTCACGGATGACCCCCGCGTCATTGTGCCCGCCGAGGGGACCTACTTGGGCCCGGACAGGACGATGCCCACGTTCACCGGACCGCCGACCACCGCAGTCCCGGGCGTCACCCCGACGCCGGAGCGGTTGTTGGTGGCGCGCGCGCCCACCCAGGTCCCGGCGGGTCGGGACCTGAGCGTCGAGGTGCGGCTCGTTTCCGAGGGACGATCGGTTCCTGCCGACGCCGTGTCGGCACGCATGCGGAGCTTTCTCGTCGCCGAGGCCGGCACACCGGTCACCGTGACCGTCCACGCGCCCGCCGGCCTGCACGCCGACGGCCCACTCCAGCAGACGGTGCTGGTCACGCCGGACGACGATCCGGATCCGATCCGGTTCGGTTTCGGGGCGCGTACCCCCGGTCTGCATCGCGTCGACGTGACCGCCTGGGCCGGCGGCACGTTCCTCGGCGAGGTGTCGGTGGAGGTCTCGGTCGCGGACGGTGGGCCGTTCCGCGACGGCCAGCCGAAGACGGCGCCGATGGGTGCCCCGCGGGCTCGGCCGGGTGAGGTCACCATGGAGGTCCGGTTCGACGGCAGCCGGTACACGTTCCAGTTGCGCTCCGACGCGGCGCTGTTCGCCCCGGTCGTCGAGTCGGTCACGAACACGCCGAACGCGGCGGTGGAGAACGCGATCCGGGAGATGCAGCAGTTGGCCGGCGGTGGTTCCCGCTACACGGCGACGATGATCCGCGAGGTCATCCGGTCGGCGGGCATCCACCTGTGGTCCGAGCTGGTGCCGGCCGACGTGCGGGACCAGTTCTGGCAGGTCGGCGCCGACATGAGCGCCTTCACGATCGCCACCGACCACGACGTGGTCCCGTGGGAGTTGCTCCACCCGCTCAGCGCCGAACGCGATGCCGGTTTCCTCGTCGAGCAGGTCCCCGTGGTCCGCCGCACCTACGGTCAACACCGGAACGCGACGGTCGGCCTGCGCAACCCGCGCTTCGTGGTGCCGCCGAAGGCCCCCACCGGCGCACACGACGAGATCGCCGCCATCCGCGCGATCCTCGGCGCGGCCCACAGCGAGCCCATCACCAGGGCCGACGAACTCCTCGCACTGATCAATTCGGGGACGCTGGGAGCGACCCACTTCGCCTGCCACAACACGTTCTCGGCGGACGGCTCGTTCATCGACATGGACGGCGGCCGGTTCAAGCCGAACCTGCTCGCCGAGGCCAGCATCCGCAAACTGCTGGCGGAGACGGGTCCCCTGGTGTTCATCAACGCGTGCCGGAGCGCCGGCGTGGCCCCGACGTACACCAAGATGCTCGGCTGGGCGCAGCAGTTCATGTCGTCCGGGGCGGGCGCCTTCGTCGGCACGCTCTGGGCGGTGCGCTCGGACAGCTCGGCGCGCTTCGCGACCGCGTTCTACAGTTCCCTCGCCGACGGCGCCACGCTCGGCGCGGCGGCCCTCGCGGCACGGGTCGAGCAGCAGGACGATCCGCTCGACCCGACCTGGCTGGCCTACACCGTGTACGGCGACCCGTTCGCCACCGCCGCCGTCTGACCGGTCGGCCACCCAACTCCCCCGGAAGAAGAGGTACGGCATGGACGTGACCGACTACAGCGTGCCCGTCGAGGAACTGGTGTCGGCGGTGAAGGACGCGGTGGAGCAGGCCGGCATCTCCACGACCGACGAGGGCCGGGACCTGCGGGTCGCCTCCGTTCAGCTGATCCTGAGCGCGGTCGCCACCACGAAGGCCGGCGGTGGCCTGGACTTCCGGGTGCCGGTGATCGGCTGGAAGGTGAAGGTGGGCGGCAGCCGCTCCCACCAGAAGACCCACACGATCGACATCACGCTCGTCGCCGAGGATCTCCAGGATCGGCACGAGCTGCGGCACAGCGCGGTCGCGGCGACCCTGGTGGACGCGATCACCACGATCCGCGCCGTGGTCGCCGCCGGCAGCGGCGGTGACGACCCGCTGGTGCTGAGGGCCGGCACCGTGGAACTCGTCTTCGGCGTCACCGATCAGGGCACGATCTCGGTCGGCGCGGAGGGCGAACTGACCGACGAGATCACGAACACGCTCAAGATCGAGCTGGTCGCGGCCACCGCCGGCTAGCTCGCCGGGACCAGGACGGCCTCGCGGAGCAGGCGGCGGGTCAGGGTGACCCGGTCGGCGTCGTCGGGCAGGCCGGGCAGGTCACCAACCCGGGCGACCGCGCCGCTGAGCAGGACACGAGCCGCCGCCTCGCACTCGGCGGGCAGGGTGATGGTGCGGTCGAACAGCCGCAACGCCACCGTGTCCGACCCCTGCGACACGAGCTGCCAGCGCAGGCCGGGCCGCAGGGTGACCCGGGCGTCGGCGTCCAGCGCGGCCACCGCGTCGGCCTGGGCGAGCGGCCGGATGGGTGCCGGACGGGCAGCCGGCCAGGCCCGCTGGCGCAGCCGCGCGGCGACCGCGCCCGGGTCGGCGCGCAGCAGCCAGTCGCGCAGCGCCTCCACAGTCTCGGTCAGCTCCGGCTCGATGGCGTCCGGGTCGGCGACGTCGGTGCCGAACGGCAGGCTCGCCCGCAGCCGCTGGTCCTCGGCGGCAAGCGCGAGCAGCTCCTCGACCAGGGCGTACCGGGTCAGCGCCCGGATGCCCACGGTCAGGTGCAGCGAGCTGGCGTCCTGTGCCTGCGCGCTGTGCAGCCAACCCCGGGGCAGGTAGAGGGCGTCGCCGGGGGCGAGTACCACGTCCAGCGCGGCGGGGCCCTGCGCGGTCGCCCCGACCTCGTCGGCCCGGCCACCCCACGGCTGCTTCTCCAACGGGTCGGGCAGCACCGGCGGGTGGATCCGCCAGTGTTTGCGGCCGTCGACCTGGAGGACGAACACGTCGTGCGTGTCGTAGTGGGTGGCGAAGCCCTGACTGCCGGCCGGGGTGAGGTAGGCGTTGATCTGGAGCGGCTGGTTGAGCGCGAGGCCCAGATCGCGGGCGAAGTCGACCAGCGGCGGCCAGATCCGGTGCAGACCCTGCAACACAAGCGTCGCGCCGGCGGCGTACTGCTCCAGGACCCGCTCGTCGAGCACCTGGTCGCCGATCTCGGCGCCGGCGCCGCCGCCGCCGGTCCAGCGGGCCGCGGGCACCAACTGGCCGTCCCGGGCGACCCGCAGGAACGGGGTACGCAGACCGCGCCGGCTCAGCAGCTCGTCGGCGTCGGCAGGGCTGAGCAGGTCGGTGAAGCCGGTCGGGTCGGGCAGCTCGGCGGCGCGGGACAGCAGCGGCGTGTGGCCCCAGTGCGCGGCGGCGAACTTGGCCGGCTCGACCGAGACGCAACGGGCCAGCGCCGCGGCGGCGGATGCGGACGAGACCGCCGGGCGGCCGTGGCCGCCCGGCGGGTCGAGATGCGTCATGGTGAGCCGCTACCGCGCGCTGCCGTCGGCGCCGCCGTCCTGCTGACCCGGCGTCGCACCGCCGTCGGCGGGGCCTTCCGCGCCACCGTCCGCGCCGCCGTCCTGGTGACCGGGGGTCGCGCCACCGTCGGCCGGGCCCTCCGCGCCACCATCGGCGCCGCCGTCCTGGTGACCCGGGGTCGCGCCACCGTCGGCCGGGCCCTCCGCGCCACCGTCCGCGCCACCGTCCTGGTGACCGGGGGTCGCGCCACCGTCGGCCGGGCCCTCCAGGCCGCCGCCGCCCGTGGTCTGCATGTCGTCGTCGTTGAGTGCCATCGGTACTCCCTCGGGTGTGCCGCCCCGCCGTACGCCGGGGTCCGTCGTGCTGCGGGTGGTACCCCACGCGCGATCTTCTCTAACCCTCACCGTAGACGTCGAAGCGCGGCGACACGGGCGGTTCACGAGCGGTGGCGCAGAGTGTCACGATGGGACGGTGATCCTGGTGGGTACGTCCGGCTGGCAGTATCGGGACTGGCGGGGCCGCTTCTATCCGCGGCAGGTGCCGCAGCGGCTCTGGCTGGAGCACTTCGCCGAGGGCTTCGCCACGGTGGAGGTCAACAACGCCTTCTACCGGCTGCCGGAGCGGGACACCTTCGCCGCCTGGCGGGCACGGACCCCGGCGGACTTCTGCGTGGCGGTGAAGATGAGCCGCTACCTCACCCACATCAAGCGACTGCGTGAGCCGGCCGAGCCGGTGGCCCGGTTCCTCGGTCGTGCCACCGCCCTCGGTGACCGGCTCGGCCCGGTGCTGCTGCAACTGCCACCGAACCTGCGGGTGGACGTGGCGGCGCTCGACGCGACGCTGCGGCTGTTTCCGGCGGACGTGCGGGTCGCGGTGGAGCCCCGGCACCCCTCCTGGTGGACCGACGCCACCCGGGCGGTGCTGGAACGGCGTCGGGCGGCGCTGGTCTGGGCCGACCGGCTCGGACGACCGGTCGCCCCGCTCTGGCGTACCACCGACTTCGGCTACCTGCGGCTGCACGAGGGCCGCGCCCGACCCTGGCCCCGGTACGGCCGCGCGGCGCTGCGGTCCTGGGCGCACCGCCTGGCCGACACGTTCGGCGCGGACGAACCGGCGTACGTCTACTTCAACAACGACCCGGGTGGCGCCGCGATCGTGGACGCCGTCGCGTTCGCCGCGTTGGCCCGCCGGACCGGGCATCCGGTGTCCCGGGTGCCGAGCGCCGCCGAGGCGGATCCCACCGACGGCTGAGAGCCCGCCCGACGGGTCGTCGGACGGGCTCTGCGGCACATCAGGTCGTCAGGGCATCATCGTGGCCAGGTCGGCCGGCATGGTGTCCTTCACGTCCTGCCACTCGCCCTGGGTGACGTGTCGGCGCAGGGTGTCGAGCACCACCTGCGTCACCCGTTCCGGGCCGCCCTCCGCGTCGTACGGGAAGCCCTGGCGGACCTCGTAGAGGAAGTCGTCCCGGTTGAGCTTGATCGGCACGTCCGACGGGACCCACCCGTCGAAGTAGATGCCCCGCACCAGCACCGGCAACTGCTGGGCGAACTCGACGCTCTCGTCCACCGGCAGCCGGTCGCGCAACAGGTGCAACACCGTACGCAGCGCCGCGTACGACTGGTTGCGCCGATCCTTGGGCCAGCCGTAGGCGTTCTCGATGTCCTTCAGGATCAGGTTGGTCTTGTCCAGCGAGGATTCGAACGCTGAGATCATCGCGTCAGCCATCGGTGGCCCCCCGTTCCGTGGTGTCCCACCGTCGGTCGTCGGCGCGACGTGGCGGCCCCACCGGGCCGCGTCGGGCCCGCACCGGGCTGCCCTGCGGGGCGCTCCGGGCGTTGTCGGGCGTGCCGACCACGTGCAGGACGGCTCCCCGCCGTCGATCCGTCACCACTCGAACCGTCATCCCCCGTCACCTCCGTGTCGTCTCTGGCGTCGGCCACCCTCGGGGCGCCCGCCCACCGTCTCCACACTGCCGGCGGGGCGGGTGAGCCGGCACCACCCCGATCGGGTGAACCACGACGCCGCGGGCCGGTCAGTCGGTGCCGAGCAGCCCGGCCAGTGTCGTCGCGTTTGTCTGCGCGTAATCGCGGTAGCAGTTGTTCATGAGCACGTGGGTCTGGCCGGCCTGGTCGGCCAGCTCACGCAGCTTCGGCGCCCAGTCGGCCAGCTCCCGCTTGGAGTAGTGGTAGCCGAACTTCTCGTGGATGTCCTTGCTCGTCCACTTGTCGCTGTGGCCGTGGAAACGCACGACCGCGAGGTCCGCGGTGGCGGCCAGCACCGGGGGCAGCGACGAGCGGTGGCCCTGCGGCATGTCCACGCAGACGTACGGCAGGTTGTGCTCGCGCAGGAAGGTCAGGGTCTCGTCGGCGTTGTCACCGTCGAACCAGGAGGCGTGCCGGAACTCGTACGCCGGGCGCAGCGGGGAGCAGCGCTTCGCCACCTCCAGCAGGTACTGCTTGTTGGCCCGCTTGATGGTGAACCAGGGCGGGAACTGGAACAGCAGCGCGCCCAACTTGCCCGCCTCGACAAGCGGGTCCAGCGCGGAGAGGAACCGCGTCCAGACCTCCTCGTACGCCTGCGCCGGCAGGTCGTCGGGGTAGACGTTCTTCTTGTCGGTCTCCGGCCGCAGGTCCTTGTAGAGCGCGCTGACCCGGGTGGGATGCCCGGTCAGCAGGCTGAACGCCTTGATGTTGAAGGTGAAGCCCTCCGGGGTGCGTTCGGCCCACAGCTTCGCGGTCGCCTCGGCGGGCGGGGAGTAGTAGGTGGCGTCCACCTCGACGAGCGGGAACGTGCGGGCGTAGTAGGCCAGCCGTTTCTCCGGGGTGTCCGCGGTCTGCGGATACCAACCCGAGTCCAGCAAGGTGCGGTCGGTCCAGGACGCGGTGCCCACCAGGATGTCACCCATGGGTGAAGTCCATCGCGTTGTGGACCGACCGGCAACCGCTGGCGTCGCTCAGGCCGCCCGCCGTTCACGGGTCTGCTTGCAGGACACACATGTGGTGGCGGCCGGGAAGATCTCCAGCCGCTCCACCGGGATCGCCGCCGCGCATCCCTCGCACCATCCGTAGGTGCCCTCCTCGAGCCGGCCAAGGGCGTGCTCGTACTGGGCGCGGCGGTCGAGGATCGTGCGCAACAGCGACTGCGCGGTGTCCCGCTCGGCCGTCTTGGTGCCACTGTCGGCCTGGTCGTCGCCGGCGGTGTCACCGACCTCCACCAGCCGCAGCACGTGGCTCTGGAGCACGGCCTGGTCGTACTCGGCGGTCAGCTCGTCGTAGCGCGACTGCAGGGAGAGCCGGATCTGGTCGATCTCCGCCTGCGGACGGGTCGTGCCGACCGTGTCGTGAACGAGCATCGCTGCCTGCCTTTCCTGGCCCTGTGGCTCACGGTGAACCGGATGCCGGCGGCGTCGCGCCCCGGTCACGGTCGCACTCGGTACGCGGGCGGTCACCCGCGCTCTGTGAGCCGGGCGAGTACCCGCCGGACGAGCCGCGCAAACCGAGGATTTCTCGGCGGTTTTCAGGCGTCGCCGTCGGCCTCCACGAGTGCCGGGTGGCGGGGGTCGTCGGCCCGTACCACCACGTCGGCGAAGCTCGCCGGAACGACCTCCTCGGCGTACCTGTCGAAGGCCGGCAGCGCCCACGCCAGTGCGGCGTCGGTACGCCGGCGCAGCGCCGCCGAGGACAGCTGCAGGTGGACGGTGACGTCGAAGGGCAGGCCGCCGCCGAGCAGCAGCGGGCCGCTGACCAGGACGACACCCCCGGGCGGCAGGTGGACGTAGCGGGCGCGGCTGGCCCGGTCGGCGTCGGCGTCCCAGAGCGACGGGAGCAGCCGGCCGGTGCCGCCCGGACCGGCCGGGTCGAGCACCTCACGGCGGAGCCCGACCTCGTCGACCCAGTTCTCGTAGAAGGAGTCCGGGTTGGTGCGGCCCAACTCGAAGCGCAGCGACGCGGGGCGCAGGAAGTCGGTGGCGCGGACGTGCAGCACCGGACGACCCCGGGCGCGCAGCGGGTCGACGAGCGCGGCGGCCAGGTCGTCGGCACCGGCGGCGGGAGCGCCGTCCACCGCCACCCGCAGGCGCGCGGGCCCGGCGGTGTCGGTCGCGGCGCGTGTCGCGGCGTCGGCCAGCCGGCCGGTCAGCTCGTCGACGAGCAGGTCGGGCGAGATGGGGCGGATGCGCACCGGACCATCCTGCCCCGCGCCGGGCGGGTCGGTGACGCCGGTCAGCCGGTGCGGTCGACGGTGACGCCGGTCAACCGGTGCGGTCGACGGTGACGCCGGTCAACCGGTGCGGTCGACGGTGACCCGGGCGTCGTCGGCCAACCGGTAACCCACGCCGTAGACGGTGGTGACAAGTGGCACGTCCACCCCGACCTTGCCGCGCAGCCGACGCACGTGCACGTCGACGGTACGCACGCCGGCGTGCTCGTAGCCCCAGACGGCGTTGAGCAGTTGCAGCCTGGTGAACACCCGGCGCGGGTGGGCGACCAGGTGCAGCAGGAGGTCGAACTCCAGCCGGGTCAGCGGCAGCGGCTCGTCGTCGCGCAGCACCGAGCGGGACGACGCGAGGATGTGCAGCGCCGGGATGGTCGGGCTGAGCGCCCGGGTCGGCGACCTGTTGGTGGAGGCCTGGTCGGGGCGGCGCTCGGCCGGGACGGCCCCGATGATCACGCCCTCGCCCCGTTCCAGCATTTCGCGGGCGGCTTCGAGCAGCCGGCGTGCCGCCGGGGTCAGCGACTCCTCACAGGCCAGCGGGATGGACAGCGTCACGGTGAGCACGGGCGCGGCGGTGTTCGCCGGGCGACGCTGGCCGCCGGGAGGTCGACCGGGCACCGGAGGTTGGGACGTATGCCATCCGGCGCGCGACGAGGCAGGGCTGACCGACATGGTCCTCCTTGGGCTGATCCGGGTATCTCCCCACGGCCCGGGACGCCGCTTCATCGATGTTTCCCGGCGCTTGGGCGAGGGTCAAGAGGCGGCCGCGTTGCATGACTGTGACAATTGACTTACACATAGGAGCCAGGTGCTCGCTCTGCGTGTGAGGTCAGATGATTACAGCAGAGCCCACGCGATGCCCCGATACGGGGGTCCCCGTCCTGTTCAACGGGGCGTTCACCGGACCGCCGGAGTTGGGCTCAGCGGTTGTGGTCCACGTTGATCCGCGCGTCTTCGGCCAGCCGGTAGCCGACCCCGTAGACCGTGGTGATCAGCTCCGATCCGGGCAGCTTGGCGCGCAGCCGGCGGACGTGCACGTCCACGGTCCGGGCCACCGCGTGCTCGTAACCCCAGACGCTCGACAACAACTGCAGGCGGGTGAAGACCCGGCGCGGGCGCTCGGCCAGGAACAGCAGCAGCTCGTACTCGATGCGGGTCAGCGGGACGACCCGGCCGCCGCGGCGGACCAGCCGCGAGCCGGCCAGGATGTCGACGTGGTCCGCCTCGGCGGGCGGCTCGGCGATGACCGGGCTCGGGGCCGGTCGCGGCCCCGGTGCGACGTTCTCGACGGTACGCAGCTCCCCCTCCCCCGACTCGGCCAGCTCACCGAGCAACTGCACGAGCCGGGCCAGCCGTGGGCTCAGCGGCCCGGGGACGAGGTCGAGGGTGATGGTCAGGGTCGGAGCGGTGCGCGGCCGCGTGGGGCGCAGCCCGGGGTGACGGCGCGTGGGGATGGCGACGACGGACATGGTGCCTCCTGAGTGGCGGTACGCCCGCCACGCCGGGTACGGCGTGGCGGTCAGTGGCGGGCTCGCCCGGTGTTGACCGGGGGCGCGAGAGGGGTGGTGCGGTGCAGCGGGGTCGGCCCGAGGGCCGGCAGGCCGGCGATCCGCCAGGCGGCGAACCCACCCGCCACGTCGGTGGCCCGGTGCAGGCCGATGTCCTGCAGGGCGGCGGCGGCCAGCGACGAGGTGTAGCCCTCCTGGCAGAGGACCACCACCGGCACGTCGTAGTCGACAGCCTCTGGCAGGCGGGCCGGACAGCGCGGGTCGAAGCGCCACTCCAGCACGTTGCGCTCGACCACGAGCGAGCCCGGCACCATGCCGTGCGCGGCCCGCTGCGCGGCCGGCCGGATGTCGACGAGCAGCGCTCCGGCCCGGTACGCCAGGTGCGCCCGCTCCGGGTCCAGCCGGTGGAGGCGGGCACGCGCGGCGCCCAGGATCTCGTCGATGCCCCGAGAGCCCGGCGGCGGCACGGGGGCCGGGCGGTGCTCGGCGGTTAGCTGCATTATGGGTTCCCTCCGGTGACAGGTATGGATCGTGGCTGGCCGGCGGTCACCAGGACCGGCCGGCCTCGGCGACCTCGGCGACCCGCAGCCGTCCGTCGATCAGGTGATAGCGGGTCATCCGCAGCAGCGCCGGCCGGTAGACGTGCACGCTGACCGCCGGCACCGACCCCCGGTTGGTCACCTGGTGCACGTGTCGGGGGCCGAAGCGGCGACCGGTGCCGGCGGGCAGCAGCCGTGGGCGCAGCCGACCGTCGCTGATCGTCTCCTCGGTGAGCGCGCCGTCGACGACCCGGAACGCCCCGGCGGAGCCGCCGTGGTCGTGCAGGTCGGTGCCCTGCCCGGGCAGCCAACTCAGCGCCCACACCTCGTGGTCGTCGCCGACGTCGAGGCGCGCGTACCAGCGCTCGGCGGGGTCGAAGCGCAGCGCGACCGGCCAGCCGGCCGGGTCGGCCCACCGGGCGGCGACGGTGCGCAGGTCGGGCTCCGGGCGGCGGTGCGTCATGGCGGTTCCTCGCGGGTCGTTCGGCGGGGTGCCCTCGTACTCTAGACGGTAAAGCCTATAGGTTTAGTAGGTAATACCGACTGGTGGGACGCCGGTCCACCTCCGACGATCAGCGCAGCACCGGAGGATCCACCCGGTAACCGGGCAGGGAGGGCCACCGCACGGTCAGCACCACCGACGCCCGCTCGGCGAACCAGGAGTGGTCCACCCCGCGAGCCCAGACCACGTAGTCGCCGGGCGCGGCCAGCCGTACCGTCCGGTCCGGCAACTCCACCCGGAAACACCCCTCGACGAGGACGAGCAGAGTGGTTCGCCGCTCGCCGGTGGCCCACCGCGACCGGGCCTGCCCGGGCGGATGCACGCCCCACTTCACCTCGACCTCGGTGCTGTGCCGGATCTCCCCCGGCGGCACGAAGTGCCCCAGCAGCCAACCGGCGTCGGCGGCACCGTCGACACCCGCGTTGCCCACGTACACCGTCTCCGCCATCGGACCCTCCCCAGCGCGCCGGCCGAGCAACCTATCAGGACCACGGCGACCAAGGCCTGTTTCATGAGGGCGGTCGAGCCGAGGCGGAGTCCGGGCGGCGATCCGGCAAGGCGCGGTTTCGTTCGGATACCGGTGTTGTATCCGGGCGAAACCGCAACGCCGCCGGTCGTCGTCCGGGCCCGCCGCAGGCCGGCCAGTTCTGATGAAACATGCCTTAGCCTGGACCGGTGACCGACCACCTCGACGCCGAGACGCTCGCGTTCGCCCACCGGATGTTCGACCTGGCCCGGGCCGGCTCCACCGAGGAGCTGGCCGCGCAACTGGACGCCGGCCTGCCCGTCAACCTCACCAACGACAAGGGCGACACGCTGCTGATCCTGGCCGCGTACCACGCCCACCCGGACACGGTGGCCGCCCTGCTCAGTCGCGGCGCCGACCACACCCGGGCCAACGACCGGGGTCAGACCGCGCTGGCCGCCGCGGTCTTCCGCAGCAGCACCGAGGCGGTCCGCGCGCTCCTCGCCGCCGGCGCCGACCCGGCCCACGGTAACCCGTCGGCCCTGGACACCGCGGCGTTCTTCGACCTGCCGGAGATGACGCGGCTGCTGCGCGCCGGCTGACAGCGACGCCGACCGGCCGGTATACAGGGTCGGTGGAAGATCCTCTGCCCGAGCAGATGCGCACCGCCGGCACCGCGCTGCTGGCCGCGCTCGACCCCGCCGCCCGCGACAGCGCCGTGCACCCGTTCGACGACGAGTCGGCCCGACGCTGGCTGGAATACCGGCCCCGGCCCCGGCCCGGCGTCTGCCTCGCCGCACTCGACGTCGCCGGCCGCAAGGCCGCGCACCGGCTGCTGGCCACCGCGCTCAGCCCCTCGGCGTACGCGCAGGCGATGGCGATCATCTCCCTGGAGGAGGTGCTCGACCGGGCCGAGGACTGGCAGCGCGGGCGGCACAGCGGCGACTACTGGGTGGCTGTCTTCGGCGATCCGGCGCGCGACGACCGCTGGGGGTGGCGGCTGGAAGGACACCACCTGTCGGTCACCATGACGGTGGTGGACGACCAGGTCTCCCCCGCACCGATCTTCTTCGGCGCCAACCCGGCCGCGGTCCGGTACGCCGGCCGCCCGGTCTCCCGGCCGCTGGGCGTCGAGGAGGATCTGGCCCGGGCACTGCTCGACGCCCTGGGGCCGGCCGAGCGGGGCGCCGCGATCATCGCCGACGAGGCCCCGGCGGACATCATCAGCGCCACCCGGGGACGGGTCGACGGGCCGCTGGAACCGCTCGGCGTGCCGGCGGACCGGTTGGGGCCGACCGGCCGCGCGTTGCTCGACCAGGTGGTCGCGGTCTACCTGGACCGGCTGCCACCCGAACTGGCCATCCGCGAGGCGGCCCGACTGGACGCCGGCCACCTGCACTTCGCCTGGGCCGGCCCGACAACCCCCGGCCAGCGGCACTACTACCGCGTACAGGGCGACGACCTGCTGATCGAGTACGACAACACAAGCGCCGACGGCAACCACGCGCACACCGTGCTGCGCCGCCCCGCCAGCGACTTCGGCGCCGACATCCTGGCCACCCACCACCGGACCCAACCCCACTAACACCCCCACCTGGCGTCGATCATGGAGTTGTGGTGGGTGGCTTGCCCCGGTGCGCGGCTTCCGTTCGGCAGCACAACTCCATGATCGACGGCGCTTGGGGGTCAGGGGCGGGTGGCCTCGATGAGGAAGCGCTGGGCGTGAGCCACGAAAGGGCCCTCGCTGACCATGCGGTCGTGCAGGGCGCGCAGTTGGTCGCGGTAGCGGTCGACGGTGAACCCGGGCACCGTCCAGATCACCTTGCGCAGAAACCACACCACCGCCCCGACATCGGCGAAGGTCGCGCGCAGGGTGGCCCGACGCAGATCCACCACCCGCAGGCCGGCGGCCTCGGCAGCGGCAACCGCGTGCTCGGGGTGCCGTAAGGCCGGCGGCGGCAGCGGGCCGAGGATCGCCTCACTCAACTCCCGCATGGTGCCCGCCCCGATCTGCTGGGACAGGAACGTGCCGCCGGGTCGCAGCACCCGCGCCGTCTGCGCCCAGTCGGTACGCACCGGGTGCCGGCTGACCACCAGGTCGAAGGAGGCGTCGCGAAACGGCAACGGCCCCTCCTGAGCGACCGCCACCACCGTGGCGCCCACCCGGCGCAGCGTCCGCCGGCCAACCTCCACGTTCGGCGGCCAGCCCTCGGTGGCCGCCAGCAGCCTCGGTGGACGCGGTACCTCGGCGAGCACCTCCCCACCGCCGGTGTCCACGTCCAGGGCCGCGTCGGCGCGCGCCATCCGGTCAGCGACCAGCCGCGCGTACCCCCAGGATGGACGCTCCTCGGTGGCCCGGCCGGCAAGCCACCCGAACCCCCAACCGTCGACCGGCGCGGCCGCACCCTGTGCGATCAACTCCTCGGCATCATCCTTGGCGTTCACGGCGATCAGCCTCGCCCGCCGGCCGCGCGGCCGGCAACCCAATTGCCCACGGCCCGGCCGAGCAGGCCTCGCCGGACCGGGCAAGCGCGGCAGGCCGAGCCGAGCCGGGCAGGTTCAGCGGTCACGACGCAGCCGCAGCGGGCAGCGTCGCCGGAGGCGGCGCGGACGCCGGACGGAGGCCGGGCAGGTTCGGCGATCACGACGCAGCCGCAGCGGGCGACGGCGATGGCGGTGTTGCGGGAGCCGGGCGGACGGGGGCCGGGCCGGCGCGGGCTACGTCTCTCGATCGCGGCGGGCCGGCGGTCGCGCGGCGTTGGCGGGCGTCACCGGTGTCGACTGGCAGGGGCGGGTCTCAGCCGAGCCCGAGGTTGTGCTCTTCGAGGGCGGCCTGGAGGATGCCGAGCGCCTTCGGCCCCATGCCGTGCAGCTTGGCCAGGTCCGACCGGGGGACGCCGGCGAGCTGGCGCAGGGTGGTGTAGCCGGCACCCTGCAGGGCGCGCGTCGCGGGCGCGCCGATCTTCGGAAGTGTGTCCAGCGGCGAGGTCATTCGCGGATAGTAATGACCAGCTCCGACACGACCGGCGCGCCGCGGCGGGCCGGATCCGGCCAGGGGGCGGCGGGCCCCGATCCCGGTCAGGGAGGTGGACCCGATCCGGTCAGGAGCTTGGGCCCGGTCCGGTCAGGGGCGTGGGCCCGATCCGGTCAGGGGCGTGGGCGGGTCATCTCCACCGTGGAGCCGGCGAGCGTGTCCAGGCCGCCGGCCTCGGCGCGGCCGGTGTCGAACTGGCGCATCAGCTGGGCGCCCAGGTGCACGCCGACCCCGCCGACAGCCAACGCGACCAGCTCGGTGATCAGGATCGCGGCTGACGCGCCGCGCTGCGGGGAGTGCGACCGGACCAGGCAGGCGAGGAGGAACATGGCGGCCATCGCGGTGTTGACCAGATTGAAGGTGACCGCGATGCGGCGGGTGCGGTCACCCGGCACGTCCCACAGGTCGACCATGCCGGCCACCGCGGTCAGCGCCGCGGCGACGAGAGCGGCGACGGCCGTCCAGTAGCCGACCTCACCCAGGAACGCCGGCCCGCCGAGGACGTCGGTGAGGTCGAAGACGGCGGCGCTCACGAAGAGCCCGAGCGGGAACGTCACAAGCATCGGTTGGATCGGGTGGCCCCGCACCCGTAGACGACTCTGCATCGGTCCTCCCCCGGGTCGGCGCACCGCACCTGACCCAGAGTGCTACCCGAGAGCACTCACCGTGAAACGACGCCGCCCGACTCGCCGCTGGCAGGGAGAACGGGCATCCCTGGCCCACCCCGCCGGGGCCGGAACGGATGATCGACTCGGGTTCCGGGAAACCGGCCCATCGGCGAGCACCGGACACCCCGACGTCAGGGAACCCGAGTCGATCAGCGCCCGCAAGCAGACGATGGCCCGGCGGGCGGCCGGCGCACGCGGGCGGCCGGCGCACGCGGGCGGCCGGCGCACGCGGGCGGCCGGCGCACGCGGGCGGCCGGCGCACGCGGGCGGCCAGCGCACGCGGGCGGCCAGCGGACGGCCGCAGCACGCGGGCGGTGGGCGGTCAGGTGTCGCGCTGGCGGGAGACCGTTCGGATCAGTCGCTCGGCCACCTCGCGCAGCGGGATGTCCAAGGACGACGCGGCGGTACGCAGCACCTCCAGGGCCTCGACCGATGGGCACCCGCGCTGCGTCATGATCACGCCGATGGCCTGGCCCACCACCCCGTCCTGGAGCAGCGCGGCGTCGCGTTCCCCGGCGAGAGCGGTTTGTCGGCCGCGGTCGCGGACGGCGGCCAGCAGCAGGCCGGCGTGTTCGGCGAGCAGCATCGCGGTCAACTGGTGCTGTGGAGTGAGCACGTGGGGCGAACCCGCGTAGAGGTTGATCGCCCCGATCACCTGGTCGTCGATGTCGACCGGGGCCGAGATCACCCCGTGTACACCGAGGTCGCGGGCGCGCGGCGTCCAGACCGGCCAGCGCTGCTCAGCGGCCAGGTCGACGGCGAGGATCATCTCCCGGCGGTGGATCGCGCTCATCGCCGGCGAGTCCGGCCCGTGCCGCAGGTCGTCCAGGCCGGCCAGCCGCTCGTCGGAGGCGGCCACGCCGGCCGGTTCGCCGGCACGCAGGGCGGTGAACCCGCACCAGCGCACACCGGCCACCGCGTCCCGGGTGACCCGGACCAACGCCAGCAACGCCTCGTCGAAGTCGGTAAGCGCGATCAGGCCGGCGGTCAGTTCCCGCAACAGTGCGGCGGTTTCCAGGACGCCGAGACTCTGCACCACCGGTTCCCGCGTGTCGAGGTTCACCGGTTCGCAGCCTCCGTGCACCCTCGCGCCTGCCCAGCGGGCATCGTCACCTGTGTCATCGTCTGCTCTCTTCCGCCTCAACCGATCAGTGCTACTACCCGGCGAAACCAGGGTCGAAACGACGCAAATCGGAGCCCCTGCCACCCGGATGCGCGGTGACAGGGGCCCGACTGCGGACGTCAGCGCGAGGCGCCGCTGAGTCGCCTACCGATCGAGGCGATCAACCTGTCGAGTTCCGAACCGAACGGGTTGTCGTGCACCAGGTAGGTCCAGGTGGCGGTGGGCCGGACCAGGGTGCCGTCGTCGGGCTGCCAGTCCTCGTCGAATTCGGTCTCGTTGAAGGTGGCGATGGTGCGGGCCTCGATCTCCGGAACGAGGTCGTTGAACGCCGGCACGGCGGCCCGGTGGAACTCGTCGAGCGGGTCGAGGCGGCCCAGCGCGCGCAGGTGCACGCCCTCGCGGACCTCCGACAGCTCGGCCAGGTGCTCGGCCCAGAGCCGGTCCAGGTGGTAGAGCGCGATCGACCGGGCCGCCTTGGCGAGCAGGTCCTCGTCCATCTCGCCGGCCTTCTCGGGCTCCTTCTCCAGCAGCATCACCGCGGCCACGTCGCTGGTCAGCAGCCGCTCCCGCCGTGCGGCGAGGGCCTTGCGCTGCTGCTCGATCACCACGCTGTAGCGCCAGGTGTTGCGGTGGATCTCGTGGTTGACGCCCTCGGCGACCCGCTGGGCGTGCTCCACCGCGTAGTCCACCTGCTCGTCGGTGACCAGGCCGTCGGCGTTCATCCGCGGCGACGGCGGAACCGCGTCGGCGGCGTGCCGGACGACCAGGTCGTCCTCCAGGCTGACGAGGAAGACCGAGCCGCCCGGGTCGCCCTGCCGGCCGGCCCGACCGCGCAACTGGTCGTCCACCCGGCGGCTGTCGTGTCGGCCGCTGCCGATCACGTAGAGCCCACCCAGCTCGGTGACCCGCTCCTGGTCGCTCTGGTCGCTGCCGCCGAGCCGGATGTCGACGCCGCGGCCGGCCATCTGGGTGGAGACGGTCACCGCACCGTACGCGCCGGCCTCGGCGATGATCGCCGCTTCCTCGTCGTCGTTCTTGGCGTTCAGCACCACGCAGGGCACCCCGGCCGCGTTGAGCCCGGCGGCCAGGCTCTCGGACTCCTTGACGTCGAGCGTGCCGATCAGCATCGGACGCCCCTTGGCGTGCCAGCGCTGGATCTCGTCGATCAGCGCCTCGTCCCGCTCCGCCCGGGTGGCGTAGATGCGGTCCGGCTCGTCCTCGCGGATGCACGGGGTGTTCGGCGGGATCACCGCGACCTCGAGGTCGAAGAACTCCCGCAACTGGTCGCCGACCAGCACGGCCGTGGCGGTCATCCCGCAGACCTTCGGGTAGAGCGCGATGTACGCCTGCACGGCGATCGTGCCGAGCACCTCGCCCTCGGCGGTGGCGTCCAGGCCCTCCTTGGCCTCGACCGCGGCCTGGAGCCCGTCCGGCCAGCGGCGGCGCTGGGCCACCCGGCCGCGCATCTCGTCGACCAGCTCGACCGAACCGTCCCGGACGATGTAATCCACGTCACGGTTGAGCAGGGCGTGCGCGTGCAGCGCCACGTGGACCGCGGAGAGCTGGGTGACGTGCTCCTCGTCGTACAGGTCGATGCCGAGCTTGGCCTCGACGGCGGCCAGGCCGGCGGAGGTGAACGCCACGCTGCGCCCGTCCTCGGCGACCGTGTAGTGCTTGCCCTTCCGCAGCCCGCGGACCAGCGCGGCGGCGGCGTGCACCGGGTCCTGCTCGCCCGGCACCGCGCCGGCGAGGACCATCGGCACCCGGGCCTCGTCGATCATGATCGAGTCGGCCTCGTCGACGATGGCGGTGCTCAGCGCCGGCTGCACCCGGTCGTCGACGTCGGTGACGAGCTGGTCGCGCAGATAGTCGAAGCCGGCCTCGCTGACCGAGACGTAGGTGACGTCGCAGGCGTACGCGTCGCGCCGCTCCTGCGGGGTGGAGGCCTCGTTGACCCAGCCCACGGTGAGGCCGAGCAGGGTGTAGACCGGCTCCATCCACTGGGCGTCGCGGCGGGCCAGGTAGTCGTTGATGGTGAGCACGTGGACCGGCCCGTTGCCGAGCCGGACGTGCCCGTACGCGGCGATCGTGGCGGTCAGCGTCTTGCCCTCACCGGTGGCCATCTCGGCGACCTTGCCGGACAGCAGCGCCATCGCGCCGAGCAGCTGCACGTCGTACGGCCGCTGGTCGAGGCCCCGGCGGGCGGCCTCACGGCCGACGGCGCAGATCTCCTCGTAGCCGACGGCGGCGCCCGCGGCCTCGGTCAACTCGGCGTCGTCGAGCGCGGCCAGGTCATCCTCGCGCGCCTCGATCGCCGGCAGCAGCTTCTCCAGCGGAGCAAGATCCACGGTCGAGCCGGGGCGCTGGAGGAACCGCCGGAACTTGCTCTTGAACCGTTGCGACACACCCATGAGCGGCAACGGTACGCGATTCGAAGCGGCTTGCGCGGCCCGGCCGCCGGCAAGTTGACTCCGATCCGACGGTGTCAGCCGACGAGCAGCTGATGGGCTGCGAATTCCCGGTAGAGCGGGTCGGTGGCGGCCAGCTCGGCGTGGGTGCCGACGGCCACCACCCGACCGCCGTCGAGGACGACGATCTGGTCGGCGTCGACAACCGTGGCGAGCCGGTGCGCCACGATCAACAGGGTGCGACGGACGGCCACCGCGTCGATGGCGCGGCGCAGCGCGACCTCGTTGCGCGAGTCGAGGTTGCTCGTCGGCTCGTCGAGCAGCAGCACCGGCGGGCTGGCGAGCAGCGCGCGGGCGATGGCCAGCCGCTGCCGCTCACCCCCGGAGAGCAGCACCCCACCCTCGCCCACCTGGACGTCCAGGCCCTCGGCGGTGCGTTCCGCCAGGTGGCTCAGGTTGACCTCGTCGAGGACCCCGCGCAACCTGTCGTCGGTGGCGTCGGGGGTGGTGATCAGGAGGTTCTCCCGCAGCGTGCCGGCCAGCACGGGGGCCTCCTGCTCCACGTAGCCGAGCCGGGCGCGCAGCGCGTCGCGGGGCAGGTCCCGCACGTCGCTGCCGTCGATCCGGACCGCCCCGGCGCTCACCTCGTAGAAGCGCTCGACGAGCGCGAGCAGCGTCGACTTGCCGGCGCCCGAGGGCCCGACCAGCGCGGTACGGGTGCCGGCGGGCACCGCGAAGCTGACCTCGCGCAGCACCGGCTCGCCGCCCGGGTAGCCGAACCCCACCCGGTCGAACTCGATCATGGGGGCGGGGACGCGCGGGGTCGCCGTCACGACGGCCGACGCCGGCCGGTCCGCCGCGCCCTCCGCCGGCACGGCCAGGATCTCCTCGATCCGCTGCAGGGCGCCCAGGCCGGACTGCAACTGGGTGTACGCCCGCAGCACCTGGGCCAGCGGCAGGGCCAGGAAGAACAGGTACATGACGAAGGCGACCAGGTCACCCACGGTGATCGCCCCGGCGGCCACCCGAGCGCCGCCGATGGCGAGCACCAGCAGGAACGCGCCCTGCACGGTGAGCGAGCCGATCGGCCCGATCAGCGACTGCACCCGGGCCACCCGCAGCCCCGCCTCGTACGCCTCCCGGGCGCTGCCGGTGACGGCCTCCGTCTCCCGGGCCTCGGCCCGGCTGGCCCGGATGGTCCGGGCGGCCGAGATGGCCCGCTCCACCGCCGAGGTCATCTCCCCGATCCGCTCCTGGGCGGTGCGGGCCAACGCCCGGACCCGCCGGGCGAAGGTGGCCGCGAAGCCCAACCCGAGCCCCACCCCGAGCAGGGTGACGCCGAACAGCAGCGGGTCGAGCAGCACCATGGCGGTGCCGGCACCGACCACCATCACCGTCCCGGTGACCGTCTCGAAGAGCCCGGCGGTGACGACCGCCCGCAGCAGGGTGGTGTCCGAGCCGACCCGGGAGAGCAGGTCACCGGTGCGCCGGCTGTCGTACTCGGCGATGGGCAACCGCAGCAGGTGCCCGGCCAGCCGCCGCCGGGTACCCAGCACCAGCCCTTCGGCGGTGCGTTGCAGGAGATAGTCGCGCAGCCCGCCGATCGCCGCGGCGAGCACCACGAGGGACACCAGCACCGCCACCAGGTCGGAGACCGACTCGTCGGCGCTGATCCGGTCGAGCACCGACCGGGTGAGCAGCGGTTGGGCCAGCGACGCCGCCGCGCCGACGAGCGACAGGACGCCCACCACGACCAGGGTGCCGCGATGCTCCCGCAGGTACGGCAGCATCGCGGTCAGACCGGCCGGGCGGCCCGCGGCGGTGCCACCGGCCGACCGGTCCGTCGAGGTGCCACCGGCCGGCCGGTGCGTTGAGGCGCTCATCCCGCGAACGGTAACCGGCCCGGTCACCCCGCGGTGCCCGGTCCGGCGCGGCCGCTCAGGTGGAGAGCACCACCTGTAGCTCCTGGCGGCGACGCTCGGCCAGGTCGGTGAGCAGGGTCGGCGCCTCGTCGAACGGCACCACCGCGGAGACGACGTGCTTACGGATCACGTCTCCGTAGGCGCGGAGCAGGTCGACGGTCTCGGCGGAGAGCCGCTCCCGGTCCCAGGTGGGGGCGAGTCCGCGCGGCACCCGGCCGATCTGCGCGCAGCGCAGCGACAGGCCGTTGTGGTGGAACTCCTCACCGAGCCGGACCGCGTCCGCCCCGCCCTGGTAGAAGGCGAGGTCGATGACGGTGCCCTGGGGCCGCAGCAGCCGCAGGGCGAGCTGCAACGCCCACGCCTGCCCCCGGCACTGGAACACCACGTCGGCGCCCCGGTCGCCGGCGGTGTGCGCCCACCGGGTCTTGAGCACGACCGCCGGATCGTCCGCGTCCGGGTCGAGGGTCTCCAGACCGAGCGCCTCGGCGATCTGCCGGCGGTGCGGGGTGGGGTCGAGCACCACCACCGAGGCAGCGCCGTTGCGTCGGGCGAACAGCGCCGTCAGCAGCGCCACCACTCCCGCGCCGACCACGGCGACGCGCCGGCCGCGGACCCCGTCGCCGAGCGCGCGCACGTCGACGCCGTGCAGGTCGGCGGCGGCGTGCAGCAGGCCGTTGGCGCAGATCGGGCCCATGTGCGCGACGTAGACGCCGAGCAGCGGGTCCAGGTCGTCGGGCAGCTCCACGAACCGCTCGGCGACCGGGTCGGCCAGCCAGCCGGTGCGGTGCCCGTAGGTCATCGCGCCGACCGTGCCCACCGCGACGGCCGGGGTTTCGCTCTCCACCACCCGGCCGACCTGCATGTAGCCCAGTCGGGTCACCGGGTACGGCGTGCTCGCCGCTCCCGGTTGGAACAGCCCCAGGTCGGCGTTCCAGGTGACGTTGAGGTAGGGGTTGGTGCCCTTGACGTAGCTCAGCTCGGTGCCGGCCGAGACGCCGCTGAACAGCGTCTCGACCCGGAACGTGCCGGGGCGCAGCGGGGCGGCGTCCTGCTCCACCAGCTCCACGCGGCCCGGGCCGGTGACCACCACGACCGTGTCACGCATCGACGGTCACCCCCGTGCCGAGGGCCGCCGGCAGGCCCGGGGCGGCGAGTCGGACGGTCGCGCCGGTACGGGCCGAGTCGGCCACCGCGAGGGCCAGCCGTTGGGTCGCGAGGGCCTCGGCGTACGGGACGCGCACGTCGTCGCCGACGCCCCGGACGGCGTCGACGAAGGCGCGGTCCACCGCCACCCGGGCGGCGTCCGGGTCGGCGGGGACGTGTCGTTCCCCGTCGGCGTCCCGGATCGACAGGCCGTCCTCGCTCAGCGCCAGGGCCAGCCCGTCGGCGAGGATCTCCAATCCGGCGCGGTGCTTCCAGCCCAGCACGCAGGCGGCGCTGAGTGTGCCGACCGCGCCGTCGGCGAAGCGCAGGGCGGCGGTGGTCACCGAGTCGATGTCGGCGCCGTCGACAGGCGGCGGGGTGCCGTTGCCGTACGCGGTGACCTCGGTGACCTCCCCGGCCAGCACGCGGATCAGGTCGAGCACGTGCGCGGCCTGCTCGACCACCGGGCCACCGGAGCGGTCCCGCCGCGACCACCACGCCACCGGCGGCACCTTGTCCAGCCAGGCGCCGCTGACCATCCGCACCGGACGGTCGGCGAGCAGTTCGCGGGCCTCGTCGAGCACCGTCAGGTAACGCCAGTGGTGGCCGACGGCGGTACGCAGCCCGCTGCGGGCGACCAGGTCGGCGATCCGCTCGGCGGTACTCAGGTCGACCGATACGGGTTTTTCCACGAACATCGGCACGCCGGCCTCGATCACGGCTTCCTCCGCCGGACCGTGCGCGAACGGCGGCACACAGATGTAGACCGCGTCCGGGCCGGTGGCCAGTACCTCGGCGACGTCGGCGCAGGCTCGCCCGCCGTGCCGCCCGACCAGCGCGGACGCCGCCTCCGGTGTGACGTCGGTGACAGCTACCAGCTCGACGTCGTCGAAGCCGGCCAGCACCCGCGCGTGCCGTTGTGCCACTCCACCGGCTCCGACCAGACCCACCCGGCATACACGCATTCGACATCCCTTCGAAGACCTTTCATCCTGCGCCGGGAGCAGTCCCCTGGGGTGCGCGCAATCAAACGTTCATCACCTGGGAACGCTGACATGTCACCTTTGTGATCAAGCTGTTGCCAGGAAAGCGGTTAGAGCGTGATGCCGAATGGGAACAACTACTTTCGGTTTTTCCACGCACGAACGGAGGGGTGCCCGTGCGGGATACGACAGCGAACGTGTCACCGGTGGTGGAGGCCTGGGCCACGTACCGGACGACGTCGGCGGGGGATTGGCCGGCACGTCGGCTGCTGCGTGCCAAGGGAGCGACGCGGGTCAGTGTGGTGTTGCCGGCCCGCAACGAGGAGGCCACCGTCGGCGCGATCGTGTCGACCATCCGGGAGCACCTGATGGATCGGGTCGCCCTGGTCGACGAGTTGATCGTGGTGGATTCCCGGTCGACCGACCGGACCGCGCAGGTGGCCCGCGCCGCCGGTGCGGAGGTGGTCAGCCAGGACGCGATGACCCGGGGGCTGCCCCGACTGGCCGGCAAGGGCGACGCGCTCTGGGCCGGTTTGGCCGCCGCCGAGGGTGACGTGGTGGCATTCATCGACGCCGATCTGCGGGAGTTTCGCCCGCACTTCGTCAGCGGGCTGCTCGGCCCGCTGCTGACCGACCCGTCGGTCGATTTCGTGAAGGGCTTCTACCACCGCCCACTCGTGGGCGCCGCCAACGTGGAGCAGGACGGCGGAGGCCGGGTGACCGAGCTGATGGCCCGGCCACTGCTCAACCTGTTCTGGCCCGAGCTGGCCGGCTTCGTGCAGCCGCTCGCCGGCGAGTACGCGGGCCGCCGGGACGTGTTGGCCCGGGTGCCGTTCGTCTCCGGGTACGGGGTGGAGACGGCCATGATGATCGACCTGCTCGACCTGGTCGGCCTGGACGCGATGGCGCAGGTCGACCTCGGTGAGCGCAAGCACCGGCACCAGGACACGGCCGCCCTCGGCCGGATGTCCGCGCAGATCATGCTGACCGCTTGGTCCCGGTTGCAGCGGCGTGGCTGGGCGACCCCCGGGCTGACGCCGGAGGCGTTGCTGACGCAGTTCCGTCGCGGTGGCTCCGACACGCTGCCCAACCTCGACCGCGAGATCGTGGTCAGCGACGTGTCCATCGAGGAGCGCCCACCACTGGCCGAGCTGCGCCACCGGGTGCCCCGTCGCCGGGTGGCCGCCGCGTGAGCGCGAGGAGCGAGCCGATCGTGCGAGCCCCGCAGTCGGGGACCGGAAGCGCAGCCGCCGGGAAGGGACGGGCACGATGAGCCTGACCGTGCTGATGAACGCCGGCCCGTGGCTGTCCGTGCCGCCGCCCGGTTACGGCGGCATCGAGAACGTGATCGCCACGCTGGTGCCGGAGCTGCGGCGACTCGGCGTACGGGTGGTGCTCGCCTCGGTGGGCAGCAGCACCCTGCCGGTGGACGAACAGCTGTCGGTCTTCGCCGACGGGCAGTTCGCCGCGTTGCAGCGGCCGTACAACCAGGTCTGCGGGATCGCCCAGGCGCACCTGGCCGGGGTGGTACGGGAGCTGCACTCCCGCGACGACATCGACCTGGTGCACGACCACGTGGAGGCGGTCGGGCTGGCCACTCTCGCGGCGATGGGACCGGCCGGCCCGCCGACCCTGCACACCCTGCACTGGGACCTGGCCAAGCATCCGGCGCTCTACGGCGCCCTGGACGGCGGCGACCGGGTCCGGGTCAACGGCGTCTCCGCGTCGCAGCTGGCCCGCGCGCCGCTGGCGTTGCGGGAGCACTCGGTGGGCCACGTGCACCTGTCCACCCCGCTCGCCGTCGACGCCGACCGGCGGCCCCGACCCGAGAAGGGCGAGCACCTGCTCATCCTGGGCCGGATCAACCCGGGCAAGGGGCAGGACGTGGGTGCCCGACTCGCGCACCGCGTCGGTTTCCCGCTGGTCCTGGCGGGGCCGGTCGGCCCGTATCACCGGCCCGCCGATCTCGCCGCGGCCGGCGACGAGGCCCGGCAGAACCCGGACGTGCGCTTCTTCCTCGACGAGGTGGCGCCCCACGTCGACGGCGACCTGGTCCGCTGGGTCGGCACCGTGGCCGGTCAGGAGCGCGACGACCTGCTCGCCAGCGCCCGCGCGTCGCTGTTCCCGCTGCGCTGGGAGGAGCCGGGCGGCACGGCGGTCGTCGAGTCGCTGGCCCTGGGCACGCCTGTGGTGGCCACCGCCCGGGGCTGCCTGCCGGAGCTGATCGAGCACGGCCGCACCGGGCTGCTCACCACCGACGAGGAGGAGCTGGGCGACCTCGTACTCGGAGCCGGCCTGCTCGACCCCGACGAGTGCCGGCGGGTCGCCGCGCAGCGGTTCACCCCCGCGGTGATGGCGCAGCGCTACGTCGAGCTGTACGAGCGCGTCCGCCACCTGGCCACCGCACCGAGACTGCTCCCCGCCTGACCGGCGACCAGACCAGACCAGCGCAGCGACCCGGCACGGCCGGCGACCCGGTTTGGCGGGGGCGGCAGCGGGTAGGCCCGCAGCCTCATGCCCGCCGCGCAGCGAGGAGCCGGTGATGGTCGGTCCGATGGCGCACTCCCGGGCGCGCCCCAACCCGGCCGACGGCAGGCCGCCGGTGCGCCGCGCCGCGGCCTCGGCGGGGGTGCTGTTCCTGCTTGTCGGCGCGCTCGGCTTCGTGCCGGGGATCACCAGCGGCATGGACGCCCTACGCTTCGCCGGCCACGGCTCGGGGGCGTACCTGTTCGGCGTCTTCCAGGTGTCGGTGCTGCACAACCTCGTACACCTGGCCTTCGGGGTGGCCGGTCTGGTGCTGGCCCGGACGGTCAGCGGCGCCCGGACGTTCCTGATCGGCGGCGGCGCCGTCTACCTGGTGTTGTGGTTGTACGGGCTGGCGGTGGACCACGACACCGGGGCGAACGTCCTGCCGGTCAACGACGCCGACGGCTGGCTGCACCTCGGGCTCGGCGCCGGCCTGATCGCGCTGGGGATCGGCACCGGACGGCACCGTTCGTGACCTGCCCGTTTCGCGGCGTGACCTGGCTCGCCTCGCGGCCGATTCCGTTTGGCGCGGGACGGCGTCGGGTAGTTGGCAGATCCCGACCCACGAAGCGAAGCGAGGGCGCCGATGTCCAGCCGGATCACCTGCGACGTGCGCACCACGGCACCGGTGGCGGTCGTCCGGCTCAGTGGCGCACTGGACCTGGGCACCATGCGCTCGGTGCACCAGGCGCTCAACGGCGCTCTCGTCGAACAGACCGAGGCGCTCGTGGTCGACATGGCCGAGGTCGACGTTCGCGACCGGCTGGCGCTGTCGGTCTTCGCCGCGACCGCGCGCCGGGCCGAGGAGTGGCCGTCCGTGCCGGTCGTGCTCTGCTCCCCGACGCCGCTGGCCGCGCGGTGGCTGGCCGAGTCGACCACCTGCCGGGTGGTCCCGACGTCGCCGGACTGCGCCGAGGCGACCCGGGTGGCCGGCACGACGTCCACCTTGCGGATGCGGGCCCGGCTGGAGCCGGTGGCCGGGGCCTGCCGGCGGGCCCGGGACCTGGTGACCGACGCGTGCGCGCGGTGGAACCTGCCGGACGCGTCCGGCCCGGCCGCGCTGGTGCTCAGCGAGCTGGTCGGCAACGTGGTCCGGCACGCCGGCACGCCGATGCAGGTGACGGTGACCCTGCGCCGGCCGTACCTGCACCTCGCCGTGGTGGACGGCAGCAGCGCCCAGGCCCGGGCGGGCGGGACGGATCTGCACGCCGAGGGTGGGCGGGGCCTGCTGCTGGTACGGGAGCTGACCCAGCGCTGGGGCAGCGTGCCGGCCGGTCCGGGCAAGGCCGTCTGGGCGATGCTGCCGGCGACCTGAGCGTTCGAGGTGCTCGCGCCGGTACTGGCGATCTGACCGAAATTCCCGCTCTGGGCTGGTTACATGGTGCACGGGTCGGGTAGGCACGCCCGTCCTTTCTGCCGTCACGACGGGGTGAGCAGCCATGCCCAAGCGGGTAACCACGGAACCCGGTCGCGATCGGGGCCCGGCGATCCTGGCGCCGGCCCGCTTCGGGGGGTTCCCCGGAGCGGTACGAGCACCGGTCCCCGGCAGCTCGTTGATCAAATTTCTCGCGACCACCGACCACAAACAGATCGGCCTGCTGTATCTGCTGACGTCCTTCGGGTTCTTCCTGCTGGCCGGGCTGCAGGCGATGCTGATGCGCGCCGAGCTGGCCCGCCCGGGGATGCAGTTCCTCTCCTCCGAGCAGTACAACCAGCTCTTCACCTCGCACGGCGCGGTGATGCTGCTGCTGTTCGCCACTCCGGCGGCGTTCGGGTTCGCCAACTTCATCGTGCCGATCCAGATCGGCGCACCGGACGTGTCGTTCCCCCGCCTCAACGCGCTGGCCTACTGGCTGTACCTGTTCGGTGGGCTGATGGTGGTCGGCGGGTTCCTCGCCCCCGGCGGCTCGGCGGACTTCGGGTGGACCGCGTACAACCCGCTGAGCAGCGTCGAGAACAGCCCCGGGGTGGGCGCGAACATGTGGGTGCTCGGCCTGGTCGTCTCCGGGCTCGGCACCATCCTCGGCGCGGTCAACCTGATCACCACGATCCTCACCCTGCGCGCGCCCGGGATGACCATGTTCCGGATGCCGATCTTCACCTGGAACATGCTGTTCACGAGCGTGCTGGTGATCCTCGTCTTCCCGCTGCTGGCCGCCGCGCTGCTGGCGCTGTCCGCCGACCGACTGCTCAACGCGCACGTGTACGACGCGGCCACCGGCGGCCCGATGCTCTGGCAACACCTGTTCTGGTTCTTCGGCCACCCCGAGGTGTACATCATCGCGTTGCCGTTCTTCGGCATCATCACCGAGATCATCCCGGTCTTCTCCCGCAAGCCGCTCTTCGGCTACACCGGGATCGTGCTGGCCACCATCGCGATCACCGTGCTGTCCATGACGGTCTGGGCGCACCACATGTTCGCCACCGGCCAGGTGCTGCTGCCGTTCTTCAGCATCCTGAGCTACCTGATCGCCGTGCCGACCGGCGTGAAGTTCTTCAACTGGATCGGCACCATGTGGAAGGGACAACTCACCTTCGAGACGCCGATGCTGTTCGCCATCGGCTTCCTGGTCACCTTCCTGCTCGGCGGGCTCACCGGGGTCCTGCTGGCCAGCCCGCCGGTCGACTGGCACACCCACGACAGCTACTTCGTGGTGGCGCACTTCCACTACGTGGTCTTCGGCACCGTGGTCTTCGCCCTCTTCGGCGGCTACTACTTCTGGTGGCCGAAGATGACCGGGCGGCTGCTCGACGAGCGGCTCGGCAAGGCGCACTTCTGGACGATGTTCATCGGCTTCCACGGCACCTTCCTGGTGCACCACTGGCTGGGCGCCGAGGGCATGCCGCGCCGGTACGCCGACTACCTGCCCAGCGACGGCTTCACCACGCTGAACACGATCTCCAGCATCTTCGCGTTCATCCTCGGCCTGTCCACGTTGTTCTTCATCTACAACGCGTGGAAGTCCTGGCGGTACGGGGCGGTGGTGACCGTCGACGACCCGTGGGGCTTCGGCAACTCCCTCGAATGGGCGACAAGCTGCCCGCCGCCGCTGCGCAACTTCGACCGGATGCCCCGGATCCGCTCCGAGCGCCCCGCCTTCGACCTGAAGTACGGCCCGCTCGTCGCCGACCTGGGCCGGGACCTGCCGCAGCGCACCACGAAGCCGCCGCAGCACTTCGCCGAGGAGCTGCGGACGGAGCACCACACGCCGGAGTCGCCGGCCGCCGAGGGCGCGCACGGCGCCCGGGACGCGACCGACTTCCAGCCGGCGCCGCGGTCCGGCGCCCGGCCGGTGGACGTGCCGGAGCCCGAGGGCGTCCGTCGGCCGAGCTTCGAGCAGAGCGACGCGCCCAAGGACGCCGAGGACGCGCCGAAGCCGCACGAACGCTGGCGGCACCCGCACAGCGACGGCAACCCCGAAAACCACTGATCGGCGTACGCGCGCAGGGCCGACACCCGATGGTGTCGGCCCTCGTCGTGTCGGTCGGTGCGCGTGCCGCCCCGATCTCGCGGGACGGGAGGGAGCGCCGCGCCAGTGGCGTGGCTCAGTCCCGCACGGGTGCCAGGCCGGCGGCGGTGAGCGAGCGGCGTACCGCGGGTTGGACCCGGGTCAGCCGCAGCGGTACGCCGGTCCGCTCCGCCGCCTCGTGCCCGGCCATCAGCGCGGCGATCCCCCCGGCGTCGAACCCACCCGCGCCGACCAGGTCGACGACCACCTCGCTGGGCTGGCCGGTGACCGCTTCCAGCATGGCCCGGCGCAACTGGTCCGCGCCGTCGCGGTCGATCTCGCCGCCGACCTCGACCACCACGCGGTCGCCGTTCTGCTTCACCGAGATCCGGGTCTTGCCCGGGTCGGGTTCGGCGGCGCCGTTCTGCCAGGGCGGCGGCGCGTCGGCGAGCATCGCCTGACGCAGCCAGGTCAGCGCCCGCGACAGCAGCCGGGACACGTGCATCTGCGAGATGCCGAACCGGGCGGCGATCTCGGCCTGGGTCTGGTTGCCGTAGAAGCGCATCGCCAGGATGCGCCGCTCACGCCAGGGCAGTCGGTGCAAAAGGCCGCTCACCGTGACCCGGTCGTCGACCGACTCCAGGGCGTTGTCCGACTCGCCGACCAGGTCGCCGAACTCCGCGGAGCTCTCACCACCCACCGGGGCGTTGAGCGAGGCAGGGCTGTAGCCGGCCGCCGACTCCAGCGCGGCGAGGATCTCCTCCTGCGGCGTCTCCAGTCGGGCCGACAGTTCGGCCACCGACGGCGCCCGGGACAGTTCGCTTGTCAGCGCGGCGGTGGCCTGTCCGACCTCGAGGATCAGGTCCCGCAGTCGGCGGGGCACGTGCACGCCCCAGGTGCGGTCCCGGAAATGGCGTTTGATCTCCCCCACGATGGTGATCGCGGCGTACGCCGTGAACGAGCCCCGTTCCGGGTCATACCTGTCGACGGCGTTGACCAGCCCCAGCCGGGCCACCTGTTCCAGGTCCTCCAGCGGCTCCCCACGACCCCGGTACCGGCGGGCCAGCCGCCCGGCGAACGGCAGCGCGAAGCGCACCAGGTCGTCGCGTGCCTCCCCCCGCCGCTCCGGCGGAAGCCCGGCGATCCGGGCCGCGTACGCCAGTGCCGCCGCGTCGAGGTCCTCCAGACCTCGGTCGTTGGGTGGTGGTGGTGTGGTCGTGGTCGTGCTCGTCTGTCCGAACATCCGCGCCTCCCTCAGGAAGGTCCCCCGCCCGGATCGGGAAACCGGTCGTGCGCGTGGTCGAGCCACGCACCGGGCCGGAAAAGTGGGTAAGTGACTGGGATGCCAGCGGGCGACACCGCGTCTACGCAGCGCAATCAGACCGTCGCAGCCAGCGATGTTCCCGCTCCGTAGGTACTCAATCACGGGACCCCGGGTTCGCGAGGAAGTTTCGGCGTGCTCCGCCTCAGGAGACCAGCAACCCCTGGTGGCCGCCGCTGTCGCGGAGCACGGCCAGCGCCTCTGCGGCCCCCAGCGGGGGCGGCACGGGCAGGTCGTACGGCTGGGCCCGCAGCACCTCGGTGGCCCGGCGGGTCGGCACCGAGGTGACCGGGTAGCCCCGGGCGGCGGTCCGGTCCAACGCCCGACGGCGCCGCCCGAACCCGGCCACCGCCAGCCACTGCGGCAGCCCGGCCAGCGCCGGTGAGCGCATCCCGGGAGGCTCGGGCAGCACGTCCACGGAGGTGAACGCCTCGCTGCCGGCCAGCCACCACTCGGCCTCGTCGACGCTGCGCCGGGTGGCGTTCTCACACCAGTACGGCACCAGCCCCGCCCGCACCACCTGCCACGGGTCGAGCAGCCGGCCGCACTCCACCACCAACCGGTCACCGGTCTTGCCGGCGCCGCGCAGCCACCGCCGGTACAGGTCGGCCACGCCCGCGCTCAGCGCACCCGGCCGGGGCGCCAACACCCGGTGCAGCGGGTGTTGGTGCTGGGCGGTCCAGTTCCGCACGGCCGGTTCGAAGGCCGGGTCGACGTCGTACTCGGCGTAGCCCGACGGGACGGAGACCGCCGGTGGCTCCCAGCGGGCCGCGTCGCCGCCGACGGAGCGCAGCACCTGCCGCAGCGCGTGGCTGTCCGGGTGGAAGTCGACCGGGTCCAGCCCGCTGGCCGGGCAGCCGACCTGGAAACTGTGGCCGGGACCGTGCTCCAGCACCGGCCAGGTGCGCGCGTCGCGGACCAGCAGCACGGGGGCGCCCGGGAGCAGCCGGTCGGCCAGAAACTGCGCGTACGCGGCCGGCAGGGCCCGCCACGCGGCGGTCAGCGACACCGTGGCCCCGGTCAGCGGGCCCCGGCTGGCCGGGCAGTGCACCTGACGCAGGTGCAGGTCGGCGTTGCCGGCGAGCAGCCGGGCGGCGAGTGTCGCGCCGTGCTCGAGCGCGTCCGCCGGGCGGTCCACCGCGCCGTCGGACCAGTGCACGGACATCTCGAAGCCGGCCGGCAACCACGGCACGCCGAGGGCCACCGCGAGGTGTGCCGTCGCGCCGTGCGGCGAGCCGATCAGCACCCCGGGGTAGCGCCGGCGGGGATACTGGTCGACGAACCAGCGGGCCACCCGGGCGGCGTCCACCTCGTCGACCTGGGCCACGGTGAGCGCGACCCGACCGGCGGCGCGGGTGACCGCGGCGCGGCGTACCGGCTCCGGCGCGCCCGGGAAGCGCGACGTCGGCCCGGTGTGCCCGAGGTCGGCGCAGTCCACCCCGCGCAACGCCCGGGCGGTGGCGGCGACCAACACCCGGGCGGCGCTGCCCTCGGCCACGACCCGGTCGCCGGCGAGACCGGCGCCATCGGCCGTGAGCCCCTTGTGCACCTTGTGCACCGGCCCCACCTTGCCTCGTTCGCTCACCACGCGGCCCGGCTTCCCGTACCGATGGGGTTCAAACGGGGCATCACCCACCCGGCAGTACATTCCGCTGGTCAGCGGGGTGCGCCGGTCATCACCGCCGTTCGGCGACGATCCGCCGGAGTCGCCTCTTCGACGGCGGTCGGCACGGGTTTCGGTAGGGTCAGGGCGGGCACTTCCGGGCCATGCGCACCGACGACACGAGCGAATCAGCCGCCGCCACGATCACCCCGTACGAGGACGGACCGCTGCTGGTCCGGGGCGACTTCGCGCTCGTCACGCCGGACGGCGAGCACATCGACGCGCGCCGGGGCACCGTGGCGTTGTGCAGGTGCGGCAAGTCGGCGCTCAAACCGTTCTGCGACGGCACCCACAAGGCGATCAACTTCCGCGCCGGGACCACCCGCGAGGGGTGACCCCAGGCCGTCGCGTCCCGCAGCGAGAGCGCGCGGGAACGGGCCGTACCCATCTTCACGCCCCCTTTGCTTTGCACCCGTCCGCGCACCACGCACGCTCCGTGACTGGCGCGCGGACGGGTGCAGAGCAAAGGGGGCAAGCAACCCACCTGGCAGGCCCGCGACCCACACGCCCGCGGTCAATCCCCGCCGGCCCCATCCGCGTCCGGCGAGCCCTTCGACTTCCGGACGTGCCGAGCCCGTCGGATCAGACGAGCGCGGGCGGGGCCGGCGGAGCGACCGCGGGCAACGCGGTGAGCGAGACGGTCGGCGGAACGGTGGGCGGGGCGGGTGACCGCAGGGAGCTGCGGCCGGCGGCCCAGCTGTCCAGCAGGTGTCCGGCGAACAACCGGTCCACCGCGAGCCCGGCGGCCGCCCCGAAGAGCACGTCGGGGGCGAGGGCCGGTTCGACGCGGATCAGGCCGCCGCACATGTCGTGGGCGGCGATCTGCTCGTGGACCGCGTCGGCCTCGACGTGCTCGTCGTAGAAGCGGGTGGCCACCTCGTCGAGGCCGAGCCGGCGTAGCCCGTTGCCGTAGCGGCGGTTCGGCAGCGAGGAGGTCATCTCGAACGCGGCCAGGTGCCCCAGCAGCGCGCCGCGCCACCGCCGGTGCAGCCCGAACAGCGACATCAGGTTGTTGGTCGCCAGCGTCACCGCGGGTGCCGCGTCCAGGTGTGCGCCGTACGCGGTGTCCAGCCCCAGTCGTTCGAGGGTGCTCCGGAACAGCTCGGCGTGCATCCGGTCCAGCCGGCCGTTGCCGTACTCGTCGGTCTGGATCTCCACGAGGGCGGCCTTGGCCGGCCCGCCGAGGCGGGGCAGCGCCCAACTGTGTGGGTCCGCCTCGCGCAGGTGGTAGACGGAGCGGTGGGTGACGAACTCGCGGAACTGGGAGAGGTCGGCGCGGCGTTGCAGCGTCGCGGCCAGCGGCGGGCCGTCGTCGGCCGCGACCACCTCGGCCAGGCCGGCCGCCACCCCGGCGGCCGGCACCCGCGGCGCGCCGACCAGCCGGCGCAGCGCCGCCTCGAAGGGCCGTTCGGCTTCGGCTCGCAGCGCGAGCAGCGTTGGCTGCCACTCCCACGCCTCGTCCACCCCGCACCAACCCCGGTAGTGCAGCTCGTAGCAGAGGAACAGGGTGAGCTGAAGGTCCTCGTCCGTGATCGCGTCGACGGGATCGAGGTCGGCGCCGAGGCCCGCCGGCAGGTCGTGCGGCGGGCGACGGAAGGCGTCGAGCACCGCGGCGGAGACCGGGCCGCGCGACCGGGGCAGGGTCGCCGGACCGTAACGGCGGTCAGCGGACTCGGACATGGGACCTCCAGCGTCGTCGGGCCGCTACTGATGCCCTGGCCGAGAGCGGTTAAACGAGGTCATCGGCGTTCGCGGTGACCTCCACCTGCTCCCGAACCTTCCGGGCCGGAGCGCCATCGGCGTACAGGCCCCGCAGGTCGGCGAACGCCGGCTCCGGCGGCGCCAGCGACACCATCGGGTCGACGACCGCCTCCAGGACGCAGGGACGGTCCGCGGCGAGGGCCTCGTCCCAGGCCGCGCCGACCAACTCCGGACGGTCCACCCGCACACCGTGCAGGCCCAGCAGGCGGGCCCAACCGGCGTACGGCACGTCGGGGCGGCGGTGGGCCGGGTCGGACGACGGCTGCCGCCCCCCACCCATGCCGTTCTGGTCGCGGTTGTTGAGCACCAGCACCACCAGCCGAGGATCGGACCACCGCTGCCAGTGGTGCGACACGGTGATCAGCTCGGCCAGTCCGTTGAGCTGCATCGCCCCGTCGCCGAGTAGCGCGATCACCGGTTGGTCGGGGGCGGCCAGCTTGGCGGCCACCGCGTACGGCAGCGCACAGCCCATCGAGCCCAGGGTGCCGCAGAGCTGCGCGTTCACCCCCGGTGGCAGGGTGAGGTGCCGGGCGTACCAGTAGAGGACCGAGCCGACGTCGACCGCGACCGCCCCGGCGCTCGGCAGGCGGGCCGACAGCTCCTGGAGGACGAGTTGCGGGTTGACCGGGTCGGCGGGCGCGGCCACCCGCTCGGCGGCGACCTCCCGCCACCGGTCCACCGAACTCTCCACGGTGGCGCGCCACCCCTGGTCGGATCGACCACGCAGCCGGGTCAGCAACGCCCGCAACGTCTCGGCGGCGTCGCCGACCAGCGGCACGTCGGCCGGGTAGCGGGTGCCGATCCGGCGGCCGTCGATGTCGATCTGCACCGTACGGGCCTGCTCGGGCATCGGGAAGTAGTCGGTCCACGGGTCGTTCGTGCCGACCATCAGCAGGGTGTCGCAGCCACCCATCAGCTCGGCGGCGGCCGGGGTGCCGACCTCGCCGAGCACCCCGGTGTGAAACGGCAGCCGCTCGTCGAGCACCGGCTTGCCCAGCAGTGAGCTGGCCACCCCGGCGCCGAGCCGGTCGGCAACCTCGATGATCTCGGTGGCCGCGTCCCGCCCGCCCTGTCCCACCAGGATCGCGACGCGCTGGCCGCCACCGAGCAGTTGCGCGGCGGCGTCGAGGTCCGCCTCGTGCGGCAGCACCCGGGCCAGCGGCTCACCGGGGGTGGCCGAGACCACCCCGACGGCGGACGCCTGCACGTCGGGCACCACCGCCTCCTGCAACTCCCGGGGCAACACGACGCAGGTCGGGCTGCGGGTCGCCGCCGCCGTCCGGAACGCCTGGTCCAGCAGCGCGGCCACGTCCTCGGGGTTGCGGCCGTAGCGGACGAACTGGTTGCACACGTCGCCGAAGAGCCGACTCAACCCGATCTCCTGGTGCGCGCCGCCGAGCGGCCCGGAGATGTCCTCCCCGACGATCGCCACCACCGGCTTGCTGTCCAGCTTGGCGTCGTAGAGGCCGTTGAGCAGTTGGACGGCGCTGGGCCCCTGGGTGGCGAGGCAGACCCCGATACCGCCGGTGAACTTGGCGTGCCCGGTGGCCATGAACGAGGCGGTCTCCTCGTGCCGGGCCGGGACGAACGCCGGTTCGCCGCCAGCGCGGTCCAACGCCTCGACAAGCGGGGCGATCGCCTCGCCCGGATAGCCGAAGGCGCGGGGCACCCGCCAGGCCAGGAGCCGCTCCACCACGAGATCCGCCACCCGGCGCTCAGCCATTGCCGCGCCCCGGTGTGCTGGGGTCGACGTAGCGCAACACCGCGCCGACGCCGTCGGTGAGCTCGGGAGCCTCCTCCGGGCCCAGCACGGTCAGTGCCGCGTCGGTGCCGACCAGGGCGCGGACCAGCGCGGCGTCGGCGCGTACCCGCTGGGGTTCGGCCACCGACATCGCGGCCAACTGCCCCGCGTCGACGGCGATCTCGGTGGGCTCCGATCCGATCCACAGCTCACCGTCGGCCGACGGGTCGTCCACGATGATCATGGTGTCGACCTGGTTGCGTTGCAGGGCCGAGACGACCGCGCCGAGGCCGGCGCCCACGTCCTCCTGCACCCCGAACCGGTCCAGGGCGGCGCTGATCCGCTGGTCGGCGACCTCGGCGATGGTCTGCACGGTGAGGTCGTCGAGCATCGTCTGGTCGGCGCCGCCGGCCCGCGACCCGGCATCGGTACGGACCACCAGGTCCTGCCAGCGCTCCGGCATCTGGGCGGCGATCATCCCGGTGGCCCGGACGTCACCGGCGACCACCACCACGTCCGCGCCGACCCGGTCGGCCAGCTGCACCGTCGCGGCGGTGACGTCACCGGCGTTCTGGTGCCAGGCCTCCATGGCGGCCCGCTGGTAGCGCGACTGGGACCAGCCACCGGGCTTCGTCCGCCGCAGCGGGAACTCGTCCCGCCCGGCGACGTGCGCCCGCCGGGGCACCCCGCCGGCGCTGACCGCCATCGCGTCCGCGCCCAGGCGGTCGGCGATCACCCGTACCCAGGCCACCTGTTCGCCCCGTTGGGCGAGCAGCGGCATCACGTGCGGCAGCGGCGCGAAACTGGCCAGGTCACGCAGTGGTGGCGCGGACAGGTACTCGGAGAGCACCACCCGCCCGTGACTCGCGAAGACCGCGAGGCCGTAGTCCCCGACCATCGGGTCGTGGCCACGGATCACCCGGTCCAACGCGGCGATGCTCGCCTCGTCCGCGCCCTGTTCGGTCAGGCGACGTTCCAGGGCACGCCAGCGCAGGTCCAGCGCGGGATGGGCGTCCTCCGTGTCGGCGGAGGCGTCCAGGTACACCGAGCACCACGGCCCGGGACGGTCGTAGAGCGGGCGCAGGAAGGACAGCTGCATGCTCGACCCCTTTCCAGCTCGGCCCCCCGCTTACCCCTGTCGCCCGGGATGTCACCTCGCAGCCGTGAGCCCGTGACCAGGTTTCATTCACGTCGTTCAACCCAGGACGTCGATACGATCTGTGCACACAAGCGGACTCTCGGTGGTGGGAATGGACAGCGGACTCGAAAGCCGACGGATCGTGCACCCGACGGAGAAGATCGTCACCGGACGGTTGGTACGCCTGCTCGACGGCTACACCCGCGAGGTGCGCATCGGTCAGCCGGTGCTGGTGGCGGTGCTCGCCGCGGCGGCGTTCGCCCGGCTACCCGCCCTGCTGCTGCGCTCGCTGTTCTCCTTCGGCGGTGGCGGCACCCGCCGTCGGTGGAAGGAGCTGAAGCAGGGCCCGGAGTACCTGGTCGTCCCGGTGCGCCTGCGCGACACCGCCGGCCAGCTCTGCGAGGTGGAGCTGCACGGGCACCTGCCGCAGAGCGCCCTGCACCCGGCGGACCAGGTGCAGCTCACCCTGCGCCCGCAACGCGACCCGGAGCTGCCGCCGCGCATCGAGCGGATCGTCAACCTCACCACCGGGCAGTTGCTCACCCCGCGTACCGCGACGCTCTGGTCGCACCTCGGTCCGCCGCTGCTGTTGCAGGCGTTCCTGGGCGCGCTGCTCGTCGCCGGCATCACGGCCTGCTCCGCACTGACCTGACCGCGAGGCCGCCGGGCCCTCGGGACCGGTCGGCGGTCCAGCCAGCCCAGGCGGCGTCGCGGGTCAGCCGACCGGGGCGGCGTCGCGGGTCAGCCGACCGGGGCGGCGTCGCGGGTCGGCCGACCGGCGGCGACGGTGTCGAGCATGCCGCGGCGGCGGGCCCAGCGCTCGAAGACCAGGGTGGCGAACGGCGGCACGGCGCAGGCCAGCGCCACGACGGTGGCCGGCAGGCTCCACCGGCGCAGGCGGGCCACCGCGAGCACCAGCAGGACGTACGCGACGAACAGGCCGCCGTGGATCGGCCCGAAGATCTTGACACCCAGCTCGTTCTCCGGCGGCCCGTACTTGACGAGCATGCCGATCAGCAGGGCCAGCCAGGAGCAGGCCTCGGCGATCGCCGCCGCAACGAACAGCCGGGTCACCTTGTCGCGCATCGCCACGCCTCCACCTCTCGGGCGGCAATGGTATCGGTGCGGGCACGCCGCCACTTTCACCGGGACAGGGATCACCGGACCCGTCAGTGGGTAGGAAAGGAGCCTCAGGTATTCCCCTGCCCGACGAGGACGTGCGAGGTTAGGGGGACCAGCGGTGACAGGGTGGTGACGATGGGCGAGGACGTCGGCGTACGAACCTTCAGTCGAGAGGATCGGGCCCGCTACCGCGACAAGGTCCGCCGCTGCCTGGATGTCTTCGCCGAGATGCTGCGCGAGTCGCGCTTCGACGTCGACCGGCCGATGACCGGCGTGGAGATCGAGCTGAACCTGGTCGACGAGGCGTCGAACCCGGCGATGCGCAACGCCGACGTGCTGGCGGCCATCGCCGATGAGAGCTTCCAGACCGAGCTGGGCCAGTTCAACGTCGAGATCAACGTGCCGCCACGGCGACTGACCGGCACCGGCACGGCGGACTTCGAGGAGTACGTCCGGGCCAGCCTGAACGCCGCCGAGGTCAAGGCGCGGGCGATCGGCGCGCACATGGTCATGATCGGGATCCTGCCGACGCTGCGCCCCGAGCACCTGACCGCCGAGACGCTCTCCGCCAACCCGCGCTACAAGCTGCTCAACGAGCAGATCTTCGCGGCGCGCGGTGAGGATCTGCCGATCGCCATCAGTGGCGTCGAACGCCTGGCGGTCACCGCCGACACGATCACCCCGGAGGCGGCCTGCACCAGCACCCAGTTCCACCTACAGGTCAGCCCGCCCCAGTTCGCCGACTACTGGAACGCCGCCCAGGCGGTCGCCGGCATCCAGGTCGCCGTCGGCGCGAACTCGCCGCTGTTCTTCGGCCGGGAGCTGTGGCGCGAGACCCGCATCCCCCTGTTCCAGCAGGCCACCGACACCCGGTCGGAGGAGATCAAAGCCCAGGGGGTACGACCCCGGGTCTGGTTCGGCGAACGCTGGATCACGAGCGTGTTCGACCTGTTCGAAGAGAACGTGCGCTACTTCCCGGCGCTGCTGCCGGTCTGCGACCAGGAGGACCCGGCGCAGGCCCTCGCGGCCGGTGAGGTGCCCAATCTCGCCGAGCTGCGCCTGCACAACGGCACCGTCTACCGGTGGAACCGCCCGGTGTACGACGTGTCCCGGGGCCGGCCGCACCTTCGGGTGGAGAATCGGGTGCTGCCCGCCGGCCCGACCGTGCTGGACACCATCGCCAACGGCGCGTTCTACTTCGGACTGGTCCGCGCCCTGGCCGAGTCCGACCGGCCACTGTGGTCGCAGATGTCGTTCAGCGCCGCCGAGGAGAACTTCACCAACTGCGCCCGGCACGGCATCGAGGCGCAGGTGTTCTGGCCCGGTCTGGGCTATCTGCCCGTCACCGAGCTGGTGCTGCGCCGGCTGCTGCCCATGGCACACCACGGCCTGGACCGGTGGGGGCTCGACCCGGGCGAACGCGACCGGCTGCTCGGCATCATCGAGCAGCGCTGCCTGACCAGCCGCAACGGCGCGACCTGGCAGGTGGAGACGCTGCACCGGTTGGAGTCCGCCGACCACCTGGACCGGCCGGAGGCACTACGGGAGGTGGTCCGCCACTACGTCGACCTGATGCACAGCAACCGGCCGGTGCACGAGTGGCCGATCCCGTAGGCGCCCCGGGTCGACCCGACCGCCGGGCTCGACGACCCGGTGATCCGCCGGGGCTCAGCCTCGCGGGGTGGGCACACCGAAGAGATCGGTGATGCCGCCGGGAAGCTGGGCGAGCAGGTCGTGTCGCTCGTCGTCGTCGAGCGCCTCGGCGACGGTACGCAACACCGCCTGGGCGTGTTGACGCACGTGGTCCGCGTTCGCGACCTGTTCGCGGTCCCCGACGTTCTTCAGGAACTCGCCGACGTCCCACCGGCGGCCCTGCGGATTGCGGGTGACCGACCCGTTCAACCGGTCCGGTAGCTGTGCCGCCAGGTTGTCGGCCTCCTGCCCGGCGAGCCGTTCACCGAGCACGGACAGGACGGCCTGTACGGAGCGCACCGCCTCGTTCTCACCGAGGCCCGCTCGCTGTCGTACCGTGGAAATCATCTGCTCGTACTCCATGACCCGCTCCTTCGCTTCTCCCCGAACTTCCGTCGGGGCTGCCTGCGGACGAACGGGGCGAGTTCCCAGGCTCCCTGGCCACAAACGGGGTCACGTGCGGATCTGGACTTTCCTGCCCGCAACGGGCGGCGGCCTCAGAAAGCCCCAGTCCCATCGGGTTGCCGGCCGAGCCGGGTCGGGCCGTGCCAGAGCCCGCCCGCTGGCACCGGGGCACCATTCGCCGGGGTGGACGGCGTCCCTTGTGGACCCCGCGCGGCATTCATGAGTGTCGTAGGCTGTGGCGGCTCGCATATCGTCTGATCACGACGGGGGATGCAGGTGGCCACTTCTGGACCAGACCCAGCTTCGACGCAGAGGTCCCCGCGGGTGCCCCTGACCCGTCGGCACATGCTGCGGGCGGGAGCGGCGGCCGTCGGCGGCGCGGTGCTCGCCGGCGGGTTGGAGGCCGGACCCGCGCAGGCCGCGCCGGAGGCCGCGAAGCGTGTGCTGCGGGCGCCGGCGCTGGCGCCCGGCGATCGGGTCCGGGTCGTGTCGCCCGGCAGCACCCCCGACCCCACGAACATGGCCCGCGGCATCGAGATCCTGCGCGGTTGGGGCCTGGAGGTCGAGCTGGGCACGCACGTCTTCGCCAAGTACGGCTATCTGGCCGGCACCGACGCGCAGCGGCTGGCCGACCTCAACGCCGCGCTCAACGACCCGGGGATCCGTGCGGTCTTCGCCGCCCGTGGCGGTTACGGCACCCAGCGGATCGTCGACGATCTCGACGTCTCCGGTCTGCGCCGGGACCCGCGGGTGGTCGTCGGCTTCAGTGACATCACCAGCATCCACGGCAAGCTCTGGCGCGAGGTTGGCCTGGTCACCTTCTACGGACCGATGGTCAACTGGAGCGACAGCCGCACCGGCCCCGAGTCGGCCGAGGCCCTGCGCCGGGCCGTGATGACGACCGCACCCGTCACGATCGTGCGGGATCCGGCCGAGACGGCCGCCCCCGTGCTGGTGCCCGGCCGGGCGTCGGGGCCGCTGCTGGGCGGCTGCCTCACCCTGCTCTCCACCTCGCTCGGCGCGAGCGACGCCCCGAGGTTCGACGGCGCGATCCTGTTCTTCGAGGACGTGGACGAGGCCCCGTACAGCATCGACATGATGCTGACCGAGCTGCGCCGGGTGGGCGTCCTGTCCAGGGTTGCCGGGGTGGTCATCGGCCAGATCACCAACAGTGTCGGCGAACCCGGCGAGTGGGACGCGGCGGCGGTCCTCAAGGACCGCCTGTACGACCTGGGCGTGCCGGTCCTGGGTGGTCTGCGGCTGGGGCACGGCAACGGGCAGCTCACCGTGCCGCTCGGCGCGCGGGCCACGATCGACGCCGAGGCGGGGACCCTGACGGTGGAGCCCGGGGTCCGGCCGCGTTAGCCGGTGGTCCCCGCGCGTCGGTCAGACCGTCAGCAGCACCTTCGTACAGTCGTCCTGCTTCTTCTGGAAGATCTTGTAGCCCTTCGGGGCGTCGCGCAGCGGCAGCCGGTGGCTGACGATGAAGCTCGGGTCGATCTCGCCGCGCTGGATCCGCTCCAGCAGGGGCCGGGTGTAGCGCTGGACGTGGCACTGACCGGTCCGCATGACGAGCGACCGGTTCATGAACGCGCCCATGGGGAACTTGTCGACGAAACCGCCGTACGCGCCGACGACCGAGACCACCCCACCCGAGCGGCAGGCGAGGATCGCCTGGCGCAGCGCGAACGGCCGCTCCGTCTCGACCCGGGCGGCCTGCTTCACCCGGTCGTACGCGTACATGGCGGCGTTGCCGTGGTGGCCCTCCAGGCCGACCGCGTCGATGCACGCGTCGGGCCCCCGGCCGGCGGTCAGCTCGTTGAGGGTGTCCAACACGTCCACCTCCTCGTAGTTGATCGTCTCGGCGTCGATGTGCTCCTCGGCGAGCCGCAGCCGGTACGGGTACCGGTCGATGACGATCACCCGTTCCGCGCCGAGCAACCGGGCGCTGGCCGCGGCGAGCAGTCCGACCGGCCCGGCGCCCCAGACGGCGATCACCTGCCCGGGTTTGATGTCGCACATCTCGGCGCCCATGTAGCCGGTGGGGAACACGTCGGCGAGCATGACCGCCTGGTCGTCGCGGACGTCGTCGGGCACCTTGAGCGGGCCGATGTCGGCGAACGGCACCCGGGCGTACTCGGCCTGGCCGCCGGCGTACCCGCCGAGGAGGTGGGAGTAGCCGAAGATGCCGGCCGGCGAGTGGCCCATGATCTTCTCGGCGATGCCGGCGTTCGGGTTGGAGTTCTCGCAGACCGAGTAGAGGCCGCGTTGGCACGACGAGCAGTGCCCGCAGGCGATCGGGAAGGGCACCACCACCCGGTCGCCGGGCTTGAGGTTGCGCACCTGCGGGCCGACCTCGACCACCTCACCCATGAACTCGTGGCCGAGGATGTCGCCCTTGCGCATCGCGGGGATGTAGCCGTGGTAGAGGTGCAGGTCGGAGCCGCAGATCGCGGTGGTGCTGATCCGGACGATCGCGTCCCGGGCGTTCATGATCTTCGGATCGGGTACGTCGATGACCTTGACGGTGTCGGTGCCCATCCAGGCGGTGGCCTTCATCCTCGGTCCCTTTCGACAGTGGGCGGTCAGCGGCGCGACGGCGGCAGCGGCTGCGCGGGACGCTGCATGGCCTGCTGGCGTACGGAGATGCCGTTGGGGCTGCCCTCGGAGCGGACCACCTCGCCGGTCTCCAGCACCTGCTTGAACCGGCGCAGGTCGTCACGGACCTGCTGCTCGGGTTCCTCGCCGAAGAGCTTCGCCACCGCCCGGCCGAGCGCGCCGGCCGGCGGCGCGTAGCGCAACTCCACCCGGACCTCGGTGCCCCGGTCGCCGGGCGCGGGCACGAAGCGGACCCGGCCGGCGTTGGGCACCCCGGTCCCCGCCAGCGATCGCCAGGTGATGGACGTGTTCGGCTGGTCGTGGATGATCTCGGCGTCCCACTCGACGCGATGGCCGGCCGGGCCGCGCGCGACCCAGTGCGATCGGCGCAGGTCGTCGGCGCGCACCGACTCCAGGTGCGTCATGAACCGGGGCAGGTTCTCCACGTCGCGCCAGAACCGGTACGCCTCGGCAGGTGACCGGTTCACCGTCACCGCGATCTCCATCCGGATCATCCGCGCCCGTGCGCGTCGCGCTCGGCTGATCCGCACGGCGCTGACCACGTCGACGGCCGCGATGCCGGCGATCGCGACTGTGGTCAGGGCGACGCGGCGTCGTCGTTCACCGCTGCGGTCGGCGAGGGCGCGGACGAGCAGGGTCAGGTCCATGGCGTCGCCGGCCACCCGGCTCCACGCCCAGCCCGCCGGGCGACGACCGCCGAGCAGGCCGGCGGCGCTGCCCAACTCCCGTACCCCGACGGCCGGGAGCACCGCGCGCGCGGCCGGGGAGTCGTCCACCCCGGCCAGTCGCGCGAGACGGCCCGGCGCGACCAGGGCGCCGACGCCCAGTGCCAGGCTCAGCAGGCCTAGCGCGCTCGGCAACGTCGCCGGCACGGGCCCGTCCAGCTCCGGCAGGAGCACAGTGTCGACCCGGTCCATGTCCGGTCCCCCTCCGGTCGGCGTAGCCGGCGGCGGGCCGGCGCGGCGGCGAGGCCGCGACCCTGACGCTATGTCCTGAGCGTGGCCCCCGCGCCCGCTTCGCGGTAGAAGGTCCGTTGCGGGCGGCCGCCGTCGCCGTCGCACCGCTCGTCGTGGAGGCCGCGACGTTTGCGCGGTCACCCTCGGCGAGGGTCCGGCGGACGCCGACGGTGGTGGACTTCGACCTGGGCTGAACGAGACGGCCGCCGGGAGTTAACGGCGGCCCGCACCGGGTAGCCGGCATCCGCTTCTACCAGCACCCGGGGAGGTGGGATGACGGCGACAAGTGCCTTTTTCGAGCGGTTGACAGTCGCCGGCCAGGATCCGCGGTTCAGCAAGGTGTGCGGGAGCGTGCGGTTCGACATCGGGGACGGCGGCAACCTGGAGCAGTGGCTCCTGGAGATCGATCATGGCCAGATGCGGGTGCGGCGCAGCGCCGACCCCGCCACCACCGTGATCACGGTGTCGGCGCCTGTCGCGGAGGCGATGGCGCGCGGTGAGGTGAACGGCCTGGCGGCGATCACCCGGGGCGAGATCATGGTCGACGGCGACCTCGGCCTGGCGTTGCGGCTCGGACGGCTGTTTCCGCGTGAGCCGGGGCCGTTGCAGAGGGGCGGCCCGGACAGTGGGACGTAGCCGATGAGGGACATCGCGGAGACCGTGTCGTGTATCGACGGGAACACCTTCATGGTGTCCGACGCCAGCGGCGACGTCGACTCGTCCCCCGCCACGCCGGTCGGGCTGTTCGCCGCCGACACCCGCTTCCTGTCCCGCTGGATGCTCTTCGTCAACGGCGAGTGCATGACCGCGCTGTCGGTGGACGACAGCCAGTACTACGAGGTTACGTTCTTCGTGGTGCCGGGCGCGGCGGTCGACTACGTGCAGGCCGACGTGTCGGCCATCCGGCGCCGGCGCATCGGTCCGGACCTGACCGAGTCCCTGACGATCTTCAACTACGGCGAGCAGGAGAGGGATCTCGACATCCGGCTGGAGGTGGCTGCCGACTTCGCCGACATCTTCGAGATCAAGTTCGACATCGGGGAGAAGACCGGCACGCACTACACACACGTGGGCCCCGACGAGTTGCGCCTGGGCTACCGGCGCGGCACCTACCGACGTGAGGTCGTCCTGTCGGCGAGTGAGCCCGCCGAGTTCGACCCGGACGGCCTGCGCTTCACGATCCGACTGGGCCCCGGGCAACAGTGGTCGACACGGTTGCAGGTCGCCATGCTGGCGCTACGTCCCGACGGCGTCGACCTGCGCTCCGCGCTGCGGGCCCAGCGGCCCGACGACTCCACGCTGCCCACCAGCCTGCGGGCCTGGGTCGCGGCGGCCCCGACCCTGGACACCGAGAGCGCCGCGCTGCAACAGGTGTACCACCGCAGCCTGGTGGACCTGGCGGCGCTGCGCTTCGCCCCGCTCTCGCTCAGCGGCGCGGCCGTACCCGCCGCCGGGTTGCCCTGGTTCATGACGCTGTTCGGCCGCGACAGCCTGCTGACCTGCCTGCAGACCCTGCCCGTCACCCCGTCGTTGACCCCGCCGACGTTGCGGATCCTCGCCTCTCTGCAGGGCGTCCGCACCGACGACGTGCTGGAGGAGGATCCCGGCCGGATCCTGCACGAGCTGCGCTACGGGGAGTCGGCCGCGTTCGAGGAACAACCGCACTCCCCCTACTACGGCACCGTGGACGCCTCACCACTGTTCGTGATACTGCTCGACGAGTACGAGCGGTGGAGTGGCGACACCGCGCTGGTGCGGGAGTTGGAGCAGGAGGCTCGCGCCGCCCTGGCGTGGATCGACAACTACGCGGACCTCACGTCCACCGGCTACGTCTGGTACGAGCGACGCAACCGCGCCACCGGCCTGGACAACCAGTGCTGGAAGGACTCCTGGGACAGCATCTCCTACGCCGACGGCAGGCTGCCGGGCTTCCCGAGGGCCACCTGCGAAACCCAGGGGTACGCCTACGACGCGAAGATCCGCGGGGCTCGGCTGGCCCGTACCGTCTGGGGCGACCCCGACTACGCCGAGCGGCTGGAACGCGACGCGGCGGCGCTGTACGACCGGTTCAACCGGGACTTCTGGCTGGCCGACCGCGGTTACTACGCCCTCGCGCTGGACCACGACGGCACACCCGTCGACAGCCTGTCGTCGAACATCGGGCATCTGCTGTGGAGTGGCATCGTGCCGCCGGAGCGGGCCCCACAGGTCGTCGAACACCTGATGGGCCGGGCGCTCTTCTCCGGTTGGGGCGTGCGGACCTTCGCCGAGGGGCAGCGCCGCTACAACCCTCTCGGCTACCACAACGGCACGGTCTGGCCGTTCGACAACTCGTTCATCGCCTGGGGTCTGCGCCGGTACGGGTTCGCCAGCGAGGCGGGCCGCATCGCGGAGAGCATCCTGTCCGCCGCCACCTACTTCGAGGGTCGGCTGCCCGAGGCCTTCGGCGGTTTCGACCGCAACACCACCCGCTACCCGGTCCGGTATCCCACCGCCGGCAGCCCACAGGCCTGGTCCAGCGGAGCGTCCATCCTGCTCCTGCGCACCATGCTCGGCCTCAACCCGCACGAGGACCACCTGGCCGTCGACCCCTCGCTGCCGTCGGCCTTCGGACGGGTCGCGCTGCTGGACATCCCCGGCCGCTGGGGCAAGGCCGACGCCTTCGCCCGGCACCGCCCCGACCAACCCTAGAGGCGCAATTCCGCACCCTGGATGCGGCAGAGGGCGCAGCCGACGGCCGCCGCTCACCTCGGTGGGCCTATGCGGTGGTGAGCGGTATACCTCAGAGTCGTATTCATACCCGAGGTATGCCGCTAGGGTCACGGTCAACCGTCGGCCGCTCCGATGGCCCGGTGCCGGTGTGTCGCGTCCACCGGTGCGCGACGGCTCCACGCCACCGCTCCCCCACCAGCGACGCCACGCGGCCCCCACGGCGAATCGGAGCAAGATTTTTCTCCAAAAAATGTAATCACGCAATCGCCGGAGACACGCGCCCAACACCTCGAACACTTAACGAAGACTTAAGACTGCGCGACCGAAAAACCGTTATCCGGCAGGGCGAAGACGGCGACCAGGAGACCTTCCGACCACTGTTCTTAATTCTTCTTCCGCGAGTTGTTGCCAGCTCTGCGTACGCCCATAATTCCTTTCGTCAAAAGCTTTGTCGCCGACGCAAAGGACAACACTGGTAATGCGGACCACCCCCGCGCACGTCGCACCGGCGGACCGGGCGCGAAAGCGTCGCCGCCGCACCCGCATCTCGCTCGCCGCCGCCGTCGTGGCCGCACTGGGCGCCAGCGGCATCTACATCGCCGGCGCCCAGGCCGAAGAGGTCGCCGTGCCCGGCCGAATCCAGGCCGAGGCCTTCGCGGCACACTCCGGGGCGCAGACCGAGGACACCGGCGATGCCGACGGCGGCCGGAACGTCGGCTGGCTGGCCAGCGGCGACTGGCTGCGCTACGACGGCGTATCGATCACCGGGGCCAACCTCACGGCCCGGGTTTCCTCGCACAACGCCACCGGCGGCACGGTCGAGCTGCACCTCGCCGCGCCGGACGGTCACCTGCTCGCCACCTTCCCGATCGCGCAGACCGGCGGCTGGCAGAAGTGGACGACGGTCACGGCGAAGGCGTCCGCCGTGCCGGCCGGCCCGCAGACCGTCTTCGCCGTCCTGAAGAGCACCTCGACGTCGGACTTCGTGAACCTGAACTGGTTCACGTTCGGCCCCGCGGCGGGCTCGTCGCCGAGCGCGCCGGCGAGCGCCTCGGCGACGCCCACCGCCTCGTCCGCGCCGACCCCCACCCCGTCGGCGTCCGCCTCCACGTCCGTCCCGCCGAGCGCACCCGCCGGCGGTTGGGTCCCGGTCGACCAGGCCCGGTGGAGCAGGGAACTGGCCGCCTTCGACGCCCTCACCCCGAAGGCGGTGACGCCGGGGACCACCCGGGTGCCCGAGTTCCACACCGACTGCGAGGTCGCCAACTCGGCGCCGGACGACCCGATCGTCGTGCCCGCCCTGCCGGGCGCCTCGCACATGCACACCTTCTTCGGTCCGAAGATCGACGCCTTCACCACGACCGACAAGCTGCTCTCCGCGACGACCAACTGCAACGCCCCGGGCGACAACAGCGCCTACTGGACCCCGGAGTTGCGCAAGGACGGTCAGCCGGTCCCGATCAAGAGCATGCGCGTCTACTACGGCTCGCGGGTCAAGGACCCGTCGACAGTCAAGCCGTTCCCGCCGGGCCTGCGGGTCGTCGAGGGCGACGCCAAGCGGCAGGTGGACACCCCGAAGAACGCCGGTAGCAACCAGTTCTGGTGCGCCGGCAGCGCCGAGATCGGCCGCAGCGCCGACGGCAACTGGCCGGTCTGCGCACCCGGCGGCAACCTGATCTTCCAACTGGTGTTCAAGGACTGCTGGGACGGCAAGAACATCGACTCACCCGACCACAAGTCGCACATGGGTGACCCGGTGAACGGCGTCTGCACCGGCAAGTACCCGGTGGCCGTGCCGGACCTGTCCTTCATGGTCAACTACCAGTCGCTGGGCGGTGACGGTCTCACGCTCTCCTCCGGCAAGCCGTCCTCCATGCACGGCGACTTCATGAACGCCTGGGAGCCGGCACGCCTCGGCGCCCTGGTGAAGTCCTGCCTCAACCAGAACGCCAAGTGCGGCACCGAGGTCACGTTCGCCGGCGGCTGACCGGCACGCCCCCACGGTTGCCACCGGACGACCCTCTCGCTCAGGCGAGGGGGTCGTCCGGCATCGTGTCCGGCCCGGTCCCGTTGCGCGGCTCCCCGATCCCGGTGCGGAGCTTCCCGGCCCCACCGCGGAGCGTGAGGATGGATGTCGCCGTCAGCGCGACGGCGCGGTCGTCGTCTCGGGACAGGTCCACCAGGGCCCGTGCCGCGGTGTCGCCGGGGATGTCCGCCAGCGCCTCGGTCAGCCGCCGACGCGCCGACGGCGCCACGGTCCCCCGGGCGAGGCAGCCGACGAGCCTGGTGGCGATCAGTGCCGCCACCGCGGGTTCGGTCGCCAGCACGCCCAACACGTCGGCTGCCTCGGCGTCCTTCGTGGCCTCGCCGACCATGTCGACAAGCGTCGGGACCGCGTCCGCCACCCGCCGCGCCCCGAGCGCCAGCGCCGCGTGCCCGCGGACCACGACGTCGGAGTTCGCGAGGGCGTCCCGCAGCACGTCGGTCGCCGCGTCGTGCGGGATCTCGGCGATGGTCCGGACGGCACGCTCGCGTACCTCGGCCCGAGGTGAGCGTAGGCCGTCCGCGAGCAGCGCCAGGCCGTCGTCCCCCGACTGTGCCAGCGCCCACCGCAGGGCTCCTGCGACGTTCGGGTCGGTCTCGTCGAGCGCCGCCTCGACGAGCGCCTCCACGGGCACCGGAGCCCCGTCGACCGAGGACAGGGCCGCGCGCTGACGCCTGCCCGCGCTCGGTGAGCCCAGTGCCTGCAGGAGCGCGACGACCTGGAGGACGTCCTCCCAGTCGGCGGGGTCGGCGGCGGCGATCCGGCGCAGTCGGGTGAGCAGGTCCCGCTCATCCGCGATGCGTTGTCGCGTCCGCTGGATCAGGTCGTCGACGAGGCCGGAGGGCGTGAAGCCGGGATCGTCGAGCGCCCGCCGGACGTCACGCAGCGACAGGCCCAGGGACCGCAGGCTCTCGACCTGGAAGATCAGCCGGATGTCCTCGTCGGAGTACTCCCGGTAGCCGGCGCCGCTACGGCCGGTCGGCCGGACCAGGCCGAGCGAGTCGTAGTGCCGGAGCATGCGGGCGCTGACCCCGGACCGGCGCGCCACGTCACCGATCAACACCTGCGCATCATCCCTCCTCGCCGATCGCGCCGAGGGCCAGCACACGCTTCGCCTCCTCGATCGAGGACTCGACACCGACATCCGGGTCCCGCGCCAGCCGTTGCGTCGCGATCGCGTGCGCGCGTACCTGTGGGTCGGGAGCCGTCATCGCGACGCGCAGGATCGGCATCGCCACCGCACCGAGCGCGACGAACGCCCGGCTGAGGCTCAACCGCGTGTCCCGCGTGCCGCGCCCGAGCTGCGTCGCCAACACCTCGGCCAACTCGGGCTCGTCACCGGGAGGCACCAGGGCGACCGCGGCTCGCCAGGCGCTTCGCGCCACCTCCTCGTCCGGGTCGGTCAGGAGCGCCCGTGTCACCGCCGGCCAGGCCCGCCGATCGCCGATCTTGGACAACGTGTGCAACGCCTGGCTCCGGGCCTGCGCCCGCTCCGAGCGGAGTTGGCTGGTGAGCTTCGGGACGGTCAGCGCGGGTGGGTGGCGGAGCAGCGCCCAGGTGACCATCTCGCGTACGAAGAACTCGGGCTCGATCGCGCATCGTTCGACGAGCGTGTCGACGAACCGCGGGTCCGGGGCTGTGCCGACCGCCAGCGCCGCGCGCAGCCGCACCGACGAGTCGCCGCTTTCCAGCGCCTGGAGCGCCCGCATGGTGTTCGCGTCCTTTTCCGGTCCGGTCATCGAGACCACCTCCTCGACCCCACCGAAGACCTTGTCACTGTGTCAAGGTCAAGGCGAACCGCACTGGGCAGCGTCGCGCACCGCACGTGTCAGCCGGCGGCGCGGAGGGCTGGCGAGCGGTGCTGCCGGCGACACAGCCGCCGGCAGCACCGCGGAAACCATCGACCGGCTACCGGCGCAGGAGCCGGACCACGTCGTCCACCGAACCCAGAAGAACCGTCTCCACCGGTACGTGCGTGAGGCTCTCCACGGCGAACGGCGTGTCGGTCTCGGTGACCGCAGCCCTGATCTCCGCCAGTCGCGTGCCGGTCAGCTCGAGCACCTCGGTCAGGTGCGCGGGCTCGGCCCGCTCGACAAGTGTCACGTGCGCGAGCGTGAGCGAGTGCACGCGCGCCCCGGTCTGCTCCGGGACCATGAGCACCAGCCGGCCGTCGCGTACGCCGCGGACCAGCCGCACCATGCGCGAGGCGACGGCGAGTTGCTTCGAGCCGCTCAGCTCGGCACCGCTGTCCGCGCGGCTGGTCAGGTCCTCGGCGACGCCGGTCTTGCGCAGGACGCGCAGGGTGGCGTGGCCCGGCGACTGACTGAGCTGGTACCGGATCGTGCCGGTGACGCCCTCGGTCACCCGGGCGAACGCACGGAGCGCCAGCAGGACGGGATAGCTCAGCACGGACAGATCGCCACCGGCCTCGACGACGGCCGTGGCGAGCGCGTTGTCCAGCAGGTCGGAGTCGCCACGCGAGGTGCCGACGGTCACCGTCTTCGCCTGGTGCTTGACCGAGTCGATCGAGCGCGTCAGCTCGTCGGCGGAGGCCGTGAGCTGGGTACGCACGAAGTCGACCGGATCGGCGACCGCTACCGGCAGCTCCGGCACGACCGCTGCGCCGTGCCGCAGCAGCGACGCGGCCTGGTGCAGGCGCAGCGCGACGTCGCTGGGAAGAACGCCGCGAACGCTGCCCTGGGCCGCCTCGGCGAGGAACTGGTGGATGCCGCCGCACGCGGCGTCCAGCTCGTCACGCGCGACGCGACCGGCGTCGACCGACGCCTCCAGCCCCGCGAGCGCCTCGCGCAGCGGATCGGCGGTGGCGTCGATCGCCCGGGCGGCGTGGTAGGAGAAGAGGTGCCCGGCAGCCGTGCTGAGGATCCAGGCGAAGGCGGGGTGCGCCGCCGGCACCCGGATCACCCAGTCGGTAGCCCACGGCAGCTCGATGCCCTCGTCGACGATGACGACCGGTTGGTTGCGGTGGGCGGCGAAGATGTCGACCTCTTTGGTGAGGTCGCGCAGCTGCCCCGGCGGGGTGCCGGCCGCGCAGACCAGGACGAACGCCTCCGCCGACAGGTCGACGTGCTTCTTGTCCTCGACGGCGTCGGTGGAGACGGTCTTGTAGCACAGCTCGGAGAGTTTGATGCGGGTCTCGTCGGCCGCGACGCGGTTCGGGCCGGAGCCGACCACCGCCCAGTGCGGGTGCCGGATCGCCACCTGCGCGATCTCGGCCATCCTCGGGCCGAGGTCGCGCAGCGTCTGCAGCTGTTGCGGCATCTCCTGCAACGCGTGCAGCATCAGGTCTTCCAGCTCCGGCGAGAGCAGCTCGCACAGTCTCGCGATCTGCAGCGCGAGCAGCGTACCGGTGGCCGCCTGCGAGTAGAACGCCTTCGTCGAGGCGACCGCCATCTCCACGTCGCGGCCGTCCGACGTGTACAGCACACCGTCGGCCTTGTGGCTCAGATCGCTGTCCCGGCGGTTGACGATGGCGAGCACGGCAGCGCCCCGTGCGCGCGCCATGTCGATGGCGCGGTTCGTGTCGGTGGTCGAGCCGGACTGGCTGACCGCGACGACACAGACCGACGACATGTCCGCCCGCAGCTTCCAGGCGGACAGTTCGGTGGCCGGCATCGCGGCGACGGTGATGTGCGGGTGCAACAGATCGTCGGCCACCTTGGCGATGCCCTCGCAGGCGACCGCGGCCGTGCCCTGACCGACGAAGAGGATCTCGCGGATGTCCCGGTCGACGAAGCGCTCCCGGATGCTCTGCGGCAGTGCGGATTCGCCGAGCGCGACGGAGAGCCGCTGGCCGTCGTCGGCGATGCGACCCCGCAGGCTCTTGCGGAACGAGGACGGCGCCTCGGTGATCTCCTTCTCCAGGTAGTGGTCGAACTCGCCGCGCGCGACGTCCCGCGTGGTGATCTCCGCGGTGGCGACGTCCGCCTCGGCGACCGGCAGGGACCGGCCGCGCATCGTCGTCCGGCGCAGGCCGGCGAGGGTGCCGGCGTGCTTCCGGTCGAGGACGACCACCGTGCCGACCTCGCCGTCGTCGGAGTGCCTACCGTCCAACCGCAGGTACCGATCGGTCCAGCCGACCAGGCCGTACACCTCGCTGGCGACCAGGAAGCAGCCGAGGGCGAACCCGACGTACAGGCCCTGGCCGCTGCCCTTGACGACGAGCATCAGTTGGTCGGCGGCGAGGTCGCCCTGGGCCGCGATCGCGAACGAACCGTGATAGTTGCGCGCGGAGGCGGCCATCGCCTGTTCCGGCGAGTGACCGGCGGCCATCTGCTGGGCGAGCATCACCGGGATCAGCTTGGCGTCGGTGCTGATTCCGGTGGACGAGGCCGGCAGGTTCAACTGGTCGCGCAGCGCGACGTGGTTGTCGATGTCGCCGTTGAGAGCGGCGATCGCGAAGCACGGATCGTCGCCGGCCGGCGTGGTGCTGTCCAGCGGGTGGGCGTTGGCCTCGCTGATCCGGCCGACGCTGGCCCAACGGGTGTGCGCGACGATCACGACGCGGGCGCTGGGCAGATCGAGGACCGTGTGCAGGTCGTCGTCGGCGGTCATCGCCGCGCGCAGGTACGCGACGTTGTCACCGAGCCGGCCGATGACCGAGGCGCGCTTGTACACGAGTGAGATGCCGCCCCGGAACTGCGCCGCCGCGCAGTGGCGGAACTCGCCGTCCACCCGGTCCCGCAGCGTGGCCGGCACCCGCGCGAGGTCGGCGTCGTCGAGCGTGACCCACACCTGGATGCCCGCCGAGTCCCGGCCGCGCACCTCCAGCCGATCGATCGCGTCCAGGACCGCGTCGACGGCGAGGTAGCTGCGCGCCTGGTTCAGGGTGATCATCTGTTGCCGCGCGAGCTCGGCGATCCGCACCGCGGCGCCGATCCTGTCCTGCTCGATCGACCAGAGCAGGTCCCGAGCGGCCACCGCGCGCTGCTGGACCTGCTCCAGGAGGTCGGCGTCCCAGCCGGCGCCGGGGTCGTCGAGTGCGCGCTCGGCAACGGTGAGCCACGAGTCCAGCGCCGACGTCCGCGCCACGACAGCCTCGCGCAGGCTCTTCTCGCACGCCAACCGGTGCACGGCGGTGGGGGCCGTGTACAGATCCAACGCGGCCGCGAGTTCCTTGACCAGGCCGTCGAACGCGGGGTGCAGGTCCATTCCGCTGGGCCGATCGGCGGTCAGGTCGACGTGCGGCAGTTCCGGCAGCACGTCCAGCAGTTGCCGATCGGAAACCGCTGCCAGGTCACAGTCATAGTCCGGCAGCGCTGCGGCGATCCCGCACATGCATACCCCTCACGTCGGACGGCCGTCGCGTCGGACGGCCTCGGTCGGCCAGAAAGCCCGACGATATCTCATCGCGCAAGCGGCCTGCGCATTACCAACCGATTCGCGCAGCCGAAATGTTCGCGACTGCGCACTCAGGGCAGAATCATTGCTGTAAGCGACAAAGTCAACGCTCTGCGTAATGTCCCTCTTGCGACCGACGCGGCTCCGGGGCCGTCCGGGCTTACTCGTCTAGGGTGCGGGAATGGTCGACCGACGCCAGGTGCTCAACTTCCGCGTCCGCGCCCAGCAGCTCGACCGGGCTCAGGGCACGCTCGCCGACACCGCCATCCTGGACATCGGAGTGCAGAACACCGGCCCGGACGGTGCCCGGTGGGCGCTGGCCGCGCGCGGCGTCGACGTGACCGCGTTGTCCGACACGGAGGTGATCGTGCTGTGGACCGTGCGCGGCGCTCCCCACCTCTACCGCCGGGCCGACGCCGGCACCGTGGTGGCCGCTGTCGAACCCTTCTCCGACGCCGACGCGGGCAAGCGCATCTACGACGCCGCCAAGCCGTTGAAGGCCGCCGGCATCCACAACCTCGCCGCCCTGGACGAGGTGGCTGCCCGCATGCGGGCCATCGTCACCACGCCAACGGTCAAGGGAGACGTCTCCGGCCGCCTGGCCGCGGTGCTGCCCGAGCCGTACCTGCGGTTCTGCCGGCCGTGCGACGCCACGCACGTCTACGAGATGCCCTTCCGGCTCGCCGCCGCGCGGGCCGGGCTGGAGTTGCAGCTCGACACCTCACCTCCGGTCCTGCGGCGCATCGCCGGGTTCCGGAAGGCCGCCGCCCCGGGCGAGCGCTTCGACCTCGTCCGCGCCTATCTCCGCCTGCTCGGCCCGGCCACACCGAAGCACGTGGCGGACTATCTCGACGCCCCGGTTAAGGACGTGAAGGCACACTGGCCCGACGACGTGATCGAGGTGACGGTCGACGGCGAGGCGCGCTCGCTACTGGCCGACGACGAGGAGGCGCTGGAGTCGGCCGACGGTCGGGGCACCCGCCTGCTCGGCCCGTTCGACCTCTTCCTCCAGGCCAAGGACCGGGCGACGCTGGCGCCGGACGCCGCCCACGCCAAGCAGATGTGGCCGGTGTTGGGTCGCCCCGGCGGCGTCCTGGTCGACGGCGACCTGGTCGGCGCCTGGCGTCCCCGCAAGTCCGGCCGCACGATGACGGTCAGTGTCCAACCCTGGCACCGGCTGTCGGACTCCACCCGCAAGGCCATCGCCGCGCAAGCCGAACACCTCGCCGCGCACCGCGGCGTCTCCCTCAGCGGCGTCGACTTCGCCAACTAGTGTGCTGCGCCGGAAATTCGCCTGATGGATCGCGGTGTGGATCGGCAGCGTCGTCCAGCCGGACCGGACCGTCATGATCACCGAGCCTGGCGGCAACCCGGTCGGCCGCGGACGCTGACCGCTACGCCCGCCCCTCCTGTGCGCGGAGCCGCGCTCCGGGGCATGCCCGTATCACCGCGGGGTACTGCCCCACCGTGATACGGGCATGCGACGTTCTAGCCGGCCTGGTAAGTGATGGTGGGCGCCCAGATGACGGTGTCGAAGCCCGTGTCGCCGTTGGAGTTGACGTGGAAGGCCAGCACGTCCCCCTTGGCGACGGTGACGTCGACTGGCTGGAAGGCGTGCACGGTGTCCGGGGCGAGAGCCTGGTAACCGGCGGTGGGCCAGAGCGGGGTGCCTCCTCTCGCGATACGTACACCGACGCCGTTGCCGCCGGGCCCCAGCCGGATGCCGCCCATCGCGGCGTCGACGCGTACGGTTCCGTCGCGGGGAGCGGTCCAGGTCCGTACGGAGTCCCGGCCACCGTCGCCGGGGTGCTGGGTGTAGGAAGTAGCCATCAGGAACGTGGCCGATCCGTTCCACCGGTACCTAGCGGCGTCCCAGCGCAGGTCGGTGTACCCGCCGGACGACGTGTACTCGGCGTAGCGCCAGCCGTTCTCGCCCTGCTTGTTGGTGAAGCCGGTACTGGCGTCGAAGGTGCTCCCGTCGAAGCCGGCGCTGTCGAGCGTCACCTTCTGCCGGTACAGCCACCGCGAGTTCTCCGGCCCCTCGGCCTCGGGTAGTCCGATCGTCCGAGACCGGTAGCTGTAGTAGACGTAGAAGGACTGGCCGACCACACCATTGTCGGTGCCGTCGACGTTGACGATCGTCTCGTAGGGCGAGAGGGTCTCCTCCCGCTCCCACCTGCCCGTCTGGATCCAGGACGGTACGTCGTAGCTGACGGCGTCGTCCGACGTCGCCAGATACACCCCCTTGCCCGCCCCGTGGTTGTACGAGCTGAGCAGATACTTCCCGAGGTAGGTGCTGTACGCGGCGTCGCCGTGCGTCATGTAGAAGTGGTTCGGACTGAACGGCAGCACGGGCGCGGCTCTGCCGTGCATTCCCGGCTCGTTCCATGCCCCGTTGTGGTACTTCCGCCACGGGCTGACCTCGCCGCGTTTCGCCGCCGCGAGCACCTCAGCGACGGGTGCGCGGGCCACGTGCTCCGCCCCCTCGTCGAAGTACGCGTAGAAGTAGCCGTCCCGGACCACGTACGGCACGCCGCCGATGTTGACGTTGTGTCCGGTGTCCTTGACCTCGTGGCCGATGGTGTAGCCGAGCTTCTGGAAGCTGTTGCCGCCGTCGGTGGAGTAGGCGAGACCGAGCACCCACCAGCCGGTGGCCGCGACGTCGGCGTCCTCGATGTGACAGAACGCCAGGATGTGCCCCTCCGGCGTCTCGTAGGTGTTGGCGATCCACCACTTGCCGGCCAACCCGCGCGGGTTGGTGTACCGGTTGCCGTTGTACACGGGCGTCTGCGCCGGCTGCTGGAGCGTGCCCCGGAACTTCTGGATCACGTCGCCGCTCGAGTGGTAGAAGTCAAGGTTCGTCCCGTTGGGTACGACCGACAGGCTCGCGTCTTGTGCCACGGTTATGCCCACCCGCTGGTAGTCGGCCGGCGCCATCACCACCTCGGCCTGGTCGAGGGTGAACTTGGGCTCGAAGTCGTAGCTGATCCGGGGATCCCAGGACAGGGTGTCGTATCCCGAGTTGGCACCCTGGTTGACATGGAAGTAGAGGCGGTCGCCGGCTGCCACGTTCGTGGTGAGCACATGCTGGGTGGTGAATCCTGGCCGGATGACCTGGGCGTCGGCCGACGGCCAGATCTTGCTCAATCTCCCCGCGCTGCTCATCCGGATGAAGGTGCGTACGCCGTCGCTGTCCCGGGTGTCGACGCCGTGGTCCATGACGCCGCGCACGGCGATCCGACCGCTGCGGGGTGCCTGCCAGACGATGACCGAGTCGTTGCTGTCCGGGTGCACCCAGTCGCGGGTGATGATGCAGAACGTGCAGTTCCCGCGCCAGCCGTCGCGTGACGCGTCCCACGTCATGTCGGAGTATGTGGACCCGTTCCACTGCTGGTAGGACCACTGGCTGTCGCCCTGCACGGAGGAAAAGCCGGCCGAGAACGTGTAGTCGTTGACGATGATGGGCTCCTGGGCTGCCGGCACCGGACGGTGCACCGCGCCCGACGCCGATGGCGCACCCACAACGGGTAGTAGAGCCAGGAGCAGGATGGTGACGGACAGCCTCGCTGCCACGGCAACCCAGTGACGGTCTCTCGTTCGACGCACGGTGGTTCCTCTTCTCGGTCCCGACATCGATCACGACGATAGGGCGCGCACATCGATTGCGTGGCCCCCACCACTCGCATCCACTGTGGAGCCCGAGATCCGTCGAACACGCCAGGGGCAAGTGAGCCGCTGCCTGTCTGGTGTGAGCATCTTCTGCGAGACGCCCTCGGCGCGTCTTCCGCGACGTCTAACCCCACGACGAGATCCGGACACAGGTCAAACCTCGGCAACCGAGGACGAGGCCAGCGGCAACCATCCGCCCGCGGTCGGCGGGAACACCCGATCTCCCGCTGGCGGCGGGTGGGGCATGGAACACTACGAGGTGCCCTCGGTCGGTGCCGCCCCCTTCGGATGCGGCAGCGGGAGGCGCGTCGGCGTCCCGCGCGGCGGAAGGGGCGTGGATGCAACCCACCTGGCTCCTGACGCTGTCCTGGGTGTCGCTCACGGTCGGGGTCGTCAGCTGCGCGGTCGTCGTCGCCGACACCTATCTTCGTGGGCACCGTCAGCCCGTCCGGGTCATGGAGATCGTCTGGCTGGTGACAGTCCTCTACGTCGGCCCGGCCGCCGTCCGCCTCTACTGGAACTGGGGTAGGCCCGAGACGTACTCCCGACGGCGGCGGGAGGACCAGCCGCGACGGCCCCGGCGCGGCGTCGTCGTCACCCGCGTGTCCCGCTGCGGCGCCCACTGCGCGCTCGGTTTCGTCGTCGCCGAGGTCGCCCTGTACGTCGTCAGGTCCGACCCGGCGCAGGAGACGCTCTGGGTCGACTACGCCGGGGACTACCTGGCGGCGGTGACGATAGCGGTGCTCTTCCGGTACGTCGGCGCACCGGGCCGCGGCGTCACGAAGATCTGGCACGCCCTGTCCACGGTCGCCAAGGTCGAACTGCTGACCATCACCGCGTTCGAGATGGCGCTGTTCGTGTGGCTGACGCTCGCGCACCGGGTGGTCTTTCCGGAGCCAACCCTGCGTCCCGACGGCCCCATCTTCTGGTTCGCGGGCCAGTTGGGGCTGATCGCCGGCTTCATCGCGGCGTGGCCCACCGCCTCCTGGCAGCTCAGCCGAGGGCTGCGGATCGAGCCGCGCCGGCTCCCCCACGACTGACCGCCCGCGGCACGAGGGACGCCACCCCCGACGACCCCCTCATCGCCCAGGCCACCAGGGTGGTCGTCGCCCAACTCTGAGCGGGACGCCGTTCCCCGGGGGGTGTGGGTGTCGTCAACCGGTCCGGGCGCGGAGGCCGCGCGCCAGCACGGTGATCATGACCGTCGCGGGGACGAGGTGCAGCCCGAGCAGCGCGGCGACGGTGGCCGGGGCGGCCCCGCAGAGCAGGGGCGGAACCAGCGAGATCGCGGTCAACGACCCGGCGGTCCACACGAATCGCCGCGCCGGTCGAGCGCTCCACCGAAGCAGAGCGACGGCGATGACGACGCCCACGACCGAGAAGAAGCCTGTCACCACGGCGAACCCGGCCAACGGGATCGTCGCTCCACCATCGGGGATCTCGAAGTCGACGCCGACGGCCGTCGCGAGCGCGGCGGCCAGGGTGGTGGCCGTCGTCGCCGCGAGCGCGGCCACGCCGCCGGTGCCGACGAGCCCGCCGAGTCGCCGGGTGTGGCTGGTCTGGTCCGCTACCGGGGCCGCGACGGCCCCGGAGTCATACCTGCTGTGCACGACGTTCCTCCACTCTTCGACAGGGGTGCGGCCGGCGCGCCTCGTGCGCCGCCGGGTGGCGTGCCTATTCGGCGTCGTCGGCCGGCAGGCGCTCGGGCAGCCCGAGCCGCGGGAACTGGTCGTCGTGGAAGGTGACGATCTCGGTGATCGCTCCGCCGGTGACGCGCAGGACGTCGATCGTCAGCGGCAGGTACGCGTCCTCCTGCGCGCGCCACAGATAGAAGGCGACGGCCGGCTGCCGGTTGACCGAGGTGGGGACCGCGCGCATGCCCCGAAGGTCGGCGAACCCGTCCTGGACCCAGCCGTCGACCACCGCGTCGCGGCCGACGGACAGGCCCGGCGTGGGCGGCATCGAGCAGCGCACGTCGTCGCGCAGCATGGCCGCGAGCCCGTCGACGTCGGTGGCCACGGCGGCGTCGGTGAAGCGGCGTACCAACTCGCGGGTGTCGGCGTCCTCCTCGCCGCCGGTCCAGTCCTGCCGCTCGGCGGGCAGGTGCTCCCGCATGCCGGCACGGGCCCGTTGCAGCGCGCTGTTCACCGAGTTGACGGAGTCCCCGAGGAGGTCCGCGACGTCCTTCGCCGGCCACCCGAGCACGTCACGCAGGATCAGCACCGCCCGTGGGCGCGGCGCGAGGTGTTGGACCGCGACCACGTACGCCAGCTCGATCGTCTCCCGCGCGACGGCGAGCGCCTCCGGCTCGTCCGCGCCACCGGCGGGCAGCTCGTCGAGCAACCGATCCGGGTACGGCTGTAGCCAGCGCACCTCACCGCCGGTCGCGGGTTCCGGTCGGCGTTTGGCCAGCAGGTCCAGGCAGGCGTTCGTGGCGATCCGGTACAGCCAGGCCCGGAACGTCGACCGCCCCTCGAAGGTCTCCCGCCGCCGCCAGGCACGCAGCAACGTCTCCTGCACGGCGTCCTCGGCGTCCTCGAACGACCCGAGCATCCGGTAGCAGTGCACGTGCAGCTCCCGCCGGTGCCGGGCCGCCAGCCCCGAGAACGTCAGCTCGTCGACCTCGCCCAACCCGTCCAGCCGTGTGTCCGCACTCATCGCGTCATCCTTCCGCCTCGGCACGTCCTGTCGTAGGTGTGACGGGTGCCGGCGCGAAAACTCATCACCGACGTCGGCGATCGCCAGGCGAAACGGGCGCGGGTGACGTCGGCGTCGATCAGGTGGCGCCTCGATAACCGCTCGACCGCCGGCCTTCGCTCGGGCAGGGTGGCCGGGTGGATGCGCAGTTGCTCGCGGCGGTGCGGGCCGGTGACACGTCGTCTCTCGACCGGCTGTTACGGACGGCGTCGGCGGACGCGCTCGCGGGTGACGAGGGCAGCGGGCTGCTGCGTGCGGCGGTGTTCGGGGGTAACGCCGATGTCGTCGCCAGCCTGCTCCAGGCCGGAGCCGATCCGACTCGCCCGTGGGACGACGGTGTCGATCCGGTGTCCTGGGCGGCCGACTTCGGAGCGTACGAGGTCCTGTGGGAGATGGTGCACCACGTCCCATGGTGGCGGAAGCAGGTGCCGCAGCATCTGAAGCGCGGTGCGCTGGACATCGCACGGCTGTGGCTGGGTCTCGACCCGGAGGTCGAACTGCGTCGTCGGCTCGGCGCGCACCCGGACGAGCCGGCCGCCGTCGAGCGGATACGGATCCTGACCAGGGAGCAGGAGCCGGAACACGCGACGAGGATCCGGTTGACCCTGGCCGACGGGCGGCAGGCCGAGACGCAGCTCGATCATCGGGCGATCGTCACCTATCTGGAACACCAATTCGACATACCCGTCACCCCCGACGAGTTGTTGGCACGCGCCCTGTTCCACGCAGACCCGCAGTCCTGGGACTGGGCCCAGGCTCAGGCCGGCATGGCGGATCACCTGTCCGCCGAGGATCGGTTCCGGTGGGCTGCCAACCTGGTGGCACACCCTTCGGTCGACACCAGGAGGTTCGCGACCCAGTTGTTGCACTACCTGGGCTGCGATGAGCAACCCCTGAAGGCGCAGGCGTCGGAGGTGCTCAGGCCACGCTTGCGCGCCGAGGACGATCCGATCGCGCTGGGCAATGTGATCGGCGCGTTCGCCGAGTACACCGGTCGTGGTGACGTGACGGACGTCCTGCACCAGGCCGGTCATCCTGACCCGGGCATCCGCGCAGACGTCGCTGGTGTGCTCAGCAACGCCATCGGCGAGCACCCACGCCTGGGCATTTATATGAACCTGCCTCCCCACCCGTTCGACACGCCGCCGGGCGTGGTGGCGGCGCTGATTCACTTCGCGGCGGATCGCGACGGCCACGTCCGCGCCACCGCCCTGCTCAGCCTGGCGGAATCGGGCCTGGACACCCCGGCGGTTCTCGCCCTGTTGACCGCGCACCTGACCGACGACTACCTGTACGCGAGGCTCAACGCTGCCATCGGCCTCGCGATACGCGAGGATCAGCACGGCCTCGAGGTGCTGCGCGAGACGGGTTCCGAGATGAGTCCCACGGATGGGCGTCGGTGGCGGGTCGATGAGGTGGAGAAGATCCTGGAACATCGGGCCGCCGCGGACGGGTAGGGCGCCCCCCGTGGACCGCCGCCGTGCGATACGGTCGGTTCGTGGTTCCGGTTGAGGCGGTCGCGGCGTCGTACGCCCGGTGGACCACGCCCGCTCTGCCGTTGTACGGCAACGACCACGAGCGGTCCGACTTCGCTCCCTGACCCACGCCGGCTGGTGCCCGTGGGTCCTTGTGGTTCCTTCCATCGCATCGGGAGCGATGTCTCATGTCCTCATCCGGTATCCGGGTGGTCCTGCGTGCCCCGCAGGTGCTCTGGGTCCTGCTCGCCGCCCAGGTGGGCCGGCTGCCGTCGGCCTCCGGGCCGCTCGCCCTCCTGTTGTTCGCGCGGGAGTCGTTCAGCCTGGCCGCGGCCGGGTTGCTCGTCGCCGCGTACACCGCAGGGGTGGCGGTGGGTACGCCGCTGCTCGCCCGCGCGGTGGACCGCTGGCGTCAGCCACCGGTGCTGTGCCTCGCGGCGGTGCTGTCCGGCGCCGGCTTCGTCTTCGTGGCCACCGGCGCCTTCGGCGTGACAGGTGCGGCCGTCGGCGCCGTGGTCGCCGGGCTCGGCGCGCCCCCGTTGGAGGCGTGCCTTCGGTCGCTGTGGCCGGATCTGCTGCCCCCGGCGGCGGTGCCGGCCGCGTACGCGTTGGATGTCGCCGTACAGGAAGTGATCTTCGTGGTGGGCCCGCTCACGACGCTGCTCGCGGTGGCGCTCGGCGGGCCGGTCGCCGGGTTGGTGGTGGCCGCGCTGCTGCAGCTCGCCGGCACCGCCGCGTTCGTCCGCGCGCCCGCCGTGCGGGCCTGGCGGGGAGTGCCGGCGGCACGGCACTGGGCCGGACCGCTGCGGGTGCCCCGGTTCACGGCCCTGCTGGTGGGGGTGGCCGGCACGGGGATGGCGGTCGGCGGCATCGCGGTGGCGATCACCGCGTACGCGGAGGAGGCCGGTGACCGGCGCCTGGCCGGCTGGTTGCTCGCCGCGCAGGCAACCGGCGCCCTGGTCGGCGGCCTGCTCTACACCCGGGCCGCGCCGGCGGGAGCATGGCGGCTGCCGCTGCTCACCGCCGGGTTGACCCTCGGCTTCGTGCCGCTGCTGCTGACACCGCGCCCCACCCTGATGGCGGTGTTGCTGGCGGTCAGCGGTCTGGCCCTACCGCCGGCGCTGACCGCCATCTTCCTTCTGGTGGATCAGCTCGCGGCGCCGGGCACCGTGGCCGAGGCGTTCGCCTGGGTCGCCACCGCGTTCACCATCGGCAGCGCCGCCGGCTCGGCGGTCACCGGTCTGGTGGTGGCGAACGGCGTCCGCCACGGCCTGGCCCTCGCCCCCGTCGCCGCGCTGGTCAGCACCATCATCATGGTGGCCGTCGCCCGAAAGACGACACGCCCGGGTGCCGCCGCGGACCCGCACGACTCCCGTCTCACCCACCAGCGTTGAGGGGTCACGCTGACTCCGACGCTGGTGCAGCCGTCGGTCGGTGGTCAGACTTCGCGTCGCCAGCTCCCTGCGTCGGGATTCCGTCCCGCACGCGGGGCGGTCATCCGCGCTCGTGGACAACCGGTGCTGGCCGCGCACGTGCGGCGGGCGACGGGCGGCGGGCGGCGGGCGGCGGGCGGCGGGCGGCGAGCGACGGTGGCCCGGATGTCACCACCGCCGGCCACCGTCACCTCCAACCAGCGTGGAGACGATCGTGCTCACAGGTCCAGAGGGACCCCGGCCGCCGTGCACGCGGCGTTGACCTGGGTGCCGGCCTTCATGAAGGCCGGGTTGTCGGCAGCGGACGCCGGGTCGGCGGCAGCCGCCGCCTTGGCCACCTCGGCGCCGAACGGCCGGAGGGCTGCGGCCACCTTGCCGTCTCCGCCGGCCGTGGCCAACGTGCCCAACTCCGTCGACAACTCCGTCAGGACCTTCTTGAAGTCCGCCGCCGACGGCTCACCAGCCATGGCGACCTTCACCAGCTCGCCCTTCATCCGGTCGCTGGCCGTCTTCAACGACGTGCAGAGTTGCTTGTCGCTCGCGGCGCCCGTCGCGGCCGACGACGCCGGTGCGGCGGTTGGGGAGGCCGCCGCCGAGGTCGCGGCGGCGGACGGGCTGGCGGACGGCGTCGATCCGGCGGTCGTCGCCTTGTCCCCGTCACCGCAGGCGGTCAGCGCGGTGGCAGCGGCGAGGATCAACACAGCGGAAGCAATTCGAGAGTGATTCACGGACGCGGACACTAATCGACGGGTAAGACACGTTCAATTCGCACAGACCGATGTCGCCCCTGAGGCCGGGACGGACACCACCGTCGCGGCACGACCTACGCGCGGGCGGGTGCCTGCCGTCGGCGACGCCGCTTGAGCAGCTCGCGGATGACGACTCGGAGCGCGCCAAGAGCGAGCGCCGCCCCGCCGGCCGCCGGCAGAAACTCCAGGCCCCTTCGGCTCACCCACAGCCGGCCCTCCAGCGGGGCGCCCGGCGGATAGATGACCTTGACGGTGTCTCCCCTGCGGTCGAGGGAGCCGCTGGGCGTGACCTTGAAACTGGTGGCGGCCTGCCGTCCGTCGGCGACTGTGTACTGGAACTCGTACCACGTCCCCTTACGCTTCTCGTGCCGGGCCGACGGATGGGAGCCGGTCAGCGTGCCCGTCGTGGTCACTTCCCGCGGGGAGCCACGGTCGTCCCAGATGAAGGTGACGCCGATGCCGGTCGCCAGGATTCCGACGATGACCACCGTCAGTGCGGCCCGGAGCGTCGAAACGCCTGAGGTGTCCCCGCGGAAGTCAGACATGGCCGAGAGGATAGCCACGGGCCACAAACGACTTGTGGTCGGCGCGACACCTGGGCCGCCGCGAAATTCGGTGGTCACGAGGCTGCGCATGGTCTAGCGTGGCCCGCCGTGCCCTCCAACGAACAGATAATCGGACAGGCCCTGGACCGGATCGAGGCAGGGTACGTCTTTCCCGCGCAGGTCGCGGGCATCGACGCCGCGATCCGGCGTCGTCTCGCGGCAGGCGAGTACGACGACCTGGACGGGCCGGCGCTCTGCGCGACGGTGACCGCGCACCTTCAGCAGGCGTGCCCGGACAAGCACCTTCGGCTGCTGTGGTCAGACCAGCCGCAGTCACTGGATCCAGCGGACGCGGACGGAGGACGAGCCGCGTTCCTCGCGCTGCTCAGGGCGGAGAACCAGGGCATCCGCCGGGTCGAGCACCTGGACGGCAACGTCGGGTTCGTCGACGTACGGCGCATCGCGTACGCCGACGAGGGCGCCGCCGCGATCGGCGCGGCCATGCACCTGGTCGCCCTCAGCTCCGCGCTCGTCCTCGACCTGCGCGCCTGCTCCGGCGGAACGCCCGAGGGCGCCGCGATGTGGTGCAGCTACTTCTTCCGCGACGACCAGGTGCACCTCAACGACTTCTACGAGCGGTCCACAGGCGCCACCCGCCAGTTCTGGACGATCCCGCACCTTCCCGCGCCGCGCTACGCGGACCGACCGGTCTACGTGCTCACCAGCGCGATGACGTTCTCCGGCGGCGAGGACGTGGCGTACACCCTGCAGGCGCACGGCCGGGCCGTCGTCGTCGGTGAGACGACACGTGGCGGCGCGCATCCGACGGCCCGGCACCCGGTCACCGCACACATCCTCGTGACCGTGCCGACCGCCCGGACCATCAACAGCGTCACCGGCACCAACTGGGAGGGCGTCGGAGTGCTCCCCGACGTGCCCGTCCCGGCAGACCAGGCGCTCGACACGGCGCTCAAGGCAATTAGGGACGCGTAGCCGCGGCGGCCGTCTCGAAGCGCGGGGCCCACGGGGGTGGCGTGTCCTCGGAGCCGGCGACAGGCGACTACCCGACGTCGACGGTGGCGCGCTGCCGAACGGCGGAGCGCTGCCGCCGGACGGCGCGCAGGCCCACGTGGGCGACCGCGCCGGAGGCCAGGTACAGAAGGGCCTGCACGTTGAGCACGAGGACGACGCTGAGCACGTCGCCGAGCAGGCCGGCGGCCGCCATGCCCAGCCCCTGCGAGGCGTTGAAGATCGCGTAGTAGACGCCGAAGGCACGGCCCAGCTCGGCGTCGGGCACGCTCTGCTGGATCTGCGCGAAAGCTCCGCTCGCGTACGCGATCCCCGGCGCGCCGACCAGGATGAACAACCCGATGTACCACTCGGGTTGACGGGTGAGCGCCGGTCCGTTCCAGATGACCAGGCTGATCAGGGCGAAGGTGGTCGCCCCGAGACTCATCAGCAGGCGAGGGCTGAGCCGAGCCCCCAGCATGCCGACGATCAGCCCGCCCGCCACGCCGCCGATCGCCTGGACGCCGCGCAGCACACCGGTGAGCGTGCCGTCGGCGTGCAGAGCGCGGCTGACGAAGACCACGAAGAGCACCACGAACAGGCCCTGCGCGATGCCGCCCAACGCCACACTCACGATCGTCACCCGCACGGTCCGGTTGCGCAGCACCGCCGTGAGGCCGTGTCGCCAGGCGGCGAGGAACGACGACGTACGGTCCGGGGTCGTCGGCTGCGCGGTCGCGTGGTGGGCTGCCCGGCGGCCGGCGGCGATCAGGGCCGCCGTGATCGCGAAGGCCAGGACGGCGCCGACAGCCAGATAGCGGGTGCCGTCACGGGTGATCGCGAACCCGCCCAGCGAGCCTCCGATGAGCCGTCCCACGCTGGTGTTGAGCGCCACCACGCTGTTGGCGCGTACGAGCTGCGCGGGATCGACGAGGCGTGGCAGCGCGGCGTTGCGAGCGGAGTCGAACGTCTGCGTCAGCACCGCCTGGGCACCGGCGACCAGCGAGATGATCCACAGGTGGTGGTCGGGTCGACCGAGGAGCGGGATCACCACCGCGGCCTGCAGCACGGCGACGCAGCTCATGAGCCAGAACCTGTCGAGGCGATCGGCGAGAGCACCGGCGAACGATCCCAGCGTGATGCCGCACAGCAGCTCGACGAGGAAGACGGCGGAGGTGGTGAGCGCCGAGCCGGTCACCCCGAACACGTAGATCGGCAGCCCGGTGAGCAGCAACCAGCTCGCCACGCTGGAGAAGAGCCCGGCAGCCCAGATCAGGCCGAACCCGGGGCGTCTCAGGAGCGTCCACATCTCAGGTGAACTCCGGCGTGGGGTACGCCTGCAGGTGGAGGCTGACCGGCCGGGCATCGCTCGGGGGTGCGCTCCGCAACGGGCGCAGGTACGGCCGGATGACGGCGTCCAGGGTCAGCGTGAGGTGCCGCAGCTCCTCCGGGGTGAGCGAGAGCGTGTAGCTGTGGAAGGTGGCGCTCTCCCGCCACGTGTCGGCAAGCTTGTGCCGCTGTTGCTGGTAGCGCTGCAACGACCGGAACACCTCGTCGAACCCCAGGGCGGTCAGCGCGTCGGTGATCTGCTGCCCCTCGGCGTCGTCGGGATCCGGAAGGAATTCGAAACCGGTGGCGGCGGCGCGCCACGGCCGGTCACGCCGGTTGGCCCCCTCGGCGTCGGCCCGCTCGATGAGGCCGTGCCGGGCCAGTTGGCGCAGGTGGTAGCTGCAGTTCGCGCCGGTGTCGTCCAGGGCCTCGGCGCACTGCGCGGCGGTTCTCGGGCCGGCGGCCAGCAGGTAGCGCAGCAGCCGCAGGCGTAACGGGTGCGCGAGTGCGCGCAGGGTGGTCGCGTCCTGGACGCGTACCCGGCGTTCTGGCTCGTTCCGCTCCATCGACACCCCTTGCGAAAGACTTCTCTCGGTTATACGCCCCCCAGGCCTGTTCTCGCAAGAAGTCTTTCGCATCGAGCCGGCGGGCGACGCCCTGGGACATGGGGTGACACCGTGCGGTTGGAGCAGGTCACCGGCTGGGCTGCGGTGGTCGAGTTCGCGGCGGCCGCCGACGTGCCGGACCGAGGTGGTGGCGGGCAGCGCCAGGAGCAGCACCGCAACTCAGGGGAGCCGACGACTCACGCTGGCGCGGGCGGACACTCCAGGACCGCGATCGAGTTTCCGGCCATCAGTCCCAGGTGCGGGTGCCCGGCGAAGATCCGAACCGCCTCGTCGTGCGAGTCCGCTTCCACGACTGTGTAGGCGATCAGGGCATCGGTGAAGTCCTCGACACCCTGTGCCGTGACCAGCTTCTTCGCGTTCAGGGGAGCACCGGGGTCGACGATGGCCTTCTCGTTGGCCTGCGCCCATGCCGCCCACGCGTGGAGAAACTCGGTCTGCTGCTGTTCGGTGAGGTCGGCCTTGTCGGCCTCGTCGGCCGCGCCGTTGAAGAGCGCAAGGAACCTGCCCATCCCGGCATCGTACCGGCGATCTGTCGTGGTGCGCCTCCACCGCGAACCTGCCACTCACCGCCATCCCTCGGTGCGGTTTAAGAAAATTAAGATCAAACTCTTGGAAGTTGAAGATTCTTGAGTTACAAATTCAGGTATGACAGATCAGGCGATGGACTGGCAGGACCTCACGAGCCTGACGCGGGGGCAGCCGTTCGTCGTCGAGCGCGTGCGCCTGACGAGCAACGGCGTCGCGATCGAGGGCGAGTTCGAGCCACCGCAACTGGCTCAGCTCACCGTCGATGACCAGGTCTTCGTCACGGCGTTCGTGCGCTGCCACGGCTCGATCAAGGAGATGGAACGCATCTTCGGGGTGAGCTATCCGACGATCAAGTCACGACTCAACCGGATCACGCAGATGCTCGACTTCGTCGAGACCGACCCGGCGCCCTCGCGGGCCGAGATCATTGACAGGTTGCGCCGCGGTGAGATCACCGCACAGCAGGCGTTGGCCGAGCTGGACGGCCGGACGTGATGCCGCAGGTGGTGACCGTCGCGGTCAACCGCTCCGACCGCCGGCCCATCCGCGTCTGGGTTCCGGTGCTCCCCGTGGTGCTCGGGCTCTTCCCGGTCGTGGCCCTGGTCGCGCTGGCGGCGATCGTGGCCTGCGTCGTGTTCCGCATCGGCGTGGTACGGGCACTCCGCGCCGCCTGGCGTGTCATCTCCGCGCTGCCCGGCGCCCGCTTCGACATCGAGCAGGGTCGCACGGCCGTGCTCGTGGCCATCCGATAGGAGAGGTTCGCATGACCGAACAACGCAAGGACATCCTCGACCTGCTGGCCGCCGGCACGATCACCGCCGAGGAGGCGGAGCAGCTCATCGCCGCCCTCGAACGGGACCAGGCATCGACGACGGCGAGTCACGACGCCCGACCGAAGGGCAAGGTGAAGTACCTGCGGGTGCTTGTGGACGCCACCGACAACGGCGAGCCGTCGCGGGTCAACGTGCGGGTGCCGCTGCAACTGCTGCGCGCTGGCGTACGACTGGCGGCGCTCGTCCCGCCACAGGCACTGGTCAAGGCAAATGCCTCACTCAGCGACTCAGGGGTGCCGATCGACCTGACGCAGCTCAAGCCCGAGCAGTTGGAGGCACTCGTGGAGCACCTCGACGAGGTGACCGTGGAGGTGGATTCACCCGACGCCACCGTGCGGGTCTTCTGCGAGTAGACACCGTCTGCTGGGACGGCCCCTGCAGACGATCCAGGGGACACGAAACCGCATCCACGGCACCTATCATCTCGAGATGATCGAGCCTGCGCTGTCGTTCGGTGAACATCTGCGTACGTTGCGCCGGGCGGCGGGTCTCACCCTGGAGCAACTCGCCGAGACGTCCGGGGTCAGCGCTCGCGCGATCAGCGACATGGAGCGTGGGCACAGCCGTACTCCGCAGGCCAGGACACTCGCCGCACTGGCCGACGGCCTGGGCCTGGACGACGAGGGCCGAGCCGGGTTGGTAGCGGTCGTCAAGGCAGCCCGCTCGCCGAGTGCCGCCGGGCGGCCACGGCTGTGCGAGTTGCCGCGGGGGGTCGGTGACTTCGTGGGCCGCGAAGCCGAGCTGGCCATCGCCCGTACCACCGCCGGGCAGGCTGCCAGCGGCGACGGTCCGCCGCCGGTGCTTGTGGTGCACGGACCGCCCGGGCTGGGTAAGACCGCCTTCGCGGTACGGGTGGCCGAGGAGTTGCGCGGCAGCTTTCCGGGCGGCTCGATGTTCCTGGACCTGCGGGGCACGGACGCCGTACCGCTGCCTGTCGGTGAGGCCCTTCATCGGCTGCTGCGTGCGCTGCACATCAGTCCCAGCCAGATCGCACACACCGACGACGAGCGGTCGGCACAGCTACGGGCGGTGCTGCGGGACCGGCCCTGCCTCCTGGTCCTCGACAACGTCGGATCGGAGACGCAGGCACGGATGTTGTTCCCGTCCGGGGGACGATGCCTGGTCGTCGTGACGAGCCGCCGGACACTCGGCGGCCTGGAGGGCGTCGTGCGGGTCGGGCTGCCGCCGTTGGCCGTGGCCGAGTCGGCCAGCCTGTTGGCGGCGATCGCCACGCAGGCCGCGGACCCGGCCGCCGTCGCACAGGTCGAGCTGGTGTCGGGGCTGTGCGGCCATATGCCGCTGGCGCTGCGGATCGCGGGCACCCGCCTCGCCGCGCGCCCACGATGGACCGTCGACAATCTGGTTGACCGCCTCGTCGACGCGGACCGCCGGCTCGCAGCCCTGACCGCCGGTGACACCGGGGTGGCGGCCGCGTTCGCGCTGTCGCATGCCCAGTTGTCAGGCCCCGCGGCCTTGCTGTTTCGTCGGCTCGCCCACGTGCCGGGCGTCGACTTCGCGGCCCCGTTGGCGGCCGTGCTGACCGAGACCGGAGTGTTCGAGGCCGAAGAGCGCCTCGAAGAGCTTGTCGAGTTGGGTCTGCTGCAAGCCGAGGGCGTCGACAGGTATCGGTTCCATGACCTGATCCGCCTCTACGCCGGCGAACGGCTGTCGGCCGAGGAACCCCTGACCACCCGCACGGAGACCGCCCGGCGGATGACCGACTGGTTGCTGGAGACCACGATCGTCGCCGGCCGCTGGTACGAACCCGCGTACGGTGCGCTGCCCGATGACTGGGACGGCCTGGTGCCGTTGGCCACCCTGGAGGAGGCCGGTGCCTGGCTGCGGGCGGAGACGGACAACTGGCTCGCCGCCTACCGTGTCGCGGCCGAGGACGGCCGGCATGAGCTGGTCGTCAGTGTCGCCGAGGCCATCCACTGGTACTCCGACTCAAGCGTCCTGTGGCGCGGGTGGTACGAGGTGTATGGGTTGGCGCGCACGGCTGCGGCCACGCTGCCCGACCGGCGCAGGCACATCGCCCAGATGAACAACTTTGCCTGGGCAGCGATCTACGGCGCTGGCCGCACCGAGGAAGGCGCCGAGGTGGCGATGGAGGCCTCCCGGATGGCCGAGGCGATCGGTGACCTGGAGGGCCAGGGCTGGGCACTGCAGTTCGCCGCGGCGGCCTGGCGGCGTTTGGGCCGGCTGGACGAGTCGGTGTGGGCCCTTCGCCAGTCCCGTGACCTGGCCGACCGGGCCGGTGACCACGACGGGTACATACAGGTCTTCCAGGGCATCGGATTCGCGCTGATCATCATGGGCCGTCCCGACGAGGCCATCGACGAGCTTCAGCAGGCGCTCGTCGAGATGGACCGTCGCCCGGTATCGGCCCAGGCGGCCCTTGGCGCCCGCGCCGGTGCCCTGAGTGGCCTGGCCGAGGCGCACAACCTCAACGGCCACTGGGCGCAGGCGCTGGAGGTGGCCGAACGGGCGTTGCCGGTCGTGCTCGAACGGGGTGAGTCGATCATGCTGGGCGACGTCTACTTCGAAATGGGCAGAGCCCGAGCCGAGCTGGGATTCGTCGCCGAGGCCCGTGCCGACCTCACTCGCGCCCTCCACCTGCTCGACGGCACCGGCCGCCGCGATTCCCAACAGGCCATGGCCCGGGAGATCCTGGCCAGGCTGGGCACCTGAGGCGCGCTGGTCACGGAATGCTTCAGCCCTTGGTCTGGCTGCGACGGGCCCGCCGACGGGGCTTGTCGTCGCCGCCGGCGAGCCGGGTGAAGGTGAGCATGTTCGCCAGGGCCACGGCGATGATCGCGAGGCCGACCTGGATCGCGAGCACGACCCAGTCCCAGCGCAGCACCCACACCTTCACGTTGGCACCGTCGTCGATGTCGAGCGCCCTGGCGACCACCGTGCCCAACACCGCCGAGCCGACGCCGAGGACGAATGTGGCGAAGACGCCGATCCGCTGCCTCCCCGGCAGGATGAGCCGGCCCAGCAGGCCGACGAGGGCACCGATGAGCACCGCGCCGAGATAACCGCTTACCAGCATTGCCGTCTCCCCTCCAGCAGTGCCGACGTACATGCCCAAATCTCACGTTCCCGGAAACCCCACCCTGGCGGTCACCCCCTCACGGGTCGTCCGGAGCGGTACGGCGACACCGAGTGCCGCCGTACCGCCTCCTGACGGGCACCGTCCGGGACTGGCCGTCGCGGCAAGAGGCGGTGCGACCTCGTCGGTCAGCAGTTACGCAGGCAGCGCACGAAAAGGTGTTCGTGACCGTCGCCCGGGTCGACGCCCAGGTCCGTCGCCCTGGAGCTGAAGAGGATCCGGCTGCCGTTGGCGGAGGGGGTCGCGCTGATACTGTCGCCGTTGCCGGTCGCGCCTGCGGGGGTGGTGCTGACCGCGGTCGTCCGACCGGTGTTGAGGTCCCGCACGAAGACGTCGCTGCCGATGCCGTTGCCGTCGCGGGGAGCGAGGTCGGAGGCGGACGAGTAGAAGGACACGTAACGACCGCCGGCAGCCAGCCGACCGGAACTGGACATCACCGCCGATGCCACCGGCCTGACGCTGTTCGCGACGGTGCGCCGCGCTGACGAGCCGGGTGATCCCGGCGGTCGGCTTCGTGTTCGTCGCCGCCGCAGACCCGATCGTCAGTCGACGCCTTCGATGATGCGGAAGTCGCGCTCGACGCCGTCAGCAAGTACTGCCAGCGCCTCCTGGTACGCCGCACTCGCACGTGCGGCGACCGCCTGCTCGAAGCTGTCGAACTCGATCAGGATGGTGCGCTCGACGATTCCGGCCTCGTATGCGACGACCCGACCGTCGCGGGCGAGCACCCGCCCGCCCCCGGCCCGGACGGCCGCACCGGCCAGCTCGTTGTAGGCGGCTAGCTTCTCGGGGTCGGAAATGGTGCGGTAGGCGCTGACCCAGTAGCCCTTGGCCACCGTACCTCCTGTGTGTGTTCGGAATAGATGCTCAGATCCATGGCCGGCGCGCTGTGGGTCAGCGAGCCGACGGGGACGGCGTCGGACTGGTCCCGGGTGAGCGTCGGCGGCCGGCGAGGGCGAGGCTGACCATTGTCGTGATCGCCATCGCGGCGACGCCAACCAGCGCTGCGGTCGTGTAGGCGTCGTCGTTTGGGAAGAGGCGGCCCGTGGCGGTGCCGGCGGCCAGGACCAGACCGCCGACGGCGCTGCCCAGGGAGTACCCGACGCTGCGGACGACGTAGTTGAAGCTCATGGCACTCGACGTCTCGCTCCTGGGCGTGACTGCCAGGATGACGCCGGGCATGGCGGCCGAGAAGCTGCCGACGCCGAAGCCCAGCACGCCCATGGCCGCGAGCAGTTCGGCCAGGTTGGACCGGGCTGTGGCGAACAGGACGAACCCGCCGCCGACGATGGCGGCGCTGCCGGCCAGGAGCAGGGGGCCGTCGATCCGTTCGCGGACCCACGGCGTGAGCTTGCCGGCGACGAACCCCAGCACGGAGAACGGGATGAGGACCAGCCCCGCCACGAAGGTGGTCAGTCCGAAGCCGTACCCGGCGCTGTGCGGTGTCTGCGCGTAGCGGGTGATGAGCGTGAGCAGGAGGTACATGCCGCACCCGCCGACGAACATGGCGATGTTCGCCCCGGCGACCGCCGGGTGCCGCACCGCCCGGACGTCGACCAGGGGCGTCGTGGTGCGCAGTTCGGAAACGGTCCAGACAGAGAGCAGGAGTACGGCGGCGACGGCAAGGGTCACCGCCACGGCGATGTGCCCGCTCCACAGGCTCCTCTGGCCGGCTAGGAACAGGACGAGGAGCAGTCCACCCGCCAGGACGAGCGCACCGGCCACGTGCACGTGAGCGGAGCGACCCTCGGGAGCTGCGGGCATGGAGCGCCACGCGGTCACGAGGGCGATGGCGGTGACGAGCAGGCCGAGGCCGTAGGCAGCTCGCAGTCCGCCGAACTCGGCGAGCAGCGCGGCCAGCGGGTAGCCGACGCCGGCTCCGATGATGGAGACCACTGAGATCAGGGCGATGGTGGCCGCGCCGCGCTGCTCGGGCAGATGGTCACGGGCCACGCCCATCATCAGTGCCGTGAGACCGAGTCCGACGCCTTGGGCCGCTCGGCCCACGAGCAGCCAGGCGAACGGCAGCGGCAGCACGGTGAGCGCGCTCCCGACGACGACGATCGCCAGCGTGGCGAGAATCGTGGCCCGCCGGCGCGGACCGGCTCCGAGCCGGCCGAGGACGGGTGTGGCGACGGCGCCGCTGAGCAGGGCGATGGTCAGCGTCCACTGCGCGCTGTCGAGGGAGACGTGGAACGTGGTCGCCACGCTGGTGATGAGCGGCGTCCCGAGGCTGGCGACCGCCGCCACGACCAGGGCGATGAAGATCAGGGCGGGGATCAGCAGACGTGCCTCGGAACGTGTCAGGGCAGTGCTCGTGGGCTGGTCGTGAGCCTGCGCCGCGGTCACCGGCCCGACTCCTCTCGGGCGTGGCTTTCGAGCTCCGCCAGATGCAGCAGCGCCGGGAGGGCGGCTGACAAGGTCTCGACCTCGTCGCCGGTGAGTTCGTCGATCAACCGCGCGTACGCGTCGACGCCCGCCTGACGTCGCGTCCGGACGTACGACGTGCCGGCCTCGGTCAGGCAAACCAGCGTGACCCGCTTGTCGGACGGATCACCCTTCCGCTCGACCAGCCCGGATTCCTCCATCACCCGGACCAGGACGGTCATCGCGGGCTGGGTGACGCCCTCTGCCAGCGCCAGATCGGTGATCCGTCGCGGGCCGGTCTTGTCCAGGGTGGCCAAGGTAGCGGCGGACGTCAGGCTCATGTCGCGGGGAAGGCGTCTCACGGCCCTGGTGGCCAGACCGTAGAGGGCTGACCCGATGGCATCGGAAGCGCCGTGCGCGGCGTCTCGGCGACTCACCCGTGAAGCATAACAACTTTATATAAGTCCTCTATGCGTATCCCTTCAGGGTGCGGCGACACACTGCCACGATCGCCGGTCCCGGGCGGAGGCGCGTAACGCCTGGGCTACCGAGATGGTTGCCGTTGCCGCCAGGATCGGGGTCGCCGCCGGCAGCGGCCGTCGCCCGGTCGGCGGCCAGCGATGATCGATCCGGCCAAACCGGCGTCGTCCACAACGGCACCGACCCACAATGTGGAGTGCGGAGGCGGCATCCGCGGCCGCCGTGCGGAGCGCCCGGTTGTGGGTGGGGTCAAACACCACGGACCGGTACGGCAGACCCAGGAACCCCGAGGCGGGACGTTCCTCGCAGTCAGCTCAATCGGCCGTGGCCGCAGGTACCAACGGTCCGGCCACACCAGCCACTGACGCGATGCTCATCAGATGCTGATCGGTCTGCGGCAAGGTCGAGGGGAACACCTGCCGACGTCCGGCAGGTGCGCCGACCGGCGACCACTCACGAGGAGAACAGCACGTGGACCTGCAGCTCAGCGGCAAGACCGCATTCGTCAGCGGATCCAGTCAAGGCATCGGTTACGCAACCGCGAAGGCCCTGGCCGGCGAGGGAGTCAACGTGGTCCTCAACGGCCGCGACCCGGCAAAGCTGGCCGAGGCCGTCGACGTGTTGCGTCGGGAGGCGCCCGGCGTGTCCGTCACCGGCATCCAAGCCGACTTCGCGGTTGCCGACGACGTCGACAGGTTGTGCGACGAACTGCCCAGCGTCGACATTCTCGTCAACAACGTCGGCCTCTTCGAGCTCAAGCCCTTCGACCTCATTTCCGACGAGGAATGGCGGCGCTACTTCGAGGTGAACGTGCTCAGCGGGGTCCGGCTCGCGCGGCACCTGATGCCGGCAATGCTCGATCGGGGCTGGGGCCGGATCGTGTTCGTGAGCAGTGAGTCGGGCGTCAACATTCCCGCCGACATGATTCACTACGGCACGACCAAGACGGCGATGCTCGCAGTGGGCAACGGCCTGGCGAAGCTGACGAAGGGCACTGCGGTGACCGTCAACTCGGTGCTGGGCGGCCCCACCTATTCCACCGGCGTCGCCGAAACGGTCAGGTCGCTGGCCGATGCCCAGTCCCTTCTTGAGGACGACCTGAAAGCGGCGATCATCGGCGCCAACCAGACCTCGCTCCTGGGACGCTTCATCGAGCCGAGCGAGATCGCGAACACCGTGACCTTCCTCGCCAGTCCCGTAGCGTCCGCGATCAACGGATCGGCGGTACGCGTCGACGGAGGTGTGCTGACAACGATTCTGTGAGTCCGGGGGCGGTCAAGCAGGCCCCGGCCTGCGGTCCTGGCCGCCATTCCGGGCACCGGGGTCAGCACCGCCCATCCTGACGCCCCGGCGTGGCCACGCACCGTCGTCCTGGGCCGGAGCAGCCGGCCAGTCAGCGGGTGAGGCCGACGAGCGTCGCCAGTCGCGCCACGCCGGCCGGCGCCGGCTGCGCGCGGGCAACCTCGGCGATCACGGTACGTGCCAACGGCCGGCACCGAACCTCAGCCGGCGCGACACTGTCCGCGTCCACCAGGGCGCGGGCAGCCCCGCGCAGGTCACCCACCTGGAGGTACGCCCGCGCGACGTCAACGAGGTACGCGCCCCGATGCTCGACCGGCAACCGCCGCCACGCCTCCCGCCGCACCACCGTCGAATGCCCGTGCAGCGCCTCGCCCGCGTCACCCCGTTGCGCCGCCACCACCACCCGCGCCAGGTCGACAACGACCGGCCCGAAGCTGGTGCGGTGCGTGTCGTCGTACCCCCGAAGGTGTGCGGCAACGCCCGCGGCCCGGTCGGTCAGCTCCCCGGCGCGGTGGTGGTCGCCGCTGCCGGCGGCGGCAAGAGCAGCCTGCACCAACAACGTCCCACCCACAGCCCACTCCCCCACGCCCCTACCCTCACCGCGTTGATCATGAGGTTGACGGGCACTTTGATCTCCACGATGCCCGCCAACCTCATGATCACCGCGGCGGGATGGGAGTGGGAGGATGCGGTTTGCCGCACTGAGGGTTGCCGTTAGGGCGAGACGGTCGCGGTTCGACGCGCGGAGCGCTTGGGCCACCGCGATGGCTGCTGTTGCTGCCAGGATCTGGTTGTCTCCGGCGGTGGACATTGCTCGGTCGGCCGCTAGCCAGGCTAGTTCGGCCTCGTCGAGCTTGACCAGCAGCGACGACGTGATCCGGTACGCCGGCACCAGCAGCTCCGGGTTCTGCGCGCCCTGGACGGCGTCGAGCAGACCCGGCACCACCCGCACCAACTGTCCGTAGTGCGCGTGCTGATAGGACAACCAGGCGTACCCGATCTGCCGTCGCAGCTCCTCCGGCGTCTGCGCCGGGGCCTGCGGGATGTCGTAGCGGGCGAGCGCGGCGCGGATGTCGTCCACCCCGTCCGGCGTGCCCGCCGGGGTGCTCGGCTGCTGACCGAGCAGCACCTCCGGATCGACCCGCAGGACGTGGGCGAGTTCCTGGATCACCGAGTACCGGTCCAGGGCGCGCACGCCCCGCTCCACCTTGTCCACCCAGCTCTTCGACCTGCGCAACCGGTCGGCGAGCATCTGCTGCGTCATCGACCGCCGCACCCGCCAGCGGGCGACCCGGCGGCCGATCGGGAGGTCATCGCTGGTCACGCCGCCACCGCCGGTCCGGGACCGCGCGGGTCGTGTCGTCCACGGGTACGCGCTCCGCCTCGGCCTGGGCCAGGAGGCGCTGTTTGGCGGCCTCCTGCTCCGCCGCCTCACCCGTGTTGTCCGGAGCGTTGTCGTCCTGCCCGCTCAATCCCCGCCTCCTCCGTCATAGTTCCGGGAGGCTCGCCGCCCTCCCAGGCCGGGACGTGATCACGTCCCAAACCGGACACTAGGGCGGATCGGTGATCTGGCGATTACTGGCAGTTATACGGCCAGGCTGATGCCGATACGGCCGGCGAGCAGGCGCAGTTCGTCGGGGATGGCTCGGCGCTGGGCGCGCTGCGCCAGGGTCACCACGGCGTCGCGGGCGAGCGGGTTGATGGCGAACGGGATCGGCGCAGCCTGCTCGGCCCGGATGAATGCGGCGAGGGCCTCGGAGTCCCGCCGACCGCCGTCCGCCAGCGCTCGCCCGATGTCGAGCCAGTAGGACAGTTGACGATTCGATGCCTTGAGCACCTGTGGGCGGATCGTGCGGGACAGCTCGATTATCTTGCCGTACTCGCCCTGCTCAGCGGCGATGGACATCTTCCAGAGCCCCACATTGGTTGGCCCAAAGCAGCAGCCGTTGAAGCCACCACCGTCAGCCGGATCTCCCAAACTCTCTGCCTCCCGCGTGGCCTCAGCAAGGTGGTCGCGGGCCACGTCCGGACGAGCGTCCACGGTCGAGGCCAGCGCTGCCATCAGGTGAAGTTGACCAAGCATCTGCCGCACCCGGACATCGGAAGCGTCTCCCTGAAGCTCCGCCAGCGAGCGGGCACTGACTCTGGCCGCCAAGCGGGCGGACTCGATCGGCAGGCTCTGCGCGTAGATGAAGCGGGATGCACCGATCCACGCTCGATCTTCGACGTCCTCAGCAGCCGATACGGATATCCGGGAGGCGTTGAGGGCCAGGTGGCGATAGCCGAGGTGCCGAAGGCAGGTGGAGGCGAGGTAAGCGACCTGAGCGAGCGCGGTGCCGCCCACGGCAGCGGCTTCGAGCAGCAGGCTCGGAAGCATGCGGGCCATGGCCGGGTAGTTACACGAATTGCGAAGCTGATCGGCGCGGGCGATCTCGGCCGCCAGTTGATCCGCCGTGTAGGTCGACGGACGGCGCTCGCCGTCCTCGATCTCGATCAGGGCCGACCAGACCGCCGGGACACACTCGGCGGCGCTCTCGCGGGCCGGATCGCCGGACTCGGTGCCCTGGCCGAGCAGGTCGGCCACCGTGACTTGGAGTGCGGCAGCGAGAGCGACCAGGGTGGAGCGGCGGTCGATGGTCTTACGGCCGGACTCGACCTGCGACACGTAGGACTGAGTGACGCCAGCGAGCCCAGCGAGGACGGCCTGGGTCATCCCGCCCCGGCGCATCCGCCAGTACCGGATCCTGGCACCGATGGTGTCCGGCTTCGCCACCATGCCCACTCCCGGTTAGAAGACCGAATTGGCATTGAACCCGCTACCCCCGCCCGGTTGGACGCTACACCCGCAGAGCACCGCTTCGGTGACGCTGAGTGCCATGGCGTGCCTCTGCCCTCAGCCATCCTCGGGTGATGCCAAAGGCCGCACCGCGTCAGACCTCATCAGCCGGCGCGCAGCTCCCAATCGGGATGCAGGGCTGGACGGCCGAGCGTGCGCCAACTTCCCGTTATGTTGCCAGGTTGATGCCGATACGGCCGGCGAGCAAGCGCAGCTCGTCGGGGATGGCTCGACGCTGGGCGCGCTGCGCCAGCGTCACCACGGCATCGCGGGCGAGAGGGTTGATAGCGAACGGGATCGGTGCTGCTTGCTCGGCCTGCACGAACGCAGCGAGGGCCTCGACGTCTCGGCGACCGCCATCCGCCAGGGCGCGACCGAGGTCGAGCCAGTAGGACTGCTGGCGGATCGACGCTGCAAGCAACTGGGGTCGGACCGTCCGAGACAGCTCAATGACCCGGCCGGACTCGCCCTGCTCAGCGGCGATGGACATTTCCCAGAGCCCCACGTTGGTCGGCCCGAACCCACAGCCGTTGAAGCCGGCCCCGTCGACTGGATCCCCGAGCGTTGCCGCCTCGCGTGCTGCCTCGGCAAGGTGATCGCGAGCTACGTCCAAGCGACCGCTGACTGTCGACGTCAACGCGGCCGAGAGGTGGAGTTGTCCGAGCATCTGTCGTACCCGCTCGTCGGCGGCGTCAGCTTGTAGCTCGGTCAGTGAGCGGTCCGCAGCACGGGCCGCGACCGATGCGGACTCGATCGGCAGGCTTTGCGCATAGGCGAAGCGTGACGCTGCGATCCATGCCGGGTCTTCGGTGTCTTCGGCGACCGTCCCAGCGAGCCGGGCGGCGTTGAGGGCCAGGTGACGGTAGCCGAGGTTCCGCAGGCAGGTGGCGGCTTGGTAGGCGACCTGGACGAGCACGGTGCCGCCCACGGCGGCGGCTTCCAGCAGGAGGTTGGGCAGCATGCGAGCCATCGCCGGGTAGTTGCACAAGGTGCGGAGCTGCTCGGCGCGAGCAATCTCGGTCGTCAGGCGTTCTGTTGTGTATGTCGGCGGGCGGCGCTCGCCGTCCTCGATCTCGATCAGGGCCGACCAGATCGCCGGTACGCATTCGGCGGCGCTCTCGCGGGCCGGATCGCCGGACTCGGTGCCTTGACCTAGCAGGTCGGCCACCGTGACCTGGAGTGCGGCAGCGAGAGCGACCAGAGTGGACCGGCGGTCGATAGTCTTGCGACCCGACTCGACCTGCGACACGTACGACTGGGTAACGCCAGCAAGTCCAGCGAGGACAGCCTGGGCCATTCCGCCCCGGCGCATCCGCCAGTACCGGATCCTTGCACCGATGGTGTCCGGCTTCTTACCCATGCTTTCACCTACACCTCAGTTAGAGGACTGGGATAGCAGCCACAAGGCTCCACCCCACAGGGTGGACGGTACACCAATTCAGTGTCGCAGCGGCGACACTAAATTCCACAAGAGAGTCGTACGTGTACCTCATTCAGGCAGCCCCCGGAAGGCCTGGTTCTCATCGCTGGTTGGATCCGACGGGACCGCGCCCTGCGGACGACAACGCAGCGCCTCAGGCAGCAACCGCCTTAATCCGACCGTGCCGGAATGGGGCTACTCGTCAAATCAATCGATTGCGGCTACCCGGCACTAGTGGCTCGATACTCCGCCAAGGGCGATGCCGGCAGGATACTGACGCCCAACTAGTTCCCATAAGAATTATGACTGAGCGTTAGACAGCCAGACTGTCCAAGTTGCGACGAATGCGAGTTTCCGGGCAGCGCATGTGGCACTAACCTTCCTTGCAGAGGGGCCACTGCCTGACGTTTTTCCGACAATATTGCTCATCGCACGACCAGCGGACTGTGCAGTGCAGTGAAGCAACAAGGGCACCATGCCCCTGGCTTGCGCTGCCCAAGGGCGACTGCCGCGACCACGAACCTCCCGAGAGCCCCGACTCCGCCGCGCAAGTTCGGACGAGGGTGTCTCATCGACTCTTGCGCCGCACCCAACGATCCTGGCAAATTACAGACTCAAGGAATCTGTCGAGCCGCAGCGAAGGGCCTATGCATGAGCAAGTTGCACGTTCGTCATATTCGCGAGGCACTGGAGCGTTCTTATGCTGGATTAATCGACTTCTCGGATGTGGGTGACGCGTCGGAGGCACACAAGTCCAAGCTATTCCTCACCCGCGCACTCGCCGCGTTCGCTATCCAGCGCTTTACAAATCTAACGCCGAATGAAGCGGCCGAGACAGTAGTGGATGGGAGTAACGATAACGGCATCGATGCCATCTTTATTGACCGGACGAACTCTCGCGTATTCCTGGTACAGTCGAAGTGGGACGGAAATGGCACAGGGACTATCGGATTGGGCGACTCCAGGAATTTCATTGCTGGTTTTCGTGATCTCACCAACGAGCGCTTCGACCGCTTCAATCCGAGAATTAAAGCCATGCAACCGGAGATCTCCGAGGCGCTCAGTGACTACGATATTCGGTTCACGCTAGCTGTAGTCACAACCGGATCCACCGAGCTAGCTAAACCAGTTCAAGAAGTATATGAAGACTTCTTACAGGAAATGAACTATGGTAATGAGACTTACGCCGAGACCGAGATAATCGGGCTCCAAGACCTACACGCAGCCGTTGCGCAGGGAACGTCGGGCAGCAGCATCGACCTCGATTTGACTCTCGAAAGCTGGGGGACCATAAGTGAACCGTACGAAGCCTATTACGGGATAGTTGGAGCCCCAGTAATTGGTGAGTGGTATGAGCGATACGGGGATCGCCTGTTCGCGAAGAACCTCCGCAACGCACTGGGAAACACGCTGGTCAACTCGAACTTGATAGAAACCCTCACATCAGAAACCGATCACTTCTGGTATTTCAACAACGGCGTAACAGTATTGTGCGACAGGGTTCGGAAAAACCAGCGTGGAGCAAACACCCGAAACTTCGGCCACTTCTCTTTGACCGGAGCAAGCGTGGTTAACGGGGCACAAACTGTGGCGAGCATTAGCAATGCGCTGCGCAGAGCGAGCGATAAGGTAGAAGGTGCGCGGGTCTGGGTGAGATTCATCTCTCTCGAAGGCTGTCCGCCGGACTTCGCAACAGCAGTCACCAGAGCAACGAATACCCAGAACACCGTTGAGAGCAGAGATTTCGTAGCACTGGACCCTGAGCAGGGTCGCCTCCGAACCGAAATGCTCTTGTCGCTTCAAAAAACCTATGCCATCAAACGGGGAGATCAGCCGCCCACTCTAGCCACCGGCTGCACTATAACCGATGCCACGGTGGCGCTCGCCTGCGCTTCTCGGGATCCAAACCTCGCCGTGCAGGCAAAAAGCACAATTGGCCGATTGTGGGAATCTACCGAGAAGCCTCCCTACTCGATATTATTTAATCCCAGCGTGACCGCCTATAAGGTTTGGCGAACCGTCGGAGTTCTTCGAGCAGTGGATGCTTCACTGGCAAAAGAAAGACAGATCCGCGACGGACGGGCACGGGCAATCGCCGTTCAAGGAAATCGGATAATCGCACACCTTGTCTTTCGTCAGATCGACATGTCCCGCATTGACAGCCCCGATGAGAATTGGGAAAAACAACTGGAGTCCGTGTCCGACTTAACCCGCACCGTCCTCAACTTGCTAACTCAACATGTCGAGGATGCCTACGGCAACAACTACATCACAAGCCTGTTCAAAAATGCTACCCGATGTCGAGATCTTGTAGATCGTGTTCGCAATGACCTGGCCGGCTCGGCCAGTCGAGACTTGAACGAAATCTGAGCCCGCTGAGCTCCAACCGCGCCGACGGCACTGCCGCGCAACGTCGATGCCTGCCAAATCGCTGATTCATGGCACGAAGATAAGCGCCTACGATCGCAATAGCGCTAACTGGCTCCCGTGCTGCGCACTAAGAGTACGCAGCACGGGCCGGGAGGCTAGGTGCTCATCGTCCAGGAAACGTTTCGCCGACGCTGAACCTCCATCGTGCAAGGCCTACGGCGGTTCGAGCTGTCGAGGCCCGGCACCCCAAAGTCACAGCGCCACGATCGCCGCAGTCTCCGCAGGCAACTGGATCCGGTCCCGCATCACCGTGACCCCCTCCCCCGTAGCCAGCAACACCCGCCGAGCCACCCCAGGCAGCGACACCCCCTGCCCCCGCCCAGCCAGGTTCGCGACAACAAGCGTGTCCCCCCGCCGCATCACCAAAAACTGGTCCCCATGCTGCACCGAAACCTCCTGCAACCGAGGATCCGACAGGTCAGGGCACGACCGCCGCAACTCAATCAACCGCTGGTAGAACGCCAGCATCGAAGCATGCTCAGGCTTGTCCAGCTCCGCCCAGTCCAACCGCGACCGCGTGAACGTCTCCGGATCCTGCGGGTCCGGCACGTCCCCCTCCGGCCACCCGTGCGAGGCGAACTCCCGCCGCCGCCCGCTACGCACCGCAGACGCCAACTCCGGCTCCGGATGCGACGTGAAGAACTGCCACGGCGTAGAAGCAGCCCACTCCTCCCCCATGAACAACATGGGAGTGAACGGCGCGGTCAGCAGCAACGTAGCCCCGACCCGCAGCAACGAAGGCGACAAGGAGGCAGAGATCCGATCCCCGGTAGCCCGATTCCCGATCTGGTCATGGTTCTGCAAATAGGCCACGAACCGGTGCCCCGGAACCCGAGGATCAACCGGCCGCCCATGATGACGGTTCCGGAAGCTCGACCAGGTGCCAGCGTGGAAGAACCCACCCGTCAGCACATCGGACAACGTTTCGAGGGAGCCGAAGTCGCCGTAATACCCCTGCCGCTCGCCGGTAAGGAGCGTGTGCAGCGCGTGGTGGGCGTCGTCGTTCCACTGCGCGTGCAGCCCGAACCCGCCCGCCTCGCGCGGCGTGATGAGCCGCGGGTCGTTGAGGTCGGACTCGGCGATGAGCGACAACGGCCGCCCGACGTGCGTCGACAGCGACTCGACGGCAATCGCCAGCTCTTCCAGGATGGGCACCGCCCGCGAGTCGTGCAGGGCGTGCACAGCATCCAGGCGGAGGCCGTCGACGTGGTAGTCGCGCAGCCACATGAGGACGCTGTCGATGATGTAGCGGCGTACCTCGTCGGAGTGCGGGCCGTCCAGGTTGACCGAGCGGCCCCAACTGTTGCTCTGCTCGGCGAGGTAGGGCCCGAACTGCGGCGCGTAGGCCCCGGAGGGCCCGAAATGGTTGTAGACGACGTCGAGGATCACCCCCAGACCGCGAGAGTGGGCGGCGTCGACGAACCGTTTCAGGCCGTCGGGGCCACCGTAGGGCTGGTGGGGGGCGTACCAGCAGACGCCGTCGTACCCCCAGTTGTGTTCGCCGTTGAAGGCGTTGATCGGGAGCAGCTCGATCAGGTCGACGCCGAGTGACACCAGGTGGTCGAGGCGGTCGATGGCCGCGTCGAAGGTGCCCTCCGGGGTGAAGGTGCCGATGTGCAGCTCGTAGAGGATGCTGCCGGGCAGTTGCCGGCCCGTCCACGAGGCGTCGGACCACCCGAAGGCCGAGTGGTCGTAGCGGCGGCTGGGCCCGTGCACACCAGCAGGCTGCCACGGTGACCGGGGGTCGGGCAGCGGGGTTTCGTCGTCGTTCAGCAGAAAGGAGTAGTCGAGGCCGGCATCGGGGACGTCGACGCGCCACCAGCCGTCGGCGGCGGCGCGCATCTCGTGGTCGGCGTCGCCGGTCAGGCGCAGTCGCACGCGGGTGGCGTCCGGTGCCCACACGGAGAATTCGGTCATGACGCAGCCTCCACGGCAGCGGTGGGAGGAGCCAGCAGTGCGACGGGATAGTCGGACAGAAGGTCGTCCAGAGGGGTCTCCCCGCCACTGTAGACCCGACCGGTGAACAGGTCGGTCACCTCGTTAACGGGAAGCGACAGCGCGGTGTCGCACCAGCCACCGGCGCGTGCCAGGCCCAGCGGCAGCCGGGTCGCCACGGTGATCGCGCCGCCCCGGTCGAACGCCACCGCGTGCCGCCCCAGCCGCCCGTGCGCCGGCACCGGCCGGTAGCCGGTGAACAGCTCCGGGTGCGCCCGCCGCAGGCGCAGGGTCCGCGACACGACGAGCAGCTTCGCCGCTCCGTCGGTGTCGATCGGGGGACGCCAGCCGCCGTCGAGGCGTGCCAGCAGCTCTCGGCGTACGTCGAAGTCGACCGGGCGGCGATTGTCGGGGTCGACGAGGGAGTTGTCCCACAGCTCGGTGCCCTGGTAGGTGTCCGGGACGCCGGGCATGGTGAGTTGCACGAGTTTCTGCCCGAGGGAGTTGCTCCAGCCGGCGGGGGTGATGGCGGCGGCGAGCTCGGTCAGCTCGTCGTGCAGGCTCGGGTCGTCGTACATCAGGTCGATGAGCGCGTGCATGGCCTGCTCGAAGGCCGGGTCGGGGTCCGCCCAACTGGTCGAGGCCGCGGCCTCCCGGGCGGCCTTCTCGGCGTACGCGTGCAGCCGTTCCCGTTCGATCGGCCACGCGCCGACGGCGGTCTGCCAGAGCAGGTGGGCGAAGGACGGGTCGGGCAGCGGGGCGTACTCCATCCAGGTCTTGACCTGCTCGGCCCAGCGGCCCGGCAGCTCGCTGAGCACGGCGAGGCGGGCGCGGACGTCCTCGCCGCGTTTGGTGTCGTGGGTGGAGACGGTGGTCATGCTGGCGGGCCAGCGGACCTGTTGGGCGGCGGCGAAGCGGTGGAACTCCGCCGGCGGCACCCCGAAGTGGGCGGGGCTGCCGCCGACCTCGTTGAGCGCCACGAACCGGGTCCACCGGTAGAACGCGGTGTCCTCCACGCCCTTGGCCATCACCGCGCCGGTGAGCTGCGGGAACCGTTGCGCCAGCTCGTCGTTGGGGTCGCGCAGTCGGCGGGTGACCGCGTCCAGGGCGCCGGCCAGGTCGGGGCGGCGGCGGCCGGCCTCGGAGCGGGCGGCGGCGAGGTGCCGGGCGCCGTGCGGCGGGTAGCCCCGGTAGACCTCGAACGCGGCGGCCAGCTCGGCGAGCGCCACGCGGGCCTGCGCGGTGGGCACCTCGGGGGCGAGCGCGGCCAGCCGGGTCAGCTCGGCGGCGAGCAGCTGTGTGGCGGCGGCCAGCTTGGTGGCGTGGGTCAGGTCCTCCCAGGAGGTGCGGCGCCCGACGAGGTGGGTGTCCAGCACCGTGAAGTCACCCTCGGCGTCGGTGTCGACGAAGAGGCCGTTCACCGCGGCCAGTGCCTCGTAGCCGGTCGTGCCGTCCACCGGCCAGTCCGGCAGCTCCTCGCCGTACTCCAGGATCTTCTCCACCACGAGCCAGGCGTCCGGCGCCGCGGCCCGCAACCGGGCCAGGTAGCCGCCCGGGTCGCGCAGGCCGTCCGGGTGGTCGACGCGGATGCCGTCGACCTCGCCGGCGGCGGCCCAGCGCAGGATCAGCTCGTGGGTGGCGGCGAACACCGCCGGGTCCTCCACGCGCAGACCCGCCAGGCCCGCGATGGCGAAGAACCTGCGGTACGTCAGCTCGGCGTCACCCCGCCGCCAGGAGACCAGCTCGTAGCGCTGCCGGTCGTGCACCTCCCGCGCGGTGCCGTCGCCGGTGCCGTCGGCGATCGGGAAGCGGTGCTCGTGGTAGCGCAGCTCGTCGTCGACGACCTTGAGGTCGTCCAGGGCGGCCGGGTCGTCGGCCAGCACCGGGAGCAGCAGCCGGCCCCGGTCCCAGTCGATGTCGAACCAGTCGGCGTACGACGAGTCGCGCCCCCGGCGCAGCACGTCCCACCAGGCCGGGTTGGCCGGCGGCACGGCGACGCCCGCGTGGTTGGGCACGATGTCGACGACCAGGCCGAGGTGCTTGTCCCGCAGCGCGGCCAGCAGTCGTTGCCGGGCTGCCTCGCCGCCCAGCTCCGGGTTGACCGCCCGGTGGTCGACCACGTCGTAGCCGTGCTGGGAACCGGGGGTGGCAGCCAGCAGCGGGGCGGTGTAGAGGTGGCTGACGCCGAGGTCGGCGAGGTAGTCGACGATCGCGGCGGTGGCGTCCAGGTCGAAGCCGGGGCGGACCTGGACGCGGTAGGTGGCCTTGGGAGGGGTGGGGGCCATGTCAGATCGTCCTCTCCAGCACCACGAGGGACCGGTCCGGCACCCGGATGGTGCCGCCCGCGCTGATCACGGTGGCGTCGCCCGGTTCGGGTTCGGCCGTGCTGATCACCCGTTCCCACTTCTGGCCGTACTCGGAACCGGGCATGGTGAAGTCCAGTGGCGCGTCGTGGGCGTTGAAGCAGAGCAGGAACGAGGCGTCGTGGTGTTTCTGGCCGTACTGGCCGCGCTCGCGGATGCCCTCGCCGTTGACGAACAGCGCCACCGAGCGGCCGAAGTCGTTGCCCCAGTCGTCGCCCGTCATCTCCCGCCCGTCCGGGGTGTGCCAGGCCAGGTCGGGCAGCGGCTCGTCGATGCCGCGCCCGCCCACCGGCAGGCCGGTGAAGAACCGGCGGCGGCGGAACACCTGGTGCCGTTTGCGGAACGCGGTCAACGTCTGGACGAACTCCAGCAGTTGCTCGTCGACGTTGTCCCAGTCGACCCAGGCCAGCTCGCTGTCCTGGCAGTAGACGTTGTTGTTGCCGTGCTGGGTGCGGCCCAACTCGTCGCCGTGGCCGATCATCGGCACGCCCTGCGACAGCATCAGGGTGGCCAGGAAGTTGCGCCGCTGCTTTGCGCGCAGGGCGAGCACCGCCTCGTCGTCGGTGTCGCCCTCGACGCCGCAGTTCCAGGAGCGGTTGTGGCTCTCGCCGTCGCGGTTGTCCTCGCCGTTGGCCTCGTTGTGCTTGTCGTTGTACGACACCAGGTCATTCAGCGTGAACCCGTCGTGCACGGTGACGAAGTTGATGCTGTGGAACGGGCGGCGGCCGTCGTCCTGGTAGAGGTCGGCGGAGCCGGAGATGCGCGACGCGAACTCGGCGAGGGTGGCCGGCTCACCGCGCCAGAAGTCCCGCACGGTGTCGCGGTATTTTCCGTTCCACTCCGTCCACAGCGGCGGGAAGTTGCCCACCTGGTAGCCGCCGGGGCCGACGTCCCACGGCTCGGCGATCAGCTTGACCTGGCTGACCACCGGGTCCTGCTGGACCACCTCGAAGAACGTCGACAGCCGGTCCACCTCGTAGAACTCGCGGGCCAGGGTGGCCGCCAGGTCGAAGCGGAAACCGTCGACGTGCATCTCGGTCACCCAGTAGCGCAGCGAATCCATGATCAGTTGCAGGGAGTGCGGGCTGCGCACGTTGAGGCTGTTGCCGGTGCCCGTGTAGTCGACGAAGTAGCGGCGGTCCTCCTCGCTGAGCCGGTAGTAGCTGGGGGCGTCCACGCCCTTGAAGCTCAACGTGGGGCCGAGGTGGTTGCCCTCGGCGGTGTGGTTGTAGACCACGTCGAGGATGACCTCGATGCCGGCCGCGTGCAGCGCCTTGACCATGCCCCGGAACTCCTGCACCTGCTGGCCGGTGCGGCCCAGGGCCGAGTAGCCGTGGTGCGGGGCGAAGAACCCGATGGTGTTGTAGCCCCAGTAGTTGCGCAGCCCCAGGTCGCTGAGGCGGTTGTCGTGGATGAACTGGTGCACGGGCATCAGCTCGATCGCGGTCACCCCGAGCTGGGTCAGATATTCGATCATCGGCGGGGAGGCGATGGCCGCGTACGTGCCGCGCAACTCCTCCGGGATGTCCGGGTGGCGCATGGTCAGCCCGCGCACGTGCGCCTCGTAGATCACCGAGTGGTGGTAAGGGGTGCGCGGTGGCTTGTCGTTGCCCCAGTCGAAGTACGGGTTGACCACCACCGACTTCGGCATGAACGGCGCCGAGTCGGTCTCCGACATCTTCTCCGGCTCGGCCATGTCGTAGTCGTAGACCGCCGGGTCCCACTGCACGTCACCGTCGATGGCCTTCGCGTACGGGTCGAGCAGCAGCTTGTGCGGGTTGCAGCGCAGCCCGTTGGCCGGGTCGTACGGGCCGTACACCCGGTAGCCGTAGCGCTGCCCCGGCTCGATGCCCGGCAGGTACGCGTGCCACACGTAGGCGTCCACCTCACGCAGTTCGACGCGGCGTTCCGCGCCGGTGTCCCACTCGTCGAAGAGGCAGAGCTCGATCCTGTCGGCCACCTCGGAGAAGATGGCGAAGTTGGTGCCCATCCCGTCGTAGGTGGCGCCCAGGGGGTACCGCTCGCCCGGCCAGACCTGCATGTTGCTCCTTAGACCATGGTTGTGCCCGCACCGGCCGACGCATGCCCGCGCGCACGCACGTAGTGCCCCCGCTCCGGGCGCGCCAATCCATCCTTTCAGGCGACGGCTGAAAACCACCTGTCTGATGCGCACTACACCCTTCAGGTGTCCTCCGTCACGATGACCGCTTTCGAGGTGCGTTTGGCGGCCCGATGCACTTTCCTTGATCGGGGACAAGCGTTCGCGCGGGTTCCGACTGGCCCTTCGCCACCCCTTACACCTCACTCCGCCGCCACTGACGCCGGCGTATCACCATGCATGGACGGAGATTGATGTGACCCTGCGGGTCGACGAGCAGCACACAGCCACCAAGGACCGGGCCCACCGGCCCACCCTGACCTCCCGGTCCCCGCTCCCGACCCAGCCCGGTCACACCGCGCAGCCCGGCCTCTCCGCGCAGCCCGGCGCGACCGTGCCGGCGCAGCCCGGCCCCGGGGTGCCCCCGCAGACCCGTCGCATCCTGATGCTGTCCTGGGAGTACCCGCCGGTGCTCGTCGGCGGCCTCGGGCGCCACGTGCACGCGCTCTCCGTCGCCCTCGCCGCCGCCGGCCACGAGGTCACCGTCGTCACCCGCCACACCGACGGCGCACCCATGGAGGAGTACGCCGACGGCGTCCGCATCCTGCGCGCCCCCGAAGACCCGGTCACCTTCCCCCTCGCCACCAGCTCCCTGCTGGCCTGGACCATGGCCTTCAACCACACCCTCACCCGCACCGCACTACGCGCCACCCAGGCCGGCAGCTACGACGTCATCCACGCCCACGACTGGCTCGTCGCCCACACCGCGATGACGTTGCGCGACCACCTGGACATCCCGCTGGTCAGCACGATCCACGCCACCGAGGCCGGCCGGCACCAGGGCTGGCTGCCCGAGGAGATGAACCGCACCATCCACGGCGTCGAGCAGTGGCTCACAAGCGAGTCCGGCCGGGTGATCGTCTGCTCCGGTTACATGCGCGACGAGGTGAACGCCCTGTTCGACGTACCGACCGCTCGGGTCGACGTGGTCGCCAACGGCGTCGAGCCGCACCGCTGGCGGGTGCCGGCCCGCGCGGTGGCCGCCGCCCGCGCCCGGTTCGCCGGGGACGGCCAGCTCGTCACCTTCGCCGGCCGCCTCGTCTACGAGAAGGGCGTCCAGCACCTGATCGCCGCGCTGCCCCGACTGCGCGAGCGGCACCCCGGGCTGCGCGTCGTGATCGCCGGCGACGGCCCGTACCGTGCCGAGTTGGAGGCCGAGGTGCACCGCCGTGGCCTCGGCGGCATGGTCACCATGCCGGGCTTCCTCGGCGGCACCGAGCTGCCGGCGTTGATGGCGGCGTCCGACTGCTTCGCCGTGCCGAGCATCTACGAACCGTTCGGCATGGTGGCCCTGGAGGGTGCCGCAGCCGGCGCGCCCCTGGCCGTCGCCGCCACCGGCGGCCTCGCCGAGATCGTCGAGCCGGGCGTCACCGGCATGACCTTCCGCCCGCACGACCCCGACGGGATCGCCGACGCGGTCGACGCGCTGCTGTCCGACCCCGACCGGGCCCGTGTCATGGCCCGCCGCGCCCGCCGGATGGTCCACGACCAGTACGGCTGGTCGGCGATCGCCCAGCGCACCGCCGCCAGCTACGCCGCCGCCATCCACCACGACGCCGCCTTCACCGCCGAGCGCGCCGAGCAGCGGATGTCGCGGGGTCGCGCCCTCCCGGCGCTCCCCGAGGGCAACCTCCTCGCCGCCGCCGGCCTGCGCTAAGGCCGCACGGCGCACGGCGCACGGCGCACGGTGCTTGATCGACTCGGCTTTCCGGAAGTCGGGGTGTCCGCCAGCGTGATCAACTCGCCTTTCTGAAAGTCGGGCCATCCACCGCAGCGGGATACCGCGACATCATGAAAGCCGAGTCGATCAAGCGGAGCACACCGCCGGGACGACGACCGAGTCCACCGGGGAGTCGCCCGGAAAGGCCGCAGGCCGCCGACCCGGAGGGGTCGACGGCCTGCGGTGGTGCCGGGGACGAACGGTCAGCGATCGGCGAAGGGGACGTAGTCCCGCTCGGGCGCGCCGACGTAGACCTGCCGGGGACGGCCGATCTTGGTCTCCGGGTCGCTGATCATCTCGCGCCACTGGGCGATCCAGCCGGGGAGCCGGCCGAGCGCGAAGAGCACCGTGAACATCTTCGTCGGGAAGCCCATGGCCTTGTAGATCAGGCCGGTGTAGAAGTCCACGTTCGGGTAGAGCCGACGGGAGACGAAGAAGTCGTCCGCGAGGGCGATCTCCTCCAGCTCCATGGCGATGTCCAGCAGCGGGTCGGGCTTGGCCATCCGGCCCAGCACGTCCTGCGCGGCCTTCTTGACGATCGCCGCGCGCGGGTCGTAGTTCTTGTAGACCCGGTGGCCGAAGCCCATCAGCTTGACGCCGTCCTCCTTGTTCTTGACCTTGCGAACGAAGGAGCGGACGTCGTCGTCACCGGCGTGGATCTGCTGGAGCATCTCCAGCACCGCCTGGTTGGCGCCGCCGTGCAGCGGGCCGAACAGCGCGTTGACGCCGGCGGAGACCGAGGCGAAGAGGTTGGCGTTGCTGGAGCCGACCAGGCGCACGGTCGACGTGGAGCAGTTCTGCTCGTGGTCGGCGTGCAGGACGAACAGCATGTCCAGCACCTTCGACATCACCGGGTCGACCTCGTACGGCTCCGCCGGCACGCCGAACGTCATCCGCAGGAGGTTGTCCACGTACCCCAGCGAGTTGTCCGGGTAGAGCAGCGGCTGCCCGATGGACTTCTTGTAGGCGTACGAGGCGATGGTGGGCACCTTCGCCATCAGCCGGACCGTGGAGATCTCCACGTGCTCGGAGTCGAACGGGTCCAGGCTGTCCTGGTAGAAGGTGGACAGGGCGCTCACCGCGGACGACAGCACCGCCATCGGGTGGGCGTCCCGGGGGAAGCCGTCGAAGAAGCGACGCATCTCCTCGTGCAGCAGCGAGTGCCGCCGGATCCACTCGGTGAACTCGGTCAGCTGCTGCTCGGTCGGCAGCTCACCGTAGATGAGCAGGTAGGAGACCTCCAGGAAGGAGGACTTCTCGGCCAGCTGCTCGATCGGGTATCCCCGGTAGCGCAGGATCCCCGCGTCGCCGTCGATGTAGGTGATCGCCGATGAGGCAGCCGCGGTGTTGACGAAACCGGGGTCGTACGTCGTCATCCCGGTTTCCTTCAGCAGCTTGCTCACCCCGATACCGGCGGGGCCCTCGACCGCGGAATGTACCGGCATCGACAGCTGCCCACCGGGGTGATCGAGCTTGACTTCCGTCATGTGGTTCCTCGCTTCGCCGGCAGATCTACGTTGAATTGCCTTCGCTTCTACCGTAATTGCGGCTCGGGGGACAACGCCCGCCGTGGTTCGGCGGTGAGGCATGCGTCACCCGATTCCCGACCGCGCCACCGGGAAACCCCTCATCCCAGTACCCGAGACCGGCTCAGGACAGGGCGAGGCGTCGCAGCGTACCGTCCGTCGCGACCTGGAAGACGTCGAGCTGGTTGCTCCCGGCGCGGAACAGCTTGTCGTCGCTGAGCAGGGCGGCGAACCGACGTCCGCCGGGGTCGGGTGGCACCACCGGGACGACGGCGCCGATCCGGCCGTTGACGGCCACCGCCAGCAGCGTGCCGTCCGGGATCCGGTCCGGGACGTCGCCCCAGACGAGCGCCGGGAGGGTGCCGGTGTCCGGGTCCGTGGCCGTGAACGCGGGCAGGTCGGCCACCCGGGCGTTGCCGCCGGCCGGTCCGGCGCGGACCTCGGTGCCGACCAGGGGGTGCGGTGTCGGCAGCGGCGGCGGGGCGGGCACCCCGCCGGGGAAGGTGAGCGGAACGCCGGGGCGGTCGTAGAAGTGTTTCGTGCCGTCGGTGCGGGGGGCCTGCCGGGCGGAGCGGCCGTCGACCCGCCAGGGCAGCCGGAGGTTCGCCTCGTCGGCCACTGTCGGCAGCAGGTCGACGTGTTCCCAGTTGCGGTCGTCCACCCGCCCGGCCTGCTGTCGGGGTTCCTTGACGAACATCGGCACCCAGGCGACCTCACCGGCGGCGGCCTTGATCGCGTCCAGGCCCCGGCCCTGCGCGCCGGGGCGGAAGCTGACGCCGTGGTCGGCGGTGACCACGACGAGGGCCTGGTCGTAGAGGCCGCTGGCGCGCAGCGTCCGCAGGGTCTCGCCGATCAGCCGGTCGGTGTAGCCGAGTTGGGCGAGGTGGCGCTGCCGGGCCAGCTCGATCCAGCCGGCGCCGTCGTTGGGCAGGTCCTCGGGGGCGTCGTAGCGCGCCCCGGAGGGCAGGTACGCCCACGGCGAGTGCGGCATCAGCAGGTGCAGGAAGTGCAGGGTGGGTCGGGGTGTCGGCCGCAACCCGGCCAGGAAGCTGGTGAACCGGGCCGGTTGGTTGTCGTCCAGGCTGTCCCAGCGGAACGTCGGGTCGGCCGGCACCGGTTCGGCGGCGTCCAGGCCGGCCTCGGCCCGGGTCTGCTCCCGGTAGGAGTCCTCCGGGTCGACGGCGCTCTCCGTCGGCCCGGCGAGCTGGCCGAGCAGCCTGCCGGTCTGCCGGGCCAGGACGCCGAGCCCCTGTTCGGGGGCGACCGGTCGGTCGCAGCGGCTGGGCGGGCACAGTCGGGTGATGCTCTCCTCGGCGCGGATGTCGTACAAGCCGCCGAAGGCGGTGAAGATGTTGTCCGGGTACTGCGTGTAGTGCGGGGCGACCGGCTTGGCCGGGTACCGGCCGGTGAGCATCGCGGGCAGCGCGTTGGGGGTCCAGCCGCTGACGCCGGTGGCGTTGCGGTACCAGGTCGAGCCAGCGGCCAACTCGGCGAAGTGCGGGTACCTCGCGGCGTCGATCCGCCCGTCCGCGCCGAGCAGGCTGACCAGCGGCAACTCGTCGAGGATCAGCATGACCACCGGGGGGTGCACGCCGGTGCCCTGCGCGGTGCCGGCGACCCCGCCGTCGCCGCGCGGCAGCACCACCGCCGAGGTGGGTGAGACGAACAGGAAGAGCGCCACGAACGCCACCGGCCCGGCGGCGGCCAGTCGCAGCACGCGGCCCAGCGCCCGCCACCGCCGGTGTGCGGCCGCGCCGCCGGCGCCGGCCAGCACGGCCACGAGCAGCAGGGGTACGCCCCGAAGCGGCGTCACGTGTCGGCCCACCTGCACGGCGAGGGCGGCGAGCAGCAGCCCGACGAGCCCGGTGTGGGTGACGGCGCGGGCGGTCCGGCCGGCCAGTCGACTGAGCGCGCCGAGCAGTGACACCACGCCCGTGGGCAGCACCGTCACCAGGGCGGTCAGCAGCAGGATCTGGGTCGGGTCGGCGCGGTGGAAGAGGAAGAAGTCGGGGCTGCGGCCGAGCACATCCAGCAGCGGCTGGGTGACGACGAGCCCGACCAGCGCGGCCACCTCCAGCAGCCGGCCCAGCTCGCCCCGCCAGCCCCGAGCCCACCGCCCGAAGGCCGCTGGCGGGTCGGCGGCGGCCGGGTCAGCCACCCACCACCGTCCGGTAGAGCGTGCGGGTGCCCGAGGGCAGTTCCAGCCGGTCGGTGATGCGGCCTCGGGCGGCGAGCAACGCCTCGAAGGTGTCGCGCCGGTAGTCCGGGAAGAGGCCGGCGGGCTTGTTGGCGAGCAGCCGGGTCGCCATCGGGTCCTCCGGCCCGACGAACTCCACCACCACCGCGCCGCCGGGCGCGGTCAGCCCGGTCAGCCAGTCGACCACCTCCGGCAGCGGCACGTTGCGCCCGATCGCCAGGTGGTGCACCACGGCCAGGGCGAGCACCACGTCGGCGCAGGCCCGCGCGGCGAAGCCGGCCCGCTCGACGCCCCGCCAACCGCCGCCGGGTGACGGGTCGGCGAGGTCCAGCACCAGCGGCAGGATGCGGCGCTGTCCCTCGGCGCGCAGTTTCCGGTACAGCGCGTCGACCACCGCCGGGTCCTGTTCGACGGCGACCACGTAGTCGGCGTGCCCGGCGGCCAGTCGGGAGTACCGGCCGTCGTTGGCGCCGAGGTCGAGCACCAGGCGGGGGCGGGTGCCGGCGGCCACCGCGGCGGCGACGAACTGCTCCTTCGCCACCCGGTCGCGGGCCGAGTAGCCGCAGGTGTGCTGGTAGTCCGACCAGTGGCTCTCCGCCGGGCGATGGTCCAGCTTGCGGACCAGTTTCTGCATGCCGCGGACGGTGGCCAGCAGCAGCTCCCGGGAGAAGCCGGCGGCCCGTAGCTGGTCGCGGACGTCGGTGGTGCTGGCGGCGGCGTTGCGGCGCTGCATGGCGCCGTGCAGGTGCAGGTGGGTCAGCACGCCGGGGCGCAGCCGGCGGGTCCCGCCGAACAGGGGTCGGAGTTCGTCGGCCTCGATGCCGTCGACCCGGGCGCGCAGCCAGGGTTGGAAGTCGACGCCCAGGTGGGCGGTGAGCATCAGCGGATAGAGCACGGTCTGGCAGAACTGCCGGTAACCGGCCCACGGCTCGTCCTCGCGGACCGGCTCGAAGGAGCCGATGTCGATGAAGACCGGCTCGGCGCCGCGCCACTGCAGGTTGTACGCCGAGCCGTCCTTGGTGGTGAAGCCGTCGGCGAGCGCGGCGGACAGGATCTCCAGGTGCAGCAGGGCGGCGTCGCGCAGCATGCCGAACGACCACTCGTACGGGTGGGAGACGAACGGGATGCGCTCGTGGCGCAGCACGGCGGCCCAGGGTGCGCCGGTCGCGGCGGGCACGAGTGTCGACGGGGCGTCCTCGGTGGCGCAGATCTTGCGCGCGGCGACCAGGGCCGGGAAGAACGTGCTGCCGGCCAGGGCGCGCCAGTGCTCGGCGGCCTGCGGGTCGAGCCCGCGCAGCACCTCGTCGCCGACGTGGAAGACGCGGTTGGCGGGGTCGCGGAAGGAGGCCGGCTCCTGTCGTACCTCGGTGGGTGAGATCGCCATCGTGGGGACCGGCCCGCTCACCGCTGGTCGGTCGGTTGCCGGCGGAACCTGTCGACGAGGCGTCGCCAGTAGAGCTTGGCGGCGACCGCGGCGCCGGCCACCCCGCCGACGACGGCCTGCACGATCAGGCTGCCGGATCCCGCGTCCAGGTAGGCCAGATGTATCACCGATCGCTCCTTGCCCTCGCCCGTCCCGACCCCGGTCCCAGGCGTACACCATGAGGCTTTTGACCCAGAAAGCCGGACTTGTCCCTCACCGTACGCCGCTCGTCATCGCCGTCGCGGGCACATTCGCGGACTCCCAGCCTCGCCACAGAATGTGGTCGAAACGCCCCACCGCGCCGGTACGCTGCGGACGTGCGCTGGATGATCGTGGACGCCCCGCTGGACTCCTCCGGCGCTGGGCGCGGCGAGGAACGGGCACCGGCCGCGCTGCGCCGGGCCGGCCTGCACGACGCCCTTTCCGCCGACGACGGCGGGCAGATCGACGAGGCCCGGTTGCGCGACCCGATCCGAGATCCGGCCAGCGGGGTGATCGGCGCCGCGGGCCTGGTCCGGGCCGGTGGCGCGATCGCCGCGCGGGTCGGCGCGATCCTGGCGGACGGCCGTCGACCGCTGGTGCTCGGCGGGGACTGCGCGATCCTGCCCGGCATCTGCCGGGCCCTGCCGCCGAAGACCGAGCTGTGGTTCGTGGACGCCCACCCGGACTTCCTCGACGGCGCGACCTCACCGACCGGTGAGGCCGCCGACATGGACCTCTCGGTGCTCACCGGGCACGGCCCGGCCGCCGCCGTCGGCCCGGACGGCGCGCTGATCGAGCCGAGCCGGGTCCACCTGCTCGGGCACCGCCCGGCCAGCGACGAGAGCAGCCGGGTCGAGGCGGCCCGGATCGACCCGGCGATCCACCAGGTGAACGCCGCCGAGGTGCTGCGCCGGGGCGCCGCGACGGTCGGGGCGGGCCTGGCCACCGACTCCGACGGGCCGGCCTGGCTGCACCTCGACCTGGACGTGGTGGACCCGCGGGATCTGCCCGCGGTGACCTACCCCGAGCCGGACGGGTTGCGCTGGGCCGACCTGATCGCGCTCGTCACCCCACTGGCCCGTGCCGACCGGCTGCTCGGGATGAGCGTGACCGACCTGAACACCGACGAGGACCCGGACGGGCGTCACACGCGACGCGTCGTCGAGGTCCTCACCGGGATGCTGGGCGGCTGACCCACACCTGCCCCGCGAGCCGATCAGGTGTCCGCGCTGGCATGGGGCAACCGGACGGTGAACACGGTCCGGCCCGGAGCGCTGTCCACCGCGACGGTGCCGTGGTGGGCCTCCACCACGGCCGCGACGATCGCCAGGCCGAGGCCCGTGCTGCCGTGCTCCCGGGACCGGGAGCTGTCGCCGCGCGCGAAGCGTTCGAACATCTCCGGTCGCAGCTCCGCCGGCACCCCGGGTCCGTCGTCGGCGACGGTGAGCACGGCGTTGTCGGCGTCGACGGCGAGCGTGGTGACGACCGTGCTGCCGGGCGGGGTGTGCACCCGGGCGTTGCCGAGCAGGTTCGCCACCACCTGGTGCAGCCGCGCGGCGTCGCCGGGCACCCGGATCGCCACCTCGGGCAGGCCGAGCTGCCAGTGGTGGTCGGGGCCGGCGACGTGCGCGTCGCTGACCGCGTCCACGAGCAGGGCGGTCAGGTCGACCGGGTCCGCCGCGAGCGGCCGACCGGAGTCGAGACGGGCCAGCAGCAGCAGGTCGTCGACGAGGCGTGTCATCCGGGTGCTCTCCGACTCCACCCGGCGCAGGGCGTGCGCCACGTCGGCGGGGACCTCGTCGCGCCCGCGCCGGGCCAGCTCCGCGTAGCCGCGGATCGCCGCGAGGGGCGTCCGCAGCTCGTGGCTGGCGTCGGCGACGAACTGGCGTACCCGGGTCTCGCTGGCCTGCCGCGCGGACAGCGCGTCGGCGACGTGGCCCAGCATCCGGTTCAGGGCCGCGCCGACCTGGCCGACCTCGGTACGCGGGTCGGTGTCCGCGGTCGGGACCCGGACGGCGAGCGCCACCTCGCCGCGGTCCAGGGGCAGTTCGGTGACCCGGGTGGCGGTGGCGGCCACCCGGTTGAGCGGGCGCAGCGTGGCCCGCACGATCAGCGCCCCGGCCGCGCCCGCGAGGAGCAGCCCGACGGCGACCACCCCGGCCTGCGCGGCGAGTTGCCGCCGGACGGTCTCCCGCACGCCGGCCAGCGGGACGGCGACGACGCGTACCCGGCCGTCCCAGTACTGCCGGGCCACCGCCCGGTAGTCGCCGCGGGCGCCCAGGTCGACGGTGCGCGGTCGGGCGTCGACCGGCAGGTCGGCCAGCGCGGCGACCTCCCCGACCGCGACGGTCTGCTCGTCGGGGAACGGGTCGTCGCCCGACGGGCTGTCGGTGAGGGTCCGGGCGCTGGTCACCCGGCCGCCGGTGATCTCGGCGACCACCGTGCCCGACGGGGACCCGGGTGGGATGGCCGGGCCACTGCCCGGGAACGCCGGCCGTCCCGGACGCTCACCCCGCAGGACGGTGGCGGGCGCCAACTCGGCGTCGATCCGGGCGATCAGGACGTGCCGCAGCGCCACTGTGGTGAGGCCGGCGACGGCGACGCTGACCACCGCCAGCAACGCGACGAGGGCAAACACCAACCGGGTACGCAGGGAACGGCCGGCCAGCCACCGGCGGGCGGCGCGCAGTGGGCGGAGGTTACTCGGCGGGCTTGAGGACATAGCCCGCACCGCGCAACGTGTGGATCATCGGCGCCCGACCGGCGTCGATCTTCTTGCGCAGGTACGAGATGTACAGCTCCACCACGTTGGCCTGGCCGCCGAAGTCGTAGTGCCACACCCGGTCGAGGATCTGCGCCTTGCTGAGCACCCGGCGTGGGTTGCGCATCAGGTAGCGCAGCAGCTCGAACTCGGTAGCGGTGAGGGTGATCAGGTGGCCGTCGCGGCGGACCTCGTGGCTGTCCTCGTCGAGGCTGAGGTCACCGACGGTGAGGACCGCGTCCTCCCGGGCGGCGACGGCGAAGCCGGAGCGGCGCAGCAGCGCGCGCAGCCGGGCGATCACCTCCTCCAGGCTGAACGGCTTGGTCACGTAGTCGTCGCCGCCCACGGTCAGGCCGGCGATGCGTTCCTCGACGGCGTCGCGGGCGGTCAGGAAGAGCACCGGGACGGTGGGGGCGTGCTCGCGCAGCCGGCGCAGCACCTGGAAGCCGTCCAGGTCGGGCAGCATCACGTCGAGGACAACGGCGTCCGGCTGGAACTGTCGGGCGGTGCTCAACGCCGCCATGCCGTTGCCGGCGCTGCGGACCTGCCAACCCTCGTAACGCAGCGCCATCGACAGCAGGTCGGTGAGCGTCGCCTCGTCGTCGACCACCAGCACCCGGACGGGTTCGCCGTCGGGGCGACGCAGCTCGATCCGGCTCGGCGCGGTCTGCCCGTGTGTGACCATGGCGCCCATCGTGGCCGCGACGTCTGTGCCACGCCCCTGCGGGAGCTGTGTGCCAGCTGTGCGGCCGGCCCGACCCGACGCCGGCGTCGCCACCGGTCAGCACCGCCTCGTGGTCACTCGGACACCCCGTACGCGTCGGTGCGCACGAACCGCATGCTCCAACCGCCCGCGTCGTCGGGCCGGTCGCGTTCGTAGAGATGGTCCGGGCCGGGCTGCACCGGACCGGTGCCGTCCGGGTGCCGCATGATCCAGCGCGGTGGTGGGGCGCCGTCCGACCCGGCCGGCAGGAGGCGGACCAGGCCGTCCGCTGGCCCGCCGACGAAGCGTACGGTGACCTCGCTCATCGCGGCGTCCCCCTGGGTGACCGTGCCGGCACAATCGGTGACGCCGGCTCTGGCTCGCAAGCTACCGCACCGGCCGCCGTCGGCGCAGCGCGGTACGCGCGCCGATCCCCCCGAACACCGCTGCGGTTTGCCCAGCTTGGCGCTCGGGTACCGCGACCGGAACACCCGCCGTCGGCGGAGCGAGGGCGAGGAGTGGTCGATGCGCACACTGGACGGGCGGTATCAGCTCGAGCAGCGCATCGGCGTGGGCGGGATGTCCGAGGTGTGGCGGGCGCACGACCAGGTGCTGGACCGGACGGTCGCGGTGAAGCTCATCCTTCCCGGTCCGGACGACCAGGACGGCCGGCACCGCCAGGGCGGCCCGGTGGACCGGATCCGCGCGGAGGCCCGGTCGGCCGCCCGCCTGGTGCACCCGAACGTGGCGAGCGTGCACGACTTCGGCACCGCCTCGACCTGGCCGGGTCGGGCCGTGCCCTACATCGTGATGGAGCTGGCCGAGGGTGAGACGCTCGCCGCGCACCTGCGGGCCGGGCCGCTGGACTGGCGGATCGCGGTACGGGTCTGCGCGGAGGTCGCCGCGGCGCTGGCCGCCGCACACGCCGAGGGCATCGTGCACCGCGACGTCAAGCCCGCGAACGTCATGCTCACCCCGTCGGGCGTGAAGGTGCTCGACTTCGGCATCGCCATCCCCGCCGGCGCACCCGATCCGACCCCGACCGGGATGGTGTTGGGCACCCCTGCCTACCTCGCGCCCGAGCAGTTGGAGAGGGCGCCGGCCACCCCCGCCTCCGACATGTACGCCCTCGGCGTGGTCCTCTACTACTGCCTGACCGCACGTCTGCCGTACCACGCGAGCACCAGCACCGAACTGCTCGGCGTACGTCGCAGTCAGCCACCGGAGCCGCTGCCCGAGATCGACGGGCTCCCGCCGGAGGTGGCCGAGTTGTGCCACTCCTGCCTGGCCGACGATCCCACGCTGCGCCCCAGCAGCATGGTCGCGGCGCTGCTGCTGGCCGAGGCCGTGGACGCCCGGGTGTACGTGCCGATGGCGATCTCGACGCCCCGCCGGCCGGCGCCGACGTCGCCGTGGACCGAACGGGCCGCCGCCGAGGCGACCGAGGCGGTGGTCCTGCTCGACGAGCCGGAGGCGGCCTCCGGGCGCTGACCGCGGGCGCGACGGCGCGACGGCGTTTCGGCGGACGGCTGAGCGCGGGCGCGGCGTTTCGGCGGGCCGTTGACCGCGGGCGCGACGGCGTATCGGCGGGCGGCTGAGCGCGGGCGCGGCGTTTCGGCGGGCCGTTGACCGCGGGCGCGACGGCGTTTCGGCGGGCGGGGGCCGGGTAGGCGACCTGCCGAGCGACGGGAGAACCGCGATGTCGGATCCGAGTTCCTGGCTGCGTGAGGCCACCGCGACCGCCGAGGGCGGTCACGTACGCACCGACGATGGCGGGCTCTCCACCCCGCTGGCGTCGCCACTGGCGGCGCACTGCACGGGGCTGCGACCAGAGCAGTTGCTGGCCGCCGCCTTCGCGTCGTGCCTGCACCACGCGGCGGTGGAGGCGGCCGGGGAGATCACCGACGAGGCGCACACCGTGCAGGTGCGCGCGGAGGCGAAGCTGGGGCGTGACGACGACGGTCTCTACCGGGCCGACGTGCACGCCTCGATCTCGTCGGCCGGCCTGAGTCGAGATCAACTGGCCGACCTGGTGGAGTACGCGGACCGCCTCTGGCCGTTCTCCAGCGGCGACACGAGCCGCCATCGGCTGACCGTCACGCCAGCGGAGAACGGTCGACACTGAGGTCCGGCCCCACTCGACCGCCGCCGCCTGATGATCGTGCTCGATCCTGGTTGTAGTGGCATCGATCGTGGTTGAGGCCCCTATTTCCAGGATCGAGCACGATCATGCGGCGGGGCGAGGTGAGGGCTGGCCGTTCGGTGGATTCGACATCGGGCGATCGGGGGACCCTGGGTTCTGCCTGGATTCTCGGCGGTCGGCCCGCAGGCGTGACCGTCATCGGCCGGCTAATCGGGAATAACCGTCTAGTCCCATCAGAGAGGATTGGGCGGTCTGCTGAGGTCTGGTGCGTGAAGTCGGCACGATCTGGGCAAATTGTGGCGCAGGCCACCGTACGGACAGGCGATATCGAGCAATTGGGTCTTTAACCTCGTCAGGTGCATCCCGACGACCCCTCCGACCAGAAGCTGACCGACACGCGCCCGACCACCCACCCGGGCGACGTCGCATCAACCGAACGGACGATCGGCCGGCACCGCGTCCCCGAACCGCCCCGGCGTCCCCTGCTCGGCTCGATCCCGATCCGGATAGCCCTGGCCACAGGCGTCACCTGCTGCCTCAGCCTCGTCGCGGTCGCCACCGCCCGGGGCGACGGGGACGACCCGATCCGCCCCGTGGAGCCACTCGCCGAGGCGGTGGCCGATCGCGCCGCCATCGCCGACGAGCGCGCCTCCCGGTCGCTGGATCGTGACCTCGCCCCCGCGCGGATCCTGCCCAGCCCGACGGCGACGCCCACCCCCGCGCCCACCGTCGCGCGCAAGGCCCCCAAGAAGCCGGTCAAGCCCCGCCGACCCCGCCCGGTCGCCGGCCTCGATCAGGCCCAGATGGACAACGCGAAGATCATCGTGGACGTCGGCCTGGACCTGAAGATGCCCCGCCGCGCCCTGGTGGTGGCTCTGGCCACCGCCATGCAGGAGAGCAACCTCTACAACCTGGCCAGCGACGTCCTCCCCGAGTCGGCCGACTACCCGAACCAGGGCAGCGGCTCCGACCACGACTCGCTCGGGTTGTTCCAGCAGCGGCCCAGCAGCGGCTGGGGCACGGTGGCCGAGCTGATGCGCCCGTCGTACGCCGCGCGGGCCTTCTACAGCGCGCTCAACGAGATCCCCGGCTGGCAGGACATGAGCGTCACCGCGGCCGCCCAGGCCGTGCAGATCTCCGCCTACCCCGACGCGTACGCCCAGCACGAGGACCGGGCGACCACCGTCGCAGCGGCGCTCACCGCCTGAGCCGACAACTCCTCAGTGCCGGCCGGACGGCGGCTCCGCGCCCGCGTCCAGGCCGCCGACTCCGACCCGGCTCCCCGGTACGCCGGCAGCCGCGGTCGACGTGTCGACGGGCACCTGGTCCTCCGTCACCTGACCGAGGATCTCGTCCACCCGTGCCGCACCTCGCCGTCGGGCGTACAGCGCCGCCTCGACGTCGCGCCGGGCCCGCACCGCCTCCTCGTACGCCCGCTCGCGCACCTGCTGTGCCTCCGCGCGGGCCTCGTCCAGCTCGGCACGGGCCTGGGCCAGGATCTCGGCGGCGGTACGCCGCTCGGCGGCACCGGCATCCCGGGGGACGGCGGTGTCGCCGAGGTCCAGCCGCTGGAGAAGGCCGCTGAGCCACGCCGCCTCCTGCCGGACCTCGTCCCACTCGCCGGTGGCCCCGGCGACGCCCACGGCGCGCGTCGCGAGCCGGGACAGCCGGATCCCCAACTCGTCCAGGCAGGAATCGACCTGCCGCACGTCGTAACCGGTCTCAACGATGGAGAACCTCATCCCGTCGCCCCCCAGGCAGCCGCTGTTACTTCCCCTCCTGGATCCTCGGCCGCGACCGCGACGACCGAGGAGGTTCGGGAAAAATGTTCAGCATGCGCGCACGGGGCCCGCGTCAGACGCGCTTGGGCAGCACGACCACCCGGCCGAAGAACTCGTCGATGCGGCGGACCACGTCGTTGAAGTCGTCCAGGTCGATCGGCTTGGTGACGTACGCGTTGGCCTGCAACGTGTAGCTGCCGACGATGTCGGTGTCGGCGTTGGAGGTGGTCAGCACCACGATCGGGATGGTCCGCAGGTCCTCGTCCTGCTTGACCGCGCCGAGCACCTGCCGGCCGTCCATCCGGGGCATGTTCAGGTCGAGCAGGATCACGTCGGGCCGGCGGGCCTGCTGGTGCCGGCCCTCGGCGCGGAGGAACTCCATCGCCTCCTCGCCGTCGCTGACCACGTCGATGACCTTGTCGACGTCGGAGTCCGCCAACGCCTCCTCGATCATCAGTACGTCACCGGGGTCGTCGTCGACGACCAGGATGCGTACCGGCTGCGGGCTGTCTGCGCCCATCACTACCTGCCTCGGGTCGGCGGGGACGGGACCTGACGGTCACCGCGTTGGCGGGGAAATCTAGCCCATCAGGAGGCGGTGCGGGACGCGGGGTCGACCGATTCCGGTTCGTAGCGCAACACGTCGGCCAGGCCGGTCATCCGCAACACCCGCTCGACGCGGCCGTTGGCGCCGACGAGCCGAAGCCACCCCCCGTCGGCCGCGGCCTGATTGTCCCCCCGGACGAACACGGCCATCCCGGTGGAATCGCAGAAGGTGAGGTCGGTGAGGTCGAGCAACACCCGGGACTCGCCAGCGGCGATGAGCCGGTCGATCGCGGCGGTCAGCTCCGGGGACGTGCTCATGTCCAGCTCACCTGCCAGACGCAGGCAGGCGCCACCGCCGTCGCGCTCGACGTTGCTGACGCGGAACGTCACCGTACTCCCCCTCGCTCCACCCGCGGGTGGACATTTGCGGTGCGGCAAGTATACGCAGGGTCGCCCCGCGGACCGCAGCGCGCGGTGATCGACAGCGACGTGGGCGAGTGGGCGCTCAGCGGCAGGCGTCGGGCAGCGCGGCACGCCCCAGGGCCACCATGCGCTCCGCCCGGGGGAAGTCGCGCAACGCGCCTGCGACGTGCTCCAGGGACCGGGCGACGGCCGCCCCGGGCACCCCTCGACTCGACAGGATCCCCGCCAGCCACTCGACGAACTCGGTGAACAACGAGGCGTCGTCGACGTAGACCGCCGCGGCCAGGAAATCCACCACCTGACCCAGGTCGCTCACGGTGGAGTCGAGCTGACTGGCGGTGTAGGCGCGCGTCACCGGCACCCGCTCCCGCAGGTCGGCCAACGCGCTGTCGATCAGCTCGGCACGACGCCGCACCAGGCTGGCGTACTCGTCGTCGGCCAGGTGCGCCAGCCGCGCCGGCGGCACCCCGCGCAGCGCCCGTTCGTCGGCGATCAGCTCGGCCGCCGCGGGCGCGTTCGGCGCCCAGGCCACCCCGAGCCGGCGCGCCCACCGGCCGTCCACACCGAACCCACGCCCACCGACCACCACCGGCACGTCCGACCGGCGGCAGGCCTCGATCATCCGATGGGCGTGCGGGAGCCGCATCGGCAGCGCGCACGCCAACGCGACCGCGTGCGCGTCGTAGCGGTGCAGGTACGACACCAGGTGCGCCGCCGGCACACTGGCGCCCAAAAATGTCACCTGCCAGCCCCGCAACCGCAGCACCTCGGCCACCAGCCGGGGCGGCAGCGCGTGCCACTCGCCGTCCATGCACGCGACGACGACCCTCCCGCCGGTCGGGCGCGGGTTGACGTGCGCGGCCACCGCCGCCACCACCCGTTCGCTGATGTGGGTGGCCGCGTGCTCCTGGGCGACGCTCCACTCGTTGCGCGCCCACCGCTCGCCCACCTCGGCCTGAGCGGGCGCGACCAGGTCGAGCAGCACCCGTTCCGCCGGCACGCCCGCGTCGAGCAGGCCGATCGCCATGTCGATCGCGGCGTACTCGTCGGCGTCGGCGAGGCAGTCCAGGTAGCCGACGTAGGCGTCGCTCGGGTCGAGGGCGGCGGTGGCGGCGGTCACCCGTCGATCTCCCCCGGCGGGTCGCTCTGTAACGGGGTGGGCACCGAGTGCAGGTGCCGCGGCGCGCGCCCACCCGGGCCGGCCGCCCGCAGCGCCAGCACCGCGATGTCGTCGTGGTCGCCCTGCGCCAACCAGTCGCAGGTGACCTGCTCGACCCGCTCGGCCAGGGCCGGCGCCGGCATCCGTTGGCAGCCGGTCACCGCGGCGACAAGCCGTTCGGTACCGAACTGCTCGTCGCCACGACGGCCGCCACGGGCCTCGGTCACCCCGTCGCTGTAGAGCAGGCAGGTCTCGCCCGGTGCCAGCCGGACGGTCACCTCGCCGACGCGGGGGTCGGGCACCACCCCGATCAGCATGCCGCGCAGCGGCACCGACTCCACCTCGCCGGAGGCGCGCAGCACCAGCGGCGGCAGATGCCCACCGCCGGCCATGGTCAGGGTGAGGCCACCGTCGCGGTGCGGACGGGCCACGCCGAGCACGATCGTGGCGAAACGCCCCTGGCCGTGCGCCTGGGTCGTCTCCAGCAACGCGTCGTTGAGCAGCCGCAGCAACCGCCCGGGGTGCGACTCCAAGCGGTGCAGCGCCTGGAGGCACTGGCGTAGCTGGCCGGTGAAGACAGCCGCCTCGACCCCCTTGCCGGACACGTCGCCAAGGAAGAACACCGAGCCGCCGTCGGCGAGCCGGTGCGAGCCGTAGAAGTCGCCACCGATGCGCAGCCCCGCCTGCGCGGGCCGGTACGCGGTCCCCCACTGCACGCCCGCGGCTTCGGCCGGCTCGACCGGCAACAGGCTGGCCTGGAGGGTGTCGGCGACCTCGGTCTGGTCGCGGTAGAGCAGCGCGGTGGTCATCGCCGCGCCGGCACGGGCCGCGAACGCGCGGATCAGCTCCGCGTCGACGTCGTCGTACGAGTCGGAGGCGCGACGGGCGACCAGCAGCACACCGACCGGCGCGTCCCGGCCCGGCAGCGGGACGACCCGGGCGGCGGTCGCGGCGCCGGCGGGCTCGGGCAGCCAGCCGGCGTCGACAGCCTGCTCGACCAGCCAGTCCAGGGCGTGCGGCTCGACCCCGGTCAGCGCGTCGGCGATGGCGGCGGGCAGCTCACCGCCGGCCAGCACGCCGTTGTCCACCGACGCCACCTCGTCGTCGGTGCCCAAGGCCCGCCACCAGCCGGCCCGACCGGAACGCGGTGCGAGAACCAGCACGGCCACCTCGGCCAGGGTCGGCACGGCGAGTCGCACAATCGCGGCGGCGGCCCGGGCGGGGTGCAGCGGGTTGCCCAGCTTGGCGCCGACCACGGCCAGGAAGGTCGAGCGGGCCCGCTCGGCGAGCAGCGCGTCGGCGCGGCCGACGCTGTCGGTGACGTCCTCGACGTACCAGCAGCAGTGGCCGCCGGAGAGGGGCACCTGGCGGGCGGTCAATCGACGTCCACGGTAGGTGAAGCCGCCGGGGTCGCCCTCGCTCAGGCCGGGCACGCCCGCCGCGCTGAGCGGCTCACCGGGCGTCACACCGGGCAGCAACCGCTCGGCCACCGGGCTGACGTGGCGCACGATGCCGTCGGCGTCACAGACCACCAGGCCCTCACGGAGGTGCTCGACGACCTCGAACCAGTCGGACGGGGCGGCGTCGCGGTCCAGGGTCGACGGCGGTGGGCCGGAGCGGGGCGGAGGGGTCGCGGCGGGCCGAGGCGACACGTCGGCGTCCCACGCCGGAGCCGGTGTCGTGCTCGGCGTGAGGATCCGTCCGTCGCCCGGGTCCCAGTCCCTGACGTCGGAAGCAGTCACCAGCTGAGCCTCACTCCTTGTCGTCCACCCGAACCCGTACCGGAACCGGCGTCCATGGTCCAAACTCTCCGGCCCACCCTACGCCGGGACGCGCAAAGCGGCATCTCAGCGCGGCTGCCGAGGTGCCGCCACCAGCGGCGCAGCGGCGGCGAGCGGGCGTGTCGCCGGCCCCCGACTTGCGATCGTCCACCTGGCTGAGAACATGGTGAGATGTCTGACCAGCTGTTGACCATCGAGACCACCCGGCTCGACGCCGGGCACGTCCGACTGCGGCTGACCGGCGAGCTCGACTACGCCTCCGCGCCCGAGCTGATCGCCGCCGCCGCCGAACTGCGTGGCGACCAGCAGGTGCTCGTCGACCTGACCGGCGTGAGCCTCTGCGACTCCTCCGGGCTCAGCGCGCTGCTGGTGGTGCGCCGCGCCGCCGGGGCGATCCGGCTGACCGGGGCCCGGCCACACCTGCAACGGATGCTGGACCGCACCGGTCTGACCGAGTTGCTGACCGTGGAGCACGCCGACGACGACCTGCGCGCCATCGGCTGACCCGCTGCCCTCCCCGTCGCCCGACGATTCGGCAGGGGACACGTGTCGCGCGTCGTCTGAGGGGGGCCCGCGCTTGCGCTTCGAGCACCGTGACACCGAGACGGACGCGAGCATCGTCGATCGGGTGTGGCGCACCGACAGCGACGCCGAGAATACGATGACATCCGCGGCGCGTACGTGCTGCCAACTGATCCTCACGCGGATGCGGGGGCAGCTCCTCGCCACCCTGCGCGGACCGGAGACCAGGGCGAGCACGGCGCCGGTCCCCGCGAACGCCGAGTTCCTCGGGATCCGGCTCACGCTCGGCACCGTCCTTCGGCCGCATCCCGCAACCTCGATCGTCGACGGGTACGTGCCCTTCCCCGTGACGGACTCGGGCCGAGTCGTCATCGGCGGCGAGGCATGGGAAGCGCCGACGTACGACAATGTCGAGCAGTTCGTCCGGCGCCTGCGGGACGCGGGTCTGCTGGTGCGACCGCGTCGCGGGATCGACGACCACATCGCCGGGCATCCGGAGGGCCGTCCGTCCAGCCGGACCCTTCAGCGGCGGTACCGCACGATCACCGGCCTCTCGCAGACCGCGGTGACCCAGATCGACCGCGTGAACGCCGCGGCCACGATGCTGCGCCATGGGCGCGACTGGCGTGGGGTCGTCGAGACACTGGGGTACTTCGACCAAGCTCACCTGGCACACGCCCTGCGGCGCTACGTCGGGCACACCGCGCGGGAGCTGCAGGCGGGCGACGCGACGGTGTCGTTCCTGTACAAGATCTGCCCGCGGCCAGGCAGTTAGCCTCCGTCTGCCAGCCCTCGGCGGGCTGTTCCAATCCGGAATTCGGAGGAGAATCGTGCTGCTCAGCGTCAACGTCTTCGTCAGCCTCGACGGGGTCATGCAGGGACCGGGAGCCCCCGACGAGGACCGCTCCGGCGGCTTCGACCGCGGCGGGTGGCTCGTCCCGCACGCATCCGTGCACACCAACGAGGTCGTCCAGGGCTGGTTCCGTGAGGCGGACGCGTTCCTCTTCGGCCGCACGAGCTACGGCCTGCTCGGCGGGTACTGGCCCAAGGTCACCGCGCCGGACGACCCGATCGCCGCCAAGCTGAACACGCTGCCGAAGTACGTCGTCAGTAAGACGCTGACGGACCAGGAGGCCGACTGGAGCCCCACGACGGTCCTGCGCGGCGACATCGTCGACAGCGTGCGCCGGCTCAAGGGCCTTCCCGGCAACGAGCTCCAGGTGCACGGCAGCTGGCAGCTCGTGCAGGCGCTCCACCAGGCCGGGCTTGTCGACCTGTACCGGCTGCTCCAGTACCCGGTGGTCGTCGGAACCGGGAAACGACTGTTCCCGGACGGGTCGACGCCCGCAACACTCGCCGCCCCCGAAGGAAGCGCGCGTGTGCTGCCCGGCGGTGTCGTCTCGCTGACGCTTACCCCCACGGCCGTCGGTTCGCTCGCCGCGGGGGCGTACGCCGTGGAGAGCGGGCGCTCGACGGCGGTCCCCCACTGACACCCATGCCCGGTCGGGTGCGTCGCGAGCGGGGTGGCCCCCGACCCTGGGACCTGGGGTCGGGGGCCGGAGGAATGTCTAGGGTGTCGTCATCGGCTGGAGTCTCGGACCGTTCTCGCGCAGCTCGCCCGTCGGGGCCGGATCGACGTCGTCGGGCTCTCCCGAATCGGGCGTCTGGTACAGGTAGCGGACGAACTGCCCACCCGCCTCGTTGTCGTCCGCGCCGGGCCACTGGCCGATGCAGTCCATTCCGATGACCTCACGGCCGGTCCCGTCGGCCTCCTCCAGCAGCGCCCACAGGCTCACCGGGTAACACCTGGTGACCTCGGGTGTGAGCTGCCAGCGGGCGTACCAGCCACGTCGGGCGGGGACGATCTCGACGATCTGCTTCATGACGACCTTCCTTCCGCGTACCTCGGAAGAACTTCGGTCCTGACCCGATCGTGCGGGCCGGGTGGGTGAGCACCCCTCACCCCCGCCGGATGAAGCGTCCCGGACACCGGGCCGACAGGCCCGGCGGCGTCCGTTTCGGCTCCCGGGACGGCGGGAACGCGGCTCACACAGCCCACGATCCCCAGCGGAAGGGGTGCCACCATGCGCAAGCAGATGGAGGGCGACAACCAGCGGCGTCGGGCGCTGGCTCGACAGGCCCGCGACCAGGGTCGCCAGCCCAGCGAGATCGGTGCCAGCCTGAGCGCGTCGAAGCAGCTCACGAGCCTCGACCAAAGCAGGCGGACCGGCCCACCGCCGGCCGGACCGCACAAGCCGGACAGCACGCGCGGCGGGCCGGCGCCGCCGCCGGTCGGCAGCGCCGACAATCCGCGGCCGCAGCCGTCCCCGCCGACCGGCACGGCCGGAGTGGGCGCCATGGGCTACCACGAACTGGTCGACGAGGTCCGTCGCCGGGCCGGGGTCGACTTCAAGACGGCGAAGGTGGGCACCGAGGCGACAGTGCTGGTCCTCGCCTTCGCCCTGGACGCCGCCGAGCGGCAACGCCTGCTCGCGGCGGTGCCGGCGTCGCTGCACGACGTGCTGCCCGTCGACGGCATCGAGCGGCACCGGGACCTGCCCGGCTTCCTCGCCGAGGTGGGCCGGATCAGCGGCAACACCCCCGAGCAGGCCCGATACCAGGCGGAGGCGACGATCGCCGCGCTCGCCGCGCAGGACGGCGACCTGGTCGAGTCGTTGCACGTACCCGACGGGTTGCGTGACCTGCTGAACCCACCGGAGGCCGGCGGCGGCCTGGTGGGAGCCTCGACCGCCACGCCCACCCTGGACCCGGATGCGATCGACGCCGCGCTCGACGACCTGCCCTACTGGGCCGGTGACACGCAGGGCCTGCACCGGGTGGTCGCGTTGCCGGCGGACAACCTGGACCGGGTGCTCGACCGACTCGACCGGATGCGCCAGGACAGCGGGCGCGGACCGAGCATCGGGCGTCCGGGCGACACCGCCGCCGTGCTGACCGTGCGGACCAGTCAGGCCAACGGGGTGACCGCGCTCGACGTGGACCTCGCGCACCGGATCGACGACGCGATCGACGAGGTGGGGGCCGGGATGGCCGGCGGCTGACCGGCCGTCGCGGCACCGACGGGCCGGTGGACGCGGGACCTCCCGCTCCGCCGGCCCGTCGGCCGTGCCGGGTCACCCGCCGACCGGGTCCCGGGCCTGGGCTAGCGTGCCGGTCATGAACCGCGCCGCCGACCGGCTGGAGCTGGTCGCCGACCCGGCCCGGCGGACCGGGCGGACCCTGCTGTCCGCCGGGGTCGAGCAGTCGTACGTGGATGTCGAGGATCCCCGGCACCTGCACTTCGAGTACGTGCGACGGATCGCCTCGGCGGTGGAGCTGGCCGCCCCGGCGGGCGCCCCGCTGAACGTGCTGCACCTGGGTGGTGGCGCGTTGACGTTGCCCCGCTGGCTGGCCGCCACCCGGCCCGGCTCCCCGCAACGTGTCGTCGAGCGGGACCCGGCCGTGGTCGAGCTGGTGGCCCGGGAGCTGCCGCCGCTGCCGCCGCAGGTGCGGGTGGAGGTCGCCGACGCCCGGGACGCGCTCACCGCCACCCCGGCCGGTACCCACGACCTGGTGATCGCCGACATCTACCGGGCCGCACTCATGCCCGCGCACGTGCGTACCGTCGAGTTCGCCGCCGAGGTGGCCCGCGTCCTGCGCCCCGACGGGATGTTCCTGGTCAACGTCACGGACCTGCCGCCCCTGGTCGCCACCCGGGTCCAGGTGGCCACGGTGCGGGCGGTCTTCGCCGACGTGTGCGTGCTCGGCGACCGGCGGATGCTGCGCGGTCGCCGGTACGGCAACGTGGTGTTGGCCGCGACGTCCCGACCCGGCGGGCTGCCGGTCGCCCGGCTGGCGGTGGAAGCCCTGCGCGACCCCGTGCCGGGCGGGCTGCTGCACGCCGCCGCGCTCGACACGTTCGTCGCCGGCGCGCACCCGGTCACCGACGCGGACGACGGCGGGAGCCGCTGAGCGACGTCGAATCGGCCGGCCAGCACGCACCTGGAGAGCGGTCGACGTCGGCCCCTCGCCGCCCCGCACACCCACCGAGCCGGCGTCGCGTCCGCAATGCCGGGTTTCCGACGACGAGTGCGGGGAAGGCGCGGCGGATGAGCAACGCCGACGACCGGGTGACCGCCCGCCGGACCCTGATCGTGATCGGTCTGCTGCTCGCGACCGCGCTCGCGCTGGTCCTCGTGTACGCGACCCGCCGGGTGCTGGTCTGGGCGGTGGTCGCCGCGTTCTTCGCCGTGGCGCTCAAACCCCTCGTCGACCGCGTGCAACGCCGCCTCGTGCGGCGGCGCTCGGTAGCCACGCTGCTGGTGTTCCTCGTCGCGTTCGTGCTGATCGCGGTCCTGGCCGCGCTGATCCTGGTGCCGTTGTCCGGCGAGCTGGCCCGGTTCGCCGACCAGGCGCCCGAGCTGCTGCGCGACGCCCGCGCCGGTCGGGGCCCACTGGGGCAACTGCTGGAGCGCACCGGCGCACGGCGGTACGTCAGCGAGCACTCCGACCAGCTCCGTGATCTCGGCACCCGACTGCAGCAACCTGCGGTGGGCGTGCTGCGCGGCGTCGTCGAGACGGTCGCCGGGCTGGTCACGGTCGTCGTGTTGGCGTACCTCATGGTCCTGGAAGCGCCGCGGATCACCCGCGGCCTGCTCGCGGCGGCCGGGGACGGTCAGGGTGAGCGGCTGCGCCGGGTGGGCCGGGAGGTGTCGCGCACCGTGACCGGCTACCTCACCGGCAACCTGTTGATCAGCGTGGTCTGCGGGGTGTTGACATTCGTGGTGCTCGTCGTCACCGGGGTCCCGTTCGCGGCCGTGATCGCCCTGCTGGTGGCGGTGGCCGACCTGATACCGCTTGTCGGCGCGACGCTCGGCGCGGTGATCGCGGCCGGGGCCGGTTTCCTGCACTCCCCCACCGCCGGGGTGGTGGTGCTCGTCTTCTTCGTGGTCTACCAGCAGGTGGAGAACCACCTGCTGCAGCCGTTCATCCTGTCCCGGGCGGTCCGGCTCAACCCGTTGACCGTGCTGGTCAGCGTGCTGCTCGCAGCGGAGCTGGCCGGTCTGCTGGGCGCGCTGCTGGCCATCCCCGCCGCCGGGATCACGCAGACCCTGCTGCGCGAGTACGGCCCGCGCCGGCTGCGGCCCGCGCCGCCGGCCGGCCCGGACGCGCGGCGACCGGCCGGCCCCGCCGCGCGGGGCTGACCGGCCGGTGCGCGGGCGGCCCGCTCAGCGGGCTCGGGACGCGATCTCGGGTGTGGTGCTCTCCAGCGGCACCGCGTTCGCCGGGACCAGCCCCAACTGCACCGCCGAGCGGGTCAACGCGGCGTCGAGCACCCAGTCGGCGCTGACCCGCGTGCGGTTTCCCGGCATCGCCATCAGATGGTACGCCCGGGTGACCGTCTTGGCCGGCAACCCGGCCAGGTTGACCTGCAACGGGTTCGCCGCCGCGTCCTTGCCCCCCAGGTCGACGACCCAGCCCAGGTCGTGGTGCTTGTACGGCTTGCGCTTGCCGAACCCGTACGACGCGGCGATGTTGTGCGCCGCGCGCTTGCCCTGCCGCTGCGCGTGCTGGGCCGTCATCCCGCAGATCTTTCCCGGGTTCACCAGGTCGGGCACCGCGGCGGCATCGCCGCAGGCGAACACCTCCGGGTAGCCGGGGACGTTGAGGAACTCGTCGACCACCAGCCGCCCCCGGTCGGTGCGCAGGCCCAACTCGTTGACGAACGGGTCGGGGCGCACCCCCACACACCACACCAGGGTGCAGGTCGGCACGTACTCGCCGTCGGTGAGCTTCACCCCGTCGCAGGTCGCCTCCGCCACGGACGTGCCCAGCCGGACGTCCACGCCACGGCGGTTGAGCACCCGGTGCGAGGTGTTCGACATCCGCTCGTCCATCTCGGGCAGCACCCGCTGTGCCACGTCCAGGAGCATCCACCGCGGCCGGACCGGGAGGCGAGGCCGCTGGGCGTGCAGCCGGTCGGTGAACAACTGCCCGTGCGCGGCGACCTCGGTGCCGGTGTAACCCGCCCCGACCACCACGAACGTGGAGCGGGCCTGCTGCTCGGCCGGGTCCTCGGCCTGCTCGGCCAGTTCGAGCTGCCGGACGATGTGATCATGCAGGTAGACGGCCTCGGGCAGGCCGCGGAAGCCGTGGGCGTACTCGGTCACCCCGGGGATGGGCAGCAGCTTGTTGACGCTGCCCACGGCGAGGATCAGCCGGTCGTACGCCAACCGGTTCTTCTCCCCCTCCGCCTGGGTGAAGCCGACCCAGCGGTTCTGCAGGTCGACGTGGTCGGCCTCGCCGATCACCACGCGCACGCCCTTGAGCGTCCCGGTCAGCGGCACCGCGATCCGTTTGGGCTCGACCACCCCGGCCGCCACCTCGGGCAGCAACGGGAGGTAGAGGAAGTAGTCGGTCGAATTCAGCACCACGATCTCGGCCCGGTCCCGGGCGATCCGGCTCAACGTCTTCGCCGCGTGGTAACCGGCGAACCCGGCCCCCACGATCACCACACGAGGTTTCGTCATTGCGGGCCGTTTCCCGTCGAGGCCCGGGACAAACGTCCGACGCGCCAGCCGCGCTCAGCTCGGCTGGAGCCGGACGTGGCCGCTGCGACCGATCGCCTCCAACTCCCACTGTTGGCCGAACGCCCGCACCCGCTCGGCGGTGATCCGGCCCAGTTCCTCCGGGACGTCCGGGTCGAGGACCAACCGGCCGTTGACCGGGTTGATGCCGAGCATGGCGCGGATCAGGGCCAGCGGCGTGCCGGCCGCCCACGCCTGGGGACTGCACGCGGTCGGGAACGGCACGGCGAAGAGCAGCCGCTCGCGGTCGAACCCGCTGAGCGCCTCCGGTAGTCGGTAACCGAACTGCTCGGCCGCCTCGATCATCGCCAGACTGATGCGGTTCGACTCGGCTCGGAAGCCGTACCGGGCCAGGCCGAGCGCGGCGAGGGAGTTGTCGTGCGGCCAGACCGTGCCCAGGTGGTAGCCGAGGGCGTTGTAGAGCGCTTCCTCCCGGGACAGCGTGCGGATGCCCCAACCGGAGAACATGTCCCTCGACATGAGTTGTCGCACCACCGCCTCGGCCCGCTCCGGCGGCACGATTCCGCTCCACAGCAGGTGACCCATGGTGGAGGTCTTGGAATCGACGCGGTTCTTGTCGCCGTCCAGGGCGACCGCGTAGTAGCCGCCCCGTTCCTCGATCCAGAAGTCGTGGTTGAAGCGCTCGTGCAGGGTGTTGGCCTCGTCGCGCAGCCGGCGCGCCAACGTGGGGTTGTCCAGCGGCCCGTCGAACAACTCGGCCAGCCGCAGTTTGGCGTCGTAGGTGTAGCCCTGCAGGTCGCAGGTGGCAAGCGGCAGCACGGGGATCCGGCCGTCGGCGAAACAGACGCCGTCCGGGGAGTCCCGCCAGCACTGGTTGCCCAGCCCTTCCGGCGAGCGGGTGGCGTACTCGACGTAGCCGTCGCCGTCCCGGTCGCCGTACTCGTCGATCCAGCGCAACGCGGCCAGCGCGTTGTCCCGCAGGTGCCGGACGGTCTCGTCGTCACCGGTCCAACGCCAGTACTCGGAGAGCAGGATCAGCCAGAGTTGGGTGGCGTCGGCGCTGCCGTAGTACGGCCCGAACGGTTTCTCGCCACTGCGGGTCAACTCGCCGCTGCGCACCTCGTGCAGGATCTTGCCGGGCTCCTCGTCGGTGAAGTCGTCGCACGTCTCACCCTGGAGCCGGGCCAGGGCGAGCAACGCGCCCTTCGCCAGCGCGGGCCCGGCGACAAGCGTCTGGTAGGCGGTGATCAGCGTGTCCCGGCCGAAGACGGTGAGGAACCACGGCAGCCCTGCCCCGGGCAACATGATCCGCTGACCCTTGACCTCCAGGTCGAGCCGCAGTGCGGAGAGGTCGTTACGGGACTGCCGCACGGTGTGCTCCAACGCCGCGCTGTCGCTGCGCAGCACCGCCCGGTCGTCAAGCCACCGGCGCAGCGGATCGTCGGCCCGGCCGTGGATGACGTCGGCGATGTCGCCCCGGACCGGCTCGACCACCCCCATCCCGGGCGGCAGGGGCACGTGCAGGTCGACCTGCCACTCCTCGCCGGGGCCCAGCTCCAGCTCCCAGACCAGGTCGTCGCCCTCGATCCGGTCGGCCGGCTTCGCGCAACACACCCGGGTCTGCGCCGAGAAGTCGCCGCGCTGATAGGAGAAGCACAGCTCGGACCCGTCGGCGGCGTGCTGACGGGTGATCTCGTCGGAGCGGTCCCGGACCCTCGACTTGACCTCGAACAGGTCGGCGAAGTCGGCGGCGACGGCGAGCCGCAACTCCACCCGCACCGGCTCCAGCCGGAAGGAGACCATCTCCAGCCGCTCGTGAAATCCGTCGCCGACGTAGCGCAGCCGCCGCACGCCCAGCGAGTTCGGCGGCAGCCCGGGCAACTCCGAGTTGGTGAGCACGTACTGCGCGGAATAGTGGTCGATCGTCTCGGCGCGCAGCACCAGCAGCTCGCCGCCGTTGACGGTCAGGCTCCAACCACTGATCAGGCGAGTGTCCAGGTGGACGAGTCCCCCGATACTGCCCGTCGGCACATTCCCGCACCCGTTGGAATACAGGAACGTGGGCCCGCTGAGCACTGCGAAGGAGTCGGTGCCCAGCTCGGGCGGGATGGCCCGCTGGTCGGCGCTGTCCGCATTCGCGAGGGCCGGGCCGGGGAAGGGGTTGGCAGGGGTCGCGCGAGCGGCAGCCATGACACCCACGGTAGGAAGGGGGGAACTGAGCGTCATCACCCGGACCGGGTGAAACGTCCCGACCGGCCTACGCGGTCGGTGGCCGCTGCCAGCGCACCGTCACCGTGAGCTGGCCCTGAACGCCGGTCCGGGCGATCACCGCGCCGGCCTCCGCGGTCAACTGCACCCCGAAGGTGATCTCGATTTCGTCGGGACGGTGGGCCATCGACTGGAACTGGCCGAGCGCGGCGGAGGCGGCGTCGCGGACCTCGGAGAGCGCCCGGTCGAACGTCGCCCGCGCCTCACGCACCACCTTGCCGGCATTGCCGGCCGGCGTCACGCCGGCCCGACCGTCGACCTCGACCACCACCGAGCCGCCACCGTCGAGGTCGAATCTGCGCAGTTCCGTCATCGTTCACGTCCTTTTCTCACGCGGGCGGCACGCACATCAGATTCAGCCACTCGGCCCTGGGCACCGTCGTTCTGATCTTTTCGAGTTCGAGCAGGAGGCTGTCCAGGCGCTCCGGCGCTTCCAGGTAGACGAGGACCGCCCGCTCGAACGCCGTAGCCATCGCCGCCGGCATCAGGTCCGACCCGTCCCAGCAGAGAGTGCCGGTCCGCAGCCGCTGCGCGACCGCCGCCAGGACGCCGTCCTGGTCTGCGGGCGCTTCGCCGCGCCGGCTGAAGGCCAGGCCGTCGGTGTGCTCACGCCATTCCGTCTGGGCCTGCGTGGAGGCGAGGTAGCTCATCAGCTTCCTGGCCCGTTCGGTGCCCTTGGAGTCCTTGGCGCGCTCGGGGTCCTTCGGGTCCCTGAACATCACCGCGACGTCGTCGGAAACCTCGCTGAACGCCGAGGTGCCCGTCGGCCCGATCGGCGGTGTCGGGAAGAAGGCCAACGACAGGGCCGGCGAACCGGAAGCCGTCGGGCTCGGCTGTGCGGAAGGCTTCGGCCGGTATTTGCTGATCGCGAAGGAACCCTGGTGGTCCAGGTGACACCGCCGTGAGTCGGACGCCGCCGGCTCCGCCGGCGGGGAGGCGGACGACCCCGACGCCTCCGGGCGCGGAAGCAGGCCCTTCGCCGCCGTCTCGAAGGTGGTGTAGAGGCTGGCGCGGGCCGTTCCCTCCGCGGAGACCCGCAACAGGGAGCCCCAGGTCTCCCAGGCGGCCTTGACCTGCGGGGAGTTCCAGGCGAGGTCACCACGCGTCCACGGCTCGTAGAAGGTCGGGCCGGACTGGTGCAGCAGGATGTCCTCGATCCAGTCGGTGCCCGGCCAACCGGAGACCGACTGGGAACTCATGCCGAGGCACCAGCGCACCTGCTCATCATCGATCTTGCGCTGGCTCAGGCCGACCAGCTCGTTCCAGGTCGTTGGCGGACCCTGGCCGGCCTTCTCCAACTGCTTCGTGTCGTACCAGATCACGCTCTTCAGGCTTGTGGCGATCGAGACCGCGTAGGTGAGCGCGTGACCGTCGGGCGCGCCGGCCGGACCGCTCTTCGGAGCGAGCTTGATCAGTTGCGGAGCGGCGCCCGGATCGGTCGTGACGGCGCCCTCCAGCGGCACCAACTGGTCGGCGTTGACGTAGCGTTGCAGGTCGTTGACGCGGGGCAGGACCGCGACGTCGGGCGGGCGGCCTCGCTCGATCGCCACCTGGAGCACCTGGCTGACGTCGCGGTGCCCCTGGTAACGGGTTGGAATACCGGACCTCTCCTCGAAGTCCTTGAGCACCGCCTTGAACGCAACCTCCTCGTCACCAGCCCACGAGGCGAAGACCGTCAGTTCCTCAGTCGGCTCGACAGAGCAACCGCTCAGCGCGACACCGGCGATCAGCACCGTGGCCATCGCCAACGCCGTCCGTGTGCTGTGCTTCATGGTCACCGCTCTCGGTATTCCGTCAGGCGGAGCTGGAAGCCCCACAGGACCAGCCCCGCGATGACGAGCGCGAGCACGGGCAACAGGAGTTCACCGGCGTAGCTCTTGGCCGCGCCCTCGGCATCCTCGGTGATGGCGTCGTCGGCAGCGACCTCGCCTCGGTCCGCGACGACGGGGTCCCTCGCGACGGAACCCGACGTCGAAGACGAAGACGGAGACAGAGACGGAGAGGGGGACGGGGACAAGGACGGGGACGGGGACGGGGACAGGGAAAGAGACGGGGACGGGGACAGGGACGGAGACGGGAACGGGGTGCGAAGCTCAGCAAGGGTGTCGGCGCAGGCTTTCCTACACTGCGACTCCACCTGTTCCGCGAGGCCGTAAGCGGCAAGGGATCCCACGTCGACGAGCTGGCCCTGCCTGCTGCCGTCAACGCCACGGACCGCCGTACGGGCCTGGTCCAATTTGTCCGCCGACAGGAGACTCAACGCGGTGAGGGCCATCATCCCCACCGCCGCGATCGTGGCCAACAGCAGCGGGAGGTTCACCGTCCGGCGAAAGCGGCGGGTCAGATAGACCTGTGTCCGCACCAACAGCACGACGAGCGCGACCAGCGGCAGCACCCAGACGGCCACGGTCAGCCTGTTGGTCCAGGTGTTGTCCACCTGGTCGTCCAGGGCGAGCAGTTGCTTGCCCCGCAGATCCTCGAGCCGGACGAGGATGTCGTTCAACAGGCTCGCCGCGTCCCGGAGCGCGGCCACCCCGAGCGCTTTCAGGTCGACGTCCCGGAAGCGCGCGTCGGCCTGGCCGATGATCGCGGTGTAGGTCACCAGCAGCGCCTCGATGGTCTGGATGTCCTGGGTGCCCCCCTCACCGGCCGCGTTGTTCTCCGCCAACAGGGTGAGGTATTGGCCGGCGGCGGCGATCTGGCGCTGGTAATCCGCCCCGGGGCCACCGAGGACGACGCCACCCTGGCCGAGATTGCCCACCGCCGCGAGGTGCGCGTTGCGCAGCGCGTCCTGTGCGTTGTAACTGGCGAGGATCGCCGGCACCGACCGCTCCGCGGCGACGTCGGCGTTGCTGGCGACACCGAGGAAGACCGCCAGGCTTGTCACCAGGGTGAGCGCGGTGATCCCGAACAGCCACCCGCGCAGACGCACGAGGGTCTGCCGGGTGGTGCTGACCCGCGGCGGAGTCCGTGAACCCGCCGTCATACCGGCACTCCGGGCGTCTGGCCTCCGCCGAATGGGTGGCCGCAGGCTTCGCAGCTCTCCGAGCCGGCAGGCGACGTCTCCAGACAGACATCGCAGATCTTGTCCGCGACCGCCGGCACCCGTGGCACCGGTGGCTGCAACGGGTTCTGCACCGAGTCGACGATGCTGACCTTGATGTCGGTCTGGCTGAGGTTTTCCCTGAGCCGGACGAGGCCGTTGGGCTCGATGTCCACCAGGTGCCGCAGTTGCTCCAGGGCGGCCTCGTCCCGTGTCGCGGTTGCCAACGCCACCGCTCGGGCCAACTGCGCGTGTGCCTCGATCCGGTCACCGCGGTCGAGCGCGTCGCAGCCGGCGTTGATGGCCTGCCGGACGTCCTCCTGACCGGTCACCTGGGAGACGCTGAGATCGATGCGGGAGGACTTGGCCATCTCGACCGTCCAGTTGACGAGGACCTTGGCGGGGGTGGCCCGCACCTCCCCGTCGACCACGAGGTCGACCCGGGCGGCCAACCGGTCTCGCTCCAGAATGTCGTCGGGTGCCTCGACCCGCAGGCAGAGGTGGTAATCCCTGCGTTCGACACCCCACGAGCCAGTGGCGAACTCCCACGTCCGCTCGTCGACCCGCTCGGCGTACTCGGTCAGATCCTGGATGACGGGATTTGTCTGTTTGAAGAAGACCACCTGCGCGTACGGCATGGTCCGCACCCGGATCCGTACGTCCGGCAGGAGCTTGGTCAGCGCGGCGAGAACGGACTCCCGGAAGCTGGCTGCCAGCTCGGCCGGCCGCCGGACCGCCTCGGCGGCGCCGTTGAGCGCGGCGGCGATCCGGAGCAGGTCCGGCGGGTGCCAGCCCTCCCCGATGCCTCGGGGGTCGCAGACGAACCGCCCGGCGCAGCTGCGCAGCACGCGCTCCAACGCGTCCTCAGTCTCGTGCTCGTTGATGCCGTCGGTGAGCAGCAGCACGTGGTTGATCGTCGATGACGGCGGAAGCAGGTCATGTGCCGCCGCGAGCCAACTGCCCATCGCCGTCCCGCCGCTGGCGCCGAGGCGCGCGACCGCCGCTCTGGCCTCTTTCCGGGTGGCCGACGAGGCGGTCGCCAGCGTCCGGGTCGGCGGGTAGACCAGCGCGGCCTCGTGGGTCCCCTGGATCACCGCGAACCGGACACCATCCGGCAGGACGTTGATGGCCGCGGAGGCGGCGTGCTGGGCCGCGGCCATCTTGGTCGGTGGGTCCGCCATCGACCCGGAGCAGTCGATCACCAGCACCTCGACCAGCCGCGACGGATCCGACCGGGCTGGTGTGTCGTCCTCAGCCGCGAGGCCCCGCCCGGTGACCGAGAGGACCGCGTGCAGCTCCCGACCGCCAACGCGCAGAAACTTGTTCTGGTTGACTTCCAGGTCGAACTCGACTGCGCTTTCCACCGGTTCACGCTCCGTTCCGGGTCGGCATCGTCACCATCGGGTGCGGGGTCGGACCGCGTTCGCCCGGTCGACGAGCAGGTCATGGGCAGCGCGCCGGGCGTCGACGCGAACGGCCCGCCGGAAGCGGCCCGAGCGCGCCACCACCACCGGGTCGGGAAGTTCGGCGTGGTGCGCCTGCTGGCCCAGGGCCCGGTAGGACCCCTCCAGCAACTCGCGGATGGCACGTTCGGTCGGCGGCGCGGCCAGCACCGGGCCGCCGGTCAGATCGGCGGCGTCCCCGGAACGGGCCAGGTCGAGCGCCATTTCCCGAATCGCCGTGATCAGCCGGTCGCGTGCCTCGCCGTCGAGATTCAGCGCGGCCAGCCGGTGGACGGCCTGGTTGAGCTCACCGGCGGTGGGTGGACCGCCGGGCAACCGGGACGACAGCACCCGCGCCGCGGCGACCCGGGCGGCGTCGTGATGCCGGGAGAGCGCGGGCACCTCGTCGAGGACCGCCACCGCCCCGGCCCGGTCGGTCGTCGCCAGGCGGAGCCGGGCCAGCCCGAACGCCGCGCTGGCCTGGAAGGGATCTCGCTGCCAGACGGCCGCGTAGTAGCGAGCCGCCCGCACGTGGTCGCCGCCCCGCTCGGCGCAGTAGCCGAGCGCGAGCTTCGGGGCGACCTCACCCGGGATGTCACTGTAGACCGCGTCGAACTGCTGCCCCGCCTCGTCGATCCGGTCGGCGGCGAGCGCGAGCAGCCCGCGGTGCCAGGCGATCCGCCAGTCGACGTCGCCTCGGGTGCCGGTCATCGTCTCGGCGCTACCCAGCGCCGCGGTGGCCGAGTCGAGATCGGCCAGCGCGAGGTGCGCCCGACACCTGCTCAACTCGATCTCCACCGACGTCTGCTCGACAATGGCCAGCTCACGCAGCAGCGCCTGCGGGTCCGACGCGTCGACCGTGCGCAGCACGTCCACAGCCGGGTCGTCCGGGTCGGGTCGGGGCACCGCCAGGCCGAACGCCACATCGACGGAGGCGGGTAGACCGTCGTCCAGCAGGGTGCTGTCGCCCGCGTCGATCCAGACACGCAGTGGCAGGACCAGCCCGAGCCCCGCGTCCAGCAGCCGGGCGGAGGGTTGGAAGAGCGAGATCGGCTCGGGCTGACGCCGGTCCGGTTGACCCGCCAGGATCTCCCGCAACACCCCGAGGAGTTGCTCGGACATCTCGGTGGCGGAGGCGAACCGCCGGTCCCAGTCGGGACGGACCGCCCGGGCGACGAGCCGGCGGAACGACTCGATGCCGAGGGCGTCCGGGGCCGCGCCGGGAGTATCCGGGCCGGGCGTGCGGGACCGGTACAACTCCTCCAACGTACGACCGACGGCGAACAGGTCGGAGCGCTCGGTCGGCCCTCGGGTCTGGAACTCGGTCCGGCTGACCGAGAAGTCGACGGAGTGGACGATCCCCTCGGTGCCGCTGTCGGCCTTGCGGACCCCGCCCAGGTCGATCACCTTGATCCGGTCGGCGGTGCGCATCACGTTGTCGGGCTTCATGTCGGTGTAGAGCAGCCCGCGCCGGTGCAGGTAGTCGAGTGCGGCGAGGATCTCGTGACCGTAGGCGAGGATGTGGTCGATCGGCAGCGAGACATCCGGCTGTCGGGGGTCCTTCGCGGCGACCTGCAACCTGCGCAGCGACATGCCGTCGAGGTAGTCCATCACGATGTAACCGGTGGGGCCGGCGACCGGGTCGTCGTGGGTGGCGAAGTCGATGCTCCGCACGATGTTCGGGTGGTCCAGCGCGTTGAGGAACCGTCGTTCCTCGACGGCGGCCTTGAGGGAGGCCTCGTCGGCGGCGTGCAGCACACCCTTGAGCGCGACGTCGACGTGGTCGTTGTGGGTGTCGTGGGCGAGGTAGACCCACCCCTGCCCGCCCCGGGCCACACAGCGGACCACCTTGTAGCGGTCGGCGACGACATCGTTGGCGCGCAGGCCGGGACGGAAGTTGAACGGCGTCGGGGTCGGGCAGTAGGGGCAGAACCCGCTGTCCCGACCGGGTCGTCCGCCCCGGCTCCGACCGACCGGGTGACCCTTGGGGCAGAAGCGGAACTCCTCGGGCACCCGCAGTGGTGCGGTCGTCGCCCCGTCGGGCGAGAAGGTCAGCACCGGCAGGGGGACGATGCTTGCCACCGTCCAGATGTCGCGACCGGTCGACCGGGACGGCGCGGCGGCCGGCGTGGCGGTGCCGGCGGGCAGCGGTGCCAGGCCGCAGACGTCACAGAACCCGGTTTCGTCGACAGTGCCGGTGCAGCCTGGCCAGTTGCACGGTGTCACGACCCACCCCCGCCGCGTTGGCCGCCAACTCGGTATGAAACCGCCTCGGTGTATTCGCGGACCGCCGCCTCGGCGGTTGCCAGATCGCACGGCGCGGCCATGAGCAGGTCGTGTCCGCCCCGGTACGACGTGCCGAGCGCGGGATCCTCGGCGAAGCCGTGCTGCACGGCCATCGCGCGATAGGCGCCCAGCCGGCCGCGCAGCTCCGACCAGAGATCCTCCCGGGCCACGATCTCCCGCCGGACCGACTCGGCCTCGGCCAGCGCCCGATCGGTGGCGCGCTCGGTAGAGGCGAGCAGGTTGGCCAGGACGGCGCTGTCGGTGGTGGCAGCGGCGGCGCGCAGCTTGGTCAGCTGGATGCGCAGCTCGGTCGCCATCGGCTGGAGCCGGGGCACGTCGGCGACCATGGCGGCTGCCCTGCGGTATGCCCGCCGGGCGGCCTCCTCGCTGGCCTGGAGGCTGGCGACACGACGAGCCAGCAGCGTGGTACGCAACCGGATGGACTCGCCTCGGAAGGTCAGCAGCATCCGCAGATCCCGTGTCGACGCCTGGTCGACCAGGGGCAGCACCACGTCGGACAGCAGCGTCTCCGGGTCGGTGGCCTCGTCGATGTTGTTGATGATCATCGAGCGAGGCGTCGACTCGACGGCCCGGTCGCCCTCCGGCGGCGTGGTCGCGGCGTCGGCGCCGTCGGCCCAGTCGGCGATCCGCTGGGAGACCTCTGCCGTGCTCCGGTCCGTCGCGTCCACCGCGAGGTCGATGCTGCCGATCGGCGGAGCGTCCGAGAGGTGATCCGAGTCGACCGATGATCGAAGCTCACGGCTGGAGAGCACGGCGGCCTGACGCACCGCCTCGGCGATGTCGGAATCGTGGTGCTGGTTGATGATGACCAGCACGTTGTCGGGCGAGAGGCGACCGAAGAAGTTCGCGATCTGACGAAGGACCCGCGGGTTTGCCAGAGTGCCGTCGGAGGACCGGAAGCTCGGGTCGACCGAGGACTCGCCGGGCACCCGGTCACGAAGCCACGGGAGGCGGTTCAGGATCGTCTCGACCGGGATCATCCACGACAGGCCGCTGCCCTGGTCGGCACCGCCGACCACGTCGCCCTCGCGGTCGTCAACCTCGTACGTGCTGACCACCATCCCGACGACGTGCCCGGTCTGCGCGTCGACCACCGCCGTGCCGCTGAAGCCGCGGCTGACCCGGAGCTCGGTCGCCGCGGAGACCATCTGGATCCGTTCCCACCCCGCCCCGGACCGGCCCTTGAGTTTCGCCTCGACGCGTACGCCGTGCACGACTGTTGCCGGGAAGCCGTACATGAAGACGCGGCGGTCCACGGTCACCGTGCGGCGCAGCGGCGCGAACGGGCCTTGCGACATCGGCTCGGCTAGCTCGAGCAACGCGATGTCGTCTCGTTCGTCGGGGGTGGGTGGCCACCAGCAGCCGGGCACGACCCGGGCCGACACCGTCCGGCTGCCCGGCTGGCCGAGGAGGTCGACAAGGACCTCCCCGGAGGGCTCACTGCTGGATGACCTGCTCTCGCCGCCCTTGCTGACGACGTGGGCGCAGGTCAGGACGTGACGAGCATCCAACGCCAGCCCGGCGCCTCGCACCACGCCGTCGGTCCTGCGGACGCGAACCAGCCATGGCTCGTTACCAGGACTGACCGCCACTTCGCTGAGGGTAATGGAACCGGATCACATCCGTTGACCCCCGTCGTTGCGTACATCCCGGTTTGCGGCTCTTGCCCGGACTATTCTGCCGCGCGAGCGGGCGGCAGCCGTCAGGACACGCTCGGCGCGGTGATCGCCCAGCGCTCGTGGTCGCGCCAGGCGCCGTCGACGAACAGGTAGTCCGGGGAGAAGCCCTCCAACCGGAAACCGAGCTTGCGGGCCACCCGGCGGGACGGTTCGTTGCCCGGTTGGATGTTCGCCTCCAACCGGTGCAGGCCGACCGTGTGGAACGCGTGGTCGATCACCAGCGCGACGCCCGCCGAGGCGTGCCCGGTCCCGCTGTACGGCTGGAACGCCGCGTATCCCAGGTAACCACCACGCAGGGCACCCAGCACGATCCCGCTGATGTTCACGTAGCCGGCGATCGCACCGCTGGCCCGGTCACAGATCAGGTAGCCGGCACTGTCCCGGCGGCGGATGCGCCGCAGGTAACGGTCGTACTCCTCCGGGCTGGCCGGCGCGACCAACCACGGGTGGTGCAGGTCCCGACTGCGCCGGGTGGCGGCGACGAACTCGTCGGCGTCGGTGGGCCGGGGCCGCCGGATCGCGGCGGGACCACCGGTACGCAGGTATCTCACGGCCGACCACCCTGACCGACCGGTGCCGATCGTGTCCACTCCTCCCGAGCCCTGAGCAGGGCGGGGAGGTGCTCCTTGCTCCAGGTGCGCGCCGCCTCGATCAGGGTCAACAGCGTGCGCCCCAGCTCGGTGAGCTCGTACTCGACGCGCGGCGGATTTTCCGGGTACGCGGTCCGCACCACCAGCCCGTCGCGTTCCATCGCTCGCAGGGTCTGCGTCAGCACCTTGGGTGTGACGCCCCGAAGCGGCACCCGGATCTCCGTGAAGCGACGCCGCCCGCCCTGCAGGCAGAGCACGACCATCCCGGTCCACTTGTCACCGATCTGGAACGGCAGGGCACCGGAGGGGCACATCGGATCGAACATCTCGGGATCCAGTTCCGTCATGGTATGCCCCCATCCATCCCCGTTTCCTTGTAGTAACCAGTATCTCGTAGATACCGTTCCCGGGGTTCGCAGCGACAGCCAGACGGGGGACGAATCCATGAGCAGCATCGCCATCTTCGGGGCCGGCGGCAGGGCGGGACGGGCCATCACCGCCGAGGCGCGCGCCCGTGGACATCGGGTCACCGCCGTCGTCCGGAATCCGGGCACGATCAGCGACATCGGCACGGACGGCGTCGCGGTGGTCCGGGGCGACGTCACGGACCCGCACTCGACGTACACGATCTCCGAGGGTCACGACGCCGTGGTCAGCGCGGTCAGCCCCGCGTCCGGACCCGAGGCGCTGGCCGCCCTCGGCCAGCTCGACGACCGGTTCTTCGTCAAGGCCGTCGACGCGCTCCTGCACGGCATGACCGAGGCCGGTGTGCCCCGCCTCGTCCTCATCGGACTCTTCGCCAACCTTCGCGACGAGCAGGGCCGTCTGATCCTGGACGACCCCGCGGCGTTCCCCGGTCACCTGCGTCCGTTCGCCCTGTCGCACACCGCCGGCCTGGACCGGCTCCGCGCGGCGGACACCCCGGTCGACTGGCTCATGCTCACTCCCCCGGCGATGCTGGACGCGGCCGGCCCTCGGCTGGGCCGCTACCACCTCGGCGGGGATCGCGTCCCCCCGTCGGGATCGACGACCCTGTCGTACGCCGATCTCGCGGTCGCGGTGCTCGACGAGATCGAGACCCCCCGACACCACCGCACCCGCGTCTCGGTCTTCGACTGACCCACGGCGTCCGAGCCCGGGCGGCCCGGGTCAGCGGGGCGTCAACACCGCGAACTCGACGCCGTCCGGATCGGCCAACAGCACCCGGCCGCCGACGTCGCTCAGGTCGATGACCGTCGCGCCGAGCGAGATCAGACGGTCGATCTCCGCCTTTCGGTCGACGTCGGCGGACGGGGCGATGTCGAAGCGCACCCGCTCCCTGCCCCCGTTCGGCATGTACGGCGGACCGCCCCAGGAGATCTTCGTGCCGCCGTTGGGTGACTGGATCGCGGTCTCCTCGCCCTGGTCCCAGACCAGCGGCCACCCCAGCGCCGCGCTCCAGAAGTAGCCGACCTGCTGTGATCCGTCGCAGGCCAGAGCGCCGACCGGCCCGCAGCCGGCGAGGAAGTTGTTGCCCGGCGGGATCACGTCGAACTCGTTGCCCTCGGGGTCGGCGAGCACCACGTGATCGATGTCCGGGCCCTGGCCGATGTCTGCGTGCCGTCCGCCGAGCTCCAGTGCCCTGGCCACCTTCTGCCGCTGGTCCTCCAGCGAGCTGCTGGTCAGGTCGAAGTGCATCCGGTTCTGGACGACCTTCGGCTGCTCGTACGGGGCGAAGCGGATCCGGAACTCGGTGTCGTTGGTGGGCAGGACCAGTACGCCGTCCTGTGGATCGTCGACCACGTCCCGATCGAGGAGCCCCGACCAGAACCGCGCGAGTCGCAGGGGCTGGTGCGCGTCAAACGTGATCGCGAACAGGTGTGCCGTCATCGCTTCGCCCGTCTCCCGTCCGGCCGGACGCCGCGCCAGCCGATGGTGCGGGAGCCTAGGTGCGAGCCGGGATCATCCGCACCCGAGTTTTCGGCGCGCCGTGGTCAGCGGACGGGATACGCCGCGGCGGTGAAGGCGTGCAGGGCGATCTCGGCCGACTGTTCCAGTTGGTCTCGCCGGGCTCCGGCTGCCGCGTGCACGGCCTGCCCCTCGGTGACGACGCTGAGGAAGCGGGCCAGTGCGGTGGGGTCGACCTCCGGTGGGAGGTCGCCCTCCTCGACGGCACGGGCGAAGCGAGCGGCCAGGGCTGTTTCGCCAGTCAGCCGGCTGGCCGCGAGGAAGTCGGCGATCGCCGCGTTGTCGGTGCCGCAGGCGGTGCCGCCCTGAATCGAGAGGCAGCCGGCGGGACGGTCGGGTCGGGTCAGTGCCACCGCGTTCTCCCGCAGCAGCACCGCCGCCACGTCCCGGGCGGTGGGCTGGGCCAGCGCGTCGCGCGCGTACGCCATCTCGACGTCCGCGTACCGGGCCACCACCGTGCGGAACAGGCCCTCCTTGTTGCCGAACGCGGCGTAGAGGCTGGGTTTGTTGATGCCCATGGCCCCGGTGAGCTCGGCCAGCGAGGCGCCCTCGTAGCCGTGTCGCCAGAACACCTCCATCGCCCGATCCAGGGCCTCGTCGGTGTCGAAACCACGCGGTCGTCCGGTCTGGGTCATCTCCCGCACCTCCTCACCGCACCGACTCTACCGCCCGACGAAACCGATCGGTACAGAAGTTTGGGGAATGGCGGTGGACCCTGCTAGGTTTCGTTTCATACCGAGCGGTACAGAAATCCTGGAGGGAGTCGTCATGGACACGGTGAGGCGCGCGCTCGGCCCGGTCGGGATCTGGAGCGGCCCACCCGATTCCGGCCAACCGGCGCCTTCTCGGCGCACTGGGTCCGAAGATGGTCGATCTGGCCAGCTCGCGGACCTCCGGGTGGCACCCGTTCCTCGTGACGCCCGAGTACTCGGCGGCGCAACGGGCGCGCGTGGGCGAAGCCCCACTCATCGCCGCGCACCTGGCGGTCGTCCTCGACCGTGATCCGAGCCGGGCACGGGCGGCCGCCCGGGACGGCATCGGGATGTTCATCGGTTTCCCCGCCTACCGCGCCAACCTGGCCCGCCTCGGCTTCGGCGAGGACGACCTGGTCCCGGGCGGCAGCGACCGGCTCATCGACGCCCTCGTCGCCCGGGGCGACCTCGACGACGTCGCCGACCGCATCCAGGCCCACCTGGACGCGGGCGCCGACCACGTCACCCTGCACGTCCTGCGGCCCGACGCCGGCGACGGCGCCGACCCGCCGCGGCAGCAGTGGCGGGAGCTCGCCACGCTGCTGTCCCGCTTCTGAAACACCAACCCCAAGGAGTACGACTCATGGCTCAGCTCAATGGCAAGACCGCCCTGGTCACCGGTGGCACCACAGGCATCGGCCTGGCCGCTGCACGCCGCTTCGCGGCCGAGGGCGCGCACGTCTTCGTCACCGGCCGCCGCCAGCAGCAGCTGGACGAGGCCGTCCAGGCCATCGGCCCGAACGCCACGGGGATCCGCAGCGACGTCAGCAGCCTCGACGACCTCGACCGCGTCTTCGCGGCGATCACGGCCCGCGGCAACGGACTGGACGTGCTGTTCGCCAATGCCGGCGGAGGGGAGTTCGCCGCCCTGGGCACCATCACCGAGGAGCACTACTCGGATGCCTTCGACCGCAACGTGCGCGGCACCATGTTCACCGTCCAGAAAGCCCTGCCGGTGCTCAACGACGGCGCGTCGATCATCCTGGCCGGCTCGACCGCGGCGACGAAGGGCGGTCCCGCCTTCGGCGTCTACGCCGCCTCCAAGGCCGCCATCCGATCGTTCGGCCGCACCTGGGCCGCCGAGCTGGCCGGTCGCCAGATCCGCGTCAACACCCTGGTCCCGGGCCCGACCGAGACTCCGGGCATCACCGGGCTGGCCGCCAGCCCGCAGGAGGCGCCCGCGCTCCTGCAGATGCTCGCCGCCACGGTGCCGCTGGGCCGGATGGGCCAGCCGGAGGAGATCGCCAACGCCGCGCTGTTCCTGGCCTCCGACCAGAGCAGCTTCATGACCGGCGGCGAGATCTTCGTCGACGGTGGCGCGAACCAGGTCTGACCAGGACAGTCGCTCGACCACGGCGCCGGCCGGCGACGAAACGCCGGCCGGCGCTCATCGGGCCAGAGCGTCGGCGAGGCGGGCGATCCCGTACTCGTACGCCTGGTCGACATCGCCGCCCAGGTTGAAGGCCCCGGCCATCTCCATGCTGACGAATCCGTTCGCCCACGCGGTGAGCGTGCGGGCGGCGTCCAGGGCGTGGTGGTCGCCGGCGAGTGTGGCGGTCACCCGCAGCACGGGTTCGACGGCGCGGGTCAGGGCCTCCATGCTGGGCCCGGCGGGGTCGGGTCGCGCCGCGAAGATCAGTTGGTAGCCCCTCGGCCGGGCGTGCGCGAACGCGCGGAAGGCACGGGCCAGCTCGGCCAGCTCGCGGCGCGGATCGGTGCCGACACCGATCGCCGCGAGCCGTTCGCCGAGGTCGCGGACGGTGGCGTCGGTAATGAGGCGCACCAGGTCGTCACGGTTTCGCACCCGCTTGTACAGCGACGGGGCGCGCACGCCGACCCGGTCGGCGACGGCCTGCATGGTCAGCCGGGCGATGCCCGCCGCCTCCAGGATGTCGCGTCCCGCGTCGACGATGGCGTCGAGGGAGGTCCGATCGGGCGTGGGCATGCCGCTTCCCTCCGGATGGGTGGGTCGGTCCGATGGCTATTGACCATAGCCATGATGGCTATGTACCGTAGCCATCATGCCGACGATAGCAATCCCGAACCGGGTGCGGCGATGAGGCTCGCCCCGCACCTGCGCCGCATCGGCAACGACATCGTGGCCGTCTACCTCGTCGACACCGACGAGGGTGTGACGATCATCGACGCGGGCCTGGCCGGACACTGGCGCGAGCTGCTGGCCGAGCTGTCGGACCTGGGCCGCTCGGTGGACGACATCCGCGGTGTCGTCCTCACCCACGGCGACACCGACCACCTCGGGTTCGCCGAACGGCTCCGGCGCGACCACGGAGTGCCGATCTACGTGCACGAGGCGGACGCCGCCCGCGCGCGGGGCGAGGTCAAGGCCGACGTCTCGTGGGGCACGATGAAGCTCGGCGCGACGGCCGGCTTCTTCTGGTACGCGATGCGCAGGGGTGGACTCCGCACCACCCACCTCACCGAGGTCGTCACCGTGCACGACGGCCAGGTGCTCGACCTGCCCGGCGCGCCCCGCGTCATCGGAGTCCCCGGGCACTCGGCGGGCAGCATCGCCATCCACGTGCCCGTGGCCGACGCGATCTTCGTCGGCGACGCCCTGACCACCCGGCACGTGCTGACCGGCCAGCGGGGCCCGCAACCCGCGCCCTTCACCGACGACCCCCACCAGGCGTTGGCGTCGCTGCGCCACCTGGAAGACGTCCAGGCGACGTGGGTGCTGCCGGGCCACGGCACCCCGTGGTCGGGTGGAGTCGCCGAGGCGATTCACGCGATCAGGGCCGTCGCCGGTGCCTGACCCCGCCCGGCCGACCCGTCAGAGTGGGCCGGGAAACGTCTGTTCCAACGGCATCGGCACCTGCAGGTACGTGGTGCCGCGCAGGTCCAGCCACGCCCGGTCCGGTCCGCGGACCAGTCGCACCATCACCTCCGCGCAGGAGGGGCAGCGGGCGACCAGGCCCGGGGCGTGCGAGTAGACGTGCAGGCTGGCCATCGAGCCGGTCGTCCCGCAGTTTTCGCATCGGCCCATCGCGCTGCTCAGGTCGACGGTGAACAGCTCACGCATCGGGCCGTCGAGCATGTTGCCGTCCAGGTACGACATCTCGGTCATCGGATCTCCTCGAGGTACGGGAGCGGGCGGGCGGTCAGCCGGTGGGGCCGAAGCGTTCGGTCTTGACCCGCCGCGACGGATGACCCAGCCCCACCAGCAGGTCGGCCACGGTCTCCACGAACGCGGTCGGACCGCACACGTAGGTGAGCGGTTCCAGGTCCGGCGGCCAACCGTGCGTGTTGACGTCGGCCAGCCCGATCCGGTGCGGCTCGCCGCGCCAGCCCTCGGGCGCCTCGCGGGTGTAGACGTACGCGATGTCCAGGCCGAAGTCGTCGCGGACCCGGCGGCGCAGCTCGTCGGCGTAGATCACGTCGCCGGGTGTGCGCACCGAGTAGATCAGCCGGAACGGCGCCTTGCTGCCGGTCGCCCGCCGGGCCCGGATCATCGCCATCAACGGCACGATGCCCGAACCACCGGCGACCAACTGCACCGGCGCGGTCTCCTCGGGCCGCCAGATGAACCAGCCACCGAGCGGCCCGCGGACCTCCAGCGGGTCGCCGTCGGCAAAGACATCGATGAGGTACGGGGACACCTCGCCCTCGTGCACGCGCTGGACGGTCACCTCGATGCGCGGGCCACCCGGGCCGTCCACGACGGGCCCGGCAATGGAGTACGACCGTGCCGCCTGGTAACCGTCCGGAGCGGTGAGCCGCAGGTCGACGTGCTGCCCCGGCAGGTGCCCCGGCCAGTCCGGCACCTCCAGCACCAGGGTCTGCGCGGTCGGTGTCTCCACCCGGCGCTCCACCAGCCGGCCGACCTGCCACCGGTTGGCCGTCCGGGGTGGCTTGCTCGTGGCCACGGCGCGCTCAGTCACCCTGGTACCGCTGTTCGCGCCACGGGTCGCCGTAGTCGTGGTATCCGGCGGTCTCCCAGAACCCCGGCTCGTCCATCGTCTTGAGACGAATGCCGCGCACCCACTTGGCGGACTTCCAGAAGTACAGGTGCGGCACCAGCATGCGCGCGGGGCCGCCGTGTTCGGCGGGCAGCGGCGCACCCTCGAAGGTGTGCACCAGCCAGGCCCGTCCTCCGCGCAGGTCGTCGAGCGGCAGGTTTGTGGTGTAGCCGCCGTAGGAGTGCGTGAGCGCGAAGTGGGCCCCGGTGTCGACGCCGTCGAGCAGGGTGTCCAGGGAGACGCCCTGCCACGTGGTGCCGAGCTTGGACCAGCGGGTGACGCAGTGGATGTCCACCGTCGGCGTCTCCTGCGGCAGGGCCATCATCTCCTGCCACGACCACCGGTGCTCGCTGCCGTTCTCGGCGGAGATGACGAACTCCCAGGTGTCCAGGGACACCCGGGGCGTCGGACCGGCCGAGAGCACCGGATAGTCCTCGGTCAGGTACTGGCCCGGTGGCAGGGCCGGCTCCTGCGTTCGGGGCCGACCCTGAAAGCCCGGTGACACGATTCCCATTGCACAGTCGTACCACCCGCGCCGGCCCGGCCGGGAGCTTTCCCGCGTACCTCCTCGTCGCCCCGGCGCGGCGCGGTCAGTGCCGCTCCGCGACGACCTCGCGCTCCTCGGGCACGTCGCCGCCACGGGTGGCGCGCAGGCTGGTCACGGTGACCACCACCAGCACGCCGACGATCACGCCGAGCGAGGCCAGCGTGGGGATCTGCGGCACACTGTCCCAGATGCCGTGCGCCCAGTGCAGACCGAGCTTGAGGCCGATGAACGCCAGGATGACGGCCAGGCCGTAGCTGAGGTGCACCAGCCGGCTCAGCGCCGCGTGCAGGACGAAGTAGAGCGCCCGCAGGCCGAGCAGGGCGAACGCGTTGGTGGCGAAGACCAGGTACGGGTCCTCGGTGATGCCGTAGACCGCCGGCACCGAGTCGACGGCGAAGACGATGTCGGTGGCCAGCACCGCGACCACCACCAGCGCGAACGGGGTGAGCGCTCGCCTCGCGCCCTGCCGGACGGTCATCTTCGTGCCGTGGTAGTCGTCGACCACCGGCATGACCTTGCGCAGCAGTTTCACCGACCGCATCTTGTTGATGTCGACTTCCTGCTGATGCCCGGACATGGCGTCGCGCAGCAGCTTCACCGCCGTGGCGACGAGGATGATCGCGAAGAGCAGGAAGGCGAAGTCGAGGGTCTGCAACGCCGCCGCGCCGAGGGCGATGAAGACGGCCCGCAGCACCAGCGCGCCGGCGATGCCGTAGAGCAGCACCCGCTGGGCGAGCACGGCCGGCACCGCGAACGCGGCCAGCAGCAGCATGAAGACGAAGAGGTTGTCGACCGAGAGGGACTTCTCCACCAGGTAACCGGTCAGGTACTCCACGCCCTGCTGGGAGCCGTAGCGGGACCAGAGCCAGCCGCCGAACGCGAGCGGCAGCGCGATGTAGAACGCCGACCAGCCGATCGCCTCCCGCATCGACACCTCGTGCGGGCGGCGCGTGACCAGGAAATCCAACACCAACAGCAGGAGTACGCCGATGATGGTCACCGCCCACAGCGTGGGCGTGCCCACCGACGACAGGTCGCTGGCGGCGGACAGGTATGACACTTCGCTCATTGGGGTCTCCTCGAACACCGTCATGTTCGAGGTCTCCTTCACCCATCACCTGATGGGCAACCACCCGAGGCGCGCCGGGCGCGCCGTACTGACCGGAATGGTTCGTGGGAAGTACTCCCCTCGCACGACAAGGTTAGGCCAGGCCGAATCCCCACGCCAAGCGGGACATCGATGGTTGCCCTGGTAAACAGCTGTGTGTGCGGTGGTCAGCCACGGCGCAGCGCCGCCCCCGGTGCCATCGCCGGCTCCACCAGGTCCCGGTAGTCCCTCGGCAGTTGGGTGACGACATCGTCGAACTCACCACCGGTGATCGCCTCCCGCAGGGTGGTGAAGACCGCCCGCGCGGCGTCCCGGGCGGCCGGCTCCCGCACGCCCGCGCGCAACGCCACCCGGGCGACGAACTCGGCCGCCCCGAACCGGTCCGCCTGCTCGGTGTTCGGGCTCGGCTTCAGCACCAGTTGCAACGGCTGCGGCAACTGGGCGGCCAGGTCCAGGACCTCACCGCCGGTCAGCCGCTCGGCGAACGTCTCCAGAACGGCGTGCGTCACCTCGACCGCCTGCTCGGAGGACGTCGCGGTGCGGTGGGAAACCTGGTCGATGAAGGTGTCGTAGTTCATCGCGTACTCCCTCGGTCTCGCGTCGGCGTCTGCGGGTACCCGCGGCGGCGGAGGGGAAACGGCGCCGGGATTCCTCGGCCGCTCGGGCGTGACCGGCCGGCGGGTGGGTAACCGCCGCCGGTCGTGACCACATCGATGCCCCGAGGGAGCCCACGCCATGGCGAGCTACGCCGACGTCCTGCAGTACCTGTCGAGCCTGGACTACCCGGCCGAGAAGGACGACGTGGTCCGCGAGGCCGAACGCGAGGGCGCCCCGCCGGACGTGCTGAAGGCGTTGCGGGCCCTGCCGCCGGTGGACTACGCCAACGGCACCGAGGTCGCCCGGTCGGCCGGCATCGAGGCCGCGCCCGAGGTGGGTCCCGCGCAGCGCGCCGAGCAGGCCCGGGACAAGACGCACAACCGGGTCTCGCAACATCTGCGCGGCATCTGACCCGGCGGTGGCGGCCACGGCTTCGACACCGGGGCGTCGCCGATGACCCACACCGGCCCCGCATCCCGACCGTCGTCCCGCCCACCGGACGCGCGCTTCCCGGCCGCCGTGCAGCTCGCCGTGGTGGCGGTGGTGGGCGTCATCGCCGGCTGCCTCTTCGCGCTGCTGCTGCCCCTACCGCTCGCCGCGCTCGCCGGCTGGGACGTCGGCGCGTTGAGCTGGCTCGTGCTGGTCTGGCACAAGCTCTGGCCGATGAACGCCGAGCGGACCGCCCGACTGGCCGTCCACGAGGACCCGAACCGGGCGATCCGCGACGCGCTGCTGCTCGTCGCCTGCCTGGCGAGCCTGCTGGCCGTGGGACTGGTGGTGGCCAGCGCCCAGAGCGCGCCACCCGGGCTGGGGCGGGAGGCGCACGGCGGCCTCGGCGTGCTCAGCGTGGTGCTGTCCTGGTTCGTGGTGCACACCGTGTTCGCCGCCCGGTACGCCCGGATCTACTACACCGGCCCGGACGGCGGGGTGAACTTCAACCAGTCCGAGCCGCCGCGCTACTCCGACTTCGCGTACGTCGCGTTCACCATCGGGACGACGTTCCAGATCTCCGACACCAACCTCACCAGCAACGAGATGCGTCGTACGGTGCTCCGGCACTCGATGGTGTCGTACCTGTTCGGTGCCTTCATCATCGCCGTGACCGTGAACCTGTTGGCGGGTCTGGCCAACTGAGCGGGGGCGGGTCGCGCTGGCCCCGGGGACGGCACAGGGTGGCACGGAAGGAAGGGCCGGGACAGGCGGGCGCCCCTGGTCGCGAACCGCGACCCAGGGCGCCACGCAAGCCTGCCCAGGCGGTGAACCACGTCCGAACCGGTCGCGGTCACCAGGCGGTGGATGCCCGCCCGAACCGAGCGGTCACCACTGCCGGGTCCAACCATACGACAGAACATCCTCCGTTTGGTCAGAATTTGGTGAAGTGTGGGCCAGGGCACGTCACCGCCGGCCCGTCACCTCCGCGTACCGGTGCTCCAGGTCGACCCGGGCCAACGCCCCCACCAGCCAGGCGAGCTGCTCCGACTCGCCGCTGGCCAAGCCGGCCAGGTCGTCCGCCGACCTGCCCAGGCCCAGCCGACGGGCCGCGGCCAACGCCCGACGGTCCGCGACCGGGGCCACCTCCCGCCACAGCGCCTGCGTCTCGCGGAGGAACAACTCGACGACCTGACCGTCCACGCCCGGAAGCTCGCCAAGGAGCGCCAACTCCCGGGCGGGGTCGTGTCGCGCCACCGCCCGCAGGCGGCGCAGGTCGCCCCGGTACCGCTCGACCACCGTGCGGGCCAGGTCACCCAACACGTCGGCCAACGCGTCCACGTCGCCGCGCTGACCACTGGCGCGCAGCACCCGGACCCGGTCCGCAATGGGTGAACGGGCCAGCCGGGCCGCGCTGTCCCACCCCTCGTCGCGCAACGCCCGCGCCCCGTCCAACGCCCGACGGAAGTCGCCCCGACGGGCCAGCAGCACCGACAGGTACAGCACCTGGAAGAGACTCGCGGGGTTGTTTGTCACCCGAAAGCCGTACTGCTCGGCGAAGCCCCGTCCGCTGCCGGCGAGGCGGCGCGCCAGGCGCTTGCGGTCCGCCACGGGCGTGATCAGAGTGCTCGACATCCCGGCGACTACCCGGGTGCCCCTCGGTCACACCCGGCCCTGGTCGGGCGGTGTCAGCCGTGCAGGCCGCCGGTGCGGTCGCGGGCCTTCAGGCGGGTGGTGGGCAGGGCCGGGGCCGGCAGTGGTGGCGCCGCATCGTCGGCGACCACGCCGAACCGGCCGTCCCCCGCCATCCAGTCCGCCCGGGCGGCGGCGATCTCCTCGTGCGAGCGGCCGACGAAGTTCCACCACATGACAAGCGGCTCCTCGAACGGCGCACCGCCCAGCAGCAACAACCGCGCCCCGGCCCCGCCGCGCACGGTCAGCTCCCGGCGACCCGAGCCCAGATAGAGCAGCTCCCCCGGCTCGAATCCCACCTCGGCGGCCTCGGCGGCGCCGGACATCGCCAGCAGGGCGTACTCGAAGTCGGGCCGCAGCTCCAGCGTCGTCGGCGCCTCGCCGCTCAGTTCCACCTGCACGCCGACCAGCGGGGTGTGCACCACCGCGGGCGAGCGCTGCCCGGCGAACTCTCCGACCAGCAGCGTCAGTTCCAGATCCCCGGCACGCCAACGCGGCAGGTCGGCGTGGTGCGCGAAGTCGGCAGCTCCGGCCCGCGCCGGGTCCGGCAGCGCCACCCAGAGCTGCACGCCGTGCATCACCGGCGGGTGGACGGCCGGCGACCGCTCGGAGTGCGCGATGCCGTGCCCCGAGGTCATCACGTTCAGTTGACCGGGCCGGATCGGCTGAACGTTGCCGAGGCTGTCGCGGTGCAGGATCTCGCCGTCGAGCAGCCACGTCACCGTCTGCAGGCCGGTGTGCGGGTGCGGCGGCACCTCCATGCCCGGCCGTTGCGCCACATCGTCCGGGCCGAAATGGTCCACGAAACACCAGGCGCCGACCATCCGGCGGACCCGCTGCGGCAACAGCCGCCGCACCGTCGTGTACCGACCCAACGGCACGTCGTGGCCGGGCAACAACACACTGCCGGGATCCACGTCGGCCACGCCAGGTGGCCGGGTCTGCGCCAGCATCGATTCGGTACGCTCCACCGCCCGACTGTACGCGCACGCCCACGAGCCGACGCGGCGCTTCCTCGACCTGTTCCCGCTCGACAGCCAGGTCGAGGTGGATCCGCTCGGCGGAGCGGCCCCGGTCCGGGTGGGCCGAGCACCGCGCCCGCGGCCACCCGTCCCACCCTCGGCGGAGCGGCCCCCGGTCCGACTGGGACGAGCACCGCGCCCGCGGCCACCCGTCCCACTGCTCGCCCGGCCGAATCCCCTCGGATCACGGTCCGGCTGGCTGTCCGTCGCCGCTGCCGCCGCCATGTCGCCGCCTCGCGGGTCACCGCGCCGGAGCTGGTGGGCACCCGCCCGCCGACGAGACGCCCTCGGCGTCGGCGGGCATGTTCCACCGCCGCAGGCGTTGCCAATTCCGCACTCCCGATCGCCGCCGGGCGCAGATCTTGGACACTTTCCGTTACGCGGGCGGGCTCAACTGGTGGTTGCAACACCCTTCCGTGATCTTCGTTGGGGTGGTTATGGCGTCGAGGTTGAGCCCGCTGGAGCGGGAGCAGATCGG